>CAVQTW010000013.1:0-382616 GCA_963716705.1 uncultured Alphaproteobacteria bacterium
TGGCCGGCACCTTGGTTGGCCTGGCTGTCTGGGCCGCCCTCTACAGCCAGCTGGTCCCGTTTTCGGATTGGGCGGTGTCGCTGCTGCCGGTCGATCCAGCGAGCCATCTGGGCCAGTCGATAGCCTTCTTCCTCGACGACACGCCGAAGGTGCTGCTGCTTCTGACGCTGGTGGTGTTTGCCATGGGCGTGGTGCGTTCCTTCTTCTCCCCGAGCGCACGCGCGCCTTGCTGGCCGGGCGGCGCGAGGGTGTAGGCAATGCCATGGCGGCTTCGCTGGGCATCGTCACCCCGTTCTGCTCCTGTTCGGCCGTGCCTCTTTTTATGGGCTTTGTGTCGGCGGGCGTGCCGCTTGGCGTGACGTTCTCCTTTCTGATTTCCGCTCCCATGGTGAATGAGGTCGCGCTCGGTCTGCTGTTTGGGCTGTTCGGCTGGAAGGTGGCGCTGACCTATCTTGGTCGGGCTTGCCATCGCGATCACCGCGGGCTGGGTCATCGGACGGTCGAAGTCGGAATCCAGCTGGAAGCCTGGGTGCTTAAGATCCAGGCCGGCGCCACGGACTGACGGACGTAACCATCAACTGGACGATCGGATTCGTTACGGCCTGGACTTGTGCAGGAGATTGTAGGCCACGTCTGGCACTGCGTCATTGTGGGCATCGCCGTCGGCGCGGTCATCCATGGCTACGCCCGGAGGTTTCTCGCCTCGTTCATGGGGAAGTCCGCCTGGTGGTTCGCGCCGGCCGCGTGCTGGTCGGCGTCCCGATGTATTCCAACGCGGCCGGCATCATTCCCGTTGTCGAGGCTCTTCTTGGCAAGGGGGCGGCGCTTGGCACGGTGCTGGCGTTCATGATGTCGGTCATCGCTCTGTCGCTGCCGGAGATGATTATTCTTCGCAAGGTGCTGTCGGTGAAGGCGATCGCCGTCTTCGTCGGCGTCGTGGCGACCGGCATCCTCGCCGTGGGCTTCCTGTTCAACCTGCTTTTCGCGTGAAGGAATACCGTGATGAAGAACGTGAAGGTGCTCGGCCCGGGCTGCAAACGCTGCGATGCGGCCATGCAGATGGTGAAGGATGCCGCCACGAAGGCCGGCGTGGAGGTCACCGTGGAGAAGGTGACGGACTACGCCGAGATCGCGGGCTACGGCATCGCCTCGACGCCCGGCCTCGTGGTGGACGGCAAGGTCGTGCATGCGGGAGGCCTACCGAAGGCCGAGGATGTCGCGCGCTGGATCACGGCGTGACACTCGCGGCCGGGCCGCGCTGGCAGACCGCCCGCTGGTGAGCGACACGCTGGCGAAGCGCCTCAAGCTCGACCTTGGGTATCCTGCCCGACGCTCCGGGCGAAGCCGATGCCTGCGTCTGGCGCCTGATCAACGACCTGAATGGTCGCGACGGCATTGGCCAGGCCCATGTCGTCCCCGCGCTTGACGGCCACCCCGCCCAGCTCCCCGCATCGACTATGACCCGGGTGTGACGGTTCCGCCCGTGTCCGCGAGATCGCGCTGGGAGCCGGTGCCCGGCTGACGCAGCGCTTCGGCCACATCCTGTGGGATGTGGAAGGACTTCAGGATGAACGGCGGGCCCGTACCGTTACCGACCTGCTGACCCGCTTGCCTGGAGTTATGGAAGCGGATGCGTCGGCGGCAGGGCCGGTGCGAATTGAATTCGACCGCACGGCGACGTCCGAAGCCACTCTGCGCAATGCGCTCAACGACATGGGCGTGCGTCTGTCTGGCGCCGCCGCGCATGACGAGCATGGCCATGACCACGAGCATGGCGGCGTGTTTGGTGCGAATTCCGAACTGATCTTCGCGCTGTTCAGCGGTGCGCTGCTGGTCTCGGGCTACCTGGCCTCCTGGCTGCCCGACGCGCAGGCTTGGCTGCCTTTGGCGCTCTATGTCGGCGCCTATGTCTTTGGCGGCTATTTCACACTGCGCGAGGCCATCGACACGATCCGCCTCGGCCGCTTCGAGATCGACACGCTGATGCTGGTCGCCGCGGCGGGTGCGGCCGCGCTGGACAAATGGGCCGAGGGCGCCCTGCTGCTGTTTCTCTTCAGCATCGGGCATGCGCTGGAGCACTACGCCATGGGGCGCGCGCGCCGGGCGATCGAGGCCTTGGCCGATCTGCGCCGCCGACTGCGGAACTCCGGCGTGGCGATATGGTGCAGGAGGTACCCGTCGCGGAGCTTGTCGTAGCCGATACGATCCTTGTGCGCCCCAACACGCGCATTCCGGCCGACGGCTTCGTGGTCCTCGGCGAGAGCAGCGGACCAGGCGCCGATCACTGGCGAAAGCGTGCCGGTGGACAAACGTGCGGTGGAGGACGCGGTTCGCGCTGCACGCCGGCCAGAAACATTGCTCGCCGAGGACCGCGTCTTTGCCGGCACGATCAATGGCGCCGGCGCACTGGACGTGCAGGTCACCCGGCTGGCGGCGGATAGGCTCGCTCGCGCGCCTGGTACGCATGGTGAACGAGGCCGAGGCCCAGAAATCGCCCACCCAGCGCTTCACGGATCGCTTCGAGCGGATATTCGTGCCGGTCGTCCTGGTCTGCGTCGTGGTGCTGCTGTTTGCCTGGATGGTGATCGACGAGGGCTTCGGCGAGAGCTTCTATCGCGCCATGGCGGTGCTGGTCGCCGCCAGCCCCTGCGCGCTGGCCATCTCGACGCCGAGTGCGGTGCTGTCCGGCATCGCGCGCGCCGCACGAGGCGGGGTGCTGGTGAAGGGTGGTGGGCCATTGGAGAACTTCTCGGCAAGGCTGGGCGCCATCGCCTTCGACAAGACAGGCACGCTCACCCGAGGCGCGCCAGCCGTCACCGATGTGATTGCCTGGGGATACCACACCGAGGACGAAGCGCTGGCGCTAGCGCGCCGCCGTGGAGGGCCGCTCGGAGCACCCGCTGCCGCGGGCCGTCGTCGAGATGGCTGCGCGGCAGACGGATCTCCCGGCCCATCGGCCGAGGCAGTTTCGAGGCACTCACCGGACGGGGCGCCAGCGCAGTCGTGCAAGGCAAGCGCGCCTACGTGGGCAACCTGACGCTGTTCACGGATCTCGGAGTCAGCGTGCCCGGCGCGCTGCGGCGCAGGTCCGGCACCTGGAGGAGCAAGGCAAGCACCACGATGGTCTGGCGACGGAAGAGGCCGAGGGCGAGTATCTGGGCGATCCTCGCCCTGGCCGACACGGTACGCCCGACGCGCGGCGAGGCGGTCGCCGCGCTCAAACGTGCGGGCATCCGCACACGGTCATGCTCACGGGCGACAACGTCAGCGCACGGCCGCCGCGATTGCGCGCCAGGCCGGGATCGACGAGGTCCGGGCGAATCTGCTGCCCGAACAGAAGGTCGACGCGATCGAGGCTCTGCTGGCGGAGCACGGCCAGGTGGCGATGGTGGGCGATGGCGTGAACGACGCCCCGGCGCTGGCCCGGGCGACGGTCGGACATCGCGATGGGCGGAGCCGGTACCGATCAGGCGCTGGAGACAGCCGATATCGTGCTGATGTCCGACGACCTGACCCGGCTGCCATTCGCGATGGGACTGAGCCGAAGCACCAACCGTATCATCCGGCAGAATTTGTGGATTAGCCTGGGCATGGTGGCTGTGCTGGTACCGGCGACGCTGTTCGGCCTTCAACTTGGTGCAGCGGTGGTGTTCCACGAGGGCTCCACCCTGCTTGTCGTGGCGAACGCCCTGCGGCTGCTGGCCTACCGTGATCCGACCGAGGCGTGACGCCGCAGGACCCCAAAATCCGCCCGGTTTATTGGTCTCACCGAGAATGTCGGCACCGGTTGGGGCCTGCACAGCCTCCTGGGCTTTCGAGGTGGTGCGCCAGGTGGGACATTACGGGGAGGTGTTCCAGCGCGGCCCCGGCACCGTGCTTGGCATGGAGCGCGGCCCGAACCGGCCCTGGACCGAGGGCGGGCTGCGTCGCGATGGACGAGATCTTCGACGATACCGCGGCCGAGGCACTGCGCGCCCGCGGTGATGCGCTGCGCGATGCGCTCAATGTCGTCTTGCGCGGCGACCTGCGCGAGCGTCAGGGCGGCAACCTCGACGATCAGCAGGCGCGCATGGCCGCGATCCTCTGCGGCCAGCCATTGCCGCACCCATCGCCAAACGCCGCGCCTCCCGTTGGTCGCGGGCCGGGTGGGCGCGGCCACTGTCCCAGGCTGGTCGGACATGGGTCAGCGTCGTCGCTGCCCGGATGGCCGGGACGTATCGCCCGTATGGTCCCTATGCCTGCGGCGGGCCTGCGAAGGCCGCGCCGCCGGGTCCTGGCCGCATCAGCCCGCGTAGCCGCGCCCGACGACCAGCGAGACCAGGAACAGCACGAGGAAGATGACGAACAGGACCTTGGCAATCCCACTCGCAGCGGAAGCGATGCCGCCGAAGCCGAGCACGCCGGCGACGATGGCGACCACCAGGAAGATCAGGGTCCAGTAGAGCATTGCTGTTCTCCGTTGCGTTCGTGGCATTGCAACGCGAGGTGAGGCTGCGGGTTGCACGAAAAGCAGAACGCCGCCGGGTTGCCCCGACGGCGTCCATTGCATCACGCGCGCGGCGCGTCAGGTCAAAGCTTGCGTTCCCATTCGGACACCTGCTCCTCGGCCTTTTCCTTGGCGATGCCGTAGCGTTCCTGGACACGCCCGACCAGCTGGTCGCGCTGGCCCTCGATCATGGCCATGTCGTCATCGGTCAGCTTGCCCCACTGCTCCTTGACCTTGCCGGTGAGCTGCTTCCAGTTGCCGGAGATCTGATCTCTGTTCATGGCTTTCTCCTGTCGAACAGCCGCCGACGTGGCGGCCTCGGCATGACAACGCCCGGTGCCGTCGAAGGTTGCCACTCGCGTCGGCTATGCGCGGAGCGGCGCGCCTGAACGCGTCACGATGCCGGCAGCACAGGGGCGCCATTCACCGCCTGGAAGGTCGCGATGGCGAGGGCGAGCGGTTCGAACGGCTTGCTGATGATGAAGGCGGGCTCCATGCCCTCCGCCGTCAGCAGTTTCTCGGGATAGGCGGTGACGAAGATCACCGGCACGGGCATGGCGGTCTGGATGCGCGCCACCGCATGGCTGCCATCCCCGCCGCGGCCGAGATTGATGTCGGCAAGGATCAGGCCCGGCGCTTCTCCGCCGCGAGCCGCACCGCCGCCGCCTCGCTGGCAGCGATGCCGACGACGCGGTGGCCGCAGCTCTCCACCAGACGCTTGATGTCGAGCGCGATGACCGGTTCATCCTCGATCACCAGGACGTCGGTGGCGGCGGTTGCGCGCAACGCGGCGCGCCCGGCCTCGAATTCCCGGTGCGCGGTCGCCTGGTCGATGTCGAGGATGACCGCGGCATCCGCGAGCGACAGGTCCTCGAGCGCCGTGAGCAGCAGCAGGTGGCGCTGCATCGTGTCCGGCCCGGCGCCGGATGCCGCTGCCGTCACCGACCGTGCGACCGCGGCATAGAGCGCCAGGCGCGGTGCGACGTCCGGCAGCGGCGCGGACAGGGCGGTGGCGACGAGCGCATCGCCACTGTCGCGGGCGCCGGTCAGGGCCCGCGCATAGCGCCGCGCATAAGGCAGTGCGCGGAGCAACTCCGTCTGGGGGATCGCGTTCATCTTGGCACCTTCGGCAACGGCATTATGGTCACGGCAATGATAGCAGTTCGACGCGGCGGGGAATGACGGGGAATGACGGCGCCTATCGCGAGGCCATCGTGGCGCTGGTGCCGCAGCTGCGCGCCTTCGCCCGATTTCTGGCCCGCGATGTCGCCCGCTCGGATGACCTGGTGCAGGACACGGTGATGCGTGCGCTCGAACGTCAGGAGGCCTGGACCGTGGGTACAGACCTGCGCGCCTGGACCTTCCGGATGCTGCGCAATCTGTTCCTCGACCAGGAGCGGCGCCGGCGGGTCGAACAGCGCGGGCTCGCGGCGCTGCCGCCACCACAACCGACCGCTCCGATCCAGGCGGGCCGCGATGCGCTTCACGACCTTGACGCCGCGCTGGCGGCTTTGCCACCGATCCAGCGGGAGGCTCTGATCCTGGTCGCTGCGCTCGAAATGGATATCGCCGCGGCCGCAGCCATCACCGGCGTGCCGGAGGGCACGGTAAAGGCACGCGTGTCCCGCGCGCGCGCGACGCTGGCGCGCAATCTGGCCGCGAATCTCTGAGTTTCGCCCCAACGCCGAACGACGTGTCCCTCTCATGGAACAGGTAACGAACGGGACCCGCCTGGCGTTGCATGCAAAGGTCGCAGATCAGGTTCGCAATATTGTGATGGCGGAAAGGCAACCCGGCGCTCCGGCCAGCCGTTTGTCCATCATGACCATCGAACTCGACATTGCCGACCAGCCCGTTGTCGCGGGCGACCCCGGCCCGTCCTTCCACGATGCGCTGGTGGCCCTGCTGCCGAAGCTGCGGGTCCAGGCCTTGTCATTGACCCGCAACCGGGCCGATGCCGACGACCTGGTGCAGGCCGCCGTGACCAACGCCCTGGCCGCCCAGGCCAGCTTCGCCCCGGGCACCAATTTCGGCGCCTGGATGTATCGCATCCTGCGCAACCGCTTCATCTCGGACCGGCGCCGACGCCGTGAAACCGTGGACATGGATGACGCGCCGGCCGAGGCGTTTGCGCGGCCCGCGAGCCAGGAGGACAACCTGGCGCTGCGGGAATTGCGCATCGAAATGGCGAAGCTGCCGGCTGACCAGCGCACCGCGCTGGTCATGGTGACGATCCAGGGGCTTTCCTATGAAGAAGCCGCTGCCGCGACGGGGTGCGCCGTCGGCACCATGAAGTGCCGCGTCTTCCGCGCGCGCTGCACGCTGGAGGCGCGTCTTATGGGTGATCCCGGCCAGCCCGGTTCCCCGAAGCGTCGTCGTGGCGCTGGCGCTTCGGTCAGGGCGCCGGGTAAGGTCTCGCGCGAAAACGTGAAGCGCGCTGACACGGCGTCGGCGGTGGTGCGACATGGGATGTGATGGCTGAGCCTGAAGACAAGGGAACTGATACTGTGTCCGGAGCAGACGGGGCAGCGCGGTCGCGTGCCGGCAAGAAGGTTGGGCCAGATGCCGCCTTCGACATCTGGTTGCGCCGCGGCCTGCACCAGATGTTCGACGACGTGGCCCGCGAGCCGATCCCGCCCGAGCTGCTGCGGCTCATCGAGCAGGATCGCGGGAAGTGACGGAAGGCGGCGCGCCGCCACCCAGGCGCCGCCGCCGCTGGACACAAGTACTGGGCGGGGTACGCGGACGGTTGCTCGCGCTGGTGGCTGCGGCGACCATCCCGATCGCCGCCATCGCCCTCAACAATGCATGGTCGTCCTTTCGTATTGCCAGTTCGACCGGCCCACGTGACGCCGTCATCCTGCGCGAGGTAGCCGCAGCGCGGCACGGCGCGGCGCTCGACAGTTTGCGGCAGGTTGTGACGGGACTCGCGCGTTCCGATCGACTTCTGGCGTTGGCGCCAGACGACTGCGACCGCGAACTCGCCGAATTGCATGACCTGACACCGACCCGGTACTCGAATTTCTGGATCCTCGACGGGGAGGGGCGGCTGCTGTGCAGCGGCCTGCCGGCGCCGCGCGGCCGCAGCTACGCCGATCTCGACTACGTCGTTGAAATGCAGCGGACGCGGGAATTCGTCGTCGGCCAGTTCACCATCGGTGTCGTGTCCAACCGCGCCGTGCTGCCCGCGGCTGCGCCCATCCTCGATGCCCAAGGCCGGCTGCGGGCGATCGTCGGCGGCAGCCTTTACCTGGACTTCTTCCTGCGCGGCGGCGACGAAGCGCCGATCGCGGGCGGGAGCGACGTGTGGCTGCTCGATGCCGAGGGATCGATGCTGCCGATCGGCCCCAGCCGCGCACTGGCAATGCCGCCGCCCGCCATGCTGGCGCCAATGCTTGCCGCACAGGAGATGACACTGTCGGGGACCGGGCGCGATGGCCAGCAATATGCCTGGTCGATTGTCGCGCTCGACCCCCGGTTGCGGCTGCTCGCCGGCGTCTCGATGGAGCAGGCCCAGCAGGCCGCCTGGACGGCCTTTGCCAGCCGCCTTCTGGAACTGGGCCTGTTTCTCGCCGCCTGCCTCATCGCGATCATCATCGGCGTGGAATTCGGCGTGTCGCGACCGCTTCGCCGGCTGGCCGCCCGGGTGCAGGACTGGAATCCCGGCACCGGCTTCGAGACGGATCCAAAAGCCGGTGGCCCGCTGGAGGTTCGTGAGATCGATCATGCCCTCGCCGGCGCCGCGGCCGCCCTGCAGGAACGCGAGGTGGCGCTGAAACACGCGCTGCACCAGCGCGACCTGCTGATGGCCGAGATCCATCATCGTGTGAAGAACAACCTGCAGGTCGTCGCCTCGCTGTTGAACCTGCAGGCAGACCGGCTGCGCAGCCCTGCCGCCCGGACGGAGTTTGCCGTGGCACGGGACCGGGTGCAGGCGCTGGCGACGCTGCACCGGCATCTTTATCTGCACCAGACTTTCGAGCGGATATCGCTGCGACCCTTCCTCGCCGAGTTGTCTCATCAATTGGGCGATGCCCTTGGCGCCGGGCCCAAATCCGGCGTCTCCATCGAGATCGATGCAGAGGATGTGGAAATGGCCTCCGACCAGGCCAATTCCTTGGCACTGCTGCTGACCGAGGCGGTCAGCAATGCCATGCGGCATGGTTTCCCCGAGGGGCGGGAAGGCTGCATCCGCATTTCCCTGCACATTGATGATTCCGACACGGCCCATCTGATGGTGGAGGATGACGGGATCGGGCTTGTTGACCAGGCTTCGGAAAGCGACGGCGATGGCGATGGCCTGGGTCTGCGGCTGATCGAGGGCTTCGCCGCGCATCTCGGCGGCGTTGCGGAGATTTCCGGTACTGGTGGCACGCGCATCGCGGTGAGCTTCCCGCTGCATCGGCGCGACCTGCTGGATACCCTGCGCGGAGCGGCCTAGAGCCGTTTCCGTTCGCCTTCACTCGCGGCAACGGCTCCAGGCCGTTGTTGTCGCGAGCATCTTCACCCAATCAGGTCATCCACCTGATCGGGATCTGCTCGAGGGGTGCAACCGCACCGCGGGGCTGGCGTTGTTCCTGCCACAACCCCGTTGGAGTAACCCTATGTCCCCGATTGCCAAATCCGCCTTCGCGGCCGTGCTGTTCGCCCTGCCCCTGGTCGCCTGCGATGACGGCCCCGCCGAGAATGCCGGTGAGCGCGTGGATCGCGCAGCCGAAGGCGTGCGCGATGCGGTCGATCCGCCCTCGGGGCCGGTCGAACGGGCCGGACGCGCCATCGACCGCGCCGTCGACTGACACGCGCCAGCAGACCACCCTGCGGACGGCCCGGCAGCATGCACGCTGCCGGGCCGTTGGCTTGTCGTGACGTTGGAATCCGCAGCGCCGTCGCGGTGATGGTTGTCGGCGGGCTTGCGGGACGGTGCCGGGGATTGCGTCCCGCCGCGTGATCAACCCGCTGGTGAGCGCCGTCACGCCGGCGCCACGGCGCCCATGGCCATCGGCAGGCCGGCGTCGCTCTCGCTCTCGCTTGCCACCGCGCGTTCGGTGGGTGCCGCGCCAAGACGCGAAGCTGCGGCCTCCAGGCTGCGCAGCACCGGGTCGGGTGCCATCACGGGTAGCATCTGCGCGGCCGAGGCTTCGTCGATGGCGATGCCGATAATGCTGCGCGCGTCGCGGGACGCCTCGGCCCGCGCCCGCCGCAGACGGGGCGCGGAGACGGTTTGCGCCTGGCACAGCACTGCTACGGAAGCGGCCTCGCCATCCTCGGCGGGCCGCCAGCCGCGCAGCCGCGCTGCCGCAAGGACCGTGGCAGCGAGGGCGCGATCGGCCGCGCCGGCAACCGCGATGGTGCGGATGCAGGCGGCGCCCTCGGACACGCCCGCCTCCTCGGCCAAGGCGGTCGCCAGGGTGGCGAGGTCACTGGCGATGCGTCGCGCCGCCGGTGCGTAGAGCGTCCCGGCGGCGCGATCGGCCGCCAAGGCGGCGATGGCAGGTACCACAAGGTCCTTCAGCGTGGCCGCGACCCCTTCGGCCTCGGCATATTCCTCGGCGATCTGCTGCGCGGCGTCGGCATCCTCGGCGACGTAGCGCTGGTAGAAGCGTAGCGGCGCCGGCAGCGCTTCACCGTCGCCGAGCAGGATCTCAAGGAACGCGAAGGCGGGAACGTGGCGGCCGAGGATGGCGAGGCAGGCGGTGATCGGCGGTGCGAGCAGCAGCCCGATGGGCCCCCACAACACCGTCCACAGCGCCGAGGACACCAGCAACGCGAGCGGCGAGATGCCGGTCGTGCGTCCGTAGAGCATCGGTTCAAGGACATGGGTGACCATCCCGTCCACCACCACGAACAGCACGATGACCAGCACGGGTCCGGTCCAGCCGACACCGGTCGCGATGGCGACGATCAAGGGCAGTGACAGGGCGATCCAGGCCCCCAGGAACGGGATGAACCGCAGCACGAAGGCCAACACGCCCCACAACGGGGCATTCGGTACGCCGATCAGCGCCAGGCCGGCGCCCATGCCCAGCCCGAAGATCCCATTCATCAGCATCTGCATCAGCAGGTATCGCCCGACGCGGTCGGTCGCATCGGCCATCGCCCGCGTGGTGCGATGCAGGTCCTGCATGCCGGCGAGACGAAGGAAGCGGTCGCGCACGTCTTCGCGCTGCATCAGCAGATAGGCCATCAACAGCAACGCCACAGCGAGCGATGCCGCCGGCGCGGCCACCAGGTGCGCCATCTCGAGCAGCGTCTCGAGCGTGCCACTGCCGCTTGTGGTCGAGGTGACGGCGATAGGCGGTGCGAAGGTGGCCTGCCCGCCGCCGAGTTCCTCCGTCAGGCGGCGCACTGTCCCGGCCGCGCGGTCGAGCACCCATGACCCTTCGGAGAAGGTGCGCAGCTTGGCACGCAGATTGGCCTCCCAATTCGGCAGATCGGCCGCGAGGTTCAGCATCTGCGACACCACCAACAAAAGGGTCGCGCCGATCGCCGCCAGGCTGACCAGCAGCAGCAGCGCGACCGTCAGCGACCGCGGCAGGCCGATGCGCTGCAACAGTCGGGCCGGCGGGATCAGCACGACCGAGAGCAGCAGCGCCAGCGCCATTGGGATGAACACGTCGCGCCCCAGATGCAGTGCCGCCAGCACCATCAACGCGGCGATCAGCCATAGCGGGTTCACGGTGCCGGCTGTGGTTCTCGTCGGCACTTCCGAAGCTGATGGCATGAACGTCTCCCGCATTGCGACTCAAGGGAAACGCCAAGGCGCCCATCAGGTTTCACCGCCATGCAACCCTTTGCGCGGCCCGTCGTTGTGCCGTCGACACCCACCTGAGGAGATCGATCATGACGGATCGGAATGCGACCATGACCAAGGCGACCCAGCGGCTGGCCGAGGACGTCAAGGACGCCGCAAGCAGCGAGATCGCCGACCTGCGCGCCAAGGTCGAGGAATTGATGGCCGATCGTGTCAGCCCGGCCATTGCCGCTGTCGCTGGCCAGGCTGAGCAATTGGCCCACGGTGCCGCCGCGTCGGCCCGGCGCCAGTCCGACCAGCTGGCGAGCACGGTGCGCGCGCAGCCCTTTGCCGCGATCGGCACGGCCGCGCTCGCGGGTATCGCCATTGGCCTGATGATGCGCAGGTAGCCACCATGCGCGTGATCCGGATGCTGAGCGTGGCGGCGCAGGCGGAAGGGATCGCCCTGCGCCGCGACGTGCGGAACACCGCCCGGCAGGCCGGGTGGGTCGTTTTGGCGATGCTGTTCGCCGCGGCGGCGGTGGTGACGGCGCATGTCGCGGTCGTCGCGCAGTTGGCGCCGGATCTCGGCATGGCGGCGGCAGCGGGCGTTGTAGCGGCAGGGGATATCATCATCGCCGGTGTCCTGGCGCTGCTGGCCCGCCATCGTGTGGACCCGGTCGCCGAGGAAGCACGGGCGTTGCGTGCAACGATGCTCTCGGCTGTGGCCAGGCCGGATCCCGTGCGCAGCGCCCTTGACATAGTGATGCGGGATGGATCGGCGCCGCTGATCGGCGCGGTGACGGCTGAAGCGATTGCCGCCTGGCTGCGCAAACGCTGACCTTGACTGGCGAATTGTACCAACCGGCTGAAAGGCTGACTTTGAGGTTGGAGCCGACGCGGGCGGTCGTGATTTATCGGCGTGCATGGCATCGAGAGGTCGCCCATGCCCGCCCCTCTGATCCGCGAGGATCATCGCCCCGGTCGAATTGCGTCGGCTGGCCAAGGTCGAGCGCGACCCGAGGCGCGCATGGTGAAGGATCAGCGCTACCGTTCGGCCTACATCTTTGGCGCCGTCTGCCCCGCGCGCGACACCGGCGCCGCGCTGGTGCTGCCCTACGTCTCGGTCGCGGCAATGAACCTGCTGCTGAAGGAGGTCGCCTCGCAACTGCCGCCCGGTACGCACGCCACCATGCTGATCGACAACGCCGGCTGGCATACCGCGAACGATTTGCGCGTGCCGCCGAACGTCACCCTCGTCCACCTGCGTGCCTACTCGCCTGAACTGAACGCCATCGAGAAGGTGTGGCAGTCTCTGCGCGACCGCTACCTCTCCGGGCGGTTGTTCAGCGGCACCGACGCGATCGTCGAGGCCTGCTGCACCGCCTGGAACAGCCTCATCGCCGAGACTGGCCGCATCCGCTCACTGACCGACTTCGCGTGGGCCCAGCCGGTCAATCAATCATCCGCTGGGTATCAGACAAGGACCGCCTGACGTTGAAGGTGGGCAAAGGCCCCGTGAAGGTGGATGTCGTCTGCCTGCTCCCGGAGATCCAGCCCAAGTCAGCCACAGATTGGGTTCCCGGCGCAGGTGACGCTGGGCTGGGAACCCGTTTGCGGCAGATTTCTGCGGCTTTGCGCCGAGGTTATCGAAGTTCCCATGGTTCCGGCGTTGAATCGAGTGGTCGGCCCTGTGGCATAGGAGCGGGGCACCGGGAGGTGTTTGGAAAATGGGAACCCGATACACCGGCAACCGAGCATTGGGTCCAAGGGCTTTGCCGAGGCGGCCCGCGAGATTGCCCAGATGGTGCCCAACGGGCGGCCGGAAAGGACCCGGAAACACCGAGCGCCCGATGGAGCCCATCGGGTGAAAACTAGCGGATGTCTGCGGTGTTGATGGAGCGGGCGAAGGGATTCGAACCCTCGACCCCGACCTTGGCAAGGTCGTGCTCTACCCCTGAGCTACGCCCGCGCTCCGAGCGGAGGCGGCTATAAGCACGCCCTGATTCGGATTGCAAGACACCCGCGCCCCTCGACAACCCCCGCCGCACCGCGCGATCGTGCCGCCATCGGCAGGTCCGCCGAGAGGAAGCGTCATCATGAACCGTCGCGCCATGTTCGGTCTCACCGCCGGCGTCCTGGCCCTGCCACCCTTGCGCCCCGCGACCGCCCAAACCTTCGACCATGCGCTGCGCTTCGTGGTGCCCTTCGCCCCCGGCGGCACGTCGGACATCCTGGCCCGCCTGATCGCGCCGGAACTCACCCGGGCGCTGGGCCAGAACGTCGTGGTGGAGAACCGCTCCGGCGCCGGGGGCAATATCGGCGCGGACCTGGTGGCGAAATCCCCGCCGGACGGCCACACCCTATTGGTGATCGACGTCTCCACCCTCGCCACCGCGCCCTCGCTCTACACGCGGCTGCCCTTCGACCTGAAGCGGGACCTGGCACCGGTCACCATGCTGATCTACGCGCCCTACATCCTGGCGGTGAACCCGGTGCTGCCGGTGCGCAACGCAGCCGAGCTCGTGGCCTATGCGAAGGCCAATCCCGCACGGGTCAACGTCGCCCATGCCGGGATCGGCGTGGGCAACCACCTCACCGGCCTGCTGGTGACGCAGCATTGGGGCGCGGACCTCACGCAGGTGCCCTATCGCGGCGGCGCCGCGGCCCTCACCGCGGTCGCGGCCGGCGAAGCGCAGATGATCATCAACGGCGCCACCGCCACCGCACCCTTCTGCCGCCAGGGCACCCTGCGCCCGATTGCCGTGACCGGCCCGGAGCGCCTGGCGGACTTCCCCGACGTGCCGACCTTCCGCGAACTCGGCTGGCCGGCGCCCGATGGCGGCTCCTGGCAGGGTGTGCTGGTGCGCGGCGGCACGCCGGCGCCGGTCGTCGCCCGGCTGTCGGATGAGTTGCGCGCCGCCATGGCGGTGCCGGCGGTGGCCGCGCGCATCACGGCACTCGGCGGCGTCAACCGCGCCGAAGGGCCGGCCGCCTTCCGAACCTGGCTCGATGCCGAGATCGAGACCTGGGCGCGCGTGGTGCGGGCGAACAACATCCGCCTGGACTGAATGCCCGAGACGCCCGAGGGCCTTCTCGCCCGCCTCGCCGCCGCCGGCATCGCGGCCGAGACGCGCCATCACCCGCCGGTCTTCACCGTGGCGGAAAGCCGGGCGCTGCGCGGCGCACTGCCCGGTGGGCACACCAAGAACCTGTTCCTGCGCCCGGCCAGGGGCGACGGGCCCTTCCTTCTCGCGACGCTGGAGGAGGAACGCCAGGTCTCGGTGAACGCGCTCGCGCGCCTCGCCGGTGCGGGCAAAGTGCGCATGGCAAGCGCGGCGGAGCTGCAAGCGGTGCTCGGCGTCGCGCCAGGCTCGGTCACGCCGCTGGCCCTGGTGAACGCAGCGCCCGGCACGGTCCGCTTCGTGATGGACCGCCACCTGGCCGAGGGCTGCACGCGCATCTGGGTCCATCCGCTGACCAATACCGCGAGCACGGGGCTGGCACCGGCCGACCTGCTGCGCTTCCTCGCCGGGCTGGGCCATCCGTGCACGGTGCTGGGGATGGAGGCGCCGGGCTGATCGCCGCCCCCGGCTTGCGTCCGGCGCCGGACAGCGCATCTATGCGCGAAAACTCGAGGAATGGCTGTCATGCAAATGATCATCGACCCCACCCGCCAAGCCGCCGCCGGCCCGGCTGCCGACGACATGATCAAGGACGGCGACCAGCAGAGCTTCATGCCCGACGTGGTGGAGGCATCGCGCACCATCCCGGTCCTGGTCGATTTCTGGGCAACCTGGTGCGGGCCCTGCAAGACCCTCACGCCCGCCATCGAGAAGGTGGTCCGCGCCGCGGGCGGGCGCGTGAAGCTGGTCAAGATCGACATCGACAAGAACCGCGCCCTGGTCCAGCAGCTCACGCAGATGGGCTTGCCGCTGCAATCGGTGCCCACGGTGGTGGCCTTCTGGCAGGGCCAGATCCTCGACCTGTTCCAGGGCGCGCTGCCGGAATCCGAGATCAAGCGCTTCGTCGAGGGCCTGCTGAAGGCCGCCGGCGGCCAGATGCCCGGCGCCGACCTGATGACCGAGGCGAAGGAGGCCGTCGCGCGCGGCGACCATGCCGGCGCGCTCGAGATCTTCGGCGCGCTGTCGCAGCAGGAACCCGAGAACGCCGAGGCCCTGGCCGGCGTGGCGCGCGCCCTGCTGGCCCTGGGCGAGGACGAGCAGGCACTCGCCGTGCTCGCCAGCGCACCGGACAAGATCAAGGAACATGCCGACATCACCGCGGCGCGGAGCGCCATCGAGGTCGAGGTCGAGGGTCGCCGCGCGCGCGCGATGCTGGCGGAGTTCGAGGCCCGCCTCGCCGCCGATGCCGACGACCACGCCGCGCGCATCGACCTCGCCATCGCGCTCAATGCCAGTGGCGACCGCGAGGCGGCCGTCGATGCGCTGATGGAGGCCATCCGCCGCGACCGCGCCTGGAACGAGGAGGCGGCGCGCAAGCAGTTGCTCAAGTTCTTCGAGGCCTGGGGCTTCGACGACCCGGCGAGCAAGGCCGGCCGGCGCAAGCTCTCCGCGCTGCTGTTCCGCTGAACAGGACGGTACGGCCCTTGCCCCCGTTCCATCCGCGCCTGTCCGACCTGCCGGACGAGATCGCCGTGTTTCCGCTTGGCGGCGCGCTTCTGCTGCCGCAGGGGCGCCTGCCGCTCAATGTGTTCGAACCCCGCTACCTGGCCATGACCTTCGACAGCCTGGCGCAGGGGCGGGTGTTCGGCATGGTGCAGCCCGATGGCAGCCCCAAGAAGGGCAGCGCCGGGCCGGGCCTTTACGGGGTCGGTTGCCTCGGCCGGCTTTCCTCCTTCAGCGAGACGGATGACGGGCGGGTGCTGATCACCCTCACCGGCCTGATCCGCTTCCGCATCCTGAAGGAACTGCCCCTGGCCCCCGGCGGCTACCGGCGGGTGCGCGCCGACTATGCACCCTTCGCCACCGACCTCGATGTGGAGGGGGAGCCAGCAGCCCTCGACCGTTCGGAACTGCTGGATGCGCTGCGGCCGTATTTCCGCGCGCGCGGCATCGAGGCGAATTGGGAAGCGGTGGAGCAGACCGCCGACGAGATGCTGGTGACGACCCTGTCCATGGTGTGCCCCTTCGAGGTGCCCGAGAAGCAGGCGTTGCTCGAAGCCCCCGACGCGGCCGAGCGCGCGCGCATGCTGGTCGCGCTGATGCGCATGGGCGCGGCCGCCAATGCCGCGCCCGAGGGCCGCCCGAGCTGAGGATTTCCCGGCGGCGCGTCCGCCCGGTATCCTGCCGCCCTGCCCACCCGAAGGACCCGACCACGATGTCCGAGACCCCCTCCAAGCCGGAAGCGGTGGACCCCCGCCTGCTCGAAATCCTGGTCTGCCCTGTCACCAAGGGGCCGCTGCGCTACGACCGGGAGCGTGCCGAACTGGTCAGCGAGCGCGCCGGCCTGGCCTACCCGATCCGCGACGGCATCCCGATCATGCTGCCCGACGAGGCGCGCAAGATCGAGCCGTGAGCGCGCCCAGCGAGATCCGCCTCAAGCGCGCGGAGCAGGCGCTGGAGGTGGCCTTCCCCGATGGCGCGCGCTTCACGCTGCCCGCCGAATACCTGCGCGTGGAGAGCCCGAGCGCCGAGGTGCAGGGCCATGGGCCCGGGCAGAAAGTGATCGTCGCCGGGCGGCGCCATGTGGGCATCCTGCGCGTGGAGCCGGTCGGCAACTACGCGGTGCGGATCGTGTTCGACGACCTGCACGACACCGGCATCTATGCCTGGGGCTACCTGCGCACGCTGGGGCTGGAGCACCAGAGCCGCTGGGCCACCTACCTCGCCGAACTCGGTGCGCGCGGGCTGTCTCGGGATCCGCCCAGGCGGGGGTGATGCCCGGCGCAGGAAGCCGGCAGCCTTCGCGACTTCCCGATACGAACGGCACGAGGCCTTGACCCGTGCCGAGGCCGCGAAGGCGGCCCGTCGGACATCCGGCGAACGCCAAGGAAGGCGCAGGTTTCCGCCCGACGCCTGAGGGCAGGAAGGAAACGGATATCGGTGGCCGAGGCATTCGACCGCCGGCATGCCGCGCCACGGCGAAGGCGGGCCTCGCCTCCGCGCGCGTCGCACGGGGCGTCCATCACTCCTGTGCAAGGAAGTCCAGCAGCAGCCGCAGGGTCTCGCCGGGATTTTCCTGCTGCACCCAGTGCCCGGCGCCGGGCACCAGGTGCGTGCCGCGCCAATCCGCGCAGGCCACGCCTTCCATCCGTGCCAGCGCACCCGGCGCCTGCTGCACGCCCCAGTCCCGCGCACCGCCGATGAAGGTGGCCGGCACCTCGATGCGCCGGCCGGAGAACACCTCCAGCTCGGCATTGGTGCCGCTGAAGCGCGTGCGATACCAGTTCAGCCCGCCCTGGAAGCCGGTGCGCCCGTATTCGCCGGCATAGACGCCGAGTTCGGCCTCGGTGAGCCAGGTGCAGGCGGCGACCTCGGCGGCCGAGGGCATGGCGTGCGCGACCGTCTGCGGCATCGTCTCGGCCTGGTCCATCACGTAGTAGGTCGGCAGCCTGGCCAGTTCCTCCGCCGTCCAGCCGGCCAGCGGGAAGGGCTCGTTGCCGGCCCAGTCGCCCGATTTGTGGTGGTAGTAGGCGCGGATGAAGGCGGCCAGGCCCTGCGGCGCGGCGATCATGTCGCCATTGGCCGGGCGGGTGGCGTAGTACCAGTGGTAGTGCTTGCGCGGCCGTTCCAGCGCGGCCAGCGCCTGCGCGATATCGGCCACCGGCGCGCGCGCCGCGCCGCCGCGGATGGCGGGCGGGCCGGCGAAGGGCGCGCTCATCAGCGCCACCCGGCGGAACACGTCCGGGCGGATCAGCGCGCAATGCGCGGCGACCGGCGAGCCGAAATCATGCCCCACCACCGCATGCACCTCAGCGATGCCCAGCGCCGAGAGCAGCGCCAGCTGGTCGCGCAGCAGGTTCAGCAGGGAGAAGGGCCGCAGGTCGTCGTCATAGGCGTCGCTCCAGCCCGTGGTGCGGCCATAGCCGCGCTGGTCCGGGGCGATCACATGGAAGCCGGCCTTCGCCAGCGGGACCATCACGTGGCGCCAGGAATAGGCCAGTTCGGGGAAGCCATGCAGCAGCAGCAGCGCCGGGTGCGAGGCCTCGCCGGCTTCGAGCACATGCATGGCGAGGCCGTTGATGCCCTCGATCCGCCGGGCGCGGATGCCCTGCGGCAAGGTCTCGTGGCGAAGCGGTTCCATGGCGTTTCCCTGCGCTGGAGCGGCGCCCGCCGGGGTGGAGCCGCTGCACGGTTCCGCCGGATGGGTGTGGCTGCTCGTCAATCCCTGCCTTCTAGGGCAGATCGCGCAGGGCTGGAATCAGCCGGGTGGCCGAACAACCCGCGATCCAGGGCGCGACCTTCGGGCCGGCGAAGCCCCCCCGCCCCCCGGGGCCGTTTGACGCGCGCGCCTGGCCCGCCGACCCTCGGCGCCATGCATGACGACATCGCCTGGTCGAACGACCTGCTGACCCTCGCGGCGCGCTTTGGCGAGCGCATCGCGGTGACCGACGGGCAGGCGGAGATGTCCTTCGCCGCCCATGCCGCGCGCGCCCACGCGCTGGGCCACGCGCTGCGCGACGCCGGCGTGGCACCCGGCGCGCCGGTGGCCACGCTGATGCCCAACGGCATCGACGCGCCCTGGGTCAGCGCGGGGGTCACCCTCTCCGGCGCCGCGGAGGTGCCGATCAACGCCGCTTCCACCGACGCCGAACTGGCCTGGTTCCAGGAACTGGCGGGGTTCCGGCGCATCATCGCGCCGGCGGCGCAGCAGGCGCGGCTTGCCGCACTCGGGCTCGATGCCTGGGCGGCGGAATCGGTGGTCGCGGACCCGCGACCCGCCGCCCTGCCACCGGTGCCTGCGGCGGCCTGGGGGCGCATCCTGTTCACCTCGGGCACCACCGGCCGTCCCAAGGCCATCGTGCATACCCATGGCGGGCGCTGGACCGCCCACCTGTTGCAGCGCGCGGTGCTGCCCTTCACGCCGGGTGCGGGCGAGCGGGTGCTGCTGATGACGCCCTTCGTGCATGGCGCCTCACTGATCACCGCCGCCTGGCTGGAACAGGGGGCCGAGGTGGTGCTGCAGGATGGCGTGCGCGCCGAGCGCATCGCGCCCCTGCTGGAGGGCGGGTCGCTCGCGGCCATTTTCGCGCCGCCCACGGTGCTGGCGAAGCTGCTGGCGCTGTTCCCGGGCCGGCGGTTCGAAGGCGTGCGCTGCATCTTCACCGGGACCTCGACCCTGTCGCGCACGCTGTGGCAGCGCGCGGCCGAGGCCTTCGGCCCGGTGGTGCGCGTCACCTATGGGATGAGCGAGTGCTTCAACCCGATCGCCGTGCTGGAACCGCCCGAACTCGCGCAGGCGATGGAGGAACCCGATGACGGCGGCGGGGCCTGCCTCGGCTGGCCCGCACCGGGGGTGGAACTGGCGATCCGCAGCGCGGAGGGCGCGTTGCAACCGCAGGGGGATGCCGGGGAGATCTGGCTACGCGCGCGGCACATGGCGGCCGGCACCATCACGGCCAGCGGCTTCGCGGCACGCCCGCGCGGCGCGTGGCATCGCACCGGGGACCTCGGCGCGATCGATGCGCGGGGGCGGCTGCGGCTATCGGGCCGGGCGGCGGATGCGATGAAATCCGGCGGCTACCTGGTGCATCCCGGCGAGATCGAGTCCGCGCTGGACGGCGTGGCAGGGGGGCGCGCCGTCTGCGTGCTCGGCTTGCCCTCCGACTACTGGGGAGAGGTGATCATCGCCGTGGCCGAGGCGGCGCCGGAGGGCTGGCAGGAGGAAGCGTCGGCGCGGCTGGCCGCCCTGGCGCGGCACAAGCGGCCACGGGCCTGGCTGTCGCTGCCGGACCTGCCGCGCAATGCGCAGGGCAAGGTGGTGCGGGCGCGTTTGCGCGAGGCGGTGCTCCTGGACCACACGCTGGAGGACGGCCCGCACCCCCGCCTTGTGGCGCGCAAACCGCAGCCGGTGGCGCAACAACCATAACTTCATCGGGAAGGCAGTATTCTGGCTTGCGACATTTCACGACCATCGGAATGATTGGGCTCGTACAGGATCAGGAGGATCAGTCATGTTTTCGAGACGAATGATTGCCGGCGCGGCTGTCGTCGGCGTGCTGGCGGCCGGCGGGGTCGCTGCGCAGAACTACAACCTGACCCCGTCCTTCGGGACCGCGAACCTCCGGTTCAACTTCGCACCCGACCCCTTCGTGGTGAACGTGACCGCAGGCGGCACGATCCCGGCAGAGCGGATCGGCGGGCCTGGCTGCGTCGGCTCCATCGCCCAGCCGCCCGATGTGCGGCTGAACTACCAGGCCGGCGGCGGGCTGCCGCTGTGGATCGGCGCGCGGTCCAGGAACGACGTGACGCTGGTGGTGAACCTGCCGAACGGCCGGTGGATCTGCAACGATGACTTCCAGGGGACCAACCCCGGCCTGGTGTTCAACCAGCCGCTGTCCGGGCAGTACGACATCTGGGTCGGCAGCTATGATCGTGGGCGCGGGATCCCGACGCAGGTGTTCTTCTCGGAAGTGCCGCCGCGCTGAGGCGCACCGGGCCAGCCGCCGCACCAACGGATTCGCGGCGGGTGGCTGTTTCCGCAGGGTGCCTCGCCGCGGTGGTGCGGCGTGGCACCTGAGCGCCGCACGGCTGGATGGGCCCAGCGCGGCGCGATTCAGCCGAGGCTCGCCGCGGCCGCCGGCGGGACAGGCAGGCCCAACACGCGCTTGACCTGAACGGCCGAGACGATCACTGCCGCCCACAGGCAGACCGACACGGCCGCGATGATGCCGAGCCAGAGCCAGACCGGTACGCGCCAGCGCGAAAGCCGAAGGGGCTGCGCTGCACCCGGGCGCAGCACCACCACTGATCCTTTCCGGTCGATCCCAAACATCGGTTGGGCCGAGGTGTCGTCGACACCCTCCGGTTGTGCACACCTTTGTCCCACTGTCATGTACTCAGTGCGTCGGGTTCCTGCATGAAGACATATCTAGCAACAATCTCCGTTATTTTTTCGTCAAAAATCGAAACCTAAAGCGGAACGAGTTCCAATCATTGCGTGCGTTGACTGTCTCTGTTCCGTTCCGATTGTCCATGACTTCGGACTCCATCGCCGCAACGAAAGCGAATTGTTCGGCAAAAGTAACCAGTGCACTGCGCGGCACGACCAGGCGCTGGCGGTCGCTGACATGCCGAGCGGTCAGTAAGGGATGGCGCGGCCCGCACCGCATCAGCCCGACCCAAACGGCGCGCAGCCCCGACGTGCAGCCAGGGATGCCGGTATGTGCCGGCGTTCCTGCCACGAGGGGTAGCGCCTGGCGCCTCGGATGCTTCACGACCGGCACCCTGCATGGCAGCATCGCCGGATCATTGGTGGGGTGCGTGACATGGCCGCTACGCGAACGGGCGCCATCGGGCGCGCGGAACGCTGCTTCGATGATGGCGCGTATCTGGCGGCGTTGCGGCGGCTCGTCGCGGTCCCGACCGAAAGCCAGATGCCTGGCAGCCTGCCGGCACTGACACTCTACTGCGCGCAGACCATGCCCGCGCTGATGGAGGGCATGGGCTTCACCACCGCAGGTCTTCGACAACCCGATCGCCGGGCGCGGGCCGGTGTTCCTGGCCACCCGCATCGAGGACCCTGCGCTGCCCACCGTGCTGGTCTATGGCCATGGCGACGTGGTGCGCGGGCTGGCGGGGCAATGGACCGGCGGGCTCGACCCCTGGGACGTGACGGTGCAGGGCGACAAGTGGTTCGGCCGCGGCACGGTGGACAACAAGGGCCAGCACCTCATTGCCATCGAGGCGCTGCGCGCGGTGATGGCCGAACGCGGCGGCCGTCTCGGCTTCAACGCCAAGGTGGTGGTCGAGACCGGGGAGGAGCAGGGCTCGCCCGGCCTGCGCGACCTGCTGCGGGCGAATACGTCGCGCTTCGGCGCGGATGTGTTCATCGGCCTGGACGGGCCGCGGCAGACCACCTTCATGCCGGAGATGAAGCTCGGCGCGCGCGGCGGCGTCGCCTTCGACCTGGTGGTGCGCCTGCGCGACCACGCGCATCATTCGGGCCATTGGGGCGGCGTGCTGAAGGACCCGGGCTTCATCCTGGCACATGCGCTGGCCGGCATCGTGACGCCGCAGGGGCGCATCCTGGTCGATGGCTGGACGCCGGCGGCGATCCCGCCCGCCGTGCAGCGCGCCATCGGCGGCCTGGTGTTCGAGGACATCCCTGGCCTGCCCGAAGCCGACGCCGATTGGGGCGAGCCGGGGCTCACCAAGGGCGAGAAGATCTTCGGCTGGACCAGCGTGATCGTGCTCGCGCAGGTCACCGGCCATCCGGATGCGCCGACCAATGCGGTGCAGGGCGAGGCGCGCGCCCGGCTGCAGGTGCGCCACACCGCCGATGTGAAGGGCGCGGACATCGTGCCCGCTTTGCGCCGCCACCTCGCCGCGCATGGGCATGGCGACGTGCAGGTTGAACCGGTGATGGAGCGCGACATGTTCGGCGCCGCGCGCACCGACCCCGACGACCCCTGGGTGGCGATGGTCGCGAAGTCCATGGCGCGCACCGCCGGGCGGGCGCCGAACATCGTGCCCAATTCCTCCGGCTCCAACCCCTCCGACATGTTCCTCGAGGAGCTGGGGCTGCCGGTGATCTGGATTCCGAATTCCTATGCCGGGTGCAACCAGCATGGCCCGGACGAGCACGCGCTGGCGCCGCTGCTGCGCGAGGGGCTCGGCCTGATGGCCGGCATCTGGTGGGATATCGGCGAGGGATCGGCACCGCCGCGCCGCGCGACCGACAGCGAAGGAACCCAGCCATGACCGACGCCCCCGCCGAAGCCCTGACCGATGCGGTGTCCGGCCCGCAGATGATGGCGAACCTGCGCGAGATCGCGCGCTGGGTGAAGCTCAGCGGCACGCCCGAGGAACGCGAGGCGCTCGGCTTCATCGAGACGCGCATGAAGGAATACGGCTTCCGCACCGAAATACTGCTGCACGACGCCTTCATCAGCCTTCCCGGCGAGGCCGGCGTCGCGGTGGATGGCCAGGCGCTGACGGCGATCACGCATGCCTTCTCGCAGCCCTCGCCCGCCGGTGGCCTGTCCGGCGTGCCGGTCTATCTGGGCCATGGCAGCGCGGCGGATTTCGCCGGCCAGGACGTCGCGGGCCGGATCGTGCTGCTGGAGGGAATGGCGACACCCGCCACCGCCGATCGCGCGACCAGGGCCGGTGCGGCCGGGCAATTGCACATCAGCCACCACGAACACCTGCACGAGATGTGCATCTCGCCGGTCTGGGGCAGCCCCTCGCCGGCCACCATCGATGAGATGCCGCGCACCGTGGCCTGCACGGTGAGCCACGCGGATGGCGGGGCGATCCGCGATGCGCTCGCCGCCGGGCGGCAGCCGCGCGTGACGATGACGGCGCAGGTGGATACCGGCTGGCGCAAGACACCCATCCTGGTCGCGGAACTCGATGGCCCCGAGGGTGCCGGCGCGCCCTATGTGATGATGTCGGGGCATCACGACACCTGGTATTTCGGCGTGATGGACAATGGCTCGGCGAATGCCGGGATGATGGAGGCCGCGCGCCTGTGCGCCGCGCGCCGCGGCGAATGGAAGCGCGGCCTGCGCGTGTGCTTCTGGTCGGGCCATTCGCATGGGCGGTATTCGGGCTCGGCCTGGTATGCCGATGAATACTGGGACGATCTCGACCGGCGCTGCGTGGCGCATGTCAATGTGGACAGCCTGGGCGGGGTCGGGGCGAGCGTGCTCTCCCACGCCGCGGCGATGAGCGAGCTGTGGCACCTGGCGCGCGACGCCGTGCAGCGACACACCAACGAGACCTATGCCGGCAAGCGCAAGAACCGCTCGAGCGACGAGAGCTTCGTGGGCATCGGCATCCCCTCGATGTTCGGCGCCATCAGCGAGCAGGCGGCCAAGCACGCCCAGGCGCGCAATGCGCTGGGCTGGTGGTGGCACACGCCGCACGACCTGATCGACAAGGTGGACGAGGCGAACCAGGTGCGCGACACGCGCATCCTGACCGAGGTGCTGGCCCGTCTGCTCGGCGAAGCCTTCGTGCCGCTCGACCACGCGGCAAGCGCGGAGGCGTTGCTGGGCGAACTGGCCGCGCTGGAGACGCCGCTCGGCGCGCGCATGTCGGTGGCGCCGCTGGTGGCTGCCGCAGGGCGGTGCGTGACGCCGCGGCGGCGGTGCGCGCGCGGCAGGCGGGGGCGAGTGCATCCTCCATCGCGCGGGCGAATGCGGCGCTGATGCGCGCCTCGCGCGCGCTGGTGCCGGTGGACTACGCGCAGGGCGACCGCTTCAGCCACCCGCGCGCCCTGCCCCTGCCGGACTGGGCGGTGCTCGAACCCCTGCGCGCGCTGGCGCAGACCGAAGCCGGGTCGGATGCGGAGAAACTCGCGGCGGTGGCGGCGCGGCGCGCGCGCAACCGCATGGGTTTCGCGCTGCGCGAAGCACAGGAGGCGCTGGAGGCAGCGGCCGCCGCTCTGGCGTGATCCCCGGCTATCCCGGCGCGGAGATGGCGCGGCGCGCCCTGCCGCGCCGCGTGGTGGCGAGCCGTTCCAGCGCGAGATAGATGACCGGCGTGGTGTAGAGCGTCAGCACCTGGGACACGATCAGCCCGCCGATGATGGTGATGCCGAGCGGCGCGGCGCAGCTCCGCGCCCGGGCCGGTGGCGATCACCAGCGGCACCGCGCCGAACAGCGCCGCCAGCGTCGTCATCAGGATCGGCCGGAAGCGCTCGCGGCAGGCCTCGTGGATGGCGCCATGCCGCCGTCGCCGCCCGCTGCGCTCGGCTCGAGCGCGAAGTCGACCATCATGATGCCGTTCTTCTTGACGATGCCGATCAGCAGGATGATGCCGATCAAGGCGATCAGCGTGAAGGTCAGGCCGGTGAGCGAGCAGCGCCAGCAGCGCGCCGAGCCCGGCCGACGGCAGCGTCGAGATGATGGTCAGCGGATGGATCAGGCTCTCGTAGAGCACGCCGAGCACGATGTAGATCGCGAGCAGCGCCGCCAGGATCAGCAGCGGCTGCGCGCCGCTGGAGCGACTGGAACGCCCGCGCATTGCCGGCGAATTCGCCGCGGATCGATGCCGGCATCTGGATGTCGAGCGCCGCCTGCTCGATCGCTGCCGCGGCCTCGCCCAGCGAGACGCCGTCGGCGAGGTTGAAGGTGATGGTGACCGCCGGGAACAGGCCCTGGTGGGTGATCGCCAGCGGCGCGATGCCGCGCTCCAGCCGCGCCACGGCGCCGAGCGGCACCTGGGCGCCGTCGCGGCCCGGGACAAAGATGCGGTCGAGGTCTGCCGGGGTCGCTCGGTCAGCGCCGGATCGATCTCCAGGATCACGCGGTACTGGTTGCGCGGGCGGTAGATGGTCGAGACCTGCCGCTGCGCGAAGGCGTTGTTCAGCGCGGCATCGATGTGCCTGCGATCGAGACGCCGAGGCGCGCCGCGGCATCGCGGTCGATCACCAGGCGCGAGACGCAGCCCGGTGCGCTGCTGGTCGCTCGAGACGTCCTCGACCTGCGGCACGGTGCGCAGCTGGCGCACCAGCGCCTCGCTCCAGTTGAACAATTCCTCGATGTCGGGCGCCAGCAGCACGTACTGGTAGCGAGGCATTGCCCTGGCGGCCGCCGACGCACGATGTCCTGCGACCGGGCGCATGTAGGTCGTGCACGCCGGTCACGGCAGCCAGCGGGCGGCGCAGCCGGTTGATCACGTCGCTGGCCTGTCACCCCCGGGCGCTCGTCCAGCGGCTTCAGGCGATGAACATGCGGCCGCACCGAGGCACCGCTGCCCCAGAAGCCGCCGCTGCCCGACGAAGCCCGACGACACGCGACCGCCGGGTCGGCGCGGATCACCTCGAGCACGCGGCTGCTGGCAGCTCGGTCATCTGCTGGAAGGAGGTGTCGGGCTGCGCCTGCACGAAGCCGAAGATCAGCCCGCGTGTCCTGGTCGGGAAAGAAGCCCTTCGGCACCACGGTATAGAGCCACACGGTGACACGCCACGAGCGCGATCGTGAGCGCCAGCATGGAGCGCCGCCAGCGCAGCGCCACAGCCAGGCTGCGCATGTAGCCGCGCGATCAGCCGGTCCATCGCGCCCTCGACGGCGCGGTCGAAGCGGTCCCGGCGGGCTCGGCGTGCGCGCGTGCGAGATGGGCGCAGATCATCGGCGTCACGGTCAGCGACACCACCGCCGAGATGGCGATGGCGAACGACGAGCGTCACCGCGAATTCGCGCAGCAGCCGCCCGACCAGCCCGCCCATGAACAGCAGCGGGATGAAGGCGGCGATCAGCGACACGCTGATCGAGACCACGGTGAAGCCGATCTGGCGCGCGCCTTCGAGCGCCGCCTGCATCGGCGCATGCCCGCTCTCGAGGTTGCGGAACATGTTCTCGATCATCACGATGGCGTCGTCGACCACGAAGCCGACCGAGATGGCCAGCGCCATCAGCGTGAGGTTGTTGATCGAGAAGCCCGCCAGCCACATCGCCGCGCAGGTGCCCGGCAGCGACAGCGGCACGGTGATGCCGGCGGCGATGGTCGGCGCGGCGCGGCGCAGGAACAGCGAACACCACCAGCATCACCAGCGCGATGCTGAGCAGCAGCGTGAACTGCATGTCGCGCACGCTGGCGCGGATGGTCGCGGTGCGGTCGGCGCAGGATGGAGATGTCGATGCCGGCGGGAATCCAGCGCTGCAGCTCCGGCAGCAGCGCGTGGAGCCGGTCGACCGTCTCGATCACGTTGGCGTCGGCCTGCTTGGTGATCGATCAGCAGGACGGCCGGGCTGGCGGTTGAACCAGCGCGGCCGAGCGGCGGTTGCGCGCGCCCTGCTCGACGCTGGCGACGTCGGACAGCCGCACCACGCGTGCCGTCGGCGCGTCTTGACGACGATGGCGTCGTAATTCCTCGGCGCGTGCGCAGCTGGTCGTTGGTCTCGATGGTGGCGCGCCTGGTCGGCCCGTCGAAGCGCCGAGCGGGCCGCGTGACGTTGGCGTTGGCGATGGCGCGTGCGCACCTCGTCGATGCGAGACGCCCGCCGCGGTGGCGGCGGCCGGATCGACGCGCGACGCGGATCGCCGGCTGTTCGGCGCCGGCGACGCTGACCTCGGCGACGCCCGGCACCTGCGAGATGCGCTGGGCGATGACGGTGTCGGCCGCGTCGTAGATCGCGCTCGGGCGGCACGGTCTTCGAGGTCAGCGCCAGGATCAGCACCGGCGCAGGCGGCCGGATTGGACTTGCGGAAGGACGGCAGCGTCGGCAGGTCGCCCGGCAGGTCCGGCCGCGCGCGGCGTTGATCGCCGCCTGCACGTCGCGCGCCGCGCCGTCGATGTTGCGCGATGAGGTCGAACTGCACGATGATGCGGGTCGAGCCGAGCGAGCGAGGTCGAGGTCATCTCGGTGACGCCCGGCGATCTCGCCCAGCCGCCGCTCGAGCGGCGCGGCGACGCGTCGCCGCCATGATCGTCGGGATCGGCGCCGGGCCGGCTGGCGCTGACCGCGATGGTCGGGAAGTCGACGCGCGGCAGCGGCGCGACCGGCAGGACGAGGTAGGCGACCAGCCCGACCAGCAGCGAGGCCGATCGCCAGCAGCGTGGTGCCGATCGGCCGGCGCGATGAAGGGGCCGGAGATCATGACCATCCGCGCGTGACTTCCGGCCGCGCTGCGGTGCGCGGCGCCGCCGGGCACGGCCGCGCGATCAGCGCGCGCGCAGCCGCTCCATCGCCAGGTAGATCACCGGCGTGGTGTAGAGCGTGAGCAACTGGCTGAGCAGCAGGCCGCCGATGATGGTGATGCCGAGCGGCTTGCGCAGCTCCGAGCCGGCGCCGCTCTCGAGCGCCAGCGGCAGCGCGCCGAACAGGGCCGCCAGCGTCGTCATCATGATCGGGCGGAAGCGCAGCAGCGCAGGCCTCGCACGATCGCCTCGCGCGGGCGACATGCCGCTGCTTCGCGCTCGGCCTCGAGCGCGAAGTCGATCATCATGATCGCGTTCTTCTTGACGATGCCCATCAGCAGCACGATGCCGATCAGCGCCGACCACCGACAGGTCGAGCCCGAACAGCATCAGCGCCAGCAGCGCGCCGATGCCGGCCGAGGGCAGCGTCGACAGGATGGTGAGCGGGTGGATGAAGCTCTCGTAGAGCACGCCGAGCACGATGTAGATGGTGATGATGGCGGCGAGGATCAGCCACGGCTGGCCGGCGAGCGAGCGGTCGAACTCCGCCGCGTCGCCGCGCGTAGCTGCCGATCATCGATGCCGGCATGCCGATCTCGCGCTCGGCCGCGCGCGATCGCCGCGACGGCGTCGCTCAGCGCCGCGCCGGGCGCGAGGTTGAAGCTGAGCGTGACGGCGGGGAACTGGTCCTGATGGGTGATCGCCAGCGGCGCCGTGGTCGCGGTCGATGCGTGGCGATCGCGGTCAGCGGCACCTGGCGCGCCTGGTCGTGGTGCCGCGTCGTGACGACGTGCAGCCGGGCACGCGCAGGGCGCCGATGATGGCGGGATCGCGCTGCGTACGGCGGCGTCGGCCTCCAGCACCACGCGGTACTGGTTGGCCTGCCCGTAGATGGTGCGAGATCTGCCGCTGGCCGAAGGCGCTCGTTGAGCGTGTCGTTGACCGCCTGCATCGAGACGCCGAGCCGGCCGGCGCGTGTCGCGGTCGATCGTCGACCTGCAGCGCGCAGGCCGCCGTCCTGCGCTGTCGGAGGCGACGTCGCGCAGCTCCGGCAGGCCGCGCAGCGCGTCGCGCAGCCGCGGCGCCCACATGCGCGACTTCGCTGCGGCGTCGGTGCCGATCAGCGTGTACTGGTACTGCGCGCGGCTGGCGCGCGTGCCGATCTGGATGTCCTGCACCGGCTGGAAGTAGACGGTCACGCCGGGAATCGCGGCCACGCGCGTGCTCCAGGCGCTCGATCGACCGCCGGTGACGTCGCGCTCGCGCTCGTCGCGCGGCTGCAGCGTCGATCGTCAGGCGGCCGGCGTTCGGCGTCGGGTTGATCGGTGCTCGACGCCGACCACCGAGACGACGCCGGCGACGTCCGGATCGCGCGCGCGATCGCGCCGCCGACCTCGCGCTGCAGCCGCTGCATCTCGGCGAACGAGACATCCTGCGGCCGCCTCCGGTGACGGCGGTGATCAGGCCGGTGTCCTGCAGCGGCAGGAAGCCCTTGGGCATGACGACGTAGAGCCAGATCGTGCGCGACCAGCGTGAGCGCAGCGTCACCAGCAGCGTCAGCGCGCTGGTGCCGCAGCACCCACTCCAGGCTGCGCGCGATAGCGCTCGACGCATGCCGTCGACGCCGCCGTTGAAGCGCGCGGTCGAGCGCGGCTGCCGGCGTCTCCTCGCGGCGTGGCGCAGCAGCCGCGCGCACATCATCGGCGTCAGCGTCAGCGAGACGACCGCCGAGACCACGCACCGCGATCGTCAGCGTCAGCGCGAATTCGCGGAACATGCGCCCGACCAGGCCGGTCATGAACAGCAGCGGGATGAACACCGCGATCAGCGACACGCGTCAGCGAGATGACGGTGAAGCCGATTTCGCGCGCGCCCTCGCAGCGCGGCCTCGCATCGGCGTCATCGCCCTTCTCCATGTGGCGGACGATGTTCTCGATCATCACGATGGCGTCGTCGACGACGAAGCCGGTGCCGATGGTCAGCGCCATCAGCGACAGGTTGTCGAGCGTGAAGCCGCAGAACCACATCACGCCGAAGGTGCGCGATCAGCGACAGCGGCAGCGCCACGCCGGCGATGATGGTGGCGCGCAGCGTGCGCAGGAACAGCAGCACCACCAGCACGACCAGCACCGACGCTGAGCACCAGCGTGAACTGCACGTCGTGCGACCGAGGCGCGGATGGTGTCGGTGCGGTCGGTGCACCACGCGTCAGCTCGACGCCCGCCGGCATGCGCGCGCTGCAGCCGCGGCAGCTCGCGCGCGGATGCGCTGCGACCGTCTCGATGACGTTGGCGCCGGGCTGGCGCTGCACGTCGATGATGACGGCCGGCGCTGCCCTTGTACCAGCCGCCGACCTTGCGTGTTCTCCAGGCCGTCGACGACCTCGCGCGACATCGCGCGAGCCGCACCGGCGCGCCGTTGCGCTAGGCGACGACGACGTCGGCGATAGGCGTCGGCGCGTGGCGATCTGGTCGTTGGCGGCGATGGTGTAGGCCTGCTGCGGCGCCGTCGAGCGAGCCCTTCGGCCCGGCGACGTTGGCGCGCGACGATGGCGGTGCGCAGATCCTCCATGCGCGAGGCCGTAGGCGGCGAGCCGCGCGAGATCGGCCTGGATGCGCACCGCCGGGCGGATGCCGCCCTGCACCGAGACGTGGCCGACGCCGGCCACCTGCGACGAGCCGCTGCGGCGATCAGCGTGTCGGCGAGATCGCTACAGCTGCGCGCAGCGGCATCGTGTCGGAGGTCAGCGCCAGCGTCACGATCGGCGCGTCGGCCGGGTTCACCTTGGCGTAGGTCGGCGGATAGGGCAGGTTGCGCGGCAGCGTGCGAGCCGCCGCGTTGATCGCCGCCTGCACGTCCTGCGCGGCGGCGTCGATGTCGCGGTCGAGGTCGAACTGCAGCGTGATCTGGCTGATGCCGAACGGACGCTGACGAGGTCATCGGCGCCAGCGCCGGGATCTGCGCCGAGCTGGCGCTCCAGCGGCGCGGTGACCAGCGATCGCCATGGTCTCGGGACTGGCGCCCGGCAGCTGCGTCGTCACCTGGATGGTCGGGAAATCGACCTGCGGCAGCGACGAGACCGGCAGCGCGCCAGTAGCCGAGCAGCCCGCCGAGCAGCACCGCGATGCCGAGCAGCGAGGTGGCGACGGGCCGCGCGATGAAGGGGCCCGAGACGTTCATCGTGCGCTGGCACCCTGCGCCGGGCGGCGGCGCGGCTGCGACGGCGGCGGGCGCACCGGCTCGGCCACCTGCACCGCCGCGCCATCGGTCAGCCGCAGCGCGCCGGAGGTCACCACCCGCTCATCCGCCGCCAGCCCGCGCCGCACCACGGCCTGCGTGCCCTCGATCACGCCGAGCGTCAGCGGGCGCTGCTGCACGCGCCCGCTCTCCTGCACCACGAAGGCATAGGGGCCATCCGGGCCACGCTGCACCGCCACCAGCGGAATTGTGGTGACGCCGCGCAGCACCGCGACCTGCATGCGCACATTCACGAAGGCCCCCGGCCACAGGCGCAGGTCCTGGTTCGGGAAGGTCGCCTTCAGCCGGATGGTGCCGGTCGCCTGGTCCACCTGGTTGTCCACCGTGACCAGCGCGCCGAGCGGATTGGGCGGCGGCGCCTCGCCCTCGGCGCGGGCGGATCACCGGCGGCGGCAGCCGCGCCTCCACCTGCACGGGGCCTTCGGCGATGGCCGCCATCACCTGCGGCAGCGCCTGCTGCGGCAGGGTGAAGGTCACGCTGATCGGGCGCACCTGCGTCACCGTCACGATGCCGCCGCCCGCGCTCGCCTGCACGACATTGCCGACATCGACCTGCCGCAGGCCGACGCGCCCGTCCACCGGCGCGCGGATCACGGTGTAGTCGAGCTGGGCGCGGGCATTGTCGATGGTGGCCTGGTCGAACTGCACCTGGGCCTCGAGCTGCGCGACCTGCGCGCGCTGCGTGTCCAGTGTCTGCTGCGAGGCGCCGTTGCTGCGCACCAGCTGCGTGTAGCGCTGCAAATCCACCCGCGCATTGGCCAGTTGCGCCTCGCGCTGCGCCTTGGTCGCCACCGCCTGGTCCAGCGCGGCCTGGTAGGTGCGCGCATCCAGGCGCACCAGCACCTCGCCCGCCGTCACGTCCTGGCCTTCGGTAAAGGCGATCTCGGTGATGCGCCCGGCCACCTGCGGCACCACGGTGATGGTGTTGTAGGCCTGCACGGTGCCCAGCGCATCGAGCAGGATCGGCACATCCTCGATCGAGGCCGCGGCAGCGGTGACCGGCACCGCGACGCCACCGCGCCCACGCGGCCCGCCGGACGGCCCGAAGCCGGATGGCGGCGCCGCCGCGCCCTGCGGCGCGGGCAGGAAGGGCAGCCAGCCCTGCCGCCAGGCGAACCAGCCGCCGCCGGCCAGCAGCACCATCAGCAGCAGCCACGGCCAGCGGCGACGGCGGCGCGACGGCGCGGCCTGGTTGGTGCGCGGTGCCTCGGGCACCGGGGCGCGGGGCAATTCGTTCATGGGCTTGCTCCGGGCAGGCGCGCGGCCGCGAGGCGCGCGGCTTCGTCCGTCCAGCCGCCGCCCAGGGCGGTGAACAGCGACGCCGCCGCCTGCAGGCGCGCCGCCTGCGCCTGCGCGAGCGCGAGGCGGGCGTTGAACAGCGTGGTCTGGGTGCTGAGCACGGTCAGCAGGTCGATCGTCCCGGCACGGAATTGCGCCTCGGCGATGTTATAGGCGCGTTGGGCCGCATCCACCCGCGCGGATTGCAGCGTCACCAGTTCCGCCCCGCGCCGCAGCGCCGAGAGGCTGGTCTCGGTATCCTGCAATGCCGAGAGGATCGCGAGGCGATAATTCGCCAGCAGTTCCTCGCGCCGCGCCCGGGTCTGGGCGAGTTGCGCGCGCAGCGCACCGCCATCGAACAGCGTCTGGGTCAGGCCGACGGCGATGCTGTAGATGGTGGCGCCGGGGCGCAGCAGCGTCTGCAATGCGATGCTCTGCAACCCGCCCTCGGCGGTCAGCGCGATGGTGGGGAACAGCAGGGCGCGGGTGGCGGCGACATCGGCGCTGGCAATGGCGAGGTTGGCCTCCGCCCGGCGCACATCCGGCCGGCGCACCAGCAGGATGGAGGGCAGGCCCGGCTCGATCCGGGGCACGCGGATGGCGGCCAGGCGCTGGCCCGCCACCGTGACATCGCCGGGGCGCAGCCCGGCCAGCGTGGCGAGGGCGAAGGTGCTGGCCTCGACCGTCTGTTGCAGCGGCGGCACCTGGGCGCGCTGCTGCGCCACGATGGCCTCCTGCAGCGCGACATCGAGCCCGGTGGCGGTGCCCGCGGCAAGCCGCTGCTGCAGGATGGACAGCGTGCGTTCGGCGATGCGCAGGTTGTCCTGCTGGATCACCAGCTGCTCGCGCGCGCCCAGCAGGTCGAACAGTGTTGCCGCGACGGCCGATTGCGTGCCCAGCGTGACGGTGCCGATGGCGAAGGTGGCGGCGATGGTGCCCGATTGCGCCGCCTGTTCCTGCGCCTGCAGACGTCCCCAGAAGTCGATCTCGTAGCGCGCGGCGATGTTGGCGCCGTACTGCCGCCCGGCATTGGCCGGCGTGCCCGGCGTGGCGCTGGTGCCGCGGGCGCGGCCGACCGAGACGCGCCCCTCCACCAGCGGCAGGAGCTCCGCCCCGGCGATCCGCAGTTCCGCATCCGCCTGGCGCAGCCGCGCGATGGCGGCGGCGAGGTCGAGGTTCTGCGCCATGGCGGCGGCCATCAGGCGGTCGAGGTCCGGCGCGCCGAAGGCCTGCCACCAGGCGGGGTCCGGTGGCGCGGCCGGGGCAGGCGCGGCCGGCGCCCCCACGAAGCGGACAGGGGTGGTGATGCCCGATTCGGCCGGCTCGATCGGCAGGGCGCAGCCGCCCGCGGCGAGGCCCAGCGCCAGCGCCCAGGGCACGACGCGGGGCTCCCTTCCGGATAAGGCGCGCGACAGAGGCGCGGGGGCGGTCGTGAAGGCGGTCATTCAGTGCCGATGGTACCATGCGCGGGGCGCGGGCCCTGGTTTTCGCCCGTTGGAGCACCGCCGACCAGTATCGAAAGGAAACGAGGCGGGTCGCACCGCGCGTGAGGCACCGGCGCGGGGAGGCAGCGCTCGCCATGCCGGCGGCCGTCCGGCATCCTGGGGGCCATGCGCATCATTATCTCTGCCCTGCTGCTCCTGGCAGCCACGGCCTGCGGCGGGCCGCGGGAGCCTGACCCGAATGCCTTGCCCGCTTCGCCGCTCGCGCGCGCGGCGCTTGCGGAATGGGTGACCTGGGGGCGCGTTGTCGTCATCGGCTGGCCAGATACACGGCCCGCCGACACCGCGGCGACCCAGGTGCGCTTCAGCCGCCTGCTGGACTATTGGACCGCGGTTCCGGACCATGGGGGAGTGGTGCGCCGGCTGTCGGACCTGCGCGCGGCGATGGCGGCCTCGATGGCCGCCCGCGACCCGGAGCCGCTGACGGGGGCGCAGCCCGTCGCGCTGGCGCCGGTATCGGGCTCCGAGGATATCGGCATCTACGCCTATCCGGCCTGGTCGGCGGCCTTCGTCTCGGCGGTGGCGCGAATCGCAAGGGTCTCGGACTACGACCTGCCCTCGACCAGCCGCCACGCGCGCTACATCGATGCGATCCTGGCCCGGTGGCTCACCGAGCGCGAGGGCGCGCCCTTCCAACCCCACGCACCGGAGGAATACGCGCCGCTCCCAGGGGACCTGGTCTGCGCCGACCGCGCCGCCCTGCCGCTTTCGCACTGGTCCGATCGCCTGGCGGAGACCGGACGGCCGCGCCCCATGCATTGCGACATCGTGGTGCGTCGCGCACCGGGGCGGGTGGAAGCCGTGGGCGGCAACGTCCAGGACATGGTGGTGCTGCGGCGCTTTCCCGCCGGACGCGACGGGCGGCTGCTGCCCGCACCGCCGGGCAGGCCCGCGTTCATCCTTGTGCTGGCCGCACGCCAGCCCCCCGGCGGCGCCGCGTCCCGACCCGGTACCGCGGCGCAGGGTGGCTGAGCCCGGGTGCGCGCCCGGACCGCGCCGGTTCAGGCCGCTGGCGCCACCGAAAGTCCCCTTACGCCATGACGGTGAATGAGGTCGGCAACCAGGCCGGAGGCCTTCGCCTCCTCGACCACATCGCGCAGGAAGGCAGCACCCGCGGCATTGGCGCGCGCCGTGCCGATCGCCTGCTGCACCGCTGTGAAGCTGCCCTCCAGGATGTGCGCGCCGGGCATCGCCTCGGCATCGCTCAGCAGGCGCGGGCGCAGCCCGGCGAGCACTTCGAGCCCGCCATCGGCGAAGGCGCGGAAGGCCGCGTCCAGGCTGTCGGTGCGCAGCAGCGTGGCATTGTGGATGTTGCGTTCGAGCCAGAGGTCGTAGGCGGCGCGTGCAGTCACCGCGATCCTGACGCCCGGCCGGTCCACCTGCGCGAGGGACGTGATGGGCGAGCCTGGCGGCACCATGAAGGTCGCCTCGATCTCGGCATAGGCGGGGGTGAAGGCGATTTTCTCGGCGCGCTGGGGTTCCGCGCCGATCAGGCCGATGTCCCAGGCGCCACTGTCCACCGCATCGGCCAGTTCCCCAGGCCGGGGAAAGGGCACGAGTTGCGCCGGCACGCCCAGGCGGGCTGCGATCATGCGCGCCATGTCCGGCGAGACGCCCTCAGGCTCGCCGGCGGGGCCACGGCTCGAGACCAGCAGGAAGTTGCTGAGGTTGATCCCGGCGCGCAGGACCCCGGTCGGTGCGAGTTGGCGAAGGATCTCGGGTGTCATGCGAAGGGTTCCATCACGTCCTGGCGCGGCCGGTGCCGCGGCCTCCTGCCACGGGTCGCTTTCGCGGACCGGTGGCAGGAGCGTTGTCGGGCCCTCAGGGGCCGGGCGCAATCCTCCGGGTTGCCGGGCTTCGCGGAAACGCCGGGGGCCGCATGGCGCATGACGGACCGGGCTGCGGTGCGGCAACGCGCTCGCGGTTGTTGCGAAACCCGGCGTCACGCGTCGCGCGCCCGCCGCACCATGGCGGCCAGCACGGGCTCGGCCGCGCGCTGCGCGGCGTGCTCGATGGCGCGGTAGTCCGCTACCAGCCTGCGCCCGGCATCGGTAAGCGTGGCGCCGCCGCCGCGCCGCCCGCCGGCGCTTGCGGCGATCACGGCGCACCCCACCAGGGCGTTCAGCGCATCCACGAGGTCCCAGGCGCGCCGGTAGCTCATGCCAAGGGCACGCGACGCGGCGGAGATCGAGCCCTCCCGGTCGATCGCTTCCAGCAGCTCGATCTTGCCCGGCCCGATCCTGCCGCCCGGAAGGTCGATGCGAAGGCTCAGCCCACCGGTGGCCGGCGGTGCGGCGCCGCGGGCGGTCATCGCGAAACGCTCGGACGGCGCCGATGCCTTCGTGCGCCTGCATCACGATGCCTCATCCGCCTGGCTCCGGCCCGAATTCCTCCATCATCGCTGCGGAGCCGATGCCGGCATGGTCGAAGGTCACCGCCTTCACCACCGCCCAGACGTCCATGCCCGGCACCAACGCCAGGCGTGCGACGCTGTCGCGCGTGACCCGCGCCAGCATGATGGTGGGGCCGAGCCCCAGATGCAGGAACACCTCCTGCGAGGCCCCCGCCTCCTTCACCTCCAGCAACCGTGCGGGCAGGATGTTCTGGGTGGAGATGCCCCGCGGCGCCTCGGTCGCCACCGCCACGTCGCGGGCGCGCAGCCGCACCCGCGCGCGGACGCCGACCGGTTCGGGCCGCAGCGACACGACGAAACTGCCACCCGCGAATTCGAGCCGCGTGATGCCGCGCGCGGCATCATGCGCGGTGATGGTGCAGGCGATGAGGGAGCCAGCATCGCGCCGTGCGGCCAGCGGCAGGTCCGTGCGCGTGGACAGCGCCTCGACCGGCCCTTCGGCCAGCACGCGCCCGGCCTCAAGCAGCACCAGGCGATCGGCCAGCGCATCGACCTCGTCCAGCGCGTGGGTCACGTACAGGATGGGGATGCGCGCGGCGTCGCGCAGGCGCGCGAGGAAGGGCAACACCTCGCCGCGTCGTGCCGTGTCGAGCGAGGCCAGGGGCTCGTCCATCAGCAGCAGGCGGGGCCGCGCCAGCAGGGCCCGGCCGAGCGCCACGCGCTGGCGCTCGCCGCCGGAAAGCCGGCCGGGGCGCCGGTCCAGCAATGGCGCGATGCCGAGCAGGTGCACCACCTCCTCGAAGCCCGGCCCGGTGGCGTCGCGCGGCGCGCGGCGCATGCCGTAGCGCAGGTTTGTCGCCACGCTGAGGTGCGGGAACAGCCGCGCCTCCTGGAACACCACGGCGCAGCGGCGGTGCTCCGGTGCCACCATGACGCGCCGCGCGACATCGAGGAGCACCGTGCCATCCAGCACCACGCGCCCGTGCCTGGGCTGCAGCAGCCCCGCCACCGCCGAGAGGATGGTGGTCTTGCCGCAACCCGAGGGGCCGAACAGCGCCGTCACGCCGCGCTCGGGCACGGTGAAGCCGACATCGAGTTCGAAGCCCTCGCCGCCGAAGCGATGGCGCAGCGTGACCTCCAGCATCAGCCGCGGCCCAGCAGCAGGTGCATGCGCCGCGCGATGGCCTCGGCCAGCAGCAGCCCGCCGATCGCCAGCGTGAAGGAGACCAGCGCGAGGCGCCCGGCCACGGCCTCGCCACCCGGTGTCTGAATGGCGCTGTAGATGGCGAGCGGCAGGGTCTGGGTTTCGCCGGGGATGTTGGAGGCGAAGGTGATGACCGCGCCGAATTCGCCCAGGCCAGCGGCGAAGGCCGTCACGGCGCCGGCCAGGATGCCAGGCGACATCAGCGGCAGCGTGACGGTGAAGAAGCGGTCGAGCGGCCCGGCGCCGAGCGTGCGCGCCGCCGCCTCCAGCCCGGTGTCCACATTCTCGAGCCCGAGCCGCACGCTGCGCACGATCAGCGGGAAGGACATGACGGCGGTGGCCAGCGCCGCGCCCTCGGTGGTGAACACGAGCTGCACGCCGAACCATTCATGCAGCGGCGCGCCGATCGGCCCGCGCACGCCGAACAGCATCAGCAGGCCCCACCCGACCACGACCGGCGGCACCACCAGCGGCAGGTGAACCAGCGCATCGAGCAGGGTGCGGCCGGGAAAGCGCAGCCGCGCCAGCACCCACGCCACGACCACCGCCGGCAGCAGCGACACGAGCACCGAGCGGGAGGCGACTTCGAGGCTGAGCCGGACGGCCTGCCATTCCTCCGGGGAGAGGCCGAGCGTCACCGCGGCAGCGTGAAGCCGAAGCGCCGCCAGGTGGGCGCTGCCTCGGGCCCGGCCAGGAAGGCCAACAGCGCTGCCGCCTCGGGATGTCCCGCGGCGCGGCGTGTCAGTGCGAAAGGGTAGGTGATGGGCGTGTGGCTCTCGGCGGGGAAGGTGCCGACCACGCGTACCCCGGCGCTGACCGCCGCATCGGTGGCATAGACGATGCCGAGCGGCGCCTCGCCGCGCTCGACCAGCAGCAGGGCGGCGCGCACGTTGTCGGCGCGCGCAAGGCGAGGCGAAAGCGCTTCCCACTGCCCAAGCCAGGTCAGCGCTGCCTGGGCGTAGCGCCCGGCGGGCACATGCGCCGGGTCGCCGGTGGCGAGGCGCCCGCGCGGGCCGAGCAGGGGCAGCAGGCTGTGGCCGCGGGCGATGGTGACCGGCCGCGCCGCATCGGCTGGCGCGATCAGCACCAGCGCATTGCCGATGGGGCTGCTGCGGGAGGCCGCCACCAGCAGGTGACGGTCCTGGAGATAGGTGGCCCAAGCTTCATCGGCGCTGGCGAAGATATCGGCAGGCGCGCCCTGCTCGATCTGCCGCGCCAGCGCCGAGGAGGCCGCGAAGGAGATGCGCGGCGCGGGATGCCCGCGTGCAGCCCATTGCCGGGCAAGGTCGCGCATGGCGTCCGTCAGGCTAGCGGCGGCGAAGACCGTGGCGCTGCCCGGCGCGGCGGCGGCGGTCCCTGGTCGCGCGGCCGATAGCGCGGCGGCCGCCACGGCGATGAAGCAATGTCTGCGCCGCATGCCGGGGAGTTCCGTGTCGCTGTATTCCACGGAGCATAGCGATTGCGCGCGGGATCATCCATCCCCCGGCGTCACATGCGCACCACCGGCTTGCGCAGCGCCCAGAACGCGACCGCGCCGGCCGCATAGGCGAGGATGGAGAGCATGAAGGCCAGGCGGTAGCTGCCCGTGAGGTCGAACAGCAGCCCCGCCCCCCAGGACCCGATCCCCGCCCCCAGGCCCGAGCCGATGGTGATGACGCCGAAGATGGTGCCCAGCCGCGGCCCGGCGAACAGGTCCGCCGTCTTGGCCGTGATGGCCGGCCCACGCGCGCCCCAGGTGATGCCGAAGAAGCACGCATGCAGCCACAGCAGCGCATGCTGGTCGGCGCTGTCGATGCCCAGGGCCGCGGCGACGCCGATGATGGAGATGGCATAGGCCAGGATCGCCGCGCGTTCGCGCCCGATGTAGTCGGAGATGGTGCCGGTCAGGATCACCCCCGGCAGGGCGAGCAGGCTGCCCGCGCCCAGCACCGTCGCGGCATAGAGCGGCGCGAAGCCGGCGCCCACCGCGAAGGCCAATTGGTGCAGCGAGACCAGGAAGCTGCCGATGCTGGTCAGCATGTACACCAGGAACAGCAGCCAGAAATGGCGGGTGCGGATGGCCTCGGCCAGGGTCCAGGAGCGCACGGGCGGGCCCGCGGCCGTATCGCCGCCCGCCGGTGCGGCCTGTGCGGGGATGGCGGTCTCGGCACGGCGGAACATCGCCGCCAGGGGCACCACCAGCAGCCCCATCATCGCGCCCTGCAACAGGTAGGCGTTGCGCCAGCCCACCTCGCTGACCGCGAATTGCGCGAGCGGCGCCGAGATGGCGCGCCCGAACCCGTTGGCCGATTGCAGGATGGAAATGGCCAGGCCGCGGCGCGTGACGAACAGCCGCGAGACCAGCGGCGCGAACACCACGAGCCCGATGCAATTGGCCCCCAGCGTCATCACCACGCCATAGAGCACCACCACCTGCCACAGCGCGGTGGCATGGGCGCTGCCCACCAGCCCCACCGTGAGCAGGCAGCCGCCGATCAGCACCATGCGCCGCGACCCGATACGGTCCACCAGGCTGCCCACCGCAGGCGAACTGGCGCCCGCCACGATCTGGCCGACCGAATAGGCGAGGCTGCTCTCGGCGCGCGACCAGCGGAACTCGGCGATGAAGGCCAGCAGGAACACCGTGTAGGCGTGCATGAGGCTGGCGCTGACGGTGAAGGCGATGAAGCCCCCGGCCACCACGAGCCAGGCCTGCCGTGAGGGGCGGGCACTCATCGACGGCCGGTGTCCCGTGACCATGGTCCTGCGGGCATCATGATGCGATCAACGGCCTCGGATGTCGCCGGACCGCGTCGCCGGTCGGAGTACCTGCGTATGCCGCGGGCAGCACAGTAGGGGCGCGCGGCATGTCCATCACGCGGGCAGGATAGCCCGACGCGAGCGCTGCGCCATCACCGGTCGGATGCTCGCCGCGCATGGCGGCCCGGCGCGGGAGATGTCCAGCATGCGCGCATCGCGTCATTGCCGCGACGACGACGCGCATGGCACGCATCGCGAAAGGGCCATCCGCCGTGTTGATTGCGATGTCGAGCACGTCACGGCCGTCGAGGGGGCCAGCGGCCGTGCCAGGCTGAACACACCCGCCTTCGCGCGGCGCAGCAATGCGGGGGTGATGGCGGGGTATGCCGATGGCGGGCTGCTCGAGATGCGGGGCGCGCAGACGGCGCGGCGCGCGCGCCGGGCCGAGGTTATGGTTCCCGGCGCCCGCGCCATGGCCCAGCCGGAGCGGACGGGGATCGCCTTCGCCTTCGCCGCCAAGGCTCGGGAGGATGGCGGTTCAGGCGTGCACCACCTCCCGCGCGAGCCATGCAGCGAGCGGTTCGCGGATGGCATCGAACCGCCCGCGGAGCTCCGCCACGATGGCGTGGTCGAAGGCATTCGCCTCGGCGATGCGGGCCGCCTGACCCGGCGTGACGTCGCGAGGGTTATCGGCGCTGGCGGGGTTCTCGCGCAGTCGCCGGGCCGGTTGGCGGCGGAAGCCGATCAACCGTGCGGCCGTGGCGGTGCACAGCTCGTACTCCTCCTGCAGGCCGACGAATTCGAAACTGTCGAGCAGCCAGGCGCAGGCGCGCTCCGCGTCGCGTGCTGCAAACATCGCTTCGGGCAGCAGGTAGCGCGCGGTCTGGTCGCCGGTCCAGCCAAGGGCGATGAAGGCGTCGATGTCCTGCACCGCACGACGGAACGCATCGTGGCCGGGGCTCATGGGCGTGCGTTGGTAGCGATAATCGGAGACGAACCGTGCGGAAGGGTCGCGCAGGAAGGTGAGCAGGCGGGCGTGCGGTGCACACACGCGCAGCCTGGCGACATGGCGGGCGAAGATGTGGCCGGAGGCGAAGCGCCACGGACGCGTGCCGAAGCCGGCAGCGAACGACGCCACCGCGGCATCCAGCCGATCGTGGTACGGGATCCCCGGATCGGTGCCATCGAGGTGGATATTCGCCTGCGGCTTCAGCGCCGCGGCGAGTTCGGCGCGCAGCGAGCTGCCCGCGGTTTTCGGTACATGCTGGTAGAGCCAGAAGGCGCCGTTGGTCCGCGAGGGCGCGAAGTAGCGCTCGAACTCGCCATCGAGCAGCATGCGCATCGTCATCGGCGCTGCCTCGATACCGGCGCGCGCGGCCCGTCACCGCATCGGCGGCCAGCGCCCGCCATTCAATCGGCCGCGCGGGCCACGGCCGCCGGACCGGCGCCGGCGAAGACCTCGCCCAGCGCGGAGAGGAATTCGGCCGCGGTGATGGTGTCGCCCAGGGTTTCGCCGATGCGGCGACGCAGGAGCGGGTCGGTCGCTTCGCCCAGCACGCGCGCGAGGTCGATGGGCGAGCCGCGCTTGAAATGCAGCCCGTCCAGCCCCGGGCGGACCTTCTCTGCCATGCCGCCGATATCCGAGACGATCAGCGGCGTGCCCGCGCGCATCGCCTCCTGGATGACCACCGGCGAGTTCTCCCACCAGATCGAGGGCACCACGAGCCAGCCCACCGTCTGCATCAGCGCGATGACGTCGGACTGGTCGTAGCGGCCATAGAAGGAGACCGCGTGTCCGACCTCCTGAAGCGATGTGGCCAGCGCCGGGAACATCGCGAGCACCTCGTCGCGGTCGCAGCCGAAGACGGAAAGCGACAGGCGCGGCGTGACCTGCCGCGCGATGGCGAAGCCGCGCAGCAGGATGTCGAGGCCCTTGAAGGGCGTCGGCTGGCCGAAGAAGGCGAAGTCCACGCTCTGCGAGGGCGCGCGGTCCACGCGCCGTGGCGCCGCCAGGAGTTCGCCGCCGAGGAAATTCTCGATGACATGCGTGCTCGGAAGGTCGAGCCCCCATTCACGGAAGCGCTCGCGCGCGAAATGCGAGGGAAAGATCGCGGCATCGAAGCGGCGGAGCACCTTCAGCATCATCGCCCGGCGCAGCACGAAATGCCCCGGCGCATGTTCGGGATAGCAGCCCGCGCATTGCACCGGGGCGGCGCGGCGGCACAGCTCCCGCCCGCGCGTGCGGATCATCTGGCCATGATGGGCACAGATCGCGACGAATTCATGCAGCGTCACGACGAACTGCGCATCCGGGCGCGCATCCATCAGGTCGTTGATGAGGTCGAGGCCGATGCGCCAGAAGTGATGGAAGTGAAAGACATCGGCGCCGCTGTCGGCGAGGTGGCGCACGACCTCGCGCCGTTCCTCGACATCGGCCCAGAACAGCCGGTCCTCGGTCATGCCGGCGGCGGAGAACAGGTGTTCGGCAGGGCCATGGGGCACCACCGGTTCCTCCAGCCCGTCCAGATCGGCCGCGGCGACGAAGCGCGCATCGAAACCGGCGGCGCGGAGCGCGGCGAATTCGCGCCACGCCGCGGTCTCGCCGCCGCCCTTCGAGAGGTCGGGATGGGCGTGCGAGACGATGCAGACCGCCATGCTCACGCCGCTTCGGACCGGGCGAGCAGCGGCATGGCGCGGTGCCACAGCCGGCCGAGGTGTTCGGCCACGAGTTTGCCAAGCACGCCCTCGGTCCGGCCAAAGCGCAGCCGCGCGTCCCGACCTTCCTCGCGCGCGGTGATGAGCCGCGACAGCCGCGCCACCACGTCCGATGCCTCCGTGCTGCCTGCCACCGCCGCTACGCTCGACAGAGCGGCGAGCGAACGGCCGCTGATCGGTTCGGCGAAGATGCGCTCGATCCTGCCGGTCGCGAAGGCATCCGCGAAGCGCACCGGGTCGATCAGCACCAGCGAAGCGCGCGCGTAGGTACCGTGGCGCACGATCGCCGCGAGATCGAATTCGAGCCGCGCGGGGATCCTGCCGCGTTCGAGGAAGGTCTCGGCCACCTCGCCGGCGCGCGGGCCGAGTACCACCACCTCGGTGCAGCGGCGCTCGATCTCCCCTGCCGCCAACTGGATGAATCGCGCGGCCAGCGGGTCCGCCACGCCATGGATCACGGCGATGAGCCCGGCATCGGTGGCCTGAGGATGGGCCGGCCCGAGATCGGCGAGCCTGCCTTCGAGCCTCGCCTCCCGTTCGTCGAGCACGGCGGTGAGCCAGGCATGCGCCTCGACCAGGTTGGCATTGGCGGGCTGCGCGTGCAGGCCATGCAACGCGGCAAGGAAAGCGGGCACCGGCAGGCGCCGGGGCGTCACGCGGAACCAGGCGCGGATGGGTCCGGCGCGCACCTCGGCCAGCAGGTCGAAGGGCCCCGAGGGGACAGGCAGCGGGCCGGCCAGGCGCCCATAGCCCGTCAGGTTCAGCGCGCCCGTGTGGACCGGCGGGCCATCGAGTGCCACCGGCACGATCCCGCCGCGGCCATCGAAAGGGTCCTCTCGCGGCATCAGCGCGATGACGCGCAGGCTGGCGCCGGCGACGGGCCGGCCACCGAGATTCACCGCGAGCGCGGCATCGCCGGCGGGCGAGGCGATCGCTTCGATCCGCGCCAGGCCCATGACATCCTCGACCACCGGGCGCAGCAGCGGCAGGCGCTCGACCCAGGGGGTGAAGATTCCGGCCGGACCGAAATCCGCCGACAACAGGGGCTCAAGGCCAGGCCCCCGCCCCGCCGCTTCGAGCACGTTGAACAGCGTGCCCCAGTCGCAACCGTTGATGGCCTGCTCCGCCGTCGCCCCGAGGCCGGCCGTGGGCAGGGGTTGGCTGACGGCGCCGCTTGCCACGTCCAGGACCATCATCAATGCGGCATCGTCCGGCGCATCGGCCGGGCGCGCGGCAATCATCACGAAACCGCGCACCTGGCGCGGCTCCTCGCCGGCCAGGTCGACATCGGGTCGTTCGTGAAAGGAGGCATGCAGGAGGGTCAGCGGCGCGTCCTCGCAAGCCAGGCCGATCTCGGGGGCCGGCATGCCGGCCGGCCAGGCGATCCATCCGATCAGGACATGGCACCAGCGCGTGGCCGACTGCGAGCAATCGACCGCGAGCACCAGGCCGTTCCCGAAATGCGTGACCATGCAGCCTGCCCCCGAGGCGCCCGGCGCGTCGCCGCGCCCATGCGCCGCCAAACGCCGTGTCGCCTCGCCGGCAGACTAAGGGGCGCCGAGGCTGGAATAAACCTTTAAGTCGTCAATGTGGTGTGATTTATTCAACCTGAGATAGCGGCCTCGCACGACGCGAGGATTATCTGCCGCACCGGAGGTCCAGCATGTTCGGCTCATTCGCGCAGGGTGGCCTGGCACCCTTCCTGGAGCATGCCTTCGGCCGGCGCGATCTCGTTGCCTTCATCCATGTACCCAAGACGGCCGGGTCCTCGATGTCGGCGGAGATGGGGCGTCACCTGTCGCCCTATGTGAACATCACCATCGACCATGCCGACGCCAACGGCAACGCCGAGGAGATGCGACGGCAAGCCTTCGCGCAGTTCATCGAACGGGCGCGCGTGCAGCGGCCGCGGTCGTGTTCGGGCCACATCATGTTCCGCCTGATGCGGGAGGCGCGCACGGAACTGCGCCCGGTGCGCCTGGTGTCCATGATGCGAGACCCCGTGGCGCGCGTGATTTCCGACTACCGCTATGCCCGCACGCCGGTACACCCATCGCATCTCGCCTTCGCGCAGCGCTTCCCGACCATCGAGAGCTACATCGACGCGTCGGCCAGCCACAACAAGCAGGCGCGCTTCCTGCTGCCCGGCCCGCGCCTCGACCCGGCGGAGGCGATCGCCTTCCTCGACCGCACCTATGCCTTCATCGGCACCGTCGAGGCCTATGCGCAGTCGCTCGGCATCCTGTTCCACCTCTGCGGCGTGGCGGGCCGCCCGACGGAACGCCGGCGCGCCACGCAATCCGTCCCCGGCAACGAGGTCGAGGTGACCGAGGCGCTGCGGCAGCGGATCCGCGATACGAACCGGCTCGACCAGGCGATGTACGACCATGTGGCCGGGGCGCTGGCACGTCATCGCGTGGCCTGGCAGGCGCGGGAGGAACCAGCCGCGGCGGCCTGACGCCAGCGGCCGTGGTCGCGGGCATGCGGGACCATGCCGACACGTCGCCGAAGGCGACCGCCGGCATGACGCGGCGAAGGCTTCAGGTCAGGCCGGTGCCAGCGCGGCAATCAGCGCCGACGCGCCGGAGGCCCACCCCCGCGCCGCGCCGCGCGCCGCCGCGCCGCGCGAGAGCATAGAGCCGCAGCCCGTCATCGGCCACCAGCCGCAACAGTGCCGACGCCACGCCGTCCGCCACCGCCGCATCATCGCCCGGCGGCACGAGCAGCCCGTCGCGTCCATGCTCGACGGCCTCCGGCAAGCCGCCCACCGCGGTCGCGACCGGCACGCAGCCCAGGCGCTGCGCTTCCAGCACCGTGAGGGGCACGCCCTCGAAGCGCGAGGGCAGCACCAGCACATCGGCCCAGGCATAGAGCGCATCGAGCGCGACCGGTGTTGCGACCGGCGGTTCCACCTCGACCGGCAGCGCGGGCGCGGCGCGGTCGAGTTCGGCCCGCCCGACCACGCGCCATTCCATCTGGCCCGCCGTGGCCGCCATGATCGCCGGCAGCCGGTCCGGCCCCTTCTGGTGGTCGAGCCGGCCAAGCACCAGGGCGCGAAGTGGCCGCGGCCCGCGCGCTGGCCGCTGCGCCGCCGCGGCGACCAGCGCGGGGTCCGCTTCGTAGCCGGGCGCATTCGGCACGACGACGATCTTCTCCGACGGAATCCCCGCCGCCGCGCTCCAGCCCGCCAGGCGTTCGGAATGCACCGCGAAGATGTCATAGGCGTGCTCATAGGCCAGCGCGATGTGCGGCGTGCCGTTGGGCTCGCCGAAAGCGCCGCGCTCGGACAGGTGCAGCCCGCACAGCGTCCGCACACCCATGCCGCGCAGCCGCCCGGCCAGCGCATGGCCGGCGAAGGCATGGGTGACGAGCACGGCATTCATCGGCGCGAGCAGGCCGAGCAGCGTCGCGGCCTGTGCCGGCTCCTCGTCGGCCAGCACGGCGGTGCCGGCGCCGAAATAGGCCGTGGCATCGCCGCCATGGCGTTCGACATGCATGCCCGGCAACAACGTGACGCTGTCGAACGCGCCATCGGGCGGCGGGGCGATGCTCTCCTGCCCGGTCACGAACAGATGCGCGCGCCAGCCGTGCCGCGCCAGTTCGGTGGCGAGGCAGCACAGCACCCGCTCCACGCCGCCGAGCCCGAAGCCCGGCACAACCAGGCCGATGTCACGCCGGTCCGCGCGCGGGGCCAGCGGCAGGAGGGGGCCGGCCATCAGCGCATCCCGCGCGACCGCGCCCGCCGCCGCCGATCGGGCGATCCGCCCGTCCTGGCGCCACGTCCGCAACCGCGGCAGCGACAGCGCGGCCAGGCGCGGCGCCAGCGATGCGGCGAGCGCCAGCGCGCCAGCCGCGGGCGCATCGGTGATCGGCAGGCCCACACACAGGCCACGCGCCGGAAGCCTTGCGAAGGGCGACGCCGCCTCGGCGAGGGGGGAACCGAACGCGCGGCTATCCACCAGCACCAGGGCCGCGTCCGCGAGGGCGGGCTCGCTGGCCGGGCGGATCGCCAGGCGGGCCTGTTCCGTCGCGAGGCGGATGGTGCAGACCGGCGTATCGGCCAGCACACCTTCGGCCAGTGCGAACAGGCCGCGAACGATGCCCGCACTGCGCAGCGCATCCATGGCCCCTGGCGCCGCGAAGGCGCTCACGGCAGGCGCGTGGCATCCCCCTGGCGAACGTGCGGCTTCGGCCAGGTGGCGCAGGATATCGTCGGTCGGCTCGTGTGGCACTTCATCGGCGGGATCGAGCAGCATCGCCGCGCCCTCGGACTCGAACAGCGCATAGCGCGGGGCCTCGGTGGCTTCGAGGCCGAGCAGAGCACGCGGCGCATAGAGATGGCCGTGTCGCGCGCGCAGATCGCCGAGCAGATAGGCGCCGCGGCGCCGCGCTTCCTTGAGCAGACTTTCGGGTCTCCGGCGATAGGCGAGGCCGCCGCCGGGCAGGTGCTCGCCCCGGAAGCCGCGCCCGGCGGCGGCGAGCCAGAAATCCCAATCCTCGAAGCCGCTGCGCAGCGTCTCGGAGAAAGCCACGCCGGCCTCGAACACCTCCCGGCGCACCAGCGCGCCGGCGTCGCAGATGTTCTCCGCGAGATGCTGAAGCAGGCTGTAGGGGCCGGCGCTGGACCAGTTGCCCGGCGTGCCGAACAGGTCGAAATCTCCGTAGATCCAGCCGGTGGAGACCGGCGCGGCATCCAGCGCCGCCATCGCGCGGCGCAGCAGGTGCTGGCCCCATCCGGTTGTCGGCATCGAGAAAGAACAGCGCACGGCATTCGGGCCAGGCGTCGCGGGCGAAGCGGATGCCGGCGTTGCGCGCCGCCGCGAGACCCAGATGCGGCTGCCGCAGCACCGCGATCAGGCCGGGATGCGCGCGCGCCCATGCGGTCACGGTCTGCTGCGTCTGCTGGAACGTGCAGCCGTCGATGACCACCACGATCCGGAACGGCGGCGCGCCCTGCTGGGCGAGAACCGAGCCCAGCGCCTCGGTCAGCAGCACGGGATGCCCGAAGGCGGGGAGGATGATCGCGACCTCGCAGGGTGATGCGCGCCGCTCGAGCCGTGCCAGGGTTCCGGGATCCGCGTTCATGGCCTGCTGTTCGTTGTCGTTGAAATTCATCTCTAGATTGATTTTCTGGAAGATTGAAAACGTATATAGTTCACAAACGACAATGCATCGCATTATGCTGCCTGGTGTGACCATGTCCCTGGATACGGATGGGCGTTCCTCGAGGGCATCGGGCAGCACCATCGGACGCCCGCGCTTCGGCGTTCATGCGACCAAGCGCGACCTCGCGCGGCTGATGGCCGGCGGGCCGATCATCATGGGCGAATATCTGCTCCCCGACCTCACCGTGTTGCAGCATTGCGGGGCAACGCTGTGCCGACTCCAGGTGCTGCCGGACCGCGCGGTGATGCGCGTGGGCCCGGGCGGCGATGGGGAGGAAGCGCTGGTCCCGCTCCAGCACGCGCCGACCGGCGTGCTGGCGCTGGTGGCGCGCGGCGCGGGCACGCTGCATCGGCTGCTCGCCTGGTGGCAGGCCACGGGCGCGGCGGCGCCAGCGGTGGTCATCGCCGAGAGCGGGATCGCCGCCCTGCCCGAATTGCTGCGCGGCGCGCTGGACGAGGTCGCGGCGGGCGCGACGCTTGCCGCAGCGCTCCAGACCGAATTGGCCGCCCTGCGGGCCGAGGCGGATGAAGGCCGCGCGGCCACCGCGCAGTTGCTGCGCGCGCTGGCCGGCCGCGCCCCGCCGGCACCCGAGACCATCCTGCAGACGCGCCCCGAGCCGGGCCGCGTGGCCCGGCTGACGGCCGGCGACGCGCCCCTGCTGATCGACGCCGGCGTGCCGAGCAGCGGGCTTGCGAGCCTCGCGCTGCATCTGGCCGAACCGGCCGATGCGGCGTTGAGGGTGCGCGTTGTCGGTGGCGAGGGTGGGCGCGTGCTCGCGGCCTGGACCGTGCCGGCCGCGGCGCTGGCGCCAGGCTGGTTCACCCTCGAGACACCCGCACCGGTTCCGGGCGCGCCGCAGACGGTGTTCCTCGAACTCGGCGCGGTCGGGACAGGATCGGTGGCTCTGTCGCGCGGCCTGGCGGGGGAGGAGATCGCCTGTCGCCTGGCTGCCCTGCCGCCGGGCAGCCGTGCGGTGCAGCCACTGCATTTCGACTGGGGCGCGTGGCAGGCGACAATGCCGGCGCCGAACGGACCGCGCCTCGCGCCGCTGGCGATGCTGGACGACCTCGCACTCGAAGGCCCGGGAGTGCTGCATGACGCCAAGCCCGAGGCCCGCTGTCTCGACCTGCCGGAAGGCTGGGGCGCGGCAAGCCTGACCTTCGGCCCGCTGCCCGGCGGGGTGGCCGCGGTGCAATGCGACCTGGCGCCGAGCGGCGGCGGAGTAGAGGCGCAACTGGCAGCCGAGCCAGGCGCGGAGACGACCGGCTGGCGCGGACTGGAGGCTGGCGCAACGCGCCCCTTCGCGTTGAACCTGCCGGCGGCGGCGGATCGGTTGGTGGTGCATCTGCGAGGCGATGCGGCCTGCACCATCTCGCTGCATCGCCCGGTGCTCCAGCCGCGGGCGCCGTGGGCGCAGCCCGCATCGCCGACGCTTCACCCCTCCACGGGAGCGCGGCCCGCCGCGACGCCTTCCACGACGGCACTGCCGGGGGGGAACCTGCCCGGCACCGCCCCTGACAGGCGCACGGATGCGGCGCGCTTCGCAACGGCCCGGCTGGATGGCTGCGAGGCTGGGGAGAACTGGGCGATCCTCGATCTGCGCATCGAGGGTCTCGCACGCGGCAAGGATGCCTGGGCGGACGTCAAGATGAAGTTCGGCATCACCGGGACGGACATGCTGCTGGAGTTCCGCCGCCGACCGGAATGGCCGCGCATCTTCGAGACCTGGCCCGGCACCGAGACGGATGCCTACGGCGACAAGTTCACCCTGTTTTCCGATGCGGGGCGGATCGGCGGGATCGAGCGTATCGCCCCCGGGCGCGACACGGCGCTGGTCGGCGCGGTGGCCGAGGTCCTGGCGGCGGTGGTGAACATGATCGCGCCGGCGCAGGACCAGTGGCGCTTCGCCGAGGCAGCGCAGCGCATGGCGGCGCGGCTTGCCGCCGCCGGCTGAGGGCGGGGCGCCGCGCGGTCAGTAGGCCGGGCTCGCTTCGGTGACCGAGACATGCGCGGCCACCACCTTCCAGCCGAGGCCGGGCAGGCGCATCCAGGTCTGGCTCTGCCGGCCGGGCATGTCGCGCCCGCGCATGTCGAATTCGAGGTTCACCGTGGCGATGTCGCGCCCCAGCGTGGTGATGACCAGGCGCCGGCGGGCCACCTTGATGCCGGGGCCAGGCGGGCGGCGCACGCGATGGGCGTGGATCTCGTCGAAGCCGTAGCCGTTCTCGTGGATGGCGTAGCGGATGGTGTGCGGGCTGTTCCAGAAGGTGGCGTCGAGGACGTCGACATCCTTGTCGATCAGCGCCTGTTCGTAGCGTTCGAACAGCACGCGCACTTCTTCGACGATCTCGGGGATGTTCACGTCCATCAGGCGTTCTCCAGGGACAGGGCAGTGCCAACGAGCAGGGCGTCGGCGCCGCGCGCCGCCAGCAGGGAAAGGCCCACCGGGCGGCCATCGGCCAGCGCACCGGGGATGCTGATTTGCGGATGGCCCGCCAGGCCGCCCTGCGCGCACAGGCACAGGATAGCGTCGCGGATCGGGTTCAGCACCGGCAGCGGCAGCCCGGCCAAGGGCGCGGGAAAGGGCGTGGTGGGCATGGCGAGCACGGTGCCCGGCGGCAGCAGGTGGCGCAGCCGGGCACGCACCTCCTGGCGCATGAGTGCCGCCCAGCCGCGCTCGGCCTCGCTGGAGGCGGCGCCGAGCACGAGGGCCCGGGCGACCGAGAAGGCGAAGCGCGGATTGTCGCGCTCGACCCAGGTGCGGAAGGTCTCCCAGGCCTCGACGGGTTGCAGCGTGCGCTGCGCACGGCCCCAGGTGGACAGGCCCGGCGGCGCCATCACCTCCTCCCGCCAGTCGGGGATGAGGGATTTGAGGCGGTCGAGCATCGGCTCCAGCGCCGCGGCCGTCGCGGGTTCGGCAAAGCCGAAGGCGTCGGTCGCGATGACGAGGCGGGTGGGCAGCGCGGGTTCCACCTTCTCGCCCAGCAGCGTCGCGGACACGCGCGCGAAAGTCGCGGCGTCGCGGGCGAACCAGCCGGTGGTGTCGCTGCCGGGCGCCTGCGGCAGCATGCCCGCGAGGTCGAGGCGCCCATGCGTGGGGCGGATGCCGTACAGCCCGCAGAAGCTGGCCGGCACCCGCACCGAGCCGCCGGTGTCGGTACCGAGCGCGATGTCGCACAGCCCCTGCGCCACCGCGCTGGCCGAACCGGAGGAGGAGCCGCCGGGCACGTGCCCCGGCGCCGCGGGGTTCACCGGCGTGCCCTCGAAGGCGTTCTCGCCGAGGATGCCCAGCGAGACCTCGTCGGTGATGGTCTTGCCAATGAGCGTTGCACCGGCATCGAGCAGCGCCTGCACCGCCCAGGCATGGCGCTCGGGGATGGGGTTCTGCCGCGCCCAGTCCGGGTTGCCGCCGCCGGTCGGGTGGCCGGCGACATCGAACAGGTCCTTGGCGGCGAAGGTGAGACCATCGAGCGGGCCGCCCGCACGGCCTTCGATGCGCAAAGCGGTTCCGGGGACGAAGGGGGACATCGGCACTCCTGCGCGGGGATGGGTGCGACTATGGCGCGGACATGGGCGATGGTCACCGTCGCGGGGTGGGGCGCCCGACCCGCCGGCTGATGGCGGCAGCGGCGACAATAAATGTCACGGTTGTTGCAGTGAGGGCGCTGACAAGGCCGAAGCGCTCCGCTATGCCCATCGCACAGCAACGGAGACCAAGTTCGTGTCGAAGAAGTTCCTGACCGACGTGATTGCGAATGCGAGCGACCTGACCGGGGTTGCCTCCGCGAAGCTTGCTGGCGACATCATCGAGGCGATCAAGGCCGAGATCGTCGAGAGCGGGCGTTTTACGATCCCTGATTTCGGCGCGTTCATCGTGCGCGAAACCCCCAAGCGCACGGGGCTGAACCCCAAGACCGGCGAGAAGGTGCAGGTCAAGGCCGGCGCCACCGTGCGCTTCAAGGCCAGCACGTCACTCAAGGCCGCTGCACTGGGCAGCGTGAAGAAAGCCAAGCGCAAGGCCGCCAAGGCCTGATTCTCAAGGCAAGACTGGAGAAACGGCCCGTGATGGATTGTGTCCTGACCCCGCGCCTCTGCCGCGAGGCGCGCACCTTGCTCGACCTCGATCCCGCCGAAGTCGCCTTCGTCGCGCGCATACCTGTGAACGTGCTCGAGATGTTCGAGGCGGGCCATGCCACGCCGCCCGACACCGTGCTGGCCACGTTGCAGCGGGTGTTCGAACGCGGCGGTGTCTCCTTCACGCCCGAGCAGGGCAAGCGCGGCGTGGAACTCATCAACCACGCCTGACCCGGCTGCGGCGTGCGCCGCGCGGCCTCAGCCGGAATGCGGGTGCATGGTTGCGAACAACGCCTCGATCTCGGCGCGGCGCGCATGCGCCGTGCCGGTGGCGGCCACCGTGGCCCCGCCGGCGGCGCTGCCCCAGGCGAAGGCGTCCGGCGGGGAATCCCCGCGCGCCAGGGCCCAGGTCATGGCGGCGACGAAACTGTCGCCCGCACCGGTCGCGCCGCGCACCTCCACATCCGGCGCCGGCAGCCTCCAGGCCTGGCCGTCCGCGGCGGCCAGGATGGCGCCGCGATGACCGAGGGTGACGGCCACCAGGCGCGCCGCGCCGGATGAGGCGATCTCCCGCGCCGCCGCGGTGATGGCGCCGAGGTCGTCGTTCAGGCGGCGGCCGAGCAGCGCCTCGAACTCCCCCAGGCTCGGCTTCACCACCTCGATGCCGCCGGCTGCCAGCCCGGCGCGCAAGGCTGCGCCGGAGGTGTCGAGCACCACGCGCCGGCCATCGCGCCGCGCCTGCCGGATGGCCTGCGCGTAGAAATCCTCCGGCACGCCGCGCGGCAGGCTGCCGCTGAGCACCAGCCAGCCGGCATCCTGCGCGGCCAGCGCGGTGAGCGTGGCGCGCCATTCCGCCTCGGCCAGCGCCGGGCCTTCGGGGACGAAGCGGTATTCGAGGCCGCTGGCGCGGTCCTGCACCACCTGGCTGATGCGCGTGCGGCCGGCGATGGGCACGGCGCGGCACGGCACGCCCGCCGCCTCCAGCAATTCCTCCAGGAAGCGCCCGACGACGCCGCCTGTGGTGACGACAGCGAGGGTCTCGCCGCCGAGTTCACGCAGCACGCGGGCCACGTTCACACCGCCGCCGCCGGGGTCGTAGGTTTCGCCGAAGGTGCGGATCTTGCGGGTCGGCTGGATGCTCTCGGCCTCGCAGCCGAGATCGACCGAGGGGTTGAGCGTCAGGGTGACGATGCGGGTGTCATGGGCCATGGCGGCGCCACACGGCCACGCCGGGCAGGCGCGCGCAAGGGGTGGGAGGCCAGCCCGCCCGGCGCGTCAGGCCGGGCGGGGCACGACGCTGCGGCGCGAGCGGCGCCAGTTCCAGGCCAGGACCGGCAGCGCCAGCCCCGCACCCACCGCCGTCATCGGCCCCGAGGGCGAGATCATCAGCAGCGAGGAGAACACCAGCACCACCTGCGAGACGATGCCCATATGCGTGAAGGCATAGCCGGTCAGCCCGATGCCCAGCACCAGCACGCCCAGCGCGCAGGTGATGGTGGTGAACAGGAAGGCGCTCCAGGTGAAGTCCGGCAGCACGATCAGCATCACCGGCGCATAGGCGAAGACGAAGGGCACGGTGGCCTTGGCCATGCCCAGGCGGAAGGCGGTGAGCCCGGTGCGGAACGGGTTCGACCCGGCGATGCCGGCCGCCGCATAGGCCGCGACACAGACCGGTGGCGTGAGGTCCGCGAGAATCCCGTAGTAGAGGATGAACAGATGCGCCGCGAGCGGCGGCACGCCCAGCTGCTGCACCGCCGGTGCCGCGATCGCCGCCAGCACGATGTACAGCGCCGTGGTCGGGATGCCGGCCCCCATGGCGATGCAGATCAGCGCGATGAACACCAGCGTGAGGAACAGCGTGAGGCCCTGCATCGAGCCGAAGCCCGGCGGCAGCAACTCGACGACCGGGCGGAAGAACTCCGCCGTCTGACCGCGGCCTGCGTCACGATGAAACCGATGCGGAAGCCCGCGCCGGTCAGCGTGACGACGCCCACCACCATGCCGACCGCGGCCGCCGCGGCGCCGACCGCCAGCGCATAGCGCGCGCCCATGTCGAGCGCGTCCCACAGGTCGCGCAGGGTCAGTCGGTTCCGTGGATTCAGGAAGCCCACCACGATGCAGGCCGTGATGCCGGTGAAGGCCGCGAGATAGGGCGTGTAGCCGTCCAGGATGACGGCCACCAGCAGCACCAGCGGGATGAGCGTCGGCCAGCCGTCGCGCACGGTCGGCCACAGGCGCGGGATCTCGCTCGGCTCCATGCCGCGCAGGCCGAGGCGCTTGGCCTCGAAATGCACCTGCACGAACACGCCGCAGAAATGCATCGCCGCCGGGATCGACGCGGCGATCAGCAGTGTGGTCAGCGAGATCTCGAGGAACTCGATCATCACGAAGGCGGCCGCGCCCATGATCGGCGGCGTGATCTGCCCGCCGGTGCTGGCCGCGGCTTCCACCGCGCCGGCGAAATGCGGCTTGTAGCCGACGCGCTTCATGGCCGGGATGGTGAGCGAGCCGGTGGTGACCGTGTTGGCGATCGAGGAGCCCGCTGATCGATGCCGAACATCGCCGAGGACGACCACGGCGACCTTGGCCGGCCCGCCGGCATAGCGCCCGGCGATGATCGAGGCGAGGTCGATGAAGAACTGCCCCAGCCCCATGCGCGTGGCGAGCACGCCGAACAGCACGAAGTGGAACACGAAGGTTGCCACCACCTTCACCGGAATGCCGAAGATGCCTTCCTGCGTGAGATAGACGTGGCTGAGGAAACTCTCCCAGGAGGAGCCAGGATGCGCCAGCACGCCGCTCAGGTTGTTGCCGAACAACCCGTAGGCGATGAACACCATCACGATCACGGGCAGCACCCAGCCCATGGCGCGCCGCGCGCATTCGAGCACGAGCACGATCATGATCGTGCCCATGACCATGTCGGGCGTGTTGGGGCTGCCGATGCGGAAGGTCAGTTCGTCGAAGACCAGCGGCAGGTACAGGCTCGATGACATGACCAGGATGGCGAGCACCCAGTCGTGCAGCGGCACGCCGCCGATGCGCATCAGCCCGTCGGCCTTGGTGGGAAACATGATGAAGATGAGGCCGAGCACGCCCGCCAGGTGCAGCGACTTGTGCCAGTGCTCGGTCAGGATGCCGAAGCCCGCGGTGTAGTAGTGGAACACCGAGAGTGCCACGAGCGCCACCGAGACCATCCCGGCGGTGAAGCCGGTCAGCGGCCGGAACCGCACCTCGCTGTCGTACTTCTTTTCCAGTTCGGCCGCGGCGGCGAGGTCGATCTTCGTCGCCGCGCCGGAAGCGGTGGTGCCAGGTGTCACGGCCGTGCCGCGCGTATCGGGGGCGGTCACGGCCGTTCTGCCGGGATCAGCGCAGCATGCCGGCTTCGCGGTAGAAACGCTCCGCCCCGGGATGGAACGGGATCACGCCACGGCCGGTGAGCGCATTCTGGCGCGTGATCTCACGGCCCTTGGCATGGCCGCGGTCGAGCAGGCCACGGGTCGTGTCCGACCACAGTGCACGGGTGATGTTGTACACGAGCTCGTCGGGCAGGCTGTCGCGCACGATGAACACGGCGCTGACGGTCAGGGTCGGCACGTCCTCGGTCAGGCCTTCATAGGCGGTGCGCGGAATGGTGCCGCGGCCGTAGAAGGGGGCCTGCTCGATCACGCGGTTCGCCTCGGCTTCCGGGATCGGCAGGAAGCGGCAGCCGGTGCGGCTGCAGAACTCGGTGAAGGCCGCCGCCGGATAGCCCACCACGGTGATGGTGGCGTCCAGCCCGCGGTCCTGCATCCGCTCGGTGCCCTGCTGCTGGTTCAGGTATTCGGCGGTGAAGCCCTGGCCGGGCGTCATGCCATAGGCGGCGAGGATCAGTTCGGAGCCGATGCGCGCGCCCGAGGCCTGCAGCCCGATGGCGATGCGCTTGCCGCGCAGGTCGTTGAAGGACTGGATGGGGCTGTCGCGGCGCACCGCGGCGTGGATGTGCTCGGGGAACAGGTGGCCCACGAAGCGGATGCGGTCCGCGCGCGGGCGGCCCTGGAACAGGCCGGTGCCGGTATAGGACCAGTGCGTCACGTCCGATTGCGCGAAGCCGCCCTCGGCATTGCCGCCCTGCACCATGGCGACGTTCTGCACGCTGCCCTGCGTGGCCTGCGCCACGGCCACCATGCCGGGCACGCCATCGGTCGAGCGCGGCGTGTTGCACTCGGCACCCGGCGGGCAGGAGATCGCGTTCGCGACGATGCCGCCGATCGGATAATAGGTGCCGCCCGCGCTGCCCGTGCCGATGCGGAAGAATTGCGGCGCCTGCGCGAAGGCAGCACCCGGCAGCGCCAGTCCGGCCGCGGCGGCGGCGGCGAGGATGCTTCGACGGAATGTCATGATGGTGCTCCCGTTGTTACGCGTTGATTGTGCGGAGATCGTAGAATGGTCCCGCCGGCCTGGAAAGTCGGCCGCCGATCAGACCGACCCGCCGGTGCGGAAGCCGCCGCCCTGGTCGCTTTTGCCGCCGGTCGAGAATCCGCCGCCGGCATCGCCCCAGCCACCGGGCTGCTTCTCCCCGCCGCTACCGCCGAAGGTCTTGCCGGGGCGCCCCAGCCGGGACTGGCGCCGCCACCCCACCACGACCCGTCCGAACCGCCGGACCCGCCTGCCCAGGGGCCGGGCGCGGGCTTGTCCCATGGCCCCGGCAAGGGCTGGCCCCAGGGGCCGGGCTGGCTGGTGCCGCGGCGCATGTCGGGGGTGCGATGGCGCTCCATGCGGTCCCAGAAGCCATCGCGCGAGAGCGCGCCGCGCAGCACCTCGCCGACCAGCACGCCGATCAGCGCCCCGCTGGCGAAGCCCCATTCGCTGCGCTCCACGCCGCGGCTGCGCATCTCGTGGCGCAGGGTCTGCATCTCCGACAGGCGGCGGCGCGCCGCACCGGCCTGCGCCTGGGCATCGTGCAGCGTGCGTTCGAGCCGCGCGCGCTCCGCCGCCGCCACTTCGAGGCGGGCGACGATCGCATCATCGTCGCGCGTGGGGGTGCGCGATGCCTCCTCGCGCAGCGTGCGCAGGGACTGCGCGCCGATCGCGGATTCCAGGGCCAGGATCGCTTCGCGCGAGGCCGCATCCTCGCCGGCGGCGAGCGCGCTGCGCCGTGCCTCGGCTTCGGCCAGCGCGGCCTGCGCGGCCTCCACGCGATCATCGGCGGCTTCCATGCGCCTTGGCGGAGGGGCGCTGCTGGTCCAGCGGCAGGCCGGCCAGGGCGCGGCGGCGCTCGACCATGGCGCGCACCGCCTCATCCGCCACCGCGCGCATCCGTGCCGCATGGTCGGCGATGTTGCCCGGCAGGTCGGACAGCAGCGCATAGGAGCGGCGGTTGGCGTCGTATCCCGCCAGCCGCGCGACCCAGCCATCGAACATGCGCACCAGCGGCATGGCGCGGTAGCGGCCGGTGCCGTAGCCGCGGTCCCACAGATAGGCGAACAGCGGATCCTCGCGATATGGCGCGCCCTTCTCCTCGAAGTCGCGCTGCGCGTAGGACGCCTTCTGCTCGGCGTGCTGCGCGATGCGCTCGGCCTCCTCCGCCTTGTCGGACAGGGCGCGGTAGCCGGGATCGTCGGCGAGCTGCTCGCCGGCCTGCGCGAGTGCGGCGGCCTCGGCCTCCTGCGCGGCACGGTGGCGGGCGGCCTCGGCGGCGCGCGCGGCTTCGGCCTCGCGCAGGGCCTCGCGCGCCGTGGCGATGGCCTTCTGCGCGTCATCCAGGCCGGCGGCGCGCTGGCGCAGGCTTTCCTGCACGCGCGCACCGGCGGCATCGAGCTGCGTCGAGCGCCGCCTTGCCCTCGCGCATCTCATTGACGCGCAGGCGGGCGAGGTCGCGCAGCGCCGTCGCTTCCTCGGCGCGCAGCCCGTCGCGCCGGGCGGCGAGGTGGTCGGCCTCGGATTGCGCGGCGGAGGCCTCGCGCTGCGCATCGGCCAGGCGCGCATCCATCTCCTGCAGGACGGCGACACCGCTTACCATGACAGGATCGCCCCTCCGCCGGTCTGTATGGTCCAGCGCGTGTCGAGCGTGCCGGCGGGTTTCTCGCCGACCACCGGCTGGTCGACGATGCCGTCGGCGAGCTTGTCGCGCCGGACGCGTTCGAATTCCGCTTCCGGCACGCGGATGCCCCAGCGCGAGACGCGCGCGGTGCTGCCGTCCTCCTCGCTGAGGATGGGCACCTCGACCGGATTGCCGCTGCGGTCCAGCGCCTCGACGATCAGGTAGTGGTTGCGCGCGCGCGGATTGGCCGCGGGCACGCGCCACACCGCCGAGGGCACGCCCGGGCGGTTGACGATGCGCACGCTATAGGCGGCAGCCAGGCGCGCGGCGAGATCCGACAGCGCGGTGCGGCGTGCGCGCGCCTCGGCGAGGTTGCCCGCGCGCGCGGCGGCCTCGCCCTCGGCGAGCAGGCGGGCGGCCTCGGCGCGCGGCGCGGCATCCTGCGTGCCGGCCAGCACGCGGTCGTGTCTCGGCGCGCAGCGCGGCCGGCAGATCCTGCTGCAATTCGCGCGTGATGGCAGCAGCCTCGCGCTGCCGCGGCACCGCCACGGTGACATACCAGATGCCCCAGGCGACGATGAGCGCGCCGAGGCCGGCCAGGGCGAACTTGCCCCATTTTGCGCGCGTGACCCAGGCGGTGGCGAGGCTGCGCCGCCAGCCCTCGCCGCTGCGCTGGTAGAGGAAGCGCTTTTCCTCCAGCGCCACGATGCCGGCATCAAGCACGGCGTCGGACACCTCGATGCCCTGGCTGGTGTAGATTTCGCGCAGGCGCTGGCGCAGCCGCACCTGGCGGTCCTCGCCGGCGAGCTCGCGCTCCACCAGGCGATCGGCGTGGCGGATGGTGTCCACCACGTCCATCGCCAGCATGGTCTCGTTCAGCGCGGGCGCACCGGCCACCACTTCAGGCATTCGTGGTGGCGACCGCCGAGGCACGCTGCGCGAGGCGCGCCATGCGCTGCTTGGCTTCCTCGACCGAGCGGCGGATCTCCTCGCTGTTCTGGGTGGCGGCGGTGCGCATCTCCTCGATGATGTCGCGCGAGCGCTCCTGGTAGTTCACCACGCTCTCCACCAGCTTCTTCACCGCATCGGCCTGGATGGTCGGGCCGTAGCCCGCCTTCAGCGCGGCCTCCTGCACCTTGCCGCCGATCTCGGCCAGCACTTCCAGCGACTGGTTCACGCCCGCCTTCATGCCCTCCAGCGTCGCGCGTGCTCTCGTGCAGCCCGTGCATGCCGGTGAAGGAGGCGGTGAGCGCGGTCAGCACCGCCTCGTTGGTCGAGAAGAAGGAGACCGATTGCTGGTACACGCGCTCCTTCGCCGTGGTGGTCTGCACCAGGCGCGCCATGATGACCTCGGAGGTGTTGTAGGAAACCGTGAGGTTGTCCGCGAGGTCCTTGGCGATCTGGTACTTGCCTTCCTCGGCCTGCAGCGCGCGCAGGGCCTCGTCGCGCGCCAGTTCGAGGCGGCCGCGCTCGGCGGGTTCGAGGCCGGTGGCGCCCTCGGCGGCCTTCACCGCGGCGTCGGTCGCGTCCTTGGCCGCCTCCAGCCTTCCCTCGGCGGTCTTGAGCACTTCCAGCGCCATCACCTCGGCCTGCTTCATCGCACCGCGGAAGTCGCGATAGGCTTCCAGGATGGCGTGCTCGCGGTCGATGTTCTCCTTGGTGTCCTTCGAGACCTGGATGTAGGTGTCGCGGATCTTGTCGAAGCGCGCAGCGATGTCGCCGCGCGTCGCCTTCTGCCAGACGTTGGACAGCCGCTCCATGGTCGAGATCCGGCCATCCTCCATCTGCGCGACCATGCCGCGGGCATCGTCTCGGATGGAGTTGAAGGAGGTGGTGATGGTCTCGTAGCGCTCGCCCACCTCCATCGCCTTGATCTGCTCGCGCACCACCTCGTTGAAGTTGCTCGCCTGGTTCAGCACGCGGGCGATCAGGGTGATGCGGTCCTGGTCCACCACCATGATCTTGGACAGCAGGCCGGTGATCGGGCTTTCCTCGGCCGAGACCGTCGGCGTGGGCAGGCCGAGGTCGCGCAGGGCGCCCATCGCCTTGTCGAGGTAACGCATCGGTTGCGCGGTGGTCACGGCGGTCTCGCTCATGATGTGGTCTCTCCTGCCCTGGGCGGTGGGGGAGTGATAGCCCCATCCAAGGGGTGGAGTCAGCCGCTCATGTCATGGCCGGGATTGGCGCGGGCCGGCCGCGGGTCCACCCTCCCGTGCGCACCACCACAGGAGCGAGCATGACGAACCCGGTTGCGGCCATTCTTTCGCAGGGCGCCATGGGGGCGGGCATCGCCGCCCGGCTCGGCGCACATGGCGTGGGGGTGCTCACCTGTCTCGAAGGGCGCAGCGCCGCGAGTGCCGCACGCGCCGCCGCCGCGGGCATGCGGGCGGTGCCGGCGGCCGCGCTCGGCGATGCCGATGTGTTCCTCTCCATCCTGCCGCCGGCCGAGGCGCTGGCGACGGCGCAACGGCTCGGCCCGGTGCTGGCCGCCGCGGCACGGCCGCCGCTGTATGTGGACTGCAACGCGGTCAGCCCGGACACCATGGCGCGCATCGCGCAGGTCCTGTCGGGCCATGGGCTGCGCGTGGTCGATGCCGGGATCATCGGCGGGCCGCCGCGCGAGGGGTATGCCGGACCGGTGATCTATGCCGCCGGCGAGCACGCGCAGGGCTTCGCGGCGCTGCTGGCGGGGCGTGGGCTCGACCTGCGGGTGGTGGAGGGGCCGATCGGCGCCGCGTCCGCGCTCAAGATGTCCTATGCCGGGATCACCAAGGGGCTGGTCGCGATCGCCTCGGCGATGATGCTGGCGGCCACGCGCGCCGGCGCGGCCGAGGCGCTGCAGGCCGAACTGGCGGCCAGCCAGCCGGCGCTCTCCGCCTGGTTCGGGCGCATGGTGCCTTCGATGTACGGCAAGGCCTATCGCTGGTCGGGCGAGATGGAGGAGATCGCCGCCTTCGCCGCGGAGGATGCCGCGGCGGCGCAGGTCTATGGCGGCGCCGCCGCGCTGTATGCGCGCCTCGCGGCCCAGCCGGATGGCGAGGAGATCGCGGCATTGCGAGCCTTCCTCGACCGCTCATCGACTGGGTGACCGGCGCGCATGGCCGTGAGCCCGGACGTTCCGCAGCGCACCCGGTTCTTTCGTGATTTCCTGCGTCTCGCCGGGCCATTCTGGCTTGAAGGGGCGGGCCGCTGGCGGGCGCGCGCGCTGCTGCTGGCCGTGGTGCTGCTGGGTGCCGCGCATGTCGGCCTGGCGATCCGCCTGAACCTCTGGAGCGCGGATTTCTTCGACGCGCTGGAGCGGCGCTCGCTCGACCGCTTCCTGACCCAGATCGGCATATTCGCGATCATCGTGGGCGCCACCGTGGTGGCCAGCGCGGCGGACATCGTGGTGAAGCGCAGGCTGGCACTCGCCTGGCGCGGCTGGCTGACACAGCGCGTGCTCGGCGACTGGATGGACCAGGGTCGGCACTACCAGGTGGCGCAGATCGAGGGCCCCTACGACAATCCCGACGGGCGCATCGCGGAAGATATCCGGATTGCAACCGAATACGCGCTCGATCTGGCGCAGAGCCTGACCTACGCGCTGCTGCTGCTGCTGGCGTTCATCGGAATCCTGTGGGTGCTGTCGGGCCAGGTGGAGGTGCTCGGCTTCACGATACCGGGGCACATGGTGGTATTGTCCATCCTGTATGCCGGAGCCGGCTCGGCGGTGGCCTTCATGCTCGGCCGGCCGTTGGTGCGCGCGACCGACCTGCGCCAGACGCGGGAGGCGGACTTCCGCTTCGGCCTGGTACGGGCACGCGAGACCGGGGAGCCGCTGGCCCTCGCACGCGGGGAGCCACTGGAGCGCCGGCGCCTGGCACGGGTGTTCGACACGATCGGCGATGCCTGGCGCGCGCAGACGCAGGGGCTGTCACGCCTCAGCGCCTTCTCCTCCGGCTATCTCGCGCTCGCGCCGGTGTTTCCCATCCTGGTCGCGACGCCGCGCTACATCACCGGCACGCTCTCCCTCGGTGGGCTGATGCAGACCGCGCAGGCCTTCCAGCAGGTGACGGCGGCGCTGTCCTGGCCGGTGGACAACCTGGCGCGCATCGCCGAATGGCGCGCATCGGTCGAGCGCGTACTCGCGCTGGAGGAGGGCGTGCGCATCGTCGCCGCCGAGGCGGCGCGCACCGGCCCCGACACCATCGAGCTGGACCGCGGGGCGCAGGTGGGGCTCGGCGCACGCGGCCTGTGCGTGGCCGCGCCGGATGGTTCCGCGCTGCTGACCGACATCGACATCGTGATCGATGCCGGCGAGCGGGTGCTGGTGGAAGGCGAGGTCGAGGCCGTGCAGGCCCTGTTCCGCGTGCTGGCAGGCATCTGGCCCTGGGGCCGCGGCACAGTGCAACTGCCCGCGGATGACAGCCTGCTGGTGGTGGGCGAGCGCCCGTTCCTGCCGACCGGCACGCTCGGCGCGGCGCTGGCGTTTCCCGAGGATCCGGAGCGGTTCCCAGCGGCCGTGATGCAGGCGGCGCTCAGCCGCGCCGGTGTGTCCTATATCGCGTCGCGTATCGGGGAGATCGCGGATTGGGACCGCGAACTCGGCGTTGCGGAGATGCAGCGCATCGCCTTCGCGCGTATCGATCTGCTGCGGCCGCGATGGGTGCTGCTCGGCGATACGACAGGCGCGCTCGATCCGCTCGAGGCCGATGCGATGCTGCGCCTGCTGGACGAGGTGGTGCCCGAGGCGGGCGTGCTGCTCGATCGGCCATCACCCCGGCGAGCGAGACTTGTTCAGCCGCCGCCTGACGCTGCAGCGCGAGCCGGGCGGGACGGTTCTGCTGCAGCAGGTGCATGCGCATCGCAAGGCGGCCGCCCGACCGCGCCGGCGGCCATTGCCTGTGGTCGACTGGCTGCGGCGCGGCTACGGCCATGGCCCAGGACGGCGCTGAGACGCCCTGTCGCCCAGACGGGCGATAGGCACGACTGGGCGGCCGCCGTCAGACCGGGCTTTGAACGCCGAGGCGCGTCGCTGTCGCCAGGATGTTCGACCAGGTGTCCGGCGGCAGTGGCACGCCATTGGCCAGGCGGTCCGCCCGGCGCTGCGCCTCGGGCTCGCCGGGCAGCAGGACGGGTGCGTCCGGGTCGGCCGGCTGGCAGGCGGCAATCCAGTCGGCATAGGCAAGGCCCATGCGCTCGAACTCCGCCTGGGTGCCGAAATGCTGTGGGCGAGAGAAAGATCGAGAGCATGCCGTTGGCGATGCGCCCGCGCTCGGTGATCGGCCCGCTGGTGCCCCCCGCGGTCAGGCAGCCCGCCAGCATCTCGCACATGAAGGCGAGGCCGCTGCCCTTGTGCTCGCCGAAGGCGCGGATGGCGCCCTTGCCGCTCGAAGGATTGCGCGGCCCGACGGCATCATAGGGGCCGTAGAGCGTGTGCGGGTCGGTGGAGAGCGTGCCGTCGGGCTCGATCAGCGCGCCCTCGGGAAGCTTCTTGCCGCCGCTGGAGGCCACCAGCACCTTGCCTTCCGCCACCAGCGATGTCGCAAAATCCAGCACCAGCGGCCGGCCGGGCAGCGGTACGCCGATCGCCACCGGATTGGTCGAAAAGCGCCGCTCCACGCCGCCGAAAGGCGCGACCAGCACACTGCCGGCGACATTGACGAAATGGATGGAGATCAGCCCCGCGGCGATCGCCTGTTCGGCATAATCGCCCACGCGCCCGATATGCCCCGCATTGCGCAGCGCGGTGATGCACACGCCATGGTCCTGCGCGCGCTTGATGCCGAAGGCCACGGCCTGGGGCGCCACCGTCTGGCCGAAACCCCACTTGCCATCAAGCACGGCAAACGACCCGCCATCGGTGACGAGATCGGCGGTCTGGCCCTTGAGCACGAAACCCAATTCCAGCCATTCCACGTAGCGCGGCACGCGAACCACGCCGTGGCTGTCATGGCCGGCGAGGTTCGCACCCACGAGGTGGGTCGCGATGCGTCCGGCTTCGGCGGCATCGCAGCCGGCCGCGACAAAGACGTCGCGCACCAGGGCCGAGAGGGCGGCGGTGGGGATCAGTTGCATGTCCATCTGGGGAGTCCCGGGGTCGAGGAAGAAGTGCGGGGGAGTGAACTCCCCCCAATCCCCCTCCTTTTTCTGGCTTTTGGGAACTGACAGCCGCGGCCGGCGCCAATGGACAGAAAAAGGGTGGGGGTTTGGGGGAGGTTCCCCTCCCCCGACCTTCGCGTCACATCGCGGCGATCTTGCGCGCCTGCGGCGCGAGCAGCCGCATGTAGGTCGGCGTCACCAACATCTCGGTGATGTTCGCCCGCGCTGGCATGGTCGCCACGAACAGCGCCATGGCGGCGATGTCCTCGGGTTGCAGCAGGCGTTCCATGTCCTCGGCCGGCACCGGTTCGGGGCGGTTCTTGAGGATGTCGGTCGCGACCTCGCCGGGGCAGATGCAGCAGGAGCGGATGTTGTGGATCCCGTTCTCCTGGTTGATCGCCTGGCTGAGTGCCACGAAGCCATGCTTGGCCGCGGTGTAGCCGGGCCCGGACAGGAACGAGATGTTCTTGCCCGCCATCGACGCGACCTGGATGAGGTGGCCGCCGCCGCGCTTGCGCATGCCCGGCAGCACCGCGACCGAGGTCATGAAAGGCGCCGTCAGGTTGCCATCCACCAGGGTGCGGATGGCCTCGGGCGTCAGTTGGTGCATGTAGCGCTTGGGCAGGTTCACGCCGGCATTGTTCACCAGGATGTCCGGGCCGCCGATGCCGGCCTCGACCTTCGCCAGCGCGGCTGCGACCTGTTTTTCATCGGTAAGGTCGGCGGGGACGACGATGGCGGCGGCGCCGATCATCGCGGCCGTTTCCTCCAGCGGCGCGGAGCGGCGCCCGGTCAGCGCGACCTTCGCACCTTCCTGCGCGAACAACACGGCGATGGCGCGGCCGATGCCGCTGCCCGCACCGGTGACCCAGGCGGTCTTGCCCGCAAGGCTCGGCATGGTCAGATCACCTTGTCGTTGGTCGGGTCGATCAGGTGCATCTGGTCCATGTGTGCGATCAGGCGCAGCGGCTCGCCCACGGTGGCCGGCGTGGCGGGGTCGAGCCGCGCGGAGATCTCGGCACCCTCCAGCTTGAAATGCGCCAGCGTCTCCATGCCCATCGGCTCGATCACCTCGGGTGTCAGGGTGATGGGGGCGGGGTTCGCCTTGTCGGTGGGCTTGTCGTCGGTCAGGTGCTCGGGGCGGATGCCAAAGAGCACCTGCTTGCCGGCGTATTTCAGGTATTTCTCGATCCGCTCGCGCGGGACTTCGACGGTGTTGTTCTCGGGCAGGTGCAGCCGCATCGCCTCCTTCGTGCCTTCGAGCCGTGCGGGCAGGAAGTTCATCGCCGGGCTGCCGATGAAGCCCGCCACGAAGCTTCGTCGCGGGGTGGTGGTAGAGCTCCTGCGGCGGGCCGACCTGCTCGATGATGCCGTGGTTCATGACCACCACGCGGTCGGCCAGCGTCATCGCCTCGACCTGGTCGTGCGTGACGTAGACGGTCGTGGTGCGGACCTTCTGGTGCACCTTCTTGATCTCGGTGCGCATCTGCACGCGCAGCTTGGCATCGAGGTTGGACAGCGGTTCGTCGAACAGGAACACCTTGGGGTTGCGCACGATGGCGCGGCCCATGGCCACGCGCTGGCGCTGGCCGCCCGAGAGCGCCTTGGGCTTGCGGTCGAGCAGCGTCGCGATGTCGAGGATGTCGGCCGCCTCGTCCACGCGGCGCTTGATCTCGGCCTTGGGGAACTTCCGCAGCTTCAGGCCGAAGGCCATGTTGTCGAAGACGCTCATGTGCGGATAGAGCGCGTAGTTCTGGAACACCATGGCGATGTCGCGGTCGCGCGGCGGGATGTCGTTCACCACGGTGCCGCCGATCGCGATGTCGCCGGAGGTGATCTCCTCCAGCCCGGCGATCATGCGCAAGCGTGGTGGACTTGCCGCAGCCCGAGGGGCCGACGAGCACGCACGAATTCGTGATCGTCGATGTCGAGGTCGATGCCCTTGACCGCCTGAACGCCGCCTTCATAGGCCTTGACGATCTTGCGAAGCGAAACCTGAGCCATGGTCGCGTCAGCCTTTCGTCGCGCGCGAGCGCGCGTTCGTGTGGTCGCACGCTGTTGCGCGCTTATCCCTTGGTGGCGCCGGCCGTCAGGCCCGCAATGTAGTAGTCCATGAGGAAGGCGTAGATGATGACCGGCGGAAGTGCCGCCATCAGCGCGCCGGCCATGATCTGCCCCCAGGCGAAGGTGTCGCCGCGCACCAGCTGGGAGACGACGCCGATGGTCAGCGGCATCTGGTCCGGCGTGGTGACGAAGGCCGTGGGATAGACGAAGGCCGCCCAGGACACCGTGAAGGCGAAGATCGTCGCCGCGATGATGCCGGGCAGCGCCACGGGAATGAAGATCTTCAGCAGCATCTGCGGCCAGGTGGCGCCGTCGATCAGCGCCGCCTCGTCGAGTTCCTTCGGGATCGAGGCGAAGTAGCCGATCATGATCCAGGTGCAGAACGGCACCGTCAGGGTCGGATACACGCAGCACCAGGCCCCAGATGGAGTTCAGCAGCCCAAGCCCGCCCACGATCTGATACAGCGGGATGAACAGCAGCGTGTCCGGCACGAGGTAGGTGAGGAACACGCCTGTCGCCAGCACCTGGCTTCCCCAGAAGCGCATCCGCGAAAGCGCGAAGGCCGCCAGGATCGAGATCACCATGGTCAGCGCGACCACCATGACGGTGATCACCGCGCTGTTGATGAAGAAGCGGATGAAGATCGTCGTTGCTCAGGATCGCAACGTAGTGCTCGAGCGTCGGCTCACGGATGAACCATGGGTTGAGCGCCGGATTCGCGATCTCCGAATTCGTCTTGAAGCTGGTCAGCAGCATGTAGACCGGCGGCGCCAGGAAGATGATGGCCGCGACGATCAGGGAGATATAGGCCGACCACAAGGCCCAGCGGCGTTCGGCATGAAGGCTGCCGGCCTTGTGGTAGATGCCCGGGATGTCGCGGGTTGCGCCGCCAGCCGACATTACATCTGCTCCTTCGTGCGTCGTGTCACGCCGCGCAGCACGAAGAAGGCGCAGACCGCGAGGATCGGAAACATGAACAGGCTGACCGCCGCACCGCGCGGGATGTTGGACGACAGGATGCCGGTCAGGAAGGCGTAGGAGGCGAAGACATGCGTGAGGTCGCGCGGCCCGCCATTGGTCAGCACGCGGACGATGTCGTAGTTCGCGAAGGTGACGATCAGGCTGAACAGCACGGTGATGGAGATGATGTTCGCCATCATCGGCAGCGTCACGTAGCGCAGGCGCTGCCAGGAGGTGGCGCCGTCGATCATCGCCGCCTCGTACAACTGCTCGGGCACCGACTTCAGCGCCGCCAGGTACATGATCATGAAGAAGGGCGCGCCGTACCAAACGTTCACGATGATGACGGAGCCGCGCGCCCACCACTTCTCGCCCAGCCACGGCACGCCGGAGCCGCCGAAGGCTTCGATCAGCCAGTTCAGCGAGGAATAGGAGGGGTCGAACATCCACCACCAGCCAAGCGTGGACAGCGCAGGCGGGATGACCCACGGGATCAGCAGCATGCCGCGCCACTTGCGCTGCCCCTTGATGGGGATGTGGTGCAGCATGTGCGCCAGCCAGAAGCCGATCAGCGCCTTCAGCAGCACCGCCGTGATGGCGAAGATGCAGGACTGCCAGACCACCATCCAGAAGGTTTCTGAACTGAGCAGGATCTCGTAGTTCAGGAAGCCCGCGAAGGCCGTCATGCGCCGGTTCAGCATCGACAGGTAGATGCCGAAGGCCGCGGGATAGGCCACCAGCCCGATGATGATGGCCAGCAGCGGCAGGGTCATCACGAATGCGATGGTCGAGCGCCGGCGCGTGAAGCGCTGGAGCGAGTTGACCTTGTTGTCGCCTATCGCATGCGGCGATACGGCGGCAATGTTGCCATCCGCGGCCATCGCATCCTCCTCTCAGGGAAATCGGGGGCGGGCGGCCACCAGGACCGCCCGCCCGGTCACGCGGTCAGCCGCCGCGCTTGATGTTGACCAGCTCGCGCTCGAGCCAGCCCAGCGACTGGTCGATGGTCTCGCCGCCCTTGACGATGCGCGCGATGACCTTGGTGTTCAGCGCCTGCTGGTAGGCCTGCACGGCGAACTCGGCCGGTGCGGGCGCCATGGCGACCGAGGTGCGCGCGTTGTGGTGCGGCTTGATCGGATAGTTGAACACGGTGCCGACCGGCGGCCCTTCGTTTGCCCAGACCCCGAAATCGTTCATCGAGAGGAAGGGCGGGATGTCGTAGCCGCTGCTCGTGGTGGTCTGCTTCTCGGCGGATGACCGCTCGGACAGGAACTCGATCAGCCCCTTGGCGGCCGGCTTCACGCGGCTGAAGCCCCAGATCCCCCAGAAATACGGCAGGTAGCCCACGAACCGCCCCTCGGGACCCGAGGGTGTCGTGACGGTCCAGCACTTCTCGGCAACCTGCGGCTGGTCGCGCTTGGCCACCGCCCAGGCCGAGGGCGGGTTGAAGATCAGCGCCGCGCGCCCGGAGATCAGCGAGCGGTTGTTCGACCCGTCATCCCAGGCCCAGACATCATCGGGCAGGGCGCGACCGATGCGCACCAGCATCTCGACCGCCTGGCGCAGCTTCGCATTGCCCTGGACGGTCGGGTTGCCCTGCGCGTCCATCACGAAGGCGCCGTAGGCGGTCATCAGCGCGCCCACCCAGTCCACCGCATCGGTGAAGGAGCCCATCGGCAGGCCGAAGGAATGGCCCGCCGCGTGGCACTTCTCGGCGGCGACCGCGAAGGCATCCCAGGTCCAGCCATCGGCGCCCGGGCCACGCTCGTTCTTCGCCGGCCACATCGCGCGGATGTCGATGCCGGCATGCTGCTGCAGCAGGTCAAAGCGCGTGCAGGCAGGCTTCATCTGCGTGCCGGACACCGCCGGCACCGCGACCCATTTGCCGCCCACCTTGCCGAGGTATTCCGCTGCCGGCGTCACCGGGCCGTACTTGGCCGTGAGCCTGCCCATCACATCGTCCATGGGCTCCAGCAGGTCGAATTTCGCGGCCGGCTCCCAGGTCGGGAAGGACAGGATGTCGTGGCCGGAGCGGGACTGCGCCTGCGCGGCGATGGTCAGCAGGTTCTGGTTGCCCACCGAGGTGATGAAGTCCACCTCGACGTTCACGCGGTTCGCGTCGCCCCATTCCTTGCACAGGTCGCGCATCGCGCCATTGCCGGCCGGTACCCAATGGTCCCAGAAGCCGCACTTGATGGTGCCGCCCGTCCCTTGCGCATGCACCATGGGCGCGCCGAGCACGCCGGCTGCCAGAACGCCAGCCCCGTTGCGCATCGCACTGCGCCGGGTGATCCCGTTGTTGGACATGCTTTCCCTTCCGTTCTCTCCCCGGGTCGGGCCTCAATGATGGGCCCGCTTGTCGGTGGAGTTCAGGTTAGGCGCGGAAAATGCCGAAAGGCAACCGCTTATGGCCGTTAAGTTACGTCCACCCTGGTCATCTTGCGTTGCGCCATCGGTCGCATCACCCTGACAAGCCATGGATATGCACACATTCGACGCCCTGGTCATCGGTGCGGGAATCGCTGGCGCGACCGCGGCCGCGCATCTCTCCACGACCCACCGCGTCGCCCTGCTGGAAGCGGAGGAGTCGGCCGGCTACCACGCCACGGGCCGTTCGGCTGCGCTGTGGATCCGCAACTACGGGAGCGCCGATGCGCGCATCCTGACGGCTGTTTCGCGCGCATTCTTCGAAGCCCCACCCGCGGGCTTCGCGGAAGCGCCGCTGATGCGCCCGCGCCCGGTCGTACACCTCGCCCCGCCCGACCAGGTCGCGCATCTGGAGGCGATGATCGCCGAGGGCGACGACATGCGCGCCATTCCCGTCGAGCAGGTGCGCGCCATGGTGCCCGTGCTACGCGAAGGCTATGCCGCGATGGCGGCCATCGAGGCCGACTGCTTCGACATCGACGTCGCCGCCATGCACCAGGGCTTCCTGCGCCAGGCGCGCGGGCGCGGCGGCGTGCTGGCGCTGCGTCATCGCGCAGGGCGCATCTGGCGGGCCGATGGCGCCTGGCACGCCGAGACCTCCGCCGGGGAGGTGTTTTCCGCGCCAATCATCGTCAACGCCGCCGGCGCCTGGGGCGATGAGGTCGCGCGCATCGCGGGCCTCGATCCCATCGGGCTGCAGCCCAAGCGCCGCACCGCGCTCATCATCGACCCGGGAGCGCATGATTGCTCGGATTGGCCACTGCTCGGCGATGCCGACCACGGCTGGTACGTGCGTGCGGAGGCGCGGCGCAAACTCATGCTCAGCCCTGCCGACGAGACCGACAGCGACCCCTGCGACGCGCAACCCGACGAGTACGATGTCGCCATCGCGGTGGACCGCATGCAGCAGGCGCTCGACATCCCGGTCTCACGCATCGAGCACCGCTGGGCCGGGCTGCGCACCTTCACGCCGGACCGCGGCCTGGCCATCGGCCAGGGCACCGAACCGGGCTTCTTCTGGATGGTCGGGCAGGGCGGCTACGGCATGCAGACCGCGCCGGCAGCGGGGGCGCTGCTCGCCGCGCTGATCGCAGGCGAGGATCCCGGCTCGCTCGCTGCCGCCGTGCCGCTGTGCAACCCCTTGCGCTTCGCCCGCCGCGCCGCAGCATGACCGAAGCGTTGCCGGGCTTCGACGATGTGCGCGCCGCCGCAGCGCGCCTCGCCGGGCGCATCGTGCGCACCCCGTTGGTGCGCCATCCGCTGCTCGACGAGGTTACAGGCGCAAGCGTGCTGGTGAAGCCGGAGCCCCTGCAGCGCACCGGGTCGTTCAAGCTGCGCGGCGCAACCAATGCCGCGCTGCTGCTCGGGCCCGACGCGCGGCGTGCGGGCATCCTCACCGTCTCCTCGGGCAACCACGGGCAGGCCTGCGCGGCGGCCGCGCACATGCTGGGCATCGCGGCGACCATCGCCATGCCCTCGGATGCCGCCACCATCAAGCGCGAGGCCACGCGCCGATGGGGCGCGCAGGTCATTCCCTTCGAGCGCCACGGTGTCGACCGCCACGCCCTCGGCATGACACTCGCGCAGGAACAGCGGCGCCACCTTCATCCCGGCCTACGACCACCCGCACGTCATCGCCGGCCAGGGAACGGTGGCGCTGGAACTGCTGGAGGATGCCGCGGCGCTGGGCCTGGTGCCCGACGCCTTCGCCGTGTGCACAGGTGGCGGCGGGCTCACTGCAGGCTGCGTGCTCGCGCTCGAGGCGATGGCGCCGCGCGCCGCGGCCTGGGCAGTGGAACCCGAAGGGTGGGACGACACGGCACGCTCGCTGGAAGCGGGCCACGTGGTCGAGAACACCGTGCCGGGCAGCGGCCTGTGCGACGCATTGCTGGCGCAGCGGCCCGGCGCGATGACCTTCGCGATCAACCACCGCCACCTTGCCGGCGGCGTGGTGGTCACCGAAGCAGAAATCTTCCGCGCCATGCGCTTCGCCTTCGAGCACCTCAAGATCGTTGTGGAACCGGGTGGCGCGGTGGCGCTGGCCGCGGTGCTCGCCGGCAAGGTATCCGCCCGCGGTGGCGTGATCGGCGTGGTCATCAGCGGCGGCAATGTGGACCCCGACATCTTCGCCCGCGCACTCGCGGCCTGAAGCCTGCGCGTCCGGCGGCCTTCCCTTGCAGGGCGCCGCGTTCGGCGCTTGGCTGCATCGGCAGGACGCCAGTGTCAGGGAAACGCCCGCATGCACCGCCGCGCCGTGACCGCCCTCCCCCGCCTCGCCGGACCGATGCCGGATGGCGCGCACGCGACTGCTACAGGTGGGCCCGGCCACATCGCGGCGCCGCGGGGCGCGATGTGCTTGCTTGAGGTGGGTGGGCGCACCGGGTCATGAGCAACGCGAACGAGGCCGACATCGTCATCGTCGGCGGCGGGTCCGCCGGCTGCATCCTGGCGGCGCGCCTGTCGGAAGACCCCTCCTGCCGCGTGCTGCTGCTCGAAGCCGGACCGCCCGACCGCGACATCTGGATCACCCTGCCGGCCGGCTACGCCAAGCTGTACGGCAGCGGCAAGTACGACTGGCGCTACGAGACCGAACCCGAACCCAACCTGGCGAACCGCCGCATCCACTGGCCGCGCGGCAAGGTGCTCGGCGGGTCGGGCAGCGTGAACGGCCTGGTGTTCCTGCGCGGCGCCCCCACCGACTACGACCGCTGGGCCCAGGCCGGCGCAAGGGGCTGGTCGCATGAGGAGGTCGCGCCGGTGTTCCGCCGCATCGAGCATTGGGACGGCGCGCCCGACCCCGCGCGCGGGCATGACGGCGCCATCCATGTGCGCGAACCACACGCCCTGGCACCGGGGGCATCGGCCTTTGTCGAGGCCTGCATCGCCGCCGGCCTTCCCCGCAACGCCGACTGGAACAACGGCCGCCCGATCGAGGGCGCAGGCCCGGTGCAGTTGAATGTGAAGGGCGGCGCGCGGTCCTCCACCGCGAAGGAATACCTCCGCCCCGCCATGGCGCGCGGCAACCTGCGCGTGGAGACCGGCGTGCTGGCCACGCGCATCCTCATCGAGGGCGGCCGCGCCATCGGTGTCGAAGCACGCCAGAATGGCCAAGCGGTGACCTTCGCCGCACGGCGCGAGGTGGTGTGTTCGGCCGGCGCGATCGAGACCCCGAAGCTGCTGATGCTCTCGGGCATCGGCGACGGCGCGGCGCTGCAGGGCCTGGGCCTCCCGGTGGCGCTGCACAGCCCGGGCGTCGGGCGCAACCTGCAGGACCACCTGATCGCGAAGTTCATCTACCGCACCAGGCCCTGCGGCACGCTGAACGAGATCATGCGCTCGCCGCTGCGAAAGGCGCGCATGGGGCTCGACTATCTGCTCGCCCGGCGCGGCCCGCTGGCGATCGGCGCCGGCGAGGCCAATGCCTTCGCGCGCATCACGCCGGGCGCGGAGGAGGCGGAGGCGCAGTTCCTTTTCGTGAACTTCTCGACCTTCGACTACGCCGCCGGCCTGCACGGCTTTCCCGGCTTCATGTTCAACTACGGTACCTGCCGCCCCGACAGCCGTGGCGAGGTGTTCCTGAAAACCCCCGATGCCAAGGACAAGCCGGGCATCCGTGCCAATTACCTCGACCATCCGAACGATGTGCGGATCATGCTTGGCGCGGCACGGCTGGGCCGGCGCATCGCGCAGCAGGCGCCGCTCGCCGCGCTGATCGAGGAGGAACTGCGCCCCGGCCCCGACGCCACCACGGACGATGCCATCCTGGACAGCATCCGCGCCACCGCGGGCACGGTGTTCCACCCCTGCGGGACCGCGCGCATGGGCACCGACCCCGGTGCCGTGCTCGACCCACGGCTGCGCCTGCGCGGCATCGACGGCCTGCGTGTCGCTGATGCCTCGGCCTTCCCGCTCATCCCCTCGCCCAACATCCAGCCGGCGGTGATGCTGGTGGCGGAGCGCGCGGCCGCCTTCATGCGGGAAGACGCGGCGGCACAGGGCTGATCCCGGTGGGGTGACACCACCGCGAGGATTGGCGGCGCGAATCAAGGGCATGCACCTGTCGGCGATACGAGGCTTCGGCGCGGCCTGGCGCTCGGATGCGCGCTGCCCGTTATCCGGCGCACCAGCGACACCGCGGGTTTCCGCCCGGCGCGCGAGGGCACGAACCACCAAGACCAGCGTTGGATGCCTTCAACCGGCGGTATGCGAAGGCTGGTCGGCCCGGGACACCCGTCACCCCTGCGCCGGCACGTTCCCGGGCGCGGACCAGGTGATCCGTCCCGCCGTGCTGCATCCGGCGCATTCGGCCTTCCAGGCCCCATGTTCCGCCCCGCAGGCCGCGCAGCGCCAGCGCGGCGCGCCAGGGGCATTGGCCGCCGCGCGCAGCCATTTCGCCTGGGCCGCGCGCGCATCCGCGGTGTCGCCGTGTTCTACTTCCTCGAGTTCGGCGAGCATCAGGAAGGCGCGGCGGTCGGCCGCACCCGAGGATGCCAGGGCCTCGAGTTCCGAGCGCGCGCGGCCAGTCAGCCCGCCATTGATGGCGGCGCGCGCCATCAGCAGCCGGCTTTCGGGATGGTCGCGGTTGCGATGGGTCAGGTCCTCGACCGCCTTCACGCGGGAGAGCGGGTCCGGCGCGCCCGAGATCCAGGCCGCACCGATATCGGGGTGCGGTGCCGCCAGCCAGGATTGCTCCAGCACCGCGCGCGCCCGGCGCGCCCCGCCTGCCGCCGCCAGCCGCTTGGCATGTGCCAGCGCCGCCGGCGCGAAGGCCGCATCCGCCATGAAGGCCTGCTTTTCCAGTTCTGCCGCGCGCACCGGGTCTTCCTCCTGCGCCGCCGCGGCCAGCGACAATGCCGCGCGTGGCCCGCCGGGCGGCGAGAGCGCCAGCGCCTCCCGCCAGTCCCGCGTGCGCAGGGCCAGCACCTGGCGTTCCTCGCGCAGCCAGGCGGCGCCGGGCTGCGCGGCCTCGGCCTCCTTCGCCAGGCGCTGCGCGGCCGCCCAGTCCTGCCGCTGCATCGCCTGGCGCAGCAGGCCGCGCAGGCCGAGGAAGCGGGCATCGCCGCGCTCCGCCAGCGCCTTGAAGGCAACCGATGCAGCGTCCTCCCGCCCGGCCAGCCTTTCCGCCTCGGCGGTCAGCAGCAGGGTCTGGGGCGTATCACCGAGCAGGAAGCGCGCGCGGCGCACCTCGATCCGTGCCGATCCGGCGGTGCCCGCGGCCAGTGCGACCAGCGCGCGCGTCACCGCCGCATCGCCTTCCGCGCGGCGCCGCGCGGCGCGCACGGCGCGGGTGCGCCGCGGCATCTCGACCAGCCACCGGCCGAGCGACAACGTCCCGTGCAACAGGATGAACGCCACCGCGAGGCCCATGACGGCAATCGGGAAGGTGATGCCGATCCAGGTCTCGCCCACCGTGATCTCCACGGTGCCACCGATGCGCGCGAGCCAGGTCGCGAGCGCGGTGACGGCGGCGAGGCCCGCGAGCAGCAGCAGGGCACGACGCATCGGCGCGCCTCAACCCGCGGCGAGGGCGGCGAGGGCGACGCGGGCGGCGTGCAGGGCCCGTGCCTGCTCCTCCCAGCCGCGCATCGCCTCCTGCGCGGGGGCCGGCAGGCGCTCGAGCCGCACCAGCGCGCCTTCGAGGTCGCCGGCTTCGAGCGCCCGGCGCGCGCGTTCGATCTCGGCGGCGGCGGCATCGCCCCACACCACCTCCTGCCCGCGCCGCACGGTCACCAGGCCCGACAGGCGCGTCACCGCGGAATCGAACACGCCCTGCCCGTCGCGCGCCGCCTCACTCGCAGCACGCGCAGCGCGCGCCGCAGCCTCGAAGGAGAGGCGCAGCGCAGGCTCGGTCGGTGGCGCCACCTCCGCGAAGCGTACCAGGGCCGGCGGCGCCTGCGGGAAGGGCGCCAGGGCCGAGGCCAGCGGCTGGCCGGCATCGAGGCGCTGGCGCAGCGCATCCAGGGCGGCGATCCGTGCCGCGCGGTCCTCCAGCGCGGCGACGCGCGCCTGCGCCTGCTCCAGCGCCGAAATGCGCTGTGCCAGGGTCGATTCGGCGCCGCGCAGGCGCTGCTCCAGGGCGGAACCGGCGGCAGCGATGCGTTCGGCTTCGGTGCGTTCGGCCACGGCGAGGCGCTCGGCGAGGCTGCGCGCGAGGTCCTCGGTGCGGCGGATGGCGCCGGCATCGGCGGCCTGCTGGCGGGCGGCGAGCGAATCGAGGCGTTCGGAGAGACGATCCGCGCGCGTGCCCAGCAACTCGGCAGCAGCGCGCGGTGCGACGGTCGCCGAATCGAAGATGGGCCTGGCCAGGGCCTCGGTGGCGCGTGCCTCCACGGCCTCAAGCCGGGTCGCCAGGCTATCCAGCCGCGCCTCGATCGGGCCGAGGTCAGGCGGTGGCGGGATCGCGTCGATCCGGCGCTCGATTCCGGAAAGATCCGGCGGCGGGCGAGATTCAAGCGCAGCAAGGCGGGATTCCAGCGGTGCGAGGTCCGGCCCGCGGCGCTGTTCGACCTGCGCCAGCCGTGCCTCCAGCGCGTCCATCGCGACCAGCCGCTGCTCCAGCGCCGCGACGGCGATGGCCGTCGGGTTGGGCGCGGGCGCCGGGCGGGGCGTTGCCCATAGCCACAGGCCCGCGACCAGCAACACGGCGCCGCCGGCCAGCAGAGGAATGGCGGCGGGGTCCATCACGCGACGCGGCGGGGCTTTGGGCGATTCGGTCATGCCGGTCCTCATGCTGCGGCGCGCGACCGCGGGCGGCAGGTATAGCAATGCGCGCGGCGGATGGCGCCAGCCGGACGGTGCGGATGCGCCTGCGGGGCAGAGGGTGGCGCGCACTCGGTCGATAGCCACACGATAGTACGTGCGCGCGGGAGTTGCCGACCCGCTGCGGGTGGGTGCGGCAGCATCAGTGCGGCGCGGGCCCGAGCAGAGCGGGCAGCAGCCCCGGGTCCGGGCGCGCGGGCATCTCGATGCCGGCCCAGGCGAGGGGGCGGATCGCTTCGGCGATGCGCGGACTGAGCACAAGGGCGCGAATTCCAGGCGTCACAGCCGAGAGCCCCGCCTGCCGCAGCAGGCCAAGGATGATCCGCGCCCCGCGCGGCGAGGTGAAAAGCGCCGCGCCCACTCGCCCGGCCCGCAGCGCGGCCTCGGCCTCCACGGGCAAGGCGGTGGCGGGCACCGCCTCATAGGTGACCCGGCGGATCACCCTGAAGTCCTTCTCGCGCAGCATGGCGGCAAGGTCGGCGCCGTATCCCCGGCCCACGGCGAGCAACAGCGGCCCGGCCTTGGGGGAGAGCCTCGCGGCGGCCAGCGCGGCCAGCGCCGCGGCATCGCCTTCCGCCGCCACGACATCGGTGCAACCTCGCGCGCGCGCTTCGGCCGCTGTGCCCTCGCCGACCGCCAGGACCGGGATCGCCAACGGGGGCAGTGCACGGGCCGCCGCGCGGCTGGCCAGCAACATCGCCTGGGCGCGCGGCAGGTGCCCAGGCGCGAGCAGGCGCAGCGTGAGGGCGGGCGCCTGGACTGCCTCCCAGCCCAGGGCGGCGACGGCGGCCGCGGTTTCGGCAGCGCCAGGCTCCGGGCGCGTGACCAGCACGGCGCACAGCGGCACCCCGCCGGCGCCGGCCATCAGGAGAACAGGTCGGAGGGGCTGTCTCGGCGCAGGGCGCGCCCCAATTCGTCGCCCAGGCGCAGGGCATCGACCGCCGCGCCTTCCTCGGTCCGGCGCAGCAGGAAGCTGCCATCGGCACGGGCCACCAGGCCGGTGAGGCGCAGGCGGCCATCGGGCAGCAGGCGCGCATGGCCGCCGATCGGCGTGCGGCAGGAGCCGTCGAGCGCCGCCAGCAGCGCGCGCTCGGCGGAGGAGACGGCACGCGCCTCGGGGTCCTCGATGCCGGAGAGGAGTTCGTGCAGTTCGGTATCGGCGGCGCGCACGGTGACGCCGACAATGCCCTGGCCGGCGGCCGGGACCATGATGTCGGCATCGATGGGCACGCTGCCCGCCGGGTCCAGGCCAAGGCGCCGCAGGCCGGCCAGCGCGAGCAGCGTGGCGGCGGCCTCGCCCTCGGCCAGCTTGCGCATGCGGGTCTGCACATTGCCGCGGAACATCACGACGTTGAGGTCCGGCCGCGCATGCAGCAGCTGCGATTGCCGCCGCACGGAGGAGGTGCCGATCACCGCGCCCTGCGGCAATGCTGCGAAGGGGTCCGCCGGGTCGCAGCCCGGCAGGCCGGGGCCGGGCAGCAGCGCGTCGCGGGCATCGGCGCGCTTCAGGGTGCAGGCGAGCACGATGCCCGGCGGCATCTCGGTCTCGAGGTCCTTCAGCGAATGCACCGCGAAATCCACCCGGCCATCGAGCAGCGCCTCGTGGATCTCCTTGGCGAACAGCCCCTTGCCGCCGATATCGGCCAGCCGGCGGTCCTGGATCTGGTCGCCCGAGGTGATGATCTGGTGTTCCTCGAAGGCATTGGCGTCGCGCAGCACCGGGCAGAAGCGCGTGACGCGCTCGAGGAAATCGCGCGTCTGCCACAGCGCGAGCGGCGAGGCGCGGGTGCCCACCCTCAGCGGCAGCGGGCGGCGATGCTTCGGGATCTCGGCGGCGGGATGGGCAAGGGACATGTCTCCGTCATAGAACCCCGCCGATGGACGCGGAAGATGGCGAGAATGCAGAAGTGGCCCGGCGGCGACGCATTCGGTGACCTGGCCGCGGCCGGAGCAGGGCGATGACGCCCGCCGGCCCGGTGCTGGGCCTCGAGAGCAGCTGCGACGAGACCGCCGCCGCCGTGCTGGCGCCGGATGGCACCATCCTGGCCGAGGCGGTGCTGAGCCAGGAGGCCGAGCACGCGGCCTTCGGCGGCGTGGTGCCCGAGATCGCCGCGCGCGCGCATCTCGCCGCCCTGCCGGGCCTGGCGGCGCGGGTGCTGGCGCAGGCCGGGCTGCGGCCGGCCGACCTCGGCGCCGTGGCCGCGACCTCCGGGCCCGGGCTGATCGGCGGGCTGATCGTCGGCAGCTGCTTCGGCAAGGGGATGGCGATTGCCCACGGGCTGCCCTTCGTGGCGGTGAACCATCTCGAGGCGCATGCGCTGACGGTCCGGCTGCCGGGGCTGGTGCCGGGCGGCGCGCCGGGCTTCCCGTATCTGCTGCTGCTGGTCTCGGGCGGGCATTGCCAATGCGTCGCGGTGGAGGGGATCGGGCGCTACCGGCGCCTGGGCACCACGCTGGATGACGCGGTGGGCGAGGCCTTCGACAAGGCGGCGAAGCTGCTGGGCCTGCCCTGGCCGGGCGGGCCGCATCTCGAAAGGCTGGCGGCGGGCGGCGATGCGCGGGCGGTGGCGCTGCCGCGGCCGCTGCTCGGGCGCGCCGGCTGCGATTTCTCCTTCAGCGGGCTGAAGACCGCCGTGGCGCGGGCGGTGGCCGGCGGCGACGGCGCGGCGCGAGGACATCGCCGCCTCCTTCCAGGCGGCGGTGGCGCAGGTGCTGGCCGATCGCGCCCGCCATGCCCTGGCGATGCTGCCGGGGGCGGGCGCGCTGGTGGTGGCCGGCGGCGTGGCGGCGAACGGTGCCGTGCGGGCCGCGCTGGCGGGCGCGGCGGCGGGCGCGGACGTGCCGATGCTGGCCCCGCCGCTGCGGCTGTGTACCGACAATGCGGTGATGGTGGCCTGGGCCGGGATCGAGCGGCTGCGCGCCGGCCTGGCCGACCCCCTGGACCACGCGCCGCGGCCGCGCTGGCCGCTCGATGAGATGGCGGCGCATGGCTGAACGCCCATGAACTACCGGCACGCCTTCCACGCCGGCAACCACGCCGATTGCCTGAAGCACGCGCTGTTGCTGGTGCTGCTCGACGCGCTGCGCCGCAAGGAGGCGCCCTTCGCCGTGCTCGACACCCATGCCGGGCGGGGCATGTACGATCTGGCGGCGGATGAGGCGGCGCGCACCGGCGAGGCGGCGCGCGGTGCGCTGCGCCTGCCCGATGTGCCGGGCAGCCCGCTCGCGCCCTTGCTGGCCGCGCTCGCCGCGCAGGGCTTCCCGGCGCGCTATCCGGGCTCGCCCGCGCTGATCCGCGCGGCGCTGCGCCCCGGCGACCGGCTGGCGTGCAGCGAGTTGCACCCCGAGGACCATGCCGCCCTGCGCGCACTGTTCCGCGGCGACCGGCAGGTGGCGGTGCATCGCCGCGACGCCTGGGAGGCGCTGCGCGCCCTCACCCCCTTCCCCGAGCGGCGCGGCCTGGTGCTGATCGACCCGCCCTTCGAGCAGGAGGGCGAGTTCGAGCGCCTGGTGGCCGCGCTGGCCGAGGTGAACCACCGCTTCCGCGCCGGCATCCTCGCCGCCTGGTACCCGGTGAAGCACCGCGCGCCGGTGCGCGACTTCCACGACGCGCTGCGCGCTTCGGGCATCCGTGACATTCTTGCCGCCGAGATGTGGCTGCGCGAGCCGACCGACCCACGCCGCCTCAATGGCAGCGGCCTGCTGGTGGTGAACCCGCCCTTCGGCTTCGAGGCGGCCGCGGGCGGCATCCTGCGCGCGCTGCTCGAGGCGCTCGGGACCGAAGCGGGCGCGGGTTTCGCGGTGACGCGGGTGGCGACCGAATGACCCACGGAGATCCAGGCGCGGCGCGGCATCCACCCGGAGCCTTGCCGTGCCGCAGCCCGGGCGGCAGGGAAGCAGCATGACCAAGGTTGCCATTCTCGGCGCGGGGGCCTGGGGCACCGCGTTGGCCATGCAGGCGGCGCGCGCCGGCCGCGAGACCGTGCTGTGGGCCCGCGACCCCGACCGCGCCGCCGCAATTGCCGCCGCGCGGGAGAATACACGCTACCTGCCCGGCACCCGGTTGCCCGACGCCCTGGCCGTCACCGCCGATGCCGGCGCGGCGCTGCACGGCGCTGGGCTGGCGCTGATGGTGGTGCCGGCGCAGGTGCTTGGCCGCGTGCTGGGCACGCTGCCCGCCAGCGACGTGCCGCTGCTGGTCTGCGCCAAGGGGATGGAGGCCGCCACTCTGCGCTTGCCGCTCGAGATCGTGGCGGCGCAGCGCCCGGGACTGCCCGCGGGCGTGCTCTCGGGGCCGAACTTCGCGCATGAGGTGGCACAGGGCCTGCCGGCCGCCGCGGTGGTCGCCGCTGCCGACCCGACGCTGCGCGAGAGTGGCCTGGCGCTGCTCGGCTCGCCCGCCTTCCGGCTGTATGGCGGCGAGGATGTGGTCGGCGCGCAGGTCGGCGGCGCGGCGAAGAACGTGATCGCCATTGCCGCCGGCGCGGTGATCGGTGCTGGGCTGGGCGAGAACGCGCGCGCCGCGCTGGTGACGCGCGGGCTCGCGGAACTCTCGCGCCTGGTGGTCGCGCTGGGCGGGCGCGCCGAGACGGCGGCGGGCCTGACCGGGTTGGGCGACCTGGTGCTGACCTGCGCGGGCAGCGGCAGCCGGAACATGTCACTCGGCCTGGCGCTGGGCCGCGGTGAGCGGCTGCAGGCCGTGCTGGCGGCGAGACATGGCGTGACGGAGGGCGTGGCGAGTGCGCCGGCCCTGGTCGCACGGGCCGGTCAGGTCGGCGTGGAATTGCCGATATGCGCCGCGGTGGCGGACCTCGTTGCGGAGCGGATCACCGTGCCGGAGGCGATGGCACGCCTTCTCGCGCGCCCCCAGCGCGCGGAGTAAGGCGCGCGGCGTTCAGGCGGAGCGGACGAGTTCGTTCTCGTGCAGGTTCCGCACGGCGGCGACGTAGCCGGACTGGGTGCCGCTCACCAAGGCATCGTTCAGTTGCCGCAGCAGCCGTTCGAGGTCGTCCGTGCGGCACAGTTCGAGAGTGCCGAGCCCGGCGCGATGGGTCGCGCGGTAGGAGCCATCGGTCAGCCGGTCGATTTCGATGGTGGTGGCAGAACCAGCGACAGGGCGGAGCGTGATGATCACGTCGTCCGGGGCCGGGGAGTCCTCGTTGTTAACCATGGTAGACGTGTCCTTGCTGGGGGAGGTTGGACACGGCACCGCCATCATGGCGACGTCCGTTCATTCGCCGATGCTTCTTTTGAGCATCTGGCATCGTGGATGGTGAATCATACTCAAGACTTGGATTCGGACCAGCGACCAGCGGTAGAGCAAGATCTTTTCTCGACGCCCCGGCGCGCGAGTGTGCCAGCCAGGATCGCGTGGACGACCCGCCCGCTCGCGGAAGAAAAATCCATGTTTCCAATGACCTGGCGATTCCGGGCTGATGGGAGGAGCGGCGCCGCGGCAAAGGCACCGCAATTTCTGCCCGCAAATTGAGACACGTCACCAGATATTGATGGCATGGAATGCGAGCACCCAAGGTGCGTTGCTGGCGGGCGGTGACCGAGACCACATCCCGCCAAGACACGCCGCGCGGGGTGCAGCGTTCGCCCGGCGCCATGGGCTGGGCAGCACCTGGGCTAGTGTCCTGGTTCCGACGTCCAGCGGACATCGTTCTCAGGCCAGGAGCCCTTGTTTTCAGCGGCCTGCTGATCCGCGGCACTCGCTGGAAGTCCAGCGAAGTTGGCGGGCAGGACATTAGAGCCGCTTCCGTAAGCCATGGCTCACCGCAACGACTTTAGGCCGTTGTTTTCACGAGCATCTTCACCCGATCAGGTGATCCCACCTGATCGGCATCTGCTCTGGCCGGCATGGGCATGCGGCGGTCCGGCGCTGGTGCCGAACCGCCGATGCAAGGCCGGGCGCTTCAGGCGCGCTGCGCCGACGCGCCAAGCCGCGGCTGGACAGCCTGGCGGGCGATGATCCGTGCGCGGATCGTGTCCAGCGCCGCATCGCCCTCGGCCACCAGAGGCGCGCAGGCCTGGGCGGCGTAGCGGCCATTGCCCCGCATCGCGGCGAAATCGACCACCAGCGCGGTGACCTTGGCATTGTCGAACAGGTGCCGGTTGCCGTCGTCGAAATAGGTCTCGGTCACCGCGCCCTCGCTGACCACCAGGCCATGGCCCTGCAGTTCGACATGGTAATAGGTGACCTCGCGGCACCACAGCTCCTGCACGATGGAGCCGCCATTCACCAGCAACCGCGCCGGCACCAGGCGGCCATCGAGGAAGATGGCGTGCTCAGGGCTGACACGCAGGTCGCGGAAGGGCACGCCCTCGGCCAGCGCACCGGCGCGGATGAGCACCGGCGCCGATTTCGAACGGTCGCGCTGGCGCGCAACGTTCACCTGCGTGCGCCCCACCCAGACCAGCGGCTGCAGCGGCGCGCCGCCATGGGCGGCCACCACCAGGTCGCCCGCGCGCAGCTGCTCGACCGGCACCTCGCCGCGGATGGTCGCGATGCGCGTACCCTCGGCGAAGCAGGTGATGACGTCGTTCCCCGGGTCGAAGCCGAAGATGGTCAGGGTGTCCGGGCCATCGCCACCGGTGCCGGTGTTGATGAACAGCGTGGAGCCGTCGGGGCCCGCCAGGGTGTCCCAGGGATCGTCACCGCCACCGGTCCAGCCCTGCAGGTCGAGCGTGTCGGTGCCGTCGCCCAGGAAGACGGTGTCGTCGCCGTCGCCATCCTGCCAGACGAAGCTGTCGTTGCCGCCGCCGAGGTCGACGCTGTCATCGCCGCCACCGGCCACGAAGGTGTCGTCGCCGCTGGTCAGGCGGATGCCGCCGAAGCCGTCGATGCTGTCGGTGCCGCCCCAGCCGTCCTGCACGGTGTCGTCGTCGAGGTTGACGAAGACCGGGCCGGGCGCGCCGCTGTAGTCGAGCACGTTGGTGCCGGCACCGCCCACCAGGCTGTCATTGCCGTCGGAGCCGACCACGGTGTCGTTGCCGGCGCCGCCGTCGATGGTCTCGTTGCCGCTGCCGCCGGCCAGGCTGTCATTGCCGGTGCCGCCGGAGATGAAGTCGCTGCCGCCACCGCCCACGATGGTGTCGTCGCCATCGCCGCCGAGCAGCGAATTGTCGCCGGCACCGCCGTTGATGCTGTCCGCGCCGCTGCTGCCCAGGATGTTCTCGACGCCGAACAGGGCATCATTGCCGGCGCCGCCGGTGGCCGTGCCGTTGTTGGAGTCGTTCAGGTTGACCGTGACCGCCGAGGGCGCGCCGGCATAGGAGGCCCAGTCGCTGCCCGACCCGCCGATCAGCGTGTCGTTGCCGCCGCCGCCGGTCAGCGTGTCGTTGCCGGCGCCGCCATCGAAGACGTTGCTGTTGCCGGCCCCCGTGCTGGTGATCGAATCGGCGCCGTCCCCGCCGGTGACGTTCTCGATGCTGGTCAGGCTGTCGCTTCCCGCGCCACCCGTGGCGGTGCCGTTGCCATTGCCGTCCAGCGTGACCGTCACACCGCCGGCCGTTCCCGCGTAGTCCGCGAGGTCGGTGCCGTTGCCGCCGATCAGGCTGTCATTGCCCGCGCCGCCGGCGAGCGAGTCGTTGCCGTCGCCGCCGTTCAGCGTGTCGTTGCCGCCGCCGCCCGAGAGGCTGTTGGCGCCCGAGGTGCCCAGGATGCTGTCCGCGCCGGCGCCGCCATTCGCGTTCTCGAAGCCGCTGATGGCGTCGAGACCCGCCGCGCCGCTGGAGGTCTCGGCGGCGAGGTTGACGGTCACCGCGCCGGAGAAGCCGCTGTAGTCGATCAGGTCGGTGCCGCTGCCGCCGAGGATGCTGTCGTTGCCGAGCGAGGCGACGACCGTGTCGTTGCCGGCGCCGGCATCGATGGTCTCGCTGTCGGCACCGCCGAGGATGCTGTCATTGCCCGCGCCGCCGACCAGGCTGTCGATGCCGCCATTGCCGATGATGGTGTCGTTGCCGTCGCCGCCATCCATCGTGTCGGCATCGCCGGGGGCACTGCCGGTGCTGCCGATCAGCACGTCGTCGCCGCTTTCGCCGAAGGCGCGGTCGCCCAGCACCGTGGTGATGGTGTCGTCGCCGGCGCCGCCGAAGATGCTGTTGTCGAAGTTGGAGCTGGCGGTGAGGTTGTCGTTGCCCGACCCGCCCACGAGGTGCTCGATGGTGTTGCCGGTGAAGACATCGCCCTGCGCGTCGCCGCCCGAGGCCGCGCCGGTGGCGAGGTTCACCGTCACGCCGGCCGTGCTCGAGGCGTAGGAGAGCGTGTCGGTGCCGCCGGAATCCACGAAGGTATCGGCGCCCGCGCCGCCTTCGAGCCAGTCATTGCCGGCGCCGCCGTTCAGCAGGTCGTTGCCGGTGCCGCCGAACAGGCTGTCGTTGCCTCGCCGCCAGGAGGCTGTCGTTACCGGTGCCGCCGAGGATGGAGTCAGCACCGTTGGCGCCGATGAGGGTGTCGTCGCCGGTGCCGCCATCGATGGTGTCGGGGCTGCTGCCGGTGCCGCTTGGCCGTCTCCAAGGATGCGTGTCGTTGCCGGCGCCACCGAACAACCAGTCCTGGTCGTTGCCACCGGCCAGGGTATCGTTGCCGACGCCACCATCGACCGTGTCGTTGCCGCCATCGCCGAGGATGCTGTCATTGCCGCCCTGGCCGTAGATGAGGTCGTTGCCGTTGCGGCCGTCGATCACGTCGTTGCCGCCGCCGGCGAAGTCCTGCGGATTCGAGGCGACCAGGCTGTCGCCGTAGATGGTATCGGCGTTATCCGTCGTGTTCGCGAGCGACCCGCTGCTGTTGCTCGAGAGAGTGTCGGCGCCGGTCGAACCAGTGATGGTGGCCACGGAAGTCTCCTCAGGGGCAGGACGAGCCGGTCAGCGCCGGCCGGGATGGGTTGGGAAAACGGGCTCAGGCCCGCGCGCGGGGGTGCGGCGGGCGATGCAAAGCGGTGATGTCTCGGGGCAGCGCGGCGTTGGGCCGCCTGCGTGGTCGGCCGGGCTTACCGCCGCGGGGGCTGCGCGCCGTCGGGCGCGAGGCAGGGCGCGGCGACCGCCCGGCGATTTGGACGCGACACCCCGCGGGCTGCGTATCGGACGCCACGGCCGAGGGCTCGTTGATCGCGGTTGGCGCCATGGCGGCGGGAGCCGCCGCCTGGCGCAGCACGAGGACGCCACCCAGGCGCGCAATGCATGCCATCCGGCGCGAACGCCGCGCCACGGACCGCTGACGCGACCACGCCGAGGCGGGAGCACCGGCCGGCTGCGACAGAAATGCGAGATTGGTGCCCACTTACAGAAAATCACTCGGAAATTTGAGACGCAGCCCATACCCGAGCGACTCTGGGCGGTCCATTGAAACTTTTTGTTATCTCTTCGCGTTTGATTTTGTGAAATTGAGATAATACGGTGTTTATTATGCAACTTTAGGTAGTATTTTGCTCGGATAATCGAAGCTCGGGAACGTCGCCGATGTCAGGCTGTTCCGGAAATCGCGAAAAATCTTGATGTAGGGCAATTTTATGGCGCGCTCCCTGGCGCGCATGGGCTGGGCCACTCGCGTCAGGCGTGTGGCCGGGGCTGCCTGCGCGACCGCAAGATATTCGGCTGCACAAGTTGAACTTTTCGTGATTCGGAAGAGCGTGAGCCGGGTTCGCCATCGCGCGCGCCTGTCGGGCATGCGAATCGGCGCGCCCACCCGCCGCACCCGCCAGGGGCCTGGTCAGTCGGCGGTCAGTGCAGCCCCCGCCGCCAGCGGGGCCAGAGGAACCGCCAGGCAAACGCCCGCACCCAGCAGCATCAGAAAGGGCATCGGCGAGAGCCCGGCGCCCGCGGCCTCGATCGCCGCCGCGCCGAAGATCACCGCGGGAATGGCGAGCGGCAGCACCAGCAGCGGCAGCAGCACGCCGCCGCGCCGCGCGCCCAGCGTCAGCGCCGCCCCCACCGTGCCCAGAAGCGACAGCAGCGCCGTCGCGAGCGCCAGCGCCGCCAGCGCTGCCCCCCAGGCCTCGATGGGCAGGTTCAGCAGCGCCGCCGCCACCGGCGTGGCCGCAAGCAGCGGCAACCCGGTGGTGATCCAATGCCCCAGCGCCTTGGCTGCCGCGATCCCCGCCCGTGGCAGGCCCGAAAGCAGCAACTGATCCAGGGTGCCGTCCTCGGCATCCGCGCCGAACAGCCTGTCGAGCGGCAGCAGCGCGGCCAGCAGGGCGGCAGCGAACAAGGCGCCGGGAGCCATGCGCGCAAGCGTCTCGGGCGCCGGGCCGACGCCGAAGGGGAAAAGTGCCGCGACCAGCACGAAGAACAGCACCGCCGCCAGCGTATCGGCCGGGTGGCGCAGCGCGAGGCGGACCTCCCGCGCCAGCAGTGCCGCAAAGGCGGCGGGCGCCCTCACAGGCGCAATTCCCGTGCGCCGGGCAGCGGCAGCGGCAGGTGCGTGGCCGCCACCACCACGCCGCCCGCGTCCCGATGCGCCGCCAGCAGCGGGCCCAGGCGTTCCACCGAGGCGGCGTCCAGCCCCGTGCTCGGTTCATCCAGCAGCCACAGCGGCGCCGGGCCGAGCGCGAGGCGCGCCAGGGCGAGGCGCCGCTTCTGGCCGGAGGAGAGCACGCGCGCCGGCAATTCCGCGAGCCGCGACAGGGCCATCGACTCCAGCGCAGCCGGCACGTCGCCACCCCACAGCCCGACGAAGAAGGCGAGGTTCTCGGTGACGGTCAGCGCCGGCTTCAGCGCATCCTGGTGCGAGAGGTAGCGCAGGCGCGCGGCATGGGCACCAGGGTCCGCCGCGGTATCCTCGCCGCGCCACAGCACCGCGCCCTCGGCCGGGCGCAGCAGCCCCGCCAGCATCCGCAGCAGGGTGGACTTGCCCGCGCCATTCGCGCCCGTGAGCAGCAGCGCCGAGCCTTCCGGCAGGGCGAAGGACAGGCCGGCGAAGACCACGCGGTCACCTCGCAGGCAGGCGAGGTCGCGCGCTTCCAGAATCGAGTTCTCCGCCTGCGCCAAACCCGCCCCCGTCCATGGACCGCTGCCAGCCGCCATGCTTTAACCCGCCCCGTTTCGCGGCCACGGATGGCCGCCTCATCGAGGAAGGGCTCCCGGACCATGCGGATGATCGGGCAGGACAGCTTGAAGACCCGCCGCACCCTGACGGTGGACGGCAAGACCTATCACTACTTCAGCCTGCCCGAGGCGGCCAAGAGCATCGGCGACCTCTCCCGCCTGCCCTTCAGCCTCAAGGTGCTGCTGGAGAACGTCCTGCGCTGCGAGGATGGCCGCGCCTATACCGTGGACGACGCGAAAAAGATCGCCGATTGGGTCAAGGACGGCCGCTCCACCAAGGAAGTGCCCTTCCGCCCCGCGCGCGTGCTGCTGCAGGATTTCACCGGCGTGCCGGCGTGGTCGATCTCGCCGCGATGCGCGATGCGCTGCTGAAGCTCGGCGGCGACCCGCGGAAGATCAACCCGCTGGTGCCGGTCGATCTGGTGATCGACCACTCGGTGATGGTCGATTTCTTCGGCACCGCCGGCGCGCTGCAGAAGAACGTGGATCTCGAGTTCGAGCGCAACGGCGAGCGCTATGACTTCCTGCGCTGGGGCCAGGACGCCTTCGACAATTTCCGCGTGGTGCCGCCGGGCACCGGCATCTGCCACCAGGTGAACCTCGAATACCTCGGCCCAGGTGGTCTGGACCGCGACCGACGACCGGCGAGACCGTCGCCTATCCCGACACCTGCGTCGGCACCGACAGCCACACCACCATGGTCAACGGGCTGGGCGTGCTCGGCTGGGGCGTCGGCGGGATCGAGGCCGAGGCGGCGATGCTCGGCCAGCCGGTCTCGATGCTGATCCCCGAGGTGGTCGGCTTCAAGCTGACCGGCAGCCTGCGCGAAGGCGTGACCGCGACCGACCTCGTGCTGACCGTCACGCAGATGCTGCGCAAGAAGCGGCGTGGTCGGCAAGTTCGTCGAGTTCTTCGGCCCGGGCCTCGCGCACCTGACGCTCGCCGACCGCGCGACCATCGCCAACATGGCGCCCGAATACGGCGCGACCTGCGGCTTCTTCCCGGTCGACGACAAGACCACGCTCGACTACCTGCGCCTGACCGGCGCGCGAGGAACACCGCATCGCGCTGGTCGAGGCCTACCCCAAGGCGCAGGGCATGTGGTCGCGAGGCCGACAGCCCCGACCCGGTCTTCACCGACACGCTGGAGCTCGACCTGTCCAGCGTCGAGCCCATCCTCGCCGGGCCGAAGCGCCCGCAGGACCGCGTGGCGCTGCGGTGACGTCGACGCGCCGTTCCTCAAGGACCTCGCCGCGGGCACCATGGGCGTGCCGGGCGACAAGGCCGACCTGCGCGTGCCGGTCGCCGGCGCGAACTACGACCTCGGCCATGGCGACGTGGTGATCGCCGCCATCACCTCCTGCACCAACACCTCCAACCCCGACGTGCTGATCGCCGCCGGCCTGGTGGCGCGCAAGGCGGCGGCGCAAGGGCCTGACGCGCCAAGCCGTGGGTCAAGACCTCGCTCGCGCCGGGCTCGCAGGTGGTCACCGATTACCTCGACAAGTCCGGGCCTGCAGAAGGACCTCGACGCGCTCGGCTTCCAGACCTGGTCGGCTATGGCTGCACCACCTGCATCGGCAATTCCGGCCCGCTGGCCGCGCCGATCGTGCGACGCGATCAACGACAACGAGCTGGTCGCCGCCACGCGTGCTCTCGGGCAACCGCAACTTCGAAGGCCGCGTGCACGCCGACGTGCGCGCCAACTACCTCGCCTCGCCGCCGCTGGTGGTGGCCTATGCGCTGACGGGCACGGTCACGCATCGACCTCACGCACCGCGCCGATCGGCAACGGCAGCGACGGCAAGCCGGTGTATCTCGCGCGACATCTGGCCGACGCAGAAGGAGATCGCCGACACCGTCGCACGCCGTCGTCGACGCGCGAGATGTTCGCAGGACCGCTACGCCGACGTCTTCAAGGGCGACGAGCAGTGGCAGGCGATCACGCGTCGAGCGGACGCGACACCTATCGCTGGAACGCCGGCTCCACCTACGTGCACAACCCGCCCTATTTCGAGGGCATGACGATGACGCCGGCGCCGATCAGCGACATCGTCGACGCGCGCATCCTGGCGCATGCTCGGCGATTCGATCACCACCGACCACATCTCGCCCGGCCGGTTCGATCAAGAAGGCAGCCCGGCGGGCAACTACCTGATGGAGCATCAGGTGCGCCAGGACGGACTTCAACTCCTACGGCGCGCGCCGCGGCAACCACGAGGTGATGATGCGCGGCACCTTCGCCAACATCCGCATCAAGAACGAGATGGTGCCCGGCGTCGAAGGCGGCATCTCGAAGCACTACCCGTCGGGCGAGTCGATGCCGATCTACGACGCGGCGATGCGCTACAAGGCCGACGGCACGCCGCTGGTGGTGATCGGCGGCAAGGAATACGGCACCGGCTCGTCGCGCGACTGGGCGGCCAAGGGCACGATCCTGCTCGGCGTGCGGGCGGTGATCGCCGAGAGCTTCGAGCGCATCCACCGCTCCAACCTGGTCGGCATGGGCGTGCTGCCGCTGCAGTTCAAGGACGGCGAGACCCGCACAGACGCTCGGCCTGACCGGCGACGAGACCTTCGCCATCCGGGGCGTGGCAGACCTCTGTCGCCGCGCAAGATGATGGACGTGGTGATCACCCGCGCCGACGGCACGCAGGTTAAGACTTCAGGCGCTGTGCCGCGATCGATACCGCGAACGAGATGGAATATTACCGCAACGGCGGCATTCTGCATTACGTGCTGCGCGGGATGGCCAAGGCGGCCTGATGTCGGCGGCCCGGGCGATGGGCCGCTGATCGCCTGGCAAGGCCCCAGGGGCCGGCGTGCCCATGCGGGCGCGCGATCCGCGAGGGTCGCGCGCTTCGTCGTTGCGGGCCTCAAATCAACGGTCGAATGCTTCGGCCGGTGATACTGGCATGGCCAAGCCGCGGGCGCCGGGCGCGACCCGCCGGTTCGCCTCGCTTCGCTTGACTGCCGGCGGGCCGCCCACGCGGCCTTGGCATCCGTCGAAGCCCCGTGCCGCCGGTATCAGCCTGCCGTCGCGTAGCTTCGGTACAGTTCTTCCCGCAATGCCGTCAGCGCCTCTTCCGCGCGGGCATCGTCGCGGTTCGTCGCGACCACGATGGCGAAGTCCCGCTCGGGCTGCACCAGCACCATCGCCTTGTTCAGGCCGTTCGAGCCGGTATGCAGCATCACCGAACCAAGCGTGTAGGGAAGCGTGGCGAAGACCCAGCCATAGCCGTACCCGACCGCGCCCGGTGGCGCATCGGGGCCCGAGGGCATGTCGATGACCTTGGTATGCAGCCGGCGCAGCGTGTCCGGCTTGACGAGTGCCGGCCCGCGCCGCCCCGCGCCGGCGTGCCAGCCGGCCCAGGTCGCGAAGTCGAGGATCGACAGGTGCACGCCGCCGACCGGGGCGATGACCGGCTGCGCATCCCCATTCGGCCCGGCCAGCATCGGCTTCAGCGTGCCGTCCGGCCGGGTTTCATGGCCGAGCGGGGCATCCACCCGCCCCCGGCTCGATTGCGGCCCGATGCCGGCCGTCGTGAGGCCGAGCGTGTCGAAGATCCGCGTCGAGACCAGTTCCTCCCAGGTCGCACCGCCAACGAATTCGAGCATGTGTCCAGCGATGATGTAGCCGAGGTTCGAATAGGCGAAGGTGCTGCCGGCAGGCCAGGCTAGCGGCCGAGCGCGCCATTGCCCGATGATCCAGCGCCTCATGGCGTCGAGGTTCGCCCCTTCCAGCCGTTGGGAGCCGAGCACCACCTGCAGCAGGTCTTCGCTGTCCGTCGGGATTCCGCCGGTGTGGGACAGCAACTGTTCCAAGGTCACGCCGGCGAGCCCGTCATCCATGCCAAGGCGCAATACCGGGAAGGTCTGCCCGATCGTGGTGTCCCAGCCGATCCGGCCGGCATCGACCAGCACGCCGGCGAGCAGCGCCGTCATCGCCTTGGTGCAGGAGCCGATATGGAAGCGGTCTGTCAGGCTGGGAGGGAGTTGCGCGTCGACACGCCTGGTGCCGACCGTCCCCGCGGCGATGATCCGCCCATCCTTCACCACCGCCGCGCCGAGTGCCGGCAGGGCGAAGCGCGACAGATAGGGCGCCAGCAACGCATCAAGGCTGGCCGGCGTTCCGACAGCCGATTGCGCCGCCGATGGATGCGCGGCGATCAGCCCCGCCGCTGTGGTGGCGGTGATAACAGTCCTGCGATGCATGGGCTTGCTTGTCCGATGAGACCGAAGTCTGGGTGCGGTCAGGCCAGGGACGCAAGGATGGAGGGTGAGGCCGCGCATCGCAGAACCCCCGGCACGAAGCCGGGGGCGGGATCGGGCGTGGCGCGCTGACGGCCCCGCGGCCATCAGCGCCCGTCCTCCGGCGGCGCGCGCCGGCAGGCCAGGAGCGCGACCCCGCACATCCCCGCCATCCCCCAGAACACCCCCGCCCCGAATGCGGCATACCCCCATCCACAAGCCAGCGTCGCCAGCATCAGTGCAGCCCCCACCCCCGCCCCATGCAGAGTCTGCGCCGTGCCGGCCACGGCCGGGGGAATGGAGGCCTGCAACACCCGCATCGCCGCCAGATGCATCGCCCCGAAGGTCAGCGCGTGCAGCGCCTGCGCCAGCACCAGCGCGGGCAGCCACACGGTCTCGGCACGTCACCGCCCAGCGCAGCACGCCCGCGCCCGCCGCGATCAGCGCCAGGCCCGGCGCGCCCAGCCGCTCCACCAGCGGCTTGCCCCAGGCGAAGAGCGCCACCTCCGCCACCACCGACCACGCCCATAGCAGCCCGATGATCGTGCGCCGAGAGGCCCGCCGCCGCCCAATGGATGGACCCGAAGGCGTAATACGCCGCGTGGCTGCCCTGGATCAGCATCGACACCACCAGCAGCCGCCGGAACGCGGGCAGGGCGAGCACGGCGCGGAAGGCGCCGCCGCCGCGCCGGCCCGGCGCCTGGCCCGCCGGCAGCGCCAACGCGCCCAGCGTCGCCAGCCGCGAAGGCGCCCGCCAGCACCCAGGCGATGCTGCCCGCGCCCGCGCGCTCCGCCAGCCAGCCCGCCGCACCCGCCGCCGCCACGAAGGCGACCGAGCCCGCGGCGCGCACCCGGCCGTAATCCCAGCCCTCCTCGCGCGCCGCGCGCAGCGCCAGCGCATCGCCGAGCGGGATCACCGGCGCGAAGGCCGCCGCCATCAGCATGTTGACGACCAGCAGCGCCACGAAGCCGGACACCACGCCGTAGAGTGCGGCGGCCAACGCCGCGAGCGCCGCGCCCGCCGCCATCAGGAAGCGCGCCTGGCCCATGGCATCCGCCACGCGGCCGCCGAGCGGTCCCGAAAGCAGGCGCACCGCACTGCCCGCGGCGAGCACCGCGGCCACCTCCTCGACCGACAATCCGCGCGACGACCAGCAGCGGCGGCAGGAAGGGCATCAGCACGCCGACCACCGCGAATTGGGCGGTGAACAGCAGCGCGAAACGGGGGCTGAGGATGTCACGGTGCCGGTGCATTCACCCTGCCCCGCGCCCCTGCCATGGACAAGTGCCCCGACCCATGCGACGGAAGCCCGCCCCCCACTACGGAACGTCCTGCGCGCATGTTTGAACCCAGGGTCCGCGCCGTCCTCGGCCCCACCAATACCGGCAAGACGCATCTCGCGATCGAGCGATTGCTGGCCATGCCTCGGGCATCATCGGCTTCCCGCTGCGCCTGCTGGCGCGCGAGAACTACGACCGGATGGTGGCGCAGAAGGGCGAGCGCTTCGTCGCGCCTCATCACCGGCGAGGAAAAGATCGTCCCGCCCGAGGCGAAGTGGTTCGCCTGCACGGTGGAGGCGATGCCGCTCGACCGCGCGGTCGAATTCCTCGCGGTCGACGAGATCCAGCTCTGCGCCGACCCCGACCGCGGGCATGTCTTCACCGACCGGCTGCTGCATGCGCGCGGCATGGTCGAGACCATGTTCCTCGGCGCCGAGACCATCGCGCCGCTGATCCGCCGCCTGATTCCGCGCGCCGAGATCGAGACGCGCCCGCGCCTGTCGCAGCTGACCTATGCCGGGCCGGCGAAACTCATCGCGCCTGCCGCCACGTTCGGCGATCGTCGCCTTCTCGGCGGCCGAGGTCTATGCCATCGCCGAGGCCGTGCGCCGGCGCCGCGGCGGCTGCGCGGTGGTGATGGGGCGCCTGTCCCCGCGCACGCGCAACGCGCAGGTGGCGCTGTACCAGAACCGCGAGGTGGATTTCCTGGTCGCGACCGACGCGATCGGCATGGGGCTGAACATGGATGTCGACCATGTCGCCTTCGCCGCGATGTCGAAGTTCGACGGCCAGCAGCCGCGCCCGCTCACCGCGCAGGAAGTCGCGCAGATCGCCGGCCGCGCCGGGCGCGGCATGAAGGACGGCACCTTCGGCACCACCGCCGAATGCCCCGCCATGCCCGACGAGATCGTGGCCGCCGTCGAGACCCATGCCTTCGAGCCGCTGAACACGCTGGCCTGGCGCAATGCGGATCTCGACTTCACCTCGATCGACGCGCTGCTGTTCAGCCTATCGGCACCGCCGCCGCAGGCGGGGCTCGCCAAGGGCCACGACGCGGTGGACCACATCACGCTCGAAGCGCTCTCGCGCGATGCCGAGGTGCGCGACCTCGCCGACACCGCCTCGCGCGTGCGGCTGCTGTGGGAAGCCTGCCAGGTGCCGGATTTCCGCAAGCTCGCGGACGATACGCACACGAAGCTCTGCGCCAAGATGTTCACGCACCTGGCCAAGGAAGGGCGGCTGCCGCGGGACTGGGTGGTGTCGTCGCTGGCGGTGCTCGAACGCACCGATGGCGACCTGGATACGCTGATGGCGCGCATCACCGCCATCCGCGTCTGGGCCTATATCGCCGCCCGGCCGGATTGGGTGGAGGACGCCGCCGGCCTGCAGGCCGATGCGCGCCGCGCCGAGGACATGGTGAGTGACGCCCTGCACGAGACGCTGACCGCGCGCTTCGTCGATCGCCGCGCCGCCCACCTGATCCGCCGCATGGACGAGGGCGAGGAGGAGTTGCTCTCCGCCGTCACCCGCCGGGGCGAGGTGGTGGTCGAGGGCCATCCCGTCGGCCATGTGAAGGGCTTCGCCTTCGAACCCGATTCCGCCACGGTGGATGAGGAGGAACGCCGCGTCGTGCTGCGCGCCGCCCGCCGCGCGCTGGCCGCCGAGATCCCGCGCCGCGTGGCGATGCTGGAATCCGCGAAGGACGACGCCTTCGCCATCACGCCCAACCACCGCATCACCTGGGCTTATACCCACGCGCCCAACATGCCCGCCGGCCTCGGCGATATCGCCGAGGTGGCCAAGCTCAAACCCGGCCCCGAGCCCGCCAAGCCGCAGGTCGAGGTGCTGCCGTCCGAATACCTCGATGGCGCGCAGCGCGAACGTATCCGCGAACGCCTGGCGACCTGGCTGGACAACCTCATCAAGCGTGAACTCGGCGCGATCTTCACCGCCGAGGGCAAGGCGGCCGAGGACAATACCCTCCGCGGCCCGGCCTTCCGCCTGCGCGAGGAACTGGGTCTCGCGATGGGCCGCACCGACCCCGACATCCGCCCCGACCTGCGGCAGAAGCTGAAGGGCATCGGCATCCGCGCCGGGCGCTACGCGCTGTACGTGCCCGAGGCGATGAAGCCCAAGGCGATGGCACTGCGCGCGCAATTGTGGTCGCTGCTGCGCGGGATCGAGACGCCGAAGCTGCCCGGCGGCGGGCTGATCGCCGTGCCGGTGCGCGAGGAATGGCCGCGCGGCTTCGCCGAGACCATGGGCTGGCTGCCCGCGGGGCCGGTGCTGCTGCGCCTGGATGTCGCGGAACGCATCGCCGGCGAGATTGGGCCACCTGACGCGCCGCGCGCCGGCGATGCTGCCCGGAGACCTCGCCAGCCGCCTCGGCGTGAAGGGCGATGTGCTGGCACCCGTGCTGGAGGCGATGGGCTTCCGCCTTGTGCCGGCCGAGGCTCTCGACGAAACCTCCTTTGGCCCGCCCGCCCCTGCCCGCATCGCTCATGCGCGGCCGCCGCGCGTCGAGCACGCCAGGGGCCCGCGCCGTGAAGACCGGCCGCGCGGCCCCCGCCGGGATGACCAGCAGCGCAATGCCCGACCGGACCGCGGGCCACGCCGCGAGGAACGCCCGGGCGAACCGGCCGCGCCGGCCGCAGGCGACGCCGCGCCCGCCGAGGGTGCCGCCCAGCCATCACCGCGCCCCCCCCGCCAGGACCCCCGTCCGCCGCGCGAGGGCCGCGATGGTCCGCGCCAGCAGTTCGGCCACGGCAAGGGGGGCGGGCAGGATCGCCCGCGCCGGCCGCGCGAGGAACGGGCGGCGCTGCCGCCCATGCCGCGCGCCGACAGCCCCTTTGCGGTGCTGGCGAACCTGCTCAAGAAGGATTGAAGCGCGCCCGTGGTGCAGGAGGCCCGAGACGCCCAGCGCCTCGATGCCTGGCTATGGTGCGCGCGCGTGCGCCGGACACGCGGGGATTGTGCTCGCCTGGTGCAGGCAGGAGCCGTGCGCATCAACCGCCTGCCCACCGACAAGCCCCACGCGCGGGTGCGCCCGGGGGACATCCTGACCTTCGCGCAGGGCAGCGGTGAGGCCGGGCGGATCGCGGTCTGGCGCATTCTTGCGCTGGCCGTGCGGCGCGGCGCGGCAGCGGAAGCACAGCGCCTGTACGAGGACCTCGGGCAGGACATGGCAAAGGGCTAAGCCATGTGCGCCGAGTGACTTGCAGCCTGCGCATGGCGTAGTCATTTTGGCGCTGCTGCAACGATCATCCGGGGGCTTTCTGCCAGTGACCTATGTCGTCACCGAGAATTGCATCAAGTGCAAGTATATGGACTGCGTGGAGGTGTGTCCGGTGGACTGCTTCTACGTGGGTGAGAACATGCTCGTGATCCACCCTGATGAGTGCATCGACTGCGGCGTGTGCGAGCCTGAATGCCCCGCCGAAGCCATCGTGCCCGACAGCGACGACAAGGGCACCGCCTGGCTCGAGTTGAATCGCACCTATTCGACGCAATGGCCCAACATCACCCGCAAGGGCGAGGCGCCGGCCGATGCCGATGAATGGAAGGACAAGCCCGACAAGAAGGCCCTGTTCAGCCCCGAACCCGGCTGAGGCCGCACCGACGCCACGCAGCGCAATGCCGGAAGCCGTCCCGCAGGGATGACGCGCGGCGATTTTTCTGCTATTGTTTCAGACAGATGGCCGGGGCGTGGCGTTTGGCGCGGTCCTTGCCCTCATGTCCTGAGCCTCCTTGCGGGCGGGATAGCCCAGGTGCGCCGGGTTTGTGTGTGGTCGCCGCGGCAGGCCCAATGGGCGCCGGCCCTGGGGAATGGGAGCGTAGTCCATATGAAGGCACCGGCCCGCGCGAAGGCGCAACCCAAATCCCGTGCCGCCGCCAAGGCAAAGCCGGCCCCGAAGGCCAAGGCGCCCGCCGCCAAGGCAAAACCGCCCGCTGCGAAGGCCGCGGCCAAGTCCGCAGGCAAACCCGCCGCGAAGCCCAAGGCGGCCGCGAAGGCGGTGAAGCCGGCGACCAGGACGGACGCGAAACCGAAGGCCACCACCAAGGCGGCCTCATCCAAGCCAGCCACGAAGCCCTCGAACAAGGCGCCGACGCCTAAAGCAGCCGCATCAAAGGCCCCGCCGCCGAAAACTCCGACCAAGACCGCACCGGCGAAGGCTGCGCCCAAGGGCACGGCCAAGCCCGCCAACACACGGCCTCCAGCACCGGCGGCCAAAGCAGTTCCACCACCGGTAACGCCGACCCCGAGTGTCGCGAAAGGATCCGTCATACCGCCTGCCCCGAAAACGACGGCTGCTCCGCAGCCGCCAGCCTTTGCCAACCCGCTCGACCCGCGGAATGACCCGCCGCGCGCGGCGGCTCCGCCGCCGGTTCCACGCGGCGCGCCGATTTCCCAGCCACCGCCGACCCACCGGCCGACAGCATCGCCGCTGACGGCGGCTGCGGCGAACCGCTCTGCGCCCCGGCCCAAGGAAGATTTCAAGGCCGGCGACCACGTGGTCTATCCGACCCACGGTGTCGGCTCCGTCCAAGGCATCGAGACGGTGGAGGCCGCCGGCTATTCCCTCCAGGTCATCGTGGTGACCTTCGAGGAAAACCGGATGACCCTGCGCGTGCCGGTCAACAAGGCGTCTTCCTCCGGGTTGCGCAAGCTGGCCGCCGGGGCCTCGATGCAGCAGGCGCTCGACACGCTGAAGGGACGCGCACGCATCAAGCGCACCATGTGGTCCCGCCGCGCCCAGGAATACGAGGCCAAGATCAATTCCGGCGACCCGATCCAGATCGCCGAGGTGGTGCGCGACCTTCACCGCAACGCCGGCCAACCCGACCAGTCCTTCTCCGAGCGGCAGATCTACGAACAGGCGCTCGATCGCCTGGCCGCCGAAGTTGCCGCCATCGACCGCTCCGAAAAGCCGGCAGCGATCGAGAAGCTGATGACCTATCTCAGCAAGGCAGAGAAGGGCGAAAAGGGGGAGAAGGCCGAGAAGCTGGAGCCCGCGGAAGACTGACGGGCTCCTCGGCCCAGGTGGCGCGGAGCTTCGCCTCGAGCGCCACCAGGTCGTCCCAGTTCTCGATCACATCCGCCTTGTCGGGCGCGGTCGGACGCAAGGCGCTGGGGCCGGCGAGCAGGCCAGCCTGCTGCTCACCAGCCAGCCCCAGCAGCGCAGCGATGCCCTCCAGTGCCGCCGGCGACAAGGTGTCGTTGGCGATGAAGTTCGGATAGGCCAGCTCCACATAGCGTCCGTGCGCGCGGAAGGCGCGGCGCACAAAGTGGCGCGCATTGAGAATGGCCCGCATGGTGGCCTCCGCCGCGGTCAGGTCCGCACGCAGGCGCAGCGCATGATCCCCGGCCACGAGCGCGGTCCGCCTGTGGTAGCCCCGATGTTCCGCGACGATGGTACTGGCGACGCATTCGGCCAGGCTGTCGCGGACCAGGTGGACCACACCGGCACCGCGGGCCCGCATGACGCTGACCAGCAGGCTTTCCCCCCGCGGACGGACTGGCCAGGACCAGATGCCGCTGAAGGCACCGAGGTTGTTGTACATGACATCGAGATGCGCGCTGCGGCCTTCCTCGGCCGCGCGAGCCTCCAGCATGTCGAAAAACCCGTTGAGCATCGCGGCGAAATCCGCACTGCGGAACGCGAAGCCGGGATGCGCGGCGATCCAGCCTGCCGCGAAGCCGGGAAAAGGGCTTTGGGGCGGCGGCGGCTTGAAGGGCTCGCCGAAGGAGCGCAGCAGCGCGCCGGAATTCAGTGCGGCACCCAGGAACTTGGTTCCGCTGCGCTGCGTGGCGATGGTCACGAGGAGGGGACGGTTCATGGACTGCGAAGCTAGAGCAGATCCCCATCAGGTGGAATCACCTGATGGGGTGAAGATGCTCGCGAAAACAACGGCCTAGAGTCGTCGCCGTAAGCCAGGGCAAACGGAAACGGCTCAAGCATCGAGGCGATGGCGATGCGCAGATGGGCACGAAAAAGCCCCGGGGATCACTCCCCGGGGCCATGAGCGCGCCCGCGAAGGGCGTCGGCGACTACTGCTGACGGTTGCCGATCAGCGAGAGCAGCAGCTGGAACAGGTTCACGAAGTTCAGGTACAGGCCGAGCGCGTCGAGCACGCTGCGCTTGCCGGCCAGTTCCGTGCCCTCGGCATAGGCATGGGAGATGTAGTCGGTCTTGATGCGCTGGGTGTCCCAGGCGGTCAGGCCGACGAACACCACCACGCCGATGACGCTGATGGCGAAGGCCAGCGCGCCGGAGCCGATGAAGATGTTCACGATGGAGGCGATGATGATGCCGATCAGGCCCATCATCATGAACGAGCCCATCTTCGTCAGGTCGGCCTTGGTGGTGTAGCCATACAGGCTGATGCCCGCGAACATCGCCGAGGTGATGAAGAAGGTGCTGGCGATCGACTCGCCGGTGTAGCGCAGGAAGATGTTCGACAGGCTGGCACCCATCGCCGCGGCGAAGGCCCAGAACAGCATCTGCGCCGTGCTCTTGGACATCCTGTTGATGCCGAAGGACATCACCAGCACGAAGGCGAGCGGCGAGAGCATCGCGGCCCAGCCCAGGATGGTCGGCGAGATCACGCGCGCGCCGCTCGGCGCGCGGCCGACCGACCAGAACAGGTTCATCAATTCGGGCGTGGAGGCGATGACATAGGCGACGATGCCCGTCACCAGCAGCCCCGAGGCCATCCAGTTGTAGACCCGGAGCATGTACGACCGCAGCCCGGCATCGACGGCGGCGGCGTCGGCGGTCGCGGTGCGACCCCAGCCAGGCGCACCCGTCGTGAATCGAGTGTCGGGACCAAAGGCCATGACGTCTGAAACTCCTTCAATGAGGGGAGGATTCCCCGCTGGCCGCAAATATGGAGATTTCTTCATTCCAATCAACGGGGCATTGCGCCGCCGAGGATGGGAATCTGCGCCCCGCCGCAGGGCGGGGCGCAGGTTGGTCGCGGGCCGCCGAAACCGGCGCCCCGCGGGTCTGATCAGCGCTCGGCGGGCTCGACCGAGATCGCGGTGGCTTCGGCGATGGCCACGTCCACGCGGTTGCCCGGGCGCAGGGTCTTGATGAATTCCTGCATCTCGGGCGTACGCACGGCCACGGTGCGGCGCACGCGGTTCGGGCCGGTGAAGGTCACGGTGTTGGCGGTGGTGTCCACCGCGTTGATGACCACCTGGGCGCGGGTGGTGCGGACCACGGCGCCGGCCGGGCGCTCGCCGGGCGCGGCGCGGGCGGCGCCGATCGCCTCCTCGGGGGCCAGGCGTTCGCCAGGCGCCGCCATGCGGACGGCCACGGCTTCCTCGAAGCGCACGCGCACGCGGTTGCCGCGGCGGATCTGGGCGAAGTTCTGGATCTCGGGGCCGGCCGTCAGCGTCACGCGGCTGTTGCTCGGCGTCAGGATCGTGACTTCACGCGTGCGGGTGTTCACCCGCTCGACGATGCCGACCGCTTCCTTTGCGGTGGAGACGACGGTCGGCGCGGGTGGCGGAGCCGGCGGCGCGGGGGAGGCGCAGGCGCCAAGCGCGATCAGCGGCAGCGCAATGACGGCGGCGAGTTTCAGGCGCGAACGAAGCGGTTGCATGGCAGATCCTCGATGGGAAGTTGCGGCAGGTTGTCTCCGGCCAAGATGACTGTAACGGAAACGCCAGCATCGCAGTAGATGTCGCGCAAATCGCTAGCCTTATTCATTGCGCAACAGCGGCGCCGGCCGCGCCCGCAGCGCGAGCGCGGTGCCGGCATAGCCGAACACCAGCGTCAGCAGCGAGCAGGCCAGCACGGTCACCGCCAGCGTCACCGGCAGGAACACCCATTCCGCCCGCAGGATGAAATGCACCACCCCCCAGGCCGCCGCGGTCCCGGCCAAGGCGGCGATCACCCCCGCGGTGGCGCCCAGCAACCCGAACTCCACCAGGAAGGCACGGCGGATCTGCGCCCGCGTGGCGCCCACGGTCTTCAGGATCACGGCATCCCGCACGCGGCGCCGCTGCCCCGCCGCCACCGCGCCGGCCAGCACCAGCGCGCCGGCCGCCAGCGTCAATGAGGCGGTGGCCGAAAGCGCCGTGCCGATCCGCGCCAGCAGCCCCGCCACCTGTTCCAGCGCATCGCGCACCCGGATGCCCGAGACATTCGGGAAGGCCTCGCTGATCGCGCGCAGCACCGCGCCTTCCTGCGCGGCATCGTTGCGCACCGTCGCGATGTGGGTGTGCGGGGCGGATTCCAGCATCCCCGGCGAGGCCACCAGCACGAAGTTCAGCCCGAGCCCGCGCCATTCGATATCGCGCAGATTGGCGATGCGCAGCGGGATGTCGCGCCCCAGCACATTCACCGTGATGCTGTCCCCGATGCCCACCCCCCAGCCGCGCGCGAGGTTGGCATCGAAGGAGACCAGCGGCGCGCCGCGATAGTCGGCCGCCCACCACTGGCCCTCGACGACACGGGTGCCCTCCGGCGGGGTCGCGGCATAGGTCAGGCCGCGATCGCCGCGCAGCGCCCAGCGGGTCTCGGGCGTGGTGGTCACCTGTTCGGTCGGCACGTCGTTGACCGCGACGATGCGCGCGCGCAGCGAAGGCACGCGCTTCACCTCGCTCACGGTGGCCTGCGCCGCCGCCACGCGGTCGAACTCGCCCACCTGGTCGGACTGGATGTCGATGAAATAGAAGTTCGGCGCGGCGTCGGGCAGTTGCTCGGAGATCTGCCGGCGCAGGTTGCCCTCGATCAGCGCCACGGCGGCGAGCGTGGTCAGCCCGATGCCCAGCGACACCAGGATGAGCGGTGTCGGCGCCCCAGGCCGGTGCAGATTGGCCAGCCCCAGCCGCAGCGAGGGCCGCCGCACGCCCTTGAAGCGGCGCGCCACCGCCATCAGCACCAGCGCACCGATGCGGAACAGGATGAGCGTGACCACCGCGCCGGCCACGAAGAAGCCGGCGAAAGCGCGGTTTTCCGCCGTGCCGATCACCAGCGCGGCCAGCGCCGCCCCGGCAGCGAGGGTGCCCGCCACCAACGCCGCGCGCGGCCGCGCGCCCGAAGGCTGCAAGGCATCGCGGAACAGCGCCGCGCCGGGGATTTCCATCGCCCGGCCGAGCGGCCAGAGCGCAAAGGCCAGCGCCGTGAGCAACCCATAGAGCGCGGCCAGCGCCAGCGGCGCCGGATACAGCGCCAGGCGCGGCGGCACCGGCAGGGCGCCGGCCAGCAGCGAGGCGCCGGCCGCCGTCAGCCCGAACCCCGCCACCAGGCCGATCGCGATGCCCAGCAGCGCAAGGGCCAGCACCTGCATCAGGTAGGTGGTGAAGATCAGCCCCGGCGAGGCACCCAGGCAGCGCAGCGTGGCGATGGTGCGCGCCCGCTGGTCGAGCCAGGAGCGCACGCCGGTCGCCACCCCGATGCCGCCGACCAGCAGCGCCGTGAGGCTGGCCAGCGTGAGGAAGAAGGCGGCGCGATCGACGAAGCGGTTGACGCCGGGCGCGGCGGAATCGGAGGTGCGGATGCGCCAGCCATTCTCCGGGAAGGCCGCCCGCAACTCCTCCGCGAAGGGCCGCGGCAACACGCCCTCCGGCAGGTCCACCCGGTATTCCCAGCGGATCAGGCTGCCGGGCTGCACCAGGCCGGTCGCCGGCAGGTCCGCCAGGCCGATCATCGCGCGCGGGCCCAGGATGGAGGGGCTGGTGACCTTGTCGGGCTCGACCGCGATGATGCCACGCAGCGTGAAGCGCGATTCGCCGATGCGCAGCACCGCGCCGGGGGCGATGCGCAGGCGGTCGGCGACCACGCGCTCCACCGCGACCTCGCCAGGGGCGAGGCGGCCGGGCGGGTCCAGCACCAGCTCGCCGAACAGCGGGTAGAGGCCGTCCACCGCCTTCATCTCGACCAGCGTGCGCTCGCCATCCGGCGCCACTGCCATGGCGCGCATCTGCACGAGTTCGGAGGTCCGCGCGCCGCGGGCGGCGATCCAGTCCCGCGCCGCCTCCGGCAGGGGGCCGTCGGTGGTCGCAACCTCGACCTCGCCGCCCAGGATGCGGGCGCCATCGGTGGCGAGCCCGGCCTCCACGCCCGCGCGCAGCGTGCCGACCGCGGTGATCGCCGCCACGCCGAGCGCCAGGCAGGCCAGCACGATGCGCAGGCCCTTCACGCCGCCGCGCAGGTCCCGCCGCGCATAGCGCAGCGCCAGGGAGAGATTGCCCATCTCAGGCCGCCGCCGCGGCGCGGCCATCCGAGACGATGCGGCCATCCTCGATGCGCACCTGGCGCTCGCAGCGCGCCGCCAGAAGCGGGTCGTGGGTGATCAGCAGCAGCGTGGTGCCGAAGCTCTCGCGCAGGCCGAACAGCAGGTCCATGACCTGCGCGCCGGTGCCGCGGTCGAGATTGCCGGTGGGTTCGTCGGCCAGAAGCAGATGCGGGCGGGCCACGAAGGCGCGGGCAAGCGCCACGCGCTGCTGCTCGCCGCCCGAGAGCTGGCCGGGATAATGCGTCAGGCGATGGCCCAGGCCGACCGAGCGCAGGGTTTCCTCGGCGCGGTCGAAGGCATCGCGCCGGCCGGCGAATTCCAGCGGCACGGCCACATTCTCGATCGCCGTCATGGTCGGCACCAGGTGGAAGGACTGGAACACGATGCCGACCTCCTCGCGCCGGAACACCGCCAGGGCGTCCTCGTTCATGCGCGTGAGGTCATGGCCGGCAACGGTGAGGGAGCCAGCCGTCGGCCGATCCAGCCCGGCCAGCAGCATCAGCAGCGAGGTCTTGCCCGAGCCGGAGGGGCCGACGATTCCCACCGCCTCCCCGCGGCCGACCGCGAGGTCGACGCCGTGCAGGATATTGATCTCCCCGGCCTGGGCCCTCACCTTGAAGGCAAGGCCGGTGGCGGCAATCAACGCGCCGGAGCCTGCTCCGTGCGGCACGTGGTCGGCGGGGCGCCCGTCGCTGGTCGGGGCGGCGTGAGAAAGGACATCCATGTCGATTATGTTTCCGCGGCTTTCGTCCCGATATGGTCGCCGCGCCGTGATCCGCAAACTCCCGGCCTGTTTCGGAGTGTTGCCCGCCCTGTTCGCGCGCCCGGCGGCCGCGCGCGAACTCAAGGTGATGATGCTGGGCGATTCCATCACTGCCGGTTATGGCCTGCCGCGCAGCCAGGCGCTGCCGGTGCAGCTGGAGGCGGCGCTGCGCGCGAAGGGCCACCAGGTCCGCATCATCGATGCCGGTGTCTCGGGCGACACCACGGCGGGCGGGCGGGCGCGGCTGGACTGGGCCCTGGCGGACGCGCCGCAGGCGGTGATCGTGGCACTTGGCGGCAATGACGGGCTGCGCGGGATCGAGCCGCGCGCCACGCGGGCGAACCTCGCCGCCCTGCTGGATGCGCTGGCGACGCGCGGGTTGCCGGTGATGCTGGCGGGGATGCTCGCCCCCCCCAATTTGGGCGCCGAATACGGGCGGGAATTCGCCGCCACCTTCACGGACCTCGCGGCAGCGCGGCCGGAGGTGGTGTTCTACCCCTTCCTGCTCGAGGGCGTGGCCGGCGACCCCGCGCTCAATCAGCCGGACCGCATCCACCCCAATGATGCTGGCGTCGCGGAACTCGTCCGTCGCATGCTGCCTGCCGTCGAATCGCTGCTGGCCAAGGTCCCGGGGGGCTGACCGAAGCCGGCATGGCACGCTGAAGGGGGCAAGCCATGGTGCGCCTTTTCGTCGCCCTCACCCTGCCTGAGGACTTGCGCGCCCAGGTCGGTGCACTGGTCGGTGGCATTCCCGGCGCCAAGTGGGTGCCGCCGGCGAACTACCACCTGACGCTGCGCTTCATCGGCGAGGTCGAGAACTGGCGCGCGCAGGAGGTGGATGACGCGCTCGCCGCCCTGCGCGGCCATGCCTTCGAGCTTTCGCTGCGCGGCCTGGGCGTGTTCGAGAAGGCCGGGCGGATCCATTCCCTGTGGGTGGGGGCGGAGCGCCATGACGCGCTGACCCACCTGCAGGGCAAGATCGAGACGGCGCTGCAACGGGTGGGCCTGGCGCCCGAACGCAAGCGCTTCTCCCCGCATGTGACCATCGCGCGGACCGACCGCGCGCCGCCGGACAAGGTCATCGCCTTCGTCCAGGCACACAACCTGTTCCGCGCGCCGGCGGTGCGCATGGAGCATTTCACGCTCTATTCCTCCCGCCTGGGCAAGGAAGCCTCGGTCTATACGGCGGAGGTCGAGTACGGGCTGGTGGCGCGCGCCGCGGCGTGAGTCGCGGCTTGCCGTGGGAGGGCACCGCGCGTAGGTGAGCGCCGTGCCTGCCCGCCGACCCATCCTCGCGCGCCTGCTCGCCGCCATCGTGTTGGCGCAGGTGGTGCTGGCGCCGGCCCATTGCCTGGCGATGGCCGCCGCACCGCCGGGGTTCGCCACGGTGCTCTGCACCGCCGAGGGGTATCGCACGATCCATCTCGGCCCGGACGGCCGGGCGCTGCCGGGCGACGGCATGGCGCCGGGCTTCTGCGCCGCCTGCCACGCGCTGCCCGATGTGGCGTTGCCGGTGGCGCCGATGCCGCCCACGCCGGCCTGGGCGGCACGCCCAACGGCCTGGCATGTCACCGCACCCGAGGCGCTGGGCCCGCCGGCCCGCGCGCCGCCCTTCGCGCCACGCGCACCACCCGCCTTCGGCTGACGCCACCCGCGCGCGACACCGCGCGCGCCTCTCACGTCATTCCGAAGGATTGCAGCTCATGTTTCGTCGTTCCCTGCTGGCGGCCGCTGCCGCCATCGCCGCCCTGCCCGCCGCCGCCCATGATTATGCCGCCGGCGAGATCACCATCGAACATCCCTGGACGCGCGCCGCCGGCGCGAACGGCAATGGTGCGGGCTTCCTGCGCCTGCGCAATGCCGGCACCGTTGCCGACAGGCTGCTCTCGGCCAGCACGCCGGCCGCGCGCGTGGTCGAACTCCACCGCATGGAGCGCGACGGCAATGTCATGCGCATGCGCCCCGTGCAGGACATCCCGGTCCCGCCGGGCGAGACCGTGGCGCTGCAGCCCGGCGGCTACCACATCATGCTGATCGGGCTGACCGAATTGATGGAACGCGGCAGTCGGGTTCCTCTGACCCTGCGCTTCGAACGCGCCGGGGAGGTGCAGGTGGAACTGGCGGTGGAAGCCGCCGGCGCGCGCGGCAGCGGCCACACGCATTGAAGCGGGCGCCGCCGCTCAGTCGAAGGGCTGGGCGGCGGCGCTCACGGTGGCTTCCGAGCGCCACAGCGAGAAGGCGAAGCCGCCCACCGCCGAGAAGTTCCAGTCGGTGCGGAACAGCGGGCTGTCCGCGTTGGATGCGCCGGAGAAATTCCCGACGCGAAGGCCGGCCACCACCGAGATCCGCTCATTGAGCGGCAGGCGATAGGACACCGACAGGCGCGAACCGACGTAGCCGCCCTGCGCCGCATAGGCGTCGCGCCCCGGGCGGGCGAACTCGGGTGCGACGTCGTAGAAGTATTCGCCGTAGCGATCCGTGCCGAATTGCAGCCCCGCCGAGACGCGCAGCCGCGCGAAGGGCGAGAGGAAGTTCACATGCTCGTAGGCGATGTCCGGCGTGAAGGTGAAGCCGCGAAAGGACACCGAGGACCAGTCGGTAGAGAACACCGCGCGGATCGGCGTGTCGATCACGATGCGTCGCGGCTGCGCCTCGTCCTCCCCGCGCCAGATGGTGAAGCGCAAATTGGGGCCGATCTCGCCCAGCCATTCGAGATCCGGCATGCCTTCGCGCGCCGTGATGTCGCGCGACGCCCCGTTGAAGCCACCCGCCGCGCTCACCGATAGCTCGATGCCCTGGCTGAGATCCGCACGCGCGCGCAGACCCTGGTCGTCGGCGCGGAAGATATTGCCGCGATAGATGATGTAGGGCACCGCCAGGCCGCGCCAGCTGTTCTGGTCCGAAGCAGGATAGGCCGGCACGTACCCGCCGCCGCCGGCGATGCCGACCTCGAATACCGGGAGATCCTGTGCCCGCGCGGGCATCGCGGCGAGCAGCGGCAGGAGGAAAGCGAGGATTCGGATTTTCATGGGCGTAGGGCTACCAGAAGCACATTCGGCAGCGGCGTGCCAGACCAACACGGCGTGACCGCAACGGCGAAACCCGCCGCGCGCAGCGGCGCGGCGATGTCGGCAATCGGCCGCGGCTGCACCGCGCCACGCGCGCCGAGGTCGCCCCCCAAGGCGCGGCGCGCATGTTCCATCGCGCGGCCGACGGCGCTGCGCCATCCGCGCTCGGGGTCGAAGGCGCGGATGACGACGCGCTGCCGTGCGGCCGCCGCGCAGGCCGCCAGCACGGCATCCTGCGCCACGGCCGGCATCTGGTAGAGCACGTCGAGCAGCAGCACCGTGTCCGCCGGGGGAAGTCGCGTGTCGGCGATGTCGGCGACAGCGAAACGCGCGGGCAGTTCACCTGCGGCGGCCATGGCGGCGGCGATCTTGCGCGCATCGAGGTCGAGGCCCTGAACGCCGGAGGCCCGCCCGGACAGCAGCAGGGCAAGCGCCAGCTGGCCGCGCCCGCAGCCGAGGTCCAGCACCTCGCCAAGGGGCGCCATGGCCAGCAGCGCGGGCAGCACCGGGTCGTGCCGCAGCTTGCCGCGCACGAAGCCCTGGGCGAAGCGGCCGGCGTAGCGGGCGGCGACCTGGTCGGCGAGGGTCAAGGGGCAAGCGGCGGGGGAGAGAACTCCCCCGGACCCCCTCCTTCTTTTGGCACTTGGGAACTGACAGCCGGGGGCAGCGCCAATTGACAGAAAAAGGGTGGGGGTTCGGGGGAGGTTCTCCTCCCCCGACCTTCCCGCCTCAAAGATCCTTCAACACCGCCCACAGATCGTTCTTCGCCTCGAACCCGATGCCGGGAATGTCCGGCATGCGGATGCGCCCGTCCACCACCGGCGTCGTGTCCGCGAAGCCCCCGAAGGGCGCGAACACCTCGGGGTAGGATTCGTTGCCGCCCAGGCCGAGGCCGACCGCGATGTTCAGCGCGAACTGGTGCCCGCCATGCGGCACGCAGCGCCGCGCCGACCAGCCGTGCGCCTCCAGCATCTCCAGCGTGCGGAGGTATTCCACCAGGCCGTAGGACAGCGCCGGGTCGAATTGCAGCACGTCGCGGTCGGGCCGCAGCCCACCGTGGCGGATCAGGTTGCGGGCATCGAGCATGGAGAACAGGTTCTCGCCGGTGGCGATCGGCGGCGCGTAGTGTTCGGCGAGGGTGGCGTGCGTGGCGTAGTCGAGCGGGTCGAGCGGTTCCTCGTACCAGCGCAGGTTGAGCGGTGCGAGTGCCGCGCCATAGGCCAGCGCGGCATGCAGGCCGAAACGGCCGTTCACATCCACCGCCAGGCGCGACCCGTCATGGCCGAGCAGCGCCAATACCGCCTCGATGCGCGCGAGGTCCTCCTTCAGCGCATCGCGCAGCGGCGTGCCGGGGGCACCGCCGATTTTCATCTTCACCGTGGTGTAGCCAAGGCCGAGGTAGCGCTTCATTTCCTCGACCAGTGCATCGACGCCCTTGCCGGGATAGTAGTAGCCGCCGGCGGCATAGACCCAGGCGGCATCATCGGCCTGCCCGCTGCGGAAGCGATCCGCCAGCAGGCGCCACAGCGGCTTGCCCTCCAGCTTCGCCGCGGCGTCCCACAGTGCCATGTCGAGCACGCCGACCGCCACCGAGCGGTCGCCATGGCCGCCCGGCTTTTCGTTGCGCATCATGGCGGCCCAGGCGCCGGCGGGGTCGAGGTTGCCCTCCGGCGTGGCCAGCGCCGCTTCCTCGCAGGCTTCCAGGCGCGGGACGAAGCGTTCGGCGAGCAGGCCGGGCTGCGCGTAGCGGCCATTGGAATTGAAGCCGTAGCCGGTGGCGCGCTGGCCCGCGCCGTCCTCGACGGTGACGGCGACGACGCTCGCGGTCATCTTGGAGAAATCGATATAGGCATTGGCGATGGCGCTGCTGATCGGCACCACGCCCTGGCGGATCGAGGCGATGCGCATCAGATTGCCCTCGCCGCGCGCAGTGCAGCGATTTCCTGTGCATCGAAGCCGAACTCGGCCAGCACCTCGTCGGTATGCTGGCCGCGCTCGGGCGTGGGCACCTTCGCGCATTCGACGCCCGACATCTGCATCGGCGCGCGCACCACGTTGAGCGCGCCCAGGCGCGGGTGCTGCAAGGTCATCTCGATGCCCAGGTGCTTTACCTGCTCATCGGCGAAGACCTGGTCCATGGCATAGACCGGGCCGCAGGGGACGCCCTCGCGGTTGAACTTCGCGACCCAGTTCGCCGAGGTGTCGGTCGCGGTGACCTTGCCGATGATGGCATTCACCTTGGCGCGGTTCTGGCTGCGCAGCTTGTCGGTGGCGATGTCGGGGTCCTTCGCGTCCTCCTCGATGCCGAGCACGCGCACGATGCGGTCCCACATCACCTGGCCGCCGCCGGCGATGTTCACGGAACCATCGGAGGTCGGGAACAGGCCGGTCGGGATGGTGGTGGGGTGGTCGTTGCCGGCCTGTTTGGGCACCTCGTGCTTCATGGTCCAGCGCGTCGCCTGGAAATCCATCATCGCGATCATCGCTTCGAGCAGGCTGACATGCACCCAGCGGCCGTGGCCGGTCGCCTCGCGTTCCAGCAGCGCGGTCAGGATGCCGATGGCGCAATACAGCCCGGCCGTGAGGTCCGCCACGGGGATGCCCGCGCGCACCGGGCCCTGGCCGGGCAGGCCGGTCACGCTCATCAGCCCGCCCATGCCCTGGGCGATCTGGTCGAAGCCCGGGCGCTTCGCGTAGGGCCCATCCTGGCCGAAGCCGGAGATCGAGCCGAGCACGATGCGCGGGTTGATCGCCGACAGCGCGTCGTAGTCGATGCCCAGGCGTGTCTTCACATCGGGGCGGTAGTTCTCGACCACCACATCGGCCTTCGCCACCATGCGGCGGAAGGCGGCGATGCCCTCGGGCGCCTTCAGGTTCAGGGTGATCGCGCGCTTGTTGCGATGGACGTGCTGGAAGTCCGGCCCGTCGCGCTCGCCGCCCAGGCCCTTGCCGGTGTCCACGTCATCCGTCGCCTCGATCTTGATGACGTTGGCGCCCCAGTCGGCGAGCTGGCGCACGCAGGTCGGTCCGGAACGCACGCGGGTGAGGTCGAGCACGGTGAAACGGGAGAGCGGCATCATGGGTGGGGGTCCTCCTGGCGCGATCCTGTTGGCACTGTCGGCGCGGCCGGGCAAGGCGCCGGCTTGACGTTCCGCCCCGGCGCGCTACGCCTTGGCGCCATCAACCGGGAGAGCGCGCCATGAGCGAAGACCTGCTGCACGAGATCCGCGAAGGCGGCATCGCCTGGACCACCTTCAACCGCCCGCAGGCGCGCAACGCCATGCTGTTCCCGATGTATGCGCGCCTCGCCGAACTCGCGGACGAGATCAGTGCCGACCCGTCCATCCGCGTGTGGGTGCTGATGGGCGCCGGCGGCAAGGCCTTCGCCTCGGGCACCGACATCTCGCAGTTCCGCGAATTCAAGACCGCCGAGGATGCGCTGGCCTACGAGGCGCGGATCGACAAGGTGCTGGGCGCGCTGGAGCGCTGCACCAAGCCGGTGATCGCGGCCATCACCGGGGCGTGCACCGGCGGCGGGCTTGGCATTGCGGGGTGCTGCGACATCCGCATCGCCGACAATGCCGCGCGCTTCGGCCTGCCGATCGCCAAGACGCTGGGCAATATCCTCAACATGAACAACTTCGCGCGCTTCTACGCGCTGGTCGGTCCCGCCGCGGTGGCGGAAATGATCATGACCGCGCGGCTGTTCAGCGCCGCCGAGGCGAAGCACATCGGCCTGGTCTCCGAACTGCACGAGACGCCCGAGGCGGTGACGACGCGCGCGATGGAACTCGCCACCACCATCACCGGCCTGGCGCCGCTGACGCTGCGCGCCACCAAGGAGGCGCTGCGCCGCCTGCGCCACGCCACCGGCGAGGTCGAGGGCGACGACCTGGTGACCATGTGCTTCACCAGCGGTGACTTCCAGGAAGGCGTGGACGCCTTCCTCAACAAGCGCGCACCCAATTTCCAGGGGAAATAGCGCCGCGACAGCCGGCCCGCTACGTGCTTGGGTTTCGCGAAGCCAACCGGGAGATCTCACCATGCTCGACCGCCGCACCCTGCTTACGGCCATGCTGGCCACGCCTGCCATCGCGCAGGCGCAGGCGCCCTTCCCCAACCGCGCCGTGCGCATCGTGGTGCCCTTCGGCGCGGGCGGGTTGATCGATGTGGTGGCGCGCCTGCTGGGCGAACCGCTGTCGAAGCTGCTGGGCCAGCCGGTGGTGATCGAGAACCAGCCGGGCGCCGGCAGCACCATTGGCGCGCGCGCGGTGATGCGCGCGACGCCGGATGGTTACACGCTGCTGTTGAACGGCGCCGCGCACAGCGTGATCCCTGCGCTGTTCCCCGATTCCGGCGTCGATCCGGTGGCGGATTTCGCGCCCATCGCGCGGCTGGGCGAGCAGCCCTTCGTCGCCGCCGTGCATCCGAGCGTGCCGGCGACCGACGTGCCCTCGCTGCTGGCCTGGCTGCGCTCACGCAATGGCGAGGCCACCTTCGCCACTACTGGCACAGGCGCGGCATCCCACCTGGCGGGCGAGTTGCTGAAGAAGCTGGCGGGGGTGGATTTCACCATCGTGCAGTATCGCGGCACGCCGGCGGCGGTGACCGATTTCGTCGCCGGCCGGGTGGATTTCATGATCGACAGCCAGACGCTGCTGGCCCCCATGATTGCCGACAACCGCGCACGCGGCCTGGCGGTGACGACGGCGCAACGCTCGCGCCTGCTGCCCGACCTGCCGACCCTGCAGGAGGCGGGTGTCGCCGGCTACGCGTCCTCATCATGGCAGGCCATCTATGCACCGGCGGCAGCACCGCCGGAGGTGGTGCAGGCCCTCACGCGCGCCGTGCTGCAGGTGATGGACGACGCTGCCGTGCGGCAGCGCTTCGAGGAACGCGGCGTCGTTCCGATCCCGGGCGATGCCGCCACCATGGCCGCCTTCCTGCAAGCGGAAATGGACAAGTGGCTACCCATCCTGCGCGCAACGGGCGCACGCGCGGGCTGACGCTGAAAGCGGTTGCATAAGCGAGGGCGACGGTTCATATGACCAACGTCACCTCGTCCGGTCGGGCGGCGGTTGGGATCAGACAGGGATCTTCCGCTTTCACGACCCGCTCTCCGTGCCTTTTCTATGGTTGAGCCTCAGCGATGGCTGGCCCGTTGCGCGATCCCGCCAGCGGCAATTCCTCAACCGGAGAAGACACAATGGCGACCGGCACCGTGAAATGGTTCAATTCAACCAAGGGCTATGGCTTCATCCAGCCGGATGATGGCAGCAAGGACGTGTTCGTCCACATCAGCGACGTGCAGCGCGCGGGCCTGAATGGCCTCAACGAAGGCGACAAGGTCGAATTCGAGATGCAGCGCGGCCAGCAGGGCAAGGTCTCGGCGGGCAACCTCCGCCTCGCCTGACACTGACGCTGACGGGGGCGGCCTTCGGGCCGCCCTTTCACATTCCGAACCCGGAGATCATGCGTGGCACGCAAGCCCAACTACGGCCAGCAGCGTGCCGAGGTGAACCGGAGCAAGCAGGCCAAGAAGGAAGCCAAGCTGCGCGAGCGCGACGAAGCGGTCGCCAAGCGCAAGGCATCCGACGAGGACGGCGAGCCCGGCACCGAGGCGCAGGACCATGAACCCGAGCGCAACTGAAGCCGCTCGCAGGAGGCCCTTCCATGGCCGCTAAACCAGGCAGCCAATCCAAGTTCGTGCTGTTCGACGTGTTCTACGAAGACGGCAGCCGCCGTTCCAATCGCAAGGTCCCGGCCGAGATCCTCGATGGCCTGGACGGCGACGAGCCCGCGCGCAAGGTCATCGAGGAACAGGACAACGAGATCGCCAAGGCGTCCGGAAGGGCTGCCCTGCCGATCTCCTCGCTGGTACGCGCGGGCGCCAAGAAGAAGTAGCGCCGGCGCCTATTCGGCCGCGCGGGCCTGGTGGCCCACCAGCGGCACCAGGCCCGGCACCGCCGAACCCTGCCACAATTGCGCGAGCAACGTGCGGGCCTGGGCGGCACCCACGGCATCGCTCGTCAGTTCCAGGAATTTGTCGGAAAGGTCGGCGTCGCTCAGCGGCGCGTCGGGGTCGCCCTTGCGCGTGTGCTGGTGGCGGTCCAGCACGCGCCCGTCCTTCAGCCGGATTTCCACCTTGGACGACCGCTTGGCCGGAAAGGCCGCGGCGCATTCCGGATCCAGCGACACGGTCACCTTGGCCATCAGCGCACGGATCGCCGGGTCCGCCAGCCGCGGCGCCTCGAAGGCGGCAAGCCGCACCCCGCCATGGAGCAGCATCGTGGCCACCGTGAACTGCGTCGAGAAGCGGCAATCCTGTTCGGTGCGCGCATCCGGGCGGTCGCAGACATCCTTGGTGGCCTTGTAGCCACCCACCGCGACCGCGACGACATCCTCCGGCGTGAAGCCGTGCTCGAGATGCAGGTCGCGCACCGCATCCAGCGCCGCGAAGATATGCCCGCAGCAGCCATGGTTCTTGAAGGTCATGTCGGTGATGGCGAGCGGCGCGCCGATGCCCGCCAGCGACTTGTCCCACTTGCCGGTGTCCTCGCTGGTCGCCGCCGCGAAGCCCGCCGAACCATGCAGCACATCGAGCGCGCCGGTCATGCCGCGCGAGGCGGCCATCGCCGCCATCGCGCCGGCCTCCGCGGCATGGCCCGGATGCAGCGGCTTGGACATCCCCTCGCCGCGGAAAGCCTGCTGCAACCCGCCCGCCATGGTCGCGGCGGTGGCGATACCATGGGCGGTGCGCTCCGCGTCGCAATCGAGCAACACGGCCACCGCGGCGGCCGCGCCGAAGGTGCCGACCGTGCCGGTGGTGTGCCAGAAATCGTAATGCGAGGGCTGCACCGCCAGGCCGATGCGGCAGGAGACCTCGTAGCCCGCCACCAGCGCGCGCAGCAGCGTCGCCATGTCCGCGCCGCGCGTCTGTGCGGCGGCGAGTGCGGCGGCGATGGTCGGGCAGCCGGGGTGATAGACGGCGTAGCGGTAGATGTCGTCGAACTCGACCGTGTGCGATGCGGTGCCGTTGAGCAGCGCGGCATGGCGCAGCGGCACGCGCCGGCCGCTCACGTAGCACACGGCGCCGCCGCCGCCGCGTGTCTCGTCCTCCAGCGCCGCCGACATCAGCGTGGCCGGCGGGCGCGAGGCGCCGGCCAACAGCGCGGCAAACCAATCCACCAGCGCGCGGCGGGCGTGGCGCTCCACATCGGCATCGAGCGCACGGCCGCGCCAGGATGCGGCGTGGTCGGCAAGAACCAGAAGCGGATTGGTCATGGCGCCCTGCTCACGCGTTGCCGCGCAGCACCTCCTTGTTGATGACGACGTCGGGGTCGAGCTGACCCTTCATGTGGCTGATGATGCTCTCGGCGCAGGACAGGCCCATGCGCCGCGTGGATTGTTCCGTCGCGGCCGCCGAATGCGGCGAGACCACCAGGTTCGGCAGGTCCAGCATCGGCAGGCGGGTGGTGACCGGTTCCTCCCAGAACACATCGAGGCCGGCGCTGCCCAGATGGCCGGAGGTCAGCGCCGCGGTGAGCGCCGCTTCATCGACCAGCGTGCCGCGCGCGGTGTTGATGTAGGTCCCGCCCGGCTTCATCGCGGCGAGGAAGGCGCCATTCACCATGCCGCGCGTCTCCGGGTTGGAGGGGCAATGGGTGGTCACGACATCGGCTTCCGCCAGGCCCTCATGCAGCACCTTCACCGGGCGGAATCCCGCGCCCTTGATGGTGTTCTGCGGGATGTAGGGGTCATGGACCAGCACCTCCATCCCGAAGGCGGCGCACAGCCGCGCAACACGCCCGCCGATCCGCCCGAAGCCCACCACCAGCACGGTGCGGCCCGCCAGGTCCCAGGTTTTCAGCGCCGGCTTGGGGCCCCAGTCCAGCGCGCGCGTGTTGCGGTCGTAGTCCAGCGTGCGGCGCGCGGTGGTGAGCATCAGCATCAGCGCGTGCTCGGCCACCGAGAGGGCGTTCGCGTCGGGGGTCACGGTGAGCGGGATGCCGCGCTCGCTCAGCGCCTCCACATCCACCGCATCGTAGCCGACGCCGTGGCGCGCGCAGATGCGCAGCATGGGCGCATTGTCGATGAAGGCGCGGTCGATGCGCGTGGCGCGCACGATGATGGCCTCGGCCGTGCGCATCGGCTCGCGCAGCGTCTCGGGCGTCACCTCCTCCAGCATGGTCACGGTCAGGCCAGGCTCGGCGCGCAGCCGCGCCATCGCATCGGGATGGAGCGGGCGCAGGCAGACGACATGCGACATGGCGGGCCTCAGAGCTGGCTGTGTGCGGCGGGGCCCAGGATGGCCTCGCGCATGCGGTGCTGCAAAATGGAGCCGTCGCGTGGCGGCAGCGCCAGCGGCAGGCTCGACGCGTCGATCTTGGCCACCGCGAAGAACGGCCCGCCGCCTTCGTGGATGGCCGCGCGCAGTCCCGGCACCTCATCGGGCTTCGTGACGAACATGGTGCGCGCGATGCCCGCGCCCTTGGCCATCATCACCAGATCGACGCCGTGGTGCGTCGCGGTTTCCTGCATGCCGGTCTCGCCGTAATGCTCGTTGTCCTGCACCACGATCGAGAGGTTGGCCGGCTTCTGCACCGCTATGGTGGCGAGCGCGCCAATACCCATCAGCATTTCGCCATCGCCGGTGATGACCAGCACGCGGCGGCTGGGCTGGGCGAGTGCGAGGCCCAGGCCGATCATCGCCGCACCGCCCATGGCCCCCCACAATGGAAGATTCTCCGCGCAATCGCCCACCGCGGTGATGTCCCAGGCGGGTGCGCCGAGGCCGGCGATCACCAGCATGTCGCCGCGGTCGTGCAGCAGCGCGCGGGTCAGTTCACGGCGGTCGAGCTTTCCGGATGCAGCCAGCATGCTCTCAGTCCTTGCCGAAGGTCTTGGCGCCGATGACGCGCTGGCCGATCAGCGCCGCGGTCGGGCGGAAGGTGTTGAAGGCCATGCGGATGGTGGCGTCCACGGTGGGCGGCACATCCTCGGCGGTGTCGGCGCGACGCACGACGGTGCCCATCGCCTCCAGCACCGCCTGGGTCGCCTGGCCCATCGGGACCTGGGCCGGATTGAACTCGCCGAAATCGCCGCGCATCGTCACCAGCATCGGCATCGGGCAGCGATGGATATGCGAGAGCGAGAGCATGTTGATGCAATTGCCCACGCCGGAGGACTGCATCAGCAGCACGCCCTTCACGCCGCCGAGCCAGGCACCCTGGAGCAGGCCGATGCCTTCCTCCTCGGTGGTGAGCGTGACCACGCGCATGTCGTTGTCGGCGAGGCAGCGCTTGATCAGGCGCGAATGGCCGGCATCGGGCACCAGCGCGACCTGGCGGATGTCGTGCGCCTTGAGCAGGTCGTAGATCCGGTCGGGCCAGGTGGCACCGGCATCCGGCGCCTTGTCGATCGCGTTCTGGTCCATGCGTGTCCTCGGAACTTGTCCGGGCGCATCCTAGGGGGCCGCGCCGGGCTGGCAAGACAGGGGGCGCGCGCGGCATCATGCCTGCCATGACCTTCGCGCACGCCATCGCCGGCACACGCTATGTCTTCGACGACCTGAAGGCGCTGCTGGCGCGCGCCACGCCGCTGCGCTCGGGCGACGCGCTGGCGGGCGTCGCGGCGGAGAGTGCCGCGGAACGCATGGCCGCGCAGACGCGCGCTGGCCGACCTGCCGCTGACGCATTTCCTCAACGAGGCGGTGGTGCCCTACGAGGCCGACGAGGTCACGCGGCTGATCGTCGACAGCCACGACGCGGCGGCCTTCGCGCCCGTCGCGCACCTGACCGTCGGCGGCTTCCGCGACTGGCTGCTCGCCGACGGACCGCCGCCGGCCATCGCGCCGCTGGCCGCCGGGCCTGACGCCGGAGATGGTGGCGGCGGTCTCCAAGCTGATGCGCAACCAGGACCTGATCGCGGTGGCGGCGAAGTGCCGGGTGGTCACGCGCTTCCGCAACACGATCGGCCTGCCCGGCACGCTGTCGGTGCGCCTGCAGCCCAACCACCCGACCGACGACCCGCGCGGCATCGCGGCCTCGATGCTCGACGGGCTGCTGCTACGGCGCCGGCGATGCGGTGATCGGCATCAACCCGGCCACCGACAACATCGACGCGGTGGCGCGGCTGCTGGAGATGCTCGACGACCGTCCGCACGCGCTTCGACATCCCGACCCAGACCTGCGTGCTGACCCATGTCACGACCACGCTGCGGGCGATCGAGCGCGGCGCGCCGGTCGACCTGGTGTTCCAGTCGATCGGCGGCACGCGAGGCGGCCAACCGCAGCTTCGGCGTGTCGCTCTGCGCTGCTGCGGGAGGCGCAGCGAGGCGGCGCTGGCGCTGAAGCGCGGCACGCTCGGCGACAACGTGATGTACTTCGAGACCGGCCAGGGCAGCGCGCTGTCGGCCGAGGCGCATCACGGCGTCGACCAGCAGACGCTGGAGGCGCGCGCCTATGCGGTGGCGCGCGCCTTCGAGCCGCTGCTGGTCAACACCGTGGTCGGCTTCATCGGCCCCGAGTACCTCTACGACGGCAAGCAGATCATCCGCGCCGGGCTGGAGGACCACTTCTGCGGCAAGCTGCTCGGCCTGCCGATGGGCGTGCGACGTCTGCTACACCAACCACGCCGAGGCCGACCAGGACGACATGGACACGCTGCTGACGCTGCTCGGCGGTCGCGGGCGTCACCTTCGTCATGGGCGTGCCGGGCGCGGACGACGTGATGCTCAACTACCAGTCCACCTCCTTCCACGACGGACTGACGTGCGCGCGCGCTGCTGGGCCGCCGCGCGGCGCCGGAGTTCGAGGCCTGGCTCGCGCGCATGGGCATCGGGCTCGACGGCGAACGCATCCCGGCGCGGCTCTCGCCGGCGCTGATCGGCCTCACGTGAGCGCACCCAGCCTGTGGCGGGATCTGCGCCGCTTCACCGATGCGCGGGTAGGGCTGGGCCGCGCCGGCTCCGCCGTGCCGACCGCCGCGCATCTCGATTTCCAGGAAGCCCATGCCATGGCGCGGGACGCGGTGTGGTCGGCGCTGGATGTCGAGCGCCTGGCCGCCGACCTCGCGCCGCTCGGCCTGCCGGTGTTGCGCCTGCGCAGCGCGGCGGCCGACCGGCGGACGTACCTGTTGCGGCCGGATCTCGGCCGGCGCCTGGATGAGTCCACGCGCGCCGGGCTGCCGCGTGCGCCCGGCTGCGTGGCGTTCCTGGTGGCGGACGGGCTGTGCGCGACGGGAGTTCAGCACCACGCGCCGGCGGTGCTGGCACGGCTGCTGCCGGCGCTGACCCTGCCGGCCGGGCCGGTCGTCATCGCCGAACAGGGGCGCGTGGCACTCGGCGACGATGTGGGCGAGGCCCTCGGCGCGGCGGCCATCGTGGTGCTGATCGGCGAACGGCCGGGGCTTTCGGCGACCGACAGCCTGGGGCTTTACCTCACATGGGCGCCAAGGCGCGGGCGCAGCGATGCCGAGCGCAACTGCATCAGCAATGTTCGCCCTGCGGGTCTGTCCTATGACGATGCCGCCGCGAAGGCCGCCTGGCTGTTGCGCGCGGCGCAGGGGATGGGCGGGACCGGCGTGGCGCTGAAGGACGACATGCCGGCCAAGGCGCTCCCGGCGCCATGACCCAAGCGCTCCCCGCGCCATGATCCGCGTGACCGCGCGCATCAGCATCGGCGAGGACGAGTTGCAGGAGGATTTCCTGCGCGCCTCCGGCCCCGGCGGGCAGAACGTCAACAAGTTGGAGACGGCGGTGCAACTGCGCTTCGCCGCCATGGCCTCGCCCAACCTGCCCGAGGCGGTGAAGGCGCGCCTCGCCACGCTGGCCGGCCGGCGCATGACCAAGGACGGCGTGCTGGTCATCTCCGCCCAGCGCCACCGCATGCGCGAACGCAACCGGGAGGACGCGCTGGAACGGCTGCTGGAACTGCTGCGCGAGGCGGCGACCCCGCCGCCGCCGCCGCGCCGGGCGACGAAGCCGACCAAGGGTTCGGTGAAGCGCCGCCTGGAGGGCAAGGCTCGTCGCGGGACGACGAAGCAATTGCGAAGGGCGGGGCCAGAGGATTGAGCCGCGCCTGCATGCCGCGATGGTGCCCGCCGGGGGACTCGAACCCCCATGCCCTTGCGGGCTGCGGATTTTAAGTCCGCTGCGTCTGCCGTTCCGCCAGGCGGGCTGCGCCTCATGACGCGACGGCGGCAAACTACCCGCGCCGTCGCCAAGGGGAAGGGGTGGCGCCGCGTAGCCACTCATGCGCAGCCGGGCAAGCCTCGACCCGCGGCCCGGAAGGCCGCGCGCGCGTGGATGGGCCGCGGAGCCAAGGGCCGCGGATGCCTGCCGCCTGGAGATTGAGCGGGACGAAGGTGAAACCCTCGTCCGCGCGTGTTCAGGCACCATGCTGGCGCGGCAGCGGCGCCACGGCGGGCCGTTCGGCCTCGGCCTGCGCCACCTGCGCCAGCATGTTCCGCACATGCCGCGCGGCGAATGCGCGATAGGCGGCAGGGTCCGCGCCACGCCAGTCGTAGAAGCCCAGGCCGCTGTCGGCGCCAGCTTCCCCGCGTGCGGGCAGATCAAGCACGAACTTCGCCGCGCGGCCCTGCTGGTGCAGGTGCGGCACCAGCCCCGCCTGGGATGCGGCATGGGTGGCCAGGCCCGAAAGGTCCTTTTGCTCGATCAGCCCCGTCACGCACATGCGCGGGGCAAGCAGGCGGCGCACCACCAGGTCGACGGTCGCGGCATCGACCACGCCATCGGCGATGAGGTGGTAGGCCTCGTTCGCCATCGCATGCTGCAGGCGGTTCACCAGCGCACCAGGCACCGGCTTGTTGATGACCAATGGCTGCCGGCCCGCGCGCGCCAGCAGCGCCGCCACCTCCGTGAGCACCTCCGGCGCGGTCTGGCGCACCGCGATCATCTCGACGAAGGCCCAGGTATCGGCGGGGTGCATGTAGTGGAGGCCGAGGAACTTCTCCGGATGCCGCAGCGGGTCCGCGATGTCCTGCAGCGGCAGCACGGAGGTGTTGGAGGCGATGATGCAGCGCCCGCCCCAGGCTGCCTCGGCCTGCGCAAGTGTCTTGTGCTTGAGCGTCATCTGCTCCGGCACGCTCTCGATCAGCAGCGCCGGCGGGTCGCCCTCGAAGCCGCCGAGCAGCCGCACCTCCTCAGGCGTACCCGGCTTGCGCGTGCCGGGGTCGCGCGTGATGAGCGACAGCGGCAGCCCGCACCCGGCGAAACTGCGCAGGATGCCGAGGCCCATCATGCCACCGCCGATGACGCAGACGCCGCCGGACATGCTCACGCGCCCTCGCGCAGGATGCGCCTGCAATGATCGAGCGACGCACCGATCAGGTTGTCGGTCGCCTCCGGTGTGCGGAAGGCGGAGTGTGAGGTCAGCACCACATTCGGCAGCGCGGCCAGCAGGTGGCCGACCGGCAGCGGTTCCTGGTTGAACACGTCGAGGCCAGCGCCGCCGATGCGCCCTTCCGCCAGTGCGGCAATCAGCGCCGCCTCGTCCACGATGGCCCCACGGGCGGTGTTGATGAACAGCGCGCCGGGCTTCATCCGTGCCAGGCGCGCGGCGGAGAGGAAGCCGCGGGTCTCGTCGTTGAGCAGCAGGTGCAGGGAAACCACGTCGCTTTCGGCCAGCAGCGCATCGAGGTCGGTGAAGCTCACGCCGGGATGGACCTTGGGCGTGCGGTTCCAGGCCAGGACGCGCATTCCCACGCCGCCGCAAAGCCGCGCCATTTCGGCGCCGATGCCGCCGAAGCCGATGATGCCGACGGTCTTGCCCGTCAGTTGCATCCCGTCGGTACGCGGCCATCCGCCGGTCGCGATGGCGTGGTGCATCTGGCCGATGCCGCGCGCGGCCGCCCACATCAGCGCGAAGGCCATCTCGGCCACCGCGGTGTCACCATAGCCCTTGATGATGTGGACCTTCACGCCGCATTCGGCTTCCAGCGCCTCGGGGTCCATGTAGGACCGTGCGCCGGTGCCCAGGAATACGATGTGCTTGAGGCTCGGGCAGCGCTTCACGATGTCGACCGGAAAATGCGTGTGGTCGTCGATCGCGATCTCAACGCCATCGAGCAGCGCGGGCAGGTCCTCGGGCGTGATGTCCGGGTTTTCGTAGATCGTGAGCGGCAGGTCGTCCGGGCGGTGCAGGCGCCGCATGACCTCGGCAAGGGAGGGGTTGGCATCGATGAAGGCGGCGCGCATCGCATTCTCCTGGTCACGCATCCGTGGCTGCGCGATCCTGCCGCTCAGTCAGGTCGCCGTCGAGGCGTGGGCGCGCATCAGCGCGACGTTCAGTTCCGCTCCCAGCAGAACCACATAGACACTGACCCAGAACCACATCAGCAGCGCGACGGCGGCGCCAAGCGGGCCGTACATCAGGTCGTACGTCGCGTAGTTCGAGACATAGAGCGAAAATGCGGCCGATGCGGCGGTCCAGATCAGCGTGGCAACCGCCGCGCCAGGCAGCGTCCAGGAGAGACCCGGATGCCGCCCCGAAGGTCCGAGCCGGTACACCAGCACCAGGCCAACAAACACCAACAGCAGCAGCGTGCCCATCGACACACCGCGCAACGTCCAGGCCTGCGGCGCCGGCAGGCCGAACAGGGCCACCAGCCCCGGGAGCGCCACGAGCGAGGCGATGGCGATAGCCACCGCGACCGTCAGCGACAGCGTGATGCCTATCGCAAGCAGGTGGTAGTGCAGGAATCCTCGCGATTCCTTCACGTTGTGCGCCATGTTCAGCGCGCCGATCATCGCGCGCGTGCCCGCCGAGGCCGACCAGATCGCAACGCCGGCCGAGACGATGGCCCCCCATTCGAGGCGCGGACGAGGCTGCTCGACAAGTTCATGCACGCGCGCGCCGATCATCTCGAAGGTATCGTCGGGCACCAGTTCGCGCAGCACCTCGAGCTGCGGTTCCACCGCCGCGCTGTCGAAGGCCAGGCCGTAGAACAGCACCAGCAGGAAGATCGAGGGGAACAGCGCGACCATGGCATAGAAGGCGCAGCCGGCGGCGGTGAGCGAGATCCGGTCCGAGCCCGCTTCGCGCATCACGCGGCGGGCGATCGCCCAGGCACCTTCCCGGCGCGGGGCACGGCGCGATTCGGGCGGCGTGGCATCCATGACGCATCAGGTAGGGCAGATTGCCGCGCGGGGGAACGATTCAGCGCGCGAAGGTGATGCAACGCGCCCGCCGGCGGAAGGCGTTCAGCGGGCGGGCGGCAGGGCGGCGGCCTCGGGGGGCGCTGCCGGTCGGTGGCGGCCCTCAGCTCCAGCGGCGTGATCCGTCCGTCCTGGTCGGTGTCCAGCCGCTGGAGCAGGGCAGCAAGCGTATTGCCCGTGGGTGTTCCCGGCCCCGCCATATTGGCAGGGCCTGGCTGCAATCCTTGCAGCGTGGCGGCGAAGTTCTGTCGCCCGCCGGCGGCCTGAAGCCGAGCCGCATCCTGCTGGCTCTGCATGCGAAAGGCCCGGATCGCCTGCGGGGCGGTTGGCGCTGAAACCGGGACGCTCGACATGGCCGCACTCTCCTTCGTGGTGGCGCCTGGCCTGTTGCCGGGCGGCGCCGTCCTGGCGCGGTGAGAGGCATTGCAGGGGGCGTGCCAGAGGAAGGTCGGGGGAGGGAACTCCCCCGATCCCCCTCCTTTTTCTGGCACTTGGGAACTGACAGCCGCGGCCGGCGCCAAGTGACAGAAAAAGGGTGAGGGTCCGGCGGAGGTTCTCCTCCCCCGGCCTTGCTTCAGCCAAGCCGCGCGAAGGTCAGCTCGTGCTTGTTGTGAAACCCATGGAAAAGCTGGGCTCCGGGGATCGCCGCGAAAGCCGCCGCGGTGTCGTGGTCGGTCTCGCCCTGGAATTTCAGCGTGCAGACGATGTTGCGCGCCGCGCCCGCCTCCATCCATCGCCGTACCAGCGCCAGCAGGCGGTCGGGGTAGCAGATGATGTCGGAGAACAGCCAATCGACCGGCACTTCCTGCCGGGGGTCGAGGCCGAAGGCGCTTTCCTGCCGGCAGGAAACGCCGGGCATGGCCGCGATGGCGGGGTCGAGCGGCGCCTTGTCCACCGCCACCACCTGCGCGCCGAGCCCTGCCAGCACCCAGGTCCAGCCGCCGGGGGCCGCGCCGAGGTCGAGGCAGGTCTCGCCGGGCACCGGATGCCGGCCGAGGCGGGTCAGCGCCTCCCACAGTTTCAGGTAGGCGCGCGAGGGTGGACCCTCGCGATCCTCGGTGAAGCGGACCTCGCCATTGACGAAGGGGCTGGACTTGGTGGGGCTGGCCAGCATCCGGTCCGGTGCCAGCAGGGTCCAGGCGCCCAGGTGCCCGGCTGGCGCAGGTTCGGGAAACACCAGGGGCCGCGCCTTCACGGGCGGCAGGCGCTCGGCGATGAGGGCCGAGCGCCGGTGGTGCAGCAAGGGCAGATGCGACCAGTTGCGCTGCACGGCGCGCAGGGCGTCGGCGCCGGCCTTCACCGACGGCACCGGCAGCTCGCGTGGGTCTGTCCAGACATCGAGCGCCCAGGCGGCGTGGGCGGGCGGGTCCGGGGAGAGTGCCAGGCGACCATGCCAGGCGGTCACGCGGCAGCCGGCGCGGCGGAGGTCTTCCACCAGGTCGGTCTCGAACCCTTCCGCCGCCAGGTAGGCGCTGCGGATCACCGCCGCAGCGCGGCCAGCGCCAGCGCCACCCAGCCCAGCATGAGCAGCGTGCCACCTGCCGGCGCGACCGGACCGATCGCCGCGCCGCCCAGGGCGCCCCACCACACGGCGCCGCAGAACAGCACGATACCCAGAGCGAAGGCGGCGCCCGCGATGTTCGCCAGACCCCGGCCCTGCTCCACCATCAGCCCTGCCGCCAACAGGGCGAGGGCGTGCCACCCCTGCATGGTCAGCGCATTGTCCACCGCGCGACGCTGCACCAGGTCGAGGGTTGTTGAGGCGCCATGCGCGGCCCAGGCCGAAAGGGCGACGGCGACGAGACCGGCAACGGCGCCGAGGAACATCCAGAGGCGATGCATGACGGGGGCTTACCCGGCCCCGGGCGGAACTTCCAGCGTGATCATGCCCGGCGGAACAGGCGCCGCACCCGCTCCCGCGCGCCGGCGAGGCGGCGGATCAGCGAGCCCTCCATCGCCTCGACCTTCGCGACATGCTGCGGCCAGCGCCCGGCCACCCATCCCCAGCGGCGCGCCGCCCAGATGTGCTGGTCGCGCAGGATGAACACGCCCAGCGCGAGAAACAGGAAGCCCTGCAGGAAGGGCAGCACCAGGCCCAGCACGCCGAGCACGAGCAGAGCCCAGCCCGCGGCCTTGCGGGAGATGGAGGGGCGCAGGATGACCATGCCGGGGAAATGGCCCGGACACCGCGCGGCTGCAAGCGTGAGGGGCATGTGGTCGTGCCGCGCTGGGACGGCCGTGCCGCTTCCCTTCGCGGGGCCGGCGGATGGCCGGGGCGGCGGTGCGCCGCCCCGCTGGCGCAGGCTCAGATGTGCAACGCCCGGTCCCAGGCCGCCAGCGCCGCTTCCTTCACCGCCTCGTTCAGGGAGGGATGCGCGTGGCTGATGCGCGCCACATCCTCGGCGCTGGCGCCGAACTCGATCGCCATGGCGATCTCGGCGATCAGCGTGCCGGCATCGGGGCCGATGATGTGGGCGCCGAGCACGCGGTCGGTGGCCTTGTCGGCGAGGATCTTCACGAAGCCGTCCATCTCGCCCATGGCACGGGCGCGGCCATTGGCCATGAAGGGGAACTTGCCGACCTTGTAGGCGGTGCCGGCGGCCTTGAGGGCCTCCTCCGTCGCGCCGACGGCGGCGACTTCGGGCCATGTGTAGACCACGCCCGGAATGGCATCGTAGTTGATGTGCGGCTGCTGGCCGGCCAGGCGTTCGGCGAGCGCATAGCCTTCATCCTCCGCCTTGTGGGCCAGCATGGCGCCGGCGATGGCGTCGCCGATGGCATGGATGCCCGGCACGCTGGTGGCGAAATGCGCGTCGGTCTTGACGCGGCCGCGTTCATCGAGCGCCACGCCCACCGCCTCGAGGCCGAGCCCGCCGAGGAAGGGCCGCCGGCCGATCGCCAGCAGCACGATGTCGGCGCGCATCTCCTCCGCCGCGCCGCCGGCGGCGGGCTTCCAGCTTCAACGTCACGCCGGTCTCGTCGACGGTGGCCTCGGTCACCTTCGACTTCAGGCGGAACTTCATGCCCTGCTTGGTCAGGATGCGCTCGAACTGCTTGCGCACCTCGCCATCCATTCCCGGCAGGATGCCGTCGAGGAACTCGACCACCGTCACCTCGGCGCCCAGGCGGCGCCACACGCTGCCCATCTCGAGGCCGATCACCCCGCCGCCGATCACCACCAGGTGCTTCGGCACCGCGTCCAGTTCCAGCGCGCCGGTGGAGGTGACGATGCGCTTCTCATCCACCTCGACCCCGCGCAGCGGCGTGGACTCGCTGCCGGTGGCAATCACGATGTGCTTCGCGGTGTAGTCGGTGCCCGCCACGTTCACCACGCCGGGGGCGGCGATGCGCCCCTCACCCTTCAGCCAGGTGACCTTGTTCTTCTTGAACAGGAACTCGACGCCCTTGACGTTGGCGCCCACCACCTCGGCCTTGCGCGCCTGCATCTTCGCGAGGTCCAGGCTGAGCCCGCCCACGCCGATGCCGTGGTCGGCGAATTTGTGCCCGGCCTCCTCGAACAGTTCGGAAGACTGCAGCAGCGCCTTGGAGGGGATGCAGCCGATGTTCAGGCAGGTGCCGCCCAGCGTCTCGCGCTTCTCGACGCAGGCCACCTTCATGCCGAGCTGCGCGGCGCGGATGGCGCAGACATAGCCGCCGGGGCCGGCGCCGATGACGATGACATCGAAGGTATCGGGCATGGGTGGAGCAGTTCCTGGTTACGGGGCTTGGGCAGGGCGCATCGGCCGCGCACCGACACAACCGTTGTCCCGGCGTGATGTCCGGACGACCGGGCGGACCCGGAGGGCGACGAACCACGCCTGTGCGCGGGCGAAAATGCCCCTCCGGCGGTCCGGGATCAAGGCGGCCGTCGTGCCGTCAAATCCTGCTTGGGTGCGCGGCCTGCGCTGTCCTATCGTCAGCGGATGGGCAGGCGCCGGCAGATGCGCCGCCCGAAGGAGGATACGCCGAATGCCCGACCGGGATGCCCCGTCGCCTGCGCCCACCCGCCGCCTGATCCTGGCTGCGGGCACCGCCACCCTGGCCGCTCCGGGCCTTGCCCGCGCCCAGGGGCGGTTCCCCGACCGACCGATCCGCTTCATCATCCCCTGGCCGCCCGGCGGCTCGGCGGACAGCCAGCTGCGCTCGATGGCGGAGCTGTCCTCGCGCACCCTCGGCCAGCCGATCGTCATCGAGAACCGCCCCGGCGCCGGCGGCACGCTGCATGCCCCCTATCTGGCGCGCGAGGCGCGGCCGGACGGCTACACGCTCGGCCAGATGCACCTGTCGGTGATCCGCCGCGCCTACCTGGTGCGCAATGCGCAATGGGACCCGGTGACCGACTTCACGCCCATCATCGGGTTGTGCGGCTGGCTGTTCGGCGTGGCCGTGCGTGCCGACAGCCCGATCCGCACCTTCCAGGACTACGTGGCGCACGCCAAGGCCAATCCCGGCCGCCTGACCTTCGCCACCAGCGGCATCGCCACCACCAACCACCTGGCCATGGAGGAACTCTCGGCCAAGGAGGGCATGGAACTCACCCATGTGCCGTTCCGCGGTGCGAATGAGGGCGTGACGGCGGTGCTCGGCGGCCAGGTGGACAGCATCGCCGATGCCTCGACCTGGGCGCCGATGGTCGAGACCGGGCGGATGCGCCTGCTGTGCGTGTGGTCGCCGCAGCGGGCCTCGCGCTTCCCCGAGGTGCCGACGCTCAGGGAACTCGGCTACGACATGGTGGTGACCTCGCCCTATGGCGCCGTCGGGCCCAAGGGCATGGATGCGGGCGTGGTCCGCATGCTGCACGACGCCTTCAAGGAGGCGCTGGATTCGCCGGACAATGCCCGCGTGCGCGGCAATTTCGACATGCCGCTCGAGTACCGCAACTCCGCCGACTACGGCGAGTTCATCCGCCAGCGCGCCGAGTACGAGCAGGCGATGATCCGCCGTCTCAACCTCAGCATCGGCTGAGGGAGGGCGCGCCATGGCCCTCATCGCCCGCCGCGCCGCGCTGGTGCTGGCGACGGGGGCGCTGGCGCGCCCCGCCCTTGGCCAGGGCCGATACCCGAACCGGCCGGTCAAGTTCATGATCCCCTGGGCGGCCGGGGGCATCCTGGACGGCTTCATGCGGCTGCAGGCCGAGATGTTCCAGCAGGAACACGGCCAGCCGCTGATCATCGAGAACCGCCCCGGCGCGCGCGGCACGCTCGCCGCCATCCAGCTCACGACCCAGAGCCGGCCGGATGGCTACACCATCGCCCACCACCACCTCTCGGTGATCCGCCATCCGTTCCTGACCCGGCGGCCGACCTGGGACCCGGTGGGCGACTTCACCTACATCATGCAGCAATCGGGCTTCGTGTTCGGCCATGTGGTGCACCCGGCCTCGGGCTGGACCACCCTGGCCGAGATGTGGGCGGCGGCGCGGGCGCGGCCCGGGCATCTCACCTACGGAACCTCCGGCGTGGCCACCACCAATCACCTCGCGATGGAGGAGCTGTGCGAGAAGGAGGGCGTGCAGATGCTGCATGTTCCCTATCGCGGATCCAGCGAGAACATCACCGCGATCCTCGCCCGCCAGCTCGACGTCATCGCCAATGCCAATTCCTGGGCGCCGAATGTCGAGGCCGGGCAGTTGCGGCTGCTGGCGGTCTGGACGCGCGAGCGCCTGCGCGCCTTCCCCGATGCGCCGACCTTGACCGAACTCGGCTACGGCATGGTGGTGACCTCGCCCTACGGTATCGCCGGGCCGAAGGGGGTGGACCCGGAGGTGGTGGAATTCCTGCACCAGGCCTTCCGCAAGTCGCAGAACAGCGAGCGCATCCGCGCCTACATGGCACAGAACGACATGCCGGATGAATACCTTGGACCGGCGGACTACCTGGCCTTCGCGCGGGAGAGGTCGGAGTACGAGCGCCGGATGGTGGCGCGGCTGAACCTCAGCATCGATTGAAGGCCGGGCATCCGGACAGCGTCGCAAGCCCCCCGGGTGAGGACCAACGCGATGTGGCAGCAGATCACGCCAGACACGGCCGTCAGCGCTTAGGGCGGCGTCAGCGGCGTGATGCTGGCCGGGCGCGACGTGGCCCGCGATCCCGGCCGGACGCAGGCTCATGCCCGCGATGTTGCGGAAGGTCATCACCAAGGCCGCGCCCTTGCCCTCGCGCAGGCGGACGCCGCCGAAGGTGCAGGTGGACACACAGCGCACATCTTGTGGAGCCGAGGGTCTGCTGCCGCGCCGTGCCCGGCGCCGGGTGGCTTTGTTCTTCTGGCCAATCCTGGCGTCATTGGCGAACCAGGTCCCTCCCACCGCGCGGGCAATGCGCTGGCCCGATACGCCCTGCCAACGCCTGACCGCGCGCGACCTGCATAGCCTGCTCGCAACACGCGCCTTCACTGCAAACGGCCTCAACCTCAACCCGGGCGGCTGCAATCTTCGCGCGGACGATCCGAGAGGCCTGCACGGGTCCTGGCGCAGGCATTGGGGTCGAAGGTTGGCACCGGCAGGGAGGCGCCGCCCCACTCTCCCGACCTCACGGCTTGACTGGTGGCAATGCGGAACAGATTGCGTCTCACGCAACCCGGAGGGATCCGCCGGCGCGACGCGGCGGGTGGCAAAGCCAGGGGCAGCGAGGGGCTGAGCCGCCCGCTTGCGGAGCCGACCCACGCACCCGACACTTCCGGGGGTTCTTGCCAGAAAACGGAGGCGACATGTCCGAGGTACCGTCCCGCAGCGCCGCGGCCGAGCACGTCTTCGATGCGCTGATCGTTGGCGCGGGCTTCGCGGGCCTCTACCAGTTGCACTGCCTGCGCGATCGGCTGGGCCTCTCGGCGCGGATCCTGGAGGCAGCCGAGGGCGTCGGCGGCACCTGGTGGTGGAACCGCTATCCCGGGGCGCGCTGCGACTCCGAAAGCCATGCCTACGCCTTCTATTTCTCCCACGAGCTTCTGCAATCCTGGGACTGGTCCGAACGCTATCCGCAGCAGCCCGAGATCCTGCGCTACCTGAACCATGTCGCCGACCGGCTCGACCTGAAGCGCGACATCGCCTTCGGCGCGCGGGTGACCTCGGCGCGGTGGGACGCGGATGCGGCGCTTTGGCGCGTCGCGACTGCGGATGGGCAGCGCTATGCCGCGAGCGTCCTCATCACGGCGGTGGGCTGCCTGTCCTCGGCCAATATCCCGGACATGCCGGGGCGGGACGATTTTGCAGGCGAATGGGCCCATACGGGGCATTGGCCGAAGGATGGCCTGGACGTCTCCGGCAAGCGCGTCGGCATGATCGGCACGGGCTCGACCGGCATCCAGGCCGCGCCGGTGCTGGCGGAAGGCGCGGCGCATCTCACGGTATTCCAGCGTACGGCGAATTACTCGATCCCGGCGCGCAACCGCCTGCTGACCGACGATTTCAAGCACTGGGCCAAGGAGCACGCGCCCGAGATCCGGCACGCGATGCATTCCACACCCAATGGGCATCCCTGGCCGCTCGGCGAGCGGTCCGCCCATGATGTGAGCGACGAGGAACGCGAGGCGATCTACCGCGCGGCGTGGGAAAAGGGCGGGCTCGCGTTGCGCGCCGCCTTCCGCGACATCCTGACCGACCGCGCGGCCAATGACACCGCGGCGGACTTCATCCGCGCCCGCATCCGGGAGGTGGTGAAGGACCCCCGGACCGCGGCGCTGCTCGCGGACATCGACCACCCCTTCGCCACCAAGCGCCCCCCGATCGACACCGGCTATTTCGAGACCTTCAACCGCGACAACGTGACGCTCGTGGATCTGCGCGCGGACCCGATCGAGCGCATCACGAAGCACGGCATCCGGCAGCGCAGCGGCGCCGAGCATCCGCTCGATGTCATCGTCTTCGCGACCGGTTTCGATGCCATGACCGGGGCGCTGCTGCGCATGGACATCACAGGGCGCGACGGACTTGCGCTTGCCGAGGCCTGGGCGGCCGGGCCGCGCACCTATCTCGGCCTGCAGGTGGCGGGCTTTCCGAACCTCTTCACCGTCACCGGCCCCGGCAGCCCATCCGTGCTGACGAACATGCCGGTGTGCGATCGAGCAGCATGTCGAGTGGATCACCGACTGCATCGCGCACATGCGCGCAAGCGGGGCGGCGACCATGGAACCCGACGCCCGAGGCCGATGGATCGCTGGGTCGACCACGTGAATGATGCCGCCAACGCGCACCCTGATGCCGCAGGCGGGCCATTCCTGGTATCTCGGCGCCAATGTGCCGGGCAAGCCGCGGGTCTTCATGCCCTATGCCGGCGGCATGGCGCGCTATCGCCGGATCTGCGCCGATATCGCCGCCAAGGGGTACGAAGGCTTCGTGCTGACCGGAGAACGCGAAAAGGTGCCCGCATGAACGACCACGTCTCCGTCTCCGCCCCGCCCGCCTTCGAGGCGAAGCTCGACCGCCTGGCCGACCTCGCCGTGCAGGTCGGGCTCGGCCTGCAGACGGGGCAGGAACTGGTGATGACCGCCTCGCTCGAGCATGTCCCGCTCGCGCGCCGGATCACCGAGGCTGCCTATCGCGCCGGCGCATCGCTGGTGACGACGCTGTTCCATGACGACCGCGCCGCGCTGGCGCGCTACCGGCTGGCGGCGGACGAGGCCTTCGACGTCGCGCCCGCCTGGCTGTTCGACGGCATGGCGGCGGCCTTCCGCGGCGGCGCGGCGCGGCTTGCCATCGTGGGCGATGACCCGATGCTGCTGGCGCAGGAGGACCCGGCCCGCGTGGCACGCGCGAACAAGGCACGGTCGAAGGCCTATCGCCCGGCGATGGAGCTGATCACCACCTCGGCCATCAACTGGACACTCGTGGCCGGAGCGACGCCGGCCTGGGCGCGGGCGGTCTTCCCGGATCTCGACGAAGCCACCGCGGTCGCACGGCTTTGGGACGCCATTTTCGTGGCCTCCCGCGCTGATGCGCCGGACCCGGTCACGGCCTGGGCAGAGCACAATGCAGGGCTTGTGGCGCGGCGCGCCATGCTGAACGAGCGGCGCTACGCCGCGCTGCGCTTCCGGGGCCCCGGCACCGACCTGACGGTGGGGCTGGCGGACGGGCACGCTTGGAGCGGCGGCGTCACCACCGCGCGCAACGGCGCCACGGGCAACCCGAACATCCCGACCGAGGAGGTGTTCACCACGCCCCACGCCGCGAGGACGCAGGGCACGGTGGTCGCGACGAAGCCGCTCTCCTACCAGGGCACGCTCATCCGCGACATCCGCGTGCGCTTCGAGGACGGCGTGATCATCGAGGCGAGCGCGGCCACGGGCCAGGACGTGCTGACGCGCATGATCGACACGGATGAGGGCGCGCGGCGCCTGGGCGAGGTCGCGCTGGTGCCCGCCGCCAACCCGATCGCCGCGACCGGCATCCTGTTCCTCAACACGCTGTTCGACGAGAACGCGGCGAGCCACATCGCGCTCGGCCAGGCCTATTCCAAGTGCTTCGTCGAGCAGGAGCTGACGGAGGACGAACTCGCCCGGCGCGGCGCCAACCGGAGCCTCATCCATGTGGACTGGATGATCGGCTCGCCCGCGACCGACGTGGACGGGATCGATGCCGAGGGTCGCGCCGAGCCGCTGATGCGCCAGGGCGCCTGGGTGCGCTGAGGCGCGCCTGGAAGGTCATCCATGCAAGAACACGCGCGGCAATGGGGGTTCTGGGCGGTCGCGGTGCTGTTCCCGGCCATCGGGGCGGGGTAGGTCGCCAGAACGCTGCCGATCGCGTCGCCGATCACGACGGTGTTCGCGCTCGGGATGGAACTTTACCGCGCGATGTGGGTGATGCGCGTGGCGGCGGGCGTGCAGATGGAAACGCCCGGCGCAACCGGCCGCCATACGCGGCTGCTGTCCTGGAACGAGTTTGCCGCGACGGTGCAGGCGCGACACCACGGATGGGATGCGCACGGCCAGGTTTCGGCGGCGGCGCTGCTCAGCCCGCAGGGCGCGCGCCTGGAGCCGTTTGCGTAAGCCAAGGCAAACGGAATCGGCTCGAGCCAGGACCATCGACCCGGCCGACGAGCCCTTCCGGAAGGCGCCGATGATGCGCCCGATCAGGCGCCGGGGACGAGCAGCGCGGACAGTGCGCTGACCTCGCCCCCCTCGGGGAGCCGCAGCACCGCGTCGCGCAGCCGCGTCGCCTGCGCGGCGCCGAAGACCGGTTCGACATTCGCGCGGAACTTGTCCTCGAGTTCGGCCTCGCTGAGCGGCGCGCCGGGATCGCCCTTTGGCAGCATCACCGTCTCCTGGAAGGACTGACCGTCCTCCATGGTGACCGTGACGCGGGCAGGGAAGTTCGCGGGATAGAGCGTGTTCAGCTCCGGGTCCGCGATGACCGAGGTGCGCGCCAGCACCTGTCGGATCAGCGGGTCCTGGATGCGGCCCTGTGCAAACTGCGCCTGCGTCAGCACGCCATCCACCGCGGCGGCGGCGATGCAATAGGGGACCGAGACGCGCGCAGCCATGCCCGTCGCGGCCTCCTTGCTCGAGAAATGGGTCAGCACCGTATTGTAGGTCTCGTTCGTGATGCGCGCGATGCGCGTCGGGTCCGGCCGGTGCTTCGCCACGATGGCGAGCATCGCCTGGATCGGCGAATGGCTCGCGAGGATGGAGGGGAAGAACTTGAAGCCGTTCTGCAGGATCTCCCAGGACGAACCGAGGCCCTTGGTCAGCGCGCCAGCATCGGGCTCGAGCGAGAAGGCCGCGAGATAACCTTTCGGGTGCTCGAGGATTCCCGGTGGCGACGTCATCCCCAGATCGGCGAGCTGTGCGGAGAGCACGCCATTGAGCGCCGCCTTGCCGGGATGCAGGCTCTTGGTCATGTCGCCGGATTCGAAGAAGGTGTTCAGGCCTGCCGCCTGCGTGCCGGCCAGGCCCAGCGCACGCTGCACGCCGTCGGCATCGAGGCCCATGGCGTGCGCCGCGCTCGCCGCGGCGCCGAAGGTGCCGTTGGTCGCGGTGGAATGCCAGAAACGGTAATGCGTCGGCATGACCGCCATGCCGACACGCACCGCGACCTCATAGCCCGCGACGACGGCGGCCAGCATCCGCGCGCCGGTGAGCCCCCGCGTCTGGGCCAATGCGAGCGCCGCCGGCACCACGACCGAGCCTACATGCAGCAGCGCGCGCTTGTGCGTGTCATCGTTGTCCGCCGCATTGATCAGGATGCCGTTGGCGAGCGCCGCGAAGGCCGGTTGCGCCGCGATACCCCTGGCACCGATCACCCCTGCACCGGGCGAGGCCGGATACATCGCCGCGATGTCATGCGCGATGCGGGCTTTCTGCGCATCCTCGGTCCAGGCGGCAACGGCGCAGCCGAGCGCGTCGAGCACCACGCGGGTGGCCTGGGCCGCCACCTCCCCCGGCAGGTCCTCGGGCCGCAGGGCGGCGACAAACTGCGCGAGCGCGCGCGTGGTCATGGGTTTTCCTCCAGTCGATTTTGCCCGCAGCCTGACGGCGCGCCGCGGACCAAGCAAGCGGCCGCCCGCCGCGGTTGACGCGCGCGCCGTGGCCCGGCCAGCATCCAAGCGGAACGGAGGAACGCCATGCGCCCGACGCGACCGCCTTGCGGCACCAGCCAGGCATGACGAACGGCCGCACGGTCCTTGTGGTCGGCGCCAGCGGCGCGGCCGCGTCGCGGGTGACCGAAGGCGCCCTCGCCACACCGGATCTCGCCGTCGTGGGCCTGTCGCGACGCAGGCCGGGGGACGCGCCGGACTGGATTTCCGCGGACCTGAACGACGCCCGCGGCCTGCACGCGGCACTCGCCACGCGCCCGGACATCACGCATGTCGTCTATGCCTCCCGCGCCCCCCATGGCGAGAGCGGCATCGAGGACGTAGGCGCAAACGTTGCGATGCTGAGCAATCTCCTCGACGCGGCAGAGGCTGCGCTGCCAAGATTCGCGCATATCCACATGATCCATGGCGGCAAGTGGTACGGGCTGCATATCGGGCCCTTCCGCACCCCGGCGCGAGAGGACGACCCGCGCCACATGCCGCCGAACTTCTACTACGATCAGCAGGACATGGTCGCCGCGCGTCAGGCGGGAAAGGCGTGGACATGGTCCGCGAGCCGTCCGAACTTCGTGCTGGACGTTGCGCCAGGGCGGGCGCGGAACATCGTCTCGACGCTCGGCGCCCATGCCGCTATCTGCCGCGAACTCGGCGTGCCCTTCGACTTCCCTGGCAAGGAAGGCGCATGGGGCCGTCTGCACGAAGTGACGGATGCGACGCTGCTTGCGGAGGGCGTGCTGTGGATGCTGCGCGAGCCGCGCTGCGCCAACCGCGCCTTCAACGTGACGAACGGCGACGCGTTCCGCTGGTGCGACCTGTGGCCGTTCCTCGCCGACCTGTTCGGCCTGCCCTGCGGCCGGCCGCGACCGATGTCGATGGCGCGCTGGATGGCGGACAAGGACCAGGTCTGGGAGGCGGTCCGCGCGCGCCACGGTCTTGTCCTGCCGCTGGCGCAGGTCGCGTCCTGGGATTTTGCGGATTTCTTCCTGAACATGGACTACGACGTGCTGATGTCGATGACGGAAGCGCGCAGTGCGGGCTTCACGGGCTTCGTCGACAGTTGGGAGATGTTCGCGCGGCAGGTGGAGGGCTACCGGGCGGCGCGTATCCTGCCGCCGCGGTAGGCATCCTTCCCTCATACCGGCAACCGGACCCTCGCCCGCAACCCGCCCAGCGGGCTCGCCTCCAGCACGATGTCTCCGCCATGGGCGCGCGCGATATCCCGTGCGATGGCCAGCCCCAGCCCGGTGCCCCCGGCCGAGAAGGTCGCGAAGGGCTTGAACGCCTCCTCCCGTGCATCCTCGGGGATGCCGGGGCCATCATCATCCACCGTCACCTGCGCCCAGGCGCTGTCAGGGCCGCGCGGAATGCGGACAACGGCAATCGCGATGCGCTGCGCATGCTTGCGCGCATTGTCGAGGAGGTTGCCGAGGCAGCGCCGCAGCGCATCGGCGCGCAGCGGCATGACCAGCGCCCCGGATTCGGCGGCGAGATCCACCTGCGCGCCATCGCGCCGGGCATTGGCCGCGACCTCGCCGACCAGGCCCACGAGGTCGGTGGGCTGCGCCTGCTCAAGGCCCTCGCCGCGCGCGAAGGCAAGGTAGGCGGCGATCAGCCGCTCCATCTCCTCCACGTCCTGGGTCATGCCCTGCGCGTCTTCCTGCGCTTCGGCGGGCAGCATCGCGAGACCCAGGCGAAGGCGTGTGAGCGGGGTGCGCAGGTCATGGCTGATGCCCGCCAGCATCTCGGTGCGGCTTTCGACGAAGCGACGGATGCGCCCCTGCATGGAATTGAATGCAATCGCAGCCTGTCGCGCCTCGGCCGCGCCTTCGGGCTTCATCGGGCCGAGGTCGCGCCCGCGGCCGAATGCCTCAGCCGCTTCGGCCAGCCGGCGGATCGAGCGCACCTGGTTCTTCATGAACAACGCCGCCACGCCGAACAGCAGCAGCGAGGACCCGACCACCCAGATCACGAACAGGTAGAGCGTGCCGCTGAACAGCCGCTTGCGGGCCGCTTCCACATGCAGCACGCCATCGGGCAACTGCACGCGGATGATCACGCTGCGCGGGTCGGACTGCCAGTCGGTGTCGAAGGGCAGGCGCACCCGCTCGCGCATCGCCGCGTCGAGGTCCCCTTCCAGCGGCAGCAGCGGCAGGGAGGCGGGGCGGCTCGCGGAGGGGCCAAGCGTGGCGCCGGCTTCGAGCGCGAGCGAAAGGTCGAGCCGCCACGCAGCCTCGCGGAAGATCCAGCCACGATCCTCCGCGCCCGAATTCCGCGCGAGCAGTTCCACCACCATCGCGACATCGCCCGCCACCCCGCCCGCGAGGCGGCGGGAAATCACATCAAGATGGCTGCCATAGAACAAGAACAGCGCGACCACCTGCAGCAGCACCAGCGGCACCATGATGATGAGCAGCGCACGCCCCAGCAGCCCGCGCGGCACCAGGCGGCGGAACGGGGCGCTCACACGCATCGTGCGCGCCCCGTCACGAACCGGGCCTCAGAACGTAGCCGCGATGGCGGATGGTCTGGATGAAGCGCGGCTCGCGCGGGTCCGCCTCCACCTTGCGGCGCAGGCGCGTCACCTGCACGTCGATCGCGCGCTCCCCGGCCTCGGGGGTGCCCAGCGCCTCGCCGATATCCTCGCGGCTGAGCACCTCCCCGGGGCGGCGCGCCAGGGCCTGGAGCAGCGACGCCTCGCCGCCGGTCAGGCGCACCACGCCCTCGGGGCCGCGCAATTCGGCACGCTCCACATCGAACCACCGCACGCCCAGTTGCACCGGGGCGATGAACAACGACTGCGCCACGACGGGGGCCGCCCGGCGCAGGATGGTGCGGATGCGCAGCGCCAGTTCGCGCGGGTCGAAGGGCTTGCCGAGATAGTCGTCCACGCCGTGCTCGAAGCCGGCGATGCGGTCTTCCGGCGCGCCGCGGGCGGTCAGCATGAGAATCGGCACCTCGTTGCCCTCCCGCCGCAGCGCTTCCGCCAAGGTGAGGCCGGATTCGCCCGGCATCATCACATCCAGCACCATGCAGGTCGAAGGTCATGGCGGCGATCGAGCGCCGGGCGGCGGCGGCATCCGGCGCGGCGGTGACGCGGAAGCCCTGCTCGGTCAGGAAGCGCTGGAGCAGGGCACGCAGCCGCGCGTCATCATCCACGACGAGAAGATGCGCCGGGTCGTTCGTGGGCCCGCTCATCGTGCGGAACCCGGCCCGCCGGCCGGGGCCTCCAGCAGGTCGAAGGCGGCGGTCGCCTGGTCACCCATCAGGCCGCGCATGACGCGGCGGAAACCCTCCACCGCGGCGGGTCCGGCCTCCCGGTATGCGTGCATCACCGTCTCCCGCTGGCGCTCGAACAGTCGGCGCTCGAGTGTCGCGCCCTTCTCGGTGAGGGTGAGCAGGCGTTGGCGGCGGTCGTGGCGGCCCGGCGCCTGGGTCACGTAGCCATCCTCCATCAATGGTTGCAGCACGCGCCCGAGGCTCTGCTTGGTGATGGCAAGGATGGCGAGCAGGTCCCCCACCGTGATGCCCGGCCGCCGGCCAACGAAATGCAGCACGCGGTGATGCGCGCGCCCCATGCCCAGCTCGGCCAGGATGGCATCGGCGCCGGCGGTGAAGTCCCGGTAGCCGAAGAACAGCAGGTCCTGGGCGAGGCGCAGTTCCTCCTCGCGCAGGAACAGCAGGTTGCGCCCGGCGGGGGGCGGGCTGCGCTCCTGGGCGTCGGGGGTCTGCGTGCTGCTCTTGGCTGCCATGTCGGGCCGTTGGCCTCCGTTTTGGTCAGGATCATTGACCGATCAGGCGTCTTGGTTCATTCTGAGGTCAATTAACGACATAATATTACGCAATGCACGGCGTGCGCGTTGCCAGCCGGCAGGAGGATGCACCATGGCCCCGCTTCCCATCGACCATGATCATGGCCGAATTCGGCATTGTTGCGTATCTCCCGCGCGCACCCGGCGCATGCCCCGCCCCCAAGCCTGAACAACCCGAGGACATCGCAGCATGGGCCAGTTCCCGACGACCCGCACCACCTCTGCCAAACCCAAGCCCGCGGACGATACGCTCTCCTTCGGCAAGGTGCTGACCGACCACATGTTCCTGATGAACTACGAGGAGGGGCGCGGCTGGTTCAACCCGCGCATCGAACCCTATGGCCCGCTCAGCCTCGACCCCGCCACCTCGGTGCTGCACTACGGCCAGGCGATCTTCGACGGGCTCAAGGCCTTCCGCGGCGATGACGGCCAGATCCGCCTGTTCCGCCCGGACCGCCATGCGGCGCGCTTCAACCGCTCGGCACAGATCATGTGCATGCCGGAGGTGCCGGTCGACATCATCCGCGCGAGTTTCGATGCGCTGGTCGGCGTGGATGCGGACTGGGTGCCGCGCAAGGCCGGCACGTCGCTGTACCTGCGCCCGACCATCATCGCGACGGATGTCATGCTCGGCGTGCACCCGGCGCACAGCTACCTGTACTTCCTGATCCTCTCGCCCGTCGGCTCGTACTACAAGGAGGGCGTGAAGCCGGTGCGCATCCTGGCCTCCGACAGCCATGTGCGCGCCGTGCGCGGCGGCACCGGGGAGGCCAAGACGGCGGCGAACTACGCGCAGTCCCTCGCCGGCCAGCAGGATGCGGCGGCGGCCGGCTACACGCAGGTTCTGTATCTGGATGGCGTGGAGCGCCGCTTCCTCGACGAGGTCGGCACCATGAACATCATGGTCCGCATCGGCGACGAGGTGATCACCCCGCCGCTCGCCGGCACCATCCTCGATGGCGTGACGCGCGCCTCCACCATCCAACTGATGCGCGACTGGGGGCTGACGGTGAGCGAGCGCCCCATCGCCATCGAGGACGTCATGCAGGCCGGGCGCGACGGCACCCTGCGCGAGATGTGGGGCACCGGCACGGCGGCCGTGGTCTCCCCGGTCGGCACGCTCGGCTACAAGGGCGAGGACGTGCTGATCAATGGCGGGCAGACCGGCGAGGTCACGCAGAAGCTTTACGACGCCATCGTGGGCATCCAGTACGGCCGCACCAACGACCCGCATGGCTGGACCTCGGTGGTGCCGGTGGAGGCGGCCTGATCGCCGCGCCATCGTTCCGCGAGGCGACCGCCACCGACGCGGCCGCCATCGCCGGCCTGCTGACGGCCTCCTGGCAGGCGACCTATGCCGGACTGGTGCCTGACGCCCTGCTGCGCGACCGCCTGCCGGGGCTGCACCACGCCGCATGGCAGGCGTATTTCCTGCGGCCGAGGCCCGGGATCGTCCTGCTCGCCGAAGGCGATGACGGGCTGCGCGGCGTGGCTGCGGTGTGGCTGCGCGGCACCCTGGCCTATGTGGACAATCTGCACATCCGCCCCGGCCTGAATGGCGGTGGGCTGGGGCGTCGGCTGCTCGGTGCGGCGGTCGGGGCGCTGGTGGCCCGGGGCGCGACGCGCGCGGCGCTGACCATCATCGAGGGCAATGACGGCGCGCTGCGCTTCTATCGCCGCCTCGGCGGCACCGCCAGCGCTCCGCATGCGTCCGAGGTGCATGGCGAGGCGGTTCTGGCGCGCCGGATCGTCTGGGCGGAGGCCGCGCGCCTGGTGCGCGCCTGCACGGAGGAGGGCGCGCCGCTCAATCCTCCAGCGTGAAGGCATCCTTGGGCGAGGGCTGCGCGCGCGAATACTCGATCGCGGCATAGCCGCCGCCCTGGTAGCGCTCGGTGACCGGGTCGGCGGTGATGTGGCCGACTTCCGGTCGCCACGGCTCCGCGCTGTCCTGCGGTGCCCAGCCGATGCGCTCGCGATGGTCGCGCCCCCAATAGGAGGCCGGGTTGTCCGAACAGGCCCAGATCACCGCATGGCCGGCGCGACCCTGTTCGGTGAGCACGCAGCGTTCCACCAGCCGCGTGAGGTCGCCATGCGACAACCAGGTGGAGAGCATGCGGCGGTCGATCGGCTTCGGGAAGCAGGAGCCGATGCGCAGGTTGACGTTCTCGACCCCGTGCTTGTCCCAGTACATCCGGCCCATGAGTTCGCCATAGGCCTTCGACAGGCCGTAGTAGCCATCGGGGCGGAAGGCGCAGTCGTTGTCGAGGCGCTCGTTGTTGCCCTCAGGCCGCTCGTGGAAACCGATGGAGTGGTTTGAACTGGCGAAGACCACGCGGGCGCCTTCGCGCCGTGCGGCTTCATACACGTGGTACAGGCCGCGCAGGTTGGGACCGAGCACCTCCTCGAAGGGCCGTTCCACGCTGACGCCGCCGAAATGCAGGATGGCGCCGCAGCCTTCCGCCTGGCGCACCAGCGCCAGGCCCTCGTTGAGGTCGGCCTTCACGAAGTCGCGCCCTGCGGCAGCGGGTCCGGGAAGGGCGTGATGTCGGTCAGGCGCAGCCGCCAGCCATGCGCGGCCAGCGCCTTGGCGAGATGCCGGCCGAGATTGCCCGAGGCGCCCGTCAGCAGCACGGGTTTGGATGGTGCGGTCATGGCATCAGCCTCCGTAGCCGAGCAGCAGGCGCGGCAGTGTCAGCGACACCGCCGGCCAATAGGTGGTGAAAGCGAGTGCAACCAGGATGGCGCCCCAGAACGGCCAGATGGTGCGCATCACCTCCTCCATCCGGATCTTGCCGATGGCGCAGCCCACGAACAGCACCGCGCCGACGGGTGGCGTGGTGAGGCCGAGGCCGAGGTTCATCATCATCACCATGCCGAACTGCACCGGGTCCATGCCGATCGCGACCACCACCGGCAGGAAGATCGGCGTGGTGATCAGGATCAGCGCCGCCATGTCCATCACCGCGCCGAGCAGCAGCAGGCAGATGTTGATCAGGATGAGGATGACGATGGGGTTGGAGCTGATCGCGAGCATGCCCTCGGTGAGGATCTCGGGCAGCCGGTACATCGCGAGCAGCCAGGCAAAGGCGGTGGCGGTGCCGACCAGCAGGAAGACCACCGAGGTGGTCCGCACGCTGGCCTTCACCGCGATGATGAAATTCTTCCACGACAGCGCGCGATAGACGAACACCGTGACCAGCAGCGCCCAGATGGTGCCGAAGGCCGCGCTCTCGGTCACGGTGAAGACGCCCGAGAGCACGCCGCCCAGGATGATGACCGCGGTCAGCAGGCCGGGCAGCGCATCGATGAAGGCCCAGGCAAGGTGGCGAAAACCCTGCCAGCCATCGGCCGGGTAGCCTCGCCGGACGGCCAGCACGTACGCGGCCACGCCCAGGAACACGCACATCATCATGCCCGGCACGATGCCCGCGATGAACAGTGCCGAGACCGAGATGCCGCCGCCCGCCGCCAGCGAATACAGGATCATGTTGTGCGAGGGCGGGATCAGGATGCCGGCGATGGAGCTGGTGACCGTCAGGCCGACGGCGTAGTCCACGCCATAGCCCTTCGCCTTCATCGCCGGGATCAGGATGGTGCCGGTCGCCGAGGTGTCGGCCACCGCCGAGCCCGAGATGCCGCCGAACAGCATCGAGGTCGAGACATCCACCATGCCGAGCCCGCCGCGCATCCAGCCCACCGTCGCCGAGGCCAGCGCGACCAGGCGGCGCGCGATGCCGCCATGGAGCATCAACTCGCCGGCGAAGATGAAGAACGGGATGGCGAGCAGCGAGAAGATGCTCATGCCGCTCGCCATCTGCTGGAAGGCGACCGCCGGGTTCAGACCCTCGTACAGGAAGCCCACCACCGCTGCGATGCCGAGGCAGAAGGCCACCGGCACGCCGGAGACGATGCCGATGCCGAACACGGCGAAGATGATCAACAGGCCGGGTTCCACGCGCGCTACTCCAGGAAGGCGGCCGAGATGCCGCGCTTCTCGGGCGCGGTGTCGGAATAGATGTCGTGCAGCACCTGCTCGATGGCGTAGAGCACCATCAGCGCGCCGCCCACCACCATGGGCGCATAGGTCCAGCCCTGGCTGATGCCGAGCAGCGGAATCTTGAAGGCGGCGACCATCCCGGACAACTCCCACGACCACCAGGCCATGGCCGCCCCGAAGACTCCCATGAGAACGTCGCAGCCCAGCGCGATCCAGCGTTGCGCGGCAGCCGGCAATGATTCCCGCACGCCGAGCACCGACAGGTGGAAGCGTTCCCGCACGCCGACGGCGGCCACCGGCATGGCGATGGCGAGAATGGCGAGTGTCGCGCCGCGCTCGATCCAGGTCGGCGTGTCGTTCAGCACGTAGCGGCCGAACACCAGCCAGCCCATCATCGCGACGAGGCCGACCAGTGCGATGCCCGCCAGCGCAATGGTCAGTGCCGAGAGCACGCCCAGCGCGCGGGAGAAGGCGCGCAGCGCCGCGGGTTCGTTCGACCCCCGCGGCGCCGTTGCGTCAGGTGCCGTCACGGCATCTCGCGGATCTGGCGCACCAGCGCCGCCAGGCGCGCATCGGCCGCGTACTTCGCATAGACCGGCTCCATCAGGGCGGCCCAGGGGGCACGGTCGGTGATCTCGATGACCGTGACGCCGGCGGCGACCACGCGCTGGCGGGAGACGGTCTCGCGCTCCGCCCAGAGCCGACGCTGCAGCACCGCCGATTCACGCGCCGCGTCGCGCAGGATGGCGCGGTCGGCCTCGTTCAGCCGCTGCCAGCGCTGGCGCGAGACGGCGAGCACCTCCGGCACGTTGGAGTGCTCGGTGGTCGTGTAGTAGCGCGCCACCTCGAAATGCCGCGTGCTTTCATAGGAGGGCCAGTTGTTCTCCGCGCCGTCGATCACGCCGGACTGCAGGGAGGTGAACACCTCGCCGAAGGGCAGCGGCGTCGGGTTGGCACCCATCGCGCGCATCAGGTCGATCCACAGGTCGGAGGTCTGCACGCGGATCTTCATGCCGCGCACATCGGCGGGCGTGCGCACCGGGCGCACCGTGTACAGGCTGCGCGCGCCGGCATCGTACCAGGACAGCGCGATGATGCCGATGCCCTCGAGGTCGCGGGCGATCGCCTCGCCGGCCGGCCCGTCGATCGCCGCCTGCATGTGCGCCACGTTGCGGAACAGGAAGGGCAGCGTCACCACGTTGGTCGAGGGGGCGAGGTTGTTGAAGGGCGAGAGGTTGAAGTTGGCGAAGTCGATGGTCCCCAGCCGCATCTGCTGGATGGCTTCGTCCTGCTGGCCGAGCTGCGCCGAATGGAAGGTGCGCATGCGGATGCGGTTGTTGGTGCGTTCGCCAACCATGCGCGCGAAGGCGTCCATGCCCTGGCCGTTCGGGTAGTCGGCGGCGTGGATGTTCCAGCCGCGCCATTCCTGCGCGGCGGCCGGCGCTGCGCCGAGACCGAGGGCACCGAGTGCCGCCGTGGCGACCGCAGCGAGCAGGAAGCGGCCGCGCCGCCTTGGGGTGGGGTGCATGAGCGTCTCCTCGTAAGCGGGAGCGGTCGGGCCGCCCCTCGGATTGTTGAACTGCAATAGCAGATAGCAGTTTGCCGTGCCGCACGCGCCGCCGTCAACGACCGCCTGAAGCAGCGGCGCAGCCTGCCATGACTTGCCACGACCGGGCGAGGGAAACCGCCCGGCCGCGTTACGGCGCCGTCATCCCCGGCTACCGCGCCGCGCGGGCGGTGGCGGCAGGACGCCATTGGTGACCAGCGACCGCAGGACATGCGCGCGCATGCGCTCCTCCGCCAGGACCGGGTCGCGCTTCCTGAATGCGGCGACGATCGCCTTGTGTTCCGCCAGGGCCCGCGGCAGGTCGCGCGGCGTGCTGCCGACGGCGCGGTGGCGGCCCAGGGTGTCGTAGGCGCGCAGCGATGCCAGCGAGCGCATCAGGAACAGGTTCCCCGTCGCGCGATGGATCAGCGCGTGGAATTCCTCATTGGCTTCGTCCAGCGCATCGGTCGCCGACGCAACCGTGCCGGCCTTCATGCGCGCAACAACCGCCCCCAGCGCCACAAGCGCCTGCGGGTCCATCCGCTCGGCGGCCAGCGCGGCGGCGACACCCTCCAGCGCGGCGCGGATGCGGCCGAGCTCGGCCAGCTGCGCAGGACCCACCTCGGCCACCACGGTGCCGCGCCGCGGCAGCGTCACCACCATGCCATCCTGTTCGAGCCGCCGCAGCGCCTCGCGCACCGGCTGCGCCGAGATGCCGAGCTGCGTGGCGAGCCCGCGTTCCGAGATTTTCCGCCCGGCCGGGAGCATGCCGTGCACGATGGATTCGCGCAGCCGCCGATAGGCGCGTTCACCGAGGGAGAGGGTGTCCTCCTCGGCCAGCGGCGCGAGCCTCGTGCGGGCTGTCTCGGCGGCGGCCATGGACATCTGCCATAGCAGTTGGCAGCCTCCGGTGGAAGAACGAGGAGACGCCCATGCCCCGCAAACGCGCCGAGGATCTGCGCAGCCACCGCTGGTTCGGCGTGGACGACATCCGCGCCTTCGGCCACCGCTCGCGCATGCTCCAGGCCGGCTTCGGCGAGGGCGATTTCCGCGGCAAGCCGGTCATCGGCATCATCAACACCTGGTCGGAACTCAGCCCCTGCCACTTCCATTTCCGCACGCGCGCGGAGGAAGTGAAGCGCGGCGTGTGGCAGGCCGGCGGCTTCCCGGTGGAACTGCCCGCGCATCCGGTGACCGAGCAGTACCAGAAGCCCTCCAGCATGCTCTATCGCAACCTGCTGGCGATGGAGACCGAGGAACTGGCGCGCTCCCACCCCTGCGACGGCCTGGTGCTGCTGGGCGGCTGCGACAAGACGCCGCCGGGGCTGATGATGGGGGCGATCAGTTCCACGCTGCCATCCATATTCGTCCCGGCCGGGCCGATGCTGCGCGGCAACTGGCGCGGCAGGACGCTCGGCTCCGGTTCCGACGTGTGGAAGTACCACGCCGAATTGCGCGCGGGGAACATCACCCAAGCGCAGTGGAAGGACATGGAGGGCGGCATCGCGCGCTCCTTCGGCACCTGCATGACCGCGGGCACCGCGGCGACGATGATGCTGGCGGTCGAGGCGCTGGGCTTCACCCTGCCGGGCGCGAGCAGCATCCCGGCGGCCGATTCCGCACATCCGCGCATGGCGACCGAGACCGGCAGGCGCATCGTCGAGATGGTGTGGGAGGACGCGACGCCGCAATCACTGATCACGCAGGGCAGCGTGGACAATGCGGTGACGGCGGCGATGGCCTTCGGCGGTTCCACCAACGCGATCCCGCATCTGATCGCCATGGCGCGCCGCGCGGGGGTGATGCTCGATCTCGAACGCTTCGATGCGCTGTCGCGCCGCGTGCCGCTGGTGGCGAACCTGCGCCCCAATGCCGGCGAATACCTGATGGAGGATTTCTTCTACGCCGGCGGCGCGCGCGCCTTCCTCAACCGCATCCGCGATTTCCTCGACCTCTCGGCGCGCACCGTGACCGGCCGGACGCTGGGCGAGGATATCGAGGGTGCGGAGGTGTTCGACGAGAGCGTGATCCTGCCACTGGACAAGCCGCTGCAATCCGAAGGCGGGCTTGCGGTGCTGCGCGGCTCGCTCGCACCGCAGGGCGCGGTCATCAAGACATCGGCCGCCGAACCGCATCTGCTGCAGCATACCGGCCCGGCCGTGGTGTTCGAGGACTACGCCGACCTCAAGAAGCGCCTCGACGATCCCGACCTGGACGTGACGCCCGACAGCGTGCTCGTGCTGAAGCAGGCGGGGCCGCAGGGCGGGCCCGGCATGCCTGAATGGGGCATGCTGCCACTGCCCAAGAAGATGCTCGTGCAGGGTGTGCGCGACATGGTGCGGCTGTCCGATGCGCGGATGTCGGGCACGTCCTATGGCACCTGCGTGCTGCATGTGGCGCCCGAGAGTCATGTCGGCGGGCCGCTCGCCTTCGTGCGGGACGGCGACATGATCAGCCTCGATGTCGCGAACCGGCGGCTCGACCTGCTGGTCGGTGAAGAGGAGATGGCGCGCCGCCGTGCTGCCTGGACACCGCCGCCGCGCCGCTACATGCGCGGCTGGACCTCGCTGTACCTCGACCACGTCACGCAGGCCGACGAAGGCTGCGACCTGCGCTTCCTGGAAGGCACGCTGCCGACGCCCGAGCCCGATATCTACTGACCGGGCACGAGGCCGCGGTTGGATTCCTCGAACAGCGCCAGCGCAGCCTGCACGTCGTAGGGTTGCTCACGCAGCGTCTCGGGGTCCCACTCGCTGCGCTCGGCGTGGAAGAAATCGCCGCCATAGACATGGATCGCGCCGGTCAGGCGCGGGATCGGGTTGGTGACGGAATGCACGATGTCGCGCCCGAGCACCGCGCAGTCGCGCACGCCGAGCGCCTTGGCGCCGGCGGCCTCCACATGGCTGCCGTTCTCGTCCTCGATGCAGCGCCAGAAGATATTGTCCTCGCGCCCGGTATAGATGCCGATCACCGCCCACATGTTGTGGTTGTGCGGCATGATCGTCATCCGCGGTCCCCAGACGATGTTGAGGATGGTGAGATCCGGCGCGTGATGGATCCTGTTGACGCCGGCGCGCGTCGGCTCGCCCAGCGCGGCGAGCACGCCGGTGGGGTCGGACACCGCGCGCGCCACCACCTCGCGTGCGGATTTGTGGCTGCGGTCCTCGGCGATCGCCTGGCGGCACTCGGCCACGAATTGGTCGATGTCGAACATGGGCGGGTCCTCCTTCCGCCTCGCGCACCGGCGCGGGCGGACGTGGAAACCCTAGGCCCATGCTCGATCGGCATGCACGGTAATTCCTGCCGCCGCGGGGCCTGCGAAGGGGCCGTCTTGCCCGTGCATGGAACATCGAAGGAAGATGTTCGCGCAGTCAGGAGCCGCGCCCGATGAGAACCATCACCGAAGCCGCCGCCGCCCTTGGAGCCGGCCGCACCTCCGCCGTGGCGCTGACCGAGGCCGCGCTGGCGCGCATCGCCGAGCCGGGCGGCGAGGGCGCGCGCGCCTTCATCGCGGTGCATGCGCGACACCGCGCGCGTATCCGCCGCGGCGATGGACGCGCTGCGCGCCGCCCATCGCGCACCGAGCGCCTTCGCCGGCATCCCCATCAGCATCAAGGACCTCTACGACGAGGCCGGCGTGACCACGAAGGCAGGCTCCGTCGTGCTGAAGGGTGCGCCCGCGGCGAAGGCCACGGCGCCCTCCGTGCAGCGGCTGGTCCGCGCGGGCTTCGTCATTCTCGGCCGCACGAACATGACCGAGTTCGCCTTCTCCGGCCTCGGCGTGAACCCGCATTACGACACGCCACGCACCCCGTGGGACCGCGCGACGGGGCGGCTGCCAGGCGGCTCCTCGGCGGGTGCGGGTGTTGCCGTGGCGGATGGCATGGGCTTCGCCGGCCTGGGTACCGACACCGGCGGGTCCTGCCGCATCCCGGCCGCGCTGTGCGGGGTCGTGGGCTGGAAGCCGACGGCCAGGCGCGTGCCGATCGCCGGCATCCTGCCGCTCGCGCCCTCGCTCGATTCCGCCGGGCCTCTGGCACGATCCGTCGCGGATTGCGCGCTGGTGGATGCCATCATGGCCGGCGCGGAGGACCCCGTGCCGCCGCGGCCATTGCCCATGGCGGGCCTGCGCCTGGGCCTGCCGCGCGGGACCTTCCTGACGGACAGCATGGACGGCGCCGTGGCGGCGGTGTTCGGCCGCACGCTGACCCGGCTTTCCGCGGCCGGCGCGCATATCATCGAGTTCGACTTCCCAGACCTCGAGGACATCGCGACGGCGAATGCCACCGGCGGCTTCGCGGCGAGCGAAGCCTGGGCCTGGCACCACGACCTCGTGGCCGAGAAGGCGGATGGCTACGACCCGCTCATCCTCAAGCGGATCCGCCGTGGCGAGCACATGTCCGCGGCCGACTATGTGACGCTGGTCGGCGCGCGCGCGCGCATCATCGCTGCGGCCGCGCGACGCACGGCACCCTTCGATGCAATCATCTGCCCGACCTGCCCGCTGGTGCCGCCGCGCCTGGCCGATGTGGCGGAGGAACGCGAGTACAACCGGATCAACATGCTGCTGCTGCGCAACACGAGCGTGGGCAACTTCCTCGATCGCTGCTCGATCAGCATCCCCTGCCAGGCCGAGGGCGAGGCGCCCGTCGGACTGATGCTGACCGGCGAGCACATGGGCGATGCACGATTGTTCGCGGTTGCGGCGGCGGTGGAGGCGGCGCTGGCCGGGTAGGGCGCGCGGCGCGCACTGGATCCTTGCAGGGCAAGCGATGGGCACGTTCGGCGCCGCACATTGCCAGGATGCCGCAACCGGGCGACCTCGCGCCGCAGCAGCGCGCAGACGAATTCGTCCCGCCGCATCTGCGCACGTCGTGCTACGTTACCGCAACGACCCAGATCAGGGAGGCGCCCATGATCCCGGTGGACGGGCAGGTGATGCTCGAGATTGCGCCACGCTTCAGCGGGGCCCAGGCAACCGCGCAGGCGGCGATCATCCGGGAGGTGGGGCCGGTTCTTGCCCCCACCCTCGAGGATTACGGCATCACCACCAGGCTGCGCATCGCGCATTTCCTCGGACAGACCTGCCACGAATCCGCAGGGTTCCGCACCACCATCGAGTTTGCGGACGGCACCGCCTATGAAGGCCGGGCCGATCTCGGCAACACGCAGGCGGGCGATGGTCCCCGATACAAGGGACGCGGCCTGATCCAGCTTACCGGCCGGGCGAATTATCGCACCTGCGGGGCGGCACTCGGGATCGATCTCGAAGCGCATCCCGAACGCGCCGCTGAGCCCCCGCTGTCACTGCGCATCGCGTGCGAATACTGGAAGCAGCGCGCCATCAATCCGATGTGCGACCGCGACGACCTTCTGGCCGTGACGCGGGCGATCAATGGCGGGCTGAACGGCCTCGATGACCGCCGCGGACGCACCCAGCGCGCGAAGGATTCGGTCGCCCGCATCGAAGGTATCGCGCTGAGCGGCGCGACACCCTCCCGCCCGCCGGATGCGCCGCGCGCGCTGCCGATCCTGCGCCGCGGCTCCAACGGGGCGGCGGTGGCCGAACTGCAGACGGTGTTGCGGACGCTCGGCTTCCCGATCGCTGTCGATGGCGATTTCGGTGGCGCGACGGAACTCGCCGTGCTGCTCGTTCAGATCGACCAGCGCATCGGCGTCGATGGGCTTGTCGGCCCGGAAACCAGGAAGGCGCTTGCGGCCGCGCCCAGGAAACCGCTGCCGGCATAGTGGGCGCCGCGCGGACAGCATGCGTCGTCGACGCCTGGCGCGGGGATCACTCGCCCGGCAGCTTGATCCCCGTCATCGCCTGCCACACCCGGATGACGAAGCCATCATCCCGCCCCCCCTGCCCCATCGCCCGTGCCGCGGTGAACAATTGCTGCGCCTGGGAGGCCAGCGGCACCGGGAAGTCGAGACCGCGCGCCATCTCGGTGACCAGGCCGAGGTCCTTCACGAAGATATCCACGGCACTGCGCGGTTCGTCGTCGCCGGTCAGCACGCGCGCCATGCGGTTCTCGAACATCCAGGAATTGCCCGCCGCGCTGGTGACCACGTCGTACAGCGCCTGCGCATCGGCGCCGGCGCGGATGCCCAGCGCCATCGCCTCCGCCGCCACCGCGATGTGCACGCCGGCGAGCAACTGGTGCACCACCTTCACCGTGGCGCCGATGCCCGGTTCCGCCCCCAGGCGCCAGACCTTGGTCGCGATGGCGTCGAGCACCGGTTGCGCCGCGTCGAAGGCGGCATCGCTGCCCGCGCCCATCACCGTCATCTCGCCGGCGCGCGCCTTCACCGCCCCGCCCGAGACCGGCGCATCGAGATACAGGAAGCCGCGCGCTTGCGCCTGCGCCGCCAGGGCGCGCGCGGAATCCGGACCCATCGTGGCGGAGCTGACGATCACCGCGCCGGGGGCGAGGCGATCCGCCGCACCACCCTCGCCGAACAGCGCGGCCTCGGTCTGCGCGGCGTTCACCACCAGCACCACCAGCGCCTGGATCCCCGCGGGCAGTTGCGCCGTGGTTGCGGCAACGGCGCCGCCGGAAGCGGTGAATTCGGCGCGCGCGCTCTCGCGCATGTCGCAGCCGGTCACCTCATGCCCCGCCCGCAGCAGGCTGAGCGCCGCGCCCATGCCCATGCTGCCCAGACCGATAACGCCGACCTTCATGCCGAACCCCCGTGGATATCGGGGCACGCTGGCCGCAGCGCGGCACGAGGTCAACGCGCGATCGCGACCACCACCTGCACGACCGCGAAGACCACCAGCAGCAGCAGCACGACCCGCTGAAGCTTATGGATCGGAGGCACGCCGTCAGCCCGGCCGAGGGCGGCGCTTGTGGCCCTGCCGGGAGATCAATGCGCGCAGAAGGTCCTTGATGGCGACAGCGTCAGGATGGCGCGCAACCACCTCCGCCTCATGCGCGCGGGCGGCGGCCAGGAGGTCACCCACCATCGCCTCGCCGCGCGGTGCGAGGTTCACGCGAACCAGGCGCCGGTCGCGGCCATCCTGCTCGCGCTTCACGAGTCCATCGCGCTCCATGCGGTCGAGCACCTTGGTCATGGTGGGTTGCTGCAGCAGGCAGGCCTCGGCCAGCGCGGTGACAGTCTCCGGCCCGCCCGAGAGCGTTGCGAGAACACGCCAGACGGGCACCGTCACGCTGCGCGCGCGCAAGCGGTCATGGAACTCCGACGACACGACGTAGGAGGCGCGCGCCAGAAGCGAGAGAAGGTAGTCATCGACGAAGCGTGGCGCCGTGTTTTGCGTGTCCATGGCCAACCCATGCGCTGCAAGACGTCAGATTAATCCCAGTGATCGCCGATGTCTCGCTTTGCCTGAGTTTCTTATGCACCTGGTAGATTTTTTGTCATATTTTCAATGTGTTGGAGTGCGCCCGGCGGCGCGGCGCTGCTCATGGGCCTTGGCATGCAGGAAGGCGGCCTCGTGGATCTCATCCGCGACACCCGCGCGGCGTGCCGCGTCCAGCAGGAAGCCCAGGATATGGTCGGCCTCGATGCGCCCGCCGGCCTCCAGGTCACGCAGCATGGAGGTGGCATAAAGGCTTTGCGCATCGGCAAAGACCGCGCGGAACTCGTCCAGGAAGCCGGCGCGCATGGGAAAGCCGTTCGCCGCCGCGATCATGGCGTTGCGCTCCAGCACGCGGTGCAAGAAGGCGCTGCCGCCGGGGCTGCGGACGATCTCGCCGACATTGGCACGCATCATTACCGTGCCGATGGCGCTGGTGCCCAGGTGCACAAGTTTTTCCCACATGCGCGCCGTCGCGTCCGGCACCGCCTGCGCCACCACGCCGCGTGCCGGCGCGAAGGCAGCCTGCAACGCCTGGACGCGCGGGGACATCGTGCCGTCGCGCTCCCCGAAGGTCAGCCAGCGCCAGTCATTCAACTGGCGCACGGTGCCATCGGCCGCGAGCGTCGCCTGGATCTTTGCCAGCCCCGCCAGCACGCGCGGGGCTCCGAAGGCCGCCTCCAGCCTGTCGAGATGCGACAACCCATTGAGCACCGGCAGGATGGCGGTGCGCGCATCCACCACCGGGCCGATGGCGGCGATCGCCTCCTCGAGGTCGTAGGCCTTGCATGAGAGCAGCACGACATCCCAGCCGGGGCGCGCTTCCGCCGCGCTCATCGCAGTGACTGGGCCGCTCCAGGCCCCGAACGGGCTCTCGATGCGAAGGCCTTCGGCCAGCAGCGCGGCTTGGCGTGCGGGGCGCACCACGAAGGCGACCTCGGCCGTTCCCGCCTCGACCAGCCTGCCGCCAAAATAGCCCCCGAGCGCACCCGCACCCAGGACCAGAACCCGCATCCGACCTCTCCGTGCCTGTCCCGCCCACAGCCTATCTCCCGCCCAGCATCGCTGCCATACAGGCGCGTTCGACGCTGAAGGAGAGCCGGACCGTGACCATCCATCGCCGCGTATTCGCGGCCCTGCTGCTGCTGGCCGGATCGGGCATGCCGCTGCGCGCACAGCAGAACGATGTCGCGCTCGCGCTGCTGCAGTTCGAACAGGCGGTGACCTGGGAGGCGGTCGGTGCCGAGTGGCGCGGCCTTCGCCCGGGCTGGACGCAGCGCGTCGCGCGCGCGTCCCATCCGCAGGACATCGCGGCGCTGATGGTCATCCTGGAGACGAACATGGGCTGGCAGGCCGTCGAGGGGCGCTGGCGCGCCCGTCGCGACCCGTGGATCGCCGAGGCGCGATCCGCCCGCAGCGAGGCGGAGGTGGCGCGCCTGCTGCTCGACCTCGAGGAAGCCACTCTGTGGTCCGCGGTGGATGCGTCCTGGCGGGGTGCGCGGCCGGGCTGGGTGGCGCGGCTGGGCGCGATCGCCGGGGGCGGGCGCGGCGCGCCGCGCAAATAGGCCCCGCCGCGCCTCAGCGCCGGGCGCGCAGGTCGTCCACCGTGCGCAGCGCGTCGTCGGCCGGTACGCCCAGGCGCGTCATCGCGAAATCCGCCATGCCAAGGGCGATCTCACGCTCGCCCATCACCACCAGGCCCATGCCCTGCTCGGCCTCCAGGAAGGCCGCTTCCTCCTCATCATGGGCGCGTGCGGCAGCAATGATGCCTGGGTTGGCGGCGCGCGCGAGGTCGAGAACACTGCGGCACCCAGCCGCATCGGGCATCCCGAGCACGATCAGGCGGGCAGAGGCGGGGCGTGCGGCGGCCAGCACCTCGCTGCGGGTCGCATCGCCCCAGACCGTTGGGATCCCCTGCGCGCGCAGGGTCTCGGCGATGACGTGGTCCGCCTCGACCACGACGTAGGGCTGGCCGTGCCGGCGCAACGCGGCGCCGACGACACGCCCGACACGCCCGTGGCCCACCAGGATCGCGTGGTCCGACAGGCCCGCGGGCGGGACATGGGACAGCCGCGCGCCGCCGCGGCGCTGCTGCCAGGCGCGCATCCGCCGCGTGCCCTCGATGCGCAGGGCCAGCCTGTCGGCCAGCGCCAGCATCATCGGCGTGGCCAGGATGGTGAGCGTCGCGGCTGCGAGGATCGGCGCGCGCACTGCCTCGGGCAAGACACCGGCGCTGATCGCGAGGGCGGCGAGCAGGAAGGAAAATTCGCCGATTTGCGTCATCGCGCCGGCCACCGTGGCCGCGGCTGGCACCGGCACCCGGAGCACGAGCAGCAGGGCCAGCATGACGCCGCCGGTGCCCAGCAGCACCGAGGCCAGGGTGGCCAGCGAAGCGCCCGGCACCGCGACCATCGCCATCGGATCCACCAGCACGCCCACCGAGACGAAGAACAGCGCCACGAACACGCGCTGCAGCGGCACCGTCTCGGCCGCCGCCTGGTGGCCGAGCGGGCTCTCGCCCAGCAGGACGCCGGCGAAGAAGGCGCCAAGCGCCGGCGAGACCCCGAACAGGGCCGAGGACCCGAAGGCCGTGCCGAGCGCGATCACGATAACGCCGAGCGTGAACAATTCCCTCGACCCGGTATTCGCCACCAGCGAGAGCAGGCGCGGCAGGACCACGCGCCCGCCAAGAGCCATGGCTGCCATGAAGGCGGCGAGTTCCAGCGCCGTGGTCGCCAAGCGGTTGCCCAGGCCCTCCGTTCCGCCGCCGCCGGCCACGACCGGCAGCAGCACGAGCGCCAGCACCACCACCAGATCCTGCACCACGAGCCAGCCCAGGGCGATGCGCCCCGCTTCGCCCGACAGCCGGCCCTTTTCCTCGAGCGCGCGGGTGGAGACGGCGGTCGAGGAAATGGCGAGGGCGAGCCCGAACACCCCCGCCGCCCCCCACTCAAGGCCGAGCACGAGCCGTCCGACCGCGCCGCCGAGCAGGGTGCCGAAGGTGATCTGCGCCAGCGCGCCGGGCAGCGCCACGCGCCAGACCGCGAGCAGGTCTCGCGCACGGAAATGCAGCCCGACCGCGAACAGGAGCAGTGCCACACCGATCTCGGCCAGCGCGGAGGTGATGGCGGCATCGGCGACGAAGCCAGGCGTATGCGGGCCGACGGCAATGCCGGCCGCGATGTAGCCGAGCAGCGGCGGCAGGCGCACCAGCCGTGCGGCGAGCCCGAGCGCGAAAGCGAGCGAGAGCGCAACCACCAGGGTTGCGACCAATGGTCCGGCATGGGTCATGGCGGGACAATAGACGGTTGCCGGATGGCGTCAGCCTTCTCGGCGCGGCGGCGTCATCGAGGGCGGCGGGGCTTCCTTCACGACCCGTGCTGGGGTATGGGCACCGGTGAAGGACCCGTAGCTCAGCTGGATAGAGCGCTGCCCTCCGAAGGCAGAGGTCGAAGGTTCGAATCCTTTCGGGTCCGCCAGTTTCTCCAAGGGTTTAGGGTGCTTCGGAGCCGCCTCGGCTCCACTCTTCCAGCCGTCCAGCAAGCACATAGTCAGCAGATCGCCGGGCCATTGTCCGGCGTTCCCGTCTCGGGAAGCTTCTTCCGGACGCCCCGATAGCCGCCCTGCCCATTCAGAATCCGGTCGCCGGGGCATGGCCGACTTCCGCATCCGCGTGGATCATCAGGGGCCGCCAACCGGATCGAGGGTGTGGTTCGTGGGTCGAGCGGGGCCAAGATCGGCTTCGTGGTGGTCCGGGTTGGACCATGACCCTGCGACAGGGCTTTCCCCTCGAAGCGGACCAACGAAACTGGACACCTCCAGAAACCCTGCGGCTTTGGCGGCTGAGGGGCGGTTTGAGGCTGCCGCGGCGGCGGTGGCGCGGTTCCATGATGCGCATCCCGGGTGACGGGGCCACGACCGCGGCATGGTCGCCGGCGTGGGGGCGTATCGCTACGCGGGCGCGGCCCTGCCGCTGAGCCAGACGAGCCGCTTCATGTTGTAGGCGAGATTGGCGAGGCCGATCTTCACCTGCGCCCTGGCGATGCCGATGGTGCGCACGACCAGTGCCATCGGACCCTTCTGCCGGGCAAAAACGTGCTCGACCGCTGAGCGCACGGCCGACTTGCGGGCGTTGGCGCGGCGCGTCCGCGCCGCCATCGGCCGGCCCGGCGGCTTCTTGCGGTGGATGCGCGAGACCAGGCCGCGCTCGGCCAGCCACGCCTCGTTCTTCGCCGAGCGGTAGGCGGTGTCGGCCCAGACATCGCCGGCGGTGTTGTCGGCATCGACCACCTCCGCCAGCCGCGCACCGTCATGGGCGGCGGCGTGGCTCGCGCTCCAGCCGCGGATCAGCCCATGCCGGCGGTCGATCGCGACGTGGTTCTTGTAGCCGAAGGCCGGAACCGCGAGATCGACCTGCGGAGCGCCATCCTCGCGCGGGCGGGCCTTGGAGAACTTCACCGTCCAGCGCGCGTCGCGGTCCTTCTGGCGCAGCTTCGCAGGCTTCTCCGCCCAGCCTTCGGGGACCTGCCCGGCCTTGATCGCCGCCCGCTCGGCCTCGGTGTTGCGCTGCTTGGGTGCGGCGACGATGGTCGCGTCCACGATCTGCCCGCCCATCGCCAGGTAGCCGGCGGCGCGCAGCGTCGCATCGAACCGCGCGAACAGCCGCTCCACTGCGCCGGCACGCTTCAACGCCTCGCGGAACGCCCAGATCGTGTTCGCGTCCGGCACCGCGTCGGCCAGCCCCAGGCCGAGGAAGCGCATGAACGAGAGCCGATCCTTGATGAGGTATTCGCAGCGCTCGTCCGACAGCCCGTGCATCGCCTGCAGCAGCAGGATCTTGAACATCAGCACCTGATCGAAGGCGGGCCGGCCGCCCTTCGTGCCGTTCGCGCGCGGCACGGCCTGCTCCAGCTCGGCGCGGAACATGCCGAAATCGACCAGCGCGGCGATCCGCTCGAGGTCATCGCCCTTGGCCGACAACTCGCGCAGCCGCTCCGCCACATCGAAGAATCCAGGCTGCCGAACCATCGCCTTCCCTCGCGCCGAACCGCGTCAGTGAATCAGCCGAACGACACCAGGGCCAGGGGTTTCTGGAGGTGTCCAGCTTCTGCCGCCGGAACTCCGGCGGGTAGGGCACTCTAAATCTCGGCATCTCGAACACCTCCGTCTCAAGCCTCGGGGTGTCCACGAAACCGGGTCAACTCCAACTTCAGACTGGGTGGGGTGGTGCTCCTTTGACTACCTCCTCCACGGCAACGGCCGATAGGAACGCGCCTGTCACGCCGTTCCGTAGCCGCGCAACCGGCGCACCGCCCAGTCGATCATCAGCGCCACCACCGTCACGCCGATCAGCATGCTGTTCACCGCGGCGATGGTCGGTTCCACCTCGAGCAGCAGGCTGTTCCAGATTCGCACCGGCAGCGTCTCGCTCCTCACACCCGACAGGAACAGCGAGATCATGAGCTCGTCGAAGGAGGTGAGGAAGGAGAACAGCGCCGCCGACACCACCGCCGGCAGCGCCAGCGGCATCACCACGCGGCGGAACACGCCCCAGCGGTCGCAGCCGCAGATCATCGCCGCGCGTTCGAGGTTGGGGTCCACCGCGCTCAGCGCCGCGCGCATGATGATCAGCACCACCGGCAGCGCCACCACCGTATGGCTGACCCCGATCCAGGGCCGCGACCCCACCAGGCCCGCCTGGGCGGAGAGGAAGTAGATGCCGATGGCGGTCACCACATGCGGCACGATGAGCGGCGCGAGCAGCAGCGCGGTCAGCGCGGTCTTGCCGCGAAAGCCGCCGCGCACCATCGCATAGGCCGCGAGGAAGCCGATGAAGGTCGCGCCCAGGCAGGCCAGTGCGGCGATGAACAGCGAGTTCATGATGGCCGAGCGCCAGCGCTCGTCGCCGAGGAAGCGTTCGTACCAGTGCAGCGAGAATTGCCGCGGCGGGAAGCTGATATAGCCCTCGCCGCTGAACGAGAGCAGCACCACGATGGCGATCGGCGCCAGCAACCCGACACAGAGCAGCACCACCAGGCTGCGCAGCAGCACCGCGCGCAGGATGCCGCCACTCATGGCACGAAGCCCGGCGTGCGCGAGGCCACGCGCTGGTACACCGCATAGAGGCTGAGCGTCACCACCAGCAGCACGATCGTCATCAGCGCCGCCACCGGCCAGTTCTGCGTCATCTCGATCTCGCGCTCGATGAGCATGGCGATCATGATGTCGCGCGGCCCGCCCATCAGCGCCGGCGTGATGAAGAAGCCCACGCCCAGGATGAACACGATCAGCGCGCCCGCCACGATGCCCTGCAGCGTCAGCGGCAGGAACACCTTGAGGAACACCCGCGCCGGCGAGGCGCCCATGCCCTCGGCCGCCTGCATCAATCGCGGGTCCACCGCCTTCATCGCGCTGTAGAGCGTCAGCACCATGTAGGGCAGCAGCACGTAGGTCATGCCGATCACGACGCCGGAGCGGTTGTACATCAGCGCCAGCGGCTCATCGATCAGCCCGATCCCGAGCAGCACCTGGTTGACCAGCCCGTTGCGCCCCAGCAGCACCATCCAGGCATAGGTGCGCACGATGACGCTGGTGAAATAGGGCAGCACGATGCACACGAGGATCAGCGTGAAGGCGATCCCCCTGGCGCGCGAGAGCGCATAGGCGATCGGATAGCCGATCACCAGCGTCAGCACCGTGACCATGAAGGCGATCCAGTTGGTGTTGACGATGGCGCCGAACACGGCGCGCGAGCCGAGCACCGCCTGCGCCTCCTCGCGGATCTCGGCCATGCCGCCGAGCTCGCCCAGCGAGGCGACGAGGAACCAGCCGATCGGCACCAGGAACACGAAGGCCACCAGCAGCAGGCTCGGCGCCAGCAGCAGGAAGGCGCCCAGCGAGCCGAGCGGCACGGCGCGCGCGCCTCAGCCCGCCAGCAGGCGGCAATCGGCCGCCCGCCATGAGGCGACGACGGCATCGCCCGGTGCGAAGCCCTCCATGCCCGGCGCATTGGCGGCGTCGCACAGCAGCGGCTCCTCCTCCCCGATCTCGACCGCGTAGCGCACGGTATTGCCCAGGAAGGAGGCGTGGCGGATGCGGCCGGGCAGCTCGTTCGCGGCATCCGCCGCCTCGCCGCGGCGCAGCGCGACCCGCTCGGGGCGCACGAACACGAAGCCCGCGCCGGCCTCGAGCCGCCCCGCCGCGGCCTCGACCGGCCTGCCGCGCACGGCGCAGGCGCCATCGGGCGACATCCGCGCCGCCAGCAGGTTGGCCTCGCCCAGGAAGCGGCCGACGAAGGCGCTGTCGGGCCGTTCATAGACCTCGCGCGGCGGGCCCTCCTGCACGATGCGGCCATGGTCCATGATGGCGAGGCGGTCGGACATGGTCAGCGCCTCCTCCTGGTCGTGCGTGACGTAGACCACGGTCATGCCGAGCCGGCGCTGGATCTCCTTGATCTCGACCTGCATGTGATAGCGCAGGTTCTTGTCGAGCGCGCCGAGCGGCTCGTCCATCAGCACCACCGGCGGATGCGCGACGATGGCACGCGCCAGCGCCACGCGCTGCTGCTGCCCGCCCGAGAGCTGGCGCCCGAAGCGCCGTTCGAAGCCGGTCAGCTTGACCATCTCCAGCGCATCGAGCACCCGGGCCTTCACCTCGGACTGCGCGCGGCGCTGCACGCGGAGCGGGAAGGCGACATTCTCGAACACGTCGAGATGCGGAAAGATCGCATAGTTCTGGAACACCATGCCGAGCCCGCGCGCGCGCGGCGGGGCGCGCGTCACGTCGCGCCCGGCCAGCATCACCCGCCCGGCATCGGGCAGCACGAAGCCTGCCAGCATCGACAGCGTGGTGGTCTTGCCGCTGCCCGAGGGGCCGAGCAGCGTCACGAACTCACCGGGCGCGATGCTCAGCGCGACATCGGCGACGACGGTCTCGGCGCCATAGCGCTTGGTGAGCCCTTCGAGCAGCACAGCGGGCGTCCCGGACACTCCCGGCGCGCCCTGTCCTGCCTGCGCTTCGGCCATATCCATCATCGGCCGGCACGGCGGAGCGTTCCGCCGGCCGCCGACACCGCATGGGGCATCAGCCCAGGATCCAGCGCGACCAGGTGCGGTTCACGCGCTCCCGGTTGTCCTCCCACCAGGTGATGTCCTTGTAGAAGCCCTTCGAGCGCGAGGCCGGGCTGCCGGGCATGCGCGCGAGTTGGTCGTCGGGCAGCAGCTCGAAGGCCTTGGCATTGGTCGGGCCGTAGGTCAGCGCCTTGCAGTATTCCGCCTGGACGTGAGGCTGCAGCATGTAGTCGATCAGCCGCTGCGCATTCGCGCCATTGCGCGCGCCCTTGAACACGCCGACCGCCTGCACCTCGATCATCGACTGGCCCCAGTCCAGGCCGAGCGGCGCGCCGCGGTCGATCAGCACCTGCACGCGCCCGTTCCAGAAGGAGCCGAGCACGATCTCCTTGTCCGCCAGCATCTGTGCCGACAGCGCGCCGGTGTCCCAGAATTTCGGGATGGAAGGGCGGATGCGCGTCAGGCTGCGGAAGGCGCGGTCGATGTCGATCGGGTAGATCTTGTCCATCTCGACGCCATCGGCGAGTACGGCGAATTCGAGATTCGGCGCGCCTGTCGCCATGTCGGCGAGCGAGCGCGGCCCGGGAAAGCGCTGCGTGTCCCAGAACTGCGCCCAGGTCTCGGGATGGGCGTTCGGGAACGCCTCCTTGCTGTAGCCGATGACCGAGGCATAGAGCAGGTTGCCCGCGCGGGTGGGCAGGCGCACCGAGGTGTCGATGTCGTCGGGCTTGGTCCATTGCCACTTGCCGTAGTCGATGTCGGCCAGGGCGTTCTGCCGGCGCAGCTGCTCCAGCAGGCTGTCGCCGGCATCGACGACATCGAGTTCCACGTTGTTGGCACGGAACATCGCCAGCAATCGGGCGCCGGTTGCCGCCACGGCCCGCACACGCACGCCGGTCTCGCGCGTGAACGGGTCGTAGACGAAGCGGCGCATGGTGTCTTCATAGACGCCGCCGGGCGTGCGGATGATGACTTCGTTGTCCTGGGCGCCCGCGCCGCGTATCCATGGCAATGCGAGGGTCGCGCCGAGCAGGCTGCGGCGAGCGAACGAGTAATGCGACATCGGCGGTACTCCCTTCGATGTGGCGCCATCCCTGACGGCTTGTTGTTCCTTGCGATCGACTGTCCGGGCGCGGGTGCGGCACGTCAAGTCCTGTTTGCGGCCGGGCCGCGCGCCCTCATTGCGCGACCAGCAACCGCCGGGGCGTGCGGGTCAGGCGTTCCGGCCCCTCGGGCGTGACCAGCACCGTCTCGCTGATCGCCGCACCGCCGGCCGAGGCATAGACATGGAACACCATGCCCGCTTCCAGCGGCCAGTCCGCCGCGGGCGTGAAGATGCGCGTGAAGTCGCTGGTGCGCGGCGTCTGCGGCGCATAGAGGCCGAGCGTATAGGCGGTGATGTTCTCGTAGCTGTCACGCAGACCCGCACGCACCACGCCCTCGCGCAGGATGGCATCGACGTCGCGGGCGAGAGCACCGGGCACCATCGCGGCGATCTGGGCATCCTGCAGGGCGGCGAGTGTCTGGGTCGTGCGCACGCGCTCCGCCGCGGGTGGGCCGAGGCTGACGCAGCGCATGATGCGGGCGCTGTAACCCGCGATGCGCGGTGTCAGTTCCACATGCACCATGTCGCCGGCCGCCAACACCTGGTCTCCGAGCGGGCCATGCAGGAAGTCCCAGCCGGTGACGGCGGTGATGGGGCCTGGCGGCGATGGATCGGCGCCGTGGTCGATGAAGCACGCCATGGCCGCGCGCGCCGCGTCGCGATGCGTGCCGCCGGGCCGGCAGGCCGCCGCTGCGGCGGCAATGGCGTGATCGGCGATACCGGCGGCACGGCGCAGCAGCGCGACCTCGGCCGGCGACTTGATCAGCCGAAGCTCGTTCACCAGCGGGCCGATATCGGCGAAGGTCGCATCCGGCAGCGCGGCCCGCAGCGCGTCGAAGCGGGCGAGGGACATCGCGTAGCTATTGTGATCCAGCCCGATCCGCGCGGCGGTCAGCCCACGTGCGGCGAGCGCGCCCGCGAGCGCGGGCATCGGGTTCTCCCAATCCTGGTAGGACAGGATTTCGGGCACCCAGGACTGCCCGCGGCAAACCGACGCATCCAATGCGCGTATCAGGATGAACGGATCACCGTCGAGCGGGACGACGAGGCAGCGCCAGCGATTGAGCGAACTGCCATAGCCGCCGATCCAGGCCATCGCCTCGATCTCGTCGAACAGCCCCACCGCGACCCCCGCCTGCGCCAGGCGCGCGCGCAGGCGCGCCAGCCTCGCGTCGAACTCCGCCTGGGCGAAATGCGGGTGTGGCATCAGGGCCTCGCGAGGTTCTCGCGCAGCGTCCGGCCCTGGTATTCGCGCCGGAACAGGCCGCGCCGCTGCAATTCCGGCACCACGTAGCGGCCGAAATCCTCGAACATCGCTGGGAAGACCGTGGGCCAGATGATGAAGCCGTCGCAGGCGCCGGCGGTGAACCAGTCCTCGAGCTCGTCGGCGATGGTCTGCGCCGTACCAACCAGCAGGCCGCGCGGTTTTGCCGCAGCCTCGGCGAAGCTGATCTTCTCGTCGCGCATCAGTTGCAGCACGCGGTCGGTGGATCCGGTGATGCCCTGGTTGCCCTGCGCCGCGGCGAGCGATTCGGCCGTGCGGTGCTTCGAGAGATCGGCGCCGAGCAGCGAGGAATTCAGCATCGTCTGCGCTTCGGGCTCGATGAGCGATTGCAGGTAGGCATACCGCTCCTGTGCGATCGATTCTCGTCTCCCCGACCACCACGGCGAAGCTCGGCAGCACCTTGCACAGATCGGGCGCGCGTCCGTGCTGCGCCATGCGGGACTTGATGTCGTCATGGAAGCCGATGGCGTCGGCCTTGCTGTGCGGCGTGCAGAAGATCATCTCCGCCCAGCGCGCGGCGAAGTCACGCCCACGATCCGATGCGCCCGCCTGCAGGAAGACCGGCCGGCCCTGCGGCGTGCGCGGGATGGTGAGCGGGCCGCGCGTGCGTACCCAGCGCCCTTCGTAATTCGCATAGCGCACCTTGGACGGGTCGATGAAGACGCCGCTTTCGCGATCCATCAAGAAGGCGTCTGGGTCCCAGCATTCCCAAAGGGCGATGCAGGCTTCAAGCACCTCGTCGGCGCGGTCGTAGCGCTCGTCCTTGGCCGGGATGCCGTCCATCCCGAAATTACGCGCTTCAAGATTGGTCGCCGAGGTCACCACGTTCCACGCCGCGCGCCCGCCTGTCAGCATATCGAGCGAGGCCAGCGTGCGTGCCAGGTAGTACGGCTGCATGAAGGTGGTGGAGAGTGTCGCGCCAAGACCCAGATGCTTCGTCACCCGCGCCATGACCGGCAGGATCATCAGCGGGTCGAGATAGGTGATCTGCCCGCCATTGCGCAGATAAGCGTCGAAATTGCCACCATGGATGTCGGGCAGGCCGAAAGTGTCAGCGTAGAAGCAGGCATCGAAGCAGGCGGCTTCCAGCACGCGCGCGATGTGCTCGTAACGTTCCGGCGTGAAGATGTCGTGCAGATCCGCCTCGGGGTGCCGCCAGGCGCCGGGATGGTTCGCCGTGGGCCCGGTCTTGAGGTAGGCTACCAGATGCATGCGCCGGGTCATCGAGCAGTCTCGTGACGGGCAGATTGGGTGCAGCGGATCATTCGGCCTCCGAGGTGGCTATCGTGTGTCCTGTGCGGTTCCTGCCGGTAATTTCGTAAAACTATGCGGGAGCGACCGATGTCGCGCAACGCCGCTTGTCAAACCGCAGGCCGCAAGCCGCGATCGATGGCTTCAGCGCGGCCTGACCCTGATGGTGCCCAACCTTCGCCAGGCGTTGCGCGAGATCCGCGCCATGGCCCTTGCCCTTCTGGGCGCGCGGCAGTGTCCGCCACCTTAATACTTGTGGCGGTGGTAACGGCCTTGTCACGTGCCAGGACACTCGACACAGCCGGCTGCGCCTAGGCCGTGCGACGATCGAGCCAGTCGCGGAACCGGTAGTAGTTGCCGATCACCGGCAGGAACCAGGGGTTGCCGGTGTAGAACGGTCTGGTTGGAAAGTCCCGTCCGTCGAAGGCATTGGCGCGATTGGTGCCGCCGAGCAGCTTGCGCCCGATCTGGCTGCCCAGGAAGGAGAGCATCGCGACGCCGGACCCGTTGCAGCCCATGGCATAGTGCAGGCCCTTCTCCGTCACGCCCATGTGCGGCAGGAAGTCGAAGGTGAAGGCGGTGTTGCCGGTCCAGGCATGGGTGACGCGCACGCCCGCCAGTTGGGGCCAGCGCGCAAGCATCATGGCATGCAGCGCAGGCGCCGAGATCTCCGGCTTCACCTGGGTGAAGCGCGTGCGACCACCGTAGAGCACGCGCAACCCATCGGGCGACATCCGGTAGTAGGAAAGCACGCGCCGGGTGTCCGACAGCGTACGCCCCTTGGGGCTGAGGCTGCGCGCCAGGCTCGGGTCCAGCGGTTCGGTGGCGATGATGTGCGACGCCAGCGGAATCACGCGCCGCCGCAGATCCGGCGTCAGGCCCCCGGTATAGCCATTGGTCGCGATCACCACCTCGCTCGCCGCGATGGTGCCGCGCGAGGTCTCGACCGACCATCCCGCGCCCGCCCGCGTCAGCCGCCCAGCGCGGGTGCGCGAGAGCAGCAGGGCGCCATGCCGCTTTGCCGCCGCCATCAGGCCGCGGTGATACCGGCCGGGATGGAGTTTGCCGCTCAGGCCCACCACCATACCGCCACGATAGAAGTCGGACGCGATCTCCTCGCGCTGGCGCTCGCGCGGGACCATGTGCGCATCGGAGCGCGCCTGGGTGTTCAGCAGGTCTACCCGTGCTGCGAGGCCGTCATAGTGCTGGGTCGTATAGGCACCCACGAAGCGGCCGCAGCGCTCGTAGTGGCAGTCGATGGCTTCGCGCGCGATGACTTCCTCCAGATGCGCGTAGCTCTCCGCCGCATCGCCCAGCATCGCGCGGACGATGGGGCTGGTCTCGCCCTCGCCGGCCTTGGCGCCGGACATCCCCTTGCCGAGGCTGAGCCCGCCCGACACCGCGCCGCCGTTGCGGGTGGAAGCACCGAAGCCGAACTCCTCGGCCTCGAGCACGACCGCCCTCGTGCCGCCGCGGCCGAGTTCGATCGCGCAGTTCAGTGCTGTCAGGCCGCCACCGACAATGACGACATCCGCGCGCGACGGCAGGTCCGCGTCCGGGGTCTGTGCGGGAGGGGTGTCGTCCCACCAGAACGGGCGCGCCTGGAAGTCCGGATGGATGATGGGCGATGGTTTCATGCTTGCCCCTTGCCTGTCGCGGAGACGCTGCAATGCGCCGAAGCCGATAACACTGGAACGGTAGGCTTGCCCCGCTTGGCCGGCAAGCGGCACCATCCTCGGCATGGAGCAAGGCATCGGCCCGCCCAGGAGCGTGCTCGTTGACGCCGGCTTCGCCTCCACCGGGCCCATCGCTGCTCCTGAGGCGTGGAAGGTCGAGCCGCTGGTCGCATCGGCCGCACCCAGCCGCACCGGTCCCATGACTTCCGGCCGCCATCCCGGCTCCGCGCCACGCGCCGCACCACCCAACCCTGGCGCCTCGTCATGTCGCCAGGCTGGAGAGCCAGGATGCCAGAGACAGCTACGCCCGACGCAAGCAGACCGTCGAACCCGTCTTCGGCATCATCAAGGCCGCCATCGGCTTCACCGACTTCCACCTCTGCCGCATCGCCAACGTCACCGCCGAGTGGACCCTGATCGCCCCGCCCACAACTGCCGCAGGCTCCACCGCTTGCGGCTGGCATGATCGCAGCCGATGCAACAGCGGACGCGGATTGCAGACCCACATCCGACAGGCTGCTGGAGCACGAGATCGATACGATTGGATCAATCGTGGTCTGCATCAGAGGAGGCGGTCGGCCATGCATGCTGGGGCCGCGTGACCGCTGAGGCTTCCGGCCCGACATCGGGAGCATGAGCACGGATTGCGTGACATGGCGAACCGTCCGTGATGGGGCGCTCCGCAGCCATTCCGCCTATTCCGCTGGCGCTGTGCGCGCAAAGGCTACGCCAGGCGGCGGAACGATGAGAGCGGTCGCCTGATGGCGTGCAGCGTCCTCGCGCCGGGGCAGCCCGCGCGGTACCGTTGCGCGTGGCCGCCGCTGAACCAGTACGAACATGGCCGGGGTGAACCAGAAGGCCAGCAGCGGCGAGAGCAGCACCCCGCCGGCGATCGCCATGGCGAAGGGTGGCCAGAACCCGCCACCGGCCAGGATCAGCGGCAGGAACCCGCCGAAGGTCGTGATCGCCGTCGACAGGATGTGGCGGCTCGCACCGACCACGACCTCGGCCATCGCCTCCTGATCGCCCTGCGCCACCGCCTCATCCTCCTGCAACGCGGAGATGACGATCAGCGCCGCATTGATGGACACGCCGATGGAGCCGATCAGCCCGATGATCGCGTTGACGCCGAAGGGATAGTTGAAGACCGCAAGCGCCAGCAGCGACAGCCCGGCCGACAGGCCCGCCGCCATGAAGGCCACCAGCGTGAGGCGGAAGGAATTGAAGGTCAGCACGACCACCGCGATGGACAGCACCACGATCAAGCCGAGCGGTGCGATCAGCGCCTGTACGGTGGAGGCGCGTGCATCGGCGTCGCCACCCGTCTCCATCCTTATGCCCTCGGGCAGTCGAAAGCCTTCCGCATCGAGGCTGCGCAGCACGGCGCCCAGCGCCTCCTGCGGCAGCACCCCGGGCATGAGGAAGGCCTGCACGGTGTTCACCCGCTCGCCGTTGCGGCGCGTCACCGCGCTCTCCGCCGGGGTCAGCCGCAGCGTGCCGAGCGCAGAGAGCGCCACGCCCGGAAACTGACCCTGCGCCGACAGCGTTGCCGCGGCAGGCGGCAGGATCGGCATGTCCGCGATGGCGGTCAGATCGGTGCGCAGCCCGGCGCCGAGCCGGACGCGCACCGGCAGTTCCTCGGTTCCCTCGATCAGCGATCCGCCGACCACGCCTTCCAGCCCGGCCTCCAGCTGCCGCGCGACCTGCGCGAGGTCCAGGCCGAGCAGCCGCGCGCGGGCCTCGTCGATGTCGAGCATCAGCTTGGGCGCGCCGCCGCCGATTGTCGTGCGCGCAACGGTCACCTGTGGTTGGGCCGCAACCCGCGCGCGCAGCTCGTCGCCGACGGCGCGCAGCGTGGCGATGTCCTGGCCAACCAGGCGCAGTTCCACCGGCGCATCCACCGGCGGCCCCTGGACCAGGCCGCGCAGCAGCAGCTGTGCTTCCGGGAAGGCGGGCGGCAGGCTGGACTGCAGCTCACGGACCAGCCGGTCGGTTGCGGTCGGGCGAGGCTGTCGTGATCAGCGCCTGCGCGAAGCCCGGCGCCTGATCCCTGTTGCCCACGATGTTGTAGTAGAAGGCGGGCGCCGACCGGCCGAGCACCCAGGTTACGGAGGCGATGTCCGGCTCGGCGCGCAGCCTCTCGTCGATCCCGCGCACCGTCGACGCGGTCTGCGCCAGCGCGGCGCCTGCGGGCAGTTCGACATCCATGGTGAACTGGTCGCGATCCACGCCGGGGAAGAACTGCGCCGTGAGCGTCGGCAGCGACACGAAGCCGAGCACCGGCAAAACCAGGGAGAATGCGATCGCGCGGACCGGATTGGCGATCGCGAGCCGCACGCTGGCCCTGAACAGCCGCAGCAGCGGCCCGTCGCGCCGCGGCGGGCCGTTCGTCGTGCGCAGCCACCAGCCCGCGATGGCCGGCGTGATCGTCACCGCCACGACGAAGGACCATGCCAGCATCACGACGACGGCGATGGCGATGGAGCCGACGAAGTCCCCGGCCGGCCCCGGCAGCAGGATCAGCGGCAGGAAGGACAGGATCGTCGTGACGGTGGAGGCCAGCAGCGGCATGGCCAGCCTGCGCACCGATGCCGAGACGGCCGCAAGCCTGTCTTCGCCGCGCCGCAGCCGCGCGCCGATATCATCGACCATCACGATGGCCGCATCGACCAGCAGGCCGAGCGCCACGATCAGCCCGGTGACCGACATCTGGTGGATCGGCACGCCGATCGCCTTCAGCGTGGCGACCGAGACGAGCGTGACGATGGGCAGGGCCAGCGCGACGATCAGCGCGGACCGCCAGCCCAGCGTCAGGAACAGCACCAGCACGACCAGCGCCACGCCCTGCGCCATGTTGATCGAGATCTCACGCAACCGTTCCGCGGTATAGCGGCTCTGGTCGAAGACGATCTCGACGCCGAGGCCCATCGGCATCGCCGCGCCATGGCGTTCCGCCGTCGCGCGCATCCGCGCCATCCAGCGATCCACCTGCAGGCCATCCTCGAGCTTTGCGGAAACCAGGATCGCGGGCTGCCCCCGATGGATCGCAGCCTCCGCGGCCGGCTGCCGCGCGCCGCGCGTCACGCCGGCGATGTCCCCGAGCAGCACCGCGCGCCCCGCCGCGTCCTCGCGCACCACCACCCTTCGCAGGCGGTCGAGCGCGGTGATCTCCCCGGTCACGCCAAGCAGCAGGTCGGTGGAAGCGCCACGCAGACGCCCCGCCTGCACCTTGGCATCCGCGGCCCTTATCGCAGCAGCGATGGCATCCGCCGTCAGGCCAAGCGCCGCGGCCCGGGCGGGGTCCACGCTGACAAGCACCTCCTCGGTGGGCGCGCCGTGCAGGTCGACAAGCTTGGTGCCCGGCACGTTGCGCAGCACGTCCGCCAGCGCCTCCGCTTCCCGCGCCGCACGGGACAGGGAGTGGCCGGCGGGCGCGGTGATGGCGAAGATCGCGGCATAGCCGCCGGCGCCGTCGCTGTTGAACGCCGGTTCCTGCGACGCCCGGTGGAAAGTCGCGGCGTACGTCGGCGATCGCGTCGCGGATCTCGGCCCAGACCTGTTCGATGCGCGCAACCGGAACCGTGTCCGCCAGGTCGATGAGCACCACCGAGACGCTGGTGGACGAGGTGGAGGAAATCTCGGCGATCTCGGGGATCGTTCGCAGCCGGGTCTCGATCTTCGCGGTGACGAGCGCCTCGACGCGGCCAGGATCGGCACCGGGGAAGACGGTGGTGATGGACGCGAAGATGTTCGTGATCGTCGGGTCTTCCTGGCGGCCGATGGTCAGGAAGGCCGAGAGCCCCGAGACGATGAGCACGAACAGCGACAGGACGACCAGGCGGGGTTGGCGGAAGAACAGCGTCTCCACGGCCATCACTCCGCCAGCACCGCGACCATCTGGCCGGGGACGACCCGGGCGGGCGCGTGCGAGACGATCCTGGCGCCATCGGTCAAGGTGCCGCGCAGGAAGACGCGTTCTCCGGCCATGTGGATGACCTCGACCGCCGCAGGCGCCACGGTTTCGCCGCCCGCCCGGCTGGCGATCGCCAGCACTGTCCAGCTGCCCCGGACGCCTTCGCGCAGCGCCGCGACCGGCGCCCAGAAATCCGGACTCGGCCACCACCTCCTCCAGCAGCACGCTGCCGGTCTGGCCGAAGGCGAGCCGAGTGTCCTGCGGAAGTGCCACGATGACCCCGCGGGTGCGGGTGACCGGGTCCAGGTCCGACCGCAGGCGCAGCACCTGCCCCGCCATCCGCTGCCCCTCGATCTCCACGGTGACGCCCGCACCGGGCGCAAGCCCGCCGGCAAGCGCGACCGGCAGGCCCACGCGCAGCTGCGGCGCCGCCTGTTCGAACAGCGTGAGAACTGGGGCGCCGGCGCCGATGTTCTGCCCGGGATCCACCAGTCGGCGACCCACTATGGCGTCGAAGGGAGACGCGATGGTCGACTTGTCGATCTGGATGTCCACGCCGGCGATCTGCGCATCGATGACCGCCATGCGGGCCGCGATCCGGGCGACGGCCAGGCGCGCATCATCGCGTGCGGATTCGGAGCGGAACCCGCCCCGTGCGAGCTGGTCGTTGCGCGCCTGCGTCAGTCGCGCGAGTTCCGCATCGGCGGCGAGTGCCGCGCGTTCTCCCTCAAGGGCGGCGCGTTGGGCCTGGAGCGCGGCGGTATCGAGCCGCCCGAGCGGTGCGCCGCGACGCACCTCGTCGCCCTCCTGCGCCAGGATCTCGACGATGCGGCCACTGAGCTCGAAGCCAAGGTCGATGCGCCCTGGTGCCTCGATCTGGCCGATGAAGCGCCGCGTGACGGCGTAGCCCGGCTGCGGTTCCACCAGCGCGACCGCGACCGGGGTGATGGGCGCGCGCGGCGGCGGCGGAACCGCGGCCGCGCGCTGCGCGATCAGGTTGGCGCCGCCCAGGACGGATGCGACCGAGACACCGATGGCGGCGGCGGTGACAACGAGGCGCCGCAGGCGGCGGCCGCTCCGGAGGATGCTCGTCCCTAGGCTCGGCATGTCGACACTCCCGCCACACAATGTTAGAACTTCTAACGTAACTTAGAGCTTCTAACATTATTGGCAAGAACCCGTCTTGCCTTTTGGCCCAGCGAGGGTCACGAGATCGTCACATGAAGAAGGGGCGCTATCACCACGGCGACCTGCAGGCCGGCCTCATCGAGGCCGCCAGGCTGCTGGTGGAGGAAAAGGGCGCGGAGCGCCTGACGATGTCCGACGCCTCGCGCGCCGCCGGCGTCTCGACGGCTGCTCCCTACCGGTACTTCGCCGACAAGGACGCGCTGCTCGATGCCATCGCGCTGCAGGGGATGGAAGGCCAGCACCGGTTGATGCAGGAGGGCGGCGACATGCACCCGCTCGGCAGCGACGCCGCCGTCACGGCGATCGGGCTGGCCTACATCCGCTTCGCGACGCAGCACCGTGGCGTCTTCAAGCTGATGTTCAGCCTGACGCACACCCATGGGCGGAACCCGGGGCTGCTGCAGAAGGGGCGGGAGACCTTCGGCGTGCTGCTGCGCCATCTCGCGCATCGGTACGGAGCACCCGCCGACGATCCATCCATCCTGGCACGTGGCCTGAAGCTCTGGACCTTCGTGCACGGCCTCTCGTTCCTGCTGATCGACGAGAAGGTCAGCGCGATGGAGATCGCGCTCGACCTGCCCGCGATGGTCGCCGACGCGACGCGCCGCTTCATGCACGACAATTGAGGCTCGCCATCGCCGTCAGGCCGGAAAGGGCCGTCGCGCCAGCGCCTCGCGAAATACCCACCACGTCAGCGCGGCCCAGATTGTGGCCGCGATCCAGGCGCCGATCACGGCAGCGAAGGGCGGCAGCGTCCGGTCCGCCAGCCAGCCAGCCCAGCGCCGGCATCACCTGCATCATGTGCGTCGCGAAGAAATGCGCCGGGCGCAGATCATGCCGGACGCCCGGCGACCCCTGCCTTGGAGCTGCGATCTGTCTGTGCTGCCCGTCGCTGCCCTCGACCCCGCGGCCCCGAAGCTTCGGCGAAGCCATGACCCGCGGCAGCGCCTGCCCATGCCCTTCGTGCCGGGCGCTGCTGATCTCCGAACCGGGCGTCGGCATGATCCTCAATGTCCTTGCGCTGCCCGCGGACCGGCCCTGGGGCGGCGCAGCGGTGCTGGTCGCGACGGCGCGTGCGGCACCGCTGACCTATGGCTCCTCCGGCGCGGGCGGGGCTGGCCATCTGGCGGGCGAGCAGCTCAACCTGATGGCCGGGCTGCGCAACATCCATGAGCCCTATCGCGGCGGTGCGCCGCTGATCACGGACCTCATCGGCGGGCGCGTCGATTTCGCCTTCACCCCTTCCTCGGGTGCGAAGCCGCAGGCGGATTCAGGGCGTTTTCGTATTCTCGCCGTCTCGACGAAGGACCGCAGAACCCTGCTGCCCGCCGTGACGACGGTGGCCGAGAGCGCGCAACTCCCGGGCCTCGTCGACATGGCGGATTGGAGCGCGACGATGGCGCCGCGCGGTGTCCCGGCACGGGTGCTTCGCGCCTTGCATGCCGCGGCAATGGGTGCGTTGCGCGAACCGGAGGTGGTCGCGGCGCTCGCGCTGCGTGGTATCGAGGCGACGCCGTCCACGCCCGGGGGGTGTGCGGCCTTCATCGGGATCGAGACGGTGAAATGGACGCCGGTCGTCCGCGCCTCCGGTGCACGACCTGGCTGAAGCGGGCCTACCGCACGGAGGGATGGAACAATGGCGAACGAGCGGCTTAACGAACTGACCGCTGGCGAGGTTACGCGCCGCCTCGCGCGCGGGGAGACGACGGCGCGGGCCGTGGTGGAAGCCTGCCTCGAGCAGGTGGCCCGGCGCGACGCGGAGGTGATGGCCTTCGAACATCTTGATGCGGCGGGTGCGCGGCGTTTGGCCGAAACGCTCGATGCGCGCGGCGCAGTGGCCAGCCTGCCGATGGCGGGTGCCTGCTTCGGCATCAAGGACATCATCGATACGGCCGACATGCCGACGGGCTATGGCTCGCCGATCCATGCGGGGCACCGGCCCGCGGCGGATGCCGCCTGCGTGGCGCTGTCGCGCAGGGCGGGCGGGATCGCGCTCGGCAAGACCGTGACGACGGAATTCGCCAACCTCCATCCCGGCCCGACGCGCAACCCGCATGATGCGCTGCGAACCCCGGGCGGGTCTTCCTCCGGCTCGGCGGCGGCGGTCGCGGCGATGATGGTGCCGCTCGCGCTTGGGACGCAGACGACCGCATCGACGATCCGCCCGGCCTCCTTCTGCGGCGTGGTTGGTTTCGTGCCGACCTTCGGGACGATCAGCGTCTCGGGCGTGCGGGCGGCCGCCGGGTCGCTCGACCGGCTTGGCCTGTTTGCGCGCAGCGTGGACGACATAGCGCTGCATGCTGATGTGCTGCGCGGCATCCCGCCGGGCGAGGCGCCGTCCGCCGCGTCCTTCGCGCCGCGTATCGGCCTTTGCGCGGAGTTCCTCGCGGAGCGGATGGAGCCGGGCACGGCGGAAGCGCTGGCTGCGCTGGCACGCCGGCTGACAGGCGCGGGCGCGCACGTGGCCGACGCCGCCGTACCGGCGGAGTTCGCGCGGCTGACCGAGGAGCATCGCTGGATCTCGAGCTTCGAGTTCGTGCGCAATTTCACCTACGAGATCGAGACACATTGGGAGCAGATCAGCGCGACGCTGCGCGAAGGCCGCATCAGCCATGGCCTCGCCTGTCCGTACGAACAGTATGTCGACGCGCGCCGCCTGGCGGCCGCCGCGCAGGCCCGTGTCGGGGAGCTGTTCGGCCCGCATGACGTACTGCTCGCGGCAGCAGCGGCCGGGGAGGCGCCCTTCGGAACAGCGACAGGCGATTACGCCTTCTGCGCGCTGTGGACCGTGCTTGGCCTACCGGCCGTCTCGTTGCCGCTGATGCGCGGGCCGGCCGGGATGCCGGTCGGTGCGCAGCTTCTCGCGCGGCCGGGGCAGGACGCGCGGCTGCTGGCCGCGGCGGCATGGGTCATGGCGCATGGAGCCGAATGACATCCTCACCGATGGTCGGCTCAGCCTGCCGGTCGCCACGAAACACCGGACGCATGCCGATCGCGTGTTCGAGCAGATGGCGCGCGCCATCGTTACCGGCGCCTTCGCGCCGGGGATCCGGCTGGGCGGGAAGCTGCTGGCCGAGCGGCTCGGTGTCAGCCGTGGCCCGCTGCGCGAGGCGCTTCGGCAACTCGAGGGGCGTGTCCTGGTCGTGCGACTTCCGCATGCGGGGGGCGGGCGTTCCCCCGATAGCGCCGTCAGTCCACCGCAAAGGCCGCGCCCTTCAGCAGCACCTGCGTCGGCGCCCTGTGCCGACTGGCGTGCCGATCTGAAGCATGGCGTGCGCACGGTGCCGAACTGCCCGCGCCACGGTGCCCCGGCCCGTCCGCTGCATGCCGAAGCGGCCCCCCCAACTTGGTCCGAGTGCCGGTACAGCCGCCGCTCCAAGCGGATCGAGGACCGCTGCCGAGATGTGCGAACAGCGCGTGGCCCAACTGCTCACGTCATCCGGCGAAGCTTCGCCGGATCGGCCTCATCCCAAACCTTCTCGGGCATGGGCAGCCCGTCGAAGGTCTCCCGGCCGAGCGGCCCGTCCGGCGCGATGCTGAGCCCCTCCAGGACCCACATGAACTGACGCACATGCTGCCCGGCATGCCAGACGGTCCTCTCGAGGAACTCGTGCATCGTCTGCTCGCCGTAGTAGACATCGGCGCGCGCGGCCCAGTCGCGCGTGCGGCCCGGCCCGTCGAACCAGCCGGTCATGCGAATGCGCATCTCCTCGCAATAGGCGACGAGCTTCTCCCGCGTCGCATTCTCGTCTTCCGGCACGCGCATGTAGCTGTCGAAGGTCAGCGGGATCCCGTCCTCATGCTCCAGGAACGCATCGGCGATGTTGGCGATGTGCCAACCCAGCTGCGCGAAGGACCGCGGCCGGTTGGGCAGCATCCGCGCCAGCGCTTCGTCGGGCATCTGCGCGATATAGCGCGCCGCCCCCGCCAGCACGGCATCGAGCCGGCGGCGCATCTCATCGACCGGCAGCATCCGCTGCTCGCCATAGGCGATGCCGCACAATCCTGCGACATCGCGCAGAACCTGGCCGTTCACCCAGGCATCGCCGCGGGTGACGATCGGCACCTGCTTCAGGCCGAAGCGCGACAGCTCCTCATAGGCGGCCTCGTCCTCCAGCACATTGCGCGACAGGAAGGGAATTCCGTGCCGCGTCAGGAACTCCTTGGTGCGCAGGCAGGACGAACAGCCGGTCATCCAATAGACGCGGATGGCGTCGTCGGTCGTAGCGGTGGTGTCCATGTCGGTTTCTCCCTAGGCGGCGCGGGCGCGGAGGGTGGACAGGAAGGCGATCACGTCCTCCCGCCCGACCACGTCGCCGTACTTCGCGTTGATGTCGAACAGGTTCGCGTCGTGTGGCCCGTCATGGCGGTCGCCGACGCATTCGCGCGGCACGATCACGCGATAGCCGTGCTGCACGCCGTCCAGCGCGCCGGCGCGCACGCAGCCGCTGGTCGAGCAGCCGGCCAGGATCAGCGTGTCGATGCCCAGCGCCGCCAGCATCGGAGCCAGCGGCGTGCCGAAGAAGGGGCTCGGATACTGCTTCACGATCACCACCTCCTCGGGCAGCGGCGCGACGGTGGGGTCGATCTCGGCCAGCGGCTCGCCCGCGACCAGCCTGCGCAGCGCCGGCACCTTGCGCACGAACCAGCCGCCATCGGCGCCGGAGGGGTGATAAAGGACCTTGGTGTGGATGACCGGCACGCCCGCGGAGCGCGCGGCGGCCAGCAGCGGCACCGTCTCGCGCACTGCGCGCACCACGCCCTCGGCGTAGAAGGGGGACCCCGGCGTCGTGTAGGCCAGCGTGAAGTCGATCACGATCACCGCGGGCCTGGTCCCGAATCCCACCGTGCCGTCGAAGACGCCGACATAGTTCTGTTCGCGCGATGCGCTCATGGCCCTTGCTCCTCAGCCTTCGTCGGGAAAATGGCAGGCAGCGAGGTGGTCCGCGCTGCCTGCGGGCGTCAGGGCGGGGTCGTCCTGCACGCAGGCGCGCGGCAGGCGTGTCCCAGCCGCCGCCACGCTCTCCCCGCTGCGCTGCGCCACCAGGCGCGCGCGCGGGCAGCGTGGATGGAAGCGGCAGCCCGAGGGCAGTGCCGCAGCCGACCCGATCTCGCCGATCGGGCGTATGCGTGGCCGGACACGCTCACGCCGCGGATCGGCATGCGGCACCGCCGCGAGAAGCGAGACGGTGTAGGGATGCCGCGGCGCGCCATACAGCGCATCGCGCGGAGCCATCTCCACGATCCGCCCCAGATACATCACCGCCACGCGGTTGCTGACATGCCGCACCACCGCCAGGTCATGCGCGATGAACAGGTAGGCAACCGAGGACCGCGCCTGGATCTCCGCCAGCAGGTTCAGGATCTGCGCCTGCACCGAGACGTCGAGCGCCGAGACAGGCTCATCCAGCACCACCAGCGCCGGATCGAGCGCGATGGCCCGCGCGATCCCGATCCGCTGCCGCTGCCCGCCCGAGAATTCATGCGGGTAGCGCCCGGCCATCGCCGCCCGCAGCCCGACCTGCGCCAGCAACGCCTTCGCCCGCTCCGCCGCCTCGCGCCGCGCCAGGCCATGCGCGACCATGGGCTCGGCGATGACCTGCCCCGCCGTCATCCGCGGGTCGAGCGAGCCGTAGGGGTCCTGGAACACCATCTGCATGCGCGGGCGCATCGCGCGCAGCGCGGCAGAGGACGCGCCGGTCACGTCGCGCCCTTCGAAGCGCACCCGGCCCGCGCTCGGCTCGATCAGGCGCAGCACGAGCCGGCCGAGCGTGCTCTTGCCGCTGCCCGTCTCACCCACCAGCCCCAGTGTCTCGCCGGGTGCCAGGGTGAAGGAGATGCCATCCACCGCCCGCACCACCGGGCGCTTCGCCGCGAAGGGCATGGCGTGCCCGCCGAAGGTCTTGCGCAGGTCCACGACGTCCAGAAGCGCCGTCATGCGGCTTGCTCGAGCACATCCTGCCGGTGGCAGGAAGCAGCATGCGGCCGGTCCGTCAGCACCGGGCGCGCGGTGGTGCAGCCCGCCTCCTGCCGCGCCGCGAAACAGCGCGGCGCGAAGGCGCAGCCGGGCGGGCGCCGCGCGGGGTCCGGCGGCGCGCCCTCGATCGGCGCGAGCACCGTCCCGGCCGGCGATTCGAGGTCCGGAATGCTGCGGAACAGCGAGATGGTGTAGGGGTGGCGCGGGGCGCGGAACACCTCCTCGACCGTGCCGCTCTCGACCACGCGGCCGGCATACATCACCGCCACCCGGTCCGCCTGGCGGGCGACCACGCCAAGGTCGTGCGTGATCAGCACCATCGCCATCCGCTCGCTCTCACGCAGGTCGGTCAGCAGGTCGAGCACCTGTGCCTGCACCGTGACATCGAGCGCGGTGGTCGGTTCGTCGGCGATCAGCACGCGCGGGCCCAGCGCGATGGCCATGGCGATCAGCACGCGCTGGCGCATGCCGCCCGAGAATTCATGCGGGTAGTCGTCCACGCGCCGCGTCGGATCCGGGATCTGCACGCGCGCGAGCAGCGCGATGGCGCGCTCGCGCGCCTCCCGCCGCCCGATCGGCAGATGCGCGCGCAGCACCTCGGCGATCTGCGCACCGACCCGGAACAGCGGGTTCAGCCCGGTCAGCGGGTCCTGGAACACCATGCCGATGCGCGCCCCGCGCATCCGGCGCAGCGCCTCCGGCGCCAGGCGCAGCAGGTCGGTGCCTTCCAGCAGCGCTTCCCCCGCGATCACGCGGCCCGGCTTGGGCAGCAGCCCGAGCGCGGAGGTGAAGGTCACGGTCTTGCCCGACCCGCTCTCGCCCACCACGGCCAGCGTCTCCCCCGCGCGCACGGACAGGCTGACCTCCTCCACCAGCCGCACCGCCCCCTTCTCGCCCGGCACGGCGGCGGTCAGGCCGCGCAGTTCGAAGGCGGCGCTCACAGCAGCTTGCCCGTATTGCGGCGCATCTGGGGGTCGAGCGTGTCGCGCAGCCCGTCGCCGAGCAGGTTCAGCACCACCACGGTAAAGGCGATGCACAGGCCCGCCGAGAGCGAGATCAGCGGATTGGTGGTGATCGCGGTCTGCCCCTCGGCGATCACATTGCCCCAGGTGGGCGTTGGAGGCTGCACGCCCAGGCCCAGGAAGGACAGCCCCGCCTCCGCCAGGATCGCGGTCGCGGCACTGACGGTCGCGACGACGATCACCGGCGGCAGCGCGTTCGGGATGACATGCCGCGTGATGATGTTCCACGGCGTCAGGCCGATGGCACGCGAAGCCTCGATGAAGGGCCGCGGCTGGATGGTCAGCACGACCGAGCGCATCACCGCCGCGACGCGCGGCGTATAGGCGATGGCGACCGCGAGGATGATGGAATCGAGCGTGTTGCCCCGCGCCGCCACGAGTGCCAGCGCAAGCAGGAAGGAGGGGAAGGCGAGCAGGATGTCGATGACCGCGACCAGCGCGCGCTCCAGCCAGCCACCCGCATAGCCGGCCACCGCGCCCAGCACCGTGCCGGCCGACAGCGAGATCAGCACCACGAAGAACCCCACCTGCAACGAGACCTGCGCCCCATGGATCAGGCGCGAGAGCACGCAGCGCCCGAACTGGTCGGTGCCGAGCCAGAAGGTCGCGGAAGGCTGCGCCAAGGCGTTCATCAGGTCGGTGCGCGTCGGCGAATGCGGCGCGATCCAGGGCGCGAACAGCGCGATGAGCACGAGCAGGGCGATACCTGTCGCGCCGATCACGAATCCCGGGTGGCGCGCGTAGCGACGGATCGTGGCCCTGCGGCGCGCCGCCGCCTCCTCGATCGCTTCGGCTTCGTCGATGGTCGTGCTCATGAGCGGCGAAGCCTCGGGTCGATGGCGCCGTAGACAAGGTCGAGCGCCGTGTTCAGCAGCACCACCGCCGCCGCCAGCACCAGCACGCCCGCCTGCACCAGCTGGTAGTCCCGCGCCAGGATCGCCTTGAGGATGGTGGAACCGAGCCCGGGCCGGCTGAACACAACCTCCACCAGGATCGCATTGCCGAGCGACCAGGCGAAGGTGACCCCGATCACCGCCAGCACGGGGATGAGCGCATTGCGGAAGGCCAGGTGCCAGATGATGCGCCGCTCCCGCACGCCCATGGCGCGCGCGACGCGGATGTGGTCCTGCCCCAGGACCTCCAGCATCGCCGAGCGTGTCAGCCGCGCGATATAGGCCGCGACCGACAGGCCGAGCACGATCGCCGGCAGCGCCAGGTGATGCAGGCCCTTCCAGAAGCCCGGTTCGCTGGTCGCGCCCAGGGCGGGAAACAGGCCGAGCGCGTGCGAGAAGGTGAGGATGGCCACCAGCCCGACCCAGAACACCGGGAAGGAGATGCCGCCCAGCGCCACCAGCATGACCGCAACATCCACCGCGGTGCCCTGCCGCACCGCCGCGATGATGCCCAGCGGCACGCCGAACAGGATCGCGATGGCCATGCCCGCGACCGCGAGCGAGGCCGAGGGCGGCACCGAGGACCAGATCTCGGCCAGCGCGGACTGGCCCGTGACCACCGAGACGCCGAGATCCCCCTGCGCGGCGCGCAGCAGGAACACCCCGTATTGCTGCCACACCGGCAGGTCGAGCCCGAGGCGCGCGCGCAGTGTCGCGAGCGCCTCGGTGGTCGCGAAATCGCCCAGCATGTACAGGGCGGGATCGCCGGGGATGGCCCTCATCAGGAAGAAGGCCACCGTGACGATCCCGACCAGCGCGACGAGAAGTTGCGCCGCGCAGCGGGCGAGGTAGCGGACCATCACGCCCCGCTCAGCGAGACCGGCGAGACGTTCACGGTGAACAGGCTGTTCTGCACGAAGCCCTGCACGCTCGGCCCATGCGCGATGAACAGCCGGTCGGCATAGAGCGGGATGACCGGCAGGTCTTCCATGGTCTGGCGCAGCAGCCGCGCATAGACCGCCTTGCGGCCGGGCAGGTCGGGCGCGCGCGCCGCCTCGGCCAGCAGCGCATCCGCGCGGTCATAGCGCGAGGTATTGAGCCCCGGCGGGTGGGAGCGCGTGTGATAGAGCGTCACCAGCGGGCTGTCGGGGTCGGGCGGGCCGACCACGGCGGTGATGCAGGATTGCACATTGCCGCTGCTGCGCGCCTGGACATAGGCGCCGCGCTCCAGCACGCGCACCGTGGCCTGGATGCCCACCTGCTGCAGGTCGTTGGCCAGCGCCACCGGGAAGCGGTCGAAGGGATTGAGGCCGACCGTCGTGATCTCGAAGCGGAAGTTGGACACGCCGGCCTCGCGCAGCAGCGCTCGGGCGCGGTCGGGATCGAAGGCATAGCGCGGCACGCCTTCATCGGAGAATTCCTGGAAGGTCGAGGTCAGCACGCTGGTCGCCTCGAACTTCGTGCCGCGGAAGAAGCCGTCGATCAGCGCCTTGCGGTTCATCGCATGCGCCATGGCGCGCCGTACGCGCGGGTCGCGCAGCGGGCCCACGGTGGTGTTCAGCACCAGGTTGACGGTGTTGTTCGCTGGCCGGTCGAGCACGCTGATGCCCTGCGCGCGGCGCAGCCGGTCGATCACGTCGGGCGACTGCAGCGCGTAGAAGATGTCGAGCTCGCGGTTCTCGAGCGCGATGGCCGCCGCCGTCTCGTCGCGCACGATCCGGAAGATCACGTCCGTCAGCGTGGTGGCGCCGCCGAAATAGGCCGGGTTCGCGACGATGCGCACCTCATTGCCGGGCGTCCAGCGGTCGAACACGAAGGGGCCCGTGCCGATCGGGTTCATGTTGTAGCGCTCGCCGATCTCGGTGACGGCGCGGCGGGAGACGATCCAGCCCTGGTTGAAGGCGCACAGCTTGTGCAGGAAGCCCGAATTCGCCTCGTTCAGCACGATGCGCACCGTCATCGGGTCCGGCGCCTGGACTTCCTTGATGCTCGCGAGTTGGCCGCGATAGAGGCTGCCCGTCGCGGGGTCGAGCACCCGCTCGAAGGAAAACTTCACGTCATCGGAGGTGAGTGCACCGAAATCCTTGTGCCAGGTCACGCCCGGCCGCAGGCGAAAGGTCCAGACCGTTCCGTCCGCCGACACCTCGTGGCCGGTGGCGAGGTCGGGCACGATCGCGTTGGTCCGCTGGTCGTACTGTACCAGGCCATTGTAGATGTGGCTTGCGACCGATTGGTTCTCGTTCTGGAAAATCCGCGCCGGATCGAGCTGCGAGATGTCGGAGCCGAAGCGCACGCGCAGCGTCCGCGAGCCCTGCGCCAGCACCGGCGTGCCGAAGGCACCGCCCATGGCAAGGCCCGCCGCACCCGCCATCCAGCCACGCCGGCCGAAGCCCTGCGCCTGTCCTGTGTCAGTCATGTTTCTGCTCTCCCGTGATTGTTTCTGCCTCGCAGGCGGGGGTCGCCGGCGGGTGCTCCTTGGGCCAGTCGCGCGGCAGGCGTGCCGCGATGGCGGCCATGCCGCGTGCCAGTTCTGCAGCGCGCGCGGCGAACGGGGCGGGGATCATGCGGGCCTCCGCGCGCGCCACGGTGTCGCCGCCTCATAGGCCATGGCCAGGCGGAACATCGCATCCTCCCCGCGCTGGCGCGTCATCACGTGCCAATGCAGCGGCAGGCCCCCGCGCGAGAAGCCGTTGCATTGCACGAGCGCCGGCAACGCCGCGAGGCTCGCCGGTGTCATCATCGTCTCGAGCGTATAGGCCGTCGAGTCCGGCTCGACGCCCAGGATCGGCGGCAGATGCAGCGCGCCGCAGGAAAGCAGCACGTCGAACTCATCCCACATGCGCTGCATGGCGGCGGTGAAGGCGCGGCGGAAGCGCTGCGCCGCCAGGTAGTCCACGGCGCTGACGCCCATGCCGGCCAGCAGCTTGTCGCGCAGCGCTGCCCCCATGAGATGCGAGCGATCACGCAGCTCCGCCTCGTGGATGGAGACGGATTCGGCGGCGCCGATGATCCGCGCCGCATCGAGGCAGGTGGATGCGGGCCAGGGCAGCGTCGCGTCCGCGATGCGCGCACCGAGCCCTGCGAGCACGCCAAGCCCATCATCAAGGGCCGCGGCAAGCTCCGGATGCGGCGCCGGAAGGCCCTGCCCTGCGTCGCGCAGCACGCCGATGCGCAGGCCTGCTGCGCCGGCGTCACCAGCGGACCGCAGCCGCGTGCCGCGCATCGCGTCGATCACGATCGCCGCATCCTCCGCCGTCCAGGCGACCAGCCCGGGGCGGTCCATGGAGTAGGTGTTGGGCAACGCACCCTCGATCGGAAGGTCACCAGGCGTGAGGATCACCCCGCAGCAGCCGGTCGCCGCCGCGGGCAAGCGGACCGACCCGGTGGTGTCGGAGCCGATGGCGAACAGCGTCATGCCGGTCGCGACCGCGACACCAGCGCCGGTGGAGGAGCCGCCGGAGAAGCGCGTCCTGTCCCAGGGGTTGCGGGTCGGCGGATGCGGCAGGTCGAAATGCTCGGCACCCGTGCCGGTGCCGTATTCCCAGGTCGCGAGCTTGCCGATCAGCGACGCGCCGGTCGCGCGCAGGGCCGTGACGATCGCCGCATCCTGCGTGGCCATGCGGCCCGCACGCAGCCGTGAATTCGCCGCGCAGGGCAGGCCGGCGACGTCGAAATTGTCCTTGATCCCCCAGGGGATTCCACCGAGCGGGCCTGTCGCCGCGCCTGCCCGCGCTGCAGCCGGATCGAGGTGGTGCACCGCACGCAACATCGAATCCTGTTCGGCGATGCGCGCCAGGCAGGCTTCAAGCAGCGCCTCGCGCCGAAGCGTGCCGCGCGCCATTCCGGCGAGCGCCGCAGCGACCGTCGGGACGTCGGATTGCATACATTTGGCCTGTACAGGTTGGGTCATGCTGCTGCCTGCCCGGTCGTCGCATCGTCGGCAGCCGCCAGGAAGATGGCCTTGCCCGCCTGCACATGCGCGCGCATCACCGCCCCCGCCCAGGCGGCGTTGCGCGTCCCGATCGCCTCCGTCATCTCGCGGTGCTGCGCGAGGCTGCGGCGCAGGTTCGTGTCGTTGAAATGGCGGAAGTTGCGCAGGATCATCGGCGGTACCGCCAGGCTTGCGAGCGTCGCGCGCGTACGCGCCAGGCCGCTCATTTCCCACAGGGTCTGGTGGAAGCGGACATTGGCCTCGGAGACGCGCTCGATCGCCGTCAGGTCGTGCGCCGGCAGGGCAGCCTCCCCGTCGTCGCAGGCCGCGTGCAGGGCGGCCATGCCACGCGCCGAGGGCGCAGCGGCCGCACGTTCGGCGGCGTGCAATTCGAGCAGGGCCCGCAGGTCGAAGATCTCCTCGATGTCCGCATGCGACCACTTGGCGGCGAAGGCGCCCTGGTTGGGCACCACCCGCAGCCAGCCCTCGGCGTCGAGCCGCCGCAGGGCCTCGCGCACCGGCGTGCGGCTGACGCCCAGTTGCGCCGCAAGGTCCTCCTCGCGCAGGCGCGAACCCGGCGCGTAGGTGCCATCGGCGAGGCGCCGCCGAAGCGTCAGGTATGCCTGCTCCCAGGCCGTTGCCATCGCGCCGCTCACGCCCCCAGATCACGTGTATGACACTGTAATTTGTATGCAATCCAACGGCGCCTCACAAGAGGCCGCTCCACCAGGCATCCAGGATGCGCTGCGCGCCGGTGCATAGCGCGGGGTTCACCTTCGGACGCGGCGCGGCGAGCGCCTGGTCCAGAAGGGCCACCACGTCCGCCAGGGGCGCGCCCAGGGCGGGCTCGGCGTCGGCCGGGGGTCAGGCGCGGTTCGTGAACCGCCATCTGTCGTTGCCGGTCTCGACGATGTCGCAGTGATGCGTCAGCCGATCCAGCAGCCTCGTCGCCATCCTGGCGTCGCCGAACAGGCCGTCGCTCAGCACCGCCGTCAGGATGTCCACCATCTGCCGGTCGCCATCGCGCGCAGCCGCCAGCTTGCGCCGCACCTGTTCCAGCGCCCCGGACAGCAACCAACTCCATGAAGGGCGCGCCGTTGCGCGACGCGCCAGGCTTGCGTGCCAGCACCGGGACGTCATGCCGAGGCTGCGCGTGACGGGATTTCGCGCAGCGTTGCAGCAGCCCGCACCAGCGCGTGCTGCTCGCACTGGAAGTCCGGATGCGGTCAGATCACCTGGAACCCGTGTGCGTACGGGTCCCTGTCTTCGATGAAGATCGTGTTGTAACCCGTCATGCGAGCCCAGCCCGCGACGGAAGGTATGATGGCAGGCCGGTCGCCTATCCGCGCCTCGGCTTCCATCCGGCCGTCGAACATCGAGCCAATGATGCTCTCGTGCACGAAGGGATCGCCGGGCCGCAGGCGTCCCTTTGCCGCCCACTGGGCCATCCTTGCCGAGGTCCCCGTCCCGCAAGGTGAGCGGTCTATTGCCTTGTCGCCGTAGAACACCGCATTGCGCGCCGCCGCGCGTGACTGTGTCTCCAGCATGGTGGCGCCCTGCAGCGGCGGGGCGCCGCCGCTCACAAGGCGCACCGGGTTGCCGCAGGTGTGCCCGTCTATGCAGGAAACGGTGTGGCGTGCCATGGGGGCCTCCAGGTCAAAAGCGATCTGTGGTGAACGGGGTCAGATCGATGGAAGACGGCCGGCCGGCAACGAGGTCGGCGACCAGCAGGCCCGTGGCGGCCGACTGGGTGAGGCCGAGATGCCCATGCCGAAGGCCAGAATCACGCGCCGATCGCGCCGCGCCGTCCCGATCACGGGCAGGCTGTCGGGCAGCGCAGGGCGGAAGGGGCTGAAGGTGCCGCGGCGGCAGCCGAGGCACGGCAGGCTGTTGCTGGCGGACGGCTCCTGCATCCGGCTGCGACCGGAGCGGGCGAACCACGTCTGGGCCTACGACTTTGTCGAGGACCGGACGCGGGATGGGCGGAAGTTCCGGATGTTGTGCGTGGTGGACGAGTTCACGCGCGAGGCGCTGGCAATCCGCGTGGCGCGCAGGCTGACCTTGTCGGACGTGATCGACGTGCTGGCCGACCTGTTCCTCGCGCACGGGACGCCCGCGCATATCCGCTCGGACCAGGGGCCGGAGTTCATCGCCGAGGCGGTGAAGGCGTGGATCGCCGGGGTGGGTGCACGCACCGCCTACATCGAGAAGGCGAGCCCGTGGGAGAACGGGTACGTCGAATCCTTCAACGGCAAGCTGCGCGACGAGCTGCTGAACGGCGAGGTGTTCAACACGCTGCGGAAAGCGCAGGTGCTGATCGAGGAATGGCGCCAGCACTACAACCGGGTGCGGCCACATTCGTCGCTGGGGTACCGCCCGCCCGCCCCCGAGGCTTCAGCCAACGCCGAAGGCGGTAAGGCAGTGCCGATGGCCAGGTCGCAGATCAGCTCAGGAGCAGGCGCGGCTGCGATGGCCCACTAAAATTCCGAATGGATCACTCGATGGGGGCTGGTCATTTCCGCCGCGCGCCAGGGGCGTGAGAAGGTCGATAACCTTGATTCCGGTCTCGAAGACGCCGGTGGTCGCGCGCTCGTCCCGCAGCGCTGGCGGCGGGTGGTGGATCGAACGCCGGGGTGTGTCATCCGGCAGGGCCGGGCCGCTGTCGCGCAGCGTTCCAACGACGTCGAGAAAGCGCCCGAGCAAGGCATTCCCGACCGGCACCGTGATGGGCAGCCCCGTCGCGCGCACCAGCGTGTTGCGCGGCAGGCCCGCCGTTGCCTGCAGCGCGATGGCACGTACGGTCACCGGACCCAGATGGCTGTGCACTTGCGAGGGTCAGCGGGGCGGACCGGTCCCATTCGACGATCAGCGCCGTGTCGATTGGCGGCAGCGCGCCGCTTTCGAACCGCACCTCCACGACCGCCGCCCCCACAACGACACGACCCTGCCCACCGCCTGGCCCGGCTGCCGATCTGCTCGGCACGGCGTGCGGGATGTTCAACTAGGTCTGTGGTGTGGCGTCGCTGGCCGCGAGCATTCCGGCCCGCAGGTTGCGGGACGCGCTCGGGCCGGGCCCCTCACGCCATCATGCGCCCCGCGCGCGCGGCCACGCCGGCCGGGATGCGCCCACGCCGCAGCGCCTCCTGCCAAACCCGTTCGATCGCCGCCGCACCGCGGCGCGTGACGGCGCCTTCATCGGCCATCAGAACCTCGCCCCCCCGCAGCAGCACGCGCCCATCGACCATCACGAGCGCGAGGTCGGCAGCGGCGCCGTTCGTCACCAATGCCTTCAAGGGATCCCATACCGGCTGGTAGCGCGAGGAACGCAGGTCCATGGCAATGAGGTCCGCGCGCGCGCCCGGCGTGATTACGCCGAGGTCCTTGCGTCCCAGCGCCAGCGCCGCATCGCGCGTTGCCGCGCGCAGCACGCGTTCCGCCGAGAGGCCATGCGCATGCCCGGACTGCACCTTCGCAAAGACCGACGCGGTCCGCATCTCCTGCACCATGTCCAGCGTCACGCCATCCGTGCCGATGCCCAGACGCACGCCCGATGCCTCGAAGCGCGCCAGCGGCACGAACCGTCCGCTGCGCGCGAAGGCAAGCGGGCAGGAAGCGATCGCCGCTCCACCCGTCGCGCACCAGCGCCAGTTCCTCGTCGGTGGCGTACATCGCGTGTGCGAGCACGACGCCTTCGCGCAGCAGCCCCAGGTCTCGCAGATGCGCCATCGACCCCTTGCCGTGCCGCTGCCGCACCAGGTCGATCTCGTGCAGGTTCTGCGCCGCATGGATCGAGACGATGGTGCCGAGTTCGCGGGCCTTGGCCTCGACGCGACGCAACAGGTCCGGCGTGCAGGAATCCGGCCCATGCGGGCCGAAGCCGACGCGCGTGCGTCCGCGCGGGCCTTCGTCATGCTCCGCGAACAGCGCCAGCACGGCGTCGAAGCCGGGGTCGGCGCTGCCCTCGGGGCGATACAGCGGCGTGCCGTCCGCGGCCATGTCGAGCCCCGGCGTCGAGAACAGATAGGGGCAGGAATAGCTGCGCAGCCCAAGACGTTTCGCGCGCGCGATGAAGGGCGCCTGCTGCAGGCGGAACACGTCGAGCACCGTCGTCATGCCCGAGCGCAGCCCTTCGAGCAGCGCCATTTCCGCCGCATCGCCGATATCCTCGGGCGTCATCACTTCCGCCGCGAGGTCGCCCAGCGGCATCAGCAGCGAGAAGACGATATGCCCCGGCAGGTCACCCGGCGCGATATCGTCGGCCAGGCCACGGAACAGCGGCGCCGACAGCGCGTGATTGTGCAGGTTGATCAGGCCCGGCATCAGCAGCGCGCCGGGCAGGTCGATGAGCGGTGCGTCGATCGAAGGTGCTTGCGCCAGCACATCCAGGATGGCGCCATCCGCCCCCACCAGCACGGCATGGCCTTCGCGCAGCCCATGCTCCGCGCACCAGACCCAGCGCGGCAGCAGAAGCGTCGGCGCCGTCACGATGGGTCGGCCGGTCGCGCGCCGCCAAACGGAGCCGCCACCGCGCGTCGGCGCGCAGCGGCGATGCGCCGCCGCCCCATCTCAGCCCTTCACGATGAACGGCTTGGCCTGCGCGTCGTAGTCCGCATAGCCGAGCGTCTCGCGCAGTTCCGCCGGCGGCAGAGCGCAGCTGCGCCTCCGCTTCGCCCGCCGCCAGCGCGGCGAGCCCCGCCTTCATGCCGGCGACGGCCGGCGAGAGCATGCCGGTCGGATAGGTGCCGATCTTGAAGCCGAGCGCGGCCGCCTCGGCCTGCGTCGGCGTGGCGCGCGGGCGCACCTGGCGACAGCACGGCGAAGGAGGGCCTGCCCTTGGCCGCGGCGGTCACCGCGCGGCGGATCTCGTCGTCGTCGGCCGGGCTAGTCGAGGAACAGGATGTCGGCGCCTTCCTCGACATACATCTCGATGCGCGCCACCGCCTCGTCGATGCCCTGCGTCGGGCGGCAATCGGTGCGCGCGAGCACCAGGATGCCGGAGTCCTTCGCGGCCTCGACCGCCGCGCGGATCTTCATGCGCGCCTCCTCGCGCGGCAGGCAGGGCTTGCCGGCGGCGGTCAGCGCGCGCGGCGTGATCTTGTCCTCGATCAGGACGGCGGCGGCGCCGGCGCGGCCATAGGCGCGCACGGTGCGCTGCACGTTCATCGCATTGCCGTAGCCATGGTCGCCGTCGGCGAGCACCAGCGTCTCCGGCGCGGCGGCGTGCACCATGTTGAAGGAGTCGAACATCTCGCCGAAGGAGATGAGGTCGAGGTCCGGCCCTCCGAGGCGGCTCGCCGCGACGCAGGAGCCGGACAGGAACGCCGTGCCGAACCCCGCGGCGGCCGAGAGCTTGGCGCTCAGCCCGTCCCACACCGCCGGCATGACGACGAAACCGGGATTCGCCAGAAGGGCACGCAGGCGATCAGGCGCGGTCATGGGCAATTCCTCCGGGGTTCATCCCGCGTAGGCCCCGGCCGGCGCGCCTGTCAATTCGCGCCGGGCCGCGCCAGCCCTTGGCCGCCGAGCAGCCCCGCCGCGGTGCCGCCCAGCCCCATGGCGCGCGTGGCAAAGAAGCGCTTGAGCCCCGGCAGCCGGTCCACCGCCGCGATGCCCAGCCGCCGCGCGATCCGCACCGGCGGCAGGCGGGAGGAGAACAGCCGCTCCAGCACATGCGTCGCCCCCAGCATCACCAGGCTGTCGGGCCGCCGCGCCGCCTGGTAGCGCGCGAGCATCGGCCGCCCCGCCCGGGTCCTGCCCGCCATGCACCGCGTCGATCACCAACTCGGCCAGTGCCGCCACGTCGCGGAAGCCAAGGTTCAGCCCCTGCCCGGCGATGGGGTGGATGCCATGCGCCGCATCACCCACCAACGCCAGGCGCTCGGCGGTGTAGCGCGCGGCATGCATGGCGCTCAGCGGATAGGACCAACGCCGCCCGATGGGTGTCACCGCCCCCAGGTGGTTACCCAGCCGTGCGGCGATCTGCCGACCGTAGGCGGCATCATCCATTGCCAGCGCCGCCTTCGCGATGGCGGTGCGTTCGGTCCAGACAATGGCGCTGACATGGGGGTGCCCCGGAATCCCGTTCATCGGCAATTGCGCGAAGGGGCCGTGCGGCAGGAACTGTTCGAGAGCCACGTTGTGGTGCGGCTTCTCATGCGCGACCGCACCCACGATGCCAAGGCAATGGTAGTCGAGCCGCGTGGTCGGGATGCCGGCCTGGCGCCGCAACGGCGAATTGCGCCCCTCGGCGCCCACCACCAGGCGGGCGTGGACGACTTCGCCGGTGGACAGGTGCACCACCGCGCCCTCCACGCCGCGCTCGACGCGCGCCTGTGCCGGCGCAAACACCGCGAGGTCGCCCAGAACTGGCAGCCGGGCATTGAGCGCGACGCGCAGCGCGCGGGCCTCGACCATCCAGCCGAAGGGCTCCCCACCCAATTGGGCGTGGTCGAAATGCAGCGACAGGGGCGATGCGCGTTCCCCCGGGCGGCCGTCGGCCACGCGGATGTCATGGATGGGGCAAGGCGCCTCCGGCAGCCGGTCCCACACGCCACAGGCGGCGAGCAGTCGCTGGGAGGACAGCGCGATGGCATAGGCACGGCCATCGAAGGCCGGCAGCTCCATCGGCGGCAAGGGGGCGGCATCGACCACCGCGGTGCTGACGCCGGCGGCGGCGAGCGTCGCGGCCAGGGTGGCGCCGACAGGGCCGGCGCCCACGACGCAGACGTCGACTTCGAGGGGGGACTTCATGGCTTCAATCTAGGCCCACCTTGCCGGAGCGCCAGCGGCAGGCCGTCCGCGCGGGCGTGATCGCCGGCAGGATGCGCCGCGGCCGCCCGGAAGATGCAGCGCGTGAGGGTTCGGGCCGGGAGAAGGCCGCAGCCATTCCGCATAAAAATTGGGCATATGGCGAATTTGCGGGCACCCCGAGGTGGGCGAAGCCCTCAAGCCCCGCACCTGGCGGGGTCCGCAGTCTGGCACGGCTCTTGGAAGAATGCGTTCAGTCTGACCCACAGAGGAACTGCACCGGCCATGAAACTTGTGATGGCTGTCATCAAGCCCTTCAAGCTCGACGAGGTCCGTGAGGCGCTGACGCCACTCGGCGTTCAGGGCCTGACGGTGACCGAGGTCAAGGGATTCGGCCGGCAAAAAGGCCAGACCGAGATCTACCGCGGTGCCGAATACCATGTGAGCTTCCTGCCCAAGGTAAAAATTGAGGTCGCCGTACCGTCCGAGATGGCCGATGCGGTGGTCGAGGCGATCGCCACCACCGCCCGCACCGGCAAGATCGGCGACGGCAAGATCTTCGTCATGGATGTGGAGCGCGCCCTGCGCATCCGCACCGGCGAGACCGACGGCTCGGCCCTGTGAGGCCCCGCCCCATGTACGGAAAGGATGATACGAACGTGAAGCGCATGCTCGCGCGCTGCGGCCTGGCTGCGGCGACCCTCATGCTCGCGGCGATGCCCGCGATGGCGCAGGAGGCGCCCAAGGTTGATACCGGCGACGCCGCCTGGATGATGACCTCCACGGCGCTGGTTCTGATGATGACCGTGCCTGGTGTCGCGCTCTTCTACGCGGGCATGGTCCGCAAGAAGAACGTGCTCGCCACCATGATGCAGTCGTTCTTCATCACCGCGCTGGTCTCGGTGCTGTGGATGGTGGCCGGCTATTCCATCGCCTTCGGGGATGGCGGCACCTATTCGGCCTATGTCGGCGACTTCTCGAAGGTGCTGCTGGGCGGCATCGCCGAGAACTGGGACAAGCCCTTCTCGCTGGGCAGCGGCGACGGCGCCGTCGCCTTCACCATCCCGGAATCCATCTTCGTGATGTTCCAGATGACCTTCGCGGTCATCACCGCCGCGCTGATCACCGGCGCGGTGGCGGACCGCATGAAGTTCTCGGCGCTGGTGCTGTTCATCTCGATGTGGACGCTGGTGATCTATGCGCCGGTCGCGCACTGGGTATGGCACCCGAATGGCTGGCTGTTCCAGGACGGCGCACTCGACTTCGCCGGCGGCACGGTGGTGCACATCAACGCCGGCGTGGCCGGCCTGGTGGCGGCGATCGTGCTGGGCAAGCGCCTGGGTTACGGCACCGATAACATGTCACCCTTCAACCTCGGCCTGGCCGTCATCGGCGCGGCGCTGCTGTGGGTGGGCTGGTTCGGCTTCAATGCCGGCTCGGCCGCGTCCTCGGGCGGCGGGCGCGCGGGCATGGCGATGCTGGTCACGCAGGTCGCCGCTGCTGGCGCTGTGATCACCTGGATCCTCGCGGAGTGGATGATCAAGGGCAAGCCGAGCGTGCTCGGCGCCATCTCCGGCGCGGTCGCCGGCCTGGTCGCCATCACCCCGGCGGCGGGCTTCGTGCTGCCGGGCTCCGCGCTGATCATCGGCGCGGTGGCGGGCCTGGCGGGCTACTGGGGTGCCACGGCGCTCAAGCATGCGCTGGGCTATGACGACAGCCTGGACGCCTTCGGCGTGCACGGCGTCTGCGGCATCGTCGGCGCGCTGCTGGTGGGCTTCCTCGCCTACGGCCCGCTTTCGGCAACCGATGCCTCGCCCGAGGGCGTGTCGGGCTCGATGGAGCAGTTCATCAAGCAGTGCACCGCGGTCGGCGCGACCATCGTGTTCACCGCCGTGGGCACCTGGATCCTGCTGATGGTCACCAAGGCGATCACCGGCCTGCGGGTGACCGAGGAGGAGGAGCGCGAGGGCCTCGACGTCACGCAGCATGGCGAACGCCTGAACTGATCCGGCCAAGCCTGGCCGGGCAAAAGCAACGGGCGCGGAGGGAGACCTCCGCGCCCGAAGCATGTCCGGCGCACACCGGACGTGCTGCCGCCGAAGGGTGCGGACGACCCGGAGCCGCGAAACGTGACGGACCACCGACGCCCTTGATTGGGGCCGCCCGGCGAGTGTGAGGCGCGCCGCCCTGCCGGGCCGGACACTCCGCCAGCGGAGTGTGGCTACCATTCCGGCAGCATGAGCCCCGGCGCCTGATCAATGTTACGGATGCGGCGCCCGACGGAAGGGGGAGCCGGACGGGGCGTGCACCTCGCAGCGTCAGGTGACCGTAGGCGCGGTCGCCTGATCCAGCCGGTACCCGCCGGTCTCGGTCAGCAGCAGCCGAGCCTCGCTCGGGTTCGGCTCGATCTTCTGGCGCAGCCGGTAGATGTGCGTCTCGAGCGTGTGGGTGGTGACGGAGCTGTTGTACCCCCACACGTCGTTGAGCAGCACGTGGCGCGGCACCGGCCGCCCGCCCGCGCGGTAGAGGAACTTCAGGATCGCCGCCTCCTTCTCGGTCAGGCGGATGCGCTTGCCGCGGGAGGGGTCGTGCAACTGCTTGGCGGATGGGCGGAACAGGTAGGGGCCGACGCGGAACACCGCATCCTCGCTGCTGTCGTAGCCGCGCAGCTGGGCGCGGATGCGGGCCAGCAGCTCGTTCAGCCGGAACGGCTTGGCGATGTAGTCGTTGGCCCCGGCATCGAGGCCGCTGACGATATCCGCCTCGCTGTCCGAGGCGGTGAGCATCATCACCGGCATGCGCAGCCCCGCGCGGCGCATGCGCGTGCAGAACTCCCGCCCGTCGCCGTCCGGCAGGCGGATGTCGAGAAGCACCAGGTCGAACCGCGCGCCCTCGGCCTTCAGTCGCGCATCGGCCTCGGCCAGCGTTGCCGCATTCGCAGGCGCGAATTCGCCTTCCAGCGCCAGTTGCTCCATCAAGGTTGCCAACAGGGCCGGATCGTCATCCACGATCAGCACCGGGCGCGGACCGGTCATGCGCCACTTCCCCTATGAGTAATGGGCGCCTGCCGAACGCCGGCAACCGCCACGAGCCCCCGGCGAAGGTATGGCTGCTGCGGAGCGTATGTGCCAGAGACGAGAAACAAAAGACCTCCATCTCTCGAAGCTGTGATTGCAACTTCACGCATCTGGACGACGTCGCTATCGATACCACATGCTCGCATAGCCCTGGCAGTGCCTCTGAAGCGAGAATGTGTGCGGCAATGCCATGGGCAAGCCACATTCGCGGCGTGGCATGGGATGAGAAATGGAACGCCACACAATGACGCCTCCCGGAATTCTTGCGACTGAACCCACGAGTGTTGCGCCCCGGCGCCTCGACGCACGCGTGCTGAGCCTCCGGAGCGTGCACCGCGCGGTTGCGGATCTGCGTCGCGGCACACCCGTGATCCTGCGCGGCCCGGATACCTGCCTGGTGGTCGCCGCAGCCGAAACCGTGGGCGCGCAGGGCCTGTCCGACCTCGCCGCCGCCGCCCTCGCGCCGGCTGTCCTGCTGCTCGCGCCCGTGCGCGCGGCCGCGGTGCTGCACCGCCCGGTGCCCCATGTGGCGGAGGAGGAAGGCGCCGTCGCACTGCGCCTGCCGCCCACGCTGCTTGCGCCGCAGGTCCTTCGCAGCCTGGCCGACCCTACCGCCGAACGCCTTCTGCCCGAAACGCCGGAGCGGGCACCGGTGCCCCCACTGGCCCAGGCGGCGATCGCCCTGGCCAAACTCGGCCGGCTCCTGCCGGCCTTGGTCGCGGCACCGGCAACGGAGGCGGGCGCGGCTCACCTGTCGCTGCTGTGCGTCACCGCGGCCGATGTCGCGGCGTATCCGGTCTCCGCCGCTGCGTCGCTCGCCCGCGTGGCCGAGGCGCGTGTGCCCCTGGAGGACGCACCGGAGGCCCGGATCGTTGCCTTCCGCGCCGCCGATGGCGGGATCGAGCACCTCGCCATCCTGGTCGGCACGCCGGAAAAGACCGCGGCCGAGGGCGGCGCGCCGCTGGTGCGCGCCCATTCGGAATGCTTCACCGGCGACCTGCTGGGCTCGATGCGGTGCGATTGCGGGCCGCAGCTGCGCGGCGCCATCGCGCGCATGGCGCAGGACCCTGCAGGCGGCGTTCTGCTGTATCTCGCGCAGGAGGGCCGGGGCATCGGCCTTGCCAACAAGCTGCGCGCCTACACCCTCCAGGATGAGGGGCTCGACACGCTCGATGCCAATCGCGCACTGGGCTACGGCGCGGATGAGCGCAACTTCCTCGTCGCGGCCACCATGCTGCGCGCTGTCGGCGTGGAGCGGGTGCGCCTGCTGACCAACAACCCGGACAAGGTCGCGGGCCTGGGGGCCTGCGGGATCGAGGTGCTGGGGCGCGAAGCCCATGCCTTCGACCCAAACGGCGTGAACGACGGCTACCTCAAGACCAAGGCCAAGCGTTTCGGGCATCTGCTGCCGCAATGAAGATGCCTCCGCCGGCGGCTGCCATGCCGCACCGCCGGGCCGCATGACCTTGTCGCCTGACCCGTGACCGGCACGGCGCGCGTCACCGCGGATGGCCTGCTGCGTTTCCATGGCCAGACATTGCGCTGCGCCCTGGGCAAAGGCGGCCTGAGCACCGCGAAGGTGGAAGGCGACGGCGCGACGCCGATCGGCCTGCTGCCGGTGCGCCGCATTCTGTGGCGTGCCGATCGCGGCCCGCGCCCCGGCGGCACGCTGCCCGCCGAGCCCATCTCGCCCGATGATGGCTGGTGCGACGACCCTGCCCATAGGGACTACAACCGGCCCGTGCGCCTGCCCCATGCGGCGCGGCATGAGCGCCTGTGGCGCGATGATGGCGTCTATGACGTGATCGGCGTGCTGGGTTGGAACGATGCGCCGGTCGAGCGCGGGCGCGGCAGCGCGATTTTCCTGCATGTCGCACGGGCGGGTCTGGAACCTACGGAAGGCTGCGTCGCTTTGCCCGAAGCCGACCTGCGCCGCTTGCTCGCAGCCGGGCTCACGATGCTGGAGATCGTGGCCTGAGCCGCCGGGCCCGCGCCAGGCGCGTTTCCCCGATCGGACATAAGCTGCTCTGGAATCGGTGTTTTTCGAGCAAGAAATTCGACCGGATCGATTCCATCCGGTCGGATATTGCCCTAAGCCGCAGCCGCATAGCGGGCTGCGCATGAAGATCTGCGAACTCACCAATGTCGATTTCTCGCTGCGGCACTTCCTGCTGCCGGTGATGCGCGGCGCGCGCGCGCGCGGGCATGAGGTGGTGGGCGTTTCGGCCGAGGGACCGCTGCTCGATGTCGCGCGCGCCGAGGGCTTCCGCATCGCCCCCATGCCGCTGGTGCGCAGCCTGAACCCCGCGGCGCAGGCCCGCGCCTTCCGCGCCCTGGTCGACCTGTTCCGCCGCGAGCGCTTTGACCTGGTGCACGCCCACATGCCGATCAGCGGCCTGCTGGCACGCCTGGCGGCCAAGGCGGCTGGCGTTCCGCACGTCGCCTATACCTGCCACGGCTTCCTGTTCAACCAGCCGGGGCCATGGTGGCGGCGGCGGCTCTCGTTGCACATGGAACGCCTGGGCGGGCGCCTGACCCAGACCTTCCTCACCGTCAGCGAGGAGGAGGCGCAGGATGCCCGCCGCCTGCGCATCCACCCCCGCGCCACCGCCGTGCTGAACGGGCGCGACCCCGCGCTGTTCCACCCCGACGCGCAGGCGCGCGCGGCGATCCGCGCCGAACTCGGCGCGGGCGCGGATGACTGCGTCATCGCCGCGGTCTCTCGCCTGGTGCGCCACAAGGGCCACCCCGAATTGCTGCGCGCGATGGAAGCCACCCCGCCCAATGCCGTGCTGTGGGTGGTGGGCGATCGCCTCGCCTCCGACCATGGCGAGGACCTCGAGCCGCATTTCGCCCGCGCGGCGGCGGCGCTGGGGCGGCGGGTGGTGCGCCTGGGCTACCGGCATGATGTCGCGCGTATCCTCGCCGCGGCCGACGTGTTCTGCCTGCCCTCCCATTTCGAAGGCCTGCCGATGAGCGTGATCGAGGCCATGCTGACCGGCCTGCCGGTGGTCGCGACCGACATCCGCGGCCCGCGCGAGCAGGTGGTGGAGCACGAGACCGGCCTGCTGGTGCCGCCGATGCAGGAGGCGCCGCTCGCCGCCGCGCTGTCGGCCCTGGCGAGCGACCCTGGCCTGCGCGCCCGCATGGGTGCCGCCGGGCGCGCCCGCGCGCTGGAGCGCTTCGACGAGGCGAAGGTGGTCGGGCGCACGCTCGACCTGCTCGGGCTGTGATGGGCGCGCGCTGATGCTGCGCTCGGTGCTGACCGTCGGCGGCTGGACCATGGCGAGCCGCGTGCTCGGCTTCGCGCGGGACATCCTGATCGCCTCGCGCCTGGGTGCGGGGCCGGTGGCGGATGCCTTTTTCGTCGCGCTGAAACTGCCCAACCTGTTCCGCCGCCTGTTCGGGGAGGGCGCCTTCAACGCCGCCTTCATCCCCGCCTTCGCCGGCGCGTTGGTGAAGGAAGGCCGCGCGGCGGCGCAGGACCTCGCCGAGCGCATGGCCACGCTGATGGCGCTGTGGCTGGGGCTGCTGACGGTGCTCGGCTTCATCTTCATGCCGCAGCTCCTGGCCCTGCTGGCGCCGGGCTTCGTCTCGCGGCCGGACAAGTTCGACCTGGCGGTGGAGCTCACGCGCATCACCTTCGGCTACCTGCCGCTGATCTGCCTGACGGCGCTGATCTCGGGCGTGCTGAACGCGCTCGACCGCTTCGCCGCCGCCGCCGCCGCGCCGGTGTTCTTCAACCTGCTGCTGATGGCCGCGCTGGTGGGGCTGTCCCCGCATGTGGCCACGCCGGGCCATGCGCTGGCCTGGGGCCTGCTCGCCTCCGGCTTCGTGCAGCTGGGCATGGTGTGGCTGGCGGCGCGGCATGCAGGCATGGTGCTGGGCTTCCGCACGCCCGGATTGACGCCGCCGGTGCGCCATGTGCTGCGGCGGATGGTGCCCGGCGTGCTCGGCGCCGGCGTCACGCAGATCAACCTGGCGGTGGATGTGGTGATCGCCTCGCTGCTGCCCTCGGGCGCGGTGTCCTACCTGTATTACGCAGACCGGGTGGCGCAATTGCCCCTCGGCGTGGTGGGGGCGGCGCTCGGCACCGCGCTGCTGCCGCTGCTGGCGCGGCAGGTGCGCTCCGGTCAGCCGCTCTCGGCCCATCGCAGCATGAACCGGGCGGTGGAGCTGGCGCTGCTGCTGGGCCTGCCCTCCGCGGCGGGGCTGGCGGCCGCCTCCGGGCCCATCATCGCAGCCCTGTTCCAGCGCGGCGCCTTCGACGAGGCGGCGGCGGCGGCCAGTGCGGCGGCGCTGGTGGCCTATGCCTTCGGCCTGCCGGCCTTCCTGCTGGTGAAGGTGTTCGCGCCGGGCTTCTTCGCGCGCGGGGACACCACCACGCCGGTGAAGGTGGGGCTGTTCACGGTGGCGCTGAACCTCGGGCTGAACCTGCTGTTCATGGGGCCGCTGGGGCATGTGGGGGTGGCGCTGGCAACCTCCTGCGCGGCCTGGGCGAATGCCGGGCTGCTGGCCTGGCTGCTGGGCCGGCGGGGCGATTTCGTGGCGGACCGGCGGGCACGCGAGAGGCTGCCGCGCATCCTGGCCGCGGCGGCGCTGATGGGGTTGGTGGTGGCGGGGCTGGCCTGGGCGCTGGGCAGCGGCGCCAGCTCCGGCCTGCGCGCCCTGCATGCGGCGGTACTGGTGGCGGCCGGCGCGGGGGTATTCGTGGCTGCCGGCACGATGCTGCGTGGATTTGTGCCAAAGGAAGTTGTGCGCATGCTCAGGAAGCAACCTGCGCGTGCACAACAATAAAGAATGCTACTTGAGGTAATGTTTCCAGAAATGTTTACCTGAGTTTGCAGATCGACAGCCAATGGCGCGGATGGTCACAGCGAAACCGTTTCCGGTGGTCGGTCTCATCTGGCGAACACCTCGGAAATTACATTCCATGTCTCACATTTTTGTTAGCTTAGCCTTGTGTCGCCGGGCCTCGGGCGGCATATCCGCCATGTGCTGATGTCGACGACTGCCTGAACCCGCGTGATCACCGTTGCGCGAAGCCTGATCGGAACACGCCAGGGAGGCTGCGGGCTTCGCCGCGCCGCTGCCGCTGGCCATGCGGGCACGCGCAGTGCCGCGCGCCTGCTACATCAGCCACGTCTGCGCAGCGCGACACTGGCACTGATGCCGGCCGGCGCGCCTGCAGCACCCTTCCAAGCCAGCCCTGACCGCAGCAGCGGCGCGCCGCCCGAGGCAACCCATGCCGAGGCGTTCCGAGCCGTTGCAAGACCCTCGTCATCACGGCCACGTGCCGCGCGCCCGGCAAACCGCCGCGCGGCTGCGCGCAGGCCGGCGGCCAAGGGCGGCCCTGGCCCAGGCTCGGGGCCACGACCCGCGGTCGCCCCTGCGGCCAGCCATCCTGTCGCGACGCGATCATCGTGCTGCCCGCTGCTGGCATGTTCCAGCGCGCGCACCGCGCCGGGCGACGTCCGCAAACACCCTCTCGCACGGTAAGGAGACAATAGATGTCAGGCTCATGGAATCCCGGGCCGTTCGGAACCCCTGGCGATGACACGTTTACCGGCACCAATGGCACCAACTTCGCGTTCGGCCTTGGCGGCGACGACAGCCTGGCCGGTGAGGGCGGTGGCGACTTCCTCGTCGGAGGCGACGGCAACGACACTCTTGTCGGCGGCGCCGGGAACGACGTCATCAGCGGCGGCAACGACAACGACGTCATCGTCTGGCGCACGGGTGACGGCAATGACCGCGTGGCGCTGGGGCCTGGCAGCGACACCCTGGATCTCCAGGGCTGGACGGACGGCTCGGGCAATCCGTGGGACACCGCTTCCGACCTCGCGGGCAACACCATCTTCTTCCGCGGCTCGGACTCGATCACGGTCACCGACTACAATCCGGCAGAGGACGGCATCACCTGCTTCGCCGCCGGCACGCTGATCGCCACCGCGCGCGGCGAAGTCGCGGTGGAGAACCTCCAGGTCGGCGACCTGGTGGTGACCGCCCATGGCGGCGCCGCGCTGCAGCCCATCATCTGGATCGGCCACAGCCAAGTGAACGTCGCCCGGCATCGCAACCGCGCCAAGGTCGCGCCGATCCTGATCAAGGCCGGCGCCCTGGCCGAAGGCGTGCCGCACCGCGACCTGCGCGTGAGCCCCGAGCACGCCATGTTCCTCGACGGCCACCTGGTGCCCGCGCACCTGCTGGTGAACGGCTCGACCATCGTGCAGGAAGTGTGGTGCCCCGAAGTCACCTACTGGCACGTCGAACTGCCCGCCCACGGCCTGCTGGTCGCCGAGGGCGCGGTCTCGGAATCCTATTTCGACGACGGCAACCGCCGCCAGTTCGACAATTACGGCATCGCGACGCTGTTCAAGGACTTCGCGAGCGATCGCGCAAACGGCAAGTACGCCGAGGCCGCCTGCTACCCGCTGCTGCAGGAAGGCGCGCTGCTCGAGCGCATCCGCCTGCGCCTGAACGGGCGCGTGATGGCCATGGAGGCCGCCGAGCGCCGCTCGGCCTGAACCTGCCCGGCACGTCCGGTCCAGCATCGCGGCGGGTCCCTCGCGGGGCCCGCCGCTTTGCGTTCGGGCGCGGCCCCGCCCGGTTGACGCGCCCCTGGGCCAAAGCGACAACCACCGCAAGGCGCACACAGCGCCGTTCCAGGGAGACGCCCAAGATGCTCGCCGCCCTGCCGCTGCCGGCCGGCCGGCGCGCCCTGCATGCGGCGGTGCTGGTGACGGCAGGCGCGGGGGCGTTCGTGGCTGCCGGCACGATACTGCGTGGATTCGTGCCGAATGAGGTTGCGCGCATGCTCAGGAAGCCACCTGTGCGTGCATCCTGAAAAAGAAAACCGCTTATGGTAATGATGCCGGACATGCGTGCCTGAGGTTGCCCATCGGCCACTGATGTGGCGGATAGCCGTACCGAAACCACCCACGGTGGGCATTGTTATTTCGCAGAGACATCGAAAAATCATGTTACATGTCTCACAAATTTGTTGGGCCGGCCTTGCGTCGCCGGGCCGCTGAGGCCACAAGCTCTGCTGTAGGTTGTGTCGAAGGCTTGAACCCGCTTGATCACCGTTGCGCAGCACCTGGTCGGGACATGCGAGGGAGGCTCCGGCCTTCGCCGCGCCGCCATGGCTGTCGCCGGCCAGGCGGGCACGCGCCGGGCCGCGCGCCTGGCCCAGAAGCCTCGCCTGCGCGGCGCGACACTGGCGCTGATGCCGGCCGACACGCCGGCAACACCCTTCCGCGCCAGCCTCGACCGCAGCGACGGCGCAACGCCTGACGCGGCGCACGCCGAGGCGTCCTGCGCCGCCGCCGTGCCTGCCGCATCACGGCCACGCGCCGCCCGGGCCGTGCGCCCGGCGACGCGCCGGCCGGCTGCGCGCAAGCCGGCCGCCAAGGGCGGCCGAGGCCCAGGCTCCAGAAGAACCTCAGGCAGCCGCCGCCTGGGTAGCCGACCGATTCGCGACCTCCAGACGCAATATCCTGCGGTGCTATCGGCACCGAGGATCCGTGCGTGCCTGTGTCACGCAACCCACTTCCATCAAAGATAGGATTCCTCCATGCCTCTAACCGGTATTGCGCTCTCTGCGGCTGGCCTCCAGTTCGGCGGCGATGGCGATTGGGATCAGAATGTCGGCTCGCCGCCGCAAACGATCGTCGGAACGCTGATCGGCACCGGCAATGTCGAGTGGCACGATCAACATCACGCTGACCAACAACGAGGGTGGCACCTTCAGTTTCCAGCAGAGCTTCAGTCAGAACCTCTCGCAGAACAGCGCTGCTTCACGGCCAATCTGCCGGCGGGCGCGCAGACCTTCCTGAATGCGATACCCCTGGGTGGGAATGTCGACATCACCGCGTCGTCTGGTCCCTTTGGTGCCTTCAGCAGCACGCTGAACGACCTGCCGGTGACCTGCTTCGCCTCCGGCACGATGATCGCCACCGCGCGCGGCGAAGTCGCGGTGGAGAACCTGCAGGTCGGCGACCTGGTGCTCACCGCCCATGGCGGCGCCGCGCTGCAGCCCATCATCTGGATCGGCCACAGCCAGGTGAACGTCGCGCGCCACCGCAACCGCGCCAAGGTCGCCCCCATCCTGATCAAGGCCGGCGCCCTGGCCGAAGGCGTGCCGCACCGCGACCTGCGCGTGAGCCCCGAGCACGCCATGTTCCTCGATGGCCACCTGGTGCCGGCGAAGCACCTCGTGAACGGCGCCACCATCGTGCAGGAAGTGTGGTGCCCCGAAGTCACCTACTGGCACGTGGAACTGCCGGCGCATGGGTTGCTGGTGGCCGAGGGCGCGGTCTCGGAATCCTACTTCGACGACGGCAACCGCAAGTACTTCGACAATTACGGCGTGTCCACGCTCTTCAAGGACTTCGACAGCGAGCGGCACAACGGCAAGTACGCCGAGGCCGCCTGCTACCCGCTGCTGCAGGAAGGCGCGCTGCTCGAGCGCATCCGCCTGCGCCTGAACGGGCGCGTGATGGCCATGGAGGCCGCCGAGCGCCGCTCGGCCTGAACCTGCCCGGCACGTCCGGTCCAGCATCGCGGCGGGTCCCTCGCGGGGCCCGCCGCCTTGCGTTCGGGCGCGGCCCCGCCCGGTTGACGCGCCCCTGGGCCAAAGCGACAACCACCGCAAGGCGCACACAGCGCCGTTCCAGGGAGACGCCCAAGATGCTCACGCGCCGCATGCTCGCCACCCTCGCCGCCCTGCCGCTGCTGCCGGCCGGCGCGCGCGCCCAGGCCTTCCCCACGCGGGAACTGACCGGGATCATCATGTGGGGCGCCGGTGGTGCGACCGATGTCGTGGCGCGCGCCCTGACGCCGCCGGCCGAGGCCGCGCTCGGCCAGTCCATCGTGCTGCAGAACCGCCCCGGCGGCGGCGGCGCCATTTCCGTGCAGGCTGTCGCAAGCGCGCCCGCCGATGGCTACACGCTGCTGTATGGGGCGGAGAACCCGCAACTGCACAAGGTGCTCGGCATCGGCACGCGGGACTACGGGGATTTCTTCCCGGTCAATGTCACCGCCCGCGGCGTGGCCGTGGTGGTGGCCAACAAGGACAAGCCCTGGACCACCATGAAGGACGTGGTGGCCGAGGCGCAGCGCAATCCCGGCCGCGTGAAAATGGGCGCGACCGGCCCCGGCGGCCTGCCGCATGTGGTCGGCGCCATGATCAACACGGTGACGCAGATGCGCGTGATCGCCGTGCCCTTCGATGGCGAGGGCCCGGGCCTCACCGCGCTCCAGGGCGGCCATGTGGACTTCATGCCGGTGGGCCTCGGTGCCGCCGCCGAGCACATCCGCGCCGGGCGCGTGAAGCCGCTCGCGGTGGTGAATACCGAGGCGGTGCCGACGCTGCCCGACGTGCCGCCCATCACCGTGGACCTGCCCGGCATGGCCCGGCTGCTGCCCTGGGGCCCGTTCTACGGCGTATGGGTGCGCCGCGATGCGCCGGAGGAGGCCCGCGCCAGGCTGGTCGCCGCCTTCCGCACGGCAGCGGGCAGCGAGGGCTTCACCACGCTGATGCGCAACGCCGGCAACATCATGATGAACATCAGCGGCGAGGAGGCCGATGCCTTCCTGCGCCGCTGGCAGTCCGTCACCTCCTGGACCCTGCAGGAGGCCGGCGCGGCGCGGCGCAGCCCCGAGGAATTCGGCATCGCCCGCCCGTGACCGGCCGCCGGTGACCCCGCCACGCACCGCCCGCCCGCCCGGCGAGGCGGTGTTCTGCTGGGCGATGGTGCTGCTCGGCGCCTTCGTCGCCTGGCAGGCGAGCGGCATCGGCCTGTTCGACAGCCCCTCCGCCGCCGGGGTGTTCCCGCTGGCGGCCGGGCTGGTCATGGCGGGCGCCGCGCTGGTCGCGGCGATCGGCGCCACGCGGCGCGGCGAGGGCCCGGTGCTGCCGCGCGATGTGGCCGCGGTGGGCGCGCTGGTGCTGCTGTACATGGCGGGGCTGGAGGCGCTGGGCTTCGTCGCCTGGCCTCCTTCGCGTTCCTGCTGCTGGCGATCGCCTGGCTGCAACGCGGGCGGTGGCTGCGCGCGGCGCTGGTGGCGGCGGGCGCGGTGGCGCTGGTGTGGGTGGTGTTCCGGCTGGGGTTCCAGGTGCTGTTGCCGCCGGGGTGGGTGTTCCAGTGAGGCGGCGAGGAAGAAGGTCGGGGGAGGGGAACCTCCCCCGAACCCCCACCCTTTTTCTGGCACTTGGCGCCGGCCCCGGCTGTCAGTTCCCAAAGGCCAAAAAAAGGAGGGGGCCCGGGGGAGTTCTCTCCCCCGGCCTTGTGCTCGTGACCGACCCGCTCGCGTTCTTTTTGCTTTCCTGGACCGACCCTTCGCTGCTGGCGCTGACCGCGCTCGGCACCTTCGCCGGCATCTATATCGGCGCCATTCCGGGCCTGTCGGTGACGATGGCGGTGGCCATCCTGATCTCCTTCACCTTCACCTGGAGCGTGAACCCCGCGCTGGCGCTGATCGCCGGCGTCTATACCGGGGGCGTGTATGGCGGCAGCCGCAGCGCGGTGCTGCTCAACATCCCCGGCGCGCCGGCGGCGATCGCCACCGCGCTCGATGGCTACCCCATGGCGCAGCGCGGCGAGGCCGGGCGCGCCATCGGCCTGGCCACGGTGATGAGCGTGATCGGCGGCTTCGTGGGCATCGCCGCGCTGGCGGTGGCGGCGCCGACGATCTCGGACATCGCACTGGCCGTGGCGCCGCGGGACTATCTGATGCTGGCGCTGCTCGGGCTGCTGCTGGTGGGCAGCCTGTCGGGGGAATCGCTCGCCAAGGGGCTGTTCTGCGGCGCGCTGGGCGTGGCGCTGGGCCTGGTCGGGCTCGACCAGATGACGGCGGAACCGCGCTTCACCTTCGGCACCACGGTCGCTGATGGGCGGCATTCCCTATGTCGCGGCGATGATCGGCTTCTTCGGCGTGGCCGAGGCGCTGGTGCAGCTGCGCCGCGCCGATATCCCGCCGATCCGCCAGAAGGTGGAGCGCATCATCCCGCCCTGGGGCGCGGTGCGGCGGCATTTCGGGCTGACCCTGCGCTCCTCGGCGATCGGCGTGGTGGTGGGGGCGCTGCCGGGCACCGGGGGCGATATCGCCGCGCTGCTCGCCTACGATGCCGCGCGGCGCACGGTGAAGAACCCGACCCGCCCCTTCGGCCAGGGGGCCGAGGAAGGCGTGGTGGCGCCCGAGGCCGCCAACAACGCCGCGGTGGGCGGCGCCTATATCCCGATGCTCACACTTGGCATCCCGGGCGATGCGGTCACCGCGGTGATCATCGGCGCGCTGTTCATCCACGGCCTCAAGCCCGGCCCGATGCTGATGATCGAGACGCCGCACCTGTTCTGGTTCACCGTGGGCAACCTCACGCTCGCCAACATCTTCCTGCTGGTGTTCGGCCTGTCGGGCATCAGGCTGTTCGCGAAGCTGGCGGAGGCGCCGCGCGCGCTGCTCAGCCCGCTGATCCTGGTGCTGTCGGTGGTGGGCACCTACGCGATCCAGAACAGTGCCACGGACGTGCTGCTGGATGCTGGGCTTCGGCGTATTCGGCTACTTCCTCAAGATCTATGGCTTCGAGGTCGGGCCGGTGGTGCTGGGGATGATCCTGGGGCCGCTGATGGATGCGTCCTACCGCCGGGCGATGATCTCGGCGGCGGACAGCCCGGTGGAATTCCTCACGGGCTTCGGCAAGTCCTGGATTTCGGCAGGGCTCGCGGCCTTCGTGCTGGCGCTGGTGGCGCGCGCGGCGTGGCGCGTGCTGCGCAGGTGAGGCGGCGGGGGGCCACGCCCCCGCCTTGCGTCAGCGGCGCAGGTTCAGCCGGCCGATCAGCGTCTCGTAGCGCTTGCGGTCCTTGCGCTTGAGGTAGTCGAGCAGGCCGCGCCGCTGGCCCACCAGCACCAGCAGCCCACGGCGCGAATGGAAGTCCTTCGCGTGGATCTTGAGGTGTTCGGTGAGGTTCACGATGCGCTCGGAGATGATGGCAACCTGGACTTCCGGGCTGCCGGTATCGCCGGGCTTGGTCGCGTATTCGCCAATGACCGCCTGGCGGCGTTCCGCAGTGATCGACATCGGGTTTGTCCTCGTGTTGGCCGGGGGCTGCGCCCCTTCGGCGATGCTGAAGCGCCGCCCCGGTGCCGCGCTGGAATGCCGCGCGGACCCTGTCGGGCGTCCCCGCCGGCGCCGGGCCGGGGGCCTTGCGCGAAAGCCACCCGCGAGGCGGGCGGCCGGCCATGGCTGTAGGTGGGGGCCGGCGCCGGGATGTCGGCCAGCGCGGTCGCCACCGGCAGCACAGGGTCCGGGGAAGTCGCGGGCTATGGCGGAAATCCTGGCGGGTGTCCAGCACGCTGCCCGGTTGTCGGTTCCTGGCCGGAGGGTGCGCCGACCTGCCCGATCGGGAGCTGATACCAAATCCCGGTGATCATGACCGATCGTCGCCTCAGACGCCGGCGCCGGCATCCGCCGGCTTGGCGTCGCGCGACTGCGCGCGACGGCCCTGAGTTCAGCACAAGTGCGATTTGGCATAACCCCTACGCGGCAGGCGCAACCGCCCTGCGAATCCTGGCAAGGTCGGCGCCCCAAGCACAGCACCGACACGAACGGGTGCGGCGCGCCCCGATGCTCAGTTCAGCCAGCGCTCCGGCTTCACCAGCCCTTCCTCGAGCCGTGCGAGGCCGAGCAGCCGCGGCCCCACCATGGCGCGCGCCAGGCCGCCATCCGGGTTGGCTCCGGCCGGGATGCGGCCCATCAGCTCGACCAGCGGCACGGCCTGTCCGAAGGACAGCCGCGCGGCCTCTGCCTCGCTCAGCGCCAGGGCCGGGATGTCGCCCAGCGCGGTGGTCACCGGCAGCAGCAGATCCGCCGAAGGCGGCGGCAAGTCAGCGCCCGGCCTGATGCGTTCCAGCGCCACCGCATCGGCCTCCAGGAAGGGGCCCACGCGCATCCGGCGCAGCGCCGTGATATGGCCGAGGCTGCCGCAGGCCTTGGCGATGTCACGCGCCAGCGAGCGCATGTACACGCCCTTGCCGGATTCCACGAAGAACACGGCGGTATCGGCGTCCGGGCGTTCGATCAGTTCGAAGCGGTCCACCCGCGCGGGGCGCGCGGCGAGTTCCACCGCCTCGCCAGCGCGCGCCAGGTCGTAGGCGCGTTCGCCAGCCACCTTGATCGCGGAATAGATCGGCGGGACCTGCATGATGTCGCCGATGAAGGCGGGCAGGGCGGCGCGGATGGCTTCGTCGGTCGGCCGCGCATCGGTGGTTGCGATCACCGCGCCGTCGGAATCGTCGGAATCGCGCGCCTCGCCGAAGCGCAGCGTGAAGCGGTACTGCTTCGTGCCGTCCATCACATAGGGCACGGTTTTGGTGGCGGCGCCGAAGGCGATGGGCAGCACGCCGGTGGCCAGCGGGTCGAGCGTGCCGCCATGGCCGCATTTCTGCGCCTGGAAGGCACGCTTGCAGATGGTCACGACATCGGTGCTGCCGATGCCCGTGGGCTTGTCGATGATCAGCCAGCCGTCGAGCGGACGGCCTTTCGGCTTGCGGTGGCGTTGGGGCATGAAGGCGGCGCTATACGCGCTGCGCGCGCGGCGCGAAAGCCACCCGGCTGCACGGCGTGCGTGGCATCCATGCCAAATCGTGGACGGCCGCCGGCGCCTCAGCGTTCAGCCAGGCGAAAGGCGCTGCGGGAGCGCCACAGCCAGCGCCCGCCCTTCGGATAGGACGGGTCGGCGATGAACTTCGCCATCACGCCCGCGAGCTGCGCGCGGGTCGGCACTGCGTAGCCGAAGCTGCCCCATTGGTTCGCCTGCAGCGGCCGGCTCCACATCGTGTGGGAGAACCAGTCGGCGATGATCTCGCATTGCTGCTCCATGTTGTAGTCGAGCAGGTCGGGTTTCGCCGCCGTGATCTCGTAGGAATAGGTCGCGGCATCGCGGTTGAACGGGGTATCCGCGACACCGCCGGTCTTCACCAGCCTGCGCCCTTCGCGGCGCGCCTGCGCGAAGCGGTGCACCATGGGTGCGCCGGTGAAGTGCTGCCAGGAATGGCCGAGCTCATGCAGGAACAGGTAGGCGTCGTCGAAATCCGGGGCGCCGGGCGGCGCGTACATGTTCGGCCCGATATAGTCGGTCCTGTAGGACGAGGTCCCCATGTTGATGCCGCCATAGGGCGTGAAGCCGCCCGAAAGCGCGCCGCGCGCCACGATCTCGATATTCTCGGGGCTGACGCTGTCGCCGAACACGTGGCGGACGAACTTGACCTCGTTGGCATGGAGTTCTCGGCGAGCGGCCATGATGGTGCTCCTTCTGAGAGGAGGCCATCATCGGCACATCCGCGCCGCTTCGCGGTGATGCGGGTTACGCGCCGGCGGCGGGCGGCACCGGGCGTGGCCGGGAGGCAGCGTCCAGCGCCACGAAGGTGAAGGTCGCTTCGGTCACGCGCGCATCATCCTCGGCCGTGCGGTCGCGACGCCAGGCCTCGACATGCACGCGGATGGAGGTGCGCCCCACGCCGAGCAGCCGGCCATACAGGCTGACCTCGTCGCCCACGCGCACCGGCAGGTGGAACGACATCGCCTCCACCGCGACGGTCGCCACGCGCCCGCGCGCCCGGCGCAGCGCGACCGAGGCGCCGGCCTGGTCCATCTGCGCCATCAGCCAGCCGCCGAAGATGTCACCGGCGGGGTTGGCATCGGCCGGCATGGCGATGACGCGCACCTGCGGCGGTTCGTCAGGCGGCGCTTCGCTCATTCCTCCGCCTCGTCCTTGCGCGGGACGAGGTCGCGCTGGACTTCGGGGCGGTGCATCACCTCGTTGATGTGCATGGCGTAGTTCAGCGCGGTGTCGGGCTGGAAATGCAGGTCCGGCGCGTAGCGCAGGCGGATGCCCTTGGCGATCTCGCGGCGCAGGAAGGGCGAGACGCGCTTCAGCGCGGCGAATTGCGCGGGCGTGAGGTCGCGCCCCAGCGCCGAGACGAAGGCGGTCATGTGCTTGAGGTCGGGCGAGGCGCGCACCTCGGTCACCGTCACATGCAGGCCGTGCAGGTCGGGGTCGCGGAATTCCTCGCGCACGAACACGGCCGAGAGCGTGTGGCGGATTTCCTCGGCCACGCGCAGCTGCCGCTGGGAGGGGCCTTCGGCGGACTGGCCGCGGTGATGTTGCTTGCTCATGAAAACCTACCCGCCCGAACCGGGCCCCACCTGCGGCGCAGCGAAGCTGCGCCGGGAGCGCAAAGCGCGACCGCGCCCTGACCATCCGTTGCGCCGGGCACGCCAGCGAACGGCGCGAAAGCCAAGCCGCCGGAGGCGGCGCCCGGCGCCTGAGGGCGAAGAACTACGCCGCCGCCACCGTCTCCACCTCGTAGCACTCGATCTGGTCGTCCACGCGGATGTCGTCGTAATTCGCGAAGGACATGCCGCATTCCAGGCCGTTGCCCACCTCGCGCACATCGTCCTTGAAGCGCTTGAGGGTGGAGAGTTCGCCCTGGTGGATCACCACGCCATCGCGCAGCAGGCGCACGCCCGCACCGCGCTTCACCACGCCCTCGGTGATGCGGCAGCCGGCGACCTTGCCGATCTTCTTGACGTCGAAGACCTGCAGGACCTGCGCGTAGCCCAGGAACTTCTCGCGCTGCACCGGCGCGAGCTTGCCCTTGTAGAGTTTCTCGATGTCGTCGGCGACCTCGTAGATGATCGAGTAGTAGCGGATCTCGACGCCCTCGCGGTTCGCAAGGTCGCGCGCCTGGGAGGTCGCGCGCACGTTGAACGCGACGATCACCGCATCCGACGCCTTGGCCAGCTGGATGTCGGATTCGGTGATCTGGCCCACCGCGGAGTGCAGCACGCGGACCTTCACCTCGTCATTGCCGAGCTTGCCGAGCGTCACGCCGATCGCCTCGGAGGAGCCCTGCACGTCGGCCTTGACCACGACGGCCACTTCCTTCTGCTCGCCCGCCTGGATGCGGGCCAGCATGTCGGTCAGGCTGCCGCGAGCACCGGCCGCGGCGGCGGCCTTGTCGCGCAGCCGGCGCTGGCGGAATTCGGACACTTCGCGCGCCCGCGCCTCGTTCTCCACGGCGATGAAGTTCTCGCCCGCCGAAGGCACGCCGGACAGGCCGAGGATCTCCACCGGCAGCGACGGCCCGGCCTCCTTCACCTGGCGCGCCTTGTCGTCGAGCATGGCGCGCACGCGGCCCCATTCGGCGCCGGCCACCACAATGTCACCCTGGCGCAGCGTGCCCTTCTGCACCAGCACGGTCGCCACCGGGCCGCGGCCGCGGTCGAGCTTGCTCTCGATCACGGTGCCTTCCGCGGCACGGTCCGGATTGGCCTTGAGGTCCAGCACCTCGGCCTGCAGCGAGATCATCTCGAGAAGCTTGTCGAGGTTGATCTTCTGCGTCGCCGAGATCTCGATCTCCTGCGTCTCGCCGCCCAGCGATTCCACCACGATCTCGTGCTGCAGCAGTTCCTGCTTCACGCGCTCGGGCTTCACGCCGGCCTTGTCGATCTTGTTCACCGCCACGATGAGCGGCACGTTGGCCGCGCGCGCATGGCGGATCGCCTCGATGGTCTGCGGCATCACGCCGTCATCGGCGGCCACCACCAGCACCACCATGTCGGTGACCGAGGCGCCGCGCGCACGCATGGCCGTGAAGGCCTCGTGGCCCGGCGTGTCGATGAAGGTCACCTTGGTGCCGTCGGGCACCATGATCTGGTAGGCGCCGATATGCTGCGTGATGCCGCCCGCTTCGTGCGCGACCACGTCGGTCTTGCGCAGGGCATCGAGCAGCGAGGTCTTGCCATGGTCCACATGGCCCATGATGGTCACCACCGGCGGGCGCGCCTGCAGGTCGGTGTCGGTATCCTTGGTGCCTTCCAGGCCGACCTCGACATCGCTCTCGCTCACGCGCTTCACGCGGTGGCCGAATTCCTGCACCACCAGCTCGGCGGTGTCGGCGTCGATGGACTGCGTCAGCGTCGCCATCACGCCCATGCGGAACAGCGCCTTCACCACCTCGCCGCCACGCGCGGCCATGCGGCCGGCGAGTTCCTGCACGGTGATGGCCTCGGGCAGCACGACATCGCGCACCACCCGCTCGGCACCCGAGCGCAGGCGCTGGAGTTCCTGCTGCCGGCGCTCGCGGTCGCGCGCACGGCGCATCGACGCGATGGAGCGGCTGCGCTCATCCTCGCCCTCGATCGCCGCCTGCACGTCGATGCGGCTGTCGCGCTTGCGGTCGGCGGTCGGCGCAGGCTTGCGCACCGGCACCGGCATGGGCCGGCGGCCGGGCGCGCCGGCGGCGCCACCGGGGCGGCGCAGCACGGGGCGGCGGCCGCCATCATCCTCCTCGTCGGAGGGCGAGCGGGCCTTGAGCGTCAGGCGCGCGGCCGGGGTATCGGCATCGGCCTTGCGCGCGGCCGGCGCGGCGGCGGCGGTGCCGGCGGGGCGACCGGTCTGCTTCGCCGCGGCAGCGACCACCACGGAGGCCGCCTCGGCCGCCTTGCGGGCCTCGGCCTCGACATCCGTGCGGGTCTCGTTCTCGGCGGCCGCGCGGGCCTCCTGGACGGCGCGCTGGGCGGCCTCCTCCTCGGCGCGGCGGTCCTCCTCGGCCTTGCGGGCGGCCTCCTCGGCGGCGGAGCGCACCATCAGCGCCTGCTGCTCGCGCTCCTCGCGCTGACGCTGCGCCTCGATCTTGCGGTTCTCCTCCAGCACGCGCTGGCGAACGGCGATCTCGGCCTGGGTCAGCGGGCGGCCGGCGGCCGGCGCACGCACGCCGGCGGGGCCCTGCGCCTGGCCGGGCGGCCGCGGCTGGTTGCCTGCCGGCGCGGTGGCGCCCGCCGCTGCAGCCTTGGCGGCGGGGGCGGCCACGCCGGGCTTGCCCGCCGGTGCCACCACGCGCTTCTTCACCACCTCGACCTGCACGGTCTTGGTGCGGCCATGGCTGAACGACTGGCGCACACTGCCAGCATCCACCGTCTTGCCGAGTTCGAGGCGTCCGCCGGGCCGAAGGCTCAGCCTGCTCTTGCCCGCGTCCTGCTCGTTCTGGTCGCTCATTCGTCGATCCGAACCCGATCCTGAAAAACACAGCCAAAGGGCCGCGCCGACTGCGCGCCCCTCACGATTTCACCGGCGTCGCGGCGGCAAATCCCGCCAGCCGTCCCGCCTCGTCCCGGATGGCTTCCGCCAACCGGCCCGGCGCCACCACCACATGAACCGTGTGGTCGCGCCCGAAAACACCGCCCAGTTCCGCCGCCAGCAGCGGCGCAACCACCGGAATGTCGCGCCCGCCGAAGCGTGCGCGCTCCGCCAGGCTGCCGTCCGAGGCCTGGACCAGCAGCCCTGCGCGCCCGGCCTGGAGCCATTCCCGCCCCGCCTGCCAGCCCGAAACCGACTGGCCGGCCCGCCGGGAGAGCCCCAGAAGGTCACGCACGCGGGCGCGGAGACCGTCCTCGATCCGCGCGCGAAGGTCGGAGGGAAGCGTCACTGGCCCGCGCGCGGCCCGCATGAAGGCGCCACGGCTCACGGCGCGTTCTAGCACATCGCCCCGTGCGCTCAACCACATTCCCCGGCCGGGCAGCTTCCCGGCCAGGTCGGGCACGATTTCCCGGTCCGGACCCAGCACGAAACGCAGCATGGCCGCCTTGGGCCCGCTCTCGCGCGTGACGATGCAGCGCCGCAGCGGCCCCGTTTCGGGCTCATCCTGCGGCGCGTCGGGTTCAGGCGTCTGCGTCACCCGGCGCCTCGGCCGCGATGTCCTCGTCGCCGAACCAGCCGGCGCGGCGGCGGGCCTCCATGACGATGGCGTTGGCGGTCTCCTCGTCCACCACCTCGGCGCCGAGCATCTCGATCAACTCGTCGCCGGCCAGGTCGGCGAGGTCGTCAAGCGTCTTCACGCCCTTCTCGCCCAGCGTGACCATCATGGCGGGCGAGAAGCCGCCGATCTCGGCCAACACGTCGTCCACGCCCATCTCGCGGCGCTTGTCCTCGAATTCGCCGTCGCGCTTCTCCACGAAGGTGCCCGCGCGGCGCTTCAGCTCGGTCGCCACCGTCTCGTCGAAGCCCTCGATGTCGGCCAGTTCCTCGTCCTCCACCTGGATGATGTCCTCGATGGTGCCGAAGCCTTCCTGCACCAGCAGACCGGCGATCACGTCGTCCACGTCCAGGGCCTCGACGAACAGGCCGGTGCGCTTGCGGAATTCCTCCTGGCGGCGCTCCGATTCCTCGTCCTCGGTCAGGATGTCGATGTCCCAGCCGGTGAGCTGGCGAGGCCAGGCGCACGTTCTGGCCGCGGCGGCCGATGGCCAGCGACAGCTGGTCGTCGGGCACCACCACCTCGATGCGGCCTGCCGTCCTCGTCGAGCACCACCTTGGTCACCTCGGCGGGCGCCAGCGCGTTGACGACGAAGGTCGCGGAATCCGGCGACCAGGGAATGATGTCGATCTTTTCGCCCTGCAGTTCGCCGACCACCGCCTGCACGCGGCTGCCGCGCATGCCGACGCAGGCGCCGACCGGATCGATCGAGGAATCGCGGCTGATCACGGCGATCTTGGCGCGGCTGCCCGGATCGCGGGCCACCGCCTTGATCTCGATGATGCCGTCGTAGATTTCCGGCACTTCCTGGGCGAACAGCTTGGCCATGAATTCCGGATGGCGTGCGCGACAGGAAAATCTGCGGCCCGCGCGGCTCCTCGCGCACGTCGTAGATGTAGGCGCGCACGCGGTCGCCGGTGCGGAAGGTCTCGCGCGGCATGGACTCGTCGCGGCGCATCATGGCTTCGGCGCGGCCGAGATCGACGGTGACGTTGCCGAACTCGTTGCGCTTGACGATGCCGTTGACGATCTCGCCGACGCGGTCCTTGTATTCGTCGAACTGCCGCTGCGCTCGGCCTCGCGCACCTTCTGCACGATCACCTGCTTGGCGGTCTGCGCGGCGATGCGGCCGAAATCGATCGGCGGCAGATCGTCGATGATGAAGTCGCCCGAGCTCGATGCCCGGCTTGATCTTCTGCGCCTCCGCCAGGGGCATCTGCGTCGCCTCGTTCTCGACCGGCTCGGCTCCGCCGACCTCCGGTACAGCGCGCAGGCGCACCTCGCCGGTGCGGCGGTCGATCTCGGCGCGGATGTCGTGCTCGTGCCCGTACTTGGCGCGGCCGGCCTTCTGGATGGCCTGCTCCATGGCCTCCAGCACCTCGTCGCGCTCGATGCTTTTCTCGCGGGCGACCGCGTCGGCGACCTGCAGCAGTTCCGGGCGCGCGATGGCGACATCGATGGCCATGGAGACCTTCTCCTAGTTCGTGGTCGGTGGCGCCGCGGTCGCGGCAATCAATTCGTCGGTCAGCACCAGCTTGGCGCGGCGGACATTGTCGCGCCGGAAGGCGATGTCGGTGCCATCCTCCAGGCGCAGGCGCACCTGCTCGGCATCCGCGCCCAGGGCCACGCCCTTGAAGCGCTTGCGCCCGTCCTGCGGCACGGCCAGGTCCACGGTGGCGGCATGGCCGGCGAAGCGGTTCCAGTCCTTCGCCCGCGTCAGCGGCCGGTCGATCCCGGCGGAGGAAACCTCCAGCATCCATTCGCCCTTGATCGGGTCCGCCACATCCAGCACGGCGCCCACGGCGTGGCTGATGGCCTCGCAATCCTCCACGGCGAAGGTCGCGCCATCGGCGCGGTCGGCCATGATCTGCACGACCGGCCGCTCCTTGCCCGAAACCTGCACGCGCACGAGCTCATAGCCCAGATGCGTGAGCGTCGGCATGATGGCGTCGGCGATGCGGGCCTCGAGGCCTTCATGCCGGGGAATGTCGTCGGTGGCGTTCAAGCAACAAAAAAGGCGGCCTCTTTCAAGGCCACCCCCCGTCAGTTCGGATGGTGATATTGCATCGCTATATGACGCTTCGCCGTGTCGGACGCAAGCGGGGGTTGCACGCCCCGCCACCCCGCCGACATAGGGTGCGTCAGGAGCCCTGCCATGGAACACCTCCCCGGAAGCCGGATCGGGCGGCGCGCCTGGGCCTGCGGGCTCGGCGGCGTGATGCTCGCGCGCCCGGCGGCGGCCACCAGCCGCTACGAATTCGACGAAACCGCCGGCCGGCTCGAATTCACCGCCCGCCACCTGGGCGTGCTCAGCTCCACCGGCCGCTTCGAGGATTTCGACGCCCGGCTGCTGATCGACGCCGACCGCCCGCTCACCTCCCGCGTGCAGGTCACGGTGCGCACCGCGGCGGTGGCGCTGGGCTATCCCGGCGCGGTGGAATTGCTGCGATCGCCGGCCTTCTTCGACGTCGAGCGCTTCCCCGAGGCGCAGTTCCAGGGCGCCGCGACGGGGGAGGGCACGCTCGAACGCTTCCCGCTCGCCGGCGACCTCACCATCCGCGGCATCACCCGCCCGCACCGGATGGAGGCGCGCCTGGTCGAGCGCCGCCGCGACGCCGCGCTGGGCCGCGAGGTGGTGGCCTTCTCCGCCGGCGGCGAGATGCGGCGCTCCGAATTCGGCATGACGACGGAACAATCCGCGATCTCGGATGTCATCCGCCTGGTGGTGCGTGTCAGCATCATCGTCTGAGCGCTGGAGCGCGACGCAGCGCTGGCTGCATTGGGCGGTCGCGGGCCTGGTCGTTGCGGCCTTCGCGGTCGGGCTGGTCATGGTGGACCTGCCGCTGACCCAGTTGCTCGCCAAGATCATCGCCTACCAGCTGCACAAGACCATCGGGCTGCTGGTGCCGCCGCTGGTGCTGTGGCGGCTGTGGCTGCGCGCGCGGCGCGCCCGCCCGGCGCCGGATCCCTCCATCCCCGCCTGGCAGCACCGCGCCGCGGCCGCCGGCCATGCGGCGCTGTATGCGCTGCTGATCGTGGTGCCGGTGCTAGGCTATCTCAGCGCCAGCACCGCGCCGGGGCAGATCGAGACGGTGATGTTCCTGCTCATCCCCATCCCGCATGTGCTGGAACCGGACGAGGCGACCTTCGCCCTGCTGCGCGACATCCACCAGATCCTGGCCTGGAGCCTGGTGGTGCTGGCGGCCGGGCATGCGGCGGTCGCGGTGTGGCACCACCGGCGGGGGCATCGGGATCTGGCGCGAGCATGCTGGGGCGCTGAGGCGCCTGCGGCGAGGACGCTGCCCTCCCGAGGCCGCTGCCCGCCAAAGGACCGAAAGGCCTCTAGGACACCCATTCGGGGAGGTCCGGAGGGGGCCGAAGCGCCTGGTGGGTGGAGGCCGAATCACCCCACCCGGATCGGCGTCAGGTCCTGGTACCAGGATTGCGCCTGCGTGAAGCCCGACAGCCGGCGCGACAGCGCGCGCGGGTTCACGTCATGCACCACCCAGATCCACATCGCCTGCTCCACCAGATGCGCGTGCAGCTCGGCCAGGATGGCATCCTGCGCGGCGGGGTCGAAGGTCTGGCGCGCGCGCAGGCCGAGCTCATCGGCCTTCGCATCCTCATAGCCGCCCCAGTTGAAGCCCGAGCCGCCACGCGCCTTGCTGATGCACGGGCCGAGCAGCCCGATATCGGGGTCCCAGAAGGCCCAGGAATTGTTGATCGCGTGCAGGCCGCAATTCTCCGGCGCATCGGCGCCGGCGCGGCGGCGCGTGCGCAGCGCCTCCCAGTCCATCACCTCGAATTCCAGCTCGATGCCGACATCGCGGTAGTTCTGCTGGATCACCTCGTTCATCGGCAGCGGCTGCATCTGCCCCGAGCCCGAGGGCGCGATGATGAACTTGGTGCGCAGCGGGTTGCTCGGCCCGAAGCCGGCCTCGGCCAGCAGGCGCCGCGCGCGCGGCGGATCGTAGGAGAGGTCCACCGAGGGCCGGCCGAACCACGGATGCCCCTCGGTCACCATGCCCTTGGCCGGGATGGCCATGCCGCCCAGCAGCGCCACGATCGAGGCGCGGTCGATCGCCATGTTCGCCGCCTGGCGCACCCGCAGGTCGCGGAACGGGCTGTCCGGCTGGAAGGAAAGCTGGTGGCACCAGATATGCGGATAGGCATTGGTCACCACCGAATGCCCGGCGGCGCGGATGCGCGCGGCGGCATCGGGCGGCGGCGCCTCGATGAAATCCACCTGGTTGGACAGCAGCGCCGAGACGCGCGTCAGCGCATCGGGGATCGGCAGCAGCACCAGGCGTTCATGCCTGGGCCGGCGCGTCTCGTCCCAGTGGCCGCCATTGCGGATCAGTTCCAGGCGCTGCCGCGGCACCAGCCGCTCGGCCATGTAGGGGCCGGTGCCGGAGGGGCGTTCGGCGAAGCGGTCCCAGCTGTTGCCCAGCTCCGCATAGCGTGCCGGCGAGGAATAGAAGATGTTCGCCATCTGGTAGGGGAACACCGCGTCGGGCGCCTTGGTCTCGATCTCGATGCTGCGCGCATCCTTCACCCGCCAGCGTGCGATGTTGCTGGAGTACAGGCCCGCCTGCGCGGATTGCTGGCGGTCGTAATGCGCAGCCTCGCGGTCGAGCAGCTTGGCAAGGTTCCAGGCCACCGCCTCGGCATCAAGCAGGCTGCCATCGTGGAAGCGCACGCCGGCGCGCAGGTCGAAGGTCCAGGTCTTCTTCGTGCCGTCATCCACCACCCAGCGCTCGGCGAGGCCCGGGCGCAGCGCGGCGGCCTGGTCCGCCTTGGTCAGGTCCCACGCCACCAGCGGGTCATACAGGTTGATGCCGACGAAGCGGTTGCCCTCCGCGCCCTGGTTGGGCTGGCCGGTGGTGAGCGGCACGTCGCCCGCGGTCATGGCGACGCGCAGCGTGCCGGTCGGTGCGGATTGGGCTGAAGCCTGGGCCAAGGGTGCGGCGGCAAGCGCGGCGGCGCCCACGAACAGGTCACGGCGATGCATGGCGGGGTCCTCCGCTGCGTGAACCGTGTGTTTGTCTGGCGCGTTGTTGCGGCGCAGCATGACGGGCCGTGCCCGGTGCTGCAAGCCTTGCCCTGCCCGTTGCCCGGCGCCTCAGGGCGGCAGGCGCAGAGCGCTGTCCAGCCGCAGCGTGGTGCCGTTCAGCAGCGGGTTGGCGCAGATGGCCAGTACCATCGCCGCGAACTCCTCCGGCCGGCCAAGCCGTGCTGGGAAGGGCGGCAGGGCGCGGATCGCCGCCTGCGCGGCGGGCGGCAACCCCGCCAGCATCGGTGTCTCGAACAGGCCGGGCGCGATGGTCACCACGCGGATCCCGCTGCGCGCCAGTTCCCGCGCGGCGGGCAGGGTGAGCCCCATCACCCCCGCCTTCGAGGCCGCATAGGCGCATTGGCCCACCTGCCCATCCTCGGCGGCGATCGAGGCGGTGTTGACGATGACGCCACGCTCGCCATCGGGCGCCGTGGGTTCCAGCGCCTGCATCCGCGCCGCCGCGAGGCGCAGCACGTTGAAGGTGCCGAGCAGGTTGACGCGCATCACGCGCTCGAACAGCGCAAGGTCGTGCGCGCCGCCGCGCCCCACCACCCGCGCGGCGGGGGCGATGCCGGCGCAGTTCACCGCCAGGCGCAGCGGGCCAAGCCCGGCGGCGGCCTGCAAGCGCGCCCTCGACATCGGCCGCCTCCGCCACATCGCCCACCACCGGCGTCGCACCGCACCGTTCGGCCAGCGCGGCAAGCCCCGCCGCGTCGATGTCCATCGCCACCACCCGCACGCCGGCGGCGGCCAGCGCCTGCGCCGTCGCGGCGCCGAGGCCCGATCCGGCGCCGGTCACCAGCGCGGCGGCGCCGGTCAGGTCCACGGCGCCGTGCTCCGTTCGAAGGTCCAGTACATCGGCGCGCGGCCCTCGCGCAGCGCCTTGGCCTCGTAGCGCGTCGGGTGCCACGCCGCCGGGCGCTCGGTGGCAAGGGCGCGCAGCGCGAACCAGGGCTGGTCGGCCAGCACCTCGCGCACCCATTCCTGATAGGTCGGGTCATCCGACGCGATCCGCCATTCCGCACCCGGCCGCAGCACGCGCGCCACCGGCGCCAGCATGGCCGGGTTCACGAAGCGCCGCTTGGCGTGGCGCGCCTTGGGCCAGGGGTCGGGGAACATCAGGACCAGCCGGCCCAGCGCGGCCTCGGGCAGCAGCGCCAGCAGGTGGCGCGCATCCTGCGGCCACAGCCGCAGCCGCGGCGGCACCGGCGCGGTGGCCTCGGCACCCTCGGGCACGATTCGCGTCAGCAGCGAGCACAGCCCGTTCTCGAACACCTCGGAGGCGACCAGCGCGACATCGGGGTGGGCGGCGGCCAGCGCCAGCGCGTGCTCGCCGCCGCCGAAGCCCACTTCCAGCCAAAGGTCCGTGGCCCCGGGGAAGGCCGCCAGCCCCTGCGCGCCCTCGGCGGCCGAGAGCCGGAAGCGCGGCAGCGCAAGGTCCAGCAGCCGTTCCTGGCGCGGCCGCAGCGGGTGCCCGCGGCGGCGCCCATACAGGCGGTCGGGAATGCCCTCGGGTGTCAGCGACGGCGCGCGGTGCGGCGATGGCCCGCCCGCGCCGCGCGGTCCTTGCTCGGCGCCATCCATCACGGCGCCGCCGCCTTCATGCACCGCGCACCCGCGCGGCGGCGACGCGCCCGCGGGCACGCGGCCGGCCGCGCCGGGCGCCGCATGCTCACCTGCCGAAGGCCCGCTTCAGCTCGGGCACCAGGTCGGTCTTTTCCCAGGTGAAGGTGCCGGTCTCGGGGTCCGGCGTGCGGCCGAAATGCCCATAGGCCGAGGTCGGCACATAGATCGGCCGGTTGAGGTGCAGGTGCTCGCGGATGCCGCGCGGCGAGAGGTTCACCAGCCCGTCCATCACCTTGGCCAGCTTCACCTCGTCCACGTCGCGCCCGGTGCCGTGCAGGTCGAAATACACGCGTCAGCGGCTTGGACACGCCGATCGCGTAGCTCACCTGGATGGTGCATTTCTCGGCCAGGCCGGCGGCGACCACGTTCTTGGCGAGCGTAGCGCGCGGCATAGGCGGCCGAGCGGTCCACCTTGGTCGGGTCCTTGCCGGAGAAGGCGCCGCCGCCATGCGGGGCCGCGCCGCCATAGGTGTCCACGATGATCTTGCGCCCGGTCAGGCCGCAATCGCCGTCCGGCCCGCCGATGACGAAGTGTGCCGGTCGGGTTCACGTAGAATCTCGGCATCCGGGCACATCCAGCCGGCCGGCAGGCTGCTCACGATGATCGGCTTGACCATCGCCTTGATCTGCGCGGCGTCCATGCCTTCCTCATGCTGCGTCGAGACGCACGATGGAGGTGGCGCCAACCGGCTTGCCATCGACGTATTTCAGCGTCACCTGGCGACTTGGCGTCGGGCAGCAGGCCCGGCCACCGCGACGTCGCCGTTGCGGCGCATCTCGCTGATGCGGCGCAGGATCAGGTGCGCGTAGTACAGCGGCGCGGGCATCAGGTCGGGCGTCTCGGTGCAGGCATAGCCGAACATGATGCCCTGGTCGCCGGCACCCTCGTCCTTGTTGCCGGCGGCATCGACGCCCTGCGCGATATGCGCGGACTGCGCATGCAGGTGGCACTCGATGGCAGCGTTCTGCCAGTGGAAGCCTTCCTGCTCGTAGCCGATGTCGTGGATCGCCAGGCGCGCCAGGTGCGTCGAGGTATTCGGCCGTGACGGTGCCGGGGCCGCGCACTTCGCCGGCGAGGACGACGCGGTTGGTGGTGACCAGCGTCTCGCAGGCCACGCGCGAATAGGGGTCGGCGGTCAGGAAGGCGTCGAGCACGGTGTCGGAGATGCGGTCCGCGACCTTGTCGGGATGGCCTTCGGAGACGGATTCGGACGTGAACAGATATTCGCCGGTATCGCGCATGGCGTGGTTTGCCTCTTGTCGCGGGAGAATGCCGGCGGTACGCCCCGGCAGGCTTGGCCCGGGGAATCCGGGACGGGGGCGTATGGCAAGGGGGGTGGGCGGGGTCAAGGCAGCGGGGGCGGGGCACCGGCCCGACCGCCCGCGCCGCGAATCCGAATGGAGCATCCCCGGCCCTTCGCCGCCGCCCTGCGCCCCGACCCGGCGCATCCCCACGCCCCGCGCGGTTCGGCCTCGCGGGGTCCGGCGGCCTTCGCGTCCTGGGCGGGCGGTCCGCAGCGTGGCGTTTTTGGGGGTGGCGCCGCCATCCGCTACACGCCGGCGGGTGATCCCATCCGAACTCCCCGTCGCCGAGGCCCTCCCCGCGCTCACCGCCGCGCTGCGCACCGGCGCGAACGCCGTGCTCGTCGCCCCGCCCGGCGCCGGCAAGACAACGCTGCGTGCCGCTGGTCCTGAAGGACGAGCCCTGGGCCGCGGGCGGCCGCATCCTGGTGCTGGAACCCCGCCGCGTCGCCGCCCGCGCCGCCGCGCGGCGCATGGCCGATATGCTGGGCGAGGGCGCGCCGGGCGGCACGGTCGGCCTCGCCACCCGGCTGGATCGGCTGGTGTCCGAGCGCACGCGCGTCGAGGTGGTCACCGAGGGCCTGCTGGTGCGCCGCCTGCAATCGGACCCCGTCCTCGACGGCGTGGCGGCGGTGCTGTTCGACGAGGCGCATGAGCGCAACCTCGACACCGACCTCGCCCTCGCCCTGTGCCTGGACCTCCAGCGCGCCCTGCGCCCCGAACTGCGCCTGCTGGCCATGTCCGCCACGCTGGACGGCGCCGCCTTCGCCGGGCTCGTGGGCCACGGCGCGCTGGACGCCGCCGGCCCCGCCCGGCCCCGCGCCGGTCATCGAAAGCCTCGGCCGCGCCTGGCCGGTGGAACTCGTGCACCGCCCGCGCGACCTCGAGGACGCACGCGACCTGCCCGAGGCGATGGCGGCGGCGGTGCGCGAGGCGCTGCGCGCCCATCCCGGCGACGTGCTGTGCTTCCTGCCCGGCTGGGGCGAGATCCGCCGCACCGCCGAGCGCCTGTCCGGCCTCGATGCGCTGGTGGTGCCGCTGCATGGCGAATTGCCGCCGGCGGAGCAGGACATCGCGCTCAACCCCGCCCCGGACGGGCGGCGCAAGGTGGTGCTGGCCACCTCGATCGCCGAGACCTCGCTGACCGTCCCCGGCGTGCGCATCGTGGTCGATGGCGGCTTCCGCCGCGCCCCGCGCCTGGATGCCGCCAGCGGCCTGTCGCGCCTGGCCACGTTGCGCATCGGCCGCGCCGCGGCGGAACAGCGCGCGGGCCGCGCCGGCCGCCAGGCGCCGGGCGTGGCGATCCGGCTGTGGAGCGAGGCGCTGCATCGCGGCCTGCCGCTGGCCGACCGGCCGGAGATGCTGGAGGCGGAACTCTCCTCCCTGGTGCTGGATTGCGCGGCCTGGGGGGCGGATCCCTCGGCGCTGGCCTTCCTCGACGCGCCGCCGGCTGGCGCGGCGGCGGCGGCGCGGGCGCTGCTGCGCAACCTCGATGCACTGGATGCGGCCGGGCGCATCACCGAGGTCGGGCGCCGGATGGCACGCCTGGGCACCCACCCGCGCCTCGCGCGCATGATGCTCGCTGCGGCGAACGACGCGGAGCGCGCCCTGGCCGCCGACCTCGCGGCCCTGCTGGAGGAACGCGACCCGATCCGCCGCGGCGGGCCACGCGGGCCGGACGCGCCGGCCGATGTGCAACTGCGCCTCGACCTGCTGCATGGCGGCGACCGCGCGGATGCCGATGGCGCCACGCTGCACCGCATCCGCCGCGCCGCCGCCCTGCACCGCCGCCGGCTGCGCGTGCACGGCACCGTGGCGGCGGATGGCGATGCCGGGGCGTTGCTGGTCGCGGGCTTCCCCGACCGCATCGCGGCCAAGCGCGGCACCATGGACGGGGCGTTCCGCCTTGCCGGCCTTGGTGTGCCCGGCTCCCCGGGCGGGCAGGGTGCGCGGCTGGCGGCCACCGACCCGCTGGCCAAGGCGGCGCTGCTGGCGGTGGCGGACCTCGAATTGCAGGGCACCGAGACGCGCATCCGCATGGCCGCGCCGATCTCCCGTGCCGTGCTGGAGGCGCGCTTTCCCGAACGCCTGCACCGGGAAGCGGGCGCGGGTTTCGATGCGCGGGCGGGAGCGGTGGTCGCGCGGGCCCGCCTGATGTTCGGCCCGCTGGTGCTGGAGGAGGCCCCGCTGCCCCATGCCGACCCTTCGGCAGTGGCCGATGTGCTCGCCGATGTCGCTGCCGAGCGCGGATTGCGCGACCTCAAATGGAGCGATGCCGCGCGCCAGGCCCAGGCGCGCATTGGCTGGATGCGGCTTGCGGAAGGCGAGGCCTGGCCGGATGTGTCGGATGCCGCGCTGACGGCTTCGGTGCGCGCATGGCTGGCCCCGCACCTGCATGGGCGCTCGCGCCTGTCGGAACTCGGCGCGCTGGATGTGGTGGCGCTGCTGCTCGATACCCTTCCTTGGGAGAAGCGCCGCGTGCTGGATACCGCGTTGCCCGCGCGCATCGCCCTGCCGGGCGGGCGCTCGGCGGCGGTGGACTATGCACGGGAGGTGCCGACGCTGGAGGCCCGCGCCCAGCATCTGTTCGGCCTGTCGACGCTGCCGCCGCTGGCGGGCGGGCGGGTGCCGCTTCAGGTGGCGTTGCTCTCGCCGGCCGGGCGGCCCGTCGCGGTCACCGGCGACCTCGCGGGGTTCTGGACCGGCGGCTGGGCGGAGGTCCGGCGGGAGATGCGCGGGCGCTACCCCCGCCATCCCTGGCCCGAGGACCCCGCGCCAGCGCGCGGTTGAACGCCATCGGCGGCAAGCGCAGATTGCCAAATGTGAGCACACGCACCATGCCGACCGAGTCGCCCGTCCTGTCGCGCCGCCTCGCGCTGCTGCTGCCGGCGGCGCTCGCCGCCTGCGCGTCGGCCCGGCCGGCGCGCAGCGCGGACTGCCCGATTTCGCCGACCTTGCCGAACGTGTGCTGCCCGCCGTGGTCAGCATCCAGGTGACGAGCCGCGAGCGAGCCACCGCGCTGCCGCCGGAACTGCGCGGCACGCCGCTCGAACGCCAGTTCCGCAACGAGCAGCGGCGCGGCGGCCGGCTGGTCCAGGGGGCCGGCTCGGGCTTCGTCATCGAACCCTCCGGCGTCATCGTCACCAACGGGCATGTGATCGGCAATGCCACGCGCGTGCAGGTGACAACGCAGGACGGCACGGAATATGTCGCGCGCGTCATCGGGGTCGACGACCTGACCGACCTCGCGCTGCTGCGCATCACCCCGCGCGGGCCGCTCGGCGCGGTCTCGCTCGGCGCCTCGCGCAACCTGCGCGTGGGCCAATGGGTGATGGCGGCGGGCAATCCCTTCGGCCTGGGCGGGTCGGTGACCAGCGGCATCGTCTCGGCGCTGCGCCGCGACATCCAGGCCGGGCCGTTCGACGATTTCATCCAGACCGACGCGCCGATCAACCCGGGCAATTCCGGCGGGCCGCTGTTCAGCATGGCGGGCGAGGTGATCGGCATCAACACGGCGATCTACTCGCCTTCCGGTGCCAGCGCGGGGGTGGGCTTCGCGGTGCCCTCGGACCTCGCGCGGCCGGTCATCGAGGCGCTGCTGCGCGGCGGGCGCGTCGATCGCGGCTGGCTCGGCGTGTCGGTGGCCGATGCCGAGGAACAGGGCCGCCGCCAGCGCGGCGCCGTCATCATGGGCGTGGAGCGCGGCAGCCCCGCCGCGCGCGCCGGGCTGCGCCAGGGCGACCTGGTCACCGCGCTGAACGGCGAGGCGGTGGCGACCTCCCGCGCCCTGGTGCGCGGGGTTGCGGTGCTGCCGCCGGGCGAGACGGTGCGCCTGACGCTGCTGCGCGCCGGGCGCAGCCAGGAGATCGCCGTGCAGATCGGCCGCCGGCCCAGCGAAGGCCAGGGCTGAGCCGATGCGCATCCTGCTGGTCGAGGACGATGCCGAGGTCGCCCGCTTCGTGAAGAAGGGGCTCCAGGAAGCCGGCCATGTGGTGGAACACGCCGGCAATGGGCGCGACGGGCTGTTCCTCGCCGCCTCCGAGACCTTCGACGTGCTGGTGCTGGACCGCATGCTGCCCGGCGGGGTGGATGGCGTGCGCCTGGTCGAGACGCTGCGCGGGCAGGGCAACCGCACGCCGGTGCTGTTCCTGTCGGCGCTCAGCGCGGTGGATGAACGGGTCAAGGGCCTCAAGGCCGGCGGCGACGACTACCTGGTGAAGCCCTTCGCCTTCGCCGAATTGCTGGCCCGCGTCGAGGCGCTGTCGCGCCGCCCGACCATCGGAGGCGCCGACCACGCGCCTGGTGGTCGCCGACCTCGAGATGGACCTGCTGGCGCGCGCGGTGACGCGCGGCGGCAAGCGGATCGATGTCCAGCCGCGGGAGTTCCGCCTGCTCGAGCACCTGCTGCGCCATGCCGGGCAGGTGGTGACGCGCACCATGCTGCTCGAGAAGGTGTGGGACTACCATTTCGACCCGCAGACCAACGTGATCGACGTGCATGTCAGCCGCCTGCGCCAGAAGGTGGACAAGGGCTTCGACAAGCCGCTGATCCACACCGTGCGCAACGCCGGCTACATGATCCGCGCCGAGGCCTGAGGCGCGCGGGGCGGGATGCGCTGCCCGCTCGCCACGCTCCGGCGCCCGGCGCCTGAGGGCAGGCAACCGAGCCAGGCCGGCGCACGCCGCCGCCTGAGGCCCCAACCCAGCGGCCCGGGGCGCCGCCTCGGGCCGGGAGCGCACAGCGCGACCGCGTCCGCCCGCCCGCCACCGCCGGAACCGCCTTCCGCGCGCGCCAGCCAAGCCGGCGGATGCCGGCGCCCCGCGCCTGAGGGCACAACACCATGACCCCCTCCCCGATCCCTCCGGGCGACATGCCGGTCGGCTGGGACCCGCTGCTGCGCTTCCTGCGCAGTGCCGGCTTCCGCTTCGCGCTGCTGTTCGCCGGCGTGTTCGTGGCCGCCACGGCGGTCTTCGCGCTGGTGCTCTGGTACGCGACCGCCGGTTCGCTCGACCGCCAGACCGATGCCGCCCTGCGGACCGATGCGCTCGGTCTGATCGAGCGCTGGCGCGAGGCCGGCCCCACCGCGGTGGGCGAGGCGATCGCCGAGCGTCTCATCGCCGATGTGGAGAGCAACGCGATCTACCTGCTGGTGGACCCCGCCGGCCGGCGTATCGCGGGCAACCTCGATCGCTGGCCGCTTGCCCATGCCGATGAGCAGACCTGGTCGTACAGCGCCGTGCAGCGCGACGGCGTGCAGGTCGAGGCACGCATCTTCGCGCTCGAACTCGGGGAGAGCTACCGCCTCGCGGTCGGGCGCGACGTGCAGGACAAGAATCGCCTGCGCGACCTGCTGGCCGAGGGCATCGCCTGGTCGGCTGCCGCCGCCGCCGTCTTCGCGCTGGCCGGCGCCACGCTGCTGCGTCGCGCGCTCGAAACCCGCCTGCGCCCCGCCGCGCAGACCGCCCACGCCATCGCCGCCGGCGACCTCTCCCGCCGCGTGCCGCTGTCGGGGCGCGACGACGAGTTCGACCGGCTGGGCGAAGGCATGAACGCCATGCTCGAGCGCATCGACCGGCTGATGGAGGCCCTGCGGGGTGTCTCGGATTCCATCGCGCACGACCTGCGCACGCCGATCGCCCGCGCGCGCGCCAAGCTGGAGGAGGCGCTGGACCATGATGGCGACGCCGCCGACCTGCGCGCCGCCATGGAGCAGGGCATCGCCGACCTCGACCACATCACCCGCGTGTTCGGCGCGCTGCTGCGCATCGCCGAGGCCGAGGCAGGCGCGCGCCGTGCCGCCTTCGCGCCGATCGACCTCGTGCCTGTGCTGCAGGATGCCGCGGAATTCTACGCGGCTGTCGCCGAAAGCCGTGGACAGATTCTGGAGACCGACCTGCCCACGCGGCTCGACCTGGTGGGCGACCGCGACCTGCTGGCCCAGGCGGCGGGCAACCTGCTCGACAATGCGCTGAAATTCACCCCGCCGGGCGGGCGGGTGCACCTGGCGGCGCGGGCGCTCCCGCGGGAGCGCGCTGGAGATCGCGGTGGCCGACACCGGGCCGGGCCTCGCCCCGAGCGACCGCGCGCGCGCCGGCGAGCGCTTCTTTCGCGCCGATGCGTCCCGCGCCACGCCGGGCTCGGGGCTGGGCCTGTCTCTGGTGCAGGCGGTGGCGCGGCTGCATGGCGGCGACCTGGTGCTGGAGGATGCGCAACCGGATCGCGGTGCGCCGGGGCTGCGGGCGGCGATCCGGCTCGGAAGGGCATGAACGCATGGTCATCGCCGCGCCACCGCGGCGCGAGGCCGCCTGCGGCATGCTGCCCCCGATGCGGAGATGGTTTCCCCTGGCGCTGCTATTCGCCGCCCCGTCCTTCGGCGCGGGGGACGAGCCGATGGCCCGCATCACCACCGACAGCCTGGAATACTGCCTGGAACTCGCCGCCCGGCTTGATGCGCTGCCCGGGGCACAGGCGGATGCGCCGCGCCGCCTCGCCGAGGATGGGCTTCGGCTGTGCGCCACCGGGCATGCGCGCAGCGGCGTGGCGAAGCTGCGCCGGGCGATCCGCGCGGCGCGCTACGGCGGCTGATGCCGACCTGCGGCATGGGCTTGTTCGTGCCATCGCACTCGTCGTGCCGCGTTACGCGGGATCCTGGGGCTCGCCTGGCTTTCGCCTGAACACTTGGATGCCGCATGCACGGCCTCCGCACGAGCAACTGGCTCGGGCCGCCGGCATCGGGCGTCGGCTCCGCCCCACCGGGGGCAGCCCGCCTTGCAGTCATGCCCTCCTCGCCGGCACGCGCATGGCACGGTGCGGTTGCCGGTGTCCCTCGCCGCGACCGGCTTGCGCATCACTCGTTCGTTGCCGACCGCATGACCGGCCTCGCCCCCGCCTTCGCCGGCGCCGCGGCCACCTGCTCGGGCATCGGCCTCGCGCGGTTTGCCTATGTGCCGCTGTTCCCGGCGATGGTCGCGGCAGGCTGGGTCGATGGCGCGGGGGCGGGGCTGCTGGGCGCCATCAACCTGAGCGGTTACCTCGCCGGCGCGCTGGCGGCGCGCGAGGTTGCGCGCCGGCTCGGCGTGCCGCGCGCGCTCGATGCCGGGATGGCGCTGGCCGTGCTGGCAGCGGCCTGCTGCGCGTGGAATGGCGGGCTGGCATGGCTCGGCCTGTGGCGTGGCCTGGCAGGGATTGCGGGCGGCGTGCTGATGGGCCTGGCCGGGCCTTCGGTGCAGGCGGTGGTCGCGCCGCAGCGGCGTGGCCTGGCGGGTGGGGTGGTGCTGCTGGGCGTGGGGTCGGGCATTACGCTCGGCGCCCTGCTGGTGCCGGCCATGGTGGGCCACGGGGTGCCGGCGGCGTGGCTCGCGCTGTCGGCATCGACATTGGTCTTGTGGACGCTGGCGCGGCGCTTCTGGCCGGCGCCGCCACCACCGCCCGCGCGGCGGGACCGCCCGCCGGTGCAGCCCGCGACGCTGTTCGTGCTGTCCTATGCGTTGTCCGGTGCGGGGCTGGTGCCTCCGATGGTCTATCTCGCGGATCTCGCCGCCCGCGGGCATGGGATGGGCGTGCAGGCGGGCGGGTTGATGTGGGTGCTGTTCGGCCTGGGGGCGGTTTCGGGCAGCCTGTCCGGCGGGGCGGCGGCGGACCGCATTGGCGGTCGGCGGGCGATGGTAGGCGCGCTGGGCCTGCAGGTCGTGGCCCTGGGTTGCGCGCTGCTGCCGGGGCTGGCGGGGCTGGTGGTCGCTGCGCTGTTGTCGGGCATGGCGGCGGTGGGCGTGACCTCGGTTGCCCTGGCCGCCGCGCGCGAACGCGCGGGGGCTGAGGCCGGCGTGCTGTGGGTGCGCGTGACCGCGGGCTTCGCGGTGGCGCAGGCGGCGACGGGCTTCGCCATGGCTGCGCTGTTCGGTGTGACCGGCGAGAGCCATGCGGCGATTTTCGGGGCCGGACTCGCGCTCTCGGTGCTGGCTCTGGGCGTCGGCATGGCGGATCGCGCCGCGCGGTAGGCGCGACCCGGCATCAGGGCCGCGCCAGGTTCTCCAGCGGAGTGCGCCCTCTGCCGGCGCTGGCAACGATCCATGATGGCGGCATGCGCTCGGAGGCGGCGCAGGATCAGCGCCAGGCCCCGACCGCCATCTTCGGCGCCCCCTGTCCACATAGAGCAGATCCCGATCAGATGGAGTCGCCTGATCGGGTGAAGATGCTCGTGAAAACAATGGGCTGGAGACGCCGCCGCAAGCCAAGGCGGACGGAAACGGCTCTAGCGGCAAGGGCGCCGTACGGGTCGTGCCGTCGTGAAATACAGCCGCGATGAGCCTGCATCCGACCGGGATCGGCGAGACGCTCAGCCCGGTGAAGCACGCCATCCTGATGCTCGATCAGGCCGCATGGCATCACTTCGGAGACGTCGCTGTGCCAGACAAAATCGCCTTGGTGCCGCGCCACCGCAAAGCTCGGAGCGGAACGTCTTGAAGAACGTGTGGCAATTCATGCGCGACACCTGGCTCGCCGACCGCGTGTTCCAGGACGTCGTCGTTATCGTCGATCACTGCTGTCACCACTGGAACCGCCTCGTCGATCAGCCCTGGCGCATCATGTCCATCGGGCCGTGCGAATGCGCGCATGGGTTCCGGTCAATGGGAGTTGGCATGATGTCTATCCTGGCCGTTAACCCTACGCTGAGTGTCAGGTGTGGCCCGAGTGAGTGGCCGGATCTTGACGGTTCGATGACGAAACAAGAACCGGGTGTGCACTGCGAAGAATGAAGAATCTCCGAACCTTGTGCATCGGCCGATTTTGCCCTCAATGTAAAATGCTTTAGTTTGTTTCGTGTTATCGAGAATGCGCTACCGGATGTCAGCGTTCTGACCGGTTGATCGGTCCGTGATCGGCCCTTGCCGGTGATCGAGCCTCAAGCTTTCCAACACGCATGGATGCCCATGGACGACAAAGACTACGTCTTCGCCCAATTCAAGGACGACAAGCCCGCCGCCTCCGACCGTCGCGAGATGCTCAGCATTCCGCGCAAGGGAAACACCATGGGAAGCCGGACCGTCGAGGTCGTGCATGTGCGATCGGGCGGCGCGCCTGCCGGCAAGGGTCAGCCGCGACGCCTGGCGGTCACCAATCGCGCCGCGACGTGGGAGAACGGGTTTCCCGCCAGGCCCCCGGCGCAGCCTCCGGCAATGGTTGAAGCACAACCGCCCGCGAGGGCGGAACCGGTTACCCACATGATGCCCATGTGGGAGCAGGCCGCAGCTGAGGTCGGGGTCGCTGCATCGGCTCGTGGTGAACCGACAGCCGGTCCGGCTGTGCCCGACATGGCGCCACGCAATCGACCGATGGATATGTCAACGAGACGCGTAGCCGATCCATTCAATACCGATGACGATGGCGCGAATTGCATGCGCTGCGGCTATGCGGTCGAGCTGGCGCGGGAGAAGCGCGGGCTACTGACCTGCGCGCGCTGTGGCTAGAGCCGTTTCCGGCCGCCTTGGCTCACGGCGGCGTCTCCAGCCCGTTGTTTTCGCGAGCATCTTCAGCCGATCAGGTGATTACACCTGATCGGGATACGCTCCAGTGTCCTGCCCGCGAAGTTCGCTGGACTTCCAGCGAATGCCGCGGATCAGCAGGCCACTGAAATCAAGGGCTAGTGGCCTGACAAGGATGTCCGCAGGACTTCGCAATCAGGACATGGGAGCCGACCGCGATCAGCCGGATAGGCTCGCGGAAATGGCTCCAGGGACAAGCCACGTCCAGCGTTCAAGGCAGGGGGTCGGTCACGTGCCACCGTGCCGCCCCGGCAAGGGATCGCTGCCTGGCGGGGTCCGCTACTCCTGCCCCAGCAGATAAAGCGGGCTGGTCCAGGCCTGGTGGCCATCCTCCTGCGTCACGCGCCAGTACAGCGCATGGCCGGTGCTGCCTGGCGTCATGGTGTGGCTGGCCTCCATGTCCATCGGCCCACCGGCTTCCGGCAGGCGTTGCACCGAGAGCTTTCGGTCGAGCCCACCTGCCTCCACCATCAATCCCTCGGCACCGATATCGCCGATCGCAGCGTCCAGCCGTGCCGGCTCCGTCCGTACCTGGATGCGCCCCGCCTTCGCATCGTCCAGCCACAGGTCGAGCCCGGCGCGATTGCCGGTGGTCACGGAACGCCAGGCGAAGCTGGTGCCCCCGTCCTGCGCCACGATCCGGCGGTCCGGATTCAGGAAATTCACCGCAGCGACCCGGCTCGCGTGGGCGCCCTGCAGGCTCGCCTTTCCGTCCCACACGGTCTCGCGCCCACGGCCACGGTATTCCGCACCCTGCCACAGCACGCGGATGCGGCGGCTGTCGGCGGGCACCGGCGCGGTGAAGCTGGCCAGGCAGGTCGTGCCATCGAACAGGTCCAGCCGCTCGATCGGCGCGGTGCCATGCACATGGGCGCGCAAGGTCAACGCGCCGCCGGCAGCACGGGCCACCTCGCCCATGCCGGCAAAGCGGTCCTGCCGCGATCCGGTCGGCCCAAGCGCCGGGTCGTCATCGTACACCTCCGCCGCCTGCTCGAACTCGGCCTGTGTCTCCACCAGGATGCGCGCCCCGGTGGTGCCGTAGCAGCTGCGCTTGCGGATCGCCGCCACCAGCGCCGTGCGGCTCAACTCGGGCATGGCATAGGCGGTCAGCCCGCCCATCGCGCCGAACACCCCGGCGCCCGGCGTGGTCAGGCCAGGCCTGCCCTTGTGGTCGTCGCTGTTGCACACGATCCCCGGCCGGTGGCCCAGCGCCAGTGCATCATGCAGCAGCCATTCGAACGTCCCCCAGGAGGAATGCACCTCCACCGCACGCACCAGCCGCCCGTCATGACCCTGCGCGATATCGGCATAGCGACCGCCGACATGCGCCATCATCAGCACGTCCTGGTCCTTGAAGGCGGCCAGCAGGTCGTTGATGTGCGGGCAGACGCTCGCCTCATCGGTGCCCGGCACCAGGATGTGGGACGAACGGCGGATCGGCGCGCCCTCGGTCGGGAACAGCACATTGTGGTCGCCGCCGAGCCCGGTATTGGCCGACCATTCGTAGCCCGGCAGCACGACGTAGCGGCCCGGCTCGTTGAACTCGGCGCTCAATTCGTTCAGATGCGCCCAGAAGGCATCGGTGATCTGGAAGTCGTTGCCCTGGTGCGCGCAGGCCTCGATGAAGGCCTTGTCGCGGCCATAGGCGAAATAGTCGCGCGCGGTACCGGAGCCCACCGTCTCGCCCGATTGCGCGTGCAGGTCGGTCCAGTACAGCCGCTTGGGCAGGCTCTCGGCGATCCGCATCGGGTTGGAGGTGGCGAACAGCGCACCGGCCGCATCGCGCATCTGGATTTCCAGCACGCCCTGTGCGGTGCAGCGCAGGTCCTCGATGGCGCGGGGCAATTCGCCGGCTGCGATGTCGATCATCTCCGGCAGGCCCGTCACCGGAAGGTTGGCCGTCAGCGAAAAGCGGCCGGACACGTCGCCGGTCGGGTTGCTCCAACGATCCTGCGCCACCATGCCCATGCGGAATGGCTCGCCCATCTGCCGCGCGCCCGTCAGGATCAGCCTTGCCTTGACCGCCTTGCCTGGCACCAGGTCGATCACCGGGCTGCCGGGAACCTCGCAGAAGGAATAGGTGGCGAAGGCATCGACGAAGACCTTCAGCGGAAACGCCTTCTCGGCCGCCGTCTGCAACCGGATGCCGGGCGATCCGCCGCTGCGGTCGCCCAGCGTGATGGTCACCGTCTCACCGGGGCGCAGGAAGCCGCGCGCCACCTGCACCCACAGCGCATTGGCCCAGGGGCGCTGCAGGAAACGCCCCGCGGTCACCACCAGCTTGGCGCCATTGCTGGCGACCGCGCTGCAGTAGTTGGGCGCCGCCGGATCGGTGGTCTGGAAGCGCGCCATGTCGGAGGCCTGGCGATAGCCCACCTTGATGCCGCCGGTGTCATCGATGCCGAAGCGGCCGGCGGTGTAGGTCAGCGTGAGGGTCTGCACGGAGCCGGCCTCGAACGGCCCGGCCGGGTCGATGGTGACCCGGCCCATTTCCGACTGGCGGTAGGTGGTGAAGGGCATGTCGCGATTCCTGCGGGCTACTGCGCGGCCAATTCGCGCACCATCTCGGCAAAGCCGTCGCGAAGCTGCATCGCCTGTGCCTGGATCGCGGCGGATGGCACGAAGCGGGCGGGGAACTTCAGGCGGTTCTCGGTGACATCGATGAAGTCCGGATGCGCGGAGGCCTTCTGCAGGGCCGCTTCCAGACGCGCCGCGATCTCCGCCGGCAGCGCCGCGGGCGCGACCAGGATGCGCTGATTGTCGGCCGCGTAGGGATAGCCCATCTCGGTCAGCGACGGCACATCCGGATAGGCCACCAGCCGCCCCTGATTGTAGGAGGCAATCACACGCATCGCGCCGCTCGGTGTGTGGTTGACATGGATGCCGCCGGAATACGCGGCCTGGATCTGCCCGCCGAGCAGCAGCGGCACCATGCCACCCCCGCCCTGCGTCGGTATGATGCGGATCTGCACATTCTCCTTCTTGGCGATGGTCGCCATGATGAGCCGGTCGAGTTGCGTCTGCATCGCATAGGTCAGGCCGGGCGTGGCGCGCGCCGCGGCGATCATGCCGGGAAAATCCTGGATCGGGCTGTCGCCGCGCACCACCACGGCGGGCTGGCTCAGCGCCACGGCGCCCAGGATGCGGAAATCCTCCAGCTTGTAGGCGACCTGGCTGACCAGCGGGTTGAAGGTCAGCGTCGTCGAATTGCCGAACAGGATGGTGTAGCCATCCGGAGCCGCGGTCTTCAGCTGCGTCGCTCCGACGGCGCCACCGGCACCGGGCCTGTTCACCACGGCGACCGGCTGGCCCAGCTCCTCCGACAATGCGCGCGCCAGGACGCGGCCCTGGATATCGGTCGTGCCGCCGGCGGCGAAGCCGATCAGCATGCTGATGGCGCGATCCGGGTAGCCGGCCTGGGCGCGCGCGAGGCACGGCGCGGCCAAGGGCGCGGCGGCGGCCAGTTGCAGCAGCGTGCGGCGGGTCGGGATCAGGCGGGTCATCGGCAAAACTCCTGTTCGTGGCGAAGGGTTCGCGGTCAGCCGGCCTCGGCCGGGACCGTGCGGCGCGACAGGCGCCAGGCGGAAATCAGGGTCAGCGCCAGGAAGGCCAGCGCGATCGGGTGCGATAGCAGCGCGCGCGGATCCCAGCCGGCGATCAGCAGGCTCTGGCGCAACGCCAGCTCGAACATCGGCGTCAGGATGAAGCCGACCAGGAAGGTCACGACATTCAGCCCCAGGATGCGGAACACCAGGCCGACGGCACCAAAGACCATCATCAGCGCCACACCGAAGCCGCCGCTGCCCTCCAGCCAGGCGCCGGCGACGCACAGGAACACGATGACCGGGATGGTCGCCTCGCGCGGCAGCAGGGCGATGCGCGCGAAGAAGCGCAGGCCCACCAGGCCGATCGGCAGCATGGCAAGCGAGGCCAGCAGCATCGCGCCGTACACGCCGTACACCAGCGAGGCGTGCTGCGTGAACATCAGCGGCCCCGGCGTCACGCCATGCACCATGAAGGCGCCGATCAGCAGCGCCGCCGCGACGCTGCCCGGAATGCCCAGCGCGAAAAGCGGGATCAGCGAGGCCGGCACCACGGCATTGTCCGCGCTCTCCGCCGCCGCCACGCCTTCCGGCGCGCCATGGCCGAAGCGCTCGGGGGTTTTGGAGGCCCGCTGCGTCGCGGCATAGGACAGGAAGCTGGCGATCGAGGCGCCGATGCCCGGCAGCGCACCGACTGCGATACCGATCGCCGAGCCGCGCAGGATGGCCGGCGTCACCAGCCGCCACTCCGCCGCCGAGACGCGGTCCGCCCCGATCGCGACCTGCTGCCGCGCATGGCCAGGGGTGGTGCGTTCGGCCAGCTGCGAGAGCATCTCGGTCAGCGCGAGCATGCCGATGGCGACAGTGGAGAGCGCCACCCCGTCGTACAATTCGACGAAGCCGAAGGTCAGCCGCGTCTCGCCGCTTTCCACATCGATGCCGACACAGCCGACCAGCATGCCCAGTGCGGCCGAAAGCAGCCCCTTCAGCAGGCTGCCCCCGGACAGGCCGGCAATGAAGGTCAGCGCGAACAGGATGATCGCGGTCAGTTCCATCGGCCCGATGCGCAGCGCGACGGCGGCAAAGGGCGCCGCGACCAGGATGAGCACCAGCGTGGCGATCATGTCCCCGGCAACCGAGGCGACCAGCGCGATGGTCAGCGCGCTGCGCGCCCGCCCGGCCCTGGCCATCGGATAGCCATCCAGGCAGGTGGCGGCGGAAGCCGGCTCGCCCGGCGTGTTGATCATGATGGCGGTGACCGCGCCGCCGGACGCGCTGCCCTTGCTGATGCCGATCAGCAGGCCGATCGCCGCGACGGGTGAAAGGTAGAAGGTCAGCGGTATCGTCACGGCCAGCGCCGTGCCGCGGTTCAGCCCCGGCAGTACGCCGACGATGTAGCCGATGAAGACACCGCCGAACACGGCCACCAGGCTGCCGGGCGACAGCGCCTGGGTGAAGCCCGCGATCAGGTCCTGCATGTCATCGCCTCAGGGCAAGGGCACGCCCAGCACATGCGTCGCGAACAGGGCGAGCAGGGCTGGCGGCAGGAGGGAGACCAACAGCAGGCGGATGGGTCGCCGCTCCCCGATCAACAACATGAGCGCGCCGATCAGCAGCGGTCCGCCCAGCAGGAAGCCGAGCCACGCGACGGCCGCCGCACCCGCCGCCGACAGCACCAGGCCGGGCAACAGCGCGGATGCATGGCGGTATTCGGCCGAGGGCGCTTCAGCCGCCCCGCTTGCCACCAGGGCGCGCACCAGCAGCAGGAGGGAGAACAAGCCGACCAAGCCCAGCGCCACGACCGGCATCAGCCAGGAGGGCAGCCCGAAGCTGGTGTCCGGCATGTCTTTCGGCAGCATGGCGAACACGCCTGCCCCGGCGCCCGCCATGCCCGCCATACCCGTGATGATGTTCGCCCGTCGCAAACCGACCTCCTGAACAGAGTGCCGCCGCGCCTGGCAATTCTTCCCTCAGCGAAGGCTTAGGGCCAGGGATGCCATGAGGGGAAATGAGTATATCATCCGCTTCCATGCCAAACCTGCATACCCTCCCCGTCGTACCGCGCGGTTTCCCCAGCCGCCAATTGGCTGCCGCTGCGTCGGTCGCCCGCTACGGCACCGTGACCCGCGCGGCGGAGGAACTAGCAATGACCCAACCCGCCGTCAGCCGCCTGGTCGGCGCGCTGGAGGAGGCGGTCGGCTTCGCTCTGTTCGACCGTCGCCGTGGCCGCCTGGTCCCCTCCGAGCGCGGGCGGCTGTTCCTGGCCGAGGCCGAGCGGCTGCTGATCGAGGAAGGCCGCCTCGCGCGCTTCGCCTCGGATCTGCAGGCATTGCGGCATGGGAGCCTCAGCATCGTCGCCATGCCCTCGCTCGGCCTGACGCTCCTGCCCGGTGCGCTGCGGCGCTTCCGGCAGCGCCATGCCGGCATCAACATCACGGTCGCGCTGCATCAGAGGCGCGAGATCGACAGCGTGTTGTCCACGCGGCGCTTCGATATCGGCCTGGTGGCGCTGCCGGTGCCAAGCGCGCGCATGCAGGTGCAGCCTTTCGGCCGCGCGGATATTGTCTGCCTGGTGCCGCGCGGCCATCGCCTGGCGCGCCGCCGGGAGATCCGCGTGGAGGATCTCGCGGCGGAGGCGCTGATCGCCATCGGCAGCGGCACCCTGCTCCGCGAGCGCACGGAGGCTGCGTTCCAGACCCTCGGCCTCGTGCCCAATTTTTCCATCACGGCGGAAACCGCTGAACTCGCCAGCCGCCTGGTCGGCGAGGGGCTCGGCATCGCCGTGACCCATGGCTACCTCGCCCTGCACGGAGCACGCGGCGTCGTGGCACGGCCGCTGCACCCCGCCATCGGCATAAACTACGCCTTCCTGGTGCCGACCAACCGGCCGCTGGGCGAGATGGCACTGGCCCTTCAGGCGGAGATCCGCACGGAGGCGGAGGGCTATCGCCAGGCTGGGTCGCCGGCTGCCTTGAACGACGCCCCGGCGTGACCCTCCGCGCGGCTTCGCCACGCCTGCCGCCGACGCTGGGCGGCGTGCGGCTGCGCGGGGAGGAGATCCTCGGCCTCAAGCCCGAACGGATCACCGCCCGCGGCATGGTGCGCTCCTTCCAGATCGCGCGCGGCTTCCCGCGCCTGTCGGTGTTCGAACACCTGGTGCTCCACGGCCAGGACCAGCCAGGGGAGAATTGGACCGTCGCCTTGCTGGGCGCCGCCCACCGCGCGGCACCGCGAGGCGGCGCTCGCGGAACAGGCCCTGGCCACCGCCCGCCGCTTCGCCTGTCCGGCGTCATCGACAACCCGGTCACCGCCTTGTCCGGTGGGCAGAAGAAGCTGCTGGAAATCGGCCGCGCGCTGATGGCCGGGCCGACGCTGCTGCTGCTCGACGAACCCGCCGCCGGGGCGAACCCGACGCTCGCCGAGGAGATCGGCGACCTGCTGCGCGCCATCCTCGCCGAGGGGCGCGCCATCCTGCTGGTCGAGCACGACATGGCATTGGTCGAGCGCATCTCCGACCATGTCGTCGTCATGGCCGCGGGCCGTACCCTGGCGGAGGGCAGCTTCGCGTAGATCCGCGAGGATGCCGCCGTGCAGGATGCCTATCTCGGCGGCGTGCGATGACCGTGCTCACGGTGCAGGACCTGGCTGGCGGCTATGCCGCGGCCGACCATGTCGTGAAGGGCATCTCCTTCGCCACGGCGGTGCTGGGTGGTTTGGGCTCGATCCCCGGCGCGGTGGCGGGCGCGATCACGATCGGCGTCGCTGAGGAGATCGCGGTGCTGGTGTTCAGCCCCGCCTACCGGCAGGTGGTCGGCTTCGTCGCCATCCTGGCGGTGCTCGCGCTGCGCCCGGCCGGCTTCTTCGGCACGCGGGCGACCTGATGCTGTCCTACGTCGTCTTCCTGCCGGCCATCGCCGGCATCTACGCGCTGCTGGCGCAGAGCCTGTGCCTCGCCTGGGGTGTCACCGGGCTGGTCAATCTCGGCCTCGCCGGCTTCTTCGCCATCGGCGCCTTTGCCTCGGCGACATTGACCACATGGGGCGGCGTGCCGGTTCCGCTCAGGCTGGTCGCCTCACTCGCGGCCGGAGCGGCGGCGGGGGTCGTGGTGTGCGTCTCGACCCTGCTGCTGCGCTTCCGCCAGCGCGGCCTGTTTCCCGAACTGAACCAGAAGGCCCCCGCATGACCACGGCCCTGCCGCCCAGCCTCATCGCCCTCGCACAGGCGGCGGCCGCCGCGCTGCTGGGCCACCGTCTGTTCACCGCGCTCTTCGTCGTGCTTGGCGGCGCGGAGGCCGAGCGCGTCCATTCCTCGGATCCCGACGCCTATCCGCTGACCGGACGCAAGCGCATGGGCCCGACGCCCTGGGGCGATCACGTGCTGCGCCAGGGCCACGCCTGGCGCGGGAGCACTGCGGAGGACATCCGCTCGGCCTTCCCCGACCCTGCGCTGATCGCGAGCCTCGGCTGCGCCGCGAGCATCAACATCCCGGTGCGCGAAGCCGGGGAGGTGATCGGCACGCTGAACATTCACGACGCCGCCGGGGCCTATGCCGCGGCCGATGTCGCGGTGACGCAGGTGATCGCAGGCTTCCTGCCCGGCGCGCTGCGTCGCGCCGCCTCCCTGGCCGGCGGCGCGCAGCCGGACTAGGGTCCTGCCCTTCCGCCGGAGACCACGCGCATGAGCCAGGCCGTCCTGTTCGAGAACGCCGCCATCCTGGACGGCACCGCCGAGGGCGCCGTGCCGGGCCATGTCCTGGTCGAGGGCGGCGCCATCAAGGAGGTCAGCGACAAGCCCATCACCGCTGCCTCCGCGCGGCGCGTCGACCTGCGCGGCCGCACGCTGATGCCCGGGCTGATCGACGCGCATGTGCATGTGGTGGCGGGCGTGGTGAATCTCGGCCTCAACGCCATGCTGCCCGATGCGGTGGTCGCCTTCCGCGCGGCGCGCATCATGCACGGGATGCTGATGCGCGGCTTCACCACAGTGCGGGACCTCGGCGGCTGCACCCACGGCCTGCGCATGGCGCGCGACGAAGGGCTGTTCGAGGGCCCGCGGCTGAACATCGCCGGCAAGGCGCTGTCCCAGACCGGCGGGCATTGCGACTTCCGCGGCCGGCACGACACGCGTGACACGGGCTTCTTCGCCGCCCGCCTGGGCAGCCTCGGCCGGCTGGTCGATGGCGTGGCCGATGTGCGCCGCGCCTGCCGGGAGGAGATCAAGGCCGGCGCCGACTACATCAAGATCATGGCCAATGGCGGCGTCGCCTCGCCGACCGACCCCATCGCCTTCGTCGGCTTCTCGCGCGAGGAAGTCCTGGCCGCGGTGGAGGAGGCGCAGAACGCCGAGACCTATGTCGCCGCCCATCTCTACACTGACAGCGCGATCCGCCGCGCGGTGGAATGCGGCGTGCGCAGCCTCGAGCACTGCAACCTGATCGAGGCCGGGACGGCGCGCTTCGCGGCGGAGTCCGGCGCCATCGCCTGCCCCACCCTGGTCACCTACCAGGCGCTGAAGGACGAGGGTGCGGCGATGGGCTTCCCCGCCGAATCCGTCGCCAAGATCGACGACGTGCGGACCGCCGGCCTGCGCTCGCTCGAGATCATGCGCGAGGCCGGGCTGATGATGGCCTTCGGCACCGACCTGCTGGGCGAACTGCACCGCCACCAGTCGGAGGAATTCGTCATCCGCGGCCGCGTGCTGCCGGCCATCGAGGTGATCCGCAGCGCCACCATCAACGCCGCCACGCTGCTGAACGCGCAGGGGCGCATCGGCTGCGTCGCCCCCGGTGCCCATGCCGACCTGATCGTGGTCGAGGGCGATCCGCTGAAGGACATCTGGCGCTGCTGACCGGGCAGGGCAAACATTTCCCGGGCATCATGCTCGGCGGGCGCTTCGTGAAGGACCAACTGGCGGCCTGAGCCGCCCAACAGGGAGTTACCACCCATGACCATCACCCGCCGCATCGTGCTCGGCGCCACCGCCGGCACGCTGGCCGTGCCGAACATCGTGCGTGCCCAGGGCGAGACCTTCCGCATCGGCGCGCTGAATCCCGTGACCGGCGCCGGCGCACCCTATGGCGGCGGCATGCAGCGCATGATCGGCGCCGCGGTGGAAGCGATCAACGCCGCCGGCGGCGTCAACGGACGCCGCATCGAGGTGTTCTCCGAGGATACCCAGACCAGCCCGCAGGCCGCGGTGCTGGCGGCGAAGAAGCTGATCGAGGTCAACCGCGTGCGCGCCATCGTCGGCACCTGGTCCTCGGGCGTGTCGCTGGCGGTGATCCCGCTCGTCAACGACGCGAACATCATCCTGATGAACACCTCCGGCGCGCCGGCGCTGTCGGTGCCGCCGGCCAATGCGCGCGGCCTGTCCTACCGCTTCCAGGCGACCAACGATCGCTTCGGCCGCGCCTTCGCCGAGATCGCCACACGCGAAGGCTTCCGCCGCCCGGCGACGATGGCCTTCAACAACGCTTCGGGCATCGGCAACACCGAGGGCTTCCGCCGCGCCTGGGCCGCCAAGGGCAACCAGAACGGCGAGAACGTCGTCTATGAACCCAGCCAGCCCTCCTACCGCGCCGAACTGCTGCGCGTGCTGGCGTCGCGGCCGGATGTGATCGTCACCGGCTCCTACCTGCCCGACACCACGATCATCCTGCGCGAGTGGTTCCAGACCGGCACGCCGGTGAAGTGGATCATCCCCGGCTGGGCCGCCAATCCGCAGCTGGTGGCGGCACTCGGCCCGGCGGTGACCGAGGGCATCATCTCGGTCGATTCCGTCTCGAACGAAGGCTCGCCCGCCTATGCCGCCTATGACGCGGCCTACAAGGCGGCGCTGAACCAGCCCGGCGCCTCGAACGTCTATGCCGCGATGACCTGGGACATGGCGACCACGCTCGCGCTGGCGATCGAGCAGGCGAAATCCTTCGAGACCGCAGCCATCAACGCCGCCATCCGCCAGGTCGCGAACCCGCCGGGCGATGCCGTGGGCACCTTCGCCGAAGGCAAGGCGGCGCTCGCCGCGGGCAAGAAGGTGAACTACGAGGGCGCCTCCTCGGTGCTCGACTTCGACGAGCATGGCGACGTGACGCCCGATTTCGGCGCCTTCTTCATCCGCAATGGCCAGTTCGAGCGACGCTACGTCGTGAAGATCTGAGGTGCTCGGCGCGCTCATCGTCGCCGGCATCGTGCATGGCCTGATCATCGGCCTCGCCGCCCTGGCGGTGACGCTGGTGTTCGGCATCGCCCGCTTTCCCAATGCGGCAGCGGGCGACACCATGACGCTGGGCGCCTATTCCGGCCTGCTCGCACACAAGGCGACAGGCTCGCTCGCGCTGGCCGGTGGCGCCGCAATGCTGGCGGCCGGGATGGTATCGCTGCTCGGCTACCTGCTGGTGTTCCGGCCGCTGGCGCGGCGGCCGGTGGCGTCGCTGCTGGTGGCCTCCATCGGTCTCGCCTTCCTGATCCGCGCCGTGCTCGGCATCGCCTTCGGCCACCAGCAGCAGGTCTTCCAGGTGCCGCTCGCCTGGCCGATCGAGGTGATGGGCCTGCGCATCCCGCCGATGGACATCACACTGGCGGCGGTGGCGGCCTGCGCGCTGGCGGCCGCCTTCGGCGTGCTGCACCTGACCTCGATTGGGCGGCAGATGCGCGCCGTGGCCGACGACCCCGACCTCGCGCGCGTGTCGGGCATCCGGCCGCTGCGCGTCATGGTCGCGCTGTGGCTGCTGGCCGGCGCGGCAGCGGGCATCGCGGGGCTGATGCTCGGCGTGAAGACAGTGGTCTCGCCGGAGATGGGCTGGGAAGGCCTGCTGAGTGCCTTCGCGGCGGCGATCCTGGGCGGCATCGGCTCGCCCGCCGGCGCGGTGCTCGCGGGGCTGCTGCTGGGCGTCGCGCAGGAGGTCTCCACGCCCTATGTCGGCTTCACCTACAAGATCGCGCTGTCCTTCGCGGTGATGCTGGCGGTGCTGCTGGTGCGCCCGCGCGGACTGCTGGGCCGGGTGGAAGGCGTGCGCTGATGGAGGCCTACCTCGTCGCCATCGCCATCTTCGGCGCCATCTACGTCCTGCTGACGCTCGGGCTGACCGTGCAGTACGGGCTGACGGGGCTGGTCAATTTCGGCCATGTCGGCTTCTTCGCCATCGGCGCCTATGCCTCGGCGCTGATCGCCATGCAGGGGGTGCCGCTGGTATTCTCCTTCGCGGCGGCGGCGGCGATCGCGGCACTGGCGGCCTGGCCGCTCGGGCTGGTCGCACTCCGGCTGCGCGACGACTATTTCGCGGTGGTCACGCTGGGCTTCAGCGAGACGGTGCGCCTGGCCATCACCTCCGAAAGTTGGCTGACCAACGGCGTGCAGGGCATCCCCGGCATCCCGCGGATGTTCCCGGGCCTGGGGATCGGCATGGCAGGCGCGCTTGCCACACTCGGCGCCATCGCGCTGGTCTGCGTCGTGGCGGCGCTGGCGCTGCGGCGCATCACACGCTCCCCCTTCGGCCGCGTCATCGAGGCCATCCGCGACAACGAGGATGCGCTCAAGGCACTCGGCAAGGACCCCGCGCGCTTCAAGATGCAGGTGCTGGCGCTGGGCGCCGCGCTGGCCGGCGTGGCCGGCGCCTTCTACGCGCACTACATCACCTATCTCTCGCCGGACCAGTTCATCCCGCTGGTCACCTTCTATGTCTGGATGGCGATGATCATGGGCGGCGTCGGGCGCGTCTCCGGCGCCGTGGTCGGCGCGCTGCTGCTGATGCTGTTCCTCGAAGGCACGCGCTTCCTGCGCGACGTGGCACCGGAGCTGATCTCGGCGGTGGACATGGCGAGCGTGCGGATCGGCGCTGTCGGCCTCGCGCTCATCCTGTTCACGCTGTACCGCCCGCAGGGCCTGGTCGGGGACTATACGCGGCGATGACGCTGTCGGTGCGCGACATCGGCAAATCCTTCGGCGGCTTCCGCGCGCTGGAGGGCGTGTCGTTCGAGATGGCGACGACCGGCCTGCTCGGCATCATCGGCCCGAACGGTGCGGGGAAATCGACGCTGTTCTCCGTCCTGTCCGGCTTCATCGCCGCCGATGCGGGCAACGTCTCGCTCGATGGCCGTGCACTGGACCGGATGGGTGCGGCTGCACGCGCGCGGGCCGGCATGGTGCGCACCTTCCAGGTGCCGCGCGAATTCCATCACCTGACCGTGCGTGAGAACCTGATGGCGGCCGCCCCCGGCCAGAGCGGCGAGGGCCTGTTCGGCCTGTTCCTGCGCCCCGCCCGCGTGCGCGCGGAGGAAGCCGCGATCCGCGCCGAGGCCGATGCCACCATCGATTTCCTGCGCCTGGCGGCGGTGGCGGATACCCCCGCCGGGCGCCTTTCGGGTGGGCAGAAGAAGCTCGTGGAGCTGGGCCGCGCGCTGATGGCGAAGCCGCGGCTGATCCTGCTCGACGAGCCCTTCGCCGGCGTGAACCCGGTGCTGGTGAACCTGATCATGGAGCGCATCGCCGCGCTGAATGCGCGCGGCATCGGCTTCCTGGTGATCGAGCACGACCTCGCCTCGCTCTCGCGCCTGGTGCCGCGGCTGGTGGTGATGGATCGCGGCCGCGTGCTGGCCGCCGGCACGCCGACCGAGGTGCTGCGCGACCCGCTGGTGCGCGAGGCCTATCTCGGCGGCGTCGCGGCATGACCCTGCTGGAGATCACCGGCCTGACCGGCGGCTATGGCGAGACCGACATCCTGAACGGCATCGACCTCAATGTTGAGTCGGGCGAGATCATGATGGTCGCCGGCACCAACGGCGCCGGGAAATCCACCCTCGCCAAGGCGGTGATGGGCCTCCTGCCGCGCGTGGCCGGGCGCATCGCGCTCGATGGAAGCGACATCCTGGGCCAGCCTGTGGAACGGCGCCTCGCGCTCGGCATCGCCTATGTCCCGCAGGTCGGCAACGTGTTCGCCTCGCTGTCGGTGCTGGAGAACCTGCAGGTCGTGCAGGATGTGCGCGATGCCGGCAGGCGCATCGCCGAGTTGCTCGAGACCTTCCCCGCCCTGGCCGAACGGCGCCGCGCGCGTGCGGGCAGCCTGTCGGGCGGCGAGCGCCAGCTTCTTGCCTTCGCGCGCGCCTTGATGGCGCGGCCGCGTCTGATGATCCTCGACGAACCGACGGCGGCGCTGGCGCCGGCGCGCGTGGCGGAGTCCTTCGCACGCATCCGCGCGCTGCCGGGCCTGGGCGTCAGCGTGCTGATGGTGGAACAGCGGGCGCGCCAGGCGCTGGCCATCGCCGATCGCGGCTGTATCCTCGATGCCGGGCGTGTCGCCATGCTGGGCCCGGCGGCGACGCTGCTGGCCGACGAACGCGCCGCCAGGCTGTATCTCGGCCAGGTCGCGGAGTGATCGTCGGCGTCCTGCTCAGCCCGTCGCGCCCTCCACCAGCCGCGTCGCCGCGCGCAAGGCCGCGACGTAGCGATTCATCCCACGCAGCAACTGCGTCCTGGCGAAGCCGAGCATCACGCCAGTGTGCTGCGCGAGGTCCGCCGCGACAGCGAGCGTCGGCAGCGGCGGCGTGGTGAAGGCCGGGTCGTGCGCGAAGCGCGGTGCGCGCGTGAAGTTGATCGGCACCAGGATGCGCGCGAGTTCCTTGAGGACGGCATTCGCGCGCGCAGCCGGCACCGCCCCGTTCTGCAGCCGCGCCAGGGCGGCGCGGAACGCCTCCGTCGCCTCGCGCGCCGGGCCGAGGTCGGCATGGTCGCCGGCCGCCGCCTGGTAGCGCGCGATGGTGGCGAGGAACTCATCCGCCGTCGCGGTGAAGTCGAAGGGCAGGACCTCCGCATTCGCCACGCGCAGAACGCTCAGCAGGTAGATGCGGATGTCGCGCAGCAGGTTGTCGCGATCGGCGATCTCGAGCTGGTCGTTCTCGGTATGCCAGGCGATGTTCCCGCCGCAGCCGGACACGTCGTAGTAGTTCTTCTCGGCGCGCAGGTCGTCGGGCATGGTCGAGCTCAGCATGTAGAAGCTCGAGATGCCGATGTTGTTGAAGGAATAGTCGCCCGCCTGGTGCGGCCGCTTGCCCTCGAAATGCGCGTCCGGGACGACTGTCCCTGATCGCCGCCTCCACCAACGCCGCGGTCTCGCTCATGCACGGTGGAGTGGTGGAAGCTCGTGGCCCAGCGGCAGCCCGGGCTGTCGCAATTCACCTGGGCCACGCAATGCTCGTCGAGCTCGATCGCGAAGGCGTCGGCAAACCAGGTGGAGCCGGCATAGCGGCCGGTGGAATGCCCCGGCCACCACGCGATGCGCACGCCACGCCGCAGGCTGCCGCGGTTCGCCCACAGCACGCGGGCGATCTCGAGCATCGTGGCATCGCCGGTGGCATTGTCGCCGACACCGACATCCCAGCTGTCGAGATGCCCGTGCAGCAGCACGAAATCCCCGGTGCCGTCGGTGCCGGGAATGTCCACCACCGGGATCTTCTGCGTGAAGAAGCCTTCCTGCATCTCGGTGCGGATGGTCGCCACGCCGCCCGCCTGTGCGATGGCCCTCAGCGCCTGGCCGGTCGCCTTGTTCACCGCCACCACCGGGATCCTCGGCTTGCGCGGCAGGTCGTCGAGGTCGGGCGTGCCCCAGATGGTCGTGCAGGTGCCCCAGTGGATGTCCACGCCGGGATTGACGGCGATCAGGCCGACGCCGCCCCATTCCTCGACCAGCGAGGTGAGGGCGGGATTGCCGAACCCCTCGGTGGTGACGATTTTCCCGGCAACGAGCGCCCGCGCCTCCGCCTCGGAGGCGATGGAACCGCCGAACAACTCGCGCACGTCGCGCGAATAGGACCGCAGCGCCTTCGGATTGGCCGACAGGTGAATGAGCGGCGCCGTCACGCCGCCGGGCATCGAGGGCGATGATGAGGGCGGCTTGGCACGATGCGTCACGCCGCCGGCCTCGACCGAGGCGTCGAGTGGGATCGAGAGGTAGATCTCGGGCTGATGCACCGTGACCGGCACGCCAAGGCGCGCCAGCCGCTCGACAACCAGGTCCACGCCCGCGTTCACATCCTCCGGCCGCCAGCGCGGCGTGCCGGCGAAGGTCTCCACGAGGTCCCACGGGGCATCCAGCGTCGTGGCGTCCAGCAGGCGGCGTTCGGTCTCGATCATCACGGCGTGCTCCCCGGCCGCGACACTGCACGCGCCGTCCTCGCGGCCCCCGGACGGCGCATCAGCCTGTGGCCACGCAAGCGGTGTTGCAATAGCGACCATTAGGGACAACTCTGTCCCCCGGGAGCGCGGCACCGGCGCCAGCAGAAGCGGCGAATGCCGCACAGACTGGGCAACAAAAGGAGCGGGACGATGGATCGTCGCGATCTGCTACGCGCTGGCGTGGCCACAGGGGCAATTCTCGGCACGGGGCTGGTGTCCCGAGCAACCTCGGCGCAGGAAGCGGGCGATGCGGTCCGCAAGCTTGCCATCATCTCACGACCGCAATCGAACAATCCGCAGGCCTACCAGGCGGCGGAAATGATCGCGCAGGAATGGCGCAAGCTCGGCCTCGACGTCGAGGTCCGCCCGATGCCGCGCCAGCAGCAATCCGACATCGTCTGGCACCGCCGCCAGGACTGGGACCTGACCATGTGGCAGATGGTCGGCCGGCCCGAGCGCAGCGACCCGGACGAGTTCGTCTACAACCTGTTCCATTCGAGCGCGGCACCCACCGGCTACAACTTCGTCGGCTGGATCAGCCCCGAATACGACCAGGTCGCCGAGGCGCAGCGCCGCGAGACCGACCCCGCGCGCCGCCAGGCGCTGATCCGTCGCGCCCAGGAACTGGTCAGCGCAGCGCAGCCCTACATGTTCCTGGTCCATCCCGAGCAGGTGCATCGCCTTCAACAAGACGCAGCTCAAGGAAGGCACGCTGGTCAACCAGGCCGGCCTCGGCCTGCGCAACATCTGGACCTATCTCGGCGTCGAGCCGCTCGGCGACCGCAAGGACATGATGCTCAACGCGTCGGAGCCGATGCAGCAGATCCACCCGCTGTGGATCAGCGGCGCCACCGACAGCTGGGTCACCGAACTCGTCTTCGACCGGCTGATGCGCATCGGCCCCGACGGCCTGCCCAGGCCCTGGTCGGCGGAGAGCGTGACCTACGCCAACCCGACCACGCTCGACCTCGTCATCCGCCAGGGCATGAAGTGGCATGATGGCGCGCCGGTGACGATCGACGACATCGTGTTCAGCCTCGAAGCACCCGGCATGGGCGACGAGGTGCCGATGTACCGGCCCTTCGTGCAGAACATCGCCCGGGTCGAGCGCATGGGAGATTGGAACCTCCGCATCCACCTGAAGCAGCCTTCCGCTTCGTTCCTGGTTTCCTGCCTTTCGAAGCTCAACATCTGCCAGAAATGTCTGGGAGCCGAAGCTGCGCGAGGTTCAGGCCAGCGCCGAGAACATCGAGCGCGTCGCGCCCGACACCTATATCGGCTCGGGCCCCTTCAAGGTCACGCGCGCCCGCTTCTCCGAGGAGGTCGTGCTCGAGCGCAACCCCGACCACTGGGCCGCGCCCAAGATCGAGCGCTGGATCCTGCGCATCGTGCAGAATGTCGAGGCGACGCTCGGCATGCTCAATCGCGGCGAGATCAACTTCCTCGCCGACTACACCGGCGATCCGGAGCTGCTGGAACAGATGGCTGCGGCGCAACCGCAACATCGTGATGTCCAAGGCGGTCGATATCGGCTTCCAGTTCCTCGCCTTCAACAACCGCCGCCCGCCCTTCGACGACGCCGCCTTCCGCCGCGCCCTGTCGGCGTCGGTCAGCCGCGACCTGATCGGCGAACGCGGCCTGGAACGGCTTTGCGCAGCCCTCCAACAGCCACGTCTCACCGTCGCTGTCCTTCTGGCACCTCGACGGCATCGAGGGGCAACTGACGCCGGGCATCGAGACCTGCGCAGCGCATCCTGCGGCGAGGCCGGCTACCCGTGGTCAGACGGCCGGCTGCACTATCCGGCCGGCAAGCGCGAGCAGCGCCAGCGACCGCTGAGCCTGGCAGGGGGAAGGCCGCGTCGTGGGATACATCCTGAGGCGTGCCCTGCACGCGGCCTTCGTCCTCTGGCGGTCGTGACGATCCTGTTCCTGATGTTCCGGACTGATGCCGGGCGATCCGACGCTGCGGCTACATCGACACCCACCATGACGCGAGCAACAGCGTCGCTGATCATGCGCAAGTTCGGCCTCGACACGCCGCTGGTCGAGCAATATCTGATCTATCTCGGCAACCTGCGCGCAGGGCGATCTGGGCAGTGTCCTTCTTCACGGCACCCGGTCGTCGACCTGATCTTCGAGGCCCTGCCGAACACGCTGATCCTGACGTTCTCGTCGCTGATCGTCGCCTATATCTTCGGCGTCCTCGCCGGGGCCTACCTCGCCTGGAAGCGCGGCTCGCGTGGTCGAGGGCGTCGCGCGTGCCGCTGGTGCTGACCACCCGCGCCGCACCGGAGTTCTGGCTCGGCATGGTGCTGCTGGCGGTCTTCGCCTTCTCGCTCGGCTGGTTTCCCTCCGGCGGCGCGGCGAGCTGCCGGGGCCGACTACGGCAGTCTCTGGGCGCGCTCACCTCGCTCGACTTCCTGTCGCACCTGGTGCTGCCGGTGCTCACGCTGGCGATCTACCTCGCAGGGCCTGCCGCTGCTGCTGATGCGCTCGCAACATGCTCGACGTGATGCAGGAGGACTTCGTCACCATGGCGCGCATGAAGGGCCTGTCGACCTGGACGGTCGTGATCCGCCACGCCGCGCGCAACGCGCTGCTGCCGGTGACCACGGCCTTCGCGCTGGCATCGGCGGTATCAGTTGCGGCGGCAATGTCGTGGTCGAGACGGTGTTCTCCTGGCCCGGCCTCGGGCGCCAACTGGTCACTGCCGTCTCGGCCTCGGACTATCCGCTGGCGCAGGGCGCGTTCCTGATGATCGCCGCCGTGCTGGTCGCTGATGAACCTCGTCGCCGACCTCCTCTACATCCTCCTCGATCCGCGGGTGTCGCATGGACGCGAGGCTGACATCGCGGCTGACGCCGCAATCCAGGCCCGGCTTCGCCGCCGGTGCCGTCGCGGCGCTCGGCCGCGGCCTCGCCATCTGCGGCGCGATCCCTTCGCGTCGCCGGCACTGCTCATCTACCTCGTCTTCATCCTGGTCGCGATCTTCGCCGACCTGCTCGCCACGCACGATCCGCGCGAGATCCTCTACAGCGCCAATTACGACCTCGCGCGCAACCTGCCGCCGGGCTGGCGAGTCACATCCTCGGCACCACGCCTGGGCGCGCGACATCTTCAGCCAGATGGTCTTCGGCACGCGCAGCGCGCTGCTGGTCGGGCTGACGGCGGCGTTCTGTGTCGCGCCGATCGGCACCGTCCTCGGGCTGCTCGCGGGCTATTTCGGCGGCTGGGTCGATACGGTGCTGATGCGGCTGGCCGACATCGCCTTCGGCATCCCGTTCCTGCCCTTCGTCATCGTGCTCGCCGCGTTCCCGAAGCCGTCGATCTGGAACATCGTGATCGCCATGGCGCTGCTGCTGTGGCGCAATACCGCGCGCGTGATCCGCAGCCAGGTGCTGTCGCTGCGCGACGCGCCTATGTCGAGGCCGCGCGCGTGACCGGCTGCTCAACCTCGCGCATCATCTTCGTGCCATATCGCGCCCAACATCCTGCCGCTGTCGTTTCTCTACGGCTCGATCGCCATCGGCTGGGCGATCCTGACCGAGGCGTCGATCACCTTCCTGGGCTTCGGCGATCCGGACTTCGTGATCACCTGGGGCTACATGCTGCAGGACGCCTATTGCGAGCCAGGCCCTGTCGCGCGGCAAGCCTACTACTGGTTCGTGCCGCCGGGCCTGTGCATCATCGCTCGTCGTGCTGCGCCGGATTCTTCATCAGCCGCGGCTACGAGGAAATCCTGTTTCCGAAGCTGCGGACTGACACGTGGCCGAGGCGCTGCTCGACGTCCGCGATCTGTCGATCGCACTACCGCGCCCCGCGCGGCCGCGTGCGCGCCGTGGATCGCGCCACCTTCGATCGGTCCCGCGCGGCAGCATCGTCGGCCTCGTCGGCGAAAGCGGCTGCGGCAAGACCACGGCCGCGCGCGCCATCACGCGGCGTGATGCCGACAACGGCGGCGATCGCCGGCGGCACCGATGCTGTTCGACGGGCAGCGATCTCGTCAAGCTGTCCGAGCGCGACGCCGAACGCGCTGCGCTGGCGCGAGATCGCCTTCATCCCGCAATCGGCGATGAACTCGCTCGATCCGGTCTACCGCGTCGGCACGCCAGATCGAGCGAGGTGCTGGTCGACCGCGGCGGCCTGTCCCGCACCGCGGCCCGCGCCCGCGCGCGCGAACTGTTCGACATGGTCGGGCATCGAGCCCAGGCCGGCTGCGACGATTATCCGCACCAGTTCTCCGGCGGCATGCGCCAGCGCGCCTCCATCGCGCTGGCCCTCGCGCTCGATCGCCGAAACTCGTGATCGCGGACGAACCGGTGACGGCGCTCGACGTGATCGTGCAGCGCCAGAGTGCTCGACACGCTGCGCGAGTTGCAGAGGCGGCTCGGCCTCTCGGTGATCCTGGTGACGCACGACATTTCCGTCGTGGCCTATGTCTGCGACCGCGTCGTGGTGATGTATGCCGGGCAGGTGGTCGAGGCCGGCCGGTCGCCGAGGTGCTGGACACGCCCGCGCCATCCCTACACGATGGGCCTCAACAACGCCTTCCCCGATCTCGAGCGCGCGGCGCCGGCGATGCTGGACCCCGATCGAGGGCACGCCGCCCCGATCTGCTCGACCCGCCGGCCGGCTGCCGCTTCGCGCCCCGTTGCCCCTTTGCCGACGGCACTGCCGCCACGTCGCCGGAACCGCCTGCCAGCTGGAGACCGGTCATGCGTCGCCTGCCACCGCGCCGACGAGGCGCCGCACTGCGCATCGCGCGACCGGCAGGCGACTGGGGAGACCGCATGACTGGCGACCGCGCCCTGATCGACGTCCGCGAGCCGGTCAAGCACTACCCGGTCGGCGCGCCGCATGGCCGATGCTGTCACCGGCCGGCATCCGACGGTGCAAGGCGGTGGACGGCGTGACCTTCGCCGTGGCGCCGCGGCGAAACCGTCGGGATGGTCGGCGAAAGCGGCTGCGGCAAGACCACGATGGGCCGGCTGCTGGTGCGCTGGACGAGCCGACCGACGGTGCGGATCAACTTCGACGGCGAGGACATCGGCGGCTTCGGGCGCGAGGCGCTGCGGCGCTTCCGCGCCGCGCGCAGTGATCTTTCAGAACCCGTTCGATGCGCTGAACCCGCGCCTCACGGTCCGCGACAGCCTGGTCGAACCGCTCGCAACATGCCGGCATCCCGCGCGGCGAATGGGACGCGCGCATCGCGCTCGCCCTGCAGCGGGTGCGGCTGCCGGAGGCCGAGCACTACCTGCGACGCTTTCCGCACCAGCTCTCCGGCGGGCAACTGCAGCGGGTGGTGATGGCGCGCGCCCTGATCCTCGACCCCGTGCTTCTGGTCGCCGACGAGCCGGTCTCGATGCTCGATGTCATCGTGCGCGCCGGGATCCTCAACGTGTTCCGCGACGTGCGCGAAGCGACTGGGCGTCACGGCGCTCTACATCAGCCACGACCTGGCCCTGGTGCGCTACGTGTGCGACCGAACGATGGTGATGTATCTCGGGCGGATCGTCGAGGACGGCCCGACCGCCGAGATCGTGCGCAATCCGCTCCACCCCTACACGCGCGCTCTGGTGCGGCCGTGCCGACGCCGCGGGTCGATCAGTCGCGTGAGCCGCTGCCCATCAAAGGGAATGTCCCGGACGCTCGCACGCCACCGTCCGGCTGCCGTTTCCGCGACCGCTGCCCCGAAGCCCATGCCCGCTGCGCAGAGGAGGAACCGATGCTCCGCGCCACCGGCGGTGGTGTGCTGGCCGCCTGCCACCTCGTGTGACGCTCCGCGTGGCGCCCGCTGGGGGCATCGCACCATTGCCCCGGCAATCCGGGCGCCAGCACAGCATGTTCTCCCAAGCGGCGCCCTCCCGGGACCATATGGCTTCGAAATTCGTCATGCCCGAGGCGCGAGGGCTTCACCTTCCGGCACCTGGCATCAGCCATGCAGGTGGCAGGCGACACCGCCACCATCCGGCGCACGGGTCCAGCGCGGTGGCGTCGTGGAACACTCGGGCATGGCATTTGGGCATCGCGGGTGGAAGGGGCAGCCCGGCGGCGGGTTCGCGGCAGACGGGATCTCGCCCAGGATGCGCGGCAGCGCACCGCGCCGGGAAGGATCAGGTATGGGGGATGCCTCGCGCAGCATCCGGGCATAGGGGTGCCGGGGATCGTTCAGCACCTGGTCGGACGACCCTTCCTCGACGATGCGCCCGAGATACATCACCGCGACCCGGTCGCAGAACCACCGCACCACCGAGAGGTCATGGCTGACGAACACGAAGGACAGGCCGCGGCGCTCGCGCAACTGCCTGAGCAGCAGCAACACCTGCGCCTGTACGGACACATCGAGCGCACTGACCGGTTCGTCCGCCACGATCAGTTCCGGCTCCACGGTCAGCGCGCGCGCGATGCCCACGCGCTGGCGCTGTCCGCCGGAGAATTCGTGCGGAAAGCGGTCCAGCGCCGCCGGCGGCAGGCCGACCTCCTCCAGCAGGGCGGCGGCACGCTCGCGCGCCTCGCGGCCCGTCGCAATGCCATGCACGCGCATCGGCTCCATCAGGGCGGACCCTATGGTCTGGCGCGGATCGAGCGATGAATACGGGTCCTGGAAGACGATCTGCATCCGCCGCCGCAGCGTCTTCAGCGCCGCGCCGCGCGCGGCGAGCACATCCTCGCCGCGATAGGTCACGCGCCCGCCATCGGGTTCGATCAGGCGCAGCAGGGCGCGCACCGCCGTGGACTTGCCGCAGCCTGATTCGCCCACCAGGCCGAAAGCCTCCCCCGGCGCCACGGTGAAGGACACGTCCTCCACCGCGCGCACCGTCACCGTGCGCGGGCGGGGGAATCCCTTGCGTTCGACGAAGTGTTTGCGCAGCCCCTCGACGCGCAGCAGCGGCTCATTCATTGCGAAGCTTCGGGTCGGTCGCGTCGCGCAGCCCGTCGCCCACCATGTTCAGCCCGAGCACCAGCAGCAGGATGGCGAGGCCGGGGAACACCGCCAGCCACGGGCTGTCCAGGATGTTCTCGAATCCATCGCGCGTCATGCCGCCCCAGGTCGGCGTGGGCGGCTTCACGCCCAGCCCGATGAAGGACAGCGACGCCTCGACACGTACCGCCGTCGCCATCCACAGCGAGGCCATGACCATCACCTCCGGCAGGATGTTCGGCAGGATGTGGCGAAAGACAATGCGCAGGTGCGAATAGCCCAAGGCGCGCCCGGCCTCCACGAAGGCCCGCTCCTTCAACGCCATGGTCGGCGCGCGTGCGATCCGCGCGAAGGGCGCGATAGCCGTCAGCGCGATCGCCACCACCAGGTTCACCAGGTCCGGCCCGAGCAGCGCCACCACGATCAACCCGAGGATCAGCGACGGGAAGGACAGCAACACGTCCATCACCTGCATCACGAACAGGTCGAAGCGCCCGCCAATATAGCCCGAGACCATGCCGATCGCGCCGCCGATCAGACAGGCGACCGCGATGGCGCCGAGCGAGACGGTCAGTGATATCCGCGCGCCCCACAACAGGCGCGAGAGGATGTCGCGACCGAACTGGTCGGTGCCCAGCGGGTAGTCGCCGCCCGGCGGGGCCAGGCGGGCGATGATGTCCTGCTCCGCCGGGTCGTGGGGGGCGATCCACGGCGCAAGTACCGCCGCCGCCACGATCAGCAGGCAGATCACCGCGCCGGCCATCGTCGTGGGGTTGCTGCGCGCCTTGGCCAGCGCCCGGCGCCAGGCGGGCACGGGTGGCGCGACGGGCAGTTCCGTGGCGGCGCTCATGCCTGCTTCACCCGTGGGTCCATCACGCCATAGAGCAGGTCGGTCACCAGGTTCACCACCACGATCAGGAAGCAGTAGATCACCATCAGGCCCTGCAGCATCGTGTAGTCGCGCTGGTTCAGCGCGCCGACGATCACCTTGCCCAGGCCGGGCCGGTTGAACACGATCTCGGTCAGCACCGAATTGCCGATCAGGATGCCGACATACAGCCCCACCACCGTCACGATCGGCAGCGAGGCGTTGCGCAGGCCATGCACCCACACCACGCGGCGCCAGGGTACGCCCTTGGCACGTGCGGTGCGGATGTAGTCCTCGCCGAGCGAATGGAGCATGGCGCTGCGCGTCACGCGCGTGATGTAGGCCGCCATGGTCAGGCCCAGCGCCACCGCCGGCAGCACCACCTTGTGCAGCCGGTCCAGCGGGTCCGACAGGTCGGCATTGCCGATCACCGGGAACAGCCGCCAATGCAGGCCGAACAGCAACAGCAGGTAGATACCCGAGACAAAGACCGGGAACGACAGGCCGAGCAGCGACAGCAGCCGTGCCGCGACATCCACCGCGCCGTTGCGCCGCAGCGCCGCCCAGATACCCACCGGAACGCCCACCACGACACCGAGCACCATGGAGGCGACAGTCAGGTCGATGGTGTGCGGCAGCACCGCCGACACCTCGTCGATGATCGAACGCCCGGTCACCAGGGAGACGCCGAAATTGCCGCTCAGCGCGTTCGTCACGAAATGCCAGTACTGGACGTAGAGCGGCGCATCGAGGCCCAGGCGCGTGCGCAGCAGGGCCACGGCCTCGGCAGTCGCCTGGTCCCCCAAAATGACCAGCGCAGGATCGCCGGGCACGATGCGGACGATGATGAACACCACCGTCAGCACCGCGATCAGCGTCGGCACCGCCGCGAGCAGCCGCCGGGCGACAAACCAGATCACGCCCGCCGGCCCACGCTCACCGCAGCCGCGACGTTTCGGTGATCTGCGGCCCGAGGCTCATCGACCCACGCAGCGCATAGCCGTAGTCCACATTGTCGCGCCGCGCGAAGACCAGCAGCGTCTCGATCAGCGGCACGCCGCACACCGCGCCCACCAGCTTGCGCTGCGCCTCGGCCCACAGGCGCATCTGCTCGGCCGGGTTGGTGGACACGCGCGCCGCGTCGATCTCGGCATCGGCCATGCCGCAATGCGAGAAGTTCGTCACCGCCGTGGGCGTGCCCACGATGCTGCGCGAATGCCAGAACTGCGACAGGTAGATGTCCGCCACCGGGAAGCGCGCTGCGGAATAATACACCAGCGGCGAGAGGTTCTGGCGGATCTGCTGGTGGAAGGTCGCATGCTCCACCACCTGCAGGTCGAGCGTGATGCCGGCACGGCGCAGCTGCTGCTGCACCACCTGCATCGCCGCCAGCATCTCCGGCAACTGCGTGTGCACCATGCGCACGGTAATGCCGTTGGGGTGCCCGGCCTCGGCCAGGAGCGCGCGGGCGCGCGCCGTGTCGTGCTGCAGCAGCCCATTGTCGGCGGAGAAGCCGAGATAGCCGCGCGGCACCAACGACTGGCCCTCGCGGCTGGTGTCCTGGCCCCGCCAGCGCACCAGTTCCGGCCGGTTCACCGCATGGGCGATTGCCTGGCGCACCCGGATGTCGTTGAACGGTGGCTGCGTGACGTTGATGCTGATGATGGCAAGTTCCGCCGGCTCGAACACATCGACCGTCACACCCGGCAACTGCCGCACCCGGTTGACCCAGGTCTGGTCGGACTTTCCGTAGTTCACGTCGAGCTCGCCGTTCTGGAAAGCAAGGTCGCGCGACGCGTCGGAAGGGATGAAGCGATAGGAGATGCGCGCGATCTGCGGCGCGCCACGGAAATACCCGGCATGCGCCGCGAACTCCGCGCTCTGGTTCGGCGTCAGGCGATCGAGCGCGAAGGGACCGGTGCCGATCGGCGCACGCACGAACCCCTCGCCGCGTTCCTCGACTGCGCGGCGCGAGACGATGAAGCCGCCCGCGTAGTTGGTCAGGATGCCGAGCAGGCTCGGCACATTCTCCCGCAGCACGATGCGGACGGTGTGGGAATCGACCGCCTCGACCCGTTCGATGGCGCGGAAGTCGCCGCTGAAGGCGCTGCTTCGCGGGTTGGCGGCCTTCTGGATGCTGAACACCACGTCATCGGCGGTGAGTTCGCCGAAATTGCCATGGAAGCGCACGCCGCGGCGCAGATGGAAGGTCCAGGTCTTGCCGTCCGCGCTGGTTTCCCACCGTTCGGCCAGGTCGGGCTCGATCGTCGCAGGGTCGCTTGATCCGGGCGGGAAGCGCACCAGCCCGTTGAACATCCAGGGCATCGGCACGCGATCGATGGTTGAGACCGCGAAGTGCGGATCGAGCCGCCCCATGTCCTGCGCCGCCATGCCCACGCGCAGCGTGCCCTGCTGGGCCATCGCGGCCGGTGCGGCCAGCGCGAAGGCGCCCGCCAGAAATGCCATGCGAAGCTTCATGGTCCTGTCTCCCTGTCTATCGTCGGACATCCTGCCCTGCGCCGCTCGGTGAGTTGAAGGCCAAAGTACCTGCCGCGACATGGCATCGCACACGATGCACCGCGCCGATCGACGCGAGCGCCTGCGGCGCGTCGCAGCCGGCCCGCCGGTCGGGACAGCGCGCCGCGAAGGCGCAGCCCGCCGGCATGGCATCGAGCGCGGGCACGCGCCCCGGGATCGCCGTGAGCGCCTGCTCCGCCACGTCCAGCCGAGGGATCGCAGCGAACAACGCCCGCGTGTAGGGATGCGCCGGCGCGCCGAATATCACGCCGACGGGGCCTTCCTCGACAATCTGTCCCGCATACATCACCGCGACGCGGTCGGCGATCTGCGCCACCACGCCGAGATTGTGGGTGATGAACAGCACCGCCATGCCGTGCCGGCCACGCAGGTCCGCCAGCAGGCCCAGCACCTGCGCCTGGATGGTCACGTCCAGGGCCGTCGTCGGTTCGTCGGCGAGCAGCACCGCGGGTTCGCAGGCCAGCGCCATCGCGATCATCACGCGCTGGCGCATCCCGCCGGAGAACTGATGCGGATACTCGCGCAGCCGCGCCGCGGCCGAGGGGATCTTGACCTCCTCGAACAGCGCCTGCGCACGCTCCAGCGCTGCGGCGCGCGACAGGCCCTGGTGGATGACCAGCGCCTCGGCCACCTGGTCGCCCACCGTCATGACCGGGTTCAGGGAGGTCATCGGCTCCTGGAACACCATGGCGATGCGGTCGCCGCGCAACGCCTCCCACTGGCGTTCGCCCAGCGCCGTCACGTCCTGCCCGTCGAGCCGGATGCGCCCGCCGGCGACGCGCCCCATCGGCGGCTGCACCAACCCCATCACCGACAGCGCGGTGACCGACTTGCCGCAGCCGCTCTCGCCCACCAGCGCGAGCGTCTCGTTGCGCGCCAGGGTGAATGATACGCCGCGCACCGCCGCGTGCCAGGCGCCGCCGATGCGGAACTCGGTACGCAGATCATCGACCTCGAGCGCGGCATTGGCGTCCATCGAACGCCAGCGTGGCGATCCCGGTGCGCGCTGTCCAGCGCGGCCGGCGCTGTTTCACGTGCCAATGCCCAGCGACGGGAGCTTCAGCCCTGTCCGGCGCGCGTGTTCGATCGCGATGTCGTAGCCGGCATCGGCGTGCCGCATCACGCCGGTGCCCGGGTCGTTCCACAGCACGCGGGCAAGCCGCTGCGCCGCAGCCTCGGTTCCGTCCGCCACGATCACCATGCCCGCATGCTGCGAAAACCCCATGCCCACGCCGCCACCGTGATGCAGCGATACCCATGTCGCGCCCGAGGCGGTGTTGAGCAGCGCGTTCAGGAGCGGCCAGTCGGACACCGCGTCCGAGCCGTCCGCCATCGCCTCGGTCTCCCGGTTGGGCGAGGCGACGGAGCCGGAATCGAGATGGTCGCGCCCGATCACGATCGGCGCCTTCAATTCACCGCGCGCCACCATCTCGTTGAAGGCCAGGCCGAGCCGGTGCCGGTCGCCCAGCCCCACCCAGCAGATCCGCGCCGGCAATCCCTGGAAGGCGATGCGCCGTCCCGCCATGTCGAGCCAGTTGTGCAGGTTCGCATCCTCCGGCAGCAGCTCGCGCACCTTCGCATCGGTGCGCGCGATGTCGTCCGGGTCGCCCGACAGCGCGGCCCAGCGGAACGGCCCGATGCCGCGGCAGAACAGCGGGCGGATATAGGCGGGCACGAAGCCGGGGAAGTCGAAGGCGTCGGCGACCCCCATCTCCTGCGCCATCTGGCGGATGTTGTTGCCGTAGTCGAGCGTCGGGATGCCGGCGCGATGGAAGCCAAGCATCGCCTCCACATGCGTGGCCATGGAACGCTTCGCGGCCTCGGTCACGCCGGCGGGGTCGCGTTCGCGCCGTTCCTCCCATTCGGCGAGCGTCCAGCCGGCGGGCAGGTAGCCGTTGAGCGGATCATGCGCGCTGGTCTGGTCGGTCACCGCATCGGGCCGGATGCCGCGGCGCAGGATCTCGGGAAACACCTCCGCCGCATTGCCGAGCAGCCCGACCGAGACCGCGCGCCCCTCGCGCTTCGCCTCCTCGACCATCGCCAGCGCCTGGTCCAGCGTCTCGGCCTGCGCATCGAGGTAGCGCGTGCGCAGGCGCATCTCGATCCGGCTCGGCTGGCATTCCACCGCGATCATCGAGGCGCCGGCCATGGTCGCAGCCAGCGGCTGCGCACCGCCCATGCCACCCAGCCCGCCGGTGAGGATCCAGTTGCCCGCAAGCGAGCCGCCGTAGTGCTGGCGCCCGATCTCGGCGAAGGTCTCGTAGGTGCCCTGCACGATCCCCTGGCTGCCGATGTAGATCCAGGAGCCCGCCGTCATCTGCCCGTACATCATCAGCCCGTGGCGATCGAGCTCGTGGAACTTCTCCCAGGTCGCCCAATGCGGCACCAGGTTGGAGTTCGCGATGAGCACGCGCGGCGCATCCTGCGTGGTGCGGAAGATGCCCACCGGCTTGCCGGACTGCACCAGCAGCGTCTCGTCCGGCCCGAGCGCCCTTCAGCGAGGAGACGATGCGGTCGAACGCATCCCAGTCGCGCGCCGCGCGTCCGATGCCGCCATAGACCACGAGTTCGTCCGGCTTTTCCGCCACCTCGGGGTCGAGGTTGTTCATCAGCATGCGCATCGCCGCCTCGGCGCCCCAGGTCTGGCACACCGGGATGGGGCCGCGCGGGGCGGTGACGAGGCGGGCGTTGGCGATGCGGGTCATAAGCGCGCGTTCCTGATGCTGGCGTGCTGGTTGGCCTTCGGAACCGACGATCGAGTGCCCGTTGCGGCGGACCGGTCCAGGTGACGGTTTCCAAAGGCCTTTCGGCCTTTGGTGGGAGAGCGCGAGAGGGCAACGTCCTCTCGCATCACACCTCCACCCCCGGCAGCGCCAAGCCCGCTGCAGCGGCGAGCGCGCCTCCCTGCACCAGCGTTGTGGCGGCGGCGATATCCGGCGCAAGGAAGCGATCCTCCAGCAGCGGTGCGATGCGCGTGCGCAGCGCCGCATGCACGGCCTCGATCGGTGCCGAGGAGGCGAGCGGCCGGCGATGCTCCAGCGCCTCCGCCGCCGCCAGCGCCTCGATGCCGATGATGGCGGCGGCGTTCTGCGCCATCTCCAGCAGCCGATACGCGGCATGCGTCGCCATCGAGACATGGTCTTCCTGGTTGGCGGAGGTGGGCATGCGAATCGACGCTCGCCGGTGCGGCGCGCTGCTTGTTCTCCGAAGCGAGCGCGGCCGCCGTCACCTGCGCGATCATGAAGCCCCGAATTGAGCCCCGGGCTGCGCGCAAGGAAGGCGGGCAGCCCGCTCATCACCGGGTCCACCAGCAGCGCGGTGCGCCGCTCGGACAGGCTGCCGATCTCGGCAAGCGCAATCGCGATCTGGTCGGCCGCGAAGGCGACCGGCTCGGCGTGGAAATTGCCGCCCGAGACGATGGCGCCGTCCTCGCAGCACCAGCGGGTTGTCGGTGACGGCATTGGCCTCGATGTGCAGCGTGCGCGCGGCGAAGCGCAGCATGTCGAGCACCGCGCCCATCACCTGCGGCTGGCAGCGCAGCGAATAGGGGTCCTGCACGCGCTCGTCGCCCAGGCGATGGCTGTCGCGGATCGCGCTGCCCTGCGAGCAACCCACGCAGCGCGGCGGCGACGTCCTCTGGCCGGCATGGCCGCGCAGCGCATGGATGCGCGCATCGAAGGGCGTGTCGGAGCCGCGCAGCGCATCGACGCACATCGCGCCGGCGACCAGCGCGGCGCGGAACACGCGCTCGGCGGCGAACAGCCCGGCCAGCGCCAGCGCGGTCGAGACCTGCGTGCCGTTGATCAGCGCCGAGCCCCTCCTTCGGCCCGAGCGTCACCGGCACGAGGCCGGCAGCGCGCAAGCCATCGGCGGCGGGCAGGTGCCGGGCAACGACCTCGCCCTCGCCCAGCATCGCCGCCGTCATGTGCGCGAGCGGCGCGAGGTCCCCCGAGGCTCCGACCGAGCCCTTGGCCGGGATCAGCGGCAGCACGCCCCGCGCGCAGCATCGCCTCGATCAGCGCCACCACCTCCCACCGCACGCCGGAGGCGCCGCGGCCGAGGCTCGCCGCCTTCATCGCCATGATGAGGCGCACGATTCGCGCCGGCAGCGGCGGGCCCACGCCGCAGGCATGCGACAGGATCAGGTTGCGCTGCAACGCCGCGAGATCGCCGTCACCGATGCGCACGGAGGCGAGTTTGCCGAAGCCGGTGTTGACGCCATAGACGGTCTCGCCAGCGGCGATGACGCGCGCGACAGCCTCCGCCGCGCGCTCCACCGCCACCCGTGCCCCAGGATCGAGCGGGATCGCCGCGCCATCGAGGATCGCACCGCCAGGCGGCGAGCGGCACATCGCCAGGCACCAGCGTCCCGCTCATGCGCGCACTCCCTGATGAAAGCGCGCAAACAGCGGCGGCGGGCCGATCTGCGCCACCAGCTCCGCCAGGCTCTCCACCGACCACAGACGCGAGGTCCGCCGCCTTGCCCGCCTCGATGCTGCCGATGCGCGCGGCACGGCCGAGGGCATGCGCCGCCTCGATGGTCAGGCCGCGCAGCGCCTCATCCACGGTCAGGCCGAACAGCACGCAGGCGAGGGTCGCGGCGACACGCGGCGAGGCGATGGGCGAGGAGCCCGGGTTGAGATCGGTCGCCACCGCCATGCGCACGCCCGCGGCGCGGAAGGCGGCGACCGGTGGCCTGCGCGTCTCGTTCAGCATCAGGAAGGCGCCGGGCAGCAGCACCGCCACGCTGCCCGCGCGTGCCATGGCGGCCGCACCCTCGGCGCTGGTGTATTCGAGATGATCAGCCGAGAGCGCGCCATGTGCCGCGGCATTCGCCGCACCGCCGCTGTCGCTCAACTGGTCGGCATGGGACTTCACCGGCAGCCCCGCCTCGCGCGCCGCCGCGAACACCCGCGCGCATTCCGCCGCGGTGAAGCCGATCTCCTCCTGGAAGGCATCCACCGCATCGGCCAGGCCCTCGGCGGCGATGCGCGGGATCATCCGTTCGCACACCAGGTCGAGATAGGCCGGCGCGGTCGCCGCCGGGCGGAACCGCATGCGCGCCGAGATAGGTGGCGCTGACCGACACCCGCCGCTGCGCCGCAAGCCGCCGTGCCACGCGCAGCTGGCGCAGTTCCGTCTCTCATCCAGCCCGTAGCCCGACTTGATCTCGACGGTGGTGACACCCTCGCCGAGCAGCGCATCGAGACGCGGCAGCGCGGCCGCCAGCAGCGCCTCCTCATCCGCCGCGCGTGTCGCGCGCACCGTGGCCGCGATGCCGCCGCCGGCGCGCGCGATTTCGCGCGTAGCTCTCCCCGGCCAGACGGCGGGCGAATTCATCGGCACGGTTGCCGGCGAACACCAGGTGCGTGTGGCAATCCACGAGGCCTGGCGTCAGCCAGCGGCCGGCGCAGTCCAGCTGCTCGGCCGCCGCGAAGCCCGGCGCCTCGGCGCGCGGCCCGGCCCAGGCGATGCGCCCCTCGCGGATCGCCACCACGCCATCCTCCACGAGGCCCAGGCCGGCAGGCCCCGCCATGGTGGCGAGGCGCGCGCCCGTCAACAGCAGGTCCGCCATGATGCCCGCCAAGCGCCGATGCTCCCGTTTCGCGTCTGGCCAGCCCTGGCCAGCGGAGTTATTGTATAGACATTATTCTGCCCAGGAGCCGCACCCATGCGCAAGATGGTTTTTGCCGAGGCCCTGCTGCCCGAAGGCTGGCGGCGCGACGTGCGGGTGGAGATCAACGAGGAAGGGCGCATCGCCACGGTCACGCCGCAGGCCGAGCCCGGCCGCCTGGTCGCCATCCCCGGCCTGCCCAACCTGCATTCGCACGCCTTCCAGCGCGGCATGGCGGGGCTCACGGAACATGCCGGCGACAGCGAGGATTCCTTCTGGACCTGGCGGGAGCTGATGTACCGCTTCCTCGCCCATCTCACGCCCGAGGATATCGAGGCCATCGCGACGCTGGCCTATGCCGAGATGCTGGAATCCGGCTTCACCCGCGTCGGTGAATTCCACTACCTGCACCACGCGCCGGACGGCACGCCCTACGCCGATCGTGCGGAGATGGCCGCGCGCATCGCCGCCGCGGCGCAGGCCAGCGGCATCAACCTCACCCTGCTGCCCTGCTTCTACGCGCATGGCGAGGCCGGTGGCGGGCCGCCCGCGCCGGGCCAGCGGCGATTCCTCTCCGACCTCGATGGCTTCGCCGCGCTGGCCGAGGGCAGCCGCCGCGCCATCGCCGGCCTGCCCGGCGCGGGCTTCGGCCTGGCGCCGCATTCGCTGCGCGCGGCGACCATCGCGCAGATCCATGCCGTCGCCGCCATGGTGCGTAGCACGGAGCCGCTGCACATCCACGCCGCCGAACAGGTCAAGGAGGTCGAGGCCTGCACGCGCATCCTCGGCCTGCCGCCCATCGCGGCGCTACTGGAGGCCGGGCTCGTCACCCCGCGCACCTGCCTGATCCACGCGACGCACGGCACCGAGGCCGAACTCGCGCGCGTGGCGCAGGCCGGCGCCGTGGTCGGCCTGTGCCCCATCACCGAGAGCAACCTCGGCGACGGCATCTTCCCCGCCATCGCCTATCGCGCCGCGGGTGGGCGCTTCGGCGTCGGCACGGATTCCAACGTGCTCGTCTGCGCGGCGACGGAACTGCGCACGCTGGAATATTCGCAACGGCTCGTGCGGCGCACGCGCAACGCGCTCGCCCCGCGCGGCGGCTCGACCGGGCGCGCCCTGTGGCAGGCCGCCGTCGAGGGCGGCACCCAGGCGCTCGCCGCCGGGCCCGCGGGCATCGTGCCCGGTGCCTTCGCGGACCTGGTGCTGCTCGACCCTGCGCACCCGACCCATGCGGCGCGCGATGGCGACCGCCGGCTGGACAGCCTGGTCTTCGCCACGCGCCAGGGCGCGATCCGGGAGGTGTGGGTGCGCGGCCAGCGCGTCGTGTCCGAGGGCACGCATCCAGGGCGCGCGGCAGCCGAGCGGCGCGTGGCGGAGGTGCTCGCACGGATCCTCTCGGCATGAGCGCCTTTGTGCTCGACGGCGAGGGCCCGATGCACGGCCAGATCCGCCGTGCCCTCAGCGCCGCCATCCTGACCGGGCGCATACCACCGGGCGGGCGCGTCCCGCCGGAGAACGAACTGATGGCGCAGTTCGGCGCGTCGCGCATGACGGTCCATCGCGCCCTGGCCACGCTCGCGGCGGATGGGCTGGTGCGTCGCAACCGCCGCGCCGGTACCATCGCGAGCCCGGAGGCGCGCGGGCGCGCCGTGTTCGAGATCTGGGACATCGGCGCCGAGATTCGCGCCGCCGGGCAGGCGCACCGTTTCGAGATCCTGTCGCGTAGCACGCGCCCCGTCACGGCCGACGACCCGCTGGAAGTACCCCCGGGCGGCATGCTGCTCGACATCACGACACGCCACCTGGCCGACGAAGCGCCGGTGCAGGTGGAGGAACGGCTGGTCAACCTCGGCGTCGCCCCCGCAGCGGCGGCCGAGCTCTTCGCCGCATCACCGCCCGGGCGCTGGCTGCTCGATCACGTGGCCTGGACAGAGGCCGAGCACGCGGTCCGCGCCGCGGCCGCGCCGGCGCGCATCGCCAGGCTGCTGGGCATGAAGGCCGGGGCGCCGGCGCTGGTGGTCGAGCGCCGCACCTGGAACGGCGCCGTGCCCGTGACCTTCGCGCGCCTTTGGCATGTGGGGGATACGCATCGGCTGGTCGGGCGCTTCCGCGCTGGGGGGTGAGCGCCGCGCCGCCGGCCCCAGCACCGTCTCCGCTCACCATGGCTGCCGGAATCGTCTCTGACCCCGGGCTTTTTCGAGCATCCTCACCATCAAATGCCGGGACCAAACATCAAGCCCACATAATTCATCAGAGCGTCCTGAGCCCGCCGACGGCAGGCAGTCGGCCCTGGAGTGGCGACGCGGTTGCGCGCGAATCCCGCCGGCGCGGCGGGCGGCCGGTTGGTGCTGATCGCAGGGCTGGGTGGTTGCGGTTCCGTGGCTCGATCGAAGCGTCTGCTCCATTGCTCAGCAGGCGAGGCGCGGCAGACGCTCGAGCGCGAGGCGCAGGATGGCCTTGTCGGGACAGGCGCTCGGCAGGTGCAGCATGACGCGGGTCTTCAGCGCGCCGACACGGATGGCGAGCTTCACCAGGCGCAGCCGCAGCGTGTCGAACTGCACGACGTGCCAAGTCGAACACTTGAGCATCAGGCTGCGCAGCAGCCACAGCAGCCTTTAGGCACCGGTGTGCAGCATCATGCGCAACTGGTTGGCGGCGGCGGGGCACCAGGAGGTGCGGTCAGCAGCGAGATGGCGCTTCCACGCCTTGATGTGGTTCTCGGCCTGACCGCGCCAGCAATAGAGGTCCTCGTAGATCGTCCGCGCCGATCCGGCGGCGAGGTTGGTGACGACGAAGCGAGTATCGCTGCCCTGCGGGCCGGCCTCGACGCGGTCGATGATGCGCTCGACACGGGTCGAACTCGCGGCGCCGTCGTGGAATTCCTTGTGGCGGCGCAGCTTCTCCCCGCTTGCCGCGCTGACGTGGCGCCGGGTAGTGCTGCCTTCCAGCGCCTCGACATGGCGGCACGATATCGCGGTGGTAGCGACGCCGAGCACGCAGTCGATGCGCGCCGCGCGGCAGAAATCGAGCACCTCGGGCGCGCACTAGTGGCTGTCCGCGCGGATCAGGACCTCGATCCGCGGCCAGTGGCGGCGGATCTCGCTAACCGGGCGGCGCAGGACGCTGCGCGCCTCCGCGCCGGTGGGACGCCCGCCCGCGTGATGGAGACGGTCCGTCGCGCGATCCAACATCGTCAAGCGAGCCTGAGGCACCTGGCCCGGCGGCACGGGTCAACGCGAAGACGATCCCCAGATGCCGAGCACAGCAGGATGCAGCTGATCGACGAACCGACCCTGCCGAGGCGCGCCGCGCTCCACCATGCTCTCGGCCGAGGAGGAAGCGATCGTGACCGTCATTCGCCGTCACACCGTGCTGCCGCTGGACGACTGCTGTCACGCCCTCCGGCCCTTTCCCTCGCCTCAGGTATGCGGACGGCGGACCGGCCATCAGGGACAGGGTTGGACCTCGCGCGTCCGCATCGGCGGCGCCTCTTCGCTGGGCTTGGCTGACAGTTCAAGCATGGCCGTATAGTGCGAGAGGAAGACGCGCCCCTTGAAGTGCTCGAAAAAATCGGACCGCTTCAGCGCATCCATCACCGGGCCCTTGACCTCCGAAAGATGGAAACCGACGCCGGCGGAGCGCAGGCGATCGGCAATCGCCTCCAGACTTTCGAGCGCGCTGGCGTCGATCAGGTTCACCGCCGGGCACATGAGGATGACGTGCCGCAAGGCAGGACGCGCGGCGACCTCGGCGTAGATACGGTCCTCCAGATAGCGCGCATTGGCGAAGTACAGACTCTCATCGACACGCAATGACAGGATCGCGGGATCGATGATGACCGCATGCCGATCCACGTTGCGGAAATGCTCGGTGCCCGGCACCAGGCCCACGATCGCAATATGCGGCGTGCTGGTGCGCCAAAGGAACAGCAGCAGCGACAGCGCCACGCCGGCCACGATCCCTGTCTCCACGCCAACGAACAGGACCAGCAGGATGGTCGTGGCCATCGCCGCGAAATCGGGTTTGGAATAGGCGAAGGTGCGCCGGATCGCCTTCAGGTCCACCAGGGACAGCACCGCCACGATGATCGTGGCCGCGAGTACAGCCTGCGGCAGGAAGCGGAACAGCGGCGTCAGGAACAGCGTGGCCGCCAGGATGCCCAGCGCCGTGATGGCGCCGGCCAGCGGCGTCTCGGCCCCGGCGTCGAAATTCACCACCGATCGTGCGAAGCCGCCTGTCACCGGATAACCGCCCGAGATCGCCGACGCGATGTTGGAAGTGCCCAGCCCCAGGAGTTCCTGGTTTGCCTCGATGCGCTGCCGTCGCTTGGCCGCCAGCGTCTGCGCGACGGAGACTGACTCCACGAAGCCGACCAGGCTGATCAGCAGTGCCGCCGGCAGCAATTGCGCCCACAGCCCGGCATCGAGGGTGGGTAGCGCGAAAGGCGGCATGCCGGCCGGAATCTCGCCCACGATCCTCACGCCCCGCCCGTCCAGCCCGAGACCAACCACGGCGAGGATCGACAGCACGATCGCCACGAGCGGGCCCGCCTTGGCGAGCAGATCGGCCAGCCGCGGCTTCAGGCCAAGGCCGATCAGCCGCGGGCGCAATGCCGTGCGTACCCAGAACAGGAAGCCCACCGAAACCACGCCGATCAGCAGGGTGAAGATATTGGTGGCGGCAATCTGCCCGCCGATGCCCTCCACGATCCGTGGCAGCGTATCGCCCTGCGCGCGGATGCCCAGGATATGCTTGATCTGGCTTGCCGCGATCAGGATGCCGGATGCCGTGATGAACCCCGAGATGACCGGATGGCTCAGGAAATTCGCGAGGAAGCCAAGCCGCAGCACGGCCATCACGACAAGGATCAGCCCGGACAGGAAGGCGAGCGTAACCGCGGCCGCGAGATAGTCGGCAGTGCCCTGTGCCGCGATCGGCGCAATGGCGGCCGCCGTCATCAGCGACACGACGGCGACCGGCCCCACCGCCAGGGTGCGGCTCGTGCCGAAGATCGCATAGGCGATGAGCGGCAGGATCGAGGCATACAGCCCGACCACCGGCGGAAGTCCGGCCAGCATTGCGTAGGCCAGGCTCTGCGGCACCAGCATGATGGTCACGATGACGGCGGCGAACAGGTCGTTGACCGCCTCGCCACGGGTGTAGCGCGGCGCCCATTCCAGGATGGGCAGGAACCGCTGGAGGCGCGCCTTCACGTCACGCCGCCACTTGCGGCTTGGCCATCCATTCCCGGCCGCGCAGCATCGCCTGCCAGTAGATCGGCGGCAGGATGCGCTCCTTCAGCAGCCAGGCAAGGCGGCTCGGCTGGGTGCCGTCGATCAGCCAGTTCGGGAAGCTCGGCAGCAGCTTGCCGCCATAGCCGAACTCCGCGAGCACGATCTTTCCGCGCTCGACCGTGAGCGGGCAGGAGCCGTAGCCGTCGTAGATGGCATCGGCCCCGGCCGTAGCGCCAAGGTCCTTGAGGAGGTTGTGCGCCACGACCGGGGCCTGCTTGCGGGCCGCCGCCGCGGTCTTGGCGTTGGGCGCATTGCACGCATCGCCCAGCGCATAGATGCCCGGCAGCGTCTTGTGCCGCAGCGTCGCCTGGTCGACATCGATCCAGCCTGCTGCATCGGCCAGCGGGGAGACACGGATGACATCCGGCGCCATCTGCGGCGGCACGACATGCAGCATGTCGAACTCCGTCTCGACAGTGGTCTTGGCGCCATCGGCGTCGGTGCGGGTGAACCAGGCGCGTCGCGCAGGCCCGTCCACCCGCGTCAAATTGTGCTGGAAATGGAGTTGCACGTGGTACCGCTCGATGTAGCGCATCAGGGCGGGCACATAGTCCTTCACGCCGAACAGCACGGCGCCGGCATTGTAGAAGTCGATCCCGATGCCATTCAGCCGCCCGCTGCGCAGCCAGTGATCGGCCGAGAGGTAGAGCGACTTCTGCGGAGCGCCGGCGCATTTGATGGGCATCGGCGGCTGGGTGAAGACGGCACGGCCCGCCTTCAACGACTGCACGCATTCCCAGGTATAGGGGGCAAGGTCGTAGCGGTAGTTGGATGTCACGCCGTGGCGGCCGAGCGTCTCGTTCAGACCCTCGATCCCGGCCCAGTTGAGCTTGAGGCCTGGTGCGACGATCAACGACGTGTATTTCACCACCCGGCAGCCGTCGAGAATGACCGCACGCTTCTCGGGCTCGAAGGCGGCCACCGCCGCCTTGATCCAGCGCACCCCTGGCGGAATGAGCGAGCCCATCGTGCGCGCCGTTGTCGCGGCGTCGAAGATGCCTCCGCCCACCATCGTCCATCCCGGCTGGTAGTAGTGGATGTCGGCCGGGTCGATGATGGCGATGTCGAGATCAGGCTTGCGCGCCTTCAGGCTCGACGCCACTGCGATGCCCGCCGCGCCGCCGCCGATGATCACCACGGCATGGGTGGCATCGGCGACATCGGTGGGCGTGCGCCCGCCATTGGCGATGCGCCGCGCCACGCCGGCCATGTCGTATCCGGCGGCCTTGGTGGCGCTCAGGATCTCGGGCAGCGGCCGGCCCTGCGCTGCTTCCGAAAGCGACCACAGCGTCGCGGACCGCGTGCCGCTGCGACAATAGGCGAAGACCGGCTTCGGCAGGCTGGCGAACAGGGCGCCGAAGGCGGCGGCGTCGCTGTCCTTCACCTGGCCGGAGACCACGGGCTGATAGGCTGCCTGCAGGCCGGCAAGACCGGCAGCGGCCTCGATCTCGGCAAAGACCGGCTGGTCCGCGCCTTCGCCATCCGGCCGGTTGCAGATGACAGATTTGAACCCTGCGGCAGCGATCCCCGTGATGTCGGACGGCGCAATCTGCTCCGATACCGACAGCGTGGAATTGATGGTCTTGGTGTTCATGGGCTTTTTTCCCGCCATGTGGCGAAGGGCCCGCCCCGTGCGAGTGGACCGCGGACCCAGCCAAAGCCGGCGGGGTCCGTGGACCGTCTCAGGCGGACAGGTGCTGGGGCGTGCCGGCGCCGCTGCGCGCTACAGCGCGTTGACCGGCACCTTGAGGAAGACCTTGCCGCCGTTGTCCGGCGGCGGCAGCGCGCCGGCGCGCATGTTCACCTGCAATGAAGGCAGGATGAGGCGCGGCATGCCGAGCGTCTTGTCGCGCGCCTCGCGCATCGCGACGAACTGATCCTCGGTGACGCCGTCCTTGACATGGATGTTGTGCGTCCGCTCCTCGGCGACCGTGGTCTCCCACTGGATGTCGCGCCCGTTGGGCCCGTAGTCGTGGCACATGAACAGCCGCATCTCGGGCGGCAGTTCCAGCACGCGATGGATGGAGCGGAACAGCGTACGCGCATCGCCACCCGGGAAGTCCGCGCGGGCGGAGCCGCCATCGGGCATGAACAGCGTGTCGCCGACGAACGCGGCATCGCCGATCACATGGGTCATGCAGGCCGGCGTATGGCCGGGGGTATGCAGCGCGAAGGCGGTCATGCCGCCGATCATGTAGATATCACCATCCTTGAACAGCCGGTCGAACTGGCTGCCATCGCGGCGGAACTCGGTACCCTCGTTGAACACCTTGCCGAACACTTCCTGCACCACGGTGATCTGATCGCCGATGCCAATCTTGCCGCCGAGCTGGCCCTGGATGTAGGGCGCGGCGGAAAGATGATCGGCATGCACATGCGTCTCGATCAGCCATTCGAGCTTCAGGCCATGCGCCTTGATGTAGGCGATGATGGCATCCGCGGATTCATAGGTGATCCGCCCGGCCGCATAGTCGATGTCCATGACGGAATCGACCACCGCGCAGGCGTTGGAGCCAGGGTCCTTCACCACGTAGCTGATGGTGTTCGTCGGCGCGTCGAAGAATGCCTTGATCTCCGGCTTCACCGACAGTTCGACGCGATGGGGAGTCGCGTTCATGGCGTGGTTCCTCTCGGGGTTCTTCGTGTTTCAGGTGATTGAGGTCGCCTGGGCCAGCGCGGCCGGGCGGTTGGCGAGCCAGCGCGCGCCACCCATGCCAATCAGCATGGAGACGACGAAGATCAGCGCTGCGGTGCCGCCGGTGGTGAGCGCTGTGAAGGCGGGGCCGGGGCAGAAGCCCGCCAGCCCCCATCCGATGCCGAATGTCGCCGGCCCCACGATGATCCGCGCATCGATGCCGGTCGTGGTCGGCAGGTGGAAAGTGTCGCCGAGGATTGGTCGCGGGCGCCGCAGCACCAGCTTGAAGCCGGTGAAGGTCACGGCGATGGCGCCGGCCATGACGAAGGCCAGGCTCGGGTCCCATCCGCCGGTCGGGATCGCGGCCAGGTCAAGGAAGTTGAGTACCTTCGCCGGGTTCGACATGCCGGCGACGACCAAGCCCAGCCCGAACACCAGGCCGATGGCAAATTGCACGAGAATGGACATGATCGGCCTCAAAGCAGGTGCCGTGTGACGAACACGGTGGCCATGGCGGTCGCCATGAAGGTGAGCGTCGCGACCAGGGAGCGCAGCGACAGGCGCGAGAGGCCACACACGCCATGGCCAGACGTGCAGCCATTGCCCCAGACCGACCCGAAGCCGACCAGCAGGCCGGCGACGGCCAGCATTGCCGGCCCGGCCTCGATGGTCGGCACCGGCGCGACGCCGGAAGCGAACAGCACGACCAGCGGCGCGAAGGCCAGGCCCAGGATGAATGCCAGCCGGCCGGCGAAGGCGTTGTCGGCATAAGGCGGCAGCAGGCGCACGGCGATGCCGCTGACGCCGGCGATGCGCCCCATGACACCCATGAACGCCACCACCGACGCGCCGATCAACGCGCCACCAAGCAGCGACGCCACCGGGGTGAATTCGGTGGCCGTCATGTTACGCCTTCGCCCGAGCGCAGGTGCGAATGCCGAACAACAGATACGCCGGGCAGACACGGAAAATTGCGGTACCGAGGAACACCGCGCCGGCGGCCGCCACTGCGAAGCGCCATTGGCCGAGCGACGCGAACATCTCGGGCAGGGCGAAGGGGGCGACGAGAAGGACGATGCCCAGGATGAATCGCAGGGCGCGATCGACTGAACCGACATTGACCATGGCGAGATGCTCCAGCGGGTTTACGCTGGCTTCATACCTGCATATCTTCTAATGTGTCAAGATAAAAACAGTATCAGGGATGATACTTTGATGGCCCTTGAAGCCAGGGCCACGGAAGCTGCGCGCCTGCTGGCGACGCTCGCCAATGCGAAGCGCCTGAGGGCGCTGTGCCATCCGCTCCAGGGGGAAAATCGGTGGACGAGTTGGCGGGTCTGGCCGGGCTCGCGCCCACCGACCTGTCGCAGCACCTGGCCAGGATGCGCGACCTGCGCCTGGCCGAGACCCGGCGCGACGGCCAGACGATCTTCTACCGCCTGGCCAGCGCGGAGGTCGCCGCGATCCTGGAGACGCTCTTCACGCTCTATTGCGCGCCCGCCGGCAACAGCGTCGGCGCGGGGTGATCATGGTCGCCATCGGGCATCAGCCGGCGCAGCAGCGCATCGCGGTTGAGCGCGATGTCGGCGATCGTCAGATCGTCCAGAACCGAGAGAAAAGCCCGCAGGGCACGGTGCAGGCCGCGCGAGAGGTGACACATGCCCAGCAGCGGGCAGGTGTTGGTTTCGGCGTTGAAGCACTCCACCAATTCAAGCGGCGCCTCGGTCCAACGAACGATCTCGCCGACGGTGATCTGCTCGGCCGGACGCGCCAGTCGCATGCCGCCGCGACGACCACGGATGGTCTCGATGTAGCCGCGACGCGCCAGTTCCCCCGCGACCTTCACCAGATGCGCCTTGGAGATGCGGTGAGCGCGGGCGACGTCATCGACGGTGACGATCGCGGGTGCGCGCACCGCCACCAGTTGCAGGGTCCGCAAAGTGAAGTTGGAATACTGGGTGAGGCGCAAGCGCGATCCCCTTCCGATGCTAAATTCGTCATATCCAGTATAGTTTATCGCGGGTAGGAGCAATCTCCGCGGCACCGATGGCGGCGTGAAGCCCGAAATGGCCATGAATGGCTTCGGCGCTCTCATGCTGGCGCGCAGACAGCCCGCCGTCACGGTCCGCACCCACCTGATCTTCCCAGCCTTCCCGGTGGACCTCACCCAACTCCTTGCGAGCCAGACTGCGCGACGAACTGCTGAACGGCGAGATTTCAACACCCTGACGGAGGCGCGGGAGCTTCATGGAGCCTGCCCCGAAGGCAGAGGACGAAGGTTCGAGGCCCAGCAGGTCCGCCAGCCTGTCCAGACATCGAAGCCGCGCCAGAGCCGTTTCCGTCCGCCCTGCCTCACGGGACCGGCTCCAGGCTCCTGTTTTCGCGAACCTCTGAACCCGATCAGGCCAGTTTACCTGACCAGGTTCTGCGTTAGCCCAGCGACTGCCCGCCATCGACGACGATCGTCTGGCCCGTCACCCAGGCCGCGAGCGGCGATGCGAGGAACAGCGCGACATCGGCAACCTCCTCCGGCGCGCCAAGCCGTCCGAAGGGGATGCCAGCGAGAATGCGCGAATACAGCGCCGGGTCCTCCGTCCGTCGCTTCTCCCAGCTTCCGCCGGGGAACTCGATCGAACCAGGCGCAATCGCGTTCACGCGGATGCCATCCCTGGCCAGCGCCGCCGCCTGGCTCGCGGTGTAGTTGATCACCAGGGCCTTGACCGCCGCATAGGCCGGCGTGCGGACCGAAGGCCCGAGCCCCGAGATCGACGTCGTGTTGACGATGCACCCGCGTGCCGCTCGCAGATGCGGCAGCGCCGCGTGGGATGCCCGCACCGTCGCCATCACGTCGACATCAAGGCCGCGCTTCCAGCCGTCCTCCGTATCGCCCATGCCGAAGCCGGACGCGTTGTTCACCAGCACGTCGATGCCGCCGAGCCTGGCTGCCGCCTCCTCCACCCAGGCGGCAACCTCCCCGGCATCCGCAAGGTCGGTTGCGCGGACATGCTCGACCCCTTCGCGCGCCAGCGCCGCAAGGCCCTCGGCACCGCGCGCGCAGGCGGAAACCCTCGCCCCCGCACGCGCGAAGCCGAGCGCGATGGCGCGGCCGATCCCGCGGCTGCCGCCGGCCACAAGCACATGCCGGCCCGTGAAATCGAACGCCATCACCCATGCTCCATCGACTCGTGAAGGTGCCATCCTGGCCGCCGTGGCTCGTTCCGGCCAGACGCCCCGTTGCCGCGCCGCCGTAATGACGGCATCAAGCTCCCGGGGCATGACAGGGGAGACGTTTGCGTGGTCCAGGCGCTGTTCATCCACCAGAACTTCCCGGGCCAGTACCGGCACCTCGCGCCCAGCATCTCGCGCCGCAAGGGTGCGCGCGTCATCGGCCTGGGTGAACGCGCCAACCAATCCCCACCCGGCCCGCAGCACCTGCGCTACGCGCCGCCGGAGGGCGCAGGGGAGAAGACGCACCGCTACCTGCGCCCTGTCGAAGCCGCGGTGCGCCGCGGCCAGACGGTGGCGCGCGCGCTGATCGGGCTGAAGCAGAAGGGCTTCGTGCCCGACATCATCTGCTGCCATCCCGGCTGGGGAGAGGGCCTGTATCTGCGCGACGTGTTCCCCGATGTGCGCATGCTGCAATACTGCGAGTTCTACTACCGCTCGACCGGCGGCGATGTCGGCTTCGACCCCGCGCAGGAGGTCACGCTGGACGAAATGGCACGGGTGCGAACCCTCAACATGACGCAACTGCAGTCGCTGGAAGCCACCGATTGGGGCGTCTCGCCCACGCTGTGGCAGCGCAGCCGCTACCCCGAATTCATACGCGCCAAGACCTCGGTCGTGCATGAAGGGGTCGATGCCGCCTTCGCCACGCCCAATGGCGCAACAACGGTGAAGCTGCCCGATGGCCACGCCGTGCAGAAAGGGCAGGAGGTCGTCACCTTCGTCTCGCGCAACCTCGAACCCTATCGCGGCTTCGACGTGTTCATGCGCGCGCTGCCCGACATCCTTGCGCGCCGGCCGCAGGCCCACGCCGTCATCGTCGGCGGGGAGGAACGCGGCTATGGTCGCCTGCCGAGCGATGGTCGTTCCTGGAAGGCGGTGATGATGGAGGAGGTGGGTGCCAGGCTCGACATGTCGCGCGTGCATTTCACCGGCCGCATCCCGCATGAGGGGCTGGTGGCGCTGTTTCGTATCTCCAGCGCGCATGTCTACTACACCTACCCCTTCGTGCTGTCCTGGTCGCTGGTCGAGGCGATGGGCTGCGAGGCGCTGATCATCGGCTCGGACACCGCGCCCCTCGCCGAGGTGATGCGCCACGAGGAGAACGGCCTCCTTCTGCCCTTCCACGACCACGCGCGCATGGCCGACGCGGTGGTGGACGCCATCGCCAATCCGGACCGCTACGAACCGCTGCGCCGCGCGGCGCGGCGCACCATGCTGGAACGCTTCGACCTGCATGCGGTCTGCCTGCCCAAGCAGATCGCGCTGTTCGATGCCGTGCTGGAGGGCAGGCCGGGCAGCGACGCCATCCCCGAAGCTCCGCGGGACACGCCATGACATACCCCTTTGTTCCGCTGGCCGAGACCCGCCGCGGCGGCATCCTCGAAAGCGTCCACCACGGCGTCGCGGTGGTGGCTGACGCCGAAGGGCATGTGCTGCAGGCCTGGGGCGACCCTGGCTTCGTCACCTTCCCTCGCTCCTCGCTCAAGCCATTCCAGGCGATTCCGCTGGTCGAATCGGGCGCCGCCGATGCGGCGGGCCTGACCGAGGAACACCTGGCGCTTGCTTGTGCCTCCCACAGCGCGGAGGACTTCCAGGTGGCGCTGGTGCGCAACTGGCTGGACAGGCTCGGCCTGGGGGAATCGGCGCTGGTCTGCGGGCCGGACGTGCCGCGCAACGCGCGCGACCAGGCGGCCCTGTACCGTGCCGGCGGGGAGCGGTCGCGCATCTTTCACAACTGCTCGGGCAAGCATTGCGGCTTCCTGACGCTGACCAGGCACATCGGCGCTCCGTTGGCCGGCTATGGTGACCCCTCGCACCCCGCACAGCGCCTGTACCTGGAAGCGCTGTCGGAGTTGCTGCAGGAGGATGCCGCGCGCCTGCCACGAGCGGTGGACGGGTGCGGCCTGCCGGCCCTGGCGTTGCCGATGGCCGCCATGGCGAAGGCTGCAGCACGCTGGGCAGCAGCACGGGTCGCCACCGATGCGCGCCGCGATGCCATCCGCCGGCTGCAATCGGCGATCAGTGCGCATCCCGACCATCTCTCCGGTCGCGATTCGCCAACCGGGCGGATCGTGCGCGCAACCGCGGGGCGCGTGCTGTTGAAGGGCGGCGCGGAGGGCTACGTCATCGGCTTCGTGCCGGAACACGGGATCGGCATCGCGGTGAAACTCGCCGACGGCGCAGCGCGAGCCAAGATGGGCGTGTTCGCTGCTCTGCTCGAGCGTCTGGGGCTGATCGACGCGGCGGATGCGCTGGCACAGGCGGTCGAACCGGACATCCTGGACAGCAATGGCGAACCCGTTGGCAATATAACCATCACCCTGCCGGCATGACGCCACAAACGGCGAGAACAAAGCAGATTTGTATTGGCGGCAAGGCCGGGGTATACCAGCGAGATGAATGTGATTCCACAGCACCGAAAGGTTTGCGGGATCAATAGGGTTCTGCGTCAATCGTGACGCATACTGCGGCCCGATCAGGAGCCGCGGCACCAAAAGATGAAACAGGGAGACTGGAACATGTCCAACATCACCCGCCGGGACCTCGGCCTCGGCATCGCTGCGACCGCTCTGGCCGCCCCTCTGGCCGCCCCTGCCCTCGCGCAGACGGCACGCTCCTATGTGCTGACCACCGCGACCACGGGCGGCACCTACTATCCGGTGGGCGTGGCGCTCGCCACGTTGATCAAGGTGCGCCTGCAATCCTCGCAGGGGCTCGACCTCAGCGCGATCTCCTCCGCGGGCTCCACCGAGAACGTGAAGCTGCTGCGCGAGAACCAGGCGCAGTTCGCCATTCTCCAGGGCCTGGTGGCGCAGTTCGCCGGCTCCGGCGAGGGTCCGTTCCGCGCCGAGGGCGTGCAGGCCAACCTGCGCGGCATCATGCCGCTGTGGTGGAACTATGAGCAGTTCGTGATCGACCGCAGCCTCGCGACCACCGGGCGCATCGGCGACCTCGCGAACCTCTACGGCAAGAAGTTCTCGATGGGTGCGCGCGGCTCGGGCCTCGAGACCATGCATCGGTGGGTGCTCCCCAATCTCGGCATCGACTTCGAGAAGTTCGACCTGGTGTTCCAGGGCTATGGGCCGACCGCCGAGAGCCTGCAGAACGGCGCGATCCAGGGCGGCAATTTCGAGGCTGGCCTGCCGACCGGGTCGCTGACGCAGGCCATGGCGAATGCCGGCACGCGCCTGCGCATCCTGTCCTTCAACGAAGAGGATCTCCGAAAGGCCAACGGCAACACCTCGCTGCTGTCACTCTCGACCATTCCGGCCAACACCTATCCGAACCAGCCGGAGGCGGTGCGCACGGCGCGGCTGCCGAACTACTTCGCCTGCAACGCGGCGGTGCCGGAGGAGGACGTGTATCTCGTCACCAAGACCATCTTCGATAACCTGCCCTTCCTCAACAACATCCACGCCGCGACGAAGGAGATCGACCTCGCCTCCTCCATCGTCGGCTACCCCTTCCCGCTGCACCCCGGCGCGATCAAGTTCTATCGCGAGAAGGGCATGACCGTGCCCGCAGCGCTCGTTCCGCGCTGATCCACGGCACCGTCACGCCGAAGGCGGCCGCACTGCAGCCCGCCCTGGAAGGCCCAGGGCGGGAGAGCGCTTAACTCCAGGGGGGCTGGGGGCCGGCCATTGAATCCGGTTCGCAGCGGATGGGACCATGTCCGGAACCGCCACCGCGAATGCGGGCGACATCGACATCGATTCCGGGCGCGTCCTGCGCGGCCCAGGCACGCCGGCCGGCAAGGTGGTGGCCTGGGGTGGTGCCGCGCTCGCGGTGCTGCACATCTACTTCAACACCATCGGCACCTGGTCCGAGACCTGGGTCAACGTGGTGCATTTCGGCGGTTTCGGCGCGCTGTGCGCCCTGTCCTACCCGGTGTTCCAGGCCCGCAGCCGCGCCGGGGCGCGCGTGGCACTCACCATCGATGTAGTGCTCGCACTGCTCGCGCTGTCCTGCATCGCCTACATGGTGCTGGGCGAGCAATCCTTCTTCGAGCGCAACGCGCAGTATCGCTGGTACGACTGGCTGTTCACCGCGATGGCCCCGCTGCTGGCGATGGAATTCATCCGCCGCACCACCGGCCTGCTGATCCCCGGCATCATGCTCGTGGCCTTCACCTACGTCGTGTGGTGGGGAAAGTACGTCACCGGCATGCTGACCTTCCCGGGCCTGTCGCTCGAGACGATGCTCTACCGCACCTTCTACACCGATGACGGAATGCTCGGGAACATCGCCTCGATCTCGGCGACCTATGTGTTCATGTTCGTGCTGTTCGGTGCGTTCCTCAACCGCTCCGGCGCGGGCGAGTTCATCATCGATTTCGCGCGCGCCATCGCGCGGCGGTTGATCGGCGGGCCGGGCTATGTCGCGGTGATCGGCTCGGCGCTGATGGGCACCATCTCGGGCTCCACCGTGGCGAATGTCGCGGCCACCGGCGTCATCACCATCCCGATGATGCAGCGCGCCGGCTTCCGGCCGAAATTCGCCGCCGCGGTGGAGGCCGCCGCCTCCACCGGCGGGCAGATCATGCCACCCATCATGGGGGCGGGCGCCTTCGTCATGGCGTCCTATACGGGCATTCCCTACCTCACCATCGTCTCGGTCTCGCTGCTGCCGGCGATGCTCTATTTCTGGTCGGTCGCCTGCTACGTGCGGATCGAGGCGAAGCGCCACGACCTGGTCGCCGAGCGACCCCGACGCGCCCTCCATGGGCCAGGTGTTCCGCCGTGGCGGCCTGCAGTTCTTCCTGCCGATCAGCGTGCTGATGGGCCTGCTGATCGCCGGCTACACGCCCACCTATTGCGCGGGGGCTGCGATCATTGCGCTGATCGCATCCTCCTGGCTGCGGCCGGGCTACGGCATGGGCCCGCGCGCCGTGATGGAGGCGCTGGCCAAGGGCTCTTCGGACATGATCCTGACCGCCGTGCTGCTGGTCGGCGTCGGCGTCGTGGTCAACGCCATCGCGACCACCGGCATTGGCAACACCTTCTCGCTGATGATCAACACCTGGGCGGGCGGCAGCCTGATCATCGCGCTGCTGCTCATCGCGCTCGCCTCGCTCGTGCTCGGCATGGGGTTGCCGGTCACCGCCTCCTACGTGGTGCTCGCCACCCTCTCGGCGCCGGCGCTGGCTGACCTCATCGCGCAGACCAGCCTCGTCGAGGCGGTGGCCAACGGCACCATCGGCGACCAGGCCAAGGCGATCCTGATGCTGATCGCCCCCGACCGCATGGCCGAGATCGGCCTGCCCATGAGCATGGAATTGGCACGCGCCATGGTGGCGCTCGTGCCGCCCGACATCTCGCGCAGCTTCAAGGAGGCCGCGCTGCCGGCCGAGACGCTGACCATCGCGCTGCTCTCCGCGCACATGATCGTATTCTGGCTCAGCCAGGATTCCGGCGTGACACCGCCGGTCTGCCTCACCGCCTTCGCCGCCGCGGCGATCGCGCGCACGCCGCCCATGGCCACCGGCTTCGTCGCGTGGAAGGTCGCGAAGGGGCTCTACATCGTGCCCTTCCTGTTCGCCTATACGCCGCTGATGGGCGGCAACCTCTGGTACGACCTTGAGGTGTGCTTCTTCGCCTTCTTCGCGATCTATGCCTTGGCGGGCGCGATCGACGGACACATGGAAGCGCCGGTGAGCTGGCCGATGCGCGCGGTGTTCTTCGCCACCGGCGTCGCGCTGATGTGGCCCAACGAGCGAATGCTGCACCTCGCCGCCCTCGTGGTCTTCGCCGTCGCTGTCGCGGCCAACATCATGGCGGCGCGCCGCCGCGTGGCGGTGCCTCGGCCGGCCTGAGGCTCACACCCCGGCGGCGAGCATCCACCGGAACAGCGGCACCGCGGCCGCCAACTCCGCCACCGCCACGCATTCGCGCGGCGTATGCGCGGTGGCGATCGACCCGGGGCCAAGCACGATGCAGGGTGCGAGCTCCTGCAACTCGCTGGCATCGGTGCCGTAGGGCGCGGTGCGCGCCGCCTGTCCGGTCTGCGCCTCGGCAAGCCGCACCAGCGGATGGTCCGGCGCCAGTTCCGGCGGCGTGCCCTCCCGCTTCTCGCTCAGCGCGATGCCGGCGCGGTCCGCCGCCTCGTGCACCGCGGCCTCAATCAGCGCGGTATCGACTCGGCGGCTGCGGCGGAACTTGATGCGCGCCGTGGCCCTGGCCACCGTCACGTTCACCGCCGTGCCGTGGTTGTCGAGCACCAGGTTGAAGTCGCTGAAGGGCGGGTCGTAGGCGGCATCCTGCAATGCGGGGTCGTGGCGCAGGCGCTCGAAGATCGCCTTCATCTCCACCAGGAACGGGATCAGCGCCCAGTTCGCGTTGACCCCCTGCCCGGTCGAGGAATGCGCCTGCACGCCCGTCGCGACCGCGGTGTATTCGATATGGCTGCGATGCCCGCGCACCGGCGCGAGCCCGGTCGGTTCCGCCACCACGATGCCCTTCAAACCCAGCGACTTCGCCAGCACCGAGCGCTGCGCGATGGCCCGCGCGCCCTCCTTGCTGGTTTCCTCGTCGGTGGTCAGAAGCAGCGTCGCCGGCACGTCCTGCGGGCAGGCCGCAGCGCGGCCACGACGCAGGCCGCGACCGGCCCCTTCATGTCGGTGCTGCCCAGCCCGTGCAACACGCCATCGACCACGCGCGGCGTCCAGGGCGGCTCGCTCCAGCCGGTCTCCGGCACCGTGTCCATGTGGCCGGACAGCGCATATCCGCCGCGCGGCCCGCGATGGGCCACCAGCGCGCGCTTCGCCACGCCCTGCGGATCCGTGTAGTCGAGCCGCTCGATCTCGAAGCCGCGCAAGGCGTCCTCCAGCCGCTCGGCGATCGCGAGGTTGGACACGCTCGACCGGCTGTCGATCGCCACGAGGTCGGCCGCCAGGCGCAGGACGGCATCTTCATCACTGGACATGGCGCGCAGCATCCCTTGCCGCAGGAGCGCGGGCAAGCGAGGCTGCGCCACCATGACCGACACCGCCTATCTCGACCCCCACACCGGACGCACCTGGCCGCTCGAAACCCCGCGCTGGTGCGGCGATGCGCAGGAGCCGCTGCTGCTCACGCCGCTGCCCGGCATCACGCGCGATGCGATCCGCACGGAGGACCGCTCGCTGTGGCGCTACGCCGCCGCGCTGCCCTTCATCCCCGACGACCCCATCACCATGGGCGAGGGCTGCACGCCGCTCGTTCCGCGCGTGATTGCCGGCGCCTCGGCGCTGCTGAAATGCGAGTGGTTCGCGCCCACCGGCTCGTTCAAGGACCGTGGTGCGTCCGTCATGCTCTCGCTGCTGCGCGCGCAGGGGATCACCGATGTGCTGGAGGATTCCTCGGGCAATGGCGGCGCCGCCGTCGCGGCCTATGCGGCGGCGGGCGGGATGGCGGCGACGATCTTCGTGCCGGAGAGCACCTCGCCCGGCCAAGACCGTGCAGGCGCGCGCCTCGGGCGCCACCATCCGGCTGATCCCCGGCTCGCGGCAGGATTGCGCCGATGCCGCGCTGGCCGAGGCCGCGCGCCTGTTCTACGCCAGCCACAACTGGCACCCCTTCTTCCTGCACGGCACCAAGACGCTGGCCTATGAGCTGTGGGAGGACCTCGGCTTCGTCGCGCCGGACAATGTCATCGTGCCCTGCGGCGCGGGCTCGAACGTGCTCGGCTGCGGCATCGGCTTCGCCGAATTGCTGCGCGCCGGGGAGATCACGCGCCTGCCGCGCATCTTCGCCGCGCAGCCCGAGAATTGCGCGCCGATCGCACGCGCCTTCCTCGGCCAGCCCGCCGTCGCCGCGCAGCCCACCATCGCCGAGGGCACCGCCATCGCGCAGCCGCTGCGCCTGGCCGAAGTCTCGCAGGTGCTGACCGACAGCGGGGGCGGCGCGGTGATGCTCGGCGAGGATGAGATCGCCGCCGCCACGCTCGACCTCGCGCGCAGCGGCATCTATGTCGAACCCACCTGCGCCCAGGCCGCGGCGGCGTTCGCGCAGCTGCTTGCCGCCGGCACCATCACCGCCGACCAGACCACCGTGGTCGTGCTGACCGGCACCGGCTTGAAATCCACGCCGCGCATCGCGGAGCTGCTCGGCGTCGCGGTGTGACGCTGGAGCGCCGCATCGCCGCCGCCTTCCGCATGGACGAAGCGACCTGGGCACGCCACGCCAATCCCTGGAGCGGCTGGACGCGCCTGACCGCCCTGCCGCTGCTGGCGCTGACCGGCTACAGCCGTGCCTGGATCGGCTGGTGGGCCTTGCCCACCTTCGCGGCGGCGCTCGCCTGGACCTGGTACAACCCGCGCATCTTTGCCCCGCCGACGCGATGGGATGCCTGGATGACGCGCGGCGTCTTGGGCGAGCGCATCTGGCTCGCGCGCGATGCCGCACCCGTGCCGGCACACCATCGCCAGATCCCGAACATCCTCAGCGCCATCGCCGGCGCCGGCCTCGTGCTGTGCGTCTATGGGGTGGCGACGCTCGCGCCCTGGCCCACCCTCGCCGGCATCGCCATCGCCACCCTCGCCAAGATGTGGTTCATCGACCGCATGGTCTGGCTGCACCACGACATGACCCAGGACGAATCATGAATCCTCGCATCGCGATCCTCGGCTTCTCCATCGAGTGCAACCGCTTCGCGCCCCCCGCCCGGCGCGCCGATTTCGACGGCCGCTGCTTCCTCGAAGGCGACGCCATCCTGGCCGAAGCGGCCAAGCCCGCGCCGCGCGCGCCGGCCGAACTCTCCGGCTTCCTCGACGACATGAACGCCGCCGGCCCCTGGACGCCGCTGCCACTGATGATCGCCGCCGCCGAGCCGAACGGCCCCGTCGAGCAGGCGGATTTCGACGCCATGCTGGCGATCTGGCGCGAACGCCTCGCGGCGGTGAAGGGCCAGGCGGAGGGCGTCTACTGCATCCTGCACGGCGCCGGCCTCGCCACCGCGGACCACGACCCCGAGGGCAGCGTGCAGGCGCTGGTCCGTGAGGTGCTGGGCGACATCCCGTTGGTCTGTTCCTACGACCTGCACGCCAATGTCTCGGACCGCATGGTGGCGCTGACCGATGCCTTCGTCGGCTACCGCACCAACCCGCATCTCGACATGCGCGAGCGCGGCGCCGAATCGGCGCAGCTGCTGCGCCGGCTGATCGCCGGCGAGCGCTTCCTGCGCGCCCATCGCCGCCTGCCCATCGTCTCCCCGCCGGTCGCGCTGCTCACCGCGCAGGGCCCCTATGCGGAGGTCATCGACCTCGGCCAGGAACTGGCGGCGAAGGACAGCCGTATCGCCAATGTCTCGGTCATGGGCGGCTTCGCCTATGGGGATACGCCCTTCAACGGCTTCTCGGTCATCGTGACCGCCACCGACCAGGGCGCGGCCGACACGCTGGCGGACACCCTCGCCCAGGCCGCCTGGGACCGGCGCGACCGTTTCGTCGCCAACCTCACCCCGCTGGAGGAGGCCGTGAAGCGCGCCAAGGACAGCCCCGTGCCGCTCGCCTTCGCCGATGTCGCCGACAATCCCGGCGGCGGCGGGCGCGGCAACACCATGTGGATCCTGGACGCCTTCCACCGCGCCGATGTGCAGGGCGCCATCATCGGCGTCATCGCCGATGCGCCGCTGGCCATCGAGGCGCATGAAAAGGGCGTCGGCGCGCGCTTCACCGCGCGTTTCAACCGCGCAGTCGCAGCCGATGATCCGTTCTCGAAACCCTTCGCGGCCGAGGCGGAGGTGCGCGCCCTGTCGGATGGCAAGGTCACCGGGCGCCGCGGCATCTTCGCCGGGCGTACCGTGCATCTGGGCCGCACCGCCTGGCTGCAGATCGGCGGCATCGCCGTGGTGGTGATCGAGGGCCGCACGCAATGCGCGGACCCCGCCTTCCTCGAGCATCTCGGCCTCGACATCGCCGCCGCGCGCTGCGTGGTGGTGAAGTCCCGCGGCCATTTCCGCGGTGGCTTCGACGAGTTCTTCGACCATGGCCGCATTGTCGAAGTGGACTGCCCCGGCCTGACCTCCCCGATCCTCAGCCGCTTCACCTGGAAGCACCTGCCGCGCCCCGTGCTGCCGCTCGACGCACAGGCGCAGTGGCCGTGACGCCGGCCTTGCCTCACCGCTGCCCGCCCGCCAGCGTGGCACCCCACCGAATCTGGAGAACCGCCATGCCCCGCCTGACGCTGGTCCTGGCCCTGCTGCTCGCCCTGCCCGCCAGCGCGCAGGCGAATGAGCGCTTCTGCGCCGCGATGCGCTTCGTCGCTGCCAGCGCGCAGGGCGGCTTCGACTCGATGCCGCGCGCCGCGCACACGCTCCCCGGCTCGGTCGAGGAATGGCGCGGCATGACCCGCAGCGAGGACGGCCCGGTGCGCGGCGCCTTCTTCGCGCTGATGGTCCGCCATGATGCGCGCGCGCGGCCCAATCCCGCCACCGCGCGATTCCACGAACTGGCACGCGAGATCGCGCAATGCCTGCCCGATGCCTCCGCGCAGGGCGTCACTGAAGGCGAGGGCGGAGCGCGGGCGGCATGGCAGACCCCCTATGCGAATATCAGCCTGCGCCTGGTGGAGGGCGGGCGCGAACTCGCGGACTCCACGGTGCAGATCACGGTCGCATCGCGCTGGTAGCTCCGGCGCTTGTCTCATGGCACCCGGCGGCGTAGCGAGCGCGCATGATTCTCAATGACCTCCCCACCCCCTGCCTGGTGCTCGACCTCGGCATCCTGAAGCGCAACCTCGCCCGCATGCAGGCGGCGGTGGCGCGCCACCCCGGCGTCGTGCTCCGCCCGCATATGAAGACCGCGAAGTCGCTCGCGGTGGCGGATCTCGCCGCGCCGGGCAAGGGGCCGATCACGGTCAGCACCGTGGCCGAGGCGCGCTATTTCGCCGGCGGCGGCTTCCGGGACCAGATCTACGCGGTGTGCGTCACACCCGCGAAGCTCGATGCCATCGCAGCCCTCAACGCGCAGGGCTGCGACATCAAGGTCATCACCGACGACATCGACGCCGCGGCAGCCATCGCCGCGCATCCGGGCCCGTTGCGCGCCCTGGTCGAGGTGGATTGCGGCGAAGGGCGCGGCGGCGTCGCCCCCGACAGCGACCTGCTCGCGGCCATCGCGATGCGGCTGGGCGGATGCTGCGCCGGCATCATGACCCATGCGGGGCATTCCTATGCGGGGCGCAGCACCGAGGCGATGGAGACGATCGCCGCCGCCGAGCACGCCGGCGCGCTGCGTGCCGCCGGGCGCCTGCGCGCGGCGGGGGTGGGCGTCGACGTCGTCTCCCTCGGCTCCTCACCGACCGCGCTGTACGGCGCCTCGATGGAGGGCATCACCGATGTGCGCGCCGGCGTGTACATGTTCGGTGACCTGTTCCAGGCGCAGATCGGCACGCATGGCATGGCGGACATCGCGGTGTCGGTGCTGGCTGCCGTCACCGGCCGCAAGCCGGAGCGCAATGCGTTGCTGCTCGATGCCGGCGCCATCGCGCTGTCCAAGGACCGCTCCACCGAGAAGGCGCCGAAGGATTACGGCTTCGGCCTGATGCTCGACATCGACGGCCAGCCCGCCTTCGGCGAGGCCATCGTCGCTCGCACCCACCAGGAGCATGGCGAGGTGCATGGCGAGCACCCGCTGCCCTTCGACCGCCTGCCGATCGGCGCGCTGGTGCGCATCGCACCCAGCCACACCTGCCTCACCGTCGCGGCGCATGACCGCTATTACGTGGTGGATGGCGGGCGGGACGTGCTGGCGGTCTGGGAGCGCGTGAACGGCTGGTGAGGCCGTGCTCCGCCAGCGCCGGTTGCAATCCGCCCGCCGAGGCCAAATCTGACCTCCAGCATTTTGGGTGGAGGCTTACGGGAATGCGGGTGGTGCTGGCACAGCCGCGCGGCTTTTGTGCAGGTGTGGTGCGTGCCGTGGACATCGTGGAGCGCGCGCTCGCGCAGTTCGGCCCACCGGTCTATGTGCGCCACGAAATCGTCCACAACCGCCACGTGGTCGAGGATCTGCGCGGCCGCGGCGCCGTGTTCGTGAAGGAAGTGGACGAGATCCCCGAAGGCGCCGTCGCGGTGTTTTCCGCCCATGGCGTCGCCCGCAAGGTGGAGGGCGCGGCCGCGCTGCGCCGGCTCGATGTGCTTGACGCCACCTGCCCCCTGGTCACCAAGGTGCACAATGAGGGCCGGCGCTATGCCGCCCAGGGCCGTGCCGTGATCCTGGTGGGCCACGCCGGCCATCCGGAAGTGATCGGCACCATGGGCCAGATCGACGGCGAGGTGCATCTGGTCGCCACCGCCGCCGAGGTCGAGGCCCTGCCGCTGCCGCGCGACCGCCCGGTGGCCTACATCACCCAGACCACGCTTTCGGTCGATGACACGCGGGCCGTCATCGCCGCCATCACTGCGCATTTCTCCGACGCCACCGGCCCCGACACGCGCGACATCTGCTACGCCACGCAGAATCGCCAGACCGCGGTGCGGGAACTCGCACGCCAGGCGCAGGTCGTGCTTGTTGTGGGTGCGGCCAATTCCTCCAATTCCAACCGCCTGCGCGAAATCGCGGCGGAATGCGGTGTCGACGCCTACCTGATCGCCGATGCCTCGGCGCTCGACCCGGCCTGGGTGCGCGGCGCTGCGGCGGTGGGCGTGACCGCCGGCGCCTCCGCCCCCGAACGCCTGGTGGAGGATGTGGTCGCCGCCTTGCGCGACCTGGGCGCGACATCCGTGGACACGCTGCCGGGCATCGTGGAGGACGTCTCCTTCCGACTGCCCGCACGCCTCGCCGCCGAGTAGCGCCCGGCCAGGCTGATCCTTACCGGCTCCCGGCCATGGCGGACGAGCCTTGGGTTCACCGCGGGCATCGGGCGCTCGGCCTGGAGCAGATCCCGAACAGTTGGAATCACCTGTTCGGCTGAAGATGCTCGCGAAAACAACGGCCTGGAGTCGTTGCCGTGAGCCAAGGCACACGGACGCGGCTCCAGGCACATGTTTTTGCGCGCCCCATTTCTCCATCCAAACAACTCGGCTTGGACGGTTGATGCCCTGGTCGCAGGCTCATGCCCAGGCCATCAAACCGCATCTGGCGTCAGCACCAGCACCGCCGCGCCCGCAGCCAGGCCAACACCTGACCCCAGAGCAAATAGTCCCGCATAGGTCCGCGCCCCGAGGGACGCGCCATAGACCATCTTCGCAAGGATGTTGGTCGCGACCGCCACCGCCACGGCCTGGGCAGCCAGGGGCGCGGTGATCATCTCGGGCACCATCCGCGGCACCGAGAGGGTGATGGCGTCCACATCCGTAAGCCCGGTCAGGGCGGCAACCACCAGCACCGCCGCGCCGCCCAGCCACTCGGCCGCCAGCCGGGCCAGCGCACCGACACCGGCCAGCACCGCCGCCATGCGCAGCACGGCGCCAATCTCGAACGGGTTTTGCGGCGATTCCGCATCATGCTCCATGCTTGATCGACGCCGCGCCAGCACCGCCGCGACCAACGCCATGCCTGCCGCCGCCGCCAGCAGTGCCGGCCACAGCAACCGACCGGTCTGCGGCGCCACCAGCAGCGCCAGCCCCGCGGTGCGCAGGCATGAGACGGCGCCAGCGACCAACGCACCGGCAGCCAGGCCACCGCCGGACCCGCCCCTGGCGGAGGCCGTGCCATTCGCGAGGGTGACCGCTGTCGAGGACACCAGCCCCCCCGCCGCGCCGGCCAGCAGCAGCCCGCGCCGCGCGCCGCCCAGCTTGGCGCCCAGGTAGCCAAGGAAGGACACGCCCGCGAGCAGGATCACCAGCATCCAGACCTGATGCGGATTGACCCCCGCGAGCCACGGAACCGGCGCATCCGGCACCAGCGGAAGCGCCACCAACGTCATCGACAGCCACAGGATGGCCGAGCGCAGTTCCACCCAGGTGATGCGTGCCATCAGCCCATGCAGGGATTCGCGCGCCGCCAGCACGGCTGTCAGCGCAACCGCCGCCGCGCCGGCCGCCTTCGCCTCCCCCAGCACGGCCAGCGCACCCAGCGCATAGGTGCCGATGGCCGCAACGACGCTGGTGGCGCTGAAGCTGCCAGCCGCTTCGGCCTCGCGCAGGGCGAAGGGGAGCAGCGCGGCCATCAACGCGAACAGCCCTCCCACCAGCAGCACCGCGCCGCCGGTCTGCCCCGAACGTGCCGCCAGCGCCGCGACCAGGCCGCCCGCCAGCCCGACCAGCGCGAAGGTGCGCACGCCGGCGGTGCGACGGCCGGGCGCTTCCTCGCGCTCACGCCAATGCCGCTCGGCGCCCACCAGAAGGCCGATGGCCAGGGCCACTGCCAGGCGGCGGATGAGGTCCTCCCCGTTCATCCGGGCATTTCGCGCCGCGCCGGCCCGCGCGGCAAGGCATCGGCTTGCACGGGGCGGGGCCGCGCGCCCATATCCCGGCCATGGACCTCGACTTCACCGAGGCGGAACTCCACCGCTATTCCCGCCACATCCTGCTGGAGGAGGTGGGCGCGACCGGCCAGGCGCGGCTGCGCGCGGCGCGCGTGCTGGTGGTGGGCGCTGGCGGGCTCGGCTCGCCGCTTGCGCTGTACCTCGCCGCGGCGGGCGTCGGCACGATCGGCCTGGTCGACGACGACGCGCTGGAATTGTCCAACCTGCAGCGCCAGGTGGCCCACACCACCGCGCGCATCGGCCGCAACAAGGCCGAGAGCGCCGCCGAGGCGCTGCACGCCCTCAACCCCGAAACCCACATCGAGGTCCACGCCCGGCGCATCGACGCCGCCGCCGCCCGCGACCTCATCCCGCGCTATGACATCATCTGCGACGGCACCGACAATTTCGCCACCCGCTTCCTGCTCGGCGATGCCTGCCACCTGCTGGGCCGCCCGCTGGTCAGCGCCGCGGTGCTGCGCTTCGAGGGCCAGCTCAGCATTTTCGCAAGCCATGACGGCACCCATCCATGCCATCGCTGCCTGCATCCCGAGCCGCCGCCGGAAGGCCTGGTGCCGACCTGCTCGGAAGCCGGCGTGCTGGGCGCCGTCACCGGCGTCATGGGCACGCTGCAGGCGACCGAGGTGCTGAAACTCATCCTGGGCATCGGTGATCCGCTGCGCGGGCGGCTGCTGCTGTGGGATGCGCTGGACATGCGCTTCCGCACCGTGCGGCTGAAGCGCGACCCGGCCTGTGCGCTCTGCGGCGAAGGCGCCACCATCCGGGACCTCGTGGCGCATGAAGGCGCCGCCGCGCCGGTCTGTGCGGCGTGAAGCGGCAGGAAGGGCGGGGGAGAGAACTCCCCCGCGCCCCCTCCTTCTTCTGGCCCTTGGGAACTGACAGCCGGGGCCAGCGCCAATTGACAGAAAAAGGAGGGGGGTTCGGGGGGAGTTCCCTCCCCCCGACCTTCTGGCCATGACAACGCTGGGCATCCTCCTCGAATCCGGCACGCACGCCCGCGCCCACTACGCGCTCGTGGTCGCCGCCGGCGCCGCGGCGCTCGGCCGGGATGTCACCCTGTTCGCCACCAATCGCGGCTGCCTGCTGCTGGCCGAGCCATCCCCGCTGCTGGACGACCCGCGGGAGGCCGCCATCACTGCCCGCGGCGTGGCTGGCATGTCCACGCTGCTCGAAGCCTGCGCGGAATTGGGCGTGCGGCGCATAGCCTGCGAGGCAGGGCTGAAGGCGGAGGGCCTGGCCGGGCTGGCGCTGGCGGTGGGCGTCGAGGTCGCCGGCATCGCCACCTTCCTTGAAGCGGTCGGGACCGGGCAGATCGTAACACTGTAGGTGTTCGAACGGAGGTCGTGTTGATACTGACTTTCCCAACCGGGAGCGATGGGCCTTGCTACAACGTCCAGACGAGAGTTCCGTTATCTGCGCGGTGAAGCATGTCGCGATTCGCGATGATCATTTGAAGATGACGGACAGGCGATATGCGACGGAACAATCCGCATCCCCTCCTGGCTTGGACATGGCGCACGGCCAGGACGAAGCAGCAGGCCACCGTGATGCCACCGAACTTTGCCGTTTGGCCCTAATGCTCTGGCGCATTCACCCTCGTCGAAATCTGCTGCTGAAATACGAGTATTCCGAAATCCTGCCCCGATCCGCAAAGCCGATCCGAGGAGGATCTGGCGGTAGGCCGGAGCTTTGCCAAAACAACTCACTACCCAATTAAATCGCTCTGGAGGAAACAATGCAAAATCCGGAAGAAATAAAACGCTCTATCAAAGTGATGGGTACGCTATTTCCGCATTACGCTTTTTTTCCCGATTATGAAAACGTTCTTAAACGATCATACGAAAGCTTCCTCCAGCCAGGCTGCATCATACTTGATGTCGGGGCGAACCAAGGGTTGCATCTGGAGCACTTTCTCCGGATTGCGGGGCCGGCAGGCAAGGTCATTGCCTTTGAGCCCCTGCCCGATTTGCGGGCAGCCTTGATCACGAAATTTCAGCAGGAGCACCCCTGGCTCGTTGTGCACCAGGTAGCACTCGGCAAGGCAGTGGACAGGAATGCGGTCTTTGTCAGGGCCGAAGGGAGCCTGCCCGAGAGCGGACTCCGTGAGCGCCAGTACAACGATCCCGCGGCAGTTTCTCCTGTGCATATCTCTGTAGTGGTGGAAAAAATCGACAATATCATCGCAGCCGAGAATTTATCAAAAATTGACTATATCAAGATGGACATCGAAGGCGGAGAACTTGATGCGCTGGAAGGTGGCATCAATACCATCGGAAAATATCGTCCAATCATCTCAGTTGAGTGGGGGATTCAGGCATATTCGGCCTATGGGCACCAGGAAGACTCACTTTTCCAGCTGACAGAGCGGCTCGGGTACGTAATCCATGACCCATTCCTGCAAAATATCGGCTCACGGGCGATGTGGGATTTCGCAAAATCCCGCTATTATTGCTGGGATTACTTCCTTATTCCAGCAGAACGTGCGGCAGAGATGAAGAGTCTGTTCGACTAACGCGGTCCGCTCTCACGCCGGCTCCAGCCATCACTCCGGCCCATCTTTCTCGCAGGCATCTTCACCTATTGCGGGTGATCCGAACCGCATCGGGATCCGCCCCGGCGCCCCGCGGCCACGAACCGACACAGCCGCCGCTGCCCGCATGCGGCCATTTTCGAAATCCGGGAAGATCGGCCGAGGCGTCCTCCGCCGGCCTGGATGGACGCAGCGCACGGCCCTTTCACCGCGAATCGCTTCACGCTGCTTGACCGAACCGCATCCGGAGGGGGAGACAGGGCCCATGAAAGCCGCCCTCCGTTCGGGATTCGTGATGTTGGCGCTGCTCGGTGCCGCACCTGCTTTCGGCCAGTCGAGCCTTGGCGGGGCGGGCAGCCTGCCGCCCCCTCAGCGCCCGGGTTCCGCCCCTGCGCCGACGACAGCCGCCCCGCCGCCCGCCCGCCCGGCGCCACCGCCCGCCGCCACGCCGCCAGCCCGCCAAGCGGCCCCCACGCCCGCGGCACCGCGCCGGCCCGCCGCCCAACGCCCTGCGACGCCGCGGCCGCCGGCGGCGCGCCGCACCACGCCCCCCGCCGCGACCACCACCGCGCCGGAAGTGCGCCCGCCCAGCCGTCCAAACGCGCGCCCCCCGGCAGCCACCGCAACCAGGCCGGCCCCGCCCTCCGCCGCGCGTCGTGCCGGCGCCGGCGCGGCGGCCGGTGCGGCTGCGGGGGCGGGCGCCGCAGCGGCCGCGGCGCGTCCACCGGAACCGGCCGCGCCCCCGGCGGTGCAGGAACCCTCGATCGGCACGGTGACCAACCTGCCGCTGCCTCGCTTCGCCGCGCTGCGCTCGGATGAGGTGAATCTGCGCGCGGGTCCGGGCACCCGCTTCCCGATCGAATGGACCTACCAGCGCCGCGAATTGCCGGTGGAGATCACACGCGAATTCGAGTTGTGGCGCCGCATACGTGACCCGGAGGGCACCGAGGGCTGGGTCCACCAATCCACCTTGATGGGCCGGCGCAGCGTCATTGTGCGCGGCGCGCCCGGCAGCGAGATCCTGCTGCGCCGCGAACCGCAGGAGGGCGCGCCGGCAGCCGCCCGGCTGCGCCCTGGCGTGGTGCTGCGCCTTCGCCAGTGCGAACCGCGCAACCCGTGGTGCGAGGCGCAGGTCGGCGACCACCGCGGCTATATCCTGCGGCGCGATATCTGGGGCGTGAATGCCGAGGAGGAGGTGAAGTAGCCCGCACGCCCCACCAGGCCGTCGGCGCCTGCGCCTCCTCGCTTCCATCGGGCGCGATCACGTTCTAGCCTTCCCTCATGCCTGAAGATGCCCCCGCACCCGCGACCCATGACATCGGCGGCCTGGCCCGCTTCCACTGCACGCCGGTGGAACATGATGAGACGCCGCCGGACGAATTCGGCCGCAAGGTGGACGCGCTCCGCCAGATTCTTGCGCAGAAGAAAATGATGACCGTGGACGAACTGCGCCGCGGCATCGAGAGCATCCCCGAGGGCGAGTATTTCGAGCTCGGCTACTACGAGCGCTGGCTGCGCTCGATCGCGACGCTGATGGTCGAGAAGGGCGTGGTCGGGCCGGAGGTGCTGAAGTGAGCGACACCCCGCGTTTCTCCGCCGGCGCGACTGTCCGGGTGAAGAACGACTGGCCCGAACGCCGCGGCCCCTGCCACATCCGCACGCCGCACTACATCCGCGGCCGCACCGGCACCGTGGTGCGTCCGCTGGGCGCCTTCCCCAACCCCGAGGACCTGGCCTTCGCCCGCCCGGCGCCCAAGCGCACCCTCTACCATGTGCTGTTCGAGCAGCCGCCCATCTGGAACGAGGGCAAGCCCGGCGACACCGTGATGGTCGAGGTGTTTGAACACTGGCTCGAGGAGGCTTGAGCATGGCCGCACCGCCCCGCCCCGAAAGCCTCGCCCTGCTTGAGCGCCTGATGGCGGCGCTGGAAGCCAAGGGCATCGCCAGCCAGGCCGAGATCGCCGAGCGGCAGGCGAACACGGACAAGGCCAGCCCCGAAACCGGCGCCGCCATGGTCGTCCGCGCCTGGACGGACCCAGCCTACCGCGCGTTGCTGCTCTCGGATGGCAAGGCGGCGGCGGAGGCAATGGGTGCCTCCATGGCTGGCGCGCCGCCGCTCGGGGTGCTCGAGAACACGCCGGGCCGACATCACCTCGTCGTCTGCACACTGTGTTCCTGCTACCCGCGGGCAATCCTCGGTTACCCGCCGGGCTGGTACAAATCCTTTGCCTACCGGTCCCGTGCAGTGCGCGAACCGCGCGCGGTGCTGGCCGAATGGGGCGTGACCCTGCCCGACAGCGTGGAGATCCGCGTGGTCGACAGCACGGCGGATTACCGCTGGATGGTGCTGCCGATGCGCCCCGAAGGCACCGAGGGCTGGGACACCGCGCGGCTCGCATCGATCGTCACGCGGGATGCGCTGGTAGGTGTGGCGCTGCCGCAACCGGGCTGAGCGCTGCACCCAGCCGGGCGCATGAGGGCTGGGCCTGCGGCCCGCCGGGCCCGGACACGGAGTGTGCGCCGCATCAAATGCCGCCAGCCGCGGATGCGGCCATCCCTGCGTTGGATACCAAGCGCACAAGGGTTCGACCTGCGGCCTGAACGGCCGGGCGCGCGAATGCGTGCCGCGGCAAGTGCCGCGAAGCCAAGGGCCGCGGATGTGGCCCGCCCGGCGTTTGAGGGGCACGAAGGCCCGACCCTCGCGCTCCGGGTATCAGGCCGCCTGTGGCGCGAGGGGCGCAGGATCTTCGCCGACCTCGACCGTCACATCCACCCGCAGCCCCGCGAAATCCCCAGAACCGCCGATGTATCCGCCACCAACGGGCACCGCCTGCTCCGGCGTGCGCGTGGCACCGACGCGGATGAGGTTCTCACCCGCGACCAGCCCATTGGTGGGGTCGTATTCCACCCAGCCAGCGCCAGGCACGTAAACGGCGACCCAGGCATGGGTCGCGCCGCCGCCGACGGTGCCGCCCGTACCGGAATCATACAGGTATCCGGTGACAAAGCGCGCCGCGAGGCCGAGGCTGCGCACCGCCTCCATCATCAGCAGCGAGAAGTCCCTGCAGGCGCCGCGGCCGCTGTCCAGGGTCTCGATCGGGGTGTTGGTGCCTTCCGACTCGCGGCCCTCATAGGCGAACTCATCGCGGACGGCGCGCGTCATGGCCTCCAGCATCGGCAAGGTGCGCGTCATTCCCCCCTGGCTGAGGAAGCGCCGGGCCCAGGCGTCCACCCGGCGGTCGGGGTCCGGCAGGTGGCGTTCGCGCAGGCGCGCGAGGTCAGGTGCCTCCTCCGCGCCGTAGGAGAAGGGGAAGACCTCCACCGCCGGGTCGAGCGTGGCGCGCGGCAGAGCGGGCCCGGCCGGGAAATGCGTGAGATCAAGGGCCGAGACGATCTCGAGGTGGTCCGTCCGCTGCTCCGGCGACCAGCCCATCAGGCACACCGAATTGCCGAATACGTCATGCGCCCAGCGCGTATTGGCGGGCGCAGGCGAAACCGAGAGCGTTGCCTCATGCAGGCGTAGGTCGTGGCTGTCGCGCGGGCGGAGCATCAACCGGTGCTGTGTCAGCGCCACCTGATTGGCATAGGAATAGCGCGTCAGATGATGGATGCGGACGCGGGCCATGCGGCGGTCTCCCCAAAGAGGCACGACCGGGACATTGCCCGGCCGCGCGCCTTCTAACGCGGAAACCGCCGGAAGGCTTCAGGCCGCCCCGTAGATGAACACCGGCATGGGCTGCGTATCGTCCTCGACGCCCTTCACGCCGGGCACGCCCTCGGCCAGCACCCGCAGCGCCTTCTGCACCGTGTCGCTGCGGCGGAAGCCATGGAAGGTCACGACGCCGTCCTTCACCTCGACCATGGTGTAGAAGGTGTCGGTCCAGGGCTCCTTCTTCATCGCCGCCATCACCGCGCGGCGCACGCGTTCGTCCGAGAGGTCGGCGTCCTGGTGCGGCGGGGCCACCAGGGCGCGCAGCAGGTCGGCACGGCTGACAATGCCCTTCAGCTTGCCATCCTCGACCACCACGACCCGCCGCACGGTCTGCTTTTCCATGATCTGCGCGACATGCGCGGCGGTGGTGTCACCGGTCACGCTGATCACCTTCTCGGTCATCAGGTCGCGTGCGGTCACGCCATGCGTGCGCGCGTAGCGTTCCGCCTGGCTGGCAGGGTCGGCGAACAGCGCGCCGAACCAGGAGGCGGGCTTGTCCTCCTCGCCCGCCAGGCGGCGGATCAGGTCGGCCTCGGTCACGATGCCCAGCACATGGCCCTCGGCATCCACCACCGGCACCGCCGAGATGCCGCGATCGGTCAGCAGCCGGGCCATGACCATCACCGGGGTTTCCGGCGGCACGGTCACGACATCGGGGGTCATCAGGTCGCGGGCGAGGGGGCCGGTCATCGCGTGTCCTCCGGGGGGCGTTGGTACAAAACATGCGCTGCGTCTTTCTTGCGCGCCTTGCGCCAGATCAACGGGGCGGGCTTCAAAGCGCCGCGAAACGCCGCTATCACACCATGGACCCAACCCATTCGGAGGAAAAAACATGTCCGGGATCACGCGCCGCAGTCTGATGGCGGCCACCACCGGTGCTGTCCTGCTGCCCGGCCTCGCGCAGGCCCAGGCGGCCCAGCAACTCGCCATCGCCACCGGCACCACCGGCGGCGTCTATTATCCGCTCGGCGGCGCCCTCGCGAACTACCTCTCGCGTGGCATTCCCGGCATGAGCGCGACGGTCGAGGTCACCGGCGGATCGGTCGCCAACATGCAGCTGCTGGGCGCGAGCCGCGTGGGCATGGCGATCGCGCAGGTGGATGCGGCGGTCGATGCCGTGACCGGCGTCGGCCGCTTCCAGGGCCGCGCCGTGCCGGCACGCGCCATCGCCGTGCTCTACACCAACCGCATGCAGGTGGTGACCGTCGCCTCGACCGGCATCCGCACCATCCAGGACCTCAAGGGCAAGCGCATCTCGACCGGCGCGCCCGGCTCCGCCACCGAGCTGATGGCGTTCCGCCTGATCGAAGGCGCGGGCCTCGACCGCGACAAGGACTTCCGCGCGCGTGAGCGACTGTCGCCCGCCGAGAGCACCAACGCCATCAAGGACGGCAAGCTCGACGCCTATTTCTTCGTCTCGGGGGTGCCGACCAGCGCGGTGACCGACCTCGCCGCCACCCCGGGCGTCCAGATCGTGCTGATCGACCACGACCAGTACATCCCGCGCATCATCGCGACGCACGGCCCGGTCTATTTCCCGGAAGTCATCCCCGCCAACACCTATCCGGGCCAGGCGACCGACAACAAGCAGATGTCGGTGGGCAACGTGGTCGCGATGCGCGAGGACGCGCCCGCCGAACTGGTCACGCAGATCCTGACCATCATGTGGGGCAACCGCGCCGACTGGGCGCTGGTGCATTCCGCGGCGCGCGACTTCAAGCTGGAAGGCCAGAAGACCTCGGCCGCCGGCATCCCCTGGCACGCCGCCGCCGAGACGTTCTGGAAGGCGCAGGGCGCAACGCTGGCTTGACGCATGCACGCCGCGGGTCCAACCGCGGCATGACGAAGTGAACGCGCGGGGGCGCCCCGACAGGGCCGCCCCCGCGTCGCGTTGACGGCTACCTGCCGGAGCACCCGCCTTGACCAGCACGCATTCCCCCCTGCCCCCGGAAATCGCCCCCGGCGCGCTCGACGAAGCCACCGCCGCGCGCCTGGAGCGCCTGATCGAGGAGGAGGAGGGCGCGCAGAACCGCTTCTCCGGCTGGCTCGGCTATGCGGCCACGGCGCTCGCGCTGGCGATGTCGCTGTTCCACCTGTGGGCCGCCTGGGACATCGTGCCGACCACGACCCTGCGCTTCGTCCATGTCGGCTTCGCGCTGGTGCTGGCCTTCGTGCTGTTCCCCGCGGTGCGGCGCTACCGCAACCGGCTGATGCCCTGGGATGTCGTGCTCGCCGCTGCCGCCGTCTATGTCATCTACTATCTCATCGTCGGCGGCGACGAGCTGCAGGACCGCTACATCTTCCCCGAGCCGATGGACATCGCGGTGGGGTGGCTGCTGATCGCGCTGGTGCTGGAAGCCACGCGCCGCGCCACCGGGCCGGTGATGCCGGCGGTCGCGATCTTCTTCCTGCTCTACGGCTTCTTCGGCAACCACCTGCCCGCCCCCTGGCAGCACCAGGGCTACGATTTCGACCGGCTGATCCCGCACCTCACCATCACGCTGGAGGGCATCTTCGGCACCGCGGTCGATGTCTCGGCGACGCTCATCGTGCTGTTCACCATCTACGGCGCGATCTTGCAGGCAAGCGGAGCGGGCAAGTTCTTCGTCGACTTCTCCTTCGCCGCGACCGGCGGCAAGGCGGCGAGCGCGGGGCGCACCGTGGTGCTGTCCTCCTTTCTGCTGGGCGGGCCGTCGGGGTCGGGGGTCGCCACCACCGTCACCCTCGGCACCGTCGCCTGGCCGATGATGAAGAAGGTCGGCTATCGCGCCGATGATGCGGGCGGATTGCTCGCCGCCGGTGGCCTGGGGGCCATCATCTCGCCGCCGGTGCTCGGTGCCGCGGCCTTCCTGATCGCGGAGTATCTCAAGCTCGGCTATCTCGACGTGCTCAAGATGGCGGTGATCCCGACCATCCTCTACTACGCCTCGCTGCTGTTCATGGTCGAACTGGACCAGAAGCGCATCCGCGCCCAGCGTGGCGGCATCGACGCCGCCGAGGGCATGAAGGTCGAGCCCATCCCGGCCCTGTTGAAGCGCTACGGCTTCCACTTCACCTCGCTCATCGCAATCGTGGTGTTCATGGTGTGGGGGTATTCGGCGACGCTGTCGGTGCTCTACGCGATGATCGTCGCCATCCTGCTCTCCTTCATCCGGCCCGAGCAGGCGCTGTGGCCGCGCAAGCTGATCAACGCGCTGGCCGGCGGCGCGGTGCAGGCGGTGGGCATCGCCGCCACCTGCGCGAGTGCCGGCATCATCGTGGGCGTCATCACGCTGACCGGCCTGGGGCTGAAGTTCAGCGACATCGCGATCCAGGCGGCCGGCGGCAGCATCGTCGTCACCGCGCTGTACACGGCGCTGATCGTCTGGGTGGTCGGGCTCGCGGTGCCGGTCACCGCCTCCTACATCATCTGCGCGGTGGTGGCGGCGCCGGCGCTGATGAAGCTCGGCGTGCCGGACTACGCGGCGCATATGTTCGTGTTCTACTACGCCGTGCTCAGCGAGGTCTCCCCGCCCACCGCGCTCAGCCCCTTCGCGGCGGCGGCGATCACCGGCGCAGGGCCGTACCGCACCACATTGCAGGCCTGGAAATACACCCTGCCCGCCTTCCTGCTGCCCTTCGTCTTCGTGACCGACCCCGAGGGCGTGGGCCTGCTGCTGAACTTCCAGGGCGACATGACCTGGCTCGACGTGGTGTGGCAGACGGTGCTCGCCGCCGCCGGCCTGGCTGCGCTGGCCGCGGCCGCGCAGGGCTATGGCCGGCGGATGCTGGCGGGGTGGGAGCGGCTCGGCTTCGTCGCCGCGGGGCTGCTGATGATCTTCCCCGCGCTGGTCGAACACGCCGCCGCCGACCTCGTGCCCTATCCGCATTGGATCGGGATCGGCCTGGCGGTGGTGCTGGTGCTGCTGCAACGGCCGCGCAGCGGCGAGCCGGGATGAAGGCGGCCCGCTCCTGGCGGGCCGAGTGACGCTTCCCATCAGGCGGGCTTGACGGCACGCGGCGCGCCGGTGGCGCGCTGCGCCCCGCACGCGCCGCGCATGGCCCTTCGCCCATCGGCGTCCATCGGAAGCCGATGGGCGTCGCGTTCATCATTCATCCAGACGGGCCGGGCAAATTCACCCTGCTGGCCCGCATCGCTTCCGACCAATGGGCCAGGCGCGGAGTCGCCCGTTGATGCGCCGGTTCGCCGCCTTCGCCGTTGCAGTCGCGACGCTGATCCTGACCAACGGTGCCCGGGCCGAGGACACACCCGCCTGCGACGAAGGCCGGCCGCTCGCCGCCGGCCTGTGCCTCAGCGCGGTCGGCACGCTGGACGGCTTCGCCAATGTCAGCGGCGGTATCCGCACCGGCGTCGCGGCGATCGGCCAGGCAAGGCTCGGCCTGCTGGCCGATTTCGAGCGCCTGGCCGGGCTCGAAGGCTGGACCGGGACGCTCAGTGTCCTTGGCATCTATGGCCGCCAGCCCACGCCGACGCGCGTGGGGTCCCTCGCGCCGGTCAGCAATATCGAGGCGCTCTCGACCGTCCGGCTGTTCGAGCTGTGGCTCGAACGCGGCCTCGGCGCATGGGGCTCCATCCGCTTCGGCCAGCTCGCCGCGGATGGCGAATTCACCACCGCCTATGGTGCGGGCAACCTGGTCAACGGCACCTTCGGCTGGCCGGTCGCGCTCGCCGGCACGCTGCCGGCCGGCGGGCCGGCCTATCCGTTGGCGACGCCGGGCATCCGCCTGGCACTCGGCGACCCCGATGCCGGCACCGGGCTGCGCGTCGCGATGTTCTCGGGCAATCCCGGCGGCAAATACGGGGAGGAGACGGACCCCCAGCGCCACAACCGCTACGGCACCAACTTCAGCACCGCCGGCGGCATCTTCTACATGGCCGAGGCGGTGACCGGCGGCGACAGCCCCGACCCCGACAACGCACCCCGCCAATGGGTCATGAAACTCGGCGGCTGGTACCACAATGGCGGCTTCAACTCGGTGGGCACCGACAATGCCGGCCTGTCGCTGGCGGACCCGGCCGGCACCGGCGTGCCGCGCCGCTTCGGCCAGAATTACGGCGGCTACGCGATCGGCGAGGTCACGCTGTGGCGGGGTGAGCAAGGCTGGCTGGCATTGTTCGGCCGCGCCTTCGCCCAGCCGCAGGACCGCAACGCGGTCAGCCTGCAGATCGATGGCGGGCTCGCCTGGCGCGGCCCTTTCGGGCGCGACGACGACACGCTCTCGCTCGGCCTGTCCTGGGCGCGGATCGGCAATGACTCGCGCGACTACGACCGGGAACTCATCGCCTTCGGCGCCACCCAGCCGGTGCGCAGCCACGAGACCGTGCTGGAACTGACCTACAGCATCGCCGCCGTGACGGACCGCCTGTCGGTGCAACCGGTCGTGCAGGTGCTGTTCAACCCGGCGGCCGGCGCCCCGGACGATCGGCGCAACCCCGATCGCGCGCTGCCCGATGCCGTCGTGCTCGGCCTGCGCCTCGTGGCGACGTTCTGACCTCCATCCTGCCGCCGGTCAGGCGAGGCCGCGGACCCGGTTCGCGAAAGACCGCGCGCGCCGCCGGCGGGCGCGGGCGCCGGCTCATCCGCGCCGTCGCCACTCCGCGCGGACGGCGCGCACGCGCCCCAGCAGGGTGCCGCCCAGCATCGCCCGCGCCCGCGCCGCGAGGCCGCGCAGCATGGCCCTGCCCCGCTGCATCGCCCGTCGCGCCGCCTGCCAGGTGGGCGAGGCATCGAGGAAGGCATGCGCGCGTGCCAGCAAGGCACGCACACGCCCATGCGCCCAGGCAAAGGCGCGGATCTCCAGCAGCCTTGGTTCGGCCACGACATACAGCCTGGCGGAGAACGCCGTCCCCAACGTCTTGGCCGCGAGCAGCAACGCGATGCCGGCCGGCACGTTCCCGCTGCCGATCAGCCACACCGCCGCGATCTTCAGCGGCAGCAGGGCGGCGAGCGGGATCACGAACAGCATCGCCACCACCCGCGCATCGAGCCGCGGCACCAGCCGCTCCAGCGCGGCCAATAGCGGGATGCGTGCGATCAGCCCGCCGATCGCCTGCGCCCAGCGCCAGAGCGTCTCCTCCAGCACCACCCACAGGAAGGCGAGCAGCAGCAAGGGCGGCTTCACCAGGCGCCGGACAGGCTGGCGGACATCCATCGCGCGACCTGGCGCACAAGCTTTCGTTCTAGCGCACGAGCACACGCCGTGCCGTCCACCCCGCGGCGCCGCACGCGGCGATCACCGCCGCCATGGGCACCGCCGTGTCGTCCTGCAGCACGCCCAGCAACCCGCCCACCGCGGCGCCGATGCCGAATTGCAGCGTGCCCATCAGCGCCGATGCGCTGCCCGCCACCTTGCCATGCGGGCCCATGCCCAAGGCGACCGTCAGCGGCAACACACCGCCGATCATCGAGACATAGCAGAATAGCGCCACCACGATGCCGGCGAAGCCGAACAGCCCGGTCGTGGCCACCACCAGCAGCGCCACCCCGGCCGACAGCGCGATGGCCAGCACCACCGGCAGCAGCCGCGCCGGTGAACCGCGCTGCGCCAGGCGCGACACCACCTGGCCCGTCACCATGATGCCGATCGCGTTCGCACCGAAATAGAGACCGAAATGCCCCGGCGCCACGCCGTTCAGTTCCATGAACACGAAAGGCGAGCCAATGATGTAGGCGAACATGCCGCCGATGACGAAGCCGCCCGCCAGTGCATGTCCCATGAAGCGCGCATCGCCGAGCAGCCCGCCCCATACGCGCAGGGTCGCCAGCACCCCGTCGCGCCGGCGGCGATCCTGCGGCAGCGTCTCCGGCAGCGCTAGACCGACCAGCAGCAACATCGCCGCGCCATAACCCGCCAGCACCCAGAAGATGCCGCGCCAGCCGAACACCGGCAGCAGCGCGCCCCCCACCAGCGGCGCGATGATCGGCGCCACGCTCATCACGAGCATCAGCGAGGCCATCAGACGCACCGCGCCGCGTTCGTCGGTCACGTCGCGCACCACCGCGCGCGCGACCACCATGCCCGCGCATCCGCCCAGCGCCTGCATCAGCCGTGCGGCCATCAGCGAATGGATGTCGGGCGCCAGCGCACAGGCCATCGAGGCCACGGTGAACAGCCCGAGCCCGGCGAACAGCGGCACCCTTCGCCCCAGCCGGTCGGCCACCGGCCCGTAGAACACCTGCCCCGCCGCCATGCCGAGGAAATAGAAGGCCAGCGTGGCCTGCACCGCACCAGGCGTCGCGTTCAACGAATCGCCCAGCGCCGGGAAGGCCGGCAGGTACATGTCCACCGAGAACGGCCCCATGGCCGCCAGCGCGCCCAGCACCAGCGCGAGGATGCGGTGGTTCGGTGGCACGCGCGTCAGCGGCCGGTCGCGGCGATGGTATCGAGCAGGCGGATATGGCTGCGGATGCCAGCCTCGAAGCAGCCGACATCGAATTTCTCGTCGGGCCCATGCACCTGGTCGTCCGCCAGGCCGAAGCCGACCATCAGGCTGTCGAGGTCGAGGATGCGCTTGAGGCTCTCGACCACCGGGATCGAGCCGCCGTTGCCCACCATCAGCGGCGCGCGGCCGAACTCGGCCTCCAGCGCCCGCGTCGCGGCCGCCATCCAGGGGCTGTCGAGCGCGACCTCGAAGGCCGGGCTCATGCCGAAGACCTGGATCGAGGCGCGCGCATCCTCGGGCAGGCGTGCGAGGATGAAGTCCCGCAGCCCCGCCAGGATGCGCGCCGGCTCCTGCCCCGGCACCAGGCGGAAGCTCAACTTCGCATGCGCCTCGGCCGGAATGACGGTCTTGGAGCCCTCTCCGGCATAGCCGCCCCAGATGCCGTTGATATCGGCGGTGGGCCGCGCCCAGATGCGCTCCAGCGCGCCGCGCCCGATCTCCCCCGCCGGCACCGACAGGCCGACGCCGGCGAGGAAGGCCGCCTCGTCGAAGCCGAGCGCCTCCCACTGCCGGCGCTGCGCCTCCGGCAAGTCCTGCACGCCCTCGTAGAAGCCCGGGATCAGGATCTCCCCGGCCTCGTCCTTGAGGTCGCCCAGGATGCGCGTGAGCACGTTGATGGGGTTGAGCGCGGCGCCGCCGAACTGCCCCGAATGCAGGTCCCGCGACGGCCCGGCGATGTCGATCTGCGTATAGACCAGCCCGCGCAGCCGCGTGTTGATCGCCGGTGTGGCGGCGTCCCACATGTTGGTGTCGCTGATCACCGCGACATCCGCGCGCAGTTCCTCGGCATTGGCTTCGAGGAATTCGTCGAGGTTCGGCGAGCCGATCTCCTCCTCGCCCTCCACCAGCACGCTGACGCGGCAGGGCGGGCCGCCGGCGGTTTCATGCCAGAAGCGCAGCGCCTCCAGCCAGGTCATGACCTGGCCCTTGTCGTCCACCGCGCCGCGCGCCACCACGCGCGCCGCGCCGGGGCCTTCCACCAGGGTCGGCTCGAAGGGCGGGCTGGTCCACAGTTCCAGCGGCTCGGGCGGCTGCACGTCGTAATGGCCATAGAACAGCACATGCGGCCCGGTGCCGGTCGGTCCGGGATGATGCGCCACCACCGCCGGGTGCCCCGCCGTCTCCCGCACCTTCGCCGCGAAGCCCATCGTGGCAAGCTGCGTGCGGATCCACGCCGCGGCGTGGCGGCAATCCGGCGCGTGCTGCGGCTGGGCCGAGACGGAAGGGATGCGCAGCAACTCGAACCACCGCGCACGGGAGGCCTCGCGCTGCGCCGCCGCCGGGCCAGCACGTTCTCGACGGTGCTCACCCCTCGCGCACCTGGCTGCGCAAAACATGCTTCTGGATCTTGCCGGTGGAGGTCTTGGGCAATTCGGCAAACACGATATGCCGCGGCACCTTGAACCCCGCCAGGCGTTCCCGGCAGAAGGCGATGATCTCCTCCGCCGTGGCGGCGGCGCCGGGCTTCAGCTCCACGAAGGCGCAGGGCGTCTCGCCCCATTTCTCGTCCGGGCGCGCCACCACCGCCACCACCGCGACGGCGGGGTGCTTGTACAGCGCATCCTCGACCTCGATGGAGCGAAATGTTCTCGCCGCCGGAGATGATGATGTCCTTCGAGCGGTCCTTGAGCTCGATGTAGCCGTCCGGGTGCCACACCGCGAGGTCGCCGGTATGGAACCAGCCGCCGGCGAAGGCCGTCGGCGGTCGCGGTCGCGTTCTTCAGGTAGCCCTTCATCACCATGTTGCCGCGCATCATGACCTCGCCCATCGTCGTGCCGTCGCGCGGCACCGGCTGCCAGTGTCTCGGGGTCGACCACCATCAGGCCTTCCAGCGCGATGTAGCGCACGCCCTGCCGCGCCATCAGCGCCGCCTGCTCGGCGCGCAGGGCGCGCGGCCAGTCATCGTGCCAGGCGTTCACCACCGACGGGCCCGTAGCATCTCGGTCAGGCCGTAGACGTGGGTCACGTCGAAGCCCGCGCTCCTCCATGCCGCCGATCACGGCCGCGGGCGGCGGCGCGCCGCCGGTCATGATCTGCACCTGGCGTGCGCAGAACGCGCGCTTCTCGGCCGGCGCGTGCGCCAGCAGCGTCGCAGCACGATCGGCGCGCCGCACATGTGCGTGACGCCGTGCTCGGCGATCAGCGTCGAAGATCGCGCCCGGCGTCGACCGCGCGCAGGCAGACATGCGTGCCCGCCATGCGCCGTCACCGTCCAGGGAAAGCACCAGCCGTTGCAATGGAACATCGGCAGCGTCCACAGATAGACCGGGTGCCGGCCCATCCCCGCCGAGAGCACATTGCCCACCGCTCAGAATAGGCGCCGCGATGGTGGTAGACCACGCCCTTCGGATTGCCCGTGGTGCCGGAGGTGTAGTTGAGCGCGATGGCGTCCCACTCGTCGCGCGGCAGCGGCCAGGCGAAGTCCGGATCGCCTTCGGCCAGCAGCGCCTCGTAGTCGATGCCGACCCAGCGTCTCGCCGGCCGCCTCGGGTGCCAGCGCATCGTCGACCTCGATGACCAGCGGCTTGCGCCTTCGCCTGCGTCAGCGCCAGGCGCACGAACCGGCACGAACTCGCGGTCGGCCAGCAGCACCTTCGCCTCGCCATGGTCGAGGATATAGCGCGATGGTCGCCGCGTCGAGCCGGGTGTTGATGGTGTTGAGCACCGCGCCGGCCATCGGCACGCCGTAGTGCGCTTCCAGCATCTGCCGGGATGTTCGGCAGCAGCACCGCCACCGTGTCGCCGCGCGCCGATGCCGCGCTTGCGCCAGCGCATGGGCCAGGCGCACGCAGCGCGCGCGCAGCTCGGCGATAGGCGCCGCGCATCGCGCCATGCACCACGGCGATATGGTCGGGAAACACCTGCGCCGCGCGTTCGAGGAACAGCAGCGGCGTCAGCGGCTGGTGGTTGGCGGCGGTCTGCGCCAGCCCGGTATCGTAATCGGCCATGATGGATCCTCAGCGATCTTCCCAGACGGGCTTGCGCTTGCCGAGGAAGGCGCCGATTCCCTCGGCCGCGTCATGCGCCATCAGGTTGTCGGCCATGACGCAGGCGGCCTGCGCATAGGCCTCGGCCAGCGGCAGGTCCACCTGGGCGTAGAAGGCCCGCTTGCCCATGCGCACCGTCAGCGCCGAGCGCGCGGCGATCCGGCCCGCCAGCGCAATCGCCGTCTCCATCACCACCTCGGGCGAGACCACGCGGTTCACCAGGCCGATGCGCAGCGCCTCCTGCGCCGGGATCATGTCGCCCAGCATCAGCATCTCCATCGCCGCCTTGCGCGGCACCGCGCGCGCCAGCGCCACCGCCGGCGTCGAGCAGAACAGCCCGATATCGACGCCCGGCGTGCAGAACCGCGCATGGTCCGACGCCACCGCCAGGTCGCAGGTCGCGACCAGCTGGCAGCCGGCCGCGGTCGCGACGCCCTGCACCGCGGCGATCACCGGCTGCGGCAGCGCCACGATCGCCTGCATCACCCTCGCACAGGTCTCCATGGCGCGGTCGTAGAAGCCGCGACCGCCATCGGCATCGGCGCGATGCGCGGTGATCTCGCGCAGATCATGCCCGGCGCAGAACACCGGCCCGGCGGCGGCCAGCACCACGCAGCGCACGCGCGCATCCTCGCCGATATCGGCGAGCGCGGCCTCCAGCGTCTCCAGCATCGGCAGCGACAGACTGTTGCGCGAGGCGGGGCGGTTCAGTGTCAGCACGGTAACGCCATCCGCGCCATCGTCCCGCAGCAGCATCGGTGCTTCGGCGCCGGCCTCCAGAGCCATTCCCATCGCGCGGTCCTCCGATTGAAACAACACCAGCATAGCGCGGGCGCGTCACCGCTTGAAGGTGGCGTCGCGCTTCTCGGCGAAGGCGCGGATGCCCTCCAGGCGGTCGCCGGCGGCGAAGCACAGCACGTTCATCTCGTTCTCATAGGCAAGGCCCGCCGGCAGCGGCGCCTGCATCGCCATGCGCACAGAAGCCTTGACGCTCTGTGTCGCAACAGGGCTGAAACCGCGCGATGCGCCGCGCGATGCCACGCGCCACATCCTCATGCGCGGCATCCTCGGCCACCATTTCCACCATACCGAGGGCAAGCGCCTCCTGCGCATCCACCTGTTCGCCGGTCAGCAGCAGGCGCATCGCCTGGCCGTAGCCGATCAGCCTCGGCAGCATCTGGCTCGCGCCGCCGCCGCCGACCCAGCCGCGCGTTACTTCCGGAAAGCCCGCCTTCAGGCTGCGCCCGGCGACGCGGATATCGGCGGCCAGCGCCATCTCGAACCCGCCGCCCAGCGCCCAGCCCTTCATCGCCACCACCACCGGCTTGCGCATGTTGCGGATGGAGGTGCTGTACTCGACACGGTTGCGGAAGGCCCAGCTGTCCGGATAGGCGGCCAGCGCATTGAGGTCGGTGCCCGAGCAGAAGGCACGTTCCCCCGCGCCGCGCAGCAGCAGGCAGCGGATGGCGGCGTCGGCATCCACCGCGGCGGCGTGCGCGGCGATGGTGGCGGCCATCTCCGGCGTCACCGCATTGTGCTTGGCGGGGCGGTCGATCACGAGTTCGGCCACGCCGTCCTCGCCCTTCAAAAGATGCACCGTGCCGTCCATCGCATCGCCTCCCCTTGCCGCGTTTGCGTCTGGCGCTAGCCTCAGGCGCCGCCAGGACACGAGGAAACGCCATGCGCCGCGCGACGGCCGAGGAAGCCGCGGCACTTGTCCGCCCCGGCGATACGCTGCTGATCGGCGGCTCGGGCGGCGGCCATGCCATCCCCGAACGCCTGCTGGCCGCGCTCGGCCAGCGCTTCCGCGACACCGGCAGCCCCACGCCATCACCGCCCTGCATCCGGTCGGCCTCGGCGACGGCCAGGGGCGCGGCGCGGGGCACCTGGCGCAGCCGGGCCTGCTCAAGCGCGTGGTTGCCGGCACCTTCGTCAACTCGCCCGCGATCGCCGCGCTCGCGCTCGCCGACCAGATCGAGGCCTACACCCTGCCGCAGGGCGCGCTGTCGCAGCTGATGCGGGAGATGGCCGCCGGCCGCCCGGGCCTCCTGACGAAGACGGGCCTGCACACCTTCGTCGATCCGCGTCAGGGCGGCGGCCGGCAGAGCGCGGCGCGCCACCGAGGACCTGGTCGAGCTGGTGGAGCTCCACGGCGAGGAATACCTGTTCTACAGGCCCTACCACGTCGACGTGGCCTTCCTGCGCGGCACCACGGCCGACGAGGACGGCAACGTCACGATGGAGGAGGAGGCGGTCATCCTCGAGATGCTGTCCAAGGCGCAGGCGACCAGGCGCTGGGCGGCATGTCGTCGTGCAGGTGAAGCGCCTGGCGGCGCGGCACGCTGCATCCGAAGATGGTGAAGATCCCAGGCATCCTGGTCGATCTCGTCGTCGTCGACCCGGAGCAGTGGCAGACCTACGCCACCTACTACGACCCCGACCTACTCGGGCGAGCTCCGCGTGCCGATCGCGGACGTCCCGGCGCTGCCGCTCGGGCCGCGGCACGTCGTGGCGCGGCGCGCGGCGCTGGAGTTGTTCCGCGGCGCCATCTGCAATCTCGGCTCCGGCATCTCGACCGGCATCGGCAGGTCGCGGCCGAGGAGGGCGTGCTCGACGCGCGTGGCCTGACCAACGAGCAGGGCATCATCGGCGGCGCCCCCGCGCCGGGCAACGAGGCAGGCGCCGGCCAGAACCCGCGATGCGCAGGTCGACCAGCCCTATCAGTTCGATTTCTACGATGGCGGCGGGCTCGACCTCGCCTTCCTCTCCTTCGCGGAAGTCGACGCGGAAGGGAACGTCAACGTCACGCGCTTCGGCGATCGCATCATCGGTCCCGGCGGCTTCATCAATATCAGCCAGGGCGCGCGCACCTGCATCTTCGGCGGCACGCTGACCGCGGGCGGCAAGCCCAAGGCGGTGGCGCGGGTGGAGCAGGTCACCTTCTCCGGCCACTACGCGCGCGAGCGCGGGCAGAAGGTGCTGTATGTGACCGAACGCGCGGTGTTTCGCCTCGGCGCGGATGGCCCCGAACTGATCGAGATCGCCCCCGGCCTCGACCCCGTGCGCGACATCGCCGCCGCCATGGGCTTCCGCCCGGCCATCGCGCCCGAGCTGCGCATCATGGACGCGCGGCTGTTCGCGGATGCGCCGATGGACCTCGCGATCGACCTCGCGCGCAAGCCCGCACGACCGCCCGCTGCACGACTCACCTGAAGGACCGCACGACATGGCCTGGACCGCCCACACCATCATCCAGAACGGCAACGCCATCCCGTTCGAGGATGCGCGCATCCATCCCCTCGCCGTGGGCGTCGCCTATGGCGCGGCGGTGTTCGAAGGCATCCGCGCCTACATGAACCCGGCGACCGGGCGGCTGTCGGTGTTCCGGCTGGAGGAACACCTGGCCCGGCTCGACCAGGGCATGAAGTTCATGCGCTTCGACAACCCGCCCTCGCGCGACGTGATGCGCCAGGCGGTGCTGGACGTCATCCGCGCCAATGCGCCGGACGGCGACGCCTATATCCGCCTGCAGGTGCAGATCGAGACGCGCGGCAGCATGGCGAGCACCGGCGAGATCGGCTGGGTCTGCGCCGCCATGCCGCGCGAACGCTCGCCCAAGCGAACCACCGGCGTGGCGGCCGGCGTCTCCTCCTGGACCCGCATCAACGACAACACCATGCCGGCACGCATCAAGGCGACGGCGAACTACCACGCCGGGCGCATCGCCACCTTGCAGGCCAAGGCGGATGGCTACGACACGCCCATCCTGCTCACCCGCGACGGCAAGGTGAGCGAGACCGCCGGCGCCTGCCTGTTCATGGTGCGCGACGGTGTCGTCATCACGCCCGCCGGCGACAACGACATCCTGGAGAGCGTCACGCGCGACACGGTGCTGGTGCTCGCCGCCGAACACGGCCTGCCGACGCAGCAGCGCCGCGCCGATCGCACCGAGCTGTATGTGGCGGATGAGGTGTTCGTCTGCGGCACCGGCCAGGAACTGATGCCGGTGACCAGCATCGACCGCCTGCCCGTCGGCGAGGGCACGCCGGGTGCGATCACCCTGCGCCTGCAGGATGCGTATGAATCCATCGTGCGCGGCACCACCGACGCACATGCGGCGTGGCGCACGCCGGTGGGGTGACCGACGTGCGCCATCTGAAGGACCCCGCCAGGGGGAAGTGAGGCGGGGCCGCTCCGCCGATCTGCCCGGACCGCAGGGGGAAGTCGCGCTCCGGGCGTCGGTATCAGGCCGCGCGCAGCGGCAGGGCCACGAAGCGCCGGGCGCCCGTCGCGTTCCACCTGGAAGCGCGATGGAGGGGCGCCCCGCGCTGCGCGCCGCGGCCACCGCCTCGATCACGTCGCGCGGCTGGGCGGTCTCGCGGCCATCGGCGCGCAGCACCACGTCGCCGGGCCGCAGGCCGCGTTCGGCGGCCACGCTGCCGGGCTCGACCCGCGCGATCGCCACGCCACCCTCGGGCCGCGGCGCCAGGCCGATGCCCAGCGAGGGCTGCGCGTCGGACTGCGCCGGCTTGCCGGCCGCCAGCGTGGCGGGTTGCGTGCCGATCTCGATCGCGCGCTCCATCCGGTCGCCATTGCGCAGAAGCGTGACCGTCGCGCTCTTGCCGGGCTGCGTTTCGGCCACGCCGGCCGCCAGGTCGCGCGGGGATTGCACGCGGCGGCCATCGATGGCGGTGATCACGTCACCGGCCTGGATCCCGCCCTTGGCGGCGGGGCTGTCGGGCTCGACCGCGCTGACCAGCGCGCCCTTGCTGTCCTGCACGCGCATCGCGGCGGCCAGGTCGTTGTCCATCGACTGCAACGACACGCCGAGCCAGCCGCGCTGCACCACGCCATGCTCGCGCAGCTGGTCCACCACGCGCTGTCACCATCTTCGAGGGCACCGCGAAGCCGATGCCGATATTCCCGCCCGACGGCGAGAAGATCGCGGTGTTCACGCCCACCACCTGGCCGGCGGCGTTGAACAGCGGCCCGCCGGAATTGCCCGGGTTGATCGAGGCATCGGTCTGGATGAAGTCGTCATACGGACCCGCGCCGATCTGCCGGCCGCGCGCCGAGACGATGCCCGCGGTCACGGTGCCGCCCAGACCGAAGGGGTTGCCCATGGCCATCACCCATTCGCCGACGCGCGTCGCGTCGCTGTCGCCGAACACCAGCGCGGACAGCGGCGCGCCGGCCTCGACCTTCAGCAGCGCGATGTCGGTCGCCGCGTCACGGCCCACCACGCGGGCGGTGAATTCACGGCCATCGGCCAGCTCCACCTTCACCTCGCTGTTGGTGCCGACCACATGCGCGTTGGTGACGATGAAGCCGTCGGCATGGATGACGAAGCCGGAACCCTGGCCGGCGCGGCGCGGCGCCTGCTGCGGGCCCTGACGGCCACCGAAGCGACGGAACATCTCCTCCATCGGCGTGCCGCGCAGCTCGGGCGGGATCTCCGCCGGGCCCTGCGCGCTGGCGGGGGTCGCGCGCTCGGTCATCATCACCCGCACCACGGAGGGCGCGACGCGCGCGGCCATGTCGGCGAAATCCGGGCCCGCCTGGCGCGGCAGCACGATGGCGGAGGTCGGCGCGGCCTGCTGCGCGGTGCCCGGCAGCGCGGTCAGCGCCGTGGAGCCCAGCGCCAGCGCCAGGACGCCGGCCACGACCACGGAACGGCGAGGATTGAAGGGGAACGGCATGGATGGTCTCTCCCAGGACTGGATCACGGGGCCCCACCGGAGGGAGGGGCGTGTCGGCAGATAGCGCCACGGCGCATCGCCCCCCCCTGTCGCCGCCCTTACCGTTCCGTATGCTGCGCAGGTCAACCACCGGGGGCACCGTGCGGATCCTGATCGTCGAGGATGATGTCGAGACCGCCGCCTATATCGCGCGCGGGCTGGAGGAGGCAGGCCATGTGGTGGACCGCGCGACGGACGGGCAGGACGGGCTGTTCCTCGCCACCGGCGGTGGGCATGACGTGATGGTGGTGGACCGCATGCTGCCCAAGCTCGATGGCCTGTCGATGGTGCGCGCGGTGCGCGCGGCGGGCATCGCCACACCGGCCATTTTCCTCACTGCGCGCGCCGGCGTGGGCGACCGCGTGGAAGGGCTCGGAGGCCGGCGGCGACGACTACCTCGCCAAGCCCTTCGCCTTCGCCGAGTTGCTCGCGCGCATCAACGCGCTGGCGCGCCGGCCGCATCTGCAACAGGAAGTCACGCTGCTACGCGTCGCGGAGTTGGAGATGGACCTCATCCGCCGCATCGTCACGCGCGCGGGCAAGCGGATCGACCTGCAACCGCGCGAGTTCCGCCTGCTCGAATACCTCATGCGCCGCGAAGGCCAGGTGGTGACGCGCACCATGCTGCTGGAGGGCGTGTGGGACTTCCACTTCGACCCCAAGACCAGCGTGGTGGAAACCCATATCAGCCGCCTGCGCGGCAAGGTGGACAAGGGCTTCGGGCGCGAGCTGATCCACACCGTGCGCGGTGCCGGCTACGTCATCCGCGCCGATGGCTGAACACGCCGCCCGCTGGGGCTTCGCGCGCACCACGGCGTTCCGCGTCACGCTGCTGCACCTGATGCTGACGCTGGCCGGCACCACGCTGGTCGGCGGCGTGGCGTGGTGGGTCACCGCCGGCTTCGCCGCGCGCCAGGCGGCGCAGGAAATCGAGAACGGCATGGGCGTGCTGCTGCAATCGGGCGCGCTGTCGGGCGCGCGCGGCATCGCACTCTCGGTCGAGGCGAGGCTGGCGGCTGATCGCAGCGGCGCGGAATTCTACCTGCTCGCCGCACCCGATGGTCGGCGCATCGCCGGCAACCTCACGGGCGTGGAGGTCAGCCCCGGCTGGCGCGACGGCATGGCAAGGCAGCCCGATGGCACGCTGGCGCCGGTGCTGATGCTCGCGGCACCGCTGCCCGGCGGCGGCATGCTGGTCGTCGGGCGCGACTTGTCCGCCGTGCGCGCACTGGAACAGCGACTGCTGTCGGGCGCGGTGTGGGTGGGCGGCATCGTGCTGCTGCTGGGCCTCGCAGGTGGGCTTCTGATCGGGCGCAGCGTCGCGCGACGAGCCGCGGCGATGGAGGCCGCGCTCGCCGCCGTGCAGGCCGGCGATCTCGCGCAGCGGCTCGTGGTGCGCGAGGGCGGAGACGAATTCGACCGCCTCGCCGCGCGAATCAACGCCACGCTCGATCGCCTGCAGGCGCTGATGGCCGCCTTGCGCGAAGTCACGGACGACATCGCGCATGACCTGCGCACCCCACTCACGCGCCTGCGCCAGCATCTCGATACAGCCGCGCGTGCGACGACGCCGGAGGCGGCGCAGGCGGCCATCGCCGCAGCCGAGTCCGCGGCGGAGAACCTGCTTGAGATCTTCGGCGCACTGCTGCGTATCGCGCAGGTGGAATCGGGCACACAGCGCGCCGGCTTCACGCGCTTCGATCTCTCCGCGGTGGCGGAATCGGTGGCCGAGGTCTTCGCACCCTCGGCCGAAGCGCGCGGGCAGGTGCTCACCGCCACCATCGCGCCGGGCGTGATACGCGAGGGCGATCCTGCGCTGATGACGCAACTCCTCGCCAACCTGGTGGAGAATGCGATTCGCCACGGCCGCGAAGGCGGGCGGATCGCCATCACGCTGGACCCACGGCACATCCTGATCGCGGATGACGGCCCGGGCATTCCCGTCGCCGAGCAGGAGCGCGTGTTCCGCCGCTTCCATCGCCTGGACGCCGCACGCTCCACGCCCGGCAGTGGCCTCGGCCTGGCGCTGGTGCGCGCCGTGGCGGAGTTGCATGGCATAGCCATCACGCTGGAGGATGCAGCACCCGGCCTGCGCGTGCGGCTCGCCCTGCCGCAGCCGCCCGCGCTGCGATAGTCTGCAACGCGGCGAAGGCCGGACGGGGAAGGAAACAACCATGCTGCGCGTGTTCCTGGCGCATACGCCGGAGATGTTCGAAGGCTACTACGGCGAGCGCGCCCTCGCCGCGCTGCAGGATTGCGCGGAGGTGGTGCGCAACCCCGGCGACACCGTGCTGCGCGGCGCCGCCCTCGCGCAGGCCGCGCGGGGCTGCCAGGCCATCGTCGCCGACCGCGCGACGCCGGGCACCGCCGAGACCTTCGCCGCCGCGCCGGACCTCGTCGCCTTCCTGCGCGTGGCGGTGGACATCAGCACCATCGACGTCCCGGCCGCGAGCGAAGCAGGCGTGCTGGTCACACGCGCCACGCCCGGCTTCGGCAACAGCGTCACGGAACTGGCATTGGGCTTCATGGTGGACCTGGCGCGCGGCGTCTCGGGCCATGTCCAGGCCTATCGCCGCGGCGAGGAACCGGTCGGACGGATGGGGCTGCAACTCAGCGCGGCCACGCTCGGCATCGTCGGCTTCGGGCGCATCGGGCAACGCCTGGCGGAGGTTGCACTGGCGCTGGGCATGCGCGTCCTCGTCGCGGATCCCCACGCTGTGCCGGGCGACGCGCGCATCACACACCTGCCGATGGAGTTGCTGCTGCCGCGGTCCGACATCGTGGTGTGCCTCGCGATTTCCGACGCCACGACGCGCAACCTGTTCGACGGCGCCGCCTTCGCCCGCATGCAGCGTGGCGCGCGCTTCATCAACCTCTCGCGCGGCGAACTCGTGGACGAACGCGCGCTGGAAGCCGCGCTCGACAGCGGCCATCTCGCCGGTGCCGCGATGGATGTCGGGCGCGCGCCGGACCAGCGGCCCTCGCCCTTCCTGGCACGGCGCGCGGACGTGATCGCCGCGCCGCATATCGGCGGCATGACGCCGCAGGCATCGGAACACCAGGCGATGGACACGGTGCGCCAGGTGGCCGCATTGGCGCGTGGCGAATTGCCCGACAACGCGGTGAACGCCCCGGCCGCGCATCGCCTGGCGCGCATCGGGGTGCGCGTGTCGTGAGCACCGGCATCGGCATCATCGGCCTGGGCATGGCGGTGAAGCCGCACGCCGCCGCGCTGCGCGACCTCGCGGCGGAGGGGCGCGCGCGCATCATCGGCGGCACGGCGCCGAGCGCGGATCGTCGCGCTGCCTTCACCGCCGCCTGGGGCTGGCCCGTCTTCGACAGCGTGGAGGCGCTGCTGGCGCAGCCCGGCCTCGATCTCGTCATCATCCTCACGCCGCCGCGCACGCACCTGCCCATCACCGAGCAGGCGCTCGCCGCCGGCAAGCACCTGCTGGTGGAAAAGCCGCTGGAATGGGATGCCGGCCGCGCGGCCGCGCTGGTGCAGGCCGCCGCAAAGGCCGGGCGCCGCGCCGCGGTGGTGTTCCAGCATCGCTTCCGGCCTGCCGCGCTGCGGCTGAAGGCGGCGCTCGATGCCGGCGCACTCGGCACCGTGCTCTCCGCCTCGGCCTCCATCCGCTGGTGGCGGGACGACGCCTATTTCGCCTCGCCCGGCCGCGGCATGAAGGCGCGCGACGGCGGCGGCGTGCTGCTGACCCAGGCGATCCATACGCTCGACCTGCTGCTGCACCTGGCCGGGCCGGTCGCCGGCGTGCGCGGCATCGCGCGCAATTCCGGCCTGCGGGCCATCGACACCGAGGACATCGCCGCCGCGGCCCTGCGCTTCACGAGTGGTGCGATCGGCGCGGTCGATGCCACCACCGTCGCGCGCCCGGGCTTCCCCGAACGCATCGAGATCGCCGGCACGCAGGGCAGCGCGATACTGGCGGCCGAACGCTTGGACCTGCATATCGCCGGCACCGCGCCCGAAGTGATCGACCACGGCAGCGCCGGTGGCGGCGGTGCCGACCCGATGGCCTTCGACCACGGCCCCCATCGCGCCATGATCGGCGAGATGCTTGATGCCATCGCGCAGGATCGCGCGCCCTCCAACGATGCCGCGACAGGCCTCGCGGTGCAGCGGCTGATTGAGGCCTGGCTCGCCTCCAGCGACAGCGGACGGGAGCACGTGCCATGAGCGTCACCGCCAGCACGCGCCTGTTCGGCATCCTCGGCGACCCGGTCGCGGTGGTCCGCAGCCCCGGCTTCTTCAACGCGGTCTTCGCGCGCCAGGGGCGCGATGCGGTGTTCCTGCCCTTCCAGGTCACGGCCGCGGACCTGCCGCGCGCCTGGGCGGGCCTGACGGCGATCGGCAACATGGATGGCCTGGTGCTGACCATGCCGCACAAGCAGGCGGTGGTGCCGCTGCTCGATGCGCTGGGGCCGCAGGCGCGGCTGACCGGCAGCGTGAACACCGCGCGCCGCCGCGCGGATGGCCGCTGGGAAGGCGAGATGTTCGACGGCGAGGGCTTCGTCGCCGGCCTGCGCGCGAACGGCATCGAACCGCGCGGCATGCGGGTGCTGCAGGTGGGCAGCGGCGCGGCCGGGCGTGCGATCGCCTTCGCGCTGGCGGCCCATGGCGTGGCGGCGCTCGATCTCGCGGATGCCGATGCGGCGAAGGCACAGGCCCTGGCGCGCGACATCGCCGCCGCCTTCCCCGCCTGCGCCGCACGCGCGGCGGCACCGCTGCCGGGTGGCCATGCGCTGGTGGTCAATGCCACGCCGATGGGCCTGCGCGCGACCGATCCGCCGCCGCTGCCGCTCGATGCGCTGACGCAGGCGATGGCGATCGCGGATGTCATTCCGAACCCGGAGGTCACGCCGCTCATCGCCGCAGCGCGCGCCGCGGGCTGCGCCACCGCCACCGGCCGCGCCATGCATGAAGGGCAGGCGCGGCTGGCCGCCGCCTATCTCGGCATCGCGCTCGATTGACGCCGACGAAACATCCGCGTGACACCCGGGATCGACCACAGCGCCGCCGCCAGCGTCAGCGCGCACAGCCCCATGCTGATCGGCCGCGTGAAGAAGGGCGTGAGGTCGCCGCCCGAAAGCACCAGCCCGCGCAGCAGGTTCTTGTCCAGCAATTCGCCCAGCACGATGCCCAGCACCAGCGGCGCCATCGGGAAGCGCAGCTCGCGCAGGATGAAGCCGACCAGCCCCGCCCCCAGCATCACCCAGATGTCGAACAGCCGCGAGGTGATGGCGAAGGCGCCCACGGTGCACAGCACGAAGACGATGGGCATCAGGCGTTCGCGCGGGATCAGCAGGATCCACAGCAGCGGCTTCACCAGCACCAGGCCGTAGAACAGCTTCACCACATCGGCCACGATCAGCATCGCGACGATCTGGTAGATGAATTCGGGGTTGGTGATGGCCAGCATCGGGCCGGGGTTCAGCCCGTGGATCATCATCGCCGCCATCAGCACCGCGGCGGGCGCCGAGCCGGGCACCGCCAGCGTCAGCACCGGGAATGATGGCGCCGGGCACGCAGGCGCTCTCGCCGGTCTCGGCCGCCATCAGGCCTTCCACGCTGCCCTTGCCGAACAACTCACGCTCCTTCGAGGCGCGCTTGGCGGCGGCATAGGAGGTCCAGGCGGCGATGTCCTCGCCCAGGCCCGGCATGGCGCCGATGAAGGTGCCGAGCGCGCCCGAGCGCAGGATGGTCTTCCAATACATCGCGACATCGCGCAGGCGCGGAATGACGGAATCGATCTTGGACGCCACCGCGCGCACCGCCGGGCCACGCATCGAGGACAGCACCTCCGCCACCCCGAACACGCCCACCAGCACCGGCAGCAGCCCAAGCCCACCGGCCAGGTCGCCATTGCCGAAGGCGAAGCGCGGATAGGCGTGGTTGGTCTCCTGCCCGATGGTAGCCACCAGCAACCCGAGGAAGCCGGCGATGTAGCCCTTCAGCGGGTCGCCGCCCGACAGCGAGCCGGCGATGATGATGCCGAACAGCGCCACCCAGAACATCTCGTAGGAACCGAACTTCAGCGCGAATTCCCCGAAGCTCGGCGCGAACAGCGCCAGCATCAGCGCGCCGAACAGCGTGCCCAGCCACGAACCGGTGGTGGAGATGCCCATCGCCCGCCCGGCAAGCCCCTGCCGCGCCAGCGGATAGCCATCCAGCGTGCTCGCCGCCGAGGCCGGCGTGCCCGGGATGTTCAGCAGGATCGCGCTGCGCGAGCCGCCATAGATCGCGCCGACATAAACGCACACCAGCACCAGCATCGCGACATTGGGGCCGAGGCCGAAGGTCAGGGTGGTGAGCAGCGCCACGCCCATGGTGGCGGTCAGGCCCGGCAGCGCGCCGATGACGATGCCGATCAGCACCGCCCACATCGCGTGGAAGGCCGCGCCGCCGGCGAACACATGGGCGAAGCCGCCGCCCAGCATGGAGAGCGCGTCGGTCACGGCAGGCGCAGCAGGAACAGTTCTTCGAACACCAGCGTCACGGCCAGGCCGGTGCCCGCGCCGATCGCCGCCGCCTCCACCACGCGGCGCAGCCGCCGCGCGGGATCGGCGTTCCACTCGAACACCGCGATGAAGGCAAAGACGAACAGCGCGGAGGCCGCCCAGAACGGCACCCGCCCGACCAGCACGCCCGCATAGGTCACGCCGAGTGCCGCGGCGAGTGCCAGGCGCTGCCCGCCCTCACCCGCCGGTCGCGCCGGCCCGCGCACGGCCCATCCGCCGCGGCGCACCGCGCGCAGCGCCAGCACGATCGACAGCAGCGCGATCATCGTGCCGTGGAAGCCCGGCACGATGCCCGGCGCGGTCAGCCCGGTGCCGGATTGCGCGATGAAGCGCGGCATCTGGAAGGCGTGCACCACCACGGCGATGCCCAGTGCCAGCAGCACCGCCGCGGTGATCAGGTCGGCACGGGGAGAGGCGGGCGCCTTCTCGGACGAGGAGCCGGCGTCCGCCTCGCTCAAAGCCGCGCGATCCCGAGCGTGTCGGGCGAGACGCGCGCCTTGCCGCCGTCGAAGTACAGCCAGGCGGTCTGCCGCACCATCTTCCAGGCCTGGTCGTAGGCTTCCTGGCCGAAGATCGGCGCGAACAGGGCGGCGCGGCTGTCGGCGTAGGTTTTCAGCCGCTGCGAATTGGCGATGGTGTCGCGCCAGATGCCCTGCATGGTCTGCACCACGTTGTCGGGCACGCCCTTGGCCGACCAGATGCCGAAATAGTTGGCCGGTGCGGGGATGTCGGGCAGCCAGCGGCGCACCGAGGGCACCTCGATCGCCGGCGTGCTGCCCTGCGCGGCGAGCGTCGACCGGCGTTTCGCTCTGCACCGCGAGCGGGATGAGCCGCCGCGCGCGGATCATCTCCGCCGCCTCCACCAGCAGCACGGCACCGAGCGGCGTCTCGCCCGAGACCGTCGCGATCATCGCCGGGTTGCCGCCATCATAGGTCGCGTGGCGGTACTGCAACTGCGTGGCGGCGCGCAGCGCCTCCATCATGTTGTGCCCGGCGGAGGACACGCCCGCGGTGGCAACGCCGATGCCCTGGCCGCGGGTCTTGAGCGCCTCGAGTGCCGCGCCGAAATCGCGGAACCCCGCCTGCGGGTTCGCCACCAGCACATTCACGTTGGCGACGGCGAAGAACAGGTTCCAATCCGACAATTGCGTATCGAGCAGCCCCAGCACCTTGTAGCAGCCGACATCCACCGCCGCGCCGGCGGCCCAGGTCAGCCCGTCCTTCGGCGCTTCCATCGCATTGCGCGTGCCGATCGAGCCCGACGCGCCGGGCTGGTTCACCACCACCACGCGCTGGCCCAGCGGCGCTTCCAACTCGGCGGCGACGATGCGCGCCATCTGGTCGGTGGAACCACCCGCCGCCCAGGGCACGATGATGGTCACCGGCCGGTCGGGCCGCCATGCGGCGCCCTGCGCCGTCACCAGCGTGGGTGCCGCGAGTCCGGCGGCGGTGGCGGCGAGCAGATGTCTGCGGAACATGTCTTCGACCCTTCCCTCGTTGGCGCGCGCCGCTTTGGCCACGGCGTCATGGCGTGGTAACTTGCTGGTTACTGCGGATGGTGCGGCGGTCCTTCCGCCCGCGTCAAGCACGCGCACCGCATCAACCGAATTCCGGGCCGGCCACGGCGGCAATCGCGGCGGCGTTGCCAGGCGTATCCATACCCAATGCCATGCGCGTGAAGGGCCGCTGTGCGCTGCCGCCATGCTGCGCGAGCCAGGCACACAGGCCCGCGCGGGCATCGCACATATCCAGCACGGGCACGCCAGGCAACGCATGGCGCGATGCGGCCACCAGCGCGCGCGCAACGCCGTCGTCCCGCGCCACCACCGGGCCGATCTGCGGGCCGTGCGCACCGTTGCGCGCCAACGCGAAACCAGCGAGCCCATCGGGCCCGTCCTGCACGAAGGCTGCCTGCGGCGCGCGTGCGGCGAAGTCGCGCAACAGGGTCTCGCGCGGCGCGCCGAAGGTCGCTTCATCCAGCGCCAGCAAACCCGGCCAGTCCCGCGCCCGTAGCGGCCGCGGATTGCCTTCCAGGGGCAGAGCCTGCGGCAGCGACCAGCGCGTGAAGCCCCACAGGTCGCGGAAGCCCAACCGGCGATAGACCTCGCGGCCCGCCGGCGTCGCATCCAGCGCGGCACAGGGCACATCCCGCAGCGCCTCCACCGCCCAGCGCATCAGCGTCGTCGCATGCCCACGGCGGCGGTGGTCCGGCCGCACCAGCACCATCGAGATCCAGGCGAGGCCGGACCCATAGCGAATCACCGCCGCGGTGGCGGCCAGCGCCGCCTGCCCGTCATCCAGCGCGCGGACCTGGCCTTGGTGCAGGAACAGCGACCAATCGCGCTCCACCTGGTTCCAGCCGATCAGGCGCGACAGCGCGGCGGCGCGCGGCAGGTCGGCCTCGGTCAGCGGGCTCATCTCCATCAGCAAATCGCACGACGCCCGCGCCGTCCCGTCAAGCGCTTGACGCGCCGCCGCCGCGCCCGCCCACTGGACGCGATGCCCGCCGCGAAACCCCGCCTCCTGCTGCTCGGCTGCGGCGCCTTCGGGCGCGTGCACCTGGCCGCGCTGCGCCGCCTGCACGCCGAGGTCACGGTGTTCGACCCCGACAGCACACTCGCCACCGCCACCCGCCTGCCGACGGCCAGCAGCGTCGAGGCCGGCATCGCCGCCGCCGATGCAGTGATCATCGCGACGCCGGTGCCCACGCACGTCCCGCTGGCCACCGCGGTCCTGCGCGCGGGGCGCGACCTGTTCCTGGAGAAGCCGGCGACCGAGACGGCGGCCCAAGCCCGCGCCCTCGTTGATGTGGCCGAACAGGCCGGCCGCATCGCGCAGGTCGGCCTGTATTTCCGCTTCCATCCGAAGGCGATCGACGCTGCGGCGCATGGTCGCCGCCGGCGAATTCGGCCGGCTGCACCACATCGCGCGCGCGCTTCTCGGGCGTGAAGCGCGCGCGCGGCGATTCCGGCGCGCTGCTCAACGACGCCGTGCATTTCGCCGACCTGCTGCCCTGGATCGCGCAGGAGGCACCCGCACGCATCTTCGCCACGCTATCGGACCCGCTGGGTCGCGGCCGCGAGGACCTCGCCATCATCCAGATGATGTTTCCCTCCGGCCTGACGGCGCTGATCGAAGCCGGCTGCGTCCTGCCCGGCCGCTGGCCCGATGCCGTGGTGCCGGGGGCCGAAACGCGCAAGGAGGTCACCATCGCCGGCAGCGCCGCCCTCGCCGAGGTGGATTTCGCCGCCGAGACCTTCGCGCTGCGCCGCGGTTCGCACCACCGGGCCACCGGTGGCGCCTGGCTGCCGCAGCACGCGCCGCGCGAGGACCCGGGCATCCCCGCCGCCGGCCCCGTCGAGGTGGTCTCCGCCGAACTCGCCGCCTTCCTCGATGCCATCGCAACCCGGCGCGCGCCGGAGGCCGGGCTGCGCAGCGGCGCGCTCGCCCCCGCGCGCATCCTGGACGCGGCGCGCCGCTCGGCGCAGGAAGGGCGCGTGGTGGCGTTGGAGGAGATCAACTGATGCGGATCAGCCTGTGCAACGAGGTGGTGCGCGACCTCGACTTCGCCGCGCAATGCGCACTCGCCGCCGCACTCGGCTACGACGGCATGGAGGTCGCCCCCTTCACGCTCGATGCGCAGGCGCCGCACCTGTTGCCGGCGTCGCGCCGCACCGAGTTGCGCCGCGCGGCACAGGATGCCGGCATCCCCATCACCTCGCTGCACTGGCTGCTGGTGGCACCGGCGGGATTGTCGATCACCACCGCCGATGCGCCAACGCGGGCGCGCACGCTGGATGTCATGCAGCGCCTGGTCGCCCTCGCCGCCGATCTTGGCGCAACGCTGCTGGTGCACGGATCGCCGGGCCAGCGCCGAATCGAGGCCGATGGCGATGCTGCGCGTGCGGAGGATGCGATGGCGCAGGCCGGCGCCTGGGCCGCTCAGCACGGCGTGACGTATTGCCTGGAGCCGCTCGACGCCGCGCAGACCAACTGGTCCACCACCGTGGCCGAAGCCGCCGCCATCGTCGAACGCATCGGCAACCCCGCGCTGCGCACCATGCTCGACACCTGCGCCGTCGGGAATGGCGAGCAGGACAGCATGGCGCGCCTGCTCGAACGCTGGGTGCCGGGCGGGCTGATCGCGCATGTGCATCTGAACGACCGCAACCGGCGCGCGCCCGGCCAGGGCGAGGACCGCTTCGGCCCGATCCTCGCCGCGCTGCGCCGCACCGGCTATGCCGGCTTCTGCGCTGTCGAGCCCTTCGACTACGTCCCCGACGGGCCGACCAGCGCCGCGCGCGCCATCGGCTATCTGCGCGCCCTGCAGGAGGATGACGACCAGTGACCGCTCCGCGATTCCGCCTGCTGGAAACCCAGCGCTTCGAATGGCCGTTCCGGCTGCGCCTGCCCTTCCGCTTCGGCGTCATCACCGTCACGCACGGTCGCCAGGCAGTGATCCGCGCACGCATCGCGCTCGATGACGGCAGCGAGCATTGGGGCATCGCCGCCGAGACGCTGGCGGCCAAGTGGTTCGACAAGGACCCGCGCTGGTCCGACGCGCAGAACGAAGACCAGCTCCGCCGGGCCCTGGAACTCGCCTGCGATGCCACGCGCGCCGCCGGTGCCAACACCGCCTTCGGCCATTTCGCCGATGCCTATGCCGCGCACACCGCGGCCTGCGGCGCCGAGGGGCTGAACCCGCTCGTCGCCTCCTACGGCCGCGCCCTGCTCGACCGCGCGATGCTCGATGCGCTGCTCAAGGCGAAAGGCCTGTCCTTCGCCGAGGGGCTGCGCGCCAATCTCGGCGGCATGACGCCGCATGCGGTGGTGGCGGATCTCGCGGGCTTCGACTTCGCGGCAATGCTCGCCTCGCTCACGCCGGCGCGGCGGATGCATGCGCGCCATACGGTCGGCCTGGTCGATCCCATCACCACCGCCGACCAGGCCGAGCGGGTCGATGACGGGCTGCCCGAGACGCTGGAGGAGATTGCCGCCAACTATCGCCATGGCTGGTGGAAGCTGAAGGTCGGCGGCAACGTCGCGGCAGATGTCGAGCGCCTCTCGCGCATCGCCGTCGTGCTCGACCGGCTGCACGGCTATCAGGTCTCGCTCGATGGCAACGAGCAGTACGAGGATGCCGAGGGCGTGCTCGCGCTATGGCGGGCGATGCAGGCGGAACCGCGCCTCGCGCGGCTCAACGCCTCGATCGCCTTCATCGAGCAGCCGGTGAAGCGCGCGAAAGCGCTCGAAGGCAGCATGGCCGCGCTCGCCGCCGCGCGCCCGGTGATCGTGGACGAGAGCGACGGCCCGCTCGACGCCTTCGTCCAGGCGAAGGCGCTGGGCTACACGGGCATCTCCTCGAAATCCTGCAAAGGCGTGTGGCGCTCCCTGATCAACCTCGCGCGTTGCCGCGCCTGGAACGCGCAACAGGCCGAGCCACGCTTCTTCATGAGCGCGGAAGACCTCACCACCCTCGCCGGGCTCTGCGTGCAGCAGGACCTCGCGCTGGTGAGCGCGATGGGCCTCGTGCATGTGGAACGCAACGGCCACCACTTCGTCGATGGCTTCCAGGGCCGCCCGAAGACCGAGGCGGTGCGCTTTCTCGAAGCGCATCCCGATCTCTATGCCGACACGTCGCGTGGTCCGCGCCTCGCTGATCCGCGAGGGCATGCTGGAACTCGGCTCTGTGGTGGATGCGAAGGGCCTTGGGGCCGCGATCGAGCCCGATACCGGCGCGATGGAACCGATGGGCAAGGCGGCCTGGCCCGTGGCTTGAGGGCGGGGCAGGGGAGCCTTCCCCAGCCTTCGCCCTTTTTGCGTCAGGTGGCGCCGCCCCCCAACGTCAGTCCCCACTATCCAGAAAAAGGAGGCGCATGGGGGAGTTCCATGCTCCGACCTCCCCTGTCCCGCGTGGTATCATCGCGGTTCGTGCTGCCCCGGATGGTCGTGCGCCCGAGGCTGGTCCGCCACGCCGGCGCCGACTATGCTGAGGGGCCAGAAACGAGGACCGCCATGCGCGACCCCCAGATGACCGGATATGGCCCGAAGCCGGTGGCCGGGCTGACGCCGGATCAGCGCATCACCGTGACCGCGCGCAAGGTCGCCTGCGATGGCGAGGCCGCGGCGGGCCTCGGCCATCCGCGCATTTGGCTGCATATCGAGGGCAGCGAGGTGACGTGCCCCTATTGCTCGATCACCTATGTCCTCGCCGAGGGCGCAGGCGGGGATGATGGACACTGACGCCTTGCCCGCCACTCAGCCCGGCGCGCGCCACCTGATCCTGGTGGACGGCTCGGGCTACATCTTCCGCGCCTTCCACGCCCTGCCGCCGATGACCAGCCCCGAGGGCGTGCCGGTCAATGCCGTGTTCGGCTTCACCAACCTGCTGGCGAAGTGCCTGACCGACAATATCGGCAGCCACATCGCCGTGGTGTTCGACGCGCACCGGCTGAATTTCCGCAACGAGATCTACGCCGACTACAAGGCGCACCGCCCCGACCCGCCGGAGGACCTGGTCCCGCAATTCGCGCTGATCCGCGATGCGACGGATGCGCTGGGCGTGTGCCATGTCGAGCAGGAAGGCTTCGAGGCCGACGACCTCATCGCCGCCTATGCCCGTGCGTTCAACGCCGAGGGCGGCCAGGTGACCATCATCTCCTCCGACAAGGACCTGATGCAGCTGGTGCGCCCGGGCGTGCAGATGCTCGACCCCATCAAGCAGAAGCCGATCCGCGAGGCCGAGGTGTTCGAGAAGTTCGGCGTGACGCCGGACAAGGTGGTGGAGGTGCAGGCGCTGGCCGGCGACAGCACCGACAACGTCCCCGGCGTGCCCGGCATCGGCATCAAGACCGCCGCGCAGCTCATCAACGAGTACGGCGACCTCGAATCCCTGCTGGCGCGCGCGGCCGAGATCAAGCAGCCCAAGCGGCGCGAGGCGCTGATCGAGAATGCCGAGAAGGCGCGCATCTCCCGCCGCCTGGTGCTGCTGGACGAGAACGCGCCGATGCCCGTGGCGATCGACGCCATGGCCGCGAAGCCGCCGGGCGATGGCAAGCTGGAGCATTTCCTGCGCGCGATGGGCTTCCGCTCGATCCTGGCGCGCATGGGCCGGCTCGGCGAGGGCAACGACCCGCCGCGCCGCGGCGCGCCCCCCGCGGCGATGACGCATGCGCCGGCCCCGGGGCCGGTGGCGCCCGACCTCGCCGCGCCCTTCGCCGGCTACGAGACCATCACCACCGAGGAGGCGCTGGCGCGCTGGATCGCGGAAGCACAGGCGGCCGGCGTGGTCGCGCTGGACACCGAGACCGACAGCCTCGATGCGCGGCGCGCGCGCATGGTCGGCTTCTCGCTGGCGGTGGCACCCGGGCGCGCCTGCTACGTGCCGCTGCGCCATGGCAGCGAGGGCGACATGCTGGCCGAGCCCGCGCCGGCGCAGATCGACGACCGATCGCGCCTTCGCCCTGCTGCGCCCGCTGCTGGAGGACGCCACCGTGCTGAAGGTGTTCCAGCACGCGAAATACGACCTGGAAGTGATGGCACGCGCCGAGAATGGCGGCTTCGCGACCATCGCGCCGATCGACGACACCATGATGCTCTCCTACGCCATGGAGGCGGGCAAGCATGGGCACGGCATGGACGAGCTGTCGGTCCTGCACTTCAACCACACGCCGATCAAGTTCGACGAGGTGACCGGCACCGGCCGCGCGCGCATCCCCTTCGGCCAGGTGAAGCTGGACCGCGCGACCGCCTATGCCGCCGAGGATGCCGACGTCACGCTGCGGCTGTGGCTGCTGCTCAGGCCGCGGCTGCGCGAGGATGGCGCGCTGGCGCTGTACGAGCAGGTGGAACGCCGCATGATCGGCGTGCTGCGCGACATGGAGGCCGCCGGCATCAAGGTGGATGGCGCCGAGCTGGCGCGCATCGGCGAGGATTTCGCCCAGCGCCTGGCGGTGCTGGAAAAGACGATCCACGCGCTCGCCGGGCGTGAGTTCAACGTCGGTTCCCCCAAGCAGCTGGGCGAGATCCTGTTCGACGAGATGAAGCTGTCGGGCGGGCGCAAGGGCAAGACCGGCGCCTATTCGACCGATGCGGCGGTGCTGGAGGACCTCTCGGCACAGGGCGTGGAATTGGCCGCCCGCGTGCTGGACTGGCGGCAATTGGCGAAGCTGAAATCGACCTATGTCGAGGGGCTGGCGGCGGAGATCGACGCGCAGGACCATCGCGTCCACACCTCCTACGGCATGGCGGGCACCTCCACGGGGCGGCTGTCCTCGACCGATCCGAACCTGCAGAACATCCCGATCCGCTCGGAGGAAGGCATGCGCATCCGCCGCGCCTTCGTGGCCGAGCCGGGGCATGTGCTGCTGGCGGCCGACTACAGCCAGATCGAATTGCGCCTGCTCGCGCACCTGGCCGATGTGCCATCGCTGCGCGAGGCCTTCGCGCAGGGCGAGGACATCCACGCGCGCACCGCCGCCGACATCTTCCACCTGGACCGTGCCAAGGTGGACAAGGAAGCGCGCCGCCGCGCCAAGATGATCAATTTCGGCATCATCTACGGCATGTCCGCCTTCGGCCTCGCCACCCGCCTGGGCATCCCGCCCGGCGAGGGGCGCAGCATCATCGACGCCTATTTCGCGCAATACCCCGGCATCCGGCAGGAGATGGAGCGGCTGAAGGAGGAGGCGCGGATGCACGGCTTCGTCCGCACGCCCTTCGGCCGCAAGCTGTGGATCGCCGACATCGCGACCAAGGACCCGGTGCGCCGCGCGGGCGCGGAACGCGCCGCCATCAACGCCCCCTTCCAGGGCGGCGCGGCCGAGATCATCAAGCGCGCCATGGTGCGCCTGCCGCGTGCGCTGCGCGAGGCCGGCCTGTCGGCGCGCATGCTGCTGCAGGTGCATGACGAACTGGTCTTCGAGGTGCCGGATGCCGAGGTCGATGCCACCTCGGCGGTGGTGAAGGACATCATGGAATCCGTCGCCACCCTGCGCGTGCCGCTCTCGGTCGAGATCGGCACCGGCCATTCCTGGGCGGAGGCGCATTGAGCATGGCCGCCGGCTGGACACCGCAGGAACGCCGGACGCTGGCGCAGATCTGCGCGGCGCATTTCGTCAGCCATGTGCATTTCCTGACGCTGCCGCCGCTGTTCCCGCTGCTCCGGGACAGCCTCGATGTCTCCTATGTGGAGCTCGGCCTGGCGCTGACCGCCTTCAACGTCGTCTCGGCGCTGGTGCAGGCGCCGATGGGCTTCGTGGTGGACCGCCTGGGGCCGCGGCGGATGCTGGCGGCCGCGCTGGTGCTGGGCGGGTGTTCCTTCATCCTGCTGGGGCTGACAGGCTCCTACGCCTGGCTGATCGCCGCGGCGGCGATGGCGGGGCTGGCGAACAGCGTCTATCACCCGGCGGACTACGCCATCCTGGGCGCCTCCATGGCCGAGGAACGGGTCGGGCGCGCCTTCTCCATCCATACCTTCGCGGGGTTCATGGGCGGGGCGGTGGCGCCGGCGCTGGTGCTGGGCATCGCGGCCTGGCTGGGCGTGGGTGCCGCGCTGATCGTGGCGGGGCTGCTCGGGCCGATCGCCGCCGTGCCGCTGCTGCTCTCGGGCGCGCCGGTGGCGGTGCCGAAGCCGGCCAGCGCCAAGGCGACGTCGGGCGGCGCCTCGGTGCTCTCGCCGGCGGTCTTCGCCATGGTGCTGTTCTTCGTGGCGCTGGCGCTGTCCAATGGCGGCATCCAGAACTTCTCGGTCGCCGCCTGGGTGGATGGGCAGGGCCTGTCGCTCACCCTGGCCAATGCGGCGCTGACGGCCTTCCTGCTGGCCTCGGCCGGCGGCGTGCTGTTCGGCGGCGTCGTCGCCGACCGCACGCGCAACCATGGGCTGGTGGCGGCCTTCGGCTTCGGCTCGGCGGCGGCGCTGGTGCTGGTGGTGGGCAGCGGGGCGGTGCCGGGCCTGCTGCTGGTGCCGATCATGGCGGCGGCGGGGTTCCTGGCGGGCATGATCATGCCCTCGCGCGACATGCTGGTGCGCGCCGCGGCACCGCCGGGCCAGGCGGGGGCGGTGTTCGGCATCGTCTCCACGGGGTTCAACATCGGCGGCATGGCCGGCCCGCCGCTGTTCGGCTGGCTGCTGGATGCGGGAGAACCGCGCTTGATCTTCGTGGCCTCGGCGGTGTTCATGCTGCTGACCGCGGTCATGGCGCTGGGACAGGAATGGCGGCTGCGGCGCCGGCGACGCGTGGCCGAGGCGGCACCCGCAGAATAGCGTGAAGGTCGGGCTTGATCCCCGCCCATCGGATGGCGCAGCCTGAGTGTTACGAATAGCGGGATCATCCCGCCAGCGAAATGGCGCCGTGCCTACCCCCTGGCCGGAGGGTCCACGGCGCGCCAGTGTTTGAGAACGGCCCGGGTGGTCGGCGGATGCGCCGAGCCGTCGCGCCTCGGGGGATATTTCTATTGCGAAATAGGCCCAGCACGACGCGGAGAGCCGACGGGCAGCCGGTCATCCTCGTCCTGATGATCGCGGCCGCGGCTGTGCTTCCCGCGCTGCTGTTCGTGCTGCTGAGCCTGCATGAGAAGGACCGCCGCGTCACGGGTCTCACGGACAAGGCGGCCGTTGCCGCCCTTGTCGGGCGCGAGCGTGCACTCGGCATGATCCAGGCCAGCCTTCTCGCGCTCGAACGACTGGACGATACGACAGCGGGCCTCAGCTGGCCGCAGGTGCAGGCACGCCGGGCAAACCTCCAGGCCGAGATCCGCCGCCTGGAACTCGCGCAACCAGTGCCCACGACCTTGTTCCTGTTGCGTGCCGATGGCCGCGTTGCCGCCAGCGGCGTGGATGAAACCGTATCCACCGCCGACCTCGCCATCGTGCAGACGCTGCGCGAGGGCGCGACGGGACCTGCCTTCGACGCTGTGGCCGCCGGCGAGCTCGGTTCGGGGGCGAAGCTGCTGGTCGCCCGGCAGCGCGCAACCGAGGTCCGGGGCCGTGAAGGCCTCTTGCTGGCCGCGATCCAGGCGCGTGGGATCTCGGCGGAATGGGACGGCCTGGGGCAGGCCGGTGGGCGTTTCGCATTGCTGCGCGACGATGGCGTGGTGCTGCTCCGCCAGGACGCGCAGGAGGGGGTGCCGCTGATTCTGCCGGCGCAGAACCCGCTGCGCCTCGCCATGCGTGAGGGCGCGTCCGGACGACTGGCGGCGGACCCTTTCGGCAATGATGAACCGTCGATCGTCGCCTGGCAGCGCGTCGGCGACTACCCGCTGGTCCTGGCCTATACTGTGCCGGTCGCCGCGTGGCAGCAGGGCTGGGTGCAGGCAATGGGCCCGCAGATTGCGATCTGCCTGACGCTCAGCCTGTTGATGACCATCGCGGCGGTGCGCCTGCGGCGCCGCAAGCGAGCCGACGACGCGACCCTGGCGCGCCTCGAGGCCCATGCGGAGGAGCTCCAGGCGGAGATCACGCGCCGCGAAGCGGCGGAGGACAGCCTGCGCAACGCGCAGCGGCTCGAGGGCCTGGGCCGGCTGACCGGCGGCGTCGCCCATGACTTCAACAACCTGCTGACCGCCATCCTGGGCACCGCGCGGGCGCTGGAGCGGCATCTCGGCCCGCGCGCCGATGAGCGTACCAAACGGCTGCTGGCTGCGACCGTCACGGCGGTCGATCGTGGCGCGCGGCTGAACGCCAGCCTGCTCGCCTTCGCGCGGCGCCAGCCGCTCACGCTGACCACGGTGGACGCCAATGCGCTGCTGCGGGACTTCCTGCCGCTGCTGCGCCGTGCGCTGGACGAATCGGTTTCCGTGGAACTCGCGCTCGACCAGAAGCTGCCGACCTGCAACGCGGATGCGGCGCAGCTCGAGGCGGCGCTGCTCAACCTCGCCATCAATGCGCGCGATGCCATGCCGCGCGGCGGCAAGCTGCGCGTGGTGACACGCCGAGCCTGGCTGCAGGAACAGGCGCTGGCGGGCAACCCGGAGGCGCAGCCCGGCCCCTACGTGGCGATCGAGGTGCGCGACACCGGCGAGGGCATGACACCGGAGGTCCGCGAACGCGCCTTCGAACCTTTCTTCACCACCAAGGCGGCGGGCCAGGGCACCGGCCTCGGCCTGTCGCAGGTGTTCGGCTTCGTGCGCCAGATCGGCGGGCATGTCGCGATCCAGTCCGCCCCGCGGCGCGGCACCACCATCACGCTGTACCTGCCGCTCGGGTCCGCCACCGAGGTGCCGGTCGGCGGCACCGTGCCGCCGGTGCGGGTTGCCGCCCGCTCCGGCATCGGCCTGTCGGTGCTGGTGGTCGAGGACGAGCCGGCGGTGCGCGCCGTTGCGGTGGACATGCTCCAGGATGCCGGGTTTGCCGTGCTCGCCGCACCCGACGGGCCGACGGCGCTGGCGCTGCTGCGCGAGGGTGCGCAGGCGGATATCCTGTTCTCCGACGTGGTGATGCCAGGCGGCATGACCGGCGTGGATCTGGCGCGGGAGGCGCGGCGCCTGCGCCCGGAGATCGGCGTGCTGCTGGCCTCGGGCTATGCCGCGGAGGCTTTGGCCGAGCACGGCGGCGCCGGCGAGTTCGAGATCCTCGGCAAGCCCTATGACGTCGAGACCGTGCTCACGCGGATCGCCGCGCAGCGCACGCGCCAGAAGGCCGCCGCGGCAGGGTAGTGCGGCGCCGGCTCAACTGATCGGCACCGTGCATCCGCGGGCATGGATGGGCCGCACCCGCCCCGCGCCGGCGCAGCGGGCCCGCGTTATTCGCCATCCAGGGCGTGTGCCACCAGGTGTTCGCGCGTGGTCGCCTGCAGCGCTGCTTCATGGGTCGCTTCCAGCAGCACCGGCGGCGCTGCGCCGGCCCGGCGCGCTTCCTCCCACCGTGCCGCGCACAGGCACCAGCGGTCGCCGGGCTTCAGGCCGGCGAAGCCGTACTCCGGGCGCGGTGTCGAGAGGTCGTTGCCGGCCGCCTGGCTGAAGGCGAGGAAGGCCTCCGTCACCTCGGCGCACACCACGTGCAGCCCGTGGTCCTGCGGGCCGGTGTTGCAGCAGCCATCGCGGAAGAAGCCGGTCAGCGGCGCCACCGAACAGGGCAGCAGGGCGCCGCCCAGCACGTTGCGGGCCTGGGGGCGGGGCGGCAGGCGGCGGTCGAACACATCATCCATGGCGCGATGATGCCAGAACGCGCGCGGCGGGGCACGCCCGCCGCGTCGGTCCCGGACGTGTCAGGCGGCGGCGCGGATCGCCGCGGCCTTCACCTCGTCATCCACCATGGCGTCGAAGGCGGCGAAATTCGCCTCGAACAGCCCCACCAGCTTGCGCGCGGTGGCGTCGTAGGCGGCCTTGTCGGCCCAACCTTCGCGCGGGTTGAGCACCGAGGAGGGGATGCCCGGCACGGCATCGGGGATCATCAGCCCGAAGAACGGGTCACGCACGAACTTCGCCCGCGCCAGGGAACCGTCCAGCGCCGCGCGCAGCAGCGCGCGCGTCACGTCGATCGACATGCGCCGGCCGGTGCCATAGGCGCCGCCGGTCCAGCCGGTATTGACCAGCCAGCAATCAGCGCCGTGCCTGGCGATGAGGTCTGCCAGCATCCGCCCGTACACGTCCGGGCGCCGCGGCAGGAAGGGCGCGCCGAAGCAGGTGGAGAAGGTCGCCTGCGGCTCGCGCCCCAGCCCCTTCTCGGTGCCCGCGACGCGCGCGGTGTAGCCCGAGAGGAAGTGGTACATCGCCTGCGCCGAGGACAGCTTGGAGATCGGCGGCAGCACGCCGAAGGCATCCGCCGTCAGCATCACCACGTTGCGCGGCCGCCCGGCGACGCCGCTCTCGACGATGTTGGGGATGTAGTGGAGCGGGTAGCAGGCGCGGGTGTTCTCGGTCAGCGAGCCGTCATCGAGGTCGAGCACGCCGTCGCGGTCGGCCACCACATTCTCCAGGACGGCGCCGAAGCGGTGGCTCGCGTCCCAGATCTGCGGTTCGGCCTGGCGGCTCAGGCGGATCACCTTGGCGTAGCAGCCGCCCTCGAAGTTGAAGACGCCGTCATTGGACCAGCCATGCTCGTCGTCGCCGATCAGCCGGCGCTCGGGGTCGCTGCTGAGCGTGGTCTTGCCGGTGCCCGAAAGCCCGAAGAACAGCGCCACGTCGCCGTCGCGACCGACATTGGCGGAGCAATGCATCGGCAGCACGCCGCGCTCGGGCAGCAGCCAGTTCATCACCGTGAAGATGCTTTTCTTGATCTCTCCGGCATAGGAGGTGCCGGCGATCACGATGGTGCGCGTGGCGAGCGACAGCGCGATCACCGTGGTGCTGCGGCAGCCATCCGTCGCGGGGTCGGCCTCGAAATCCGGGGCGTGCAGGATGGTCCAGTCCGGCGCGAAGCCATCGAGCGCGGCGCGGTCGGGACGGATGAACATGTTGCGCGCGAACAGCGCGTGCCAGGCGCTGGGCGTGGCCAGCCGCACGCGGATGCGGCAGTCGGCCTCGGCACCGGCATGCAGGTCCTGGGTGAACAGCTCAGCCTTCTGGCCGAGATAGCTCCGCACCTTGCCCACCAGCGCGGTGAACTTCTCCGGCGCCATGGGCTGGTTGATCTTGCCCCACCACACGGCGTCGCGGATGCCTGGCTCGTCCACCACGAACTTGTCCTGCACCGAGCGTCCGGTATGCGCGCCGGTCACGGCGATGAAGGCGCCATCTGCTGAAAGGCGGCCCTCACCGCGGCGCAGCGCCTCCGCCACCAGTGCTGAGGTGGCGAGGTTCGCGTGGACATCGCCGGTCGCGGTGATTCCGGTACCGGCGAGCGGCAAAGCGGCGGAAGACATTTTCTGGTGATTCTCCTGGACGTGACGCGACGATCGAGCCTGGCCGTGTCGGCGGCGCAGAGGGCGAAATTGCGGCGGCGGCGGCGGAAGGGTCCGCCGCGTTCAGCCGGCGCGCTCGCCGGGCCGCGCCGAGGCCGCCCGTCCCTCCCGCGCCGCACGGATCAGCGCCGCGCGAACGCCATCCGCATCGCGCACCGGCGCGGGGAAGGCAAGACGAACCGTCCGGTTACCTTCCGACAGGTCGCAGCCATCGACATCCACCGCGACCAGGCGCCAGGCGCCCGCGCCGGCGCCGAGCAGTCCCTCGGCGATGGCCAGCACGGCATCGGCGTGGTCCACGTTCACATGGGCGATGATCTCGGGCTCGGCGGCCAGGATGGCGGCGGCTGCGTGCGGGTCGGGGGCAAGCTCGGCGGCCTTGATCCGCTCGGCACGGGCGAAGCCGCCGACATGCAGCGCGCCGCCGATGCGCATCCGCCACAGGCCGAAATCCGCAAAATCCGCATACAGCGCGGCATAGGGGTGGCGCGCCAGCCAGCGCGCCTTCAGCGACGGGACCTCGGCCTCGGGCACCGGCTCGGCCAGGCCGGTGAGGGTGACGCGCGGCGCCGTCTGGGGGTTGGGGCCCTCGGGCATGCCGGCGAACAGCAGCGCGCAGCGCGGCTCGGCCACGAGGTGGCGGGTGTGCTCGGACAGGGTCGAGAGCCACATCAGCGGCGAGAGGTCCGGCGCCGGGGCGGGGGTGACCAGGCTGGCGAAGGGTTGCCCGGCCGATGCGCTGGCCAGGGTGGCCGATATGGCGCCACGGACCAGCGCCCGCGCCTCGCTGATGCCCTGCTCTGATGCCATGTCCCTCTCCGGCCCGGCTCGTGCCACAATTCGGGACCAAGGTGGAACCTGGGCCACCGCCGCGCAACCGCGGGACCGCCAGGGAAGCCCGGAGCACCGGAAGACCATGCCGCAGACCATCGCCCTCGTGGATGACGACCGCAACATCCTGACCAGCGTGCAGATGACGCTGGAACAGGAAGGCTACGCCGTGCGCACCTTCACCGACGGCGAGAGCGCGCTGCAGGGGCTGATGGCGCGCCCCGCCGACCTCGCCGTGCTCGACATCAAGATGCCCCGCATGGACGGCATGGAGCTGCTCCAGCGCCTGCGCCAGCGCTCCAACATGCCGGTGGTGTTCCTCACCTCCAAGGATGAGGAGGTCGATGAGCTGATGGGCCTGCGCCTGGGTGCGGACGACTACATCACCAAGCCGTTCAGCCAGCGCCTGCTGCTGGAACGCATCCGCGCCCTGCTGCGCCGCAACGAGACCAGCCGGGCCGAGGGCTCGGGCGCGCCGCCGGGCGGCGTGATCGCGCGTGGCGACCTGGTGCTGGACGAGACCAAGCACACCTGCGTCTGGAAGGGCGGGCAGGTCCAGCTGACGGTGACCGAGTTCCTGCTGGTCAAGACGCTCGCGGTGCGCCCGGGCATGGTCAAGAACCGCGACCAGCTCATCGACTCCGCCTATGGCGAGAACATCTATGTGGACGACCGCACCATCGACAGCCACGTCAAGCGCATCCGCAAGAAGTTCCGCCAGGTGGATGGCGAGTTCGACCAGATCGAGACGCTCTACGGCATCGGCTACCGCTACAAGGAAGCCTGATGACGGCGCGAGCCCCCCATGCCTGACGGCAGCGCGAGCCGCCCGGAAGCCGCCGCGCGTGGTGCCTCGGCGCCCGAGCCGCGGCGTGCGCGCCGTTTCTCGCCGCTGCTGCGCCGCATCCTGCTGGTGAATGCGGTGCCGCCGGCCTTGCTGGCGGCCTCCTTGCTGTATCTCGACCAGTACCAGAACGGGCTGCTCGCCGCCGAGGTGGAGGGTCTGCGCACCCAGGCGCGCATCTATGCCGGCGCCATTGCCGAGGCGGCGGTGCGGGTGGATGGCCAGCGCGCCGTGCTGGTGCCCGAGTCGGCGCGCCCGCTGCTGCGCCGCCTGGTGGAGCCCTCGCCCAATACCCAGGCGCGGCTGTTCGACAATACCGGCCTGATGGTGGCCGACAGCCGGGTGCGCGAGGGCCCCGGCGGCGCGGTGGTCACCGAGCCCCTGCCGCCGCCCGAACCGCGCGGCGCGCTGACCACCACCGTGGCCGGCGTGTACGACCGGCTGGTGGGCATGGTGCCCTCCGGCCTGCGCGGCGGGGCGGGCGGCAGCGGTGTCGCGGTCAGCATCGGCCCCGATGCGCCGGATTTCGACTGGCAGCCGGACCTCGGCCCGGACCGGCGGGAGGAATTGCGCCTGGCCCTGGAGGGCGGCGTGCGCCCCTATATCCGCCGCACCGGGGATGGCCGCCTGCTGGTGAGCGTGGCCGAGCCGGCCCGGCGCGGCAACCAGAGCGTGGGCATCGTGCTGCTGACGCGCGAGGCGCGGGAGGTGGACCAGCGGCTGTTCCAGATCCGCGCCTCGGTGCTGATGCTGTTCGGCACGGCGCTGGTGCTGACGGTGATGCTGTCCTTTTACCTGTCGCGCACCATCGCGACGCCGATGCTCGACCTCGCGCGCGCCACGCAACGCATCCGCGAGGGCGAGGGGCGCGCGCAATCGGTGCCCGAGCCGCTGCTGGCGCGCAACGACGAGATCGGCGTGCTGGCGCGCGACCTGCAGAACTCCGCACGCGCGCTGTGGGCGCGCATCGATGCCAATGAACGCTTCGCCGCCGATGTGGCGCATGAGTTGCGCAACCCGCTGACCTCCGTGCGCAGCGCGCTCGAGACGCTGCGGCGGATCGAGAACCCGGAGAACCGCACCCGGCTGCTCGCCATCATCGCCGAGGATGCGGTGCGCATGGACCGGCTGATCGCCGACATCTCGGACAGTTCGCGCGTCGATGCCGAATTGTCGCGCACGGTCTCCACCGCGGTGGACATCGCCCCCATCCTCGCCGCCCTGTCCGACCTGCACGAGGCCACCCGCAAGGAGGACGACCCGATGGTGACGCTGGAGGCGCCGGCCGGGCCGATGGTGGTGCGCGGGGTGGAGGGGCGCATCGTGCAGGTGTTCCGCAACCTGCTGGGCAATGCGCTCTCCTTCAGCCCGGCGCGCGGCCGCGTGACGGTGCGCGCCCGCGCCGCCGGCGCGATGGCCGAGGTGGCGATCGAGGATGAAGGCCCCGGCATTCCCGAACAGAAGCTGGAGAGCATCTTCGAGCGCTTCTATTCCGAGCGCCCGAGCGGCGAGCGCTTCGGCCAGCATTCCGGCCTCGGCCTGTCGATCAGCCGGCAGATCGTGGAGGGGCTGCGCGGGACCATCTCGGCGGAGAACCGCCGCGCGGCGGATGGCGCCATCATCGGCGCGCGCTTCGTGGTCAGGCTGCCGGCGGCATGAGCGGGCGACGGCATCGGGTGGCCCGGCCCCCGCGGTCGGGTGGCGGTGCCCGGCGGCACGGCGCGCTTCGCAATCCCGCCATGGTCGCGGGGTATGCCGCGCGCGTGCCCGATGAATCTCCCCTGCCGCGCCGCATCCTGTTCGTGCTGCTCGCCCTCGCTCTCACCGCGGGGCTGGTGGCCCTGGCCGTCACGGTGCTGGCCCCCGGCGGCTGGACGGTGGCGGAGGTGCTGATCCTCGCCTGCTTCCTCGGCACCATTCCCTGGAGCGCGCTCTCGGCGGCCAATGCGCTGGTCGGGCTGGCCATCCTGCTGGGCGCCAAGGACCCGCCGGCGGCGGTGCTGCCGGCGCTGCGGCACGTGCAGACGGGGCCGCCGCGCGGCCGCACCGCGATTGCGATCTGCGTCCGCAACGAGGACATGGGCGTGGTGCTGCCGCCGCTGGGGCGGATGATGGAAGGGTTGCCGGCCGACCGCTTCGCGCTGTGGGTGCTCTCGGACACGCCGGCCGGGCCGGCGGCGCAGGCGGAGGAGGACGCACTGCGCGCCTTCGATGCCGGGCGCGGCCTGGTGCAGTATCGCCGCCGCGACGTGAACGAGGGCTTCAAGGCCGGCAATGTCATGGACTTCCTCGACCACCATGCCGAGGGCCTCGACTATTTCCTGTGCCTCGATGCGGATTTCGGAGATGACGCCGGCGGCCGTGCTGCGGCTGGTGGCCTGCATGGAGGCGGATGAGCGGCTCGCGATCGTGCAGCAACTGATCCATGGCCGGCCGGCCACCGCCGCCTTCCCGCGGCTGTTCCAGTTCGGCATGCGCCACGGCATGCGCTCCTGGGCCACCGGACAGGCCTGGTGGCAGGGTGATGAGGGGCCGTATTGGGGCCACAACGCGCTGATCCGCATCGCGCCCTTCCGCGAGTTGTGCCGGCTGGAGACGCTGCCCGATGGCAGTCGCATCCTCTCCCACGACCAGGTGGAGGCGACACGCCTGCATGCTGCCGGCTGGAAGGTGCGGGTGCTGCCCGACGACACCGGCTCGGCCGAGGGCAATCCGCCGACCTTCTGCGATTTCGTCACGCGCGACCTGCGCTGGGCGGGCGGCAACATGCAGTATGTCGCGCTGTTGCGCCTGCCGGGGCTGACGCCGATGGCGCGCTGGCAGTTGGTGCAGGCGATCCTGCTGTTCCTCGGCGCGCCGCTGTGGTGCGCCATCCTGGTGCTGGCGGCGGTCAACGCCCTGACCGGCGGCGGTGCCACGACGCCGACCGGCGCGCTGGTGGCGCTGCTGGCGGCCAGCTGGGCCTGCTATTTCGCGCCCAAGCTCGCCGGCTATGCCGAGGTGCTGCTGAAGCCCGACCTTGCCGCACGGCACGGCGGGCGGGCCGCCTTTGCGCGCAGCGCGGCGGCCGAGATTGTGTTCACCACGCTGATGGAACCCGCGCGCCTGATGGCGCAGAGCCTGTTCCTGCTGGCGCTGCCCTTCGGGCTGAAGGTGGGCTGGATGCCGCAGAACCGGGCCGATCGCGGCGTGGCCTGGGCGGATGCGGCGCGGCAGTTCTGGCCGCCGACGCTGGCGGGGGTGGTGCTGGCCTTCGCCTTCGCGGCGGCTTCCCCGCTGGCGCTGCTGCTGGCGGCGCCGGTGCTGGCGTCGCTCCTGCTGGCGATCCCTTTCGCGGTGCTGACGGCGGACCCGCGCCTGTCCTCCCGGCTGCGCCGGGCGGGCGTGTGCGCGATGCCGGAGGAACTGGCCGGACGCTGCTCTGGAGCCAATGCATTCTAGAGCAGGAAATCCGATCAGATGATTCCACCTGATCGGGATCTGCTCTAGGTCGCGTGGACACTTATCGCAGCCATAGGACGATGGCGGCGAGGGTGACGACGGCGAGGTAGTTCCTGGCGGTTTTCTCGAAGCGGGTGGCGACGCGTCGGAACTGCTTGAGCTTGGAGAAGCAGCACTCGATCAGGTGGCGCTGGGCGTAGAGCTGCTTGTCGAGCGGATGCCTTGCGGGCGCGAGTGGATTGTTGGGAATGACGGCAAGCGCGCCCTTGTCGGCGATGGCCTGGCGGATGGGGTCGGCGTCGTAGGCGGCGTCGGCCATGACGACCTCGGCGGCGAAGGCCCTCGATCAGCGCGTCGGCCTGCGGACGCATCGCCACTCTGCCCGGCGGTCAGGGTGAAGCGCACCGGCGACAGCCAAGGCCGCGGACGGCCAGGTGGATCTTGGTGCTCAGGCCGCCGCGGGAGCGGCCGAGGGCCTGATCTTCAGACCCCCTTCTTGGCGCCGGCCGCGTGCTGGTGGGCGCGAACGATGGTGGAGTCGACGATCAGGTACTCGAAGTCCGGATCATCGGACATCGCCTCGAAGATGCGCCACCACACGCCCTTCCGGCTCCAGCGGCTGAAGCGTCGGAACACGCTGTTCCAGTCGCCGAACACCTCGGGCAGGTCGCGCCAGGGCGAACCCGTGCGCACGATCCACAGCACGCCCTCGACGAACATCCGGTTGTCCCGGCCGGTCGAGCCCTTCTGGTCGGGCCGGCCGATGATCAGCGGCGCGATCCGATCCCACGCCTCGTCGCTCAACACCAAACGATCCATGACACCCAAGGCCGCCTCCCAAAAAGCAGTCTTGAATCACGCTCCCAACTCGGGACTCCCTAGAGTCCACACGACCTAGGCGCGGCGTACATTCCAGAAGGTGGCAAAGCCCTCCTGCACGCCGGTTATGTTGCGGCGGTAGGCGGTCGGCTGCATCCACTGCCCGACCGGGTAGTAGGGAACCTCCTTCATGGCCTCGACCTGGATGTCACGGCAAATCGCCTGCTGCGCGGCGAGATCCGGCGCGCGGAACCACGCGGCCCGCAACTCCTCGATGCGCGGCATGGTCGCCCAGCCGGCGTAACCCGCCTCGCCATTGCCGCGCAGCGCGATGTGCCCGGCGGGGTTCAGCCAATCCGAGCCCGACCAGTTGGTGACGAACAGGCTCCAGCCGCCATCGGAGACCGGCCCCTTGCGGTTGCGCCGCTGCAGCATGGCGTTGAATTCGACGGCATAGACCTCGACCGTCATGCCCACGCGCTTGAGCATGTCTTCCATCACCGCGCCGATGGGCGGCCCGGCAGAGGAGGTGGAGGGGATCATCAGCAGCACGGTCTCGCCGCGGTAGCCGGCCTCGCGCAGGGCGGCGCGCGCTGCATCTACGCTGCGCGGACTGGTCAGCGGCTCAAGCCCGGCGTCGGAGGCCATGGGCGTGCCCGGGCAGAAGAAGCCGAGCGGCGTGTGGTACAGGCTGCGTTCATCGGGCCCAACCATGGCCTGCATGAAGGAGGTCTGGTCGATCGCCGGCCACAGCGCGCGGCGTATCGCCGGGTTGTTGAAGGGCGGCTGCAGGTGGTTCATCCGGACCATGCCCACGAAGCCGGTGCGGTCGAGCACCCGCACCTCGATGTCGCGCGCCCGGCGCAGCAGCGGAAGCTGGTCGTGATACGCGTATTCCTGCCAATCCTGCTCACCGGCCAGAAGCGCATTGGTCGCGGTGGAGGCATCGGGCATGGCGCGCCATTCGACACGGTCGAAATGCACGACCTTGGGCCCGGAGGTCCAACCACCGGGCCCATCGCGCCGCGGCACGTAGCGCTCGAACTTCGTGTAGACGTTGAGCGAGCCCGGCACGCGCTCATCCGCCTTGTAGCGGAAGGGACCGCTGCCGATCAGTTCGGTCACCTGGCGGAAGGGGTCGGTGTTCGCCAGCCGCTCGGGCATCATGGCGCAGACCGGCACCGAGGCCTTGCCCAGCGCGATGGGCAGCAGGGGGAATGGGTGCTTCAGGCGGAAACGGATGGTGCGGTCGTCGGGTGCGGAGAGTTCGTCGGTCGCGGCCATGAGCGTGGCGCCGAAGGGGTCGCGGCGCGCCCAGCGGCGCAGGCTGGCGACGCAATCGCGTGCGCGCACGGGTTCGCCGTCGTGGAACAGCAGGCCCTCGCGCAGCGTGAGGTCCCAGCGCCTGCCGTCATCCTCGACACGGTGGCCCTCGACCATCTGCGGCGTGGCCTGGAAGTTCGCGTCCATGCCGTAGAGCGTGTCGAACACCATGTAGCCATGGTTGCGCGTGGCGTAGGCGGTGGTGGTGACGGGGTCGAGCGTCACCAGGTCCTGCTGCGGTGTGAAGCGCAGCGTGGTCGCATCGGTGGCGCGCAGCCGGCCGGGCGCGGCGAGCGCACCGGCGACGCCGGCGCCGACAGCCTTGAACACGGTGCGTCTTTGCATGGTCTGCTCCTCCGGTCGGATGGAAAGGGCGGTACTGATGCCGCGCGCACACCGAGGCAACGCGCCGCAAATTGCTGCCGTTCGGTGCAACACTGATGCCAGGACAAACTGCGCGACATGCGGCGGCGCCGCAACCCTTGGCGCGGCACACGATGTCCGATGGGCGGGGCCGGGCGCGCCATCAGCAAGGGGGCTAGCGGGCTTGCCCTGCTGACCTTAGCTTTGGCACAAGTCTGGCGTACACCCGGATCACCGACGGCAGCGTCCCGAGCCAACGGGATGCGTGGGGGATTGAAAGCAACCATGACAGACATCCGATACCTTGCGCCGCAGACGCTCGATGAGGCGGTGGGCGCCTTCGCCGCCGCCTCCGGGGCTGCGCGCATCCTGGCGGGCGGCACCGACCTGCTGGTGCAGATGCGCGCGGGCGTCGCGCGGCCCGGCATGATCATCGACATCAAGAAGATCGCCGAGATGACGGCGATCGAGGAAACCGCGGATGGCGGCTTCCGCATCGGCGCCGCCGTCCCGGGCGCGGTGCTGGCCGAGCATCCGCGCTTCGGCCAAGGTCTGGCCCGGCGTGCTCGAGGCCATCAACCTGATCGGTTCCACGCAGGTCCAGGGCCGCGCCTCCGCCGGCGGCAATCTCTGCAACGCCTCGCCGGCCGCCGACAGCGTGCCGGCGCTGATCGCCGCGGGGGCCGTCGTCACCGTGCAGGGCCCGAACGGCCGGCGCGAGGTGCCGGTGGAGGAGATGCCGGCCGGGCCCGGGCGCACCAACCTCGCGCCCGGCGAGATCCTGGTGAGCTTCACGCTGCCGCCGCGGCCCAAGGGCTCGGGCGATGCCTATCTGCGCATGATCCCGCGCACCGAGATGGATATCGCCGTCGTCGGCGTGCGGCGTGAGCCTGACGCTGACAGGACGGCGTGTGCACCGCGGCGCGCGTCGGTCTCGGCGCCGTGGCGCCGACGGTGCTGCTGGTCGAGGGCGCGGCGAAGGCGCTGATCGGCTCCAAGCTCGACGACGCGGCGCTGGAGGCCGCGGCCGCCGCCTGCCGCGCCGCCTGCACGCCCGATCGACGACAAGCGCGGCACCATCGACTACCGCACCAAGGTGGCCGGCGTGCTGCTGAAGCGCGCCGCCGCGATCGCCGCCGAACGCGCCGGGAGGAATTGACGACCATGGCCAAGCTGCACGTCACCACCACGATCAACGGCGAGCCGATGGAGTTCCTCTGCGACCCGCCGACAGCCATGCTCGACGTGCTGCGCGGACCACTCGGCCTGACCGGCACCAAGGAAGGCTGCGGCTCGGGCGATTGCGGCGCCTGCACGGTCATGCTCGACGGCCGCCTGGTCTGCTCCTGCCTGATGCTGGCGGCCGAGGCCGAAGGCCAGGAGATCGACACCATCGAGGGCATGGCGACGGGCGAGACGCTGCATCCGCTGCAGCAGAAGTTCCTCGAGATGGCGGCGCTGCAGTGCGGCATCTGCACGCCGGGCTTCCTGGTCGCCGCCAAGGCGCTGCTCGAGCGCAACCCCGACCCGACCGAGACCGAGGTGCGCTACTGGCTCGCCGGCAACCTGTGCCGCTGCACCGGCTACGACAAGATCGTCCGCGCGGTGCTGGACGCCGCCGCCGAAATGAGGGGAGGCCGCACTGATGAACGTCATCGACAACAAGTGGATCGGCACGCGCCCGATCCGCCCCGACGGCGCCGACAAGGTGACCGGCCGCGCCGCCTTCGGCGCCGACTCCAACATGCCCGGCATGATCTGGGGCAAGGTGCTGCGCAGCCCGCACGCCGCACGCCCGCATCACGTCGATCGACACCTCGAAGGCCGAGGCGCTGCCCGGCGTGAAGGCGGTGGTGACGGCCAAGGACATCGTCGACTTCCCGCTCGACAAGTCCGTCGATGCTGCGGCATCCAGGACATGCGCTGGATGTGCCGCAACGTGATGGCGCGCGAGAAGGCGCTGTACGACGGCCATCCCGTCGCCGCCGTCGCCGCCACCACGCGAGGCGATCGCCGCCGAGGCGCTGCGCGCTGATCGAGGTCGACTACGAGGTGCTGCCGCACGTCATCGACGTCGAGGACGCGATGAAGCCGGACGCGCCGCTCCTGCACGACTTCATCCAGGTTCGAGCGGCAAGCCGTCCAACATCGCCGGCACGCTCGAGCACAAGCTGGGCGACGTCGATGCCGGCTTCGCAGCAGGCCGACGTCGTCATCGAGCGCAGCTTCACGACCCAGCCCGGTGCACCAGGGCTACATCGAGCCGCACGCCTGCCTCGTCAGCGTGGCGGCCGACGGCAAGACCACGATCTGGTCCTCCAGCCAGGGCCACTTCATGGTGCGCGCGATGACCGCGCTGCTGACCGGCATCCCGCAGAGCGACGATCCGCGCCATCCCCGCCGAGATCGGCGGCGGCTTCGGCGGCAAGACCATCGTCTATCTCGAGCCGGTGGCGCTGGTGCTGTCGAAGAAGTCGCGGCCGGCCGGTGAAGATGGTGATGACGCGCGAGGAGGTGTTCCGCGCCACCGGCCCGACGTCCGGCTCCATGAGCACGGTCAAGATCGGCGCGACGAAGGACGGCACCATCGTCGCCGCCCAGGGCACCTTCTACCTGCAGGCCGGCGCGTTCCCGGGCTCGCCGATCCGCGGCGCGGCAGGCTGCGCCTTCGCGCCCTACGACATCGCGAACGTGCAGTCGCTCGGCTACGACGTGGTCTCCAACCGCCCGAAGGTCGCGGCCTATCGCGCGCCGGGCGCGCCGATCGGCGCCTACGCCGTCGAGTGCGTGCTCGACGAGCTCGCCGAGGCGCTCAAGATGGACCCGCTCGAGCTGCGCCTGAAGAACGCGGCGCAAGCAGGGCACCAAGGCCGCGTACGGGCCGGTCTATCCACGCATCGGCTTCGTCGAGACGCTCGAAGCCGCGATGGCGCACCCGCACTACAAGGCGCCGCTCGGGCAAGAACCAGGGCCGCGGCGTCGCCAGCGGCTTCTGGTTCAACGCCGGCGGCGAGATCAGCGCTCAGGTCAACGTCACCGAGGACGGCACCGTGGTGGTCACCACCGGGCATCCCGACATCGGCGGCTCGCGCGCTTCGATCGCCAACATGACGGCCGAACTGCTGGGCATCGACTACAGGCGCGTGTCGGTGCTGATCGGCGACACCGCCACGATCGGCTTCAGCAACCTCACCGGCGGCAGCCGCGTCCTGTTCGCCTCGGCGATGGTGGTGACGCAGTCCGCCGAGAAGGTGATCACCACGCTGCGCGAGCGCGCCGCGAAGATCTGGAAGATCGACCCCGAGGCGGTGGACTGGGAGAACGGCGCGGCGCGGCCCGCCGGCGACAACGCCGGCAAGTTCGAGCCGCTGACGCTGGCGCAGATCGCCGCGAAGGCCAGCGCGACCGGCGGCCCGATCGGCGCCGGCGTCCAGCTCAACACCGCAGGCGCCGAAGGCGGCTTCGCCACGCACATCTGCGACGTCGAGGTCGATCGCGGACCTCGGGATCGTGACGGTGCTGCGCTACACGGCCGTCCAGGACGTCGGCCGCGCGATCCATCCGCGCTACGTCGAGGGCCAGATGCAGGGCGGCGTCGCGCAGGGCATCGGCTGGGCGCTGAACGAGGAGTACATCTACGACAAGCAGGGCCGCTCGAGAACGCGGGCTTCCTCGACTACCGCATGCCGGTGGCTCCGACCTGCCGATGATCGACACGGTGATGGTCGAGGTGCCGAACCCCAAGCATCCGCACGGCGTGCGCGGCGTCGGCGAGGTGCCGCTGGTGCCGCCGCTCGGCAGCGATCGCGAACGCCGTCTACAACGCCCTGGGCAAGCGCTTCTACAGCCTGCCGATGTCGCCGCCGCGCGTGCAGGCGATGCTCGACGGCGCCTGATGAAGTCGCACGAGTAGCTGGACGGTCGCCGTTCACACCGGCGGCCGTTCAGACCGTGAGAAGCCGGCGCACCGCGTCTTCGTCGAGAGTGCCGGGAATGCCGGACAGGGCGACCTCGCCGCGGACCATGATGACGATGCTGTCCGCAAGGTCGCGCGCGAATTCATAGTATTGTTCGACGAGCAGAACCGCCATGCCGCGGTCGCGCGCCAGATGCGTGATGACGCGGCCGATATCCTTGATGACATTGGGCTGAATGCCCTCGGTTGGTTCGTCGAGGATCAGCAGGCGTGGCCTGGCGCAGAGCGCACGCCCGATCGCCAGCTGCTGCTGTTGCCCACCCGAAAGATCGCCACCACGGCGGCGCAGGAACTGGCGCAGCACGGGAAACAGATCGAAGACCTCCGGGTCGATGCCAGAACCACGGGGTGCTGCGGCGAGTGCGGTTTCAAGGTTCTCCTGGACCGTGAGGAAGGGAAAGATCTCGCGCCCCTGCGGTACGTAGCCGATGCCCGCGCGGGCGCGCGACGCGGGCGACATGCGGGTGATGTCGCGCCCTTCCCAGTTGATCCGGCCGGCCGAAACGCTCTCGAGCCCCATGATCGAACGCAGCAGCGACGACTTGCCCACGCCGTTGCGGCCGAGCACGCAGGTGACGCGTCCGGGCTCCACGCCCAGTGAAACGCCGCGCAGGCACAGGCTCGCACCGTAGGAGAGGTCGATTGCCTGGACATCGAGCATCGTTCTAGCGCCCCAGATACACCTCGATCACGCGCGGATCGTTCTGCACGTGATCGACGGAACCTTCGGACAGGACGCTGCCCTCGTGCAGTACGGTGACGCGGCGACCGAGTGCGCGGACGAATTCGAGATCGTGCTCGACAACGACAACGCTGCGACTGCCGGAGATGGCCACCAGCATGGCGGCCGTACGCTCCGTCTCGGCATCGGTCATCCCCGCAACGGGTTCGTCCACCAGCAGCAGCTCCGGGTCCTGCGCCAGCAGCATGCCAATCTCGAGCCATTGCCGCTGGCCGTGGGAGAGAATGCCCGCGGGGTCGTGCGCGCGGGCCAGGAGTCCTACTTCCTCCATCACCTGGCCGATGCGGTCGTTCGCCGCGCCGGACAGGCGCCAGACGACGCAGGCGATCGGCCCGCGCGGTGCCTTCAGCGCGAGTTCGAGGTTCTCGAAGACACTGAGCTCATCGAACACTGTCGGCTTCTGGAACTTGCGGCCGATGCCCAGGGTCGCGATGGAGGCTTCGTCGAGCCGCGTGAGGTCGGTCTCGCCGAAGCGAACGGAACCGGCGGTCGGGCGCGTCTTGCCGGTGATGACATCCATCATCGTGGTCTTGCCCGCACCGTTGGGGCCGATCACGGCGCGCAACTCGCCAGGCTCGACGATCAGCGACAGGTTGTTGAGGGCGCGGAAGCCGTCGAACACGACAGAGACGCCATCGAGGTAGAGAGAGCGCCCGGTCACCGCGCGCGCACCCCACGCAGGCGATCGAACAGCCCGATCAGGCCACGCGGCAGGAACAGCGTGACCGCCACGAACAGCCCGCCGAGCACGAACAGCCACAGGTCCGGCGCTGCTGTGGTCAGCCAGGTCTTCAGCGCATTGACCGAGAAGGCACCGAGCACCGCGCCGACCAGCGTGCCGCGCCCGCCGACCGCGACCCAGATCACCGCCTCGATGGAATTGGCGGGGCTGAACTCTCCCGGATTGATGATGCCCACCTGCGGCACATAGAGCGCGCCGGCCAGCCCCGCCAGCATCGCCGAGAGAACGAAGGCGAGCAGCTTGTGGCGCGTCGTGTCGTAGCCGAGGAAACGCGCGCGGCTTTCGGCATCCCTGATCGCGGTGAGCACGCGGCCGTACTTGGTGCGCGTCAACGCCGAACAGATCACGAAGGAGACGACAAGCGCGACCAGCGACGCATAGAACAAGGCCGCACGCGCGCCTGGCGTGCCAAGCGGCATGCCAAGCAGTTCCTTGAAATCGGTGAACCCATTGTTGCCACCGAAGCCCATGTCGTTGCGGAAGAAGGCGAGCATCAGCGCATAGGTCATCGCCTGCGTCAGGATCGACAGGTAGACACCCGTGATTCGGCTGCGGAAGGCAAGGAAGCCCACCACCAGCGCCAGCATCCCGGGCACGAGAAGCACCATCAGCATGGCGAAGGAAAAGTGGTCGAAGCCGAGCCAGTACCAGGGGAGTTCCGTGTAGCCGAGGAAAACCATGAAGTCGGGGAGCACCGGATGGCCATACACGCCACGCGGACCGATCAGGCGCATCAGATGCATGCCCATCGCATAGCCGCCGAGCGCGAAGAACGCGCCATGGCCAAGCGACAGAATGCCGGCATATCCCCAGGCGAGGTCCAGCGACAATGCCAGGATCGCGTAGCAGATCCACTTCCCGGTGATGGACACGATGAAATCCGAGACATGCAGCGCGTGATCAACGGGCAGCATGTTGAGCGCGGGCAGTGCAGCGAGCACGAGCACGGCCGCAGCCAGGCCGGCGCGAACCCCAAGGCGCAGGCGGGACGGCGCGGCGCTCGGCAGCGCGAGGCTCACTGCTCGGCCGCCCGGCCCTTGAGCGCGAACAACCCGCGTGGTCGCCGCTGGATGAACAGCATGATGGCCACCAGCACGAACACCTTCGCCAGCACAACACCGGCATAGGGTTCCAGCACCTTGTTGATGACGCCGAGACTCATGGCACCCACCAATGTTCCGGCAAGCGAGCCCACACCGCCGAACACAACCACCATGAAGCTGTCGATGATGTAGCCGGTGCCAAGATTCGGGCTGACATTGTCGATCTGGCTGAGGGCGACGCCGGCGATACCCGCGATGCCCGATCCGAACGCGAAGGTCATCGCGTCCACGCGCCCCGTCCTGATGCCCATGGCCGAGGCGATGCGCCGGTTCTGCGTGACCGCGCGCATCTCCAGCCCGAACCGCGTGAGGCGGATGGCGGCAAGCGTCAGCCCCAGGACCACCAGCGAGAACACCAGGATCCACAGGCGGTTCTGCGTGACCATGACGCCGAGCGGAAGTTCGAGCGTGCCCTGCATCCATGGCGGGCTCGTAACCTCGCGGTTCTGTGCGCCAAAGCCCAGGCGCACCGCCTGCTGGATCATCATGCCGACGCCAAATGTCAGCAGCAGTGTCTCGAGCGGGCGTCCATACAGGTGGCGTATCAGCCCGCGCTCCATCGCCGCGCCACAGGCCGCGGCCACGAGGAAGGCCGCCGGCACCGCGAGCGGCAGCGACCAAGGCGCCAATGCAGGGATGTCGCGCAACGCTTCCTGCATGACGAAGGTGGTGTAAGCGCCGAGCATGACGAACTCGCCATGCGCCATGTTGATCACACCCATCACGCCGAAGGTCACCGCCAGGCCAAGTGCCGCGAGCAGCAGGACCGAGCCGAGCGACAGCCCCTGGAACAGTGTCTCGAAGGCGCGGCGGATCTCCAGGCGCTGGTCGATCGCGCCGATGGCGGCGTCGATCTCCGCTTCCAGCGAGGGGTTTGCCGTGCGCGCCTCCAGCAGAACCGAACGTGCCTGTGCCGAGGTGGATCCGCCAAGCGCGGTGATACCAGCGCGGCGTACGGCATCATCCGGCGCCGTCATGCGGGAGGCCGCGAGTGCGAGTTCGAGGCTCTCCCGGATGCGCGGGATGGTCTCGCGCGCCAGGGCCGCTTCTATCAACGGGATGTTCTCGACGCCGCGGCGGCGCAGAACGGCTTCAGCGGAGGCGAGCCTTTCGGCCGGATCGTTCGACAGCAGCGAGAGGCGACCGAGGGCGCCGCGCAATGCCCCGCGCACGCGATTGTTGATGCGTACAGGTTCGGCGCCGGCGGCATCGGTCGCGGCGCCGGTCGCGACGTCGACGATACTCTCACCCTGGCGCAGCAATAGAGTTCCGTCGGGCCGGCGCAGAAGGCGACCTTCGGACAGGCCGCGCAGCACCGGCACGGCGCGTGGATCGGCCATTGCGCCGAGTCGTTCGACCGTTTCGGCCTGCTGGGTGAACCCGCCGGCGAGTCCGGGCAGCTCCGCAACAAAGGCATCCTGCCCGCGCCCGACTGAGGGCGCGAGCAGGACGAACAGCAGGACGAGGATGCGACGCATCATCCGCGGCGGCGGCTGGCGTTCTCCGGGATGAAGGGCGACCAGTTCTCCGCCGGGATCGCGGTGGGCGTCTTCCAGACGACGTTGAACTGCCCATCGCCCTGGATCTCGCCGATCATCACCGGCTTCGACAGGTGATGGTTGCGGTGCATTTCCTCGGTATAGCCGCAGGGTGCATCCACCTTCTGGCCGTACATGGCTTCGCGCACGGCATCGACGGCGGTGGTGCCGGCCTTCGCGACCGCCTGCGTCCACATCTTGAAGCCGGTGTAGGTGGCTTCCATCGGGTCATTGGTGACGCGGCGCGGATTGCCGATGAAGGCGTGCCACTGCGCCTTGAAGGCGGTGTTCACCGGGTTGTCGACCGACATGAAGTAGTTCCACGCCGCCAGGTGGCCGACCAGCGGGCGCGTGTCGATGCCCGCCAGTTCCTCCTCGCCGACCGAGAAGGCGACGCAGGGGATGTCTTCGGCCTTGATGCCCTGGTTACCGAGTTCGCGATAGAAGGGAACGTTGGCGTCGCCATTGATGGTGGACACGATGGCGGTACGCTTGCCCTCGCCGGCGAAGCGCTTCACGCGGGCCACGATGCCCTGCCAGTCGCTGTGCCCGAACGGCGTGTATTCCTCCATGATGTCGGATTCAGGGATGCCCTTGCTGATCAGGAAGGCGCGCAGGATGCGGTTGGTGGTGCGCGGATAGACGTAGTCGGTGCCGAGCAGCGCGATGCGCTTCGCCTCGCCGCCATCAGGGCCCATCAGATACTCGACGGCGGGGATCGCCTGCTGGTTGGGCGCCGCGCCGGTGTAGAAGATGTTGCGCGACTGTTCCTCGCCCTCGTACTGGACGGGGTAGAACAGCATGCCGTTCAGTTCCTCGAAGACCGGCAGGACGGACTTGCGCGAGACCGAGGTCCAGCAACCGAAGGTGACGTCCACCTTCGCGACCTGCAGCAGTTCGCGCGCCTTCTCGGCGAAGAGGGGCCAGTTGGAGGCAGGGTCGACAACCACCGCCTCGACCCGCCGGCCGAGCAATCCGCCCTGGCCGTTGATCCATTCGACCATCATCAGGACGGTGTCGCGCAGCGCCGTCTCGCTGATCGCCATGGTGCCGGACAGGGAGTGCAGGACCCCGACCTTGATCGGCGTGCCCTGCGCAAGGGAGGGGCGGATGAACGGCGCAGACAGCAGCGTGGCGCCACCGGCCAGCGCTGCGCGCCGGCTGATCTTGGACAGGGTCACGTTCGAGCCTCCTTCGAGGGTGCTGCGCCGACGCCATCGGCGGCGCGTTCTATCGCAGGAGGAGGTCAGCGAATTCCGTGCCAACGTGAGTGCGGGCTGTCGTGCCGAAAATCACGCCTGGGGCCGCCACAAGACTGTGCATGCCGCCCGCAATGGCGGCACATGACAGGAGTGTCATCGAGGTGTCGCCTGGGCCGCTTGCTTCAGGCCAGGCCCCAATGCGCGCGCAGACTTGCCGCGGCCTGGCGCAGCGTGACCTCCGCCGCGGGGATGAAGCGACCCATCGTCAGGTACGCGTGCATTTGGTCCGCGAGGTGCAGATGCGTCACGTGCACGCCGTCCTCATCGAGGCGCCGCGCATAGGCCATGCCCTCATCCACCAACGGATCATGCCCGCAGGTCATGACGAAGGCGGGCGCGACACCCGAGAGCGTGGCGGCGCGCAGCGGCGAGGCACGCCAGTCGTTCCTGTGCGTCGGGTCGTCGGCGTAGCTGTCGATGAACCAACGCATGGTCGTTGCGGTCAGCGGATACCCCTCGGTGAAGCGCTGATAGGCCGGCGTGTTCCCGGCAAGGTCGGTGACCGGGTAGAACAACACCTGGAAGCCTGGCGCGGGCACGGTGCCGTCCCGGCCCATCAGCGCCAGGACGGCGGCCAGGTTGCCGCCCGCGCTGTCACCGCCGACGGCGATGCGTGCAGTGTCGATGCGCAGGGCGGCGGCATTGACGAAAACATGGGTGAGCGCGGCGGCGGCATCCTCGACAGCGGCAGGGAAGCGCGCTTCGGGCGCCAGGCGATAATCCACCGCGATCACCGCCGCGCCGGCATGGTTTGCGAGGCTGCGGCAGAGCTGGTCGTGGCTGTCGAGGTCGCCGATCACCCATCCGCCGCCGTGCAGGAAAAGCAGGCAGGGCAGTATCGCCGAGGGATGCGTGCCGATCCCTCGGTAGTGGCGCAGGCGGATCGCGCCGGCCTGGCCCGGGCAGGTGAGATTCGCCACCTCGGCGACCTCGGGCGGTTGCGGTTGCAGGACCGCGCGTGCGGCGGCGGAGGCCACGCGCGCCTCGGGTGCCGAGAGCGTGTGCAGGGGCGGCCGGCCGGATTCGCGGATGAGGTCGAGGACATGCTGCGCGCCGGGATCCAGTGGCATCCGTGTTTCCTCATTTCGCCGCGGCACGGCCAGGCCGGGCGGCGAGGATGAAGCCCTCGTAGCCGCGCGCCGCTATCCCGTCGCAGATGTCTCGATAGGTGCCCACGCCGCCGATATAGGGCATGAAGACCTGCGGCTTGCCGGGCACGTTCGCGCCCATGTACCAGGAATTCGCGCGCGGATAGAGCGTGCGCTGCGCGACCTCCCTCGCGTGCTCCACCCAACCGTCCTCGGCTTTCGGCGTTGCCTCGATGCGGTCGAGCCCGCGTGCCTGCATGTGCGCGAGCGCATCCGCGATCCAGTCGACATGCTGCTCGATGGAGACCATCATGTTGCTCAGCACCGACGGACTGCCCGGGCCGGTGACCATGAACAGGTTGGGGAAGCCTGCGGTCATGAGGCCGAGATAGGTCCGCGGTCCGGCCGCCCACTTCTCCTGCAGCGTCACGCCGTCGCGGCCGGTGATGTCCATGGCCAGCAGCGCGCCGGTCATGGCGTCGAAGCCCGTGGCAAGAACCAGCGCGTCGAGTGCGTGCGCGGCATCGCGCGTCCGCACGCCATCGGGCGTGATGCGCTCGATCGGCGACTGGCGCAGGTCGACCAGCGTCACGTTCGCGCGGTTGAAGGTCTCGTAGTAGCCGGTGTCGACGCAGATGCGCTTGGTGCCGATGGGATGGTTGCGCGGGGCGAGCGCCTCGGCGACGGCAGGATCCTTCACGATGGCGCGGATCTGCCGGCGGACGAACTCCGCGGCCGTGTCGTTCGCGGCCTGGTCCGTTGCCAGATCGCTGAAGGCGGCCATGAAGGCGGTGCCGCCGGCATCCCAGCGTGCGGCGTATTCGCGCTCGCGCTCCGCCGTCATCCACCTCGAGCGCGGATTTCGGGTTGACCGGGTAGTCGATGCCGCTGCGCATCTGCCGCGCCTTGCGCCGGCGCGCGTCGTAGCAGGACTTCCACGACCGTTCATAAGTTGCGTCCATGGCGCGGTTGCGCGACGGAATGCTGAAGTTCGGCGTGCGCTGGAACACGATCAGATGCGCGGCCTGCCGGCGATCACCGGAATCGCCTGGATCGCCGAGGAGCCGGTGCCGATGACGCCGACGCGCTGCCCGGTGAAATCGACGCCTTCATGCGGCCAGTGGCCGGTGTGGTAGGTGGGGCCCTGGAAATCGTCCAGGCCCTCGATCTCCGGCAGGCGCGCCGCCGACAGGCAGCCGGTCGCCATGATGCAGAAGCGCGCAGTGAGAAGCGAACCGTCATCCATTCGCAGGTGCCAGCGCGACGACGTCTCGTCGAAGGTTGCGGCAACAACGCGCGTGTCGAAGCGGATATCGCGCCGCAGGTCGAAACGGTCGGCGACATGGTTCGCGTAGCGCAGGATTTCCGGCTGCGCGGCGAAGCGCTCCGACCATCGCCATTCCTGCTGCAGTTCCTCGGAGAAGGAATAGGAGTACTGCATGCTCTCGACGTCGCAGCGCGCGCCGGGATAGCGGTTCCAGTACCAGGTGCCGCCGACGCCCGCCGCCGCCTCGATCACGGTTGCGGTCAGGCCGAGGCCGCGCAGGCGGTGCAGCATGTAGAGGCCGGCGAAACCCGCGCCGACGATGACGGCATCGATGCCGCGCACGGGGTCATGGCCAGGCAAGGGGCGTGCTCCGTTCCTGCTGGATCAACCGGAACGCGTCGCCCGCATGCTGTCAATCCGCCGATGGTCACTGGCGCCGCATCCCAGTTTGCCGGTGGTGGCGTGTGGCCACATGCTCGCCCCCAGAGGCCCATCCGCCGCAGGAGAACAGCATGGGACGCCTCCAGGACCCCCTTGCCGCGTGACCGGCGCGGCGAACGGCATCGGTGCCGCCATCGCCGAGCGCATGCGCGCGAACTCACTCCCAACCGCCTGATGCCGATGCGCCGTGTCGGACAGCCGCGCGAGATCGCCGCTGCGCTGCTGTTCCTCGCCTCGGACGAGGCGGGCTACATCAAGGCCACGACGATCGACGTCGCCGGCGGGCGCTGAGGCCGGCACGCTTGCGGTTCGGGCCCGAAGCCGCATATCTCCACCTCGCGATGTCCAGATTCAAGCGCCCCGTGATCCTGTTCGGCCTCATCTTCATCCTGCCCCTGGCCATCTCGGTGGTGCTGCACCAGAGCAGCGGTCCGGGTGCGGCCTGGCGCATGGCGGACCGGTCGAGCGCCGGGCTGCTGCCGCCGGCCGCGCAGACGCCACATGCCGTGGTGCGCGTGTTCGCCGCGCCGACGGTGCGCTGGCGTGGTGCCTTCGCCGTGCATTCCTGGCTGGTGCTGAAGCCGGCGGGCGCCGCGTCCTACACGCGGTATGACGTCACCGCCTGGGGCGACCCGCTGCGCATCAACGGCTTCGAGCCGGATGGGCGCTGGTTCGGCCGCGCGCCACAGGTGGTGTTCGCGGCGGATGGCGCCGCCGCCGAAGCGATCATCCCACGCATGCAGGCCGCCATCGATGGCTATGCCTGGCAAGGGCGAGGCGACTATCGCGCATGGCCGGGCCCCAATTCCAACACCTTCGTCGCGGCGGTGCTGGAGGCCGTGCCGGAGGCCGCGGCGACCCTGCCGCCCAATGCGATCGGCCGCGACTATCCGCATGATGGCTGGTGGCTGCGGCGGACGCCCGGCGGCATGGGCGTGCGTCTGACGCTGGGCGGCTACGGCGGCTTCACCGTCGGCAGCGTCGAGGGCTTCGAGGTCAACCTGTTCGGCGCTGTCGCGGGGATCGATGTGCTGCGCCCGGCGCTGAAACTGCCCGGGCTTGGACGCATCGGGATGCCTGCGGCGGTGCGCTCGGCATCCGCCGCGCCCTGATCGGCGCATGAGGCTTTCCGCAACTTGAGCCGAGCCGCGCCGTCACGTGGCACCGCAGGGTGTCATCTGCGGTGCCCGCATGCCATCGAACGGGCGCGCCGAGTACGCCTTCAGCCCAGGGTGAAGGCCTCGTTGATCGCGCTTTTCACGCCGCCGCCCATCTGCGGGCCGCCACCGGCGACGAAGATGGAATCGCCCAGCACCACCGCGCCCATCCCATGCCGCGGCGTGATCATCGGCGCGTAGGATTCCCAGGCGTTGGTCGCAGGGTTGTAGGCCTCGTTCTGGCCATAGACGCGGTTGGTGCCCTCGCCGCCCATGCAGAAGATCCGCTCGCGGTACCACACGCAGCCATGGCCCGAGCGCGCGGTCGGGATCGGCGCGCGGAAGGTCCATTGGTCGGTCTGCGGGTCGTAGCTGTGGTGCAGGTTGGAATTGGTGTGGAAGCTGTCCACCCGCCCGGCGATCAGGTGGATCTTGCCCGCGACCACCACCACGCCCGCGTGGTCGCGCGCCAGCGGGCATGGGCTGGCGGCGGCTGTAGCGGTCGGTGCGCGGGTCATAGACCAGGTGCCAGTCGATCGAGCGGCGGTTGTCCGAGCCGATGGCGCCGCCGATGATGTGGATGTTGCCCTCCAGCGCGATGCAGGCCATGGCGCCGCAGGCCTCGGGCAGGCGACGCAGCGTGTGCCAGCGCTCGCCATCGAAGGCGAAGGCGCCGTCATGCGGCGTGCGGTTCTGCTCGATGAAGCCGCCGAAGGCATAGAGCCGCTCGCCCAGCGGCGCGACACCCACATGGTTCGCCCCGCGCGGCAGCTGCGCCAGTTCCACCCAGGCATTGGTCGCCGGGTCGTAGGCGTGGTGGTAGGGGCGATCCACGCGCTGCTCGGCATAGCCGCCGACCAGGTGCACGCGATTGCGGAATTCCGCCGCCCAGGCCATTTCGGTGCGCGGGATGGGCAGCGGTGCCAGCACCCGCCAGGCGCCCTGGCGCTCGGCCGCCTCGGCGCCGGGCTCTCGGTGACAGCGTGCGCGTGGTGGAGGTCCGGCAGGCCCATGCGGCCCGGCTGGTTCAGCCGCTCGAACTGGCCTGAATGGTGGTCGTGCGGCGAGCCCTGGGCCAGGGCGGGGCCGGCGGCGAGCGCAAAGCCCCCCGCCAGCAGGTTTCGGCGGTGCATCGGCATTCCTGTTCGCCCTTCGCAAAGCGGGTGAGAGCCCAGGCTAGCATGCCGGCCGGCCGCGCATCCATGGCTTGCAAGGGGTGTGGCACGCCTCCGCCCGGCCTAGAGTGGCGACGGCAACGACCTCGGAAGGCCCGCATGCAACGCCTCGAATTCGGCTGGTACCTGCCCACCAGCGGCGACACCACCTGCTATGGCGACCCCGATCGCTTCGTCCCGCCCTCGATGGAGATGTTCGACCGCGTGATCGGCGCGGCGGAGGAGGCCGGGTTCGAATACTTCCTCATCCCGGTCACCAACGCCTGCTGGGAGGCCTGGATCACCAGCGCGATGGTGGTGGCGCGTTCGAAGCGCATCCGCGCGCTGGTCGCGGCCAAGCCGGGCTACATCCGCCCCGCCATGATGGCCAAGATGATCAGCACCTTCGACCAGCTCTCCGGCGGCCGCGTCGCGGTCAACCTGATCGCCGGCCAGCACGAGGCCGAGCTGCGCGCCGATGGCATCCTGACCGCCAAGGAGGACCGCTACGCGCAGATGGAGGAGGATGTGCGCGTGATGAAGGCGCTGTGGAGCGCCGATGGCCCGATCGACTTCGAGGGCCGCTTCACCACCCTGGCCGGCGCGCGCGTGCTGCCCCCGCCACTCCAGCCCGGCGGGCCGCGCTTCTACCTCGGCGGCGGCTCGCGGGAGGCCTGGGAGGTCTCGGCGCGCCATTCCGACGTGCACCTGTTCTGGGGCGACACGCCCGAGCGCATCGCCGCCAACATCGCCGAGATCCGCACCATGGCCGCCCGCCACGGCCGGGCAGACAAGTTGCAGTTCGGCATGCGCCTGCAGATCCTCTGCCGCGACACCGAGGAGGAGGCCTGGGAAGCGACGCGTGAATTGATGCGTGGCACCACCGCCGAGCAGACCGCGCAGTTGCAGCAGCGCATCTCCAACAGCGCGGCGAACCAGCGCGTGCAGGAATTGCGCGCCACCCATGGCGACCTGATCGCGCCGCATCTGTGGGCCGGCGTGTCGCGGGTGCGCGCGGGGGCGGGGATCGTCGTGGTCGGCGCGCCGCAGCAATGCGCCGATACGCTGCAGCAGTTCATCGACCTCGGCTGCACCTCCTTCTGCCTGAGCGGCTATACCCATGATGCCGAAGCGGCGCGCTTCGCCCGTCTGGTGCGGCCCCTGCTGCTGGCGCGCAACGGCGCGCGGATGCTGGCCGCCTAGCCGCATGGCGAGCCGCGCCCTGCCGCGCCGCGCCGCGTTGCTCGCCGGCATGCTGCCGGTGTTGCCGCGGGCCGCGCGCGCGCAGGATGCGCTGGCGCAGGTCATGGCCGGCCTGCGCGCCGTGCGCGAAAGCCGCGCCCGCTTCGTCGAGGAAAAGCACCTGCCCGAGTTGGAACGCCCGCTGCAATCGCGCGGCGTGCTGCTGTGGCGCGCGCCCGACCGGCTGGAGAAGCACACGCTGGAACCGGTCGAGGAACGCCTGGTGGTCGAGGGTGACCGGCTGGTGCTGGACCGCCCCTCGCGCGGGGTACGGGAAGTGATTGCGCTGGATGCCGCGCCGGAGATCCGCCCGCTGGTGGAAGCGATCCGCGCCACCCTCGCCGGCGACCTCGCAACCCTGCGCGCGCACCATGACGTCGCGTTCAGCGGCAGTCCGGCGCAGTGGCGCATCGTGCTGTCCCCGCGATCCATGCGGGTGCAGGCCGCGGTGCAGCGCATCGTGCTGGAGGGCCAGGGCGCCGATGTGCTGGTGGTCGAGACCCAGGGCAGCGACGGGCGCACGCGCCTGATGGCGACGCCGCTCCGGTGAGGCGCGCCGCGCCGCTCCTCGCCGCGCTGTGCGCACTGGCGCTCGGCTTCGCGCTGATGCTGCGCGTGGCGGACCTGCGCGGCGACATCGCGGATTTCCTGCCCGATCCGGACACGCCCGAGGCCGCCTTCCTGGTGCAGGAACTGCGCAGCGGGGCCGCGACCACGCTGCTGATCGCCGGCATCGAGGGGGCAGCGGAGGAAGACCTCGCGCGCATCTCCCGCGCCATGGCCGGCACGCTGGCGGAGAGCGGCCTGTTCGCGCTGGTGGCCAATGGCGCGGCGATGGTCGGCGAGCCGGAAGCCGCACTGCTCTTCGCGCATCGCTACGCGCTGTCGCCGGCCGCGACGCCGGCGGCCTTCACGCCGGAGGCGTTGCGTGAATCGCTCGATGGCGTGCTGGACGGGCTGCGCTCCTCCGCCGCGCCGCTGCTGCGGCGCTTCGCCTTCGCCGACCCCACCGGCGCCTTCCTCGCGCTGCTGCGCGGCTGGACGGCGGAGGCGGGCGTGGCCACCGCGCATGGCGTGTGGATGGCGCCGGGGCCGCGCGCGCTGCTGCTGGCGCAAAGCCGCGCGGCGGGGCTCGACATCGATGCGCAGGGCGCCGCCGAGGCCGCCTTCCGCGCCGCCTTCGCCGCCGCCGCGCCGCCGCCGGGGGCGCGGCTTTTGCTCTCGGGGCCGGGCATCTTCGCCGCGCAGGCGGCGGCGACGGTGCGCGCCGATGTGAAACTGGTCTCGACGCTGTCGCTGCTGCTGGTGGGTGGCTTCCTGGTCTGGCGCTACCGCTCGGCGGCGATGCTGCTGGTGGTGGCGGTGCCGCTGGCGGCCGGCACGCTGGCCGGGCTGGCGGTGGTGCAGGCGGTGTTCGGCCATGTCCATGCCGCGGCCTTCGGCTTCGGCATGACCATGCTGGGTGTCTGCGCCGACTACCCCATCCTGCTGGTGACAGGGCGGCGGCCCGGCGAGGCGCTGCCGGATGCCGCGCGGCGCCTGTGGCCCACACTGCGCCTGGCGGCGGCGGCGGCAGTGGCCGGGCTCACGCCCATGCTGGCCTCGGGCTTTCCCGGCCTGGCGCAGCTCGGGCTGTTCGCGGCGGCGGGGCTGGCCACGGCGGCGCTGGCCACGCGCTTCCTGCTGCCCGCGCTGCTACCGGCGGAAGGGCTGGTGGTGCGCCCGCTGCCGGCCTGGCTGGCGCGGGCCTTGTCGGGGCTGGGTGGCCGGCGTGCCCCGGCGCTCGTGCTGCTGGGGCTGGTCGCCGGCGGCATGGCCCTGGCCGGCGGCCCGCGCATGGAGCGCGACCTGTCCGCCCTCAGCCCGGTGCCGGAGGCGGTGCGCCTGCTGGATGGCGAATTGCGCCGCCAGGTAGGGGCGCCCGATGTGCGCGTGGTGCTCTCGCTGCGCGCCGCGGATGCGCAGGCGGCGCTGCGTGGCGCCGAACGGGCGGCGATGGCACTGGAACCGCTGGTGGCCACCGGCGCGATCGGCGGCCTCGACCACCCGGCACGCTTCCTGCCGAGTGCCGAGACCCAGCGCGCGCGCCTCGCCGCCCTGCCCGATGACGCCGTGCTGGCCGAACGGATCGAGGCCGCACGGCAGGGCCTGCCATTCCGCGACAGCGCCTTCGCACCCTTCCTCGCGGGCATCGCCGAGGCCCGCACGCGGGCGCCGCTGACCCCGGCGGACCTCGCGGACGCGCCGCTGCTCGCCGCCCGCCTGGCGCCGCTGCTGCGCGCCGATGGCGATGGCTGGCGCGCGCTGCTGCTGCCGCGCGACGTGCGCGACATGGCGGCGCTGCGCGCGGCGGCGGCGAGCGTGCCCGGCCTGCTGGTGGTGGACATCAAGGCCGAGACCGAGGCGCTGCTCGCCGCCAGCACCGCGGCGGCGCTGCGCTGGGGCGCGCTGGGCGGGGTGCTCGTGCTCGCGCTGCTGGTGGCCGGGCGCGGGCCGGGGCCGGGCCTGCGCATCGCGGCCACGCTGGCCGGGGCGCTGCTGGTGACCTTCGCGGCGCTGGCGGCGCTGGGCGAGCGGATCACCGTGTTCCACCTCACCGCGGCGCTCTTGCTGGCGGGCGTCAGCATGGACTATGCGCTGTTCCTGACAGGCCATGCGGCCGGTTCCGGGGAGGCTCCAGCGGAGGAAGCGTCGCGCATGATGGCCTCCGTCATCACCTGCATGGTCACCACCCTGCTCACCTTCGGGCTGCTCGCGCTGTGCCGCACCCCGGTGCTCCACGCGACGGGGCTGACCGTGGCCATCGGCGTGGCGGCGGCATTCCTGCTGGCCAGCGCCCTGGCACCGCGGCGGAGCATCGCCACCTGACCAGCATGGTTCCGCTGCGCATCTCGGCCCTCACGGCGACAAGCGCGATGGGCACCGGTCTCGCGGCGACGCGCGAGGCCCTGCACGCGCGCCAAGGCGGCCTCGACACCCTGCGGACATGGCGGGGCTGCCCGCGGGCATCTGGATCGGCCGGGTGCGGCAGGCGGAATTGCTCGAACCGCCGGAACCGCTGGCCGCCTTCGCCTGCCGCAACACGCGCCTGGCGGAACTGGCGCTGCGCCAGGACGGCTTCATGCCGGCGGTGGCGGCGGCGGTGGCGCGGCATGGCGCCGGGCGCATCGCCGTCGTGCTCGGCACCTCGACCTCCGGCATCGAGGAGACCGAGCAGGCCTGGGCGCGGCGCGGCGAAGGCGGGGCGCTGTCGGGCTACGATTACGCGCGCACCCACGACCTGCACGCGCTGCCGCGCTTTGTGCGCGCCAGGCTCGGCCTCGCCGGGCCATGTGTGTCCATCTCGACCGCCTGCACCTCCGGCGCGCGGGCCTTCCTCGATGCCGCCATGCTGATCGCCGCCGGGGTGGTGGACGCGGCGGTGGTGGGTGGCGCGGACACGCTGTGCCGCCTCACGCTGCACGGCTTCGCCTCGCTCGAACTGCTCGCCACGCGGGCCGACCCGGCCCTGCGCCGAGGACCGCGACGGCATCTCCATCGGCGAGGCGGCCGCCTTCGCGCTGCTCGAACGCGCCGGGCCGGGCGATGCGGGCCGGATCGCGCTGCTGGGTGCCGGTGCTTCCTCGGACGGCCACCACATGTCCTCGCCCCATCCCGAGGGGCATGGCGCGGTCGGCGCGATGCGCGCGGCGATGGACAGCGCCGGCCTCGCACCCTCCGACATCCACTACGTGAACATGCACGGCACCGGCACGCGGGCGAATGACGCGATGGAGGACCGCGCCCTGGCGCGGGTATTCGGCGATACCGTGCGGTGTTCCTCCACCAAGGGTTGGACGGGGCATACGCTGGGCGCATCCGGCGCGCTGGAAGCAGCCATCGCGGCGATCTGCGTCGAGGACGGGCTGGTGCCGGGCTGCCTGGGCGTGGCGCGGGCGGACCCCGCCTTCACCTCGGCTATCGTGACCGTGAACCATGCCGCGCCGGTGGAGCGCGTGCTGTCGAATTCCTTCGGCTTCGGCGGCAGCAACTGCGCCCTGGTGATCGGGCGGCTGCCGTGACGCTGCGCGTCGGCGTCGCGGGCATCGGCCTGCTCGGGCCGGGGCTGGCGGGCTGGGCGCAGGCGGTGCCGGTGCTGGCGGGGCGTGAACCTTACACCCACGCGCCGCTGGTGCCGCCGGCACCGGCCCTGCTGCCACCGACCGAGCGCCGCCGCACCGGGCCTTCGGTGCGCCTGGCGCTCGCCGTCGCGGCCGAGGCGGTGCAGGACAGCGGGCTGCCACCCGAGGATCTCGACACGGTGTTCGCGAGTTCCAATGGCGAGGGCCAGGTCATCACCTCCATCCTCGAGGCGCTGCACACCCCGGATGGCGCGATCTCGCCGACCCAGTTCCACAATTCCGTACACAATGCGGCGGCGGGGTATTGGGGGATCGCGGTCGGTTCGGCGCGGCCCTCGGTGAGCCTGGGCGGGCATGACGGGGTGTTCGCGACCGGCCTGCTGCACGCGGCGGCGCAGGTGGCGGCAACCGGGCGGCCGCTGCTGTTCGTGGCGCATGACGTGCCCTTGCCGGACCCGCTCCACGCGCTGCGGCCATCGGGCGAATCCTTCGCGGTGGCGCTGGTGCTGGCACCCGGCCATGGCGCGCGCGGTGCGATGGGCCTGCGGCACACGCGCGACGCGCCGACGCCGCATGGCCTGCCAGCGGGCCTCGATGCGCTATGCGTGGCCAACCCCGTGGCGCGCGCCCTGCCCCTGCTGGCGGTGCTGGCCGCGCAGGCGACGCGCGAGGTGGTCCTGCCGCTGCTCGATGACGAAAGCCTGGCGGTGGCGGTGCAGCCATGAACGCGCCGCACCTGCCCGCAACCCGCGCGGCCATCGCGCGGCTCATTCCCCACCAGGGCGCGATGTGCCTGCTGGATCGGGTGGAGTCCTGCACCGCGGAGGCCATCGCCTGTGCCTCCGCGACGCATCGCGACGCCACGAACCCGCTGCGGCGCGACGATGGCCTGGCCGCGATCTGCGCCGTGGAATACGCGCTGCAGGCGATGGCGCTGCACGGCGCGCTGACCGCCGGCGCGGCCCAGGGGCCAGGCTTCCTCGCCGCGGTTTCGGGCGTGGAGGCGGCGGTGGACCGCGTGGACGACATCGCCGGCGACCTCATGGTGGGCGCGACGGTGCTCTCGCGCGAAACCCGGGGCTTCATCTACCGCTTCGCGATCGAAGGCGACGGGCGCGCGCTGGTCTCGGGCCGCGCCACCATCGTGCTGGCATGAGCCCCGCGCCGCGCCGCGCGCTGGTCACCGGCGGGGCGAGCCCGATCGGCGCCGCCATCTGCCACGCCCTGGCGCGGGAGGGCTGCGCGGTGGTGGTGCATGCCCATGCCAACCCCGACCGCGCCGCCGCGCTGGCCGAGGCGATTCGTGCCGGCGGCGGCGCGGCGCATAGCATCGCCTTCGACATCACCGACGCCGACGCCACCCGCGCCGCCTGCGAGGCGCTGCTGGACGACGGCCCGATCCAGGTGCTGGTCCACAATGCCGGCGCGCATGACGACGTGCCGATGGCGGGCATGAGTGCCGCGCAATGGCGGCGCGTGATGGCCGTCTCGCTCGATGGCTTCTTCCATGTCACGCAGCCGCTGCTGTTGCCGATGATGGCGACGCGGGCCGGGCGGATCGTCGCGATGTCGTCCGTGTCAGCCATCATGGGCAATCGCGGCCAGGTGAACTACGCGGCGGCCAAGGCGGGGCTGGTGGGGGCGGTGCGCGCGCTGTCGCTGGAATGCGCGCCGCGCGGCGTCACGGTGAATGCCGTGGCGCCGGGGCTGATCGAGAGCCCCGCCATCGCCGCCGCCGTGCCCCCGGCGCGGGTGAAGGAGATGGTGCCCGCCCGCCGCCTCGGCCGGCCGGAGGAGGTGGCGGACCTCGTGGCTTTCCTGTGTTCGGACCGCGCCGCCTACATCACCGGCCAGGTGGTCTCGATCAATGGCGGGATGGCGTAGCGCGCTGGAGCCGTTGCCACGAGCCGAGGCGACCGGAAACGGCTCGACCCCATTGTTTTCACGAGCATCTTCACCCGATCAGGTGACACCATCTCATCGGGATCGGCTCTAGGCCGCGCCGCCGCCTTGCAGGATGGCGCGTTCGAGCGCCTGCACGCGGTTGTTGTAGGCGGCGTGGATCTGCGCGCCGGTATAGTCGAGATTCACGCTGTTGACGTAGCGGATGGAGAAGCTGCGCACGTCGAAGGCGATATCGACCGTCATCTGGTGGCTGCGCCAGGTATTGGTGGCGCGCAGCAGCCCCGGGCGCATGGACTGCACCGACCAGCCACCCTGCGATGCGGCGGCGCGGCGGATCAGCGCTTCGCGCTCGGCCATCGACCCCCGGCCGAGGAACTGGCCATTGGCGCTTTCATAGACCGGCTCGCCACGGCAGGCGCCCAGGCCGATGCCGCCCCCCAGCGCCACGAGCACGGGCAGGCTGCGACGCAGCAGGTCACGACGATGGCTCACGCGGATGCTCCTTCTTTTGCTGGCGCCGTTCGGCCAGGCTGCGACGCAACGCGGCCGGGGCCATCCCGCGCCTGAGCAGCTTGCCCGCCACCATGATCACGATCCGCGCGATATCCGCAACGGGCCTGAAATGACTTTTGCGCTGCAGCGTACCGGCATACAGCGCCGGGATATCCGCCGCGACCGTGGTGATGCCCATGCGCGCGGCATCGATCAGGATCTCGCTTTCGAAGGAGAAGCGCCGCGCCCGGCCCTCGTAGCGGTCGAGCCGCACCAGGCTGGCCGCGGGGTAGATCCGCAGGCCGGACTGGCTGTCGGCCACCGCATGCCCGGCTGCCCAGGACACCCAGAAATCCGCCACCCGATTGGCCCGCCGCCGCGCCGCCGGCTGGCCGGAGGCATGGCGGCGGGAGCCGATCACGATCCGGTCGGGCCGCGCCAGGGCGAGCAGCCGGGGCAGGTCCTCGGGCCGGTGCTGGCCGTCGCCGTCCAGTGTCGCGACCAGGGTGGCGCCGCGCGCCAGGGCGGCGCGCATGCCGCGCCGCAGCGCCGCGCCCTTGCCCTCATTGGCGGGGCTGACCACCACCTCGGCGCCGGAGGCGGCGGCGATGTCGCCGGTGCCGTCGCTCGACCCGTCATCAACCACCAGCAGCGCCGCCCCCGGCAGGGCCGCATGCACACGCGCCACGAGTGCGGCGATGGTGGCGGCTTCCTGGAAGGCGGGGATGACCACCACGAGCCCGGCCGGCGCAATCCCGGGCGAGGGCGGGGTCAGGGTCGGCGTGGTTGCGTCGCTCACTGGAAACCGTTTGGAATGGCATCAGATAGTACATGCAAACCCGGACCGAACCCAGGCACATGCCTCTCGACGCCCATGCCGCGCCCGATGCCGGCGAGACGACCTGCGACGTGCTGGTGATCGGCGGCGGGCCCGCCGGATGCACCGCCGCCGCCCTGCTGGCCGAGAAGGGCCGCCGCGTCGTGCTGCTCGAGAAGGAGCATCACCCGCGCTTCCATATCGGCGAGAGCCTGCTGCCGCTCAACCTGCGCATCCTGGAACGGCTGGGTGTGCGTGACGAGGTCGCGGCGCTCGGCGTGCTGAAACCGGGCGGGCGCTTCGTGTCCGACGAGCACGGCAAGAGCACGCTGTTCGATTTCGGCGGCGGGCTGAACCGTGACTACACCTATGCCTACCAGGTCAGCCGCGCGCCCTTCGATGCGCTGCTGTTCGCGCGCGCCCGCGCTCTGGGCGCCGATGCGCGCGAGGGGATGCGCGTGCTGGACGTGGCGCTGGATGCCGCTGCCGGCCACCGCATCGTGGCGCGCGACGAGGCCGGCACGCACCACGCCTTCCGCGCCGGCTACGTGATCGACGCCTCGGGGCGCGATACGCTGCTGGCCGGCGCCATGGGCACCAAGGCGCGCAACCCGCACAACAATACCGCCGCCATCTACGCCCATTTCCGGGGCGTCGCGCCCTTCGAGGGGCAGGAGGACGGCAACATCAGCATCCACCTGTTCGAGCACGGGTGGTTCTGGATGATCCCGCTGCCCGACGGCGTGACAAGCGTGGGCGTGGTCAGCAACCCGGCCTTCTTCAAGCGACGCACCGGCTCCCTGGAGGCGTTCTTCCTGGAGACACTCCACGGCACGCCCTCGGTGACACGGCGCATCGCCGGCGCGGCCCTCGCCTCGGAGGTTACAGCCACCGGTAATTATTCCTATGCCGCGCAGGCGATGCACGGCGATGGCTGGCTGATGGCCGGCGACGCCTATGCCTTCATCGACCCGATCTTCTCCTCCGGCGTGCTGCTCGCGATGGCGAGTGCCGAGATGGGCGCCGATGTCGCCGATGCCTGGCTGGACGACCCGGCGCGCGGCGCCGCCCTCGCCCGGCACTTCGAGCGCAAGGTCAAGAGCGCGGTGGGATCGCTGTCCTGGCTGATCTACCGCATCAACAGGCCAGTGCTGCGCGACATGTTCATGGAACCGCGCAACCGCTTCCGGATGCGCGACGGGCTGGTCAGCCTGCTGGCCGGCGATGTCCATGCCAACCCCAACCGGCGCCTGCCGGTGCTGGCCTTCAAGGCGGCCTATCATGTGCTGTCGGTCGCCTATCGCTTCGGCTACCGCCTGCGGCCCGAGGGCCTGGTGAAGGTGCGGCCGGCCGCGCCGGCGGTCACACCGGCGGCTGCTGAGTGATCGCGCGTTCGAGGTTGCGGACCCAGCCATTGTAGTTCTTGTGGATCAACTCGCCGCTGGCCTGCAGGTTGCGGCTCTCGGCGTAGAGGATCGAGAACTGCCGGGTGTTGAAGGCGATGTTCGTGACCGCGGTATGGCTGCGCAGGTTCAGTGTCGCGACAATCCTGCCCGGCCCCTCCACCTCCATCTGCCAGCCGAGCCCCGCACCGGCGCGCAGGATCTGGTTCTGGCGGATCTCGAGCGGGGCTTCCTCGGTGCCGAATGGCCGCGCACTGACCTGGTAGATGCGCTGGGCGCAGGCCGCGAGGGCCAGGGCCGCAAGCGCCAGCGGCGCGGCAGCAAGGAGCGGGCGGCGGTTCATCGGCGTGTTCCTCCTGGGCCACGGCGTGACGTGCGGGGTTCGCACGCCTGCCGCCATCGCAGGGCCAGAGCCGCTTCCGTTCGCCGTGGCTCACGGCAACGACTCCAGGCCGTTGTTTTCGCGAGCATCTTTACCCGATCAGGTGATTCCACCAGATCGGGATCTGCTCGAACCCGCATGATACCTTATGTTATCGAGGCGTCCATGCCGGCTGGTCAGCCGATCCGCTCCAGCCAGGCGGTGCGGCGCAGCAGGCGGGCCATGGTTCGGCCGGTCACGTACCATTGCACCATGAAGCCCTCCAGCAGCAGCCAGGCAGGGCGCATGCGCAGCGCGTCCTCGGCGGCCACCGGCTCGGGCGCGAGGCGCAGGCCGCGCGCCATCAGCATCGCGCGATGCAGGTGCAGGCGGCTCGTCACCAAGGCTTCCACGGCAGCGGAGGGGTGCGTGTCGCGATGGTTTCGCAAGTTCTCGAGCGTGTGGCGTGAGCGCGTCTCGACCTCGATCCGCGCCGCGTCCAGGCCCTCGGCGAGCAGCCAGGCGCGCCCCGCCTCGGCCTCGGCGGGCCCGCCGGGGGCGGTCTGGCCGCCCAGCACCAGCACCCGTGCCGCGGGGAAGCGATGCGCCAGGAGAACCGCGCGGCGCAACCGCGCCACGAAGTCGCCCGACGGCGCACCGCCCTGCAGGCGATGGCCGAGTACGATGATCCGCGCAGGTGCCCCGGCCGGCAGGACCGCCGCGCGCCGCGCCGTGCCGAACACCGCCGCCGCGGCGATCAGCGGTGCGAGTCCGGCGCTCAGCACCGCCACGGCCAGCGCCGCCGCCAGGGTCGCCAGGCCGTCATGGCCAAGGAAAGGCGGGTCCGGTGCGCTCACGCCGCCAGCCAGGCGCGCGCCGCGGCCTCGGCGCCGGAGCGCAGCGGCGCGCCGAAGTCGAGCGCCCAGGCGGCGATGTCACGCGCCACCGTCTCGGCCTGCAGGTCGCGCAGCAGCATGTGGTAGCCCTCAGGGTAGAAGCCGGTGCGCTGGTGCGAGGGTTCGGGCAGCGCGGCGAGAAGCCGGCGGGTCGGTCCCGGCGGCACCAGCCGGTCGCGGCCGCCATAGACCAGCAGCGCCGGCGCACGGAAATGCGGCGCGGCGGCCACCGCGGCATCCATCAGATCGACCAGGCCGGCCACCGCATCGAGCCGCATGTTGCGGATCAGCAGCGGGTCGCGCGACCAGCGCTGCCAGGCGGCGATGTTGTCGGTGGGCTGGAAGCCCGGCGCGCTGTTGGCGAAGCCCATCATCGGCACCAGCGCCACCAGCAGGTCGAGCATGTTGCGCCCGAGGAAGCCCAGGCTCTCCCGCCCCACCACCGCGGGCGCGAGCAGCACATAGCCATCCACCGGCGGCGGCGTGGCGGAGGCGCCGGCCACCAGCAGCACGGCGCCGCCCATGCTCTCGCCCATCATCACCACCGGCAGGCCGGGATGGCGGGCGCGGATCAGGCGCGCGGCCTCGGTGGCGTCGGCCGCCATGGTCTGGTGCCCGGCCCAGATTCCGCGGTTGGGCGTGTCGCCAAAGCCGCGCTGGTCGTAGGCATACAGGCCCACCCCTTCGCGGGTGAACCAGGCCGCCGCATCCTCGGCGAAGGCGCGGGCGTGCTCGTTCATGCCATGCAGGCCGATGATGATGGCGCGCGGCGGGCTCGGAGGCAGCCAGCGGTGCAGTGGCAGGCGGACGCCATCGGCCATGACCAGCGCATCGGGGGCGAGGGAGGGGGTGGCGATGGCCGGGCCCATGGGGGCGCGGGCGGGGGCGCAGGCCGACAGGGCGAGGGTGGCCAGGAGGGTGCGGCGGCAGAAGGCCGAGGGAGGCGACCCCCCCTCGGACCCCCTCCCCTTTTCTGTCAATGGGCGCCGGCAGCGGCTGTCAGGTCCCAAAGGCCAGAAAAAGGACAGGGATCGGGGCCTATACCCACCTATCCCGAACATGCCTGGACGCGCCATCGAGCCGGGCCTTCTCCAGGTTGACGCTACGGCCGCAGGTTCAAATCGGTGACACGCAAGCATCTTGATTTGCCGCTTGCCGGTCGGAGCGGCTTGTCGCCAACGACGTGCTGATGCAACTGCACACGCATACCTTAAGCCTAGCTGTCGTTGCTGCGGAGGTTGTCCCTCCGGGGTTGAGTTGAGAGGCTATGGTTGCGAAGCCTTCACCCGCCAACCCGGAGCCCCGGCTGGACAGTCATGAGAATGCCCGAACCACGCCGCATGGTCGAATGCTGATCGTGCGGCCGGGCCATCGGTCGCAGCCATTGCGGCGACCATGGGCCTGACGGCCAGGACGGTGCGCAAGTGGCGCGACCGCTTCGCCGCCGAGGGTGAGGCCGGGCTGCGCGACCTGGCACATCAGCCCGGCGGCAAAATGCGCGCCGGGCACGGCACCGGCATTGGCCAGGATATCGGGCACGATGAACACGCCCTTTTCTCGCAGCATGGCGTCCCGGGGCGCAGCGTGCCCGGATTGTCACCGTAACTTACCCCTCACCCCGGTCATCGCGGTGTCGGTCGGGGGGTCAATCCTGCTATGCGGATGATGCAAGCGCTGTGGCCGGCCGGGCGGGTAGCCCGTTGCGCATCATGGCCGCCCCCCGACGCCCGGCCGGCCGTATTCGCCAGGAGAATGCCGATGACGCCCGATCTGCCCCTTTTCCCCTGGGCCGCCTACGGCCTCGATGCCTGGCAGCGTTCCGTCCTGTTCCTCGACGTGCTGCGCCAGCGGGGCAACGCGTTCCTCGAACGCGAGGACGACCCGATGCGCAATGTCCTCGACTTCGCCTTCGAGGTGGTGATGGACGGGCATGACCTGGCGCGCCCGGTCAACTATTGGGTGGCGCGGGTGACACCGCCGAAGGGTGCCCCCCCGCCCGACCCGCTGAATCGCCCCTTCATCGTGATCGACCCGCGCGCCGGCCACGGCCCGGGCATCGGCGGCTTCAAGGCCGACAGCGAGATAGGCGTCGCGCTCAATGCCGGCCACCCCTGCTACTTCGTGGGCTTCCGGCCCGAGCCCGAGCCGGGGCAGACCATGGAGGATGTGGTCCGCGCCATCGTCGCCTTCGCCGAGGAGGTCGGCCGCAGGCACAAGGATGCCGAGGGCAAGCCCATCGCCATCGGCAATTGCCAGGCTGGCTGGGCGCTGATGATGGCCGCCGCCATCCGCCCCGAGGCCTTCGGGCCCCTGATGGTGGCGGGTACGCCGCTGTCCTACTGGGCGGGCCGTCAGGGCCACGCACCGATGCGCTACCTCGGAGGGATGCTGGGCGGCTCGTGGCTGGCGGCCATGACGGGCGACCTTGGCGGCGGCAAGTTCGATGGCGCCTGGCTGGTCAGCAATTTCGAGAGCGGCAATCCGTCCAACACCTACTGGACCAAGCAGTATGAGGTCTGGTCGGATGTCGACCGCACCGCCGATCGCTATCTCGGCTTCGAGAAATGGTGGGGCGGACACGTCACGCTGAACGCCGAGGAGATGCAGTTCATCGTCGACGAATTGTTCGTCGGCAACCGGCTGGCGACGGGGGAACTGACGTTCAGCGACGGCACGCGCGTTGACCTGCGCGCGATCGCCTCGCCGATCATCGTGTTCTGTTCGGAGGGCGACAGCATCACGCCGCCGGCCCAGGCGCTGTCCTGGATCACCGACCTCTATCCAGACCTCGAAGACCTGCGCACCCACGGCCAGACCATCGTCTATTCCGTGCATGGCAGCATCGGGCATCTGGGCATCTTCGTCTCGGGCGGGGTGGCGCGGAAGGAACACAACGAGTTCGCGTCGAACATGGACATGATCGACGTGCTGCCGCCTGGGCTGTACGAGGCCGCGCTGCATCCGGCCAAGGACATGCCCGGCGCCGCCGTCGACGGCGACTGGCTGGTTACCTTCGAAGCGCGCGACTTCCCCGACCTCGCCAGGCACGGCGGCACCGATGCCGAGGATGAGAAGCGCTTCGCCGCGGTGCGCCGCGTGTCGGAGACGAACCTCGGCCTCTATCGGCAATTCGTGCAGCCGGCAGTGCGCGCCATGGCGACGCCGCCGGTGGTCTGGGCATTGGAGCAGACGCATCCGGCGCGGCTGTCCTATACGGTCTTCTCCGACCGTAACCCCGCCATGGCCTGGGTGCGTTGGGCGGCGGAGATGGCCCGCACCAACCGCCAGCAGGTGCCGGACGACAATCCGGGCCGCGCCGCCGAGCGCCAGGTGTCGGAGGCCGTGACACGCATGCTCGATGCCTATGGCCGCCAGCGCGATGCGCTGACCGAGCGCGTGTTCCGCGAGGTCTATGCGGCGCCCGTGATGCAGGCGGCAAGTGGCATTGCCGTGGAGAGCGTGCCTGCGCGTGCCCGCCCAGGCACCACGCCGGACCACCAGCGCTTTGTCGCGCTCGCGACCGAGCGCCTGCGCGCCGCCATGGGCGAAGGCGGGTTGCACGAGGCGGTGATCCGAGCGCTGCTGTGGATCCGCATGCCAGCCGGCCAGGCGGATGAGCGATCCTTCGGCATTATCCGGCGCATCCGCAAGGAGATGGGCCGGGAGACGCTGCCGCTTGCCGCGTTCAAGCGGGTCATCCGGCAGCAATTCTTCATGCTGATGATCGACGAGGCACGCGCCATCGAGACCCTGCCCGCACTGCTGCCGGAGGACGCGGCCGCGCGCGCCAATGCGATGGCAATCGTGCGAGCGGTGGTGGAGGCGGTCGGCGAAATGGCGCCCGAGGCCGCCCACCGGTTGGCGGAGGCGGAGCGGATGTTCGCGGTTCAACCGGCCGGCAGCGTCTCGAAGGTCGCGGCGCGGCGGATCCGGCCCGCGCCGCGTTCAGCCTGACGGCGCGGCAGTCCGCGATCATCCAACGGGCCCGGCAAGCCTGCGGCGGCAGGATGCCGGGGAACGGGCCGAAGAGCGTCACGCCCGGAACCTCGAGCGCCTGGGAAATCTGCGATGGCGCGGCCGCGAACATGGCGGGCCGTGCAGGAAGACCGCGGCGCGGTGTGCGGCCAGATCCGATGGAATGCGTGGCCAGCCCTCCCTGGTGCGCCTTCGCGCGCGGCGGGGCTTGCTGTGCGTGTGCACAAGCACTGAACCGGGGACCCCCCGCCGGAATTTCGGACCATTGCCCTGATCACGCTCAGGAAGGCAGCGCAGAGGTGGGGGGCCTGATTCGGCGCTGATTCACAAGCTCATCGCCATGCTCAAGGCCGGCGGGGCGTTTCCAAGCCGGGACGACAGCGCCACGCCCAAGATGATCTCGGCCACGATGTCGGGCTCGGTGAGGAGGGGGATGGGCCGAGTTCCCTCCCCCGACCTTCCTTGCCGACCCCACCCGGCGCTAAACTGCACCCGTGACGCAACCGATCCCCTTCTGGCGCGAGAAGCCCCTCGGCGCGATGACGCGCGCCGAATGGGAATCCCTGTGCGACGGCTGCGGCCGCTGCTGCCTGCACAAGCTGCGCGACGACGACACCGACGCCATCGCCTTCACCAACATCGCCTGCCGCCTTCTCGATGCGCAGGCCTGCCGGTGCAAGGACTACGCGAACCGCCGCAAGCGCGTTCCCGATTGCGTGCGCCTGACGCCCACGCGCGTTGCCGCGATCGACTGGCTGCCGCCGACCTGCGCCTATCGCCTGGTGGCCGAGGGCCGCGACCTCGCCTGGTGGCACCCGCTGGTGTCCGGCCGCGCCGAGAGCGTGCATGAAGCCGGCATCTCCGTGCGCGGACGCACCGTGTCGGAGCGCGAGGCCGGCGATTTCCAGGACCATGTCGTCGCCTGGCCCGGCCGTTGGCCGGCGGCGGCGCGCAAACCACCCAGGACGAGGACAGCGTGATGAAGGATGCGATCTATGGCGGCGTGAATGCCGCGGTGCTGACGGCGATGGATGCCGACCTGTCGCCCAACCTCGAGCGCATGTCGGCGCATGCGCGCTGGCTGCTGGCGAATGGCTGCAACGGCCTGGGCGTGCTGGGCACCACCGGCGAGGCCAATTCCTTCGGCCTGCATGAACGCCGCGAGATCCTGGAAGGGTTGATCGCGCGCGGCGTGCCGGCGGCGCGCATGATGCCCGGCACCGGCTGCGCCAGCCTGACCGACAGCGTGGAGCTGACCAGGCACGCGCGCGATGCCGGCTGCCCCGGCGTGCTGATGCTGCCGCCCTTCTACTACAAGGCGCCGAGCGATGACGGGCTGTTCGCCTATTTCAGCGAGGTGCTGAACCGCGTCGGCGGCGGGGTGAAGGTGTATCTCTATCACTTCCCGCAGCAATCGGCGGTGCCCTTCACGCTGTCGCTGCTGGGCCGGCTCATCAAGGCCTTCCCCGGCACCATCAAGGGCGTGAAGGATTCGTCGGGCGACTACGCGAACATGCAGGCCATGGTGCGCGAATTCGCCGCCGAGGGGTTCGAGGTGTATTCGGGCAGCGACGAGTTCCTCCAGCAGATCCTGGCCGAGGGCGGTGCCGGCTGCATCACCGCGGCCTCGAACGGCAACAGCCATTGGGGCGGCATCGTCTATGCGAAGCGCAGCGGGCCCGAGGCCGATGCCGCGCAGGCGACGCTGACGGCCACGCGCCGCGCCGCCACCTCGGTGCCGCTGATCCCGGGCCTGCGCGAGATCATCGCGCGCAGCACCGGCGATGCCGGCTGGCGCACCATCCGCCCGCCGCACCTGCCGCTCGATGCCGCGCAGGGCGAGAAGGTGTGGGCCGCCTGGAGCGCCGCCGGCGCGCTGCCGCTGCCGGGCATGGCGCCGGCGAAGGCGGCGGAATGAACGAGCCCCTGCGCTGCCGCGAACCCGCCATCGCCACCGTGCAGGTGGACGACGCCAATGTCCGCGTCACCCGCTGGGATTTCGCACCGGGGGCCGAGACCGGCTGGCACCGCCACGGCATGGCCTATGTGGTGGTGCCGGTGCATGACGGGTCGCTGCTGCTCGAGATGCCGGGCGGCGAGACCGCCACGGCGCAGCTCACCGCGGGCGTCGCCTATGCCCGCGGCGCGGGCATGGAGCACAATGTGGTCAATGCCGGCACCATGCCGCTCAGCTTCGTCGAGACCGAGCTGAAGCATCTGATCGGCTGAGCCGCCCGGGCAGCGTCACCAGCGCCAGCCCGGCGAACACCAGCGCGGCGGCGGGGATGGTCAGCCATCCCGGCCGTTCGCCGAACAGCATCCAGCCCCAGGCGATGCCCGTCAGCGTCACGATGTAGCCGGTCTGCGACGTCACCACGCCGCCATGCGCGCCGAGCGACCGGAAATACAGCATGAAGGCCGCCGCGGCGAAGGCCGCCTGCGCCACCGAGACCGGCGCACCCTGCCAACCTGGCACGCTCAGCTGCCCCGTCACCGCCGCCAGTACGGCCACCTGCACCCCGCCCGCGACCATCGCGCCGGTGGCCAGGGCCAGCGCCGGCGTGCCGCGTGGCGCAAGGCGCACCGCCATCAGGTTGGACGCCGCGTAGCACACCGGCGTCAGCGCCGCGACGAAGGCCCAGGGCAGAGCGGAGGTGTCGGGCAACGCCGCCCCCGGGCTCATCGCCAGCAGCACGCCGGCCAGGCCGAGCGCGGTGCCCAGCAGCCGCCGCCGCGTCGCGCGCTCCATGCCCAGCGCCGCGGCGCCGAGCACGGTCAGCATCGGCGACAGCGGCACGAGCAGGGAGAAGAACCCCGCCGGCACGTGTTGCAGGCTGGTGAACCCGACCAGGTTCGCCAGCGCCAGGCCGAACAGGCCGCTCACGGCGTAGTGGCGCAGATGCGCGCGCGTCAGCGGCACGCGCAGCCCCCGCATCCGGCACACCGCCAGCAGCATCAGCGCGCTGCCAAACGCCGCCCAGGCGGCGATGGACAGCGGTGGCCAGCCGAGCGCCCCCAGATGCTTCACGAAGACCGGCGTGGTGCCCCAGATCGCGCCCAGCAGGAACAGCGGCGGCAGCGGCCTGAGGTGATCGCGCATGGCGCCCACTCCCGCCGCACGCACGGTCCGTGTCAAGCGGTTGAACTGCGCCGGCCCGCTGCGCCAGATTGGTCCCATGCTGCTCCCCGATTCGGAGACCGTCCTGTTGCGCCCCGGTGTGCTCGGCGCGCCGGTGGATTGCCCGGTGCGCTGGTGCCGTTCGCCGCGCGCGCGGCGCGTCAGCCTGCGCATCGATGCACGCGCGGGCGAGGTGGTGGTGACGCTGCCGATGCGCTCGGGCCGCCGCGCCGGCATGGCGCTGCTCACGGCGCATGCGTCGTGGGTGATGCAGCGCCTGGCCGCGCTGTCGCCCGCGGTGGCACTCGCACCGGGCGTAGAGGTGCTGCTCGGCGGGCGCCCGCATGTCATCCGCCACGACCCTGCCGCGCGCGGCGGCGCCTTCCTCGATGGCGCGACCATCGTGGTGACCGGCGCCCCGGAATTCCTCGCCCGCCGCGTGACGGACTTCCTGCGTGCCGAGGCCAAGCGGCGCATCGCGATCCTCGCGGACGGGCATGCCGCGACACTCGCCGTGAAGATCCGCGCCATAAGGCTCAAGGACACCAACAGCCGCTGGGGCTCCTGCGCGCCGGATGGCACGCTTGCCTTCTCCTGGCGCCTGGTGATGGCGCCGGATGTGGTGCTCGACTACGTCGTGGCACATGAGGTCGCGCATCTGCGCGAACTCAACCACTCCGCGCGCTTCTGGGCGCATGTCGAGCACCTCACGCCCAACCGGCTGCCGGCGCAGGACTGGCTGCGGGCCAACGGCCCGGCGCTGCTGCGCGTGGGGTGAAACGGCGCTATCCTCCGCCCCCTCACGCGGAGAATTCCATGAAGGCCATCGGCTACACCACCTGCCATCCGGCGGACCATCCCGAGGCGCTGCTCGACCTCGACATCGCCGCCCCCGGCGACCCCGCGGGGCACGACATGCTGGTGGAGGTGCGCGCCGTCTCGGTGAACCCGGTCGACACCAAGCGCCGCCGCGGCGAGCCCTCGCCGGACGCCCCGCGCATCCTGGGCTTCGACGCCGCCGGCGTGGTGCGCGCGGTGGGCCCGGCCTGCACGCTGTTCCAGCCTGGCGAGGAGGTGTTCTACGCCGGCGTCGTCACCCGCCCCGGCAGCAACGCCGAACTGCACCTGGTGGACGAACGCATCGTCGGCCGCAAACCCGCCTCGCTGGGCTTCGCGGAGGCGGCGGCCATGCCGCTGACCACCATCACCGCCTGGGAAGGACTGTTCGACCGGTTGGGCATTGCCGAAGGCGGCGGCGCGGGCGATGCGCTGCTGGTGATCGGCGGCGCGGGCGGCGTGGGGTCGATGGTGATCCAGCTGGCACGCCAGCGCACCGCGCTCACCATCATCGCCACCGCCTCGCGGCCCGAGACCGCGCAATGGTGCCGCGACCTCGGCGCCCACCACGTGGTGGACCACAAGGGCGACATCGCCGCGCAGATGAAGGCGCTGGGCGTGAAGGGCGCGCGCAACATCTTCTCGACCAACACCACGGCGCGCAACTGGGGCCAGATCACCGATGCCGTGGCACCACAGGGGCGCATCCTGCTGATCGAATCCCAGGCGCCGATCGATGCGCGCGACCTGATGCGCAAATCCGCCTCGCTGCATTGGGAGTTGATGTTCACGCGCCCGATCTTCGGCACGCCCGACATGATCGAGCAGCACCACCTGCTCAACGCGGTGGCGGCGATGGTCGACAACGGCCGCATCCGCCACACCATGACGCGCAACCTCGGCGCGATGACCGCCGCAAGGCTGCGCGAGGCGCATGCGCTGGTCGAGAGCGGCACGATGATCGGCAAGGTGGTGCTTGAAGGGTTCTAGCCGCGCCCCTTCCATCGCGCGGCGCACGCTCCTGGCCGCGGGTGCGCTGGCCGGCTGCTCGCCCGCGCGCCTGGTCGATGCGCTGACGCCGGACACCGGCTACGAGGTGCAGCGCGACATCGCCTACGGCCCGCTGCCGCGCCACAGGCTCGATCTCTACCGGCCCGAGGGCATGCGGGCCGACGCGCCGCTGGTGGTGTTCCTCTACGGCGGCGCCTGGCGCAGCGGCTCGAAGTCCATCTACCGCTTCCTGGGCGAGGCCTTCGCCTCGCGCGGCATCGCCACCGCCGTGCCGGACTACCGCCTGTATCCCGAGGTGCGTTTCCCCACCTTCGTGCAGGATGGCGCGCTGGCCATGGCCTTCCTCGACCAGGCACCCGCTCTGCCCACCGGCCCGCGCGTGCTGGCAGGGCATTCGGCGGGCGCGCATATCGCGATGATGCTGGCACTCGATGCGCAATGGCGCCAGGCGGCCGGCGCCGCGCCACCCGCCGCGGTGGTCGGCATCTCCGGCCCTTACGACATCATGCCGCTGCGCCCCGGCGGCTTCCTCGCGCGCGTGTTCGACGGCGCCGATCGGCCCGAGACGCAGCCGATCACCTTCGCCAACCGCCCCGGTCCGCCGCTCCTGCTTCTGCACGGGCTTGCCGACCGCACCGTGCTGCCCGAGCAGAGCGAGCGGCTGGCCACGCGCCGGCGTGCCGCGGGCTATCCGGTGCGCCTCGTCACCTATGGCGATGTCGGGCACATCGACATCATCGGCGCGCTGGCGGCGCCGCTGCGTGGCATCGGCCCGCCCGTGCTGGACGACATCGCCGGCTTCGTCGCGGCCCCCGGCGTCAGTCCACCGTGACGCCCGCCGCGCGCGCCTGCTCCACCATGGTGCTTCGCGCCGCCTGCATGTCCTCCAGCGAGCCGAAGGCGTTGGTATAGGCGCCTCGGTAGCCCTTGCCTTCCAGCAGCGCGAACATCGCGCCGAAATCGAAATCCCCTTCGCCGGGCACCAGGTGTTCCTCGTAGCCGTTGCGCCGGCAATCCGCGAGGCGGACCTCCTTCACGCGTTCCAGCGGCATCTCGGCGACGAACCCCTCCACCCCCGGCGGCAGCAGGTGCGCGTGGTTGGCGGTGAAGGACAGCGCGAAGGCCGGCGAATGGATGGCGTCGTAATAGTAGCGCCATTCCTCCATGGTATGCGCGAGGTAGTGCACCTCGGCATTCTCCGGCTCGCGATTCAGGTTTTCGAGCAGCAGCAGCGCGCCGTGCGTCTCGGCGTGCTTCACCATCCGCTGCAGCCGTTCGCGCCCGGCCTCCATGCGCATGGGCGCGTCGGCGGTGAAGTGGTAGCCGGCATGGACCACGATCCACGCCGCCTCCAGCTTCGGCGCGACCTCGATATAGGCGCGCATGTAGGCATCCACCGCGTCCGACAGGAAGGGCGAGTATTCCGCGACATTCACCGCCGAGAGCGTGTGCAGCGCGATGGTCACGCCATTGGCCCGCGCGCTCTCGCGGATGGCACGGCAGCGCGCGTCGTCGAACAGCGTCACGGCATTGGCGCCGGTGTCGAGCTGGATGTCGATGTGGCGCACCTCGTGTCGGGCGGCCCATTCGATGGCGCCTTCCAGGCGCAGCTTGCGCCCGACATCGACGCCGATACGGTCCATGAGCGACATGCTTCCCTCCCTTGCCGGTGTTGCAAATGGTTTACAGGCCACGAGGCCGATGGCAACGTTCAGGTCGTCCAAGAAGAAAGCGATGCCATGAGCCGCGACCGCCACAGGCGGCCGGCCACGACAATGGTGGGAGGAAGCCGGATGTTCCTGATCAACAGGCGCGACATGCTGACACTCGCGGCATGGTCCGCGGTCGCCACCCGGGCCTGGGCGCAGGCGCCCATGAGTGCCCACGAGGCGGCGCTCTACGAAGCGGCCAAGCCCGAGGGCGAGATCACCTGGTATTCCGGGCAATACAACGCCGAGACCTCGGAGGCCGTCGGCCGCGCCTTCAACGAGCGCTACCCGGGCCTGCGCTGCAACGTGGTACGCAGCACCTCCCAGGTGGCGTTCCAGCGGCTGTCGCAGGATGCGCGCGCGAATGTCGCGCAATGCGACGTGTTCAGCTCGACCAATTCAGGCCACTTCACGCAATTGAAGCGTGAACGGCGCCTGATGCAGTTCCGCCCGGCCAATGCCGACGGCATGCTGCCCTCGATCCGCAACATCGGATCCCGAGAACTACTTCCACACGAGCTTCCTCGGCCTGTTCCTGATGGCGTACAACACGCGCCTGGTCTCCGAGGCGGACGCGCCGAAAAGCTGGACCGACCCGCTGGACCCCAAGTGGCGCGACAAGCTCGCCGTCGGCCATCCCGGCTTCAGCGGCGCGATCGGCGTCTGGGCCGTGCAGATGCGCAAGATGTACACCTGGGACTACTTCACCCGGCTCGAGCGCAACAAGCCGCAGATCGGCCGCTCCAGCCAGGACCCCGTCACCGCGATGAACGCGGGCGAACGCCAGGTCGGCCTTTGCGTGCCGGTGGGCACAGCGTCGCTGAGCATCTCGCGCGGCAATCCGCTGCGCCTGATCTATCCGACCGAGGGCGTGCTCGCGACCATCTCGCCCTCGGCGATCATCGCCAATGCGCCACACCCCAACGCGGCGAAGCTGTTCATGGAATTCCAGACCGGCCCGCAACTGTCGGAGGTGGTGCGCCGCTACTTCAACGAACCGCTGCGCAGCGACGTGCCGCCGCCCGAAGGCGGCAAGCCGCTCGGCCGATGTCACGCTTCTGGCACCCTCCCTGGCTGAACAGGAAACAGGCGTTCCCGAAGTGCGTGAGGCGTGGCGCGACACCTTCGGCGTCTGACCCGCAACGCGAACAGGAGACGGCCATGGCGATGATCACACGGCGCGAGGGCCTGCGCGGCGCCTCGGCTCTGGCTGCGGCAGCGCTTCTCACCGGCAGGCCGGCGCAGGCCCAGGCGCTGCCCGCCCACGAACAGGCGCTGTATGATGCCGCCAAGGCCGAGGGTTCGCTCACCTGGTACACCGGGCAATTGCAGGCGCAGCCTTCCGAAGCCATCGGCCGCGCCTTCACCGAACGCTACCCGGGCGTCCGCTGCAACGTCACGCGCACGACATCCCAGGTGGCGTTCCAGCGCCTGTCCCAGGACCACCGCGCCGGCGTGGCGCAATGCGACGTGTTCAGCTCAACCGACTACAGCCACTTCACCCTCCTCAAGCGGGAAGGGCGCCTGATGGCCTTCCGGCCCCAGAACGCCGCGGGCATGGTGCGCGCGGCGCGCGAGGCGGCCGACCCCGACGGCCATTTCCAGATCACCTATCTCGCGCTGTACCTGCTCGGCCGTCGCTCGGACCGCCTCAGCGATGCGGAGGCGCCGAAATCCTGGCGCGCGCTGACCGACCCCGCCTGGCGCGACAAGCTCGCCATCGGCCATCCGGGCTTCAGCGGCGCCATCGGCAACTGGGCCATCATGATGCGCAAGGCCTATGGCGACGCGTTCTTCCGCGAGCTGGAGCGCAACAAGCCGCAGATCGGCCGCTCCGCCGGCGATCCCATCACCACCCTCAATGCCGGCGAGCGCGTGGTCGGCGTGGCGATCCCGTCGGCCGCGTCGCTGTTCAGCATCTCGCGCGGCAACCCGATCTCGTTGATCTACCCCACCGACGGCACGCTGATGGTGCCCTCGCCGAGCGGCGCCATCGCCAATGCGCCGCGGCCCAACGCGGCGAAGCTGTTCATGGAGTTCGTCTGCAGCCCGGCCTATTCCGAGGCGACGCGGCCCGTTCTTCGCGAAATCGCTGCGCCCGGAAGTGGCGCCGCCGGAAGGCTCGCGTCCGCTGGACGAGATCAGCCTCATCACACCCACCCCGCAGGAGGTCGAGACCGGCATCCCCGAAGTGCGCGAGTTGTGGCGTGACATCTTCGGCGTCTGACGCGATGCCGCCCGCATGAGCGACATCCCGGTCACCCGGCCCGCCCCCGCACAGGCCGCGCCTGGCGGCGCCTCGCACGGCTGGAGCCGGTGAACCTGCTGTGGATCGTGCTGGTCGCGGTCCTGCTGTTCCTCGTGGCCTTCCCGCTCGGCAAGCTGCTGGTGGTCAGCTTCGAGACGCGCGGCACCGGCGCGTTCACGCTGTCCAACTACGTCACCGCCTATGGCCGCGCGCGCTATGTCGATGCGCTGGTGAACTCGCTGCTGCTCGGGCTCATTTCGGCGGCGATGTCGGTGGTGATGGCGGTGCCGATGGCCTGGGCGGTCTCGCGCACCGACATGCCGGGCAAGGGGCTGACCTGGGCGGTGGTCCTGGGTGCGTTCATCCTGCCGCCCTATCTCAGCGCGGTGGGCTGGATCCTGCTCGCGGGGCCCAATTCCGGCTTCCTCAACCTGTTCTGGCGCTGGGCGACCGGCAGCGAGAACGCGCTGTTCAACGTCTACAGCTTCGAAGGCATGGCGCTGATCATCGCGCTCAATTCCTTCCCGCTGGTCTTCATCTTCGTGAAATCGGCGCTCGACCTCGTCTCCTCCGAGATGGAGGACGCCGCCAACATCCTGGGTGCGGGCACCTGGACGGCGATGCGCAAGGTCTCGCTGCCGCTGGTCTGGCCGGCCATCATGGCGGGCTTCATCATCGTGTTCCTCGAAGCCATCGCGCTGTTCGGCACGCCGGCCATCATCGGCATCCCCGCGCGCATCAACGTCGTCACCACGCAGTTGTGGCAGTTCTTCGAATACCCGGTGCGGGTCGAGGTCGCGGCCGCCTACGCCATGCCGCTGCTGCTCATCACCGCGGGCATGATCGTGGTGCAGAAGCTGCTGCTGGCGCGCAAGGGCTTCGTCTCGCAGACCGGCAAGGGCGGGGAACGCCGGCCGATCAAGCTCGGCCCCTGGCGCTGGGTCGTCTTCGGCTGGTGTGCGCTGGTCGGGCTAGCGGCCGTGGTGGCGCCGCTGATGGTGCTGTTGCAGGCCAGCTTCGCCAAGGCCTGGGGGCGCGGGATCAGCTTGGACAACCTGACCTTCGCCAACTACTACCACCTGATCTTCGAGCACGACATGGCGATGACCTCGATCTGGAACACGATCTGGTTCTCCGCCAGCGCCGCCTCCATCGCCGTGGTGCTGGCGCTGCTGGTCGCCTACATCGTGAACCGCAAGCTCGTGCCCTTCGGCGACGCGCTCGGCTTCCTCGCCATGGCGCCCTTCGTCATCCCGGGCATCGTGATGGCGATCGGCTTCTACGCCGCCTATGCCTCGCCGCCCTTCGCGCTGTACGGCACGGCGCTGCTCATCATCCTCGCCTTCACGGCGCGCTTCCTGCCCATCGCCTACGCCAATTCATCGTCGGCGATCCGTGCGGTGCATCCGGAGATGGAGGAGGCGGCGCGCATCCTGGGCAGCGGGCGCCTGCACGCCGTCTCGCGGATCACCGCGCCGCTGGTCAAGCGCGCGCTGCTCGGTGGCTGGCTGATCGTGTTCATCGTCGCCTCGCGCGAATTGTCGGCGGCGATCTTCCTGGTGGGCCCGCGCACGCGCACCATGTCCGTGCTGCTGTACGACCTCAGCGAGGCCGGCAATTTCGAGGTGCTCGCGGCCTTCGGCGGGCTGCTGCTGTTGGTCACCATGGTCTTCGTCGCGATCGGCATGAAGCTGGCCGGGCGCGATTTCATGCTGCGGAGAAGTTGAAGCATGTCCCTTCTCTCGCTGCATGGCCTGACCAAGGCCTATGGGCGCAACCGCGTGGTGGACCGCATCGACCTCTCGCTGAACGAGGGCGAGTTCGTCTCGCTGCTCGGCCCCTCGGGCTGCGGCAAGACCACGACGCTGCGCATGATCGCCGGCTTCGTCGAGCCGACCGAGGGCTCCATCGCGCTCGACGGCCAGGCGATCTCCGCACCCGGCTCCGTGCTGCCGCCCGAACGGCGCGGCATGTCCATGATCTTCCAGTCCTACGCCATCTGGCCGAACATGACGGTGGCGGAGAACGTCGCCTTCGGCCTCAAGCTGCGCAAGCTGCCGGGCGAGGAGGTACGCCGCCGCGTCGGGGAGATCCTGGAGGTCGTCCAGATGGGCCACCTCGCCGCGCGCTACCCCGCCGAACTCTCGGGCGGCCAGCAGCAGCGCGTGGCACTCGCCCGCGCCATCGTGGTCAAGCCCGCGGTGATGCTGCTCGACGAACCGCTGTCAAACCTCGATGCCAATCTGCGCGAGGAAATGCGCTTCGAGATCCGCCGCCTGCACGATGAATTCCGCATCACCACCGTCTATGTCACGCACGACCAGGGCGAGGCGATGGCCACCTCCGACCGCATCGCGGTGATGAACGCCGGGCGAGATCGAACAGGTCGACGCGCCGCATTTGCTCTACACGCGCCCGCGCACGCGCTTCGTCGCCGGCTTCGTCGGCCGCACCAACCTGCTCGAAGGGCGCGTGGAGGGCGGCGCGCTGCTGCTCGATGGCGTGAACCTCGGTGCCGCCGCGCAGGCCGGCGTGCCGGCCGGTACCGAGGGCGCGGTGCTGATCTCGCTGCGCCCGCAGGCCATGAGCATCCATGAGGCTCCGCCGACGGGCGATGGCCTGGTGCTGGAAGCCACCATCATCGAGCGCACCTACCTCGGCGAAGCCTGGGACTATGTGGTGAAGCCGGAAGGCACCGGCCTGAGGTTGCGCGCCGCGGCGCCGCCGCTGGAGACGCATGATGTCGGCCGCAAGGTATGGCTCAGCGTGGACCCGCGACAGGTCGCGGTGGTGGAATAGCGCGCCCGCCACCGAGCGCCGCCGGCGCGACGGCGGCCCCTGACTGGATCGTCCTTGCCCCTTCTCGCGCTCGCCTTCCTCGCCTTCATCGGACTTGGCCTGCCGGACCCGCTGCCAGGCGCGCTCTGGCCGCAGACCCAGCCGCATTACGGCGTGTCGCAGGCCGCGCTCGGCCTGCTGCTCGGCGCGATGGCCGCCGGCTACATGGCATCGAGCATCCTGGCCGGGCGCGCGATGCAGTGGCTGGGCATCGGCGGGGTGTTGGCGTTCAGCCTGGCCGCAACCGCTGCAGCCGCACTCGGCCAGGCGCTCGCGCCGGCCTGGATGGTCTTCGTGGCCCTCGCGGTGCTCGCTGGGGCCGGTGGCGGCGCCGTGGATTCCGCATTGAACACCTATGCCGCGATGCGCTTCGCGCCGCGCCACCTGAACTGGCTGCATGCCTGCTGGGGCCTGGGTGCCACGCTCGGGCCGGGGCTCGCTGCGGCGCTGCTGGCGATGGGTCTTGGCTGGCAGGCCGGCTATGCGGCGGTCGGCATCATGCTGGCCGGGCTGGCCGTTGCCTTCGCCGCCACACGGCAACGCTGGCAGGACGGGGAGGCGGCGGCACACGGCCCGCCCATGCCCGCGCTTGGCGCGTTGGGCCAGCCGGCGGTGCGGCTGCGCATCCTGGTGTTTTTCCTGCTGGCCGGCGTCGAGGCCAGCGCCGGACAATGGGTCGCGACCGTACTGGTGGAGGCCCGCGGCGCGACGCCTGCCGCCGCCGCCGGCGCGGCGACGCTGTTCTGGGCGTCGCTGACGCTCGGGCGCGTCGCAATGGGGCTGGTGGTGGACCGCGTCGGCGCCGATCGCCTGGTGCGGATCGCGGTGCTGGCGGCGGTGCCGGCGGCGGGCGGCTTCGCGCTGCTGCCGAGCGCCGTGGGCCTCGTTGCCTTCGCCCTGCTGGCGGTGGCGCTCGCGCCGGTGTTCCCGACGCTTGTGGCGCGCACGCCGGCGCATCTCGGCGCGGCGACGGCGCTGCACGCGGTGGGGTTCCAGGTGGCGTCGGCCACGCTGGGGGTGGCGGTGCTGCCCGGCATGATCGGCGTGGCGGTTCAGGCCTTCGGCGCTGGCGCGGCGCCGCCGATGATCATGGCCATGACAGCCGGTCTGGCGGTGCTGGTCTGGCGGATTCGAACCAACCGTTGAAAGGCCGGCGGCGGGGCACCGCGGGGAGTTCCCTCCGGTGGAGCTTGGTTGCGACCATCGCCGCCCGGGTCTATGCGCCTGCGCATGAGCGACATCCTCCCCATCCGCCGCGCCCTGCTCTCCGTCTCCGACAAGACCGGCCTGGTCGAGTTCGGCCGGTTCCTCGCCGAGCGCGGTGTCGAGATCCTCTCCACCGGCGGCACCGCCAAGGCGCTGCGCGATGCCGGCGTGCCGGTGAAGGATGTCAGCGAGCACACCGGCTTCCCCGAGATCCTCGACGGCCGCGTGAAGACCCTGCTGCCGCAGGTCCATGGCGGCCTCCTCGGCCGGCGGGACCTGGCCGAACATCTCGCGCAGATGGACCAGCACGGCATCGCGCCGATCGACCTGGTGGCGGTGAACCTCTACCCCTTCGAGGCGACGGTCGCGAAGGGCGCTGGCTTCGACGACTGCATCGAGAACATCGACATCGGCGGCCCGGCGATGATCCGCAGCGCGGCCAAGAACCACGCCGACGTGGCGGTGCTGACCGAGCCCGACGCACTTCGCCCAGGTGCAGGCCGAGATCGAGGCAGCACGGCGGCACGACGCTGGCGACTGCGCCGGCGCCTGGCCGCCGCGGCCTTTGCGCGCACCGCCGCCTACGACGCCGCGATCTCCGCGCTGGTTCGCGCGGCAGGAGGGCCAGGCCTTCCCGCCACGCCTCAGCCTTCGCCGGCCTGCTGCGGCAGACGCCTGCGCTATGGCGAGAACCCGCACCAGCAGGCGGCCTTCTACATCGATGGGTCTGAGCGGCCGGGGCATTGCCACGGCGACGCAGGTGCAGGGCAAGGAGCTCTCCTACAACAACCTCAACGACACCGACGCGGCCTTCGAATGCGTCGCGGAGTTCGACCAGCCCGCCATCGTCATCGTCAAGCACGCCAACCCCTGCGGCGTGGCGGTGGCGCGCGACCTGGTCGTCGGCCTGGGACCGCGGCGCTGCTGTGCGACCCGGTCTCGGCCTTCGGCGGCATCGTCGCGGCCAACCGCGTGCTCGATGCCGCGGCGGCCGAGAAGATCACCGCCATCTTCACCGAGGTGGTGATCGCCCCCGATGCGGATGAGGCCGCGAAGGCGATCTTCGCGCGCAAGAAGAACCTGCGCCTGCTGCTGACCGGCGGCATGCCGGATCCGGGGGCGCCGGGCCTGACCTTCAAGTCGGTGTCGGGTGGCTTCCTGGCGCAGTCGCGCGATGCCGGGCGCGTCGACCGCGCAGGACGCTCAAGGTGGTGACGCAAGCGCGCGCCCATCGCGCGCCGAGATGGCCGACCTGCTCTTCGCCTTCCGCGTCTGCAAGCACGTGAAGTCGAACGCCATCGTCTATGCCAAGGGGCTGGCCACGGTGGGCATCGGCGCCGGGCAGATGAACCGCGTCGAAAGCAGCCGCATCGCGGCGTGGAAATCCGAGGCGGCGGCCAAGGCGGCCGGCCTGCGAGCAGCCGCTCGCCGAGGGCTCCGTCGTCGCCTCGGATGCCTTCTTCCCCTTCGCCGATGGGCTGGAAACCGCCGCAGCCGCCGGCGCGACCGCGGTGATCCAGCCCGGCGGGTCGATGCGCGACGCGGAGGTGATCGCCGCCGCCGACGAGGCCGGCCTCGCGATGGTCTTCACCGGCATGCGGCATTTCCGGCACTTGATGCCTTCGACGCCGGGCAACGCCATCGGGTGGCTTCACGATCGCGCCACGCGCCGGAGCCAGCCTGGCGTTTCGCCACGACGGGGCGATGCCGATGGACGCGCTGATCGCCGGCTACCGCCGCTTCCGCGAGGAAACCTGGCCGCGCGAGCGCGCCCGCTTCGAGGCCCTGGCCGAGCGCGGCCAGCGCCCGCACACCATGGTCATCGCCTGTTCCGACAGCCGGGTCGATCCGCAGATGATCTTCTCCGCCGCGCCGGGCGAGTTGTTCGTCCTGCGCAATGTCGCCAACCTGGTGCCGCCCTACGCGCCGGACGCCGCCTTTCACGGCACCAGCGCGGCGGTGGAGTTCGGGTGCGGGTGCTGGGGGTGGAGCGCATCGTCGTGATGGGCCACGCGCTGTGCGGCGGCATCCACGCGCTGCTCGACGGCGCACCGCCCGAGGCGCAGGACTTCGTCGCCGGCTGGATGGGCATCGCGCAGCGCGCGCGCGCCGTGGCGCTGCGCTGCGACACGCCGGAGGAACAGCAGGAGGCCGGCGAGCATGAAGCCGTGCGCATCTCGCTCGCCAACCTGCATGACCTTCCCCTGGGTGGCGGAGGCGGTCGCGGCGGGGCGGCTGATCGCTGCACGGCGCGCATTTCGGCGTGGCGACGGGCCGGCTCGTGCATCGTGCCGGCCGAGGGTGCCGCCGCCGCCGCCTGATCGCGGACCTCGCCAGCCCCGCGCCCGGGGTGCGACACTCCGCCCGCTGTTCCGAATTCGCTCCGGGGGCGCATGGACGACCGTCATTTCCTGGGCATTCTGCCACCAGATGCCATGCTGCCCGCGGCCATCCTGCTGGCGGCCGTCATCCTCATGCTCGCCATCCTGCTGCGCCGCCCGGCGCCGGACCCGATGCTCGGGCAGATCCTCGGCCGGGTGGAAGGCGTGGCCGCCGCGCAGGACCGCCAGGCGGACCGCATCGGCGCGCTGGAAGGCGACATCGCCGAGCGCGTGAACAGCGTGGTCGCTCGACCAGACCCGCGTGCTGAACGAGGCGGTGAAGGAGCAGGTGGCGCGCATCTCCGCCCAGGAGGCCGCGCTGGCCGACTCGCATGTCGGCTCGCCGAACGCAACCTCACCGAGGCGCTGAAGGCGCAGAACACCAGCCTCACCCTGCGCACTCACCGGCCAGACCGAGCGCGTGACGCATCTCGGCGCCACCGCCACGGAAATCCGCGAACGCCTCGCCGTCATCGACGCCGCGCGCAGCAACATCGAGGCGCTGGGCGCGCAGGTCGGCACGCTCTCCTCCATCCTGCGGCAACAAGCAGGCCCGCGGCGCCTTCGGCGAGGCGCAGATGGAACAGATCATCGCCGACCGCCTGCCGCTCGGATGCCTATGTGCTGCAGGCGACAGCTCTCCAACGGCAAGCGCGCGGATTGCCTGATCCACCTGCCGAACCCGCCCGGCCCCATCGCCATCGATTCGAAATTCCCGCTGGAATCCTGGCTCGCCCTGCGCGAGGCGGCGGACGATACGGCGCGTACCCTGGCGCTGCGCCGCCTCACCGCCGATGTGCAGAAACACGTAAAGGACGTGGCGGAACGCTACATCATCCCCGGCGAGACGGCCGAAGGCGCGCTGATCTTCGTCCCGTCCGAAGCGCATCTACGCCGAGACTGCACACCTCGCTGGTCGAGCGTGGTCAGCGACGCGATCGCGCCGCGGCGTGTACATCGTCTGCCCCCACCACGCTCTGGGCGGTGCTCGGCACCATGCGCGCGCTGATGCGCGACGTGCGGCTGCGCCAGGAAGCGGGGCTGATCCGCCGGGAACTCGGACCGCGTGATGGCCGATATCGGCCGGCTCGACGACCGCGTGGAGCCTGCGCCGCCATTTCGGCGGCAGGCAGCAGACGAAGCGAGCAGGTCGAGCAGAGCGATGACGCTCAACTCCGCCGCCGATGCAATGGACGCGGCGGCGCAGCGCCTGGCGGACCTCGAATCCGACGACCCCCGAACCGCCGAAAGTGCTGCCCATATGAGCACGCTGCAGATGCAATCCGCCCTCGGCCTGCTGCTGCTGCCCGCACTCGCCTGGGCGCTCGGCGGCTTCCGCCGTGGCGTCTCGCTGCGCGTCGTCGTCGCCGGGCTGGCCCTGCAGCTCGTGCTCGCGGCGGTGCTGCTGAACGTGCCCTGGGCGCGGCGCGCCTTCGCGCTGGTCGGCGATGCGGTGAACGCGCTGGCCACCGCGACCAGGGCGGGCACCTCGCTGGTGTTCGGGTATCTCGGCGGCGGGCCGCTGCCGTTCCCGGAGCCCTTCCCCGGCGCGTCCTTCATCCTGTTCTTCCAGGCGCTGCCGCTGGTGCTGGTGGTCGGGGCGCTGTCCGCGGTGCTGTATCATTGGGGCGTGTTGCCGGCGATCGTGAAGGCCATGGCGCGCGTGCTGCGCGCGCTGTTCGGCCTGGCGGCGCGGCGGGGTTTGGCGTGGCGGCGAATGTGCTTCGTCGGCATGGTGGAAGCGCCGCTGATGATCCGCGCCTGGCTGGCCAGATTGTCGCGATCGGAAATGTTCGTGGTGATGACGGCGGGGCTGGCGACGATCAGCGGGAATACGCTGGTGGTCTATGCGCTGAT
>CAVQTW010000014.1:0-57857 GCA_963716705.1 uncultured Alphaproteobacteria bacterium
CCGGCAGAACCTGCGCCAGGACACCGCGATCGGCGATCGCCATGCCCAACCGCGATGCGCGCATCGCCTTCGACACCCGCGCCTTCATCCTGCCCCGCGGGCAGGAGCCGCGCGTCTCGGTCGCCACCGTCAATGTCGACCAGCCTGACCATGCGCGTGGTGCGCGTGGCCGAACGCAACCTGGTGCCGCTGGCGCGACTGGACGCCGGGCGAGGCGATCGGAATCCTGGGCCGCCGGTACCATCAGCGACGAGATGGGCCGCGTCCTGTGGGAAGGCCGCGCCGAATTGCAGCGCGTCGAGCCCAACCGCACGCATCGCAGCGCCCTGCCGCTGCCCGATGTGCTGCGCAACGCCGGCCCCGGCGCCTACATGATCGTGCTGCGCGATGCCGAGGACCGGCGCGGCCGCACCGAGACCGCCGCGCTGCCCTTCTTCATCTCCGACATCGGGCTGACCGCCGGGCGCGGCAGCGACGGCCTGGCGGTGCAGGCGCGCAGCCTGCAATCGGCGACCGCCACGCCCGAGCTGCGCCTGATGCTGATGGCGCGCAACAACGAGATCCTGGCCGAGGCGCGAGACCGATGCGCCAGGGCCTCGCGCGCTTCCCCGCCGCGCTGCTGCGCGGCACCGGCCCGCTCGCGCCGGTCGCGGTGCATGCGCAGACCGATGACGACCTCGCCGCACTCTCCCTGGAAGCGGCCTCCTTCGACCTGTCCGACCGCGGCGCCACCGGGCGGCCCAATCCCGGCCCGGTCGACGCCTTCCTGTGGTTGGATCGCGGCATCTTCCGCCCCGGCGAGACGGTGAACGCCGCCGCCCTGGTGCGCGACAGCGCGGGCCGCCCGCTCGACCTGCCGCTGCGCCTGCGCCTGCGCCGGCCGAATGGCCAGGTCGCCGCCGAAATCGTCCCGCCGCGCCAGGAGGGCGGCGCCATCTTCTGGCCGCTGCGCCTGTCCATCGGCGCGCCCTACGGGCTGTGGACGCTGGAGGCGCTGACCGACCCGGACGCCCCGCCGGTCGGCCGCGCCACCTTCCGCGTCGAGGCCTTCGTGCCCGAGCGCCTCGCCATCGAGGCCGGCCCGCCGCCCGGCCCGCTGGTGCCCGGCCCGCAGGGCCTGCCGGTGCCGGTCACCGCCCGCTTCCTCTACGGCGCGCCGGGTGCCGGCCTCACCGGCCAGGCCGAGATGCGCCTGCTGACCGACCCCGAGCCCTTCGAGGCCTGGCGCGGCTGGCGCTTCGGCCTCGCGCAGGAACAATTCGCCCCCGACCTGCTGACCTTCCAGGTGCCCGAGACCGATGCCCAGGGCCGCACCGACCCTCACCCTCGACCTGCCGCGCGCGCCGGACACCACGCGCCCGGTGAAGGGCGACGTCACGGTCTCGATCGGCGAACCCGGCGGGCGCGAAACCCGCACGCGCTTCGAGGTGCCGATCCGCGCGCGCGCCACGCTGGTCGCGCTGCGCCCGGCCTTCGAGAACGACGCCATCGATGCCGGCGCCGAGGCGGGGTTCGACATCGCCGCCGTCTCGCCCGAGGGCACCGCCGTGCCGGCCACGCTGCGCGTGCGCCTGGTGCGGGAGCGGCCGACCTGGCGCATCGTGGTGCGCGGCTCCATCGCCCGCTGGCAGACTGTGTGGCGTGACGAACCGGTGGATGCGCAGGAGATCCGCGTCGCCCCCGGCACCCCCGCGCGCTTCGCCCGCAGCCTCGGCTTCGGCCGCTACCGGCTGGAAGTGGCGGATGCCAACGGCGCTGGGCATCACCTCCATGCGCTTCCGCGCGGGCTGGGCCGGCTCCGAAAGCGCCGAGGTGCCCGACCGCGTCGATGTCGCCGCCGACCGCCAGGCCTATGCGCCGGGGCAGACCGCGCGCATCCGCATCACCCCGCCCTTCGCCGGGCGCGCCGCCGTGGCGGTGCTGACCGACCGCCTGGTGTCGCTCCAGGAAATCGACGTCGCCGAGGGCGGCACCGAGATCGAGGTGCCGGTCAACACCGCCTGGGGCCCCGGCGCCTATGTGGCGGTCACGGTGTTCCGCCCCGGCCAGGCGCGCGACGGCCAGCCCGGCCGCGGCCTCGGCCTCGCCTGGGTCGGCATCGACCCCGCGCCGCGCACCCTCGGCGTGGCGATCGACACGCCCGAGCGCATCCGCCCGCGCACCCGCATCGAGGTGCCGGTGCGCGTGACCAACGCGCAGGGGCCGGTGCTGCTGACCCTGGCCGCGGTGGATGAGGGCATCCTGCAACTGACCCGCTTCGCCACGCCGGACCCGACCGGCCATTTCCTCGGCCGGCGGCGCCTGGGCGTCGATATCCGCGACGATTACGGCCGCCTGATCCCGCCCGCCGAGGGCGAACTCGCCCTGCTGCGCCAGGGCGGCGACGAGGCCGGCGGCGCCGATGCGCTGCAACCGCCGCAGCGCGTGGTCTCGCTGTTCTCCGGCGTGGTGCGCGCCGGCGCCGATGGTGTCGCCATGGTGCCGCTCGACATCCCCGATTTCGCCGGCGAATTGCGCCTGATGGCGGTGGCCTGGGAAGGCACGCGCATCGGCGCCGCCGCGAAGCCCATCACGGTGCGCGACGCGGTGGTGGCCGAGGCGCTGCTGCCACGCTTCCTCGCCCCCGGCGACGAGGCACGGCTGTCCGTGCTGCTGCACAACATCGAATTGCCGCAGGGCGAGATCGCCGCCGAACTCACCGCCAGCGGCGGGCTCGCCATCGCCGGGCCCACGCGCCTGGCCGCCACGCTCGCCACCGGCGCGCGCGCGCAGCCCTTCACCACGCTGCGCGCCACCGAGGGCGGCGAGGGCGTGCTGCGCCTGGCCGTCACCGGCCCCGGCGGCTTCCGCATCGAGCGCGAGAGCCGCATCACCATCCGCTCCTCCCGCCCGCGCGTGACCGAGGTGGCGGGCGTGGAACTGCGCCCGGCGTGGAGTTGCCGCTGGCACCGCCCATCGCGCGCTTCGTGCCGGCCTCCTGGCGCGCCACCGCCTCCTTCGGCGCGGCGGTGCGCTACGACGCGGCGGGCATGCTGCGCGCGGTGGAGGACTTCCCGCTGGCCTGCCTGGAGCAATCGGCCTCGCGCGCCCTGGCACTCTCGGCCGGCATGGAGGATTCCACCGACAGCGCGCGCGCCATCCGCCTGCAACGCGCGGTCGATGCCATCCTGGACCGCCAGCGCTTCGACGGATCCTTCGGGATGTGGAGCGCCAGCGGCGAGAGCCCAGCCCTGGCTCACGCCCTATGCGGTGGAGGCGCTGGTCCGCGCCCGCACCGCCGGCGCCACCGTGCCCGAGGGCGCGCTGCGCGAGGCGCTGCGCTTCCTCGACGAAGCCATCGAGGATGCCGATGGCGACAGCCCGGCCGAACGCGCCGCCCAGGCCTATCGCCTGCACGCCCTGGCGCTGGCCGGCCAGCCGCGGCTGGGCGCGGCGCGGCGGCTGATGGAACGGCTCGACGAACTGCCGACGCAGCTGTCCCGCGCGCAGCTCGCCGCGACCTTCGCGCGCGGCGGCGACGTCGCCCGCGCCGAACGCGCCTTCACCGCCGCGCTGGCGGCGACCGGACGGCGCTTCTGGTACGTCGACTACGGCTCGGCCCCGCGCGACGCGCTGGCCACCGCGGCGCTGCTGCGCGAATCGGATCTGCTGCCCGATCGCCTGAGTGCGATGATGACCACGCTGCCCGGCGCCGAGCTCACCCCGCAGGCCACCAGCACGCAGGAGCAGGCCTGGGCGGTGCTGGCGGCGCAGGTGCTGGGCCAGGGCACGCGCGCGGCGAGCATCGCGGTGAACGGCTCCGCGCTGCCGGCGCGCCCGGTGGTCACGGTGCCGCTCGCCGGCCCCGGCACGGCGCGCAACCTCGGCACCGCGCCGGTCTGGCAGGCGGTCTCGATCACCGGCATCCCGCGCGAGGCGCTGCCGGCCGCGCGCGCGGGCCTGCGCGTCACGCGCCGCTTCTACGCGCTGGATGGCAGCCCGCTGAACCTCGACACGCTGGCGCAGAACACCTCCTTCATCCTGCTCATGGAGGTCACCGCCGAGACCAACGAGCGGCATGAGGCGATGCTCACCCAGGGCCTGCCCGCCGGCTGGGAAATCGCCTCCCGCCTGCCCTCCGGCGACATCCCCGGCATGCCCTGGCTCGGCACGCTCAGCGAGCCCGACAGCCAGCCCGCGCTGCGACGACCGCTTCGCCGCGGCCGTGACGCTCACCCCGCAACGCGCCTTCGCGCGCCTGGCGGTGCGGGTGCGCGCCGTCACCCCCGGGGTGTTCGACCTGCCGGGCGGCGAAGCGCAGGACATGTACCGGCCGGGCATCTTCGCGCGGCAGAATGTCGGGCGCATCACCGTGCTGCCGGCGAACTGACGATGCGGCGGCGCCTGTGGATCGGCGCGGCCCTGCTCGCCGCGCTGCTCGCCACGCCCGTGGCACTCGACCGCGCCTTCCCGCCCGACCTGTCGCGCCTGCACGCCACCGGCGCACAGGTGCTGGACCGTGAGGGCCGCACATTGTCGGTCCTGCCGGTGCCCGGCGGCACCTGGCGGCTGCGCACCACCACCGCCGAAGTGCCCGACACGCTGGTGGATCTTCTCGATCGCGGCGGAGGACCGCCGCTTCCGCCACCATCCGGGCGTCGATCCATGGGCGCTGGCGCGCGCGGCGGCGCAATGGGTGCGCGCCGGGCGCGTGGTCTCGGGCGGTTCGACCCTGACCATGCAGGCCGCGCGCCTGCTGGAGCCGCGCCCGCGCACCCTGCGCTCCAAGGCCATCGAGATGTTCCGCGCGCTGCAACTCGAAGCGCGCTTCGGCAAGGACGAGATTCTCGGCATCTGGCTGACGCTGGCCCCGCAGGGCGGCAATCTCGAAGGCATCCGCGCCGGCAGCCTCGCCTGGTTCGGGCGCGAACCCTCGCGGCTCGACACCGCCGAATCCGCCCTGCTGGTCGCGCTCGCGCGCCGGCCCACCGCGCTGCGCCCCGACCGCCACCCGGACGCCGCCCGCGCCGCGCGCGATGCGGTGCTGGCCCGGCGCGGCGGCCCGGCGGCGGGGCTCTCGCCGGCCGATCGCGAGATCGCCCTGGCCGCCGCCATGCCCGCGCGGCGCCACGCCATGCCGCGCCTCGCACCGCATCTGTCGCGGGAGATGGCGCGCGGCGCATCCTCGCCGGTGACGCTCACGCTGGATGCCGCCGTGCAACGCGCCACCGAGCGCCTGGCCGCGGACATCCTGCAAACCCTGCCCGAGCGCGCCGCGCTGGCCATCCTGGTCGCCGATATCGAAACCCGCGAGGTGCGCGCGCTGATCGGCGGCGAATGGGGCTCGGAAGCGCGCGCCGGCGCGCTCGACCTCACCCGCGCGGTGCGCTCGCCGGGCTCGGCGCTGAAGCCCTTCCTGTATGCCATGGCCTTCGAGCGCGGCCTCGTCACCCCGGGCACGCTGATCGCCGACCTGCCGCGGCATTTCGGGGCCTATGCGCCGGAGAATTTCGGCCGCGATTTCGCCGGCCGCGTCACCGCCGCCGATGCGCTGCGGATGTCGCTGAACCTGCCCGCGGTGGCGCTGCTGGAGCAGATCGGCGCGCTGCGCTTCGCCTCGGCGCTGAAGCATGCCGGCGCGCCGCCGCGCCTGCCGCGCGGGGCGGACCCCTCGCTGCCACTGGCCCTGGGCGGCGCCGGCACCACGCTGCGCGAGATGGTGGCGCTCTACGCGACCCTCGCCGACCACGGCCGCGCCCTGCCGCTGCGCCTGCTGCCGGGCGAGGCGCCGGCGGCCGAACAGGCGGTGGAACGCCGCGCGGCGGAAGCGGCGGCCGCCATCCTGGTGCAGAACTTCCCCGGCGGCGGGCCGCGCGGCGTGGCCTGGAAAACCGGCACCTCCTGGGGCGGGCGCGACGCCTGGGCGATGGGCTTCGACGCGCGGCATGTGGTGGGCGTGTGGATCGGCCGGCCGGACGGCACCGCCATGCCCGGCGCCACCGGCCAGCGCACCTCGCTGCCGGTGCTCGCACGGGTGTTCGGCCTGCTGCCCGAGGCACCGCTGGAGGCGCTGCGCGTGCATGCGCAGGCGCCACGCCGCCAGGCCCCGGCCGACCGGTTGCGGCTGCTGTTTCCCCCGCCCGGCGCGGCGCTGGCCGAAAACGCCGGGCCGGTCACGCTGCGTGCCGCGGGCGGCCGTCGCCCGCTCGCCTTCCTGGTGGATGGCGCGCCGGTGCCGCATGAGGCCGCGCGCCGCGAGGCCGCCTGGACGCCGCCCGGCCCCGGCTTCTATCGCGTGACGGTGCTCGATGCGGAGGGCGCGGCGGCCTCGGTCGCCATCCGCGTGCGCGCGCCCGAGATGGCCTCGGCGCGCGAGGCGACCATCACCCTGGTCCCGGTGGCCGCGCCACGGTGAAGCCCGCCGGCGGCAGCCCGGCCAGGGCCCGCGCCTGCATCGCCGCGAAGGCGCGCTCGATGGCGCGGGCCAGGCGCGGCGTGTCGAACAGCGGCGCCACCGGCAGGCGCGCGGCAAGCCGCTGGCGGATCGCTCCGAGGCGCGCCGGATCGGTCGCGAGGTCCAGCGCCAGGCGCTCATGGGCCTCGGGCGAGGTCGTCACCAACTCGGGCAGCCCCACCGCCTGCAGCAGGCTGGCCCCCACGCGCCCGGCGAAGGCGCGGCCCGCCTGCGTGAGCACCGGCAGCCCGGCGCCCAGCGCATCCGCCGCGGTGGTATGCGCGTTGTAGGGAAGCGCATCGAGGAACAGGTCGGCCAGGCGATGCCGCGCCAGATGCTCGGGATGCGGCACCTTCCCCGCGAAGACCAGCCGCGCCGGGTCGATGCCGTGGTCCGCGGCGGCGGCGCGCAGGTTGCGCGTGGCGAGCGCCTGCTCCTCGCGCAGCCACAGCACCGCGCCTGGCAGCTGCGCCAGCAGCCGCATCCATATGGCGAAGGCCTCGGGCTGGATCTTGTAGCCGTTGTTGAACACGCAGAACACGAACGCGCCCGAAGGCAGGCCGGCATCCTCGCGGGTGAGGGGGGTTTCCGAGATCTCGCGCCGGTCATCGGTCGGCAGGTAGGTGTCGGGCAGGCGCACCACGGCTTCCGAGAACGCCGCCTCGGCGCCCTCGGGGATCACCGTCGCATCGGCCAGGATGTAGTCCATGAACGGCGCGCCCATGGTCCCGGGATAGCCGAGGTAGTTCACCTGCACCGGCGCCAGCCCCTGCGCGAACAGCGCCGTGCGCGCATTGCCGGTATGCCCGTTGAGATCGACCGCGATGTCGAGCCCCACCTCGCGCGCCAGCGCCAGCACCGCGTCATCGGCCAGCCCGCCGCACTCGTGGAAATGCTCCACCCCCGCGGCGATGCGCGTGCGCAGCGCATCCTGCACGGGGCGGCCGATCGCGAAGGCATGGATCTCGAAGGCGCTCCGGTCGTGCAGTTCCAGCAGCCGCGCCATCGCCTGCCCCACCGCATGCACCCGCAGGTCGGATGAAAAATACCCCACCCGGATGCGCCCGCCCGCCGGGGCCGGCGCCACCACGCGCCGTGCGATCGGGAAGGCCTCGCGCAGCTGGCGCGCCGCGCAGGCGTGATGGATGGCGGGGTCATCGACGATGCTCAGCATGGCGAAGGGCGCGCCCCAGCCTTCGTCCCGGCCGATGGCCTCCACCAGCGCCGCGCGCGCGTCCGCCAGCCCCGTCCAGTCGCAGCATTGCAACCGCGCGAAGGTCAACGACGCCAGCGCCTGCACCGCCAGCGGCCCCGCCGCACCCTGCGCCGCGGCGGCGAAATGCGGGATCGCCGCCGCGATCTCCTGCGCGTGATACAGCGCATTGCCGAGGTTCATCTGCGCATCGCGCGAGGTGCCATCACGCGCCACGGCGAGGCGCAGGTTCGCCACCGCCGCCGCGTGCTCGCCCAGCAGGGACTGCGCATTGCCCAGGTTGATGCGCGCATCGAGGTTTTCCGGCGCAATCCGCAGCGCCGCTTCCGCGCTGGCGGCGGCCTCGGCCAGCCGGCCCAGGCGCTTGAGCGTCACCGCACGGTTGGACAGCGCCTCGGCACTGGCCGGGTCGAGCGCGGCGGCGGCGTCGAAGCAGCGCAGCGCCTCCTCCCCGCGCCCCAGCCCGGCGCAGGCGAGGCCCCGCCCCACCAGCGCCTTCGCCGAACGCGGGTCGGCGCGCAGCACATCCTCGAACACCGCGAGCGCCTGCGCGTGCCGGCGCAGGTTCAGCAGGCCGCGGCCGAGCGTGAGCCTCACCTCGACCCCCGGCTGCGGCAGACCGCCCAGGAAGGCCACCGCCTCCTCGTCGCGGCCAAGCGCCTGCAGCGCGGCGCCGTAGTTGCGCGGCGGCCACGCCGTGGCGCGGGTCGAGGTCCAGCGCCGCGCGCGCCGCCGCCGCCGCCGCCTCGTGCCGCCCCAGCCCCGCCAGGCACAGCGCGCGATGCGCGTGCACATCGGCATCGATGCCCGGCAGGCGTGCGGCCAGGATGTCGTCATAGGCCGGCCAGCGCCTCGGGCAGGCGGCGCATCTCCAGCAGGCAATCGGCCAGGTTGAAGCGCGCGAAGGCGAAGCCGCGATCGGCCAGGATGGCCTTGCGGAACCACTGCACCGCCTCGGCCTGGCGTTGCAGCGCGCGCAGCACATTGCCCATGTCGTTGAGCACCTGCGGCTGTCCCGGCGCGCGCTGGGCGGCGCTGCGCAGGTGCCTGTGCGCCTCCTCCGCCCGCCCCAGCGCGAACAGCGCCACGCCCAGCAGGTGGTTCAGCTGCGCATCGCCGCGATGGCGCGACAGCAGCGCGCGATAGCACGCCACCGCCTCCTCCAGCCGCCCCGCCTGGTGCAGCCCGATGCAGGGGCCGAGCGCCGAACCGATGCTCATGCGCGCCTCCTCACGCCACCATCCCCAGCAGCCACATCGCCGCGACACCGGCGCCGATCGCCGCCGCCAGGTTGCGCGTGGCCGCCTGGGTCGCCACCACCACCGCCGCCGCCGCGAAGCCGCGCGCGCCCTGCATGGCCAGCGCCGGCGCGATATAGGCGATGAAGATCGGCCCCGGCAGGTGCTGGAGCGCGACCTCGATGAAGCGCGGCGGCCGGAAGGCGCGGAACAGCGCGTAGCCGCCGGCCCGGCACAGGTAGGTGGCCAGCGCCATGCCCAGGATCGCCGCCAGCACATCCAGGCGCAGCGTCATCGCGCGCGCAGCTCCAGCCAGGCACCCAGCGCCGCGCCCGACAGCGCGCCCGCCAACAGCGGCCAGGGCGCGCCCAGCCCCGCCTGCCAGGCCGAGAGCGCCACCACCGCCGCCAGCGCCCAGGGCAGCAGGTCCCGCCGCACCCCCTGCCAGACCGGCACGAGAATGGCGCAGAGCGTGGCGATCGCCGCGAAATACAGCGGATGGCCCGCCGGCAGCCGCAGCACGGCGCCGAACACATGCCCCAGCCCCACCGCCACCATCCAGAACACCCACAGCGCCAGGCCGACGCCCAGCAGATACGCCGCATCGCGCCCGCCGCGGCGCTGCTCGGCCGCCGAGAGCGCGTAGGAATGGTCCACCAGCGTCGCCAGCGTGCCCCACAGCCGCACCCCGCGCAGCCGGTCGAGCCAGGGCGCCAGCGCCGCGCCCATCGGCGCGAGGCGGAGGTTCACCACGAAGGCCGCGAGCGCCGCCGCCGCGATCGGCGCCGGTTCCACCCAGAGTTCCAGCACCAGCAATTGCGACGACCCGGCGAAGACCAGCCCGGACATCAGCAGCGTCTCAAGCAGCGAAAGCCCCTTCGCATCCGACAGGATCCCGACCACCAGGCCGAAGGGAAAGGTGCCGATGACCAGCGGCACCGCCTGGCGCGCGCCCCGCGCCAGCCCGGCCCGGGTGAAGACCACGCGCGCTTCGGGCGGCGTGGTCACGCGTGGTCTCCAGGGCCGCTCACGCGCAACTGCCCGGCGCGGACGCGCGGGTTCGTCCTTGCGCGACGAATCGGGCGTTCATGCGCGCAGCCGCACGCGTTCGGCGCGCCATGCCGCGGCGCAATTCCCCCCGCGCGCTCACGCGCACCTCGCCGCGGGCGCGCTCACGCGCTCAGTTTTCCGCGCGCTCAAGCACTCTCGCGCTCTTGCGCGCGCTCATGCACTCTCGCCTCCGCGCGCTCATGCGCTCTCGTCTTGGCGCGCTCATGCGCTCTCGTCTTGGCGCGCTCATGCGCGACGCGCCCCCAGCAACCGCTCCTCCGCAACATCCGGCGCCATGTCGAGCGCCCGCCGTGCCACGCCATGCGCGAAGCCCCCGCGCGCCAGCGCCGCCAGCGCCTTGCGCCGCGCCTGGTCATCCCCGGCGACGCGCGCGAAAGGTCCGATCCGGCGGCGACGGCAATAGGCCAGCGCCGCATCCAGCTCCGCCTCCTCGCCCTCAGGCAAGGCCGCGGCGGCGGTTTCGGCATCGACGCCCTTGGCGGCCAGATGCGCCGCGATGGCCCGGCGCGATCGCCCGCCACGCGCCAGCCGGCGCGCCCGGCTCGCGGCGAAGGCGGCGTCATCCACCACGCCGGAGGCTGCCATCGCGCGCGCAATCTCGGCGGCGGCACCCCGCGCGGCGGCGGCGGCGGGGCCGATCGTCTCGCGCGGCTGGCCCTCGGCCTCGGCGGCGCGGGCCCAGCGGTCGATGCGCCGTTCCAGCACGCGGCGCAGCGCCACCTCGGTGGCGGCGAAGCGCGCCAGGTGGGCGAGGGCGGCATCGCGCAGCCGCGCCGCGCTCGGTGCGGCACCCGCCGGGCGTGGCTGCCGCCGGGCGGGGCGGGCGGTGCTGTCCTGGTGCTCCGGCATCGGCGCCTTTCTGGCACGGCCGGCACCGCCACGCGAGGCGCCGGCGCCCCCGCGCTGCAACCACGCGGCACCTGGCCCGTTCCACCCGATGAACCCGACGGAGACGCCCCATGCGGCCCACCCTGCTCCTGCCGCTTCTGCTGGCCCCCGCCCTGGCCGGCGCACAGCCGGTCACGCCGCCCGATGCGGGCGGGCCGCAGCCCGGCCAGGTATTGTCGGTCGGCCCCAATGCCGGCCCGGCCGACCACCCGCCGCGCACCGACGGGCCGCAGGCGGTCCATCGCGGCACGGACGGTTCGGCGGTCGGGCTGCGCCAGCCCGGCGCCACCGGCACCACGCCGCAGGGCATGCTGGGCAGCGCCACCGCCGGCGCGCGCCACCCCGACGCGCCGATCGGCGGGGCGCCGCCCATCAACCGCGGCATGGATGCGCAACCTGGACAGCGCAGGTAGCGGCGCCTATCGGGCGGGGCGTCCAATGAAGGAAACGTCCATGCCCCAGCCCGCCCATCCCGCCGCCGTCAACGGCCTGACGCTCGAGCAGTCGGACGCCATCGCCGCCGCCGCGCTCGCCAAGGGCCATGCGCTCGGCCTGCTGCCGCTCTGCGTGGTGGTGCTCGATGCCGGCGGCCACCTGAAGGTCGCCCGGCGCGAGGACGGCGCCTCCCTGCTGCGGCCCGAGATCGCCACCGGCAAGGCCTTCGGCGCGCTGGCCATGGGCTTCGGCACCCGCGAATTGGCGCGCCGCGCGCAGGCCATGCCCGGCTTCACCAATGCGCTGTCGGACCTCACCGGCGGCCGCGCGGTGCCGGTGCCCGGCGGCGTGCTGGTGCGCGATGCGCAGAACCGCCTGCTCGGCGCGGTGGGCATCAGCGGCGATGCCTCGCCCAAGGACGAGGAATGCTGCATCGCGGGCATCGAGGCGGTGGGCCTGGTCGCGGATACCGGCGACCCCGCCTGAGCCCCGACGCGCCAGCCGGGCTTCGGCAGGCGTTCCGCCCGCCACGCGCATCCCTTGCGGCGCGCCCTGAGCACCCTTCGCCGGCGTTTGCGCGCCCCGCGGCATGAGGGCGCTTGGCCGTTCGGGCGCTTTCCGGCACATTGCCTCGTTCCGGCGCTGCGCCGGCGCGATGGGCGCGCCGGCCAGGTGCCGGCAGACCCGGAGTGCCCGGTACCGTGATCCCCGCCCTGATGCCGACCTACAACCGTGCCGACCTTGCTTTCGAGCGGGGCGAAGGCGCGCGCCTGTGGACGGATGACGGGCGACGATTCCTCGATTTCGGCGCCGGCATCGCCACCAGCAGCATCGGCCACGGCCACCCGCATCTGATCCAGGCGATCGCCGAGCAGGCCGCGAAGGTCATGCACGTCTCGAACCTGTACCGCGTGCCGCAGGCCGAGCGCCTGGCCGCGCGGCATGTCGCGGCAATCCTTCGCCGACATCCGTGTTCTTCTGCAATTCGGGCGCCGAGGCGAACGAGGGCATGATCAAGGCGGTGCGCAAGTACCACGCCGAGACCGGCCACCCCGAGCGCTTCCGCATCGTCTGCTTCGAGGGCGCCTTCCACGGCCGCACGCTCGGCACCCTGGCCGCCACCGGCAACGAGAAATACCTCGCCGGCTTCGGCCCGCCGCTCGAAGGCTTCGACCATGTGCCCTTCGACAACATGAACGCGGTGCGCGACGCCATCTCGCGCGAGACCGCCGCCATCATGATCGAGCCCGTCCAGGGCGAGGGCGGCGTGCGCGCCGCACCGCTGCGCTTCCTGCGGGAGTTGCGCCAGGTCTGCGACGAATACGGCCTGCTGCTGGCGCTGGATGAGGTGCAGACCGGCATGGGCGCGCACCGGCAAGCTCTGGGCCCATCAATGGGCGGGCATCGAGCCGGATGTGATGTCCTCCGCCAAGGGCATCGGCGGCGGCTTCCCGCTCGGCGCCATCCTGGCGAAGGAGAAGGTCGCGCAATACCTCAAGCCGGGCACGCATGGCAGCACCTATGGCGGCAATCCGCTCGCCTGCGCGGCCGGCAATGCGGTGCTCGACGTCATCCTCGCCCCGGGCTTCCTCGATGGCGTGGACCGCGTGGCGCGGCATCTCTGGCGCGGCCTGCTCGACCTCGCCAAGCGCCACCCCGCCGTCATCGAGGATGCGCGCGGCGCCGGCCTGCTCGTCGGCATCAAGCTCAAGCCCGAGGTCAACAACGGCGAGATGCAGGCCGCCGCGGTGGCCGAGGGCCTGCTGACCGTGGCGGCGGGGATGAACGTGCTGCGCCTGGCACCGCCGCTCATCATCACCGAGGCCGAGGCCGACGAGGCGCTCGACCTGCTCGACCGCGCCTGCCGCCGCATGACGCCCTCCAAGGCCCAGGTCGCGGCAAAGTGAGCGCGGTGCTCAAGCCGATCGGCGGGGGAGCACGTCCCCCCGCCACTTCCTCGAATTGATGGACCTCGACGGCGCCACGCTGCGCCGCATGCTCGACCTCGGCGCGCGCGCCAAGCGCGGCGAGATCCCCGGCAAGCCCCTCGCCGGCAAGACCGTCGCGCTGATCTTCGAGATCCCGAGCACCCGCACGCGCGTCAGCTTCGAGGTCGGCATCCGCCAATTGGGCGGCGAGCCGCTGATCCTGACCACGCGCGACATGCAGCTCGGCCGCGGCGAAAGCGCCGCCGACACCGCGCGCGTGCTGTCGCGCTACGTCGATGCGATGATGCTGCGCACCGCCGATGTCGCGAAAATCCGCGAACTGGCCGAACACGCCACCATCCCGGTGATCAACGGCCTGACCAACATCAGCCACCCCTGCCAGCTGATGGCCGATGTGATGACCTTCGAGGAACATCGCGGCCCGATCGCCGGCCAGGTCGTGGCCTGGACGGGCGATGGCAACAACGTCGCGCAATCCTTCATCCAGGCCGCCGCGCGCTTCGACTTCACGCTGCGCATCGCGACACCGCCGGAACTCGCCCCGCCCGCCGCGCTGGTCGAATGGGCGCGCGCGCAGGGGGCGCGGATCGAACTCACCAACGACCCGGTCGCGGCGGCGAAAGGCGCGCGCTGCCTGGTGACCGACACCTGGGTCTCGATGTCCGACGAGACGGATGGGGCGAAGCAGAACCGCCACAACATGCTGGCCCCCTACCAGCTCAACGCGGCGCTGCTGAAGCACGCCGCGCCGGACGCCATCGTGATGCACTGCCTGCCCGCCCATCGCGGCGAGGAAATCACCGACGAGGTGATGGACGGCCCGCAAAGCGTTGTGTTCGACGAGGCGGAGAACCGGCTGCATGCGCAGAAGGGCGTGCTGCTGTGGGCGCTGGGGATGGGGTGAGGAAGGCTGGAGGGGCGCTGCCCCTCCAGACCACCCCGCCAAAGGCCGGAAGGCCTTTGGGAACCGATACCGGGTGCCGGTCGGGCGGCAGTTACCGCAACGCAGGGCGCCCACCTACTATTACTGCTTGAAACTAGGAATATTTTCTGATAGCGTTGCCTAATCAATGGGAAAGCCATGTCCGAATGGGCTCCATCGCGCGCCCATGCCTCGGCGGACCCGCAGCGGCCGCATGGCCCTCCAGGCATCGGGAACCAGCGTGCACCAAGCACCAAAGAGCATTCGCGCCGCAACCACATTTGGACGCCGCAGGGCGCACCGTGCCGCGTCGCCATCATCCGCAGGCCCGAGAGGCTAAAGGGCTAAAATCCTAAAGTATCCCCCACCTTGGCCACCACCCTCCTCCGGCCCTATCTAACCCCCGTGTCCAGCCCCACCGAACCCTCCCCCACGCCCGACTTCCTCAACCACGACCGCCCCCCGGTGCCCGACCTGGTGGTGCCGCGCGGCGTGCAACCCTTCCATCTGCCCAACCAGCCGGTGCGCGGCCGGCTCGTGCGCCTGGGGCCGCTCGCCGATGCGCTGCTGACGCGCCACGAGGCCCACCCGGCCGTCACCGCGCTCGCCGGCCAGGCGCTGGCGCTGACCGCCGGGCTCGCCACCGCGCTGAAATACCGCGGCTCGTTCAGCCTGCAGGCCAAGGGCGATGGCCCGGTGCCCATGCTGCTGGCCGATTGCACCGATGCCGGCGCGCTGCGCGGCTATGCCCGCGCCCATGAAGACCGCGTCGCCGCCCTGCTGGAGGACACCGCCGAACCCTCCGCAGCCGCCTTCCTGGGCGATGGCTACTTCGCCTTCACCTGCGACCAGGGGCAGGAGATGGAGCGCTACCAGGGCATCGTGCCGATCGAGGGCGAGACCCTCACCGACATGACCGCCACCTACTTCCGCACTTCCGAACAGATCGCCACGCACGTCCACCTGGCCTGCGCGCACACCGCTGCGGGCTGGCGCGCCGGCGCGCTGATCCTGGAACGCGTGGCCGGCGAGGGCGGCATCGGCGCGGACCTCGACCGCGATGCGCAGGACGAGGCCTGGCGAACCGCCGTGGCCCTCGCCGCCACCCTGACCGACGCCGAACTGCTCGACGACACGCTGCCGGGCGAACGCCTGCTCGCCCGCCTGTTCTCGCTGGAGGGCCTGGCGCTGGACCGCGCCCGCGCCCTGTCCTACGGCTGCCGGTGCTCGCGCGCGAAACTGGCTGGCGTGCTGACCGGTTTCGGCCAGGAAGATCTCGACCACATGGCGGAGGAGGGCACCATCACCATGACCTGCGAGTTCTGCAACATCGGCTTCCGCTTCGACCGCGCCGAGCTGCGCGGCGAGCCGGGCTGAGCGCATGGCCCTGCCCCGCCGCGCCGCCCTCGGCGCGCTGCTCGCCACCGCCGCCTGCGGCGGGTCCCGCGATGAGCCGCCGCCGCCGCTGGCCGGCCCGCCGTCATATTCCTACCTGACCCCGCTGCGCCTGGCGGTGGGGCAGATCGAGATCGTGCCCGCCACCGACCCGCTGGCAACCCGCACCATGGCGCCCGCGCCGTTGGTCCCGGCGGATGTCGTGGCCACCATGGCCCAGGAACGCCTCTCGGCGGTCGGCGGCGGCGGGCGGGCGCGCTTCCGCACCCAGATCGCCACCCTCACCCGCCAGCCGGCCACCGGCGGCGGGGTGTTCAGCGATGCGACTGAACGGCTCGCCTGCGTCATGCGCTGCCGGCTGGAGATCCTGGGCGAGGATGGCGCCCCCGCCGGCTTCGCCGAGGCCGAGGTCAGCCGTGCCGCCGTGCGCCCCGCAGCCAGCGAGGCCGACCGCATCCGCGCCGCCGACGAGATTGTCCGTCAGGCCGGTCGCGACCTGAATGTGGAGTTCGAATACCAGTTGCGGCGCAACCTGCGCGCCATGCTGCGCGACCCGCCGCGCCCGGGCGAGCCGGAACCCGCCGAGGTGGAGACCGAGCCCCTGCCCGCCACCTGAGCGGCGATCCGCATGCTGGGCGGCGCCCCCGGGCCTGCTACCCTGCCCTGCTACCCAGCCGGAGGAACCGCCATGTCCCGCATCAGCTATTCGAACCCCGCAGGGGCGCCCACGCCGCAATCACGCTACGCCCAGGCGGCGCTGATCGAGGCGTCTTCGCGGCGCCTCGTGATCTCCGGCCAGGTCGGCCTGCGCGAGGATGGCAGCCCGGTGCCCTCGCCAGAGGGCCAGATCGACCAGGCGCTGCACAATCTGGGCGTCATCCTCACGGCACATGGGATGAGCCCGGCGAACATCGTGAAGATCACCGTGTTCCTGACCGACCCCGGCCTCATCGGCGCCTGGCGCATGCGGCGCGACACCTTCATGCAAGGCCACGCGCCCACCAGCACGCTGCTGATCGTGGCCGGACTGGCCAGCCCGGATTTCGTCGTCGAGGTAGAGGCCGAGGCGGTCGATTGACGCCGAACGGCGTGGCGGCGGACTGATGCCCGGCGCATGTTGGTCTCGCCTTCATGCGCCCAGAGCCGCTTCCTTCGCCTTGGCTCGCGGCAACGGCTCTGGCCCATTGTTGTCACGAGCATCTTCACCCGATCAGGTGACTCCATCTGATCGGGATCTGCTCCGGAACGCCGGGCGGGCTGCATCCGTGGCCCATGGCTTCGCGGCGCGCCTCCGCGCGCCCGGCCCTTCGGGCGGCGGGGCGAAGCTTCGTGCGCCTGGCATGATGGCCGCAGGCACACCAAGGGCGTTTCCCTTCCCGCGCTTCCATCCTAGGGTTCGACCAAACCTTGGGAGGAGAGCGCAATGCTCCGACGCACGGCCCTGTTCGGCATGGGGGCGCTGGCGATTGTTCCCGCGCGCGCCCAGGAGGGCTGGCCGGCCCGCCCCATCCGCCTCGTTGTACCCTTCGCGCCCGGAGCCTCCTCCGACACGCTGGCGCGGCTGATCACCGCCAAGGCGGCCGGGCCGCTCGGCGGCAGCTTCGTGGTCGAGAACCGCGCCGGTGCGGGCGGGCTGCTCGCGGTGCAATACGTGGTCCGCGCACCCGCTGATGGCTACACGCTGCTCTGGGGTGGCGGCACCGCCATCACCAACGCCGTGATGCAGCCCAGCCCGGGTTACGACGTTCTGGCCGATTTCACGCCCGTCACCGTCATCGCCGAACATCCCGCCGTGCTGGCGGTGCGCACCGACAAGCCATGGCAGAACATCGCCCAGCTCCTGGACGCCGCGCGCCGCACGCAGGGCGGGCTGCGCTATGGCTCCGGCGGCGTCGGCACGCCGGCGCACATGGCCGCGGCGGCGATGCTCAAGCTGATCGGCGCCGAGGGCGTGCATGTGCCCTATCGCGGCGCCAACCAGGCGACGCTGGCGGTGGAGCAGGGCGAGGTGGATTTCGCCTTCGCCATCAGCAACATCGCCCTGCCGCGCCACCAGCAGGGCGCGGTGCGCATCCTGCTCACCGGCGGGTCGCGCCGGATGTCGGCGCTGCCCGAGGTGCCCACCCTCGCCGAGACCGTGCCCGGCGGCCCGGTGGTCACCAGCGCCAGTTCGGTGGTCGGGCCCGCCGGGATGCCGGAGGCGGCGACGCGGCGCCTGCACGCCGCCTTCCGCGACACCATGGCCCAGGATGCCGCGCTGCGCGCCTCGATCGCCGCGGAGGGCGGGGATGTGATGGTCTCCGACAGCCCGGCGGCCTATGCCGCGGCCTGGGAGGGTGAGCTGCGGCGGCTGCAGGAGCTGGTGCGCGTCTCGGGGGCACGCGCCGAATGACCGGACAGCGGTGCACCTGATGAACCCGGCCACCTTCTTCGCCGACTACGACGCCTTCGGCGAACGCCGCACCGGCGGCGAGGGCGATGCCGCCTCTGCTGCCTGGCTGTGCGAACGCGCCGAAGCCGCCGGCGCGCAGGCGCGGCTTGTGCCCGCGCCCTTCACCCGCCTGGTGCCCGGCCGTGCGTTGCTGGACGTGGATGGCTTCACCTTCGAGGGCGTGCCCCTGTTCGATGGCGTGCTGACGGCGGGCATCACCGGAGCGCTCGGGCCTCTCGGCTCCGCGGCGCCGATCGGCTTCGCGGAAATGGACCCGGCCGCGGCAAGCCTGCCCGGCAATGCCTTCGCCCGCGCCCGCGCCGAAAGCCAGCATGCGGGCATCGTCGTCGCGTTGCGCACGAAACCCGATGGGCTGGCACCGCTCAATGCGCATGACGCGCAGGCGCCGTTCGGCCCGCCGGTGCTGCAGGTGGCCGGGCGCGATGCCGCGCGGCTCGGTGCCCTGGCCGCGTCCGGTGCCACGGCGCGGATGGTGCTGGAGGGCACGCGCGGCCCCGGCCTTTCGCACAACGTGCGCGCGGACCTCCCAGGGCCCGCACCGCCGCTGGTGCTGCTGACGCCGCGCACATCCTGGTGGACCAGCACGGCAGAGCGCGGCGGCGGCATCCTGGCCTGGCTTGCGGCGCTGCGCGCCCTGGCAGCGGCCGAGCGCGCGCGCGGCGTGGTGGCGCTGGCCACCTGCGGCCATGAACTCGGACATATCGGGGCGCACCAGGCCTTCGCGGCGGAACCGGGACTGGTGACGGCGGCACCGGTGGTGATCCATCTCGGTGCCAATCTGGGCGCCGCGCAGGAGGAGCACCTGACGGTGCGCAGCAATGTCCCGGGGCTGGCCGAGCGCATGGCGCAGGCTCTGGCCGAGGCTGGCCATCCGAGCGCGCCGATCGAGGCGGTGACCGGCGGCAAGGCCAATGGCGAGGCGCATGAGGTGGAGCACCGCGGCGGGCGCTACCTCTCCCTGATCGGGAAGAACCCCTGGTTCCATGCGCCTGAAGACCGCTGGCCGGTCAGCGTGGATGGCGCGCGCGCCGGGGCCATCGCGGAGGCTGTGGCGGCGATGGCGGTGCAACTGGCGCGGTAGGGCGTCAGCCCTCGGCGATGCCGCGTGCGCCCTGGATCATGGAGAGGAACTCGCGCCGGGTGGAAGGGTCGTCGCGGAAAGCGCCCAACATGCGGCTGGTGACCATGGACACGCCGGTCTTGTGCACGCCGCGCGTCGTCATGCACTGGTGCACCGCCTCGATCACCACCGCCACGCCCTTGGGCTTCAGCACATCCTGCAGGGTGTTGGCGATCTGCGCGGTCATTTTCTCCTGAATCTGCAACCGCTTGCCATAGGCCTCGACCACCCGCGCCAGCTTGCTGATGCCCACCACCCGGCCCGAGGGCAGGTAGGCGACATGCGCGCGGCCGATGATCGGCGCCATGTGGTGCTCGCAGGTGGATTCCACGCGGATGTCGCGCAGCACGACCATCTCGTCATACCCCTCGACCTCCTCGAAGGAGCGGGCGAGCAGTTCGACCGGGTCTTCCTCGTAGCCGCAGAACCATTCGCGATAGGCCTTGGCCACGCGCTTGGGCGTGTCCAGCAGGCCCTCGCGCGAGGGGTCGTCGCCAGCCCACAGCAGGAGGGTGCGGATGGCGTCCTCGGCTTCCGCCTGGGTCGGGCGCACCGGCGTGGCGGATGCGTCGTCCGCGGGGCGGGAGGTGGACAGGTTGATGTTCACGATCGGCGATCTTTCCAAGCGATCTGTGCGTCGGGCGTGTCTTCTGCGCCGTCACGTCACGGTGCCTTCCTGATGCGGACATGGGGCGATCCGACGCACGCGCAAGCCGCCGGCGGCGCGGGGCGGTGCTGCTTGACCCGTGCGCGCGCCATCAGGGCCGCAGGCCCGCCCCCCCGATCACCGGGTAGGCTTCAGTGCAGTTGCCGCGATGGCGCGTGCGGGCTGTCGAGGCTGAAGGGCGGGATCGCCACGTCGAAGGCCTCGCCGCCATCGGTGACAACCATATGGTAGGCCCCGCTCATGAAGCCCGACGCGGTCGGCAGCGGCGTGCCCGATGTGTATTCGAAGCGCCCGCCTGGTTCGAGCACCGGTTGTTCGCCGATCACCCCTGCGCCGTGGATGGTCTGCACGCGACCATTGGCATCCGTGATGGTCCAGGTACGCCGCAACAGCCTGACGGTTTCCCGGCCGGTATTGGCGATCTCCACACGGTAGGCCCAGGTGAACTGGCCGAGTGCCGGTTCGGACTGATCGGCGAGATAGAAGGCGCGCACACTCACGCGGATGTTCCGCGTCACGGCACTGAATTCGCTCTTGATGGCCATGGTTGCAGTCACTCCCCATGCGCACTTCACCCCTGCGGCGGGTGCTTGTCCACACCTGTGGGGTGTTGGCGGCATTGGTTGCGAAGCGCCAGGCACCCTGCGTGCCGGCCAAGCACGGCGCAGGCGTGGCTATCCGCGCCGCATCATGGCCGTCGCCAGCCCCGCGCCCACCAGCACCGCGCCGCCGCCGCGGTTGAAGGCGCGCCGCACGCCCGGCCGTCGCACCAGGCCGGAAAGCCGCGCGGCCAGCACCGCATAGAGCGCGGCGTTCAATGCCGCGAGCGCCACGAAGCTGCCCACCAGCACGGCCGCCTGCGGCAGGAAGGACGCCTGCGGATCGATGAACAGCGGCACGAAGGCGACGAAGAACACGATGCCCTTGGGGTTCAGCGCGGTTACCACATAGGCGTCCCGGAATGCCCGGCGCGCCGGGATTGCCGCCGCGGCGCAACATTCAACCGGCGCGCGCCATAACCTCAGGCCGAGCCACACCAGGTATGCCGCGCCGGCGAACTTCATCACGGTGAACAGCGTGGCGGAGGTGGCGAGCACCGCACCCAGGCCCGCGAGCGAGAGCGTCATGGCGGTGAGGTCACCCAGCGCCACGCCCGCCACCAGCGGCAGCGCCGAGCGCCGCCCGCCGCTGAGCGATTGCCCCACCACCAGCAGGATGGTCGGCCCGGGAATGACGAGCATCACCGCGCTGGCGGCGAGGAAGGCGAGCCAGGCCTCGATCGTCAACGGCCGCCTACTCGGCGGCGCGGGCGGCGGGCACCGCGGCGGCATCCAGCGCCTCGGCCAGGTCGTCGATGATGTCGGCGACATCCTCGAGCCCGACCGACAGCCGCACGGTGCCGTCGCCGATGCCCAGGCGTGCGCGTTCCTCGGCGCCCACGCGCATATGCGTGGTGGTCGCCGGATGCGTCGCCAACGACTTCGAATCGCCGAGGTTGTTCGAGATGTCGATCAGCCGCAGCGCGTCCATGAAGCGGAAGCACGCCTCCTTGCCGCCCTTGAGGTCGAAGGTCACCAGCGTGCCGCCGGCGCCCATCTGGGCCATCGCGAGCTTCTGCTGCGGATGGTCGGCGCGGAAGGGATAGAGCACGCGCTCCACCTCCTCCCGCTCGGCCAGCATGTCGGCCACGGCGGCGGCGTTGCGGCACATGGCCGGCACGCGCAGGTGCAGCGTCTCGAGCCCCTTCAGGATCACCCAGGCATTGAACGGGCTGATCGAGGGGCCGGTGTTGCGGATGAAGGGCTGCAGCACCTCCTCCACCCACTTCTTCGAGCCCAGCACGCAGCCGCCGAGCACGCGGCCCTGGCCGTCGATATGCTTGGTTGCGGAATAGACGACGATGTCGGCGCCGAACTGCATGGGCCTCTGCAGCAGTGGCGTGGCGAAGACATTGTCCACCACCACCAGCGCGCCGGCCCGGTGAGCCAGGGTGCAGACGGCGCGAAGATCCACGATGTCGAGCATCGGGTTGGACGGTGTCTCCAGCAGCACCATCGTGGTCGGCTTCGACAGCGCCGCTTCCCATTGGGCCAGGTCGCCGCCGTCCACGAACTCGGTCGCGATGCCGTAGCGCGGCAGCAGTGTCGACACGATCCAGTGGCAGGAGCCGAACAGCGCGCGCGAGGCGACCACCCGGTCGCCGGTCTTGAGGTGGCTCAGCATCGCTGCGTGCACCGCCGCCATGCCGGTGGCGGTGGCGCGGCAGGCCTCGGCGCCTTCGAGCAGCGGCGATGCGTGCTTCCAGCATCGCCACGGTCGGGTTGCCGAAGCGCGAATACTGGTAGTGCTGCTCGGTGCCGGCGAAGGTCGCCTCGGCCTGGTCGGCGCTGTCGTAGACGAAGCCGGAGGTGAGGAACATCGCCTCCGATGTCTCGTCGTGGTTCGAGCGCATCTGCCCGCCGCGCACCAGCAGCGTGGCGGGGCGGAACGGGCGGTCGGGACGGGACTTGGCCATGGGGCGGCACCTTCGCGGAAAAACCGGCGTCCGGCCCCCGCACGGGGTGGGGGATGCGCGGGCATCCCCACGGCCGTTTAGCGCGCTTGTTTTGCGCGATCCTTTCGGATGCGCCCCGGTGGGGACCTCGCCGCAAGCTGGCCGGACAAATCGCGAGGGGCGTTTCCGCCGATCCTGTCGTTACGCCCGGGCGGGGGCGCGGGTCAAGCGGGCGTTGCGCCGCACCGCTTGCCCGCCGGGGGCCTGCCCGCCTATACCCAGCGCTGCGCGGGCGTAGCTCAATGGTAGAGCTCTTGGTTCCCAACCAAGTGACGAGGGTTCGATTCCCTTCGCCCGCTCCATTCACGCGAAATCGAAGAACGCCCGCAGGCGCGCCAGCAGCCATTCGCTGGTCGGCGGCGGCGGCGGTTCCGGCTGGTCGGGCGCGCGGCGTTCCTCGATGTTCTGCGCCTGGCGCTCGGCCATGATGGTGGCCAGCGCCTCCAGCAGTTCGGGCCGGCGCCGCAGCACGGGGTCGAGTTCGCGCCGGCCGAGTTCGAACACCACCGCCTCGGTCACCGCCACCACCGTCGCGCTGCGCGGCTGGCCGGTCACCAGCGACATCTCGCCGAACACCGCGCCATGCACCAGGCGCGCCACCGCCACCTCCTCGCCATCCTCGCGCGGGATGCGCACGTCGAGCGCGCCCTCGGCCAGCACGAACAGCGACTGGCCGACATCGCCCTGGCGCATCACCACCTCGCCGGCGCGGAAGATGCCCTCGCGCATCAGCCGTGCGAGTTCGCCGCGTTCCTCGTCCGTGAAGGGGCGGAACAGGTCCACGTTGCGCAGCAGCGAATCCCGCCGCGGGCGCGCAAGCTTCGAGGCCGGGCGCAGCACGCGCACATCGCGCGCCGGGCGATTCAATTCCAGCCCGATGCCGTTCAGCGCGCGCAGCACGGCGGCCGAGACGGCATCGCGGCACATCGGCTCCGCGCCGTAATCCGAGACATGGAAGCGCAGCGCATAGATCGCCGCGCCATCCTCGCAATCCGCCAGCAGCACGTCGGGGTCGAGGTCGGGCAGGTCGCGGCCCGCATCGAGCGCGGCGGAGAGCAGGATGCGCTTGGCGCGCTCCACCGGCAGGGCGGCATCGAGCGAGATGCGCAGCACCGTGCGGTAGCGCCCGGATACCGCGCCGCCATAGCTGATCAGCCGGTTGCCCGCGACCTGGCCGTTCGGCACGGTGATCACCGTGCCCTCGCGCGTCACCAGCCGTGTGGCCCGCCAACTGATGCCGACCACGCGCCCGACATGGCCATCAGCGGTGTCGATCCAGTCGCCGATGCCGAAGGGGTGTTCGAGTCCGAGCGCAATGCCGGCGAACACGTCGGAGAAGATGTTGCGCAGCGCGAAGCCGAGCACCGCGAGCATCACGCTGGAGGTGGCGATCAACCCGGTGGCCGGCCAGCGCAGGACCACCAGCGTGATGATGACCGCCGCCGCCGCGAACAGCGCAACCGCGATCAGGTCCGACAGCAGCCGCGGCTGCGCCACCAGCAGGATGCCCGCCAGGCGCGAGCACCACCACGCCAGGGAAAGCCAGGCGGCGATCCCGGTTCCTGCGTGCAGCATCACCAAGGCGACGCTTCCGGGCGCGAGCGCGAGGACCGCCACCAGCGCATGCGCGCCAAAGCCCAGCAACACGGCCAGGCCGGGCATCAGCAGGCACCGGTAGCGGCTAGCCTCCACCGGCATGCTCCTGCCGTGCGGGCTCCACCCGTGCCGCGCAGTACTTGAAGCCCGGGATGCGGCCATCGGGGTCGAGCCGCGGGTCGGTGAGCAGGTTTGCGGCAGCCTCCCGGAAGGCGAAAGGCAGGAACACGATGCCTTCGGGCAAGGTGGGATCGGCGCGCGATGCGCAGGCCAGCGTGCCGCGCCGCGTCGTCACCCGCACCCAGTCACCAGCCTGCAGGCCCAGCCGCCGCAGCACGAGCGGTGAGAGCGAAACAACCCCGGCCGGCTCCAGCGCATCCAGCACGCCGGTGCGCCGGGTCATGGTGCCGGTATGCCAGTGCTCCAGTTCACGCCCGGTGGTCAGCACGAAGGGGAAGGCGGCGTCGGGCGCCTCGGCCGGGTCCGGCAGCCCCGCCGGCACAAGGCGCGCACGGCCATCGCCGGTCGGGAAGCGATCGGTGAACACGATGCCCGCCCCGGCCACATCAGGCGCGGCGGTGGGATAGGTGACGCTGCCTTCGCGGTCCAGCCGCTCCCAGGTGATGTTCGCCAGGCTCGGCATGGCCTGCGCCATCTCGGTGAAGACCGTGCGTGCGTCCGCCTCCGCCCAGGGCAGGCCGAGCCGGCGCGCGATGTCGATGATGATGCGCAGGTCCTGGCGCGCCTGCCCGGGCGGTTCCAGCGCGGCGCGGCCCATCTGCACCTGGCGGTTGGTGTTGGTGACGGTGCCGTATTTCTCCGGCCAGGCGGAGGCGGGCAGCACCACGTCGGCCAGCGCCGCCGTCTCGGTCAGGAACAGGTCCTGCACCACCAGGTGGTCGAGCCGCACCAGCGCCGCGCGTGCATGGTCGAGGTCGGGGTCGGACATCGCCGGATTCTCGCCCATGACGTACATGCCGCGGATCTCGCCACGCTCCGCCGCAGCCATGATCTCGACAACGGTGAGGCCCGGGCGCGGGTCGAGTGCGGCACCCCACAGCGCCTCCATGGCCGCGCGGGCGGCATCGTCGTCGGTGCGGTGATAGTCGGGCAGCATCATCGGGATCAGCCCGGCATCGGAGGCACCCTGCACGTTGTTCTGCCCGCGCAGGGGATGCAGCCCGGCGCCGGGCTTGCCGACATGGCCGCAGACCAGCGCAAGGGCGATCAGCGCGCGCGCATTGTCGGTGCCGTGCACCGATTGCGAGATGCCCATGCCCCACAGCGTGAGCGCCGCGCGCGACGCCGGCATAGCGGCGCGCCACACGGCGGATCTGCGCCGCCGGCACGCCGCAGCGCGCCTCCATCGCCTCCGGCGCATAGGCCGCGACATGCGCGCGCAGCGCGGCGATGCCGGCGGTACGGCCGGCGACGAAGGCTTCATCCTGCAAGCCTTCATCGAGGATGACATGCAGCATCGCATTGAGCAGCGCGACATCCTCGCCGGGCGCGAAGCGCAGAACCTCCTGCGCGAAGCGGTCGAGCCCGGTGCCGCGCGGGTCCGCCACCACCAGCGTCGCGCCGCGCGCCGCCGCCTGCTTGATGAAGGTGGCGGCGACGGGGTGGTTCTCGGTCGGCCGCGCGCCGATCACCAGGATGACATCGGCCTGCTCGACCGCCATGAACGGGGCGGTGACGGCACCGGAGCCGATGCCCTCCAGCAGCGCCGCGACGGAACTCGCATGGCACAGCCGCGTGCAGTGATCGACATTGTTGGTGCCGAAGCCGGTGCGCACCAGCTTCTGGAACAGGTAGGCCTCCTCGTTCGAGCCCTTGGCGCTGCCGAAGCCGGCCAGCGCATCCGGCCCGGCGCCGTCGCGGATGGCGCGCAGCCCGCCGGCGGCGCGCTCCAGCGCCTCCTCCCAGCTCGCCTCGCGGAACTTGTGCCGCGCGCGGGCGGGGTCGAGGCAATCCGCCGGATCCTTCGCCGCGCCCTCGATGCGCAGCAGCGGCCGCGTCAGCCGGTCGGGATGCGCCAGGTAGTCGAAGCCGAAGCGCCCCTTCACACACAGCCGGCCCTTGTTCGAAGGGCCATTCGCGCCCGACCACCTCCACGATCCGTTCGTCGCGCACGCGGAACCCCACCTGGCAGCCGACGCCGCAATAGGGGCAGACGCTCGCCACCTCCCGCACCGCATCCGCGCCGCGGTGGCCGCGCGCATCGAGCACGGATTTCGGCAGCAGCGCGCCGGTCGGGCAGGCCTGCACGCATTCCCCGCACGCCACGCAGGAGGAAGCGCCCATCGGGTCGAGCAGGTCGAAGGCGACGGTCACGTCGGCGCCGCGGCGCGCCAGGCCGATGACGTCGTTGTGCTGCACCTCCCGGCAGGCGCGCTCGCACAAGCCGCAGGCGATGCAGGCATCGAGCGCCACCGCCATCGCGGGGTGCGACAGGTCGGGCGCCGGGCGCGCATCCGGTGCGAAGCGCGAGCCCGTGACACCGAGGCGCGCCGCCCAGCGCGCGAAGGGCGCCGTCGCGTCGCGGCCCTGCGGCGATGGCATGTCGCTCATCAGCAGTTCGAACACCATGCGCCGCGCCGCCTGCGCGCGGGCCGTCGCGCTGCGCACCACCATCCCCTCGCGCGGCGCGCGGATGCAGGAAGCCACCAGCGCGCGCTCGCCCTCCACCTCCACCAGGCAGGCGCGGCAATTGCCATCCGGGCGGTAGCCGGGCTGCGGCAGGTGGCACAGATGCGGGATCTCGGTGCCCTCGCGCCGTGCCACGGTCCAGATCGTCTCGCCCGGCGCCGCGTCCACGTCCCGCCCATCCAGCGTGAAGCGCGTCATGGCACCGCCTCCCTCGGGAAATGGCGCAGCAGCGACACCACCGGATTTATCGCCGCATGGCCGAGGCCGCAGATCGAGCCATCCGCCATTGCGCCCGCGAGTTCCATCAGCAGCGCGCGGTCCCATACCGGCGCATCGAGCAGGCGCGCCGCCTTCTGCGTGCCAACGCGGCAGGGCGTGCATTGCCCGCAGGATTCGTCGCGGAAGAACCGCACCAGGTTGCGCGCCGCCTCGGCCAGATCATCCTGGTCCGACAGCACCACCACCGCACCCGAGCCGACGAAGCAGCCCACCGCATCCAGCGCCCCGAAGGCGAGCGGCAGGTCGGCCATCGCGGCCGGCAGAATCCCGCCGGAGGCGCCGCCGGGCAGGTAGGCGGCGAAGCGATGCCCCTCGGCCATCCCGCCGCCGCATTCCTCGATGAGTTCCGCCGCGGTGATGCCGACCGGCGCCTCGTGCACGCCCGGCCGGCGCACGCGCCCCGACAGGCTGAACAGCCGCCGCCCCTGGTGCCCGCGCCGCCCGGATGCGGCGAAGCGCGCGGGCGCCTCGGGCGAGGCCAGGATCTCGGGCAGCCACCACAGGGTCTCCACATTGTGGATCAGCGTGGGCTGGCCGAACAAACCCGCCTCGCCCGGATAGGGCGGCTTGTGGCGTGGATAGCCGCGCCGGCCCTCGAGGCTTTCGAGCAGCGCCGTCTCCTCGCCACAGATATAGGCCCCCGCGCCACGGCGCAGATGGATCGGCCGGTCGGCGATGCCGGCCTCGCGCAGCGCGGCGATGGCGGCCTCGAGCACCCGCCGCGCCGCGGGGTATTCGTCGCGCAGGTAGATCCAGCACGCCTGCGCGTCGATCGCCCGCGCCGCGACCAGCATCCCTTCCAGCACGCGATGGGCGTCGCGTTCCAGGCACCAGCGATCCTTGAAGGTGCCGGGCTCGGCCTCGTCCGCATTCACCACCAGGTGGCGCGGGCCGGGCTGCGCCATCACCGCGCGCCATTTCCGCGCGACGGGGAAGCCGGCGCCGCCAAGGCCGCGCAGGCCCGAGGCCTGGACCGCCGCCAGCATCGCCTCGGCCGTCAGCGTGCCGCTGCGCGCGGCGGCCAGCACGGGCAGTCGGCGGCACCGGCATCGGCGGCGCGGGTGGCGGCAGGGGCACGCCGCGCGACCAGGCGGCCCTCACGCGTGCCGGCGTGGCGCCGGTCATGGCATCCTGCGCGTGGCCCGCGCTCGCGGCACAGGCCGGCGCGGCATCGCAGCCGCCCATGCAGGGCGCGGCCAGGATGCGCGCACCACCCGGCGGCGCCGCGCGCAATGCCTCCAGCAGCGGCCCCGCGCCCGCCATCGCGCAGGGCAGCCCCTCGCACACGCGGATGGTCGTCGCCGGCGGTGCCGCCTCGCCATCCGCGAGCACGTCGAAATGGTGGTAGAAACTCGCGACTTCGAAGACCTCGACAGGCGCGATGCGCAGCACTGTCCGCCAGCGCCACCAGGTGGTCCGGGTGCAGCGCGCGGTGGCGGTCCTGCAGGAGCGTGAAGGTGTTCGACCAGCAGGTCGCGCCGCAGCGGCATGGCTCCGAGCGCGGCTTCCACCGCATCGCGCGCAGCCGGCGTCACGCTGCGGCCACGCGGTCCGGATCGTGGCCTCGCCCTCTCGCCGGCAACCCCTCCTGGTGCCATGCGTGGCGTCCTCCATTTCCTCCGCGCCATTAGAGCGCGGATGGCCGCGCCGCGCGAGGCGCCCGCGGGATCGACAGCCCGCGGCCGCCATGCTGCGCTGCCGCCGCGCAGCGGGAGGCTAGGCGATGACCACATGGACGGCACGGCGGATCGGCCCGATCATCCGCCCCGACATGGATGCCCGCATGGGCCGCAACGTGCAGGGCCCCTCGATGATCCGCGTGCCGGACTGGGTTCCGGGCGCGCTCGGGCGCTACTACCTGTATTTCGCCGACCATAAGGGCTCCTATATCCGCCTCGCCTACGCCGATGCGCCGGAAGGGCCGTGGCGGATGCATGAGGCCGGTAGCCTCGACCTGCGCGACAGCCTGTTCCCGACCACCCCGCCGCCGCCGCCCGCCACCGACCAGGCCGCCGAGCCGCTCGACCGCCTGCCCGGCGATGCGCCGGCCGGCACCGTGGGGATGCTGCCGCCGGAGGCCGAGGCGTCACATCCGCACATCGCCTCGCCGGACGTGCATGTGGACCACGAGGCCCGACGCATCGTGATGTATTTCCACGGGCTGGTGGGCTGGCGCACGCAACGCACGCGCGCGGCCCTGTCGGAGGATGGCCTGCGCTTCACCGCGCGGCCCGAACTGTTCGGCCCTTCCTATTTCCGCGTGTTCCGTCATGCAGGCGCGACCTATGCGCTCGGCATGCCCGGGATCCTGTTCCAGTCGCCGGATGGGCTGTCAGGCTTCGTGCGCGGCCAGGCGCTGTTCAACCCGCGCCAGCGCCACACCGCCGTGCTGCTGCGCGATGACGTGCTGCACGTGTTCTGGACCCAGGTCGGCGACGTGCCCGAGCGCATCCTGCATTCGCGCATCCCGCTGCACGGCGACTGGCAGGAGTGGCGCGTGGAGGGCGAACCCACCGAGGTGCTGCGCCCGCAGGAGGAATGGGAAGGTGCGGGACTGCCGCTCGCGCCGTCCTTCCGCGGCGCCGTCAACCTGCCCGTCAACCAGCTGCGCGACCCGGCGGTGTTCGAGGAAGGCGGGCGCGCCTGGCTGCTCTATGCCGTGCAGGGCGAGGCCGGCATCGCCATCGCGGAACTGCTGCCGGGGGCCTGAAGCGGGTTCAATCCGCGCTGATCCCGGCGGCGCGGATCATCGGCACCCAGCGCGCCAGCTCGCGGTCCACCTTCTGCTGCGCCGCCTCGCCGGATGTCGGGGTGGCATCCACGCCCATGGCGGTGATGCGCGCGATCACCTGCTCGCTCGCCAACGCCGCCGCGGTCTCGGCGCGCAGCCGGGCCAGCACCTCCGGCGGCGTGCCGGCACGCGCGGAGAGCACGTGCCAGATCTCGAAGGCGAAGTCCGGATAGCCACTCTCGGAAATCGTCGGGATCTCGGGCGCGCCGGACAGCCGTCGCGTGCTGGCCGCCGCGATTCCGCGCAGCCGCCCCGAACGGATGTGCGGAATGCAGTCCGACGCGCCCGCGAACATGAAGTCGAGATTGCCCGCCACCAGGTCGGTGGTGGCCGGCGCGCCGCCGCGATAGGGCACGTGCTGCGCCGTGACGCCCGCGGTGCGCAGGAACAGCGCGGTGGTGATATGCGCGGGCGAGCCCACCCCCGCCGTGCCGTAGGAGAGTTCGTCCGGCTTCGCACGGCACGCCGCCACGAAATCCGGCACGGTGGCGATGGCGCCCTGCCGGTTGGGGTTCACCACCAGGATGTTCGCCGCGGTCGAGGTAATGCCCAGCGCCACGAAGTCCCGCGCGGTGTCGTAGCCGGGGTTCCGCTGCACCGCCATGTTGACCACGTGCGTCGCCACATGGCCCATCACCAGCGTATTGCCGTCCGGCGCCGCCTGCGCCGCCTGCGCCATGCCGATGGCACCACCCGCACCCGCGCGGTTCTCCACCACCACCGATTGCCCGAGGCGCTCGGTCAGCGCCTGCGCGACGATGCGCGCGGTGGTGTCGGTGCCCCCGCCGGGCGCGAAGGGCACGATCAGCCGGATCGGCCGGTCCGGCCAGGCGGCCTGCGCCAGGCGCGGCAGCGCGAGGAACGCGGCGGCGCCCAGCAGGGCGCGGCGATGCAGGCGGGGCATGGTCATCCTCCGGGTGGTTTGCGGGCACGCAGGCTGCGCAGGTTGTGGACATGCACATGCGCGCCGGCCGCGATGTCCTCGGTGGCTTCGCCGATCGGCGCGCCGTATTTGCGGATGGCCTCGCCGCGGCCGATGGCGCGCCGCGCCACCTTGTGGCCGAGCGGCACGGGGGCCGGCAGCGCGATGGTCTCGGTGGTATCCGCCACGCGCGCCACGGCCTCGCCGGCGGGCAGGTCGGTCAGCGCGGTCGCGACATCATCCTCGGGCTTCAGCACGAGCAGGCTCCAGCGGCGCATCAGAAATCCGCCCCCAGCCGCGCGAAGGCGTATTCGCCCTCGTCCAGCACCTCGCCCCAGCAGCGCGTGCCGGAGGCATGGTCGAGCACCTGCGCGAACAGCGCATCCGCCGCCTCGTCGGGGTCCCGCGTGCCGTCCAGCAGGGCGGAGGCGTCGAAGTCGATCTGCGTGGACAGCCGCCGCGCGGTGGCGGGGTTCGCCGTGACCTTCACCGTGGGCGCCAGCGCATCGCAGTAGGAATTGCCCGCCCCGGTGGTGAACACCACCATCTGCGCGCCGGCGGCGACGAAGCCGGTGACCGAGGGCGGCGAGAAGGCCGGCCCCTCCATCACCCACAGCCCCGGGCCGGGCAGCGGCGCGGCGTGCGGCACCACGCCCTGCACCGGCCGCGAGCCGCCCTTGGCGATGGCGCCGAGCGACTTCTCCTCAATGCTGGACAGCCCGCCGCGGATATTCTCCTGCCCCGGATTGTTGCCGGTCAGGTCCTCGCCGCATTCGGCGGCCCAGCGCTCGCGGTTCAGCACCGCCTCGACGATGCGCGCGCCCACCTCGGGCGTCGCCGCACGGGCGGCGAGCACGTGTTCGGCGCCGAGCCATTCCATGGTCTCGCCGAAGACCGCCGCGCCGCCGGCATCGACCAGCCGGTCCACCATGCGCCCGACCAGCGGGTTGGCGGCGATGCCGCTGGTCGCATCGGTATGGCCGCATTCCACGCCCAGGCGCAGCAGCGATGCCGGCAGCCTCTCCCGCCTGGCGCGCGAGGCATCGCGCACCAGCAGGGAAGCGGTACGCACGCCGCGCTCGGACATCACCAGGTTGTCCTCGTGGCAGTCATCCAGCGCCACCGTCTCGACCGGCTTGCCGGTGGCGGCGATGTCGGCGGCGACGGCATCGAGCCGCAGCCGATCCGCCCCCACCAGCAGCACCGAGGCGGCGTTGGGGTTGCGGCCAAGTCCGGCGAGCATGCGCTTCATCATCGCGCGGTCCGCGCCGAACTGCCCGCGCCCGACCTGCAGCGTGATGAGCGTGGTGCCCGGAACCTGGCGCGCGATGCGCCGCGCGGAGGCGCTGGTCAGTCCCAGGATGGAGAGCACGAGCACGGTGTTGCGCACGCCCGCCGCGCCGTCCGGGCGCAGGTAGCCCGCGAAGTCCAGTGGCAACGCTTCCTCCAGCCGTTTGGTTGGGGAAGGCTGCGACCAGTTCAGGGAGCGGTCAATGCTTCGCGATGCGGTGCGAGGCCAGCGGGCATTGCGCACCGCCTTCGCGGCAAGCGCGCATCCGTGCCCGGGCGGCGCCGGCCGGCACGACCGGGCACGGTCAGCGCGGCGCCGGCGTCGCGGGCGCCTGCCCGGGCACGATCACCGTGACGGGGTTGGCGGCGGCGGCGTCGCGCGCCTGGCGCACCCGCGCCTCGAGGTCGGTCAGTTCGGTGCGCCGTTCGTTCAGCCGCGCCTCCGAGGCGGCGATCTGCCCGGCGATCTCGGCGCGGCGGCGTTCGGCCGCGGCCACTTCGCCGCGCATCGCTTCCACCTGCCGGGCGACTTCGGCACGGCGCTGCTCGGCGGCCGCCACAGCCGCGCGCAGGCTGTCCGCCTGCCCTGCCACTTCGCCGCGGCGCTGGTCGGCCGCCGCCACTTCGCCGCGCAGGCGTTCCACCTGCCCGGCCAATTCGGCGCGCCGGCGGTCGGAGGCGGCCACCTCGGCCCGCAGGCTCTCGATCTGCGCCGCGAGTTCGGCGCGCTGGCGGCCGGAGGTCGAGACATCGCCGCGCAACGCCTCTGCGCTGCGGGCCAGTTCCTGGCGCTGGCGCTCGGAGGCGGCGAGTTCCTGGCGCAGCGCCTCGGACTGGCGTTGCAGCGATTCCGCCTCCCCGCGTGAGGCCTGCACGGCCCCGGCGGCGCGGCGCGCTTCCTCGACCTGGGTGCGGGCGCGGGTGGTTTCCTGGTCGGCGGTCTGGCTGGCCGTTGCGGCGCGGCGTTCCGCCTCGGTCGCGGCAGCGCGCCGTTCGGCCAGCGTGCGCTCGGCCGTCGCGGCTTCGCCGCGCAGGGCGGCCAGGCGGCGTTCCTCGGCGCCGGTGCTCTCGCGCAGTTCCGCCAGGCGCTGCTCGGCGGCGGCGACGGCGGTGCGCAGCTCGGCCACGCGGGTCTGCAGGCCACGCAGTTCGGCGGCGGTCTGGTCGCGCGTCGTGCTCAGGCGCGCGATCTCGCCTTCCAGCTGGGTCACGGTCTGGCGGCGGGCCGCGGCCTCGCCCTGCGCGACATTCGCTGCCTCACGGGTGGCGGCGAGGCGCTGTTCCTGCTCGCGCAGGCGGGCGGCCTGCTCGTTGTTGCGCGCCTGCAGGTCGGCCAGGCGCTGCTGCTCGGCGGTGGCGCTGGCGGTGAAGGCCGCCAGGCGCTGCTCCGCCTCGGCGGCATTGGCGCGCAGGCCGTCGCGGCGGCGTTCCTCGGCGGCAGCGGCCTCGCGCAGGCCGGCCAGGCGCCGGTCCTCGGCGGCGGTGCGCTCGCCCAGGCCCGCCAGGCGCCGTTCCTCCTCCGCCGCACGGGTGTTCAGCGCGGCCACGCGCGCATCGGCGGTCGCGACATCGTTGCGCAGCCCGCCCAGGCGCTGCTGCTCGGCGGCCGACTGGTCGCGCAGCGCGGCGAGGCGGCGATCCGCCTCGGCGACCGTGGCGCGGCGCTGCTCCACCTGCGCGCCGGATTGCGCGGCCTCGGCCTGGAGAGCGGCGAGGCGACGGGCTTCATCCTCGACACGCTGGCGCAGCTGGGCGGCTTCCTGGTCGGCCGTGCCGCGACCCTGCTGCGCGCTGCCGAGGTCACGCCGGGCGATCGCCAGGCGCCGCTCCATCGCGGCGAGGTCGCCGCGCGCGCGCCGTTCGGCGGTCAGCGTCTGTTCGAGTTCGCCGACCCGGGCGGTGAGTTCCCGCCCACGCGTTTCGGCGGCGGCAAGATTGCGTTCCAGCCCGGCCACGCGCTCGGTGCGCTCGACGGAAACGCCGCAGGCTGGCAGCAGGGTCACCGAGGCGAGCAGGGCCGCCTTCGCGAAGGCGCGGGTGCGCGTCATGGAAGCAGGCCTCTCCTGGAGTCACGCGGGGTCTGCCGGATTCGCGCCCGGCCCGCCACAGATATACTGGTCGGCGGGACGGGCTGGCGAGTCCAGCGCTTCCCGGTTGCAATCGTGGCAGCGCCGCGCACGCATCCCGCGGCCTCCGGCCCGTGCGGCGCATGCCACGGCAGGGGCGCCATCGGTTCCCCGGGCGCGGCGCGCCGGCGCCGTCACACGCGCTTCGCCGCCGCCACGGCGGCCGCCGAGCCGCTGCCCACCAGCCACGCCCAGCCGCGCAGCAGCGCACCGGGCGCGGCGCCCTCCCCGGCCTGCCGCGCCTCGTCGCGGTGGTGAACCTCCTCCTCGCGGCAATGTTCGAGCAGGGCATGGATCTCGGGCAGGATGCCCTCGGCGGCCAGGCGGTCGGTCTGGGCGCGGTAGTGGTGGTCCACGAAGGTCTCGACGGCATCGACGGTGGCGAAGACGGCGCGCGGGCCGAACAGCGCCGGCAGCGCGCCGGTCAGCCAGCCCGCCACGCGCCAGATCGGCAGCAGACGCGAGCGGTCCGAGGGCGGCAGCAGGCCTTCCAGCAAATCGAGGTGCCCCTGCTCGGTGGCCCGGTGGCGCGTGGCGAAGTCGCGCACGGCGGCGTCGCGGCTGACCGCCAGGATGCCGTCATAGATGCGCACCGCGCCGGTCTCCCCGGCATGGTCGGAGCGCAATTCACCGACCAGCCAGGCGGGCCAGGCGGCGGGGGTGGTCTCGGCGGTGGTGATGCTCATGCCCCGCAGATGGCGCGCGCGGCCGGGCGGTCAATCGGGGCCCTGGTCGAGGCCGGCGCGCAGGCTGCCATCGGGGTCCCCGACCAGGCCCTCGCGCAGGAACAGGTCGATCAGCACCAGGTTGACGTTGAACTTGATGGCCTCGGTGGTGCGCAGGGCCTCGAGCAGGCGCGCGGCGGGCCACAATTCGAAGCGCTCCACCTCGTCATCGCCGGGGCGCGGGATGACGCCCTCGGGGATGTCGAGGTCGTAGCAGTGCAGCACGTCGCGCCGCAGGCCCTCGGCATTGGACATGGTGTAGGAGATGCGGCCCGCCGGGCGCGCCCGCGCCGCGAGTTCCGGGGGCAGGCAGGCTTCCTCGGCGGCTTCCTTGACCAGGCGTCTCCTCGGCGGAGAGGCCGGCGGGGATGCCGCCGGCGACGATGTTGTCGAGCAGCCCAGGCGCCACCGCCTTGTCCCTGGCACGGATGCCGACCCAGACATGCAGCCCGGCCTCGCGGCGCACGATGCCGTTCACATGCACGCCCTGGGACATCACGCCGAAGGCCGGCAGGGCGCCGCGGTCGAGCGTGGCGAGGGCCGGGCCGGCGCTGGTGTCCCGCACGTCGAACAATTCGCCACGGATACGCAGGAAGCGCCCGGTCGCCAGCGCGGGCAGCACCTGCGCCAGCGCCTCGCTGCGCTGGCCGGGGCTGCGCAGGCGCGCGGCGAGCGCCACGCCATCGCCGTCGAAATGGAAGTCGCGCGGGCGGAAGGTCAGCGCCTGGGCCAGGTCGGGGGAGACCCAGCCGACCTGCGCGGTGCCGACGCGGAACGGGATCAGCCCGGCCGGGGATGGGATGTTGTTGCAGGCGGCGATGTGGCGGGCGAGGGCGGGGTCGGGCATGGCATGGATGTAGCAGCCTGCGGCGAATCGGCCATCGGCGGGCCCGCAGGGGGCTTGCATCCCGCGCCCCGATGGCTCCCATGCGCAGGCGGCGGCTTCCCCCGCCCGCCCGCCGGCCCCATCTGCCGGTCCTGACTGGAGCCTGAACCGCGTGTCCACTGCCCCTGCCCGTCCCGAAGGCGGCCATTTCCGTGCGCTGATCCGCCTCTCCCCGCATCTGTGGCCGAAGAACGAGAAGGAATTGCGCGTCCGCGTCGTCGCCGCGCTGCTGCTGCTGGCGGCGGCCAAGGCGGCGAACGTGCTGGTGCCCATGATGTATGCCCGCGCGGTGGATGCGCTGGCGCCGCAATCGGGCGTGGGCGCGGCGGTGACGGTGCCGGTGGCGCTGCTGCTGGGCTACGGCATCCTGCGGGTGATGTCCTCGGCCTTCGCGGAACTGCGCAATGCGGTCTTCGCCAAGGTGCAGGCGCGCGCCGGGCGGCGCGTGGCGCTGGAGGTGTTCGAGCACCTGCACGCGCTGTCCATGCGATTCCATATGGACCGCGCGACGGGCGGGCTGTCGCGCGTCATCGAGCGGGGCGTGCGCGGCATCGCCACCTCGCTGAACTTCCTGCTGTTCAACATCATCCCGACCATCGTCGAGATCCTGTTCGTCGCGGCCATCCTGTGGTGGATGTTCGCCGCCTCCTTCGCGCTGACCATGATGGGCACGATCGTGGCGTATGTGGCCTTCACGCTGGCCTTCACGAACTGGCGCCTGCGCTTCCGCCGCGAGATGAACACGCAGGACGAGGAGGCGAACACCAAGGCGGTGGACAGCCTGCTGAACTTCGAGACGGTCAAGTATTTCGGCAATGAGCACCACGAGGCCCGCCGCTACGAGGACAGCCTGACCCGCTATGAGCGCGCCTATGTGCGCTCCGAGACCACGCTCAACATGCTCAATGCCGGCCAGGCGGTGATCATGGCGGTGGGGCTGACCATCACGATGCTGCTCGCGGCCTCGGGCATCGCGGGCGGCACCATGACCATCGGCGACCTGGTGATGGTCAATACCTACCTGATCCAGTTGTACCTGCCGCTGAATATCCTCGGCTTCGCCTATCGCGAGATCAAGCAGGGCCTCACCGACATGGAGCAGATGTTCGGCCTGCTCGAGGTGCCGCGCGAGGTGCGCGACGCGCCGGGCGCGCCGGCCCTGGCGCGCGGGCCCGGCGAGATCCGCTTCGAGGACGTGCATTTCGGCTACCGCGCCGACCGCGAGATCCTCAAGGGCGTCTCCTTCACCGTGCCGCCGGGGCGGATGCTGGCGATCGTCGGGCCGACCGGGGCGGGGAAATCCACCATCTCCCGCCTGTTGTTCCGCTTCTACGACGCGACCGGCGGGCGGGTCAGTGTCGATGGCCAGGACGTGCGCGGCGTGACGCAGGGCAGCCTGCGAGCCGACATCGGCGTGGTGCCGCAGGACACCGTGCTGTTCAACGACACCATCCGCTACAACATCGCCTATGGACGGCCCGGCGCGAGCGATGCCGAGGTCGAGGAAGCCGCCCGCCACGCGCAGGTGCATGACTTCGTGATGCGCCTGCCCGAGGGGTATGCCACCCGCGTGGGCGAACGCGGCCTGAAGCTCTCGGGCGGGGAGAAGCAGCGCGTGGCGATCGCGCGCACCATCCTCAAGGACCCGCGCATCCTGATCCTGGACGAAGCCACCAGCGCGCTGGACACCCGCACCGAGCAGGAGATCCAGGCCGCGCTGCGCGACGTGGCGCGCAACCGCACCACGCTGGTCATCGCCCATCGGCTCTCCACCGTGGTCGAGGCGGATGAGATCATCGTGCTGCAGGAAGGGCGCATCGCCGAGCGCGGCACGCATGCCGCTTTGATCGCCGCCGATGGCCTCTATGCCGAGATGTGGCGCCGCCAGGCCCAGGCGGTCGCCGCCGCCGAGGCCGCCGCGCGCGCCCAGGCCGAGGTGGAGGCGCAACTGGGCCGCCCGCGCGGGCAACCGGCCACCGCCTACGCACAGCCTTAGACTCCTGCCCGCGACCTTCGCTGGACTTCCATCGAGCGAAGCGGATCGGCAGGCCACCGAAGCCGGCTCCGTTCGCCATGGCGCACGGTCCCGGCGCTTGTTCCCACGAGCATCCTCAACCGATCGGATGGTTCCACCTGATCGGGATCAACCATCCAAGGCCGCCACGCATGGGCCGGGGGTTCCGGTGCGCCGCAACCCGCCCTATCTGCCGCCTGCAACAAGGAGCAAAGCCGCATGGAGCATGACCCCGCGGGGATGGCCCCGGAGGATCTGAGCCACGCCGGCTCGGTCGTCGACAAGGCCATCGAGTACATGATGGAGCAGCACATCGCGCCGCTTTCGATCGCCTCGGCCCTGCTCGGCGGGGCGCTTGGCCTGCTTGCGCGCAGCATGGACGACCGGGCGGTGGCGGGCGTGCTGCGCAACGCCCTGGCCTCGGTCGAGAGCGGCGAACTGGCCGATGCACGCCAATCCCGCCCGCCCGTACCCGATGCCTGATCCCGGCCAGGCGCCGCGGCGACCGTCATCAGCACGCGTGTTGCGCGCGCAGCCGCCCGGCGTACCCAGCGCGCCAGCCCGTTCGCGTATCCCGCGACACGCGGCAGGCTGCCGGGCGAAGGCTTGACGCATCGGCGTGGCTGCGCGACATAGCGCGCCTTCCTCGCTTTCACTGGCGCGCGGGTACTTTCCTGCGCCCTCATTTCTTCGGGATTTTCGCCATGGCCCGCCGCTGCGGTATCACCGGCAAGGGCGTTCTGACGGGTAACAACGTCAGCCACGCCAACAACAAGACCCGCCGGCGCTTCCTGCCCAACCTTCAGGAAGGCTCCTTCTGGTCGGACGTGCTCGGCGCGCCCGTGCGGATGCGCCTGTCCACCACCGGCATTCGCACGGTTGAGCACAATGGTGGCCTCGATGCCTTCCTGCTCGGCACGCCCGCCCGGAAGCTGGGCGACGAGGCCCGGGTGTTGAAGCGCCGGATCGAGCGCGCGAAGGCCAAGAAGGCAGCCTGACACGCGGCATCATCGCTGCGCCCATGGGGCGGCACCCTTCGGGGTGGCCGCCCTTTTTCATGGCCGAAGCTGTGGTGTCCGCGGCCCCCGTAGCGTCCCGGCGTTCTATTCCACGCGCGGTGGCGGCAGCGCCGAGCGGTCCTGCGGCATCGCCAGGCCCTGGCCCTGCTGCGGCGCCTGGCCGCGCGATGCCTCGCCGGCCTGTGCGGGGAAGCCGCCGGCATTGGAGACCACCGTGCGCACGCCCCCGGCAGCCTCGGTTGCCGCAGCGAAGGCGATATCGCCCCAGAAGCGTTCGAGCACCCCGGCCGGAACCTCGTTGAGCTGCAGCACGCGGCCAAGATCCTCGCCGTCATTGCGCGACACCGTCCACAGCAGTTCCACCCGCTGGGAGCGGGTATTGGGCTGGTTCACGACGGCAACCTCGCCGGTCACGGCGAAGCGCGCGCCCTGCGCCACCTCCTGCACCACCATCCCACGCTGGCCGAGCGCCTCTCGCAGATGCGCGGTCAGCGCCTGGTTGCCATCGCCCGGGGCGCCGCGCACGGGGGGGACATAGATGCGCGGCGGGCCGGTCACCATCAGCGCCTCGGGGTCGGTTCCCTTGCGCGCGGCCTCGGCGCGCAGCAGCAGGTCGGCCACGCGCGGTGCGGCATCCCGTGCGACGCGGCGCAGCAATTCGGGCCCGGCATCGGACCAGTCGCGCGCCGGCACGCGGTTGCCCAGCGCCGCCCCCTGGCTGCGCCCGTCCGGGTCGGTCAACGCATAGCGCGGCACCACGGCACCGCCCTGGAGGCTCGCCTCCACCGTCAGCCGCCAGTCCAGCGGCAACGGTTCGGCGGCCGAGGCGGGCACCTCGGCGGCGAGCAGGGCGGTCGAGAGCGCCTCGGCAAGCGCCTGCGCCTGGGTGTCGCCCATCAGCGCCCCGGCCGGCATGGGGATCGCCAGCCGGTAGGCCGGCGGTGCGGCCAGCGTGCCCGATTGCCCGCCCGGATTGCCCCTGAAGGGCTGCGGCAGGTCGCCGCAGGCCGCCACCAGGACCAGCAGCGCGAGCGAAACACCACGCCGCAGCGCTTGCCAGGGCGCCGGCGCGCGGCTTGGGGCGAGCGCGCGGCCTGGATCAGACGAGCGCGGCACAGGTCACCAGCAGGGTCAGCACCGTCATCGCTCCGAACATCACGAGGTAGGGCATGGTGGGGTTATTGGCATGGCAGGCGCGGTTGCATAGAGCAGATCCCGATCAGGAGGAATCACCCGATCGGATGAAGGTGCTCGCGAAAACGAGCCTCCGGAGCCGGTGCCGTGAGCCAGGGCGAACGGAGCGGCCCCGGCGGCCCGGCGCCACACTCAGCCCGTCAACGCGATGGCCGAGAGCTGGTGGCCGATCGGTCCGCCGCCCGCCAGAGTATTGCGGCGGTGGCTGAAGAAATCCTCCGCCGCCGCCAGGGTATCGTGCGGGGTGACCTCCACGGAAATGCCCGCCGCGTGCAGCCGCGCCGCGCTGTAGCCGGCGAGGTCGAACTGCCAGCGGTCCTCGCGCAGCCCCGCGGCGAAGAAGCGCGCATCGGCGGGGTCGCGCGCCAGCACGGCATCGCGCAGGTCGGCGGCGACCTCATAGGAGGGCTGGCGAATACAGGGCCCGATCGCCGCCAGGATGCGGGCCCGGTGGGCGCCGATCGCAAGCATTGCCTCGACCGTGGCTTCCAGCACGCCACCCACCGCGCCGCGCCAGCCGGCATGGGCGGCGCCGATGACGCCCGCGGCGGGGTCGGCGAACAGCACCGGCGCGCAATCGGCGGTGACGATGCCCAGCGCCACGCCGGCGCGGCGCGTCACCAGCGCATCGGCCTGCGGGCGGGCATCCTCCGGCCAGGGCTGGTCGAGCACCGCCACGCCATCGCCATGCACCTGCACCAGCCCGGCCAGCGCCTCACCGGGCAGGCCCAGGGCATCGGCGGCGCGGCGGCGGTTCTCGCGCACCGAATCGGGGTCGTCGCGGCCCGAGAGCGAGCAGTTCAGCGCAGCGAAGGGCCCCGCCGAGACGCCGCCGCGCCGGGTGAAGAACCCATGCGCGAGGCCCGGCTGCGCGGCCAGCGTGGTGGCCAGGACAGAATGCGCCATCACGCCTCCTCGAAGCCCGGCAAGGGCGGCAGGTCGGGGTGGCACAGGCAGATCGCCTTGAACAGCCGGCCCATATGCTCCGGCGCGGCCAGGCGCTGCGCGGCGGCGAGGTGCCGAGCGGCATGGGCGACATCGGCGCGCGCCAGCACGGCGGCGCGGCTGAACAGGCCCAGGCGCGCCAGCACCACGCCCTGCGGCAGCGGCCCCTGCACGGCCGCCCCGGCTGTACGTGCGGCGGCGGCGAGGGCGGCGAAATCGACATGCGCCGTGAGGTCCGCCGCACCGGGCGCACCCAGCGGGTCGGCGCGGCCATGGCCCGCGACCGCCTGCAGACTGTCTCCAAAGCCCCCCTTCTCCGGCCCGTAGTCCAGGAACAGGGCGGCGCCGCCCTGCGCGGCCACGCGCGCGGCCAGGATGGCGGCGATGGCGCGGCCGGATTCGCTCACTTCCTGGATGGCGCCTTCCTCGGCCTGCGGCGGCAGAGCGGGCATGTCGGTGGCGGGCCGTTCCTCGAAACGGCCCTCGGCGACGAAGCGCTCCCGCCAGGCGCCGCCGCGGCGGATGAACTGGCGGATGGGCAACGCGTCGAAGAATTCGTTGGCGATGAAGATGGCCGGTCCCGCCGGCACCTGCGCCACATCGTCGTGCCAGGCCGCCACGGCGGCGCCGAGCCGCTCGGCCTGCGCCTGGCGCAACCGGGGCGAGGTCTCGACCAGATGCACGCGCAGCGCGGCGCGGAACCCCGGCGCCACCTCGGCGATGGCGCGCAGCGCGTCGGCCATCAGGGTGCCGCGGCCGGGGCCAAGCTCCACAAGCGCGACCTGAGCGGGGCGGCCCATCGCCTCCCAGGCGATCGCCGCCCACAGGCCCAGGCATTCGCCGAAGGCCTGGGTCATTTCCGGCGCGGTGGTGAAGTCGCCGCCGGCGCCGAAGGGCTCGCGCCCGGCGTAATAGGCGGCGGCGGCGCGGCGCATGAAGCGATCGAGGCGCTCGGGGGAAGCGTCCAGGCGCTCGGGCAAAGCGTCCAGGCGCTCCGGCGAAGCCTCGAGCGGCTGCGGCGCGGCGGGCTCGGCGGTCAGGGCAGGGTCAGGCATGGCGCTCCTTCGCGCGCAGGATGAGCCAGGCGCCCAGGATGATCATGGGCAGCGACAGGATCTGCCCCATGGTCACCCCGCCCAGAAGGAAGCCGAGATGGGCATCGGGCTGGCGAAAGAACTCCCCGATGATGCGCGCCACGCCATACCCCGCCAGGAAGGTGCCCGAGAGGATGCCCGGCCGCGACCGGATGTGCTCGCTGCGTGCCAGCACCATCAGCAGTACGAACAGGCAGAGACCTTCCAGCGTGGCCTGGTACAGCTGCGAAGGGTGGCGCGGCTCCGGCCCGCCGGTCGGGAAGACCATCGCCCAGGGCACGCCGGGCGCGACGCGCCCCCACAACTCGCCATTGATGAAATTGGCGCAGCGGCCGAGGAACAGCCCGATCGGCACCACGCAGACGACGCGGTCGGCGAAGGCCACGAAGTCCAGCCCATTGCGGCGCGCGAAGATGTACAGCCCGACCAGCACGCCGAGCATCCCGCCATGGAAGGACATGCCGCCCTGCCAGACATACAGCGCCTCCCATGGCGCCGTGATGTAGTAGCCAGGCCGGTAGAACAGCACGTAGCCGAGCCGCCCGCCCAGGATGATGCCGAGCGTCACCCAGGTGACGACATCATCGACCTGCTCGGTGGTGGCGACCTGCGGCGTGCGCGCCACCAGCACGCGCGCGAGGCGCCAGCCCAGGATGATCCCGGCGATATAGGCCAGCGCATACCAGCGGATGGCGAAGGGGCCGATCTCGACCAGCACGGGGTCGATGACGGGGAAGGGGATGGCGAACATCATCAGGCGAAGGGGTCCTCGGCGTTCATCAGCACGTCGCGCACATAGGACCGCACGCCATCCTCGAGCACGGTCGGCGGATGGGCGAAGCCGGCTGCGCGCAGGCGCTCCATCCGCGCCTCGGTGAAATACTGGTACTTGCCGCGCAGGTCCTGCGGCATCGGCACGAAGGCGATCTCGGCGTTGCGGCCGAGGGCGGCGTAGATGGCGCGGGTGAGGTCGAGGAAGGTGCGCGCGGCGCCCGAGCCGACATTGTACAGGCCCGAGGCGGCCGGGTTCTCCGCCAGCCACAGCATGGCCGCGACGCAGTCATCGACATGCACGAAGTCGCGCTTCTGTTCGCCATCGGCGATGCCCTCGCGGTCGGAGGCGAACAGCGTGGCGGCCTCCCCGCGCATGATCTGGTTGAACTTGTGCAGCACGACCGAGGCCATGCGCCCCTTGTGATGCTCGTTGGGCCCATAGACGTTGAAGAAGCGCAGCCCCGCCCAGGAAGGCGGGCGCGGGCGGCCCAGCGCCAGCATCTGCGCCACCCGCCGGTCGAAGGCGAGTTTCGACCAGCCATAGAGGTTGAGCGGGCGCAGCCGCGCCAGCGCCGAAGCCGAGAGGTCATCGTCGAAGCCCTGCGCCCCGTCGCCATAGGTCGCGGCGGAGGAGGCATAGATGAAGGGCACGCCCGCCTGGGCGCACCAGTCCCAAAGCATCTGCGGCAGGGCGATGTTGGTCGCCGCCACCAGGTCGCCATCGGTCTCGGTGGTGGCGCTGATCGCGCCCAGGTGGAACAGCGCGCGCACCGGCGGCCGGCGGGCCAGGAAATCGGGGAAATCCTCGGGGGCCAGGATGGCGGCGATGGGGTGGCGGGCGAGGTTGCGCCATTTCAGGCCCTGGCGCAGCCGGTCCACCACCACCACTTCCTCACCGCGGGCGCAGAGGGAAGCGACCAGGTTGGAGCCGATGAACCCGGCCCCGCCGGTGACGATATGCATGATCCGGTCGTCCCGCCGTGCAACCCCTCGGGGGGCGACTCCCTTGAGCGGAGCGCAGGCGGTATAGGCCCCGCAGGGACGGGCCGGCAAGGCGACCACGAAGCACAGGAGAGCACGATGGCAGGCGACGGCAGCCGCGGAAAATTCATGGACGACCTGGCCGGCATGGCCGGCGGGGCCTTCTCGGTGCTCGCCGGGCTGCGCACCGAAATGGAAGCCATGGCGAAATCCCAGACCGAGGCGATGGTGCGCCGCCTCGATCTCGTGAAGCGGGAGGAGCTGGACGCGGCCATGGAAGTGGCCCGCCGCGCCCGCGAACAGGCGGAGACCCTGGAAGAACGGGTGGCGGCGCTGGAACACCGTCTGGCGGCGCTTGAGGCTGTCGGGGAATCCTCACCCGATACGTGAGGTCTTTTTTGCAACCATCGCAGGCTTGCGACGCCATTTCGCGTCTGCGTAATCTGCCAATCGTATCTGGTCGCCCGATTCGCCCACCACATCTTGTGGGTATCGGGCGGCGGCCTCGGGCAAGGAGGTGCCGCATGTCCGCTTCGCTGCACATGGACCGCGACCGTTCCTCGAATCCCCTCGACATTCTCGAACAGATCATCGCCGCCAATGAATGGGCGTTCGAGCGCCGTTCGGATGGCGAGATGGCGGCCGAGGCACCGGGGAAATGGTGCGACTACGGGCTGCACTTCTCCTGGTCGCATGAGATCAGCGCGATGTCCTTCACCTGCGCCTTCGACCTGAAGGTGCCGGCGGACCGGCGCGACAAGCTCTATGAATTGCTGGCCCTGGCCAATGACCGCCTGTGGATCGGCCATTTCGGCATCGAGGCGGAGGATGGCGTGCCGGTGTTCCGCCATTCGGTGCTGCTGCGCGGGTCGCCCAGCGCCAGCGCGGAGAGCCTCGAGGACATGGTGGATATCGCCATCACCGAATGCGAGCGCTTCTTCCCCGCCTTCCAGTTCGTGCTGTGGGGTGGCAAGGCGCCGGCCGAGGCGCTGGCGGCCTCGATGCTGGATTGCGTGGGGGAAGCCTGAGGGGAAGGCCGGGGGAGAGAACGCCCCTGACCTTGCCTGCGCGCCCGCTCGGCGCCACCGTGGCGCCATGACCGACACCCTTCCCGACCTCCTGCTCATCGGCTGCGGCAAGATGGGCGGTGCGATGCTCTCCGGCTGGCTCGAACGCGGCCTGGCGCGCGCGGTGGTGGTGGAGCCCCACGCGGCCTCGGCTGCCGCCTTCGAGGGGCGCGCCACCATCGTGCCCGATGCCGGCGCGATCCCGGGCGATTTCAGGCCCGCCGCCGTGGTGTTGGCGATCAAGCCGCAGGAGGCGCCGGCGGCGCTGCCCGCCCTCGCGCGGTTCGCGACCGGCCAGACGCTGTTCGTCTCGATCATGGCCGGGCGGTCGGTGGCGTCCATGCGCGCGGCGCTGGGCGACCAGGCGGCGGTTGTGCGCGCGATGCCCAATACCCCCGCCGCGGTGCGCCAGGGCTTCACCGCCGCCTTCGCCGCGCCGGGTGTGGATGCGGCGCAGCGGGCGCTGGCCGACGCGCTGCTGCAGGCGGTGGGCGAGGTGGCCTGGGTGGAGGACGAGGACCAGATCAACCCCGTCACCGCGGTCTCGGGCGGCGGGCCCGCCTATGTGTTCCTGCTGGCCGAGGTGATGGAAAAGGCGGCGATCGAACAGGGCCTGCCGCCGGACCTCGCGCGGCGCATGGCCCGCGCCACGGTGGCGGGTTCGGGCGCCCTGCTGGCGGCGAGCCCACAGGATGCGGCGGATTTGCGCCGCGCGGTGACCAGCCCCAAGGGGACCACCGAGCGCGCCGTCGCGGTGCTGATGGAACCGGATGCCTGGCCGGCGCTGATGTCCCGGGCGATCGCGGCGGCCACCGACCGCGCGCGTGAACTGGCAGGCTGAGGCCGGCGCCCCATATAATGCCGGCATGACCGAGACGCACGACGACGCCATCAACGCCGCGCTGTGGCGCGTGATCGCCGCCCATGGCTGGCAGGGGCTGAGCATGGGCAGGCTCGCCGCGGAGGCCGATGTGCCGGCGGCGGATTTGCGCGCGCGCTTCGCCACCCGGCTCGACCTGCTGCTGGCGCACGGCAAGGCGATGGACCGCGCGGTGCTGGCCGGCACCGTCGGCGACCAGGGCGGCGCGGCGCGGGACCGGCTGTTCGATGCGCTGATGCGGCGGCTGGACGCCATGCAGCCGCATCGCGAAGGCATCCTGCGGCTGATGCGGGACATGCGACGCGACCCCGGCCTGGCTGCGGCTCTTGCGCCGCATATCGGCATCTCGATGCGCTGGATGCTGGATGCGGCGGAGATCGGCGGCCGGGCCTGCGCGCGGCGGTTGCTCGCGGTCGGGCTGGCCGGCGTGTGGCTCGCCGCGGTGCGCGCCTGGGCCGAGGATGACAGCGAGGACCTGGGCAGCACCATGGCCGTGCTGGACCGGGCGATCGACCGCGCCGAGCAGGTGGCGCGTACCCTGCGCCTGCTGCCCGACGAGCAGGACGAACCTCTACAGGACGCCGTGTAGCGGACTTCCGCGCGGAGCACCGTTGGTCCCGGCGCGAGTTGGGTCTGCGTGCAAGAACGGCCGTGCGGGACGAATGCCGGGCACGCCGTGGTGCCACCGATCACCCTGATGTCCAAGACATCGATTGTGCGGTAGAATCGCTGCCCAGCCATCAGGAGCCTGCAATGCCCGACCGTTTCGGCTTCAAACCTGACATGGACGTCTTCAAGATGTTCTCCGACTTCAAGATGCCCTCGATGCCGAACATGCCCGCGATGCCGGACATGGACGCCCTTGCGGCGGCACAGCGGCGCAACATCGAGGCCTTCTCCGCGGCCAACCGCGTGGCGCTGGAAGGCGCACAGGCCGTGGCTCGCCGCCACATGGAGATCCTGCAGCAGTCGGTCACCGAGATGACGCAGGCGATGACCGGCCTCGCCTCCGCGCAGGCGCCGCAGGAAAAGGCGGCCAAGCAGGCGGAGATCGCCAAGGCCACCTACGAGAAGACGATCGCGAACCTCCAGGAACTCGCGGACCTCATCCAGCGGTCGAATTCCGAGGCGCTGTCGCTGCTGAACAAGCGCTTCGCCGAAGCGATGGACGAAGTGAAGAGCATGACCGGCAAGACCGGCGGCTGACGCGCCGGGTTGCCGGTCAGCGCAGCGGCACGGGACCCGTGCCGCGGCCGACCTGGCGACCCTGCGCATCGAAGCGGCGCCAGGAATCGTCGCGGCGCTCGATACGCCCCGTGGTTCGACCGCTGGAATCCATCAACCGCGCCGAATTCCCCGACCATTCGGTGCGCCCGATGCTGCGGCCGGACGAATTGTAGTGGCGGATGGTGTCGCCGCGGCGTTCGCTGCGACCTTCCACACGGCCGCTGGCATCGAAGTGCCGGGTGGTCCCGCCACGGGTCTGCGCACGGCCGAGCGAACGGCCGGATGCGTCGAAGCGGCGCTGGTCGGCATCGCCCTGCGTGCGCCCGATGGTGCGGCCGCTGGCATCGTACTGCCGCCCGCTCTGGGCGAGTGCGGGCCACGCCAGCAGCAGGACCGACAGGAGCGTGGTGATGAATTGCATGGGGCGGGGCCTCGGCGGGGCGCGCAGCATCGTGCGGCGATGTGGCAGGGATGGGGCGCGCTGATTTACACATCTTCGTCACGTTGCTACGAACGCCACGCCCACCCGACACCGCCCGCGCTACGGCGCCCGGAGCCCCCCCGGCCATGAAGATCGTCGCCTGCAACAGCAACCGCCCGCTTGCCGAGGCCGTTGCCGCCGCCTGCGGGATCCCGCTGACCAACGCATCGGTGCGGCGCTTCGCGGACCTCGAAGTGTTCGTCGAGATCCACGAGAACGTGCGCGGCGAGGATGTTTTCGTGGTGCAGTCCACCTCCTACCCGGCCAACGACAACCTGATGGAACTGCTGATCACGCTCGATGCGCTGCAAGCGCGGTTCGGCGCGGCGCATCACGGCGGTGATCCCGTATTTCGGCTATGCCCGGCAGGACCGGAAATCCGGCCCGCGCACGCCGATCACGCGCCAAGCTGGTGGCCAACCTGATCACCGAGGCGGGTGCGGACCGGGTGCTGACGATGGATCTGCACGCCGCGCAGATCCAGGGCTTCTTCGACATCCCGGTGGACAATCTTGTTCGCCGCGCCGCTGTTCTCGCGCGATATCCAGGAACGCTATGCCGGGCGCGAACTGATGGTGGTGAGCCCCGATGTCGGCGGCGTGGTGCGCGCGCGCGCCATCGCCGCAGCGCCTCGGCGTCGATCTCGCCATCATCGACAAGCGCCGCCCGCGCGCCGGCGTGTCGGAAGTGATGAACGTGATCGGCGAGGTGCAGGGCCGGCACTGCCTGCTGGTGGACGACATCGTCGATTCCGGCGGCACGCTGTGCAACGCGGCCGAGGCGCTGCTGCGCGACAACGCGCAATCGGTCAGCGTCTATGTGACGCATGGCGTGTTCTCGGGCGGCGCGGTGGCGCGCATCGGCGCCGCGCCGATCGAGATGATGACCGTCACCGACAGCATCCAGGCGACCGAGGCGGTGCGCGTGTCGCGCAACCTGCGCCAGCTCACCATCGCGCCGCTGCTGGCCGAGGCGATGAAGCGCATCAGCGAGGAATCCTCGGTCTCCTCGCTGTTCAACTGAGGCTGCTTGCCCATCACGGCGAGACGGCTTGCCAAGGCCCCGCCGGCGCATGATCCTCCGCCGCGGCCGCCGCCTCGCGGCAGGACGGGAAGGACATCGTTCCATGAAGCTCTACTATGCGCCGGGCGCCTGCTCGATCGGCATCCATGTGATGCTGGAGGAGATCGGCGCGCCCTATGAGGCGGTGCTGGTGAACCTGCGCGAGCAGGCGCAGTTCAAGCCGGAATTCACCGCGGTGAACCCCAAGGCCAAGGTGCCGACGCTGGAGCGCGACGATGGCTCGGTGCTGACCGAATACCCGGCCATCGCGTTCTGGCTCGCCTCGCGCTTTCCCACGGCTTCGCTGATGCCATCGGGGATGGAGGCGCAGGCACGCGCGCTGGAATGCACCGACTACTGCGTGGCGACGATGCACATGCAGGGGTTCTCGCGCATGTTCCGCCCGGCCAATTTCGCCCCCAGCGAGGCCGACCACGAGGCGGTGAAGGCGCGCGGCGCCGAGATATTCTCCAAGGGCCTGGCGTTGATGGACAAGGCGCTGGAAGGCCGCGATTGGCTGGCCGGCACCTATTCCTTCGCCGACACGGCGCTGTTCTATGTGTGCTTCTGGTGGAATGCGCGGCTTTCGCGCGAGCTGCCGGGCAATGTCGCCGCGCATTTCGCGCGCATGAAGGCACGCCCGGCGGTGCAACGGACCATGGCGGCGGAGGGCCTTTCGTGATGAAGCTGTTCTATTCCCCGGGCGCGTGTTCGGTCGGCATCCATGTGATCATGGAAGAACTCGGCACGCCCTATGAGCTCGGCCTGGTCGCGCTGAAGGACGGCGCGCAGCACAAGCCGGACTACGTGGCGGTGAATCCGAAATCCAAGGTGCCCGCGCTGCTGCGCGACGACGGCACGCTGCTCACGGAATTCCCGGTCATCGCGATGTGGCTCGGCAAGTCGAACCCGGGCGCGAGCCTGGTGCCCCAGGACCTCGAGGGTGAGACGCGCTGCGCCGAGATGCTCGACTACGTGTGCGGCACCATCCATCCGCAGGGCTTCACGCGGCAGTTCCGCGCGGCCAACTTCACCCCGCGCGAGGAGGACCAGCCGAAGGTCGTCGAGCAGGGCAAGGCGCTGGCGGCGAAGTATTTCGACACGCTGGACCGGACCTGGACCGGCGAGACCTGGGTGCTGCCCTCGGGCTATTCCGTCGCCGATGCCGCGCTGTTCTTCGTGGAATACTGGGCGACGCGGCGTTCGGGCATGACCCTGCCGCCGCGCCTGGATGCCCATCTCAAGGCGATGCTGGCGCGCCCGGCCGTGCAGCGCACCCTGCAGCAGGAGGGGCTGGCGGCTTGACCGCCCCCTTCGACATCATCGGCCACCCGGCCTCCGGTGAGCCTCGCGCCTTCAGCAGGGCGACGCGCGCCGGTGGCCTGGTGTTCGTCTCCGGCCATTCCGCCCCGCACGACCCGGCGCGCGGCATCGCACGCGGCGCGACGGCGGCCGAGCAGACGCGCCAGGCGCTGGCGATGGTGCAATCCATCCTGCACGAGGCGGGCAGCAGCCTCGACCGCGCCGTGCAGGTGACGATGCTCATCACCGACCCCGCCGACTACGCCGAATGCAATGCGGAATACGTGAAGCACTTCCCCGGCGGCCTGCCGGCACGCCACACCGCGCGCTTTGGCGTACCGACTGAGGCGCGCGTGGCCTTCGCCTGCATCGCAATGGCCGGAGATACGCCATGACGAAGCCGATCCTGTGGACCTCGACCCGGACCAGCGGGACCATCGTGCATTGCATGGCCGCGGCCTCGGGCCTCGACATCGAGGTGCGCTTCCTCAGCCTGCGCGCCGGCGAGCACAAGACGCCCGAATACCTCGCCATCAACCCCAAGGGCGAGGTCGCGGCGCTGCAACTGCCCGATGCCGGTGTCACCATCACCGAGATCCCGGCCATGGCGCTGTGGCTGGCCGAGGCCGCGCCCACCTCCGGCCTGCTGCCGCAGGACGCGAACGGCCGCGCGAAGGGGATGGAATGGCTCGCCTGGTGCCATTTCCGCATGGCCAATACCTTCTCCCTGGCCTTCCAGGCCAAGCGGCTGACCGGCGGCAACGAGGCGGCGGCCGAGGCCCTGCGCGCCACCGCGGTGACCCGCGCGCGTGAGGCGCTGGCCTTCGTAGAGGCGCATCTGGCGCACCAGCCGGGCGGCACGCTGCTGGGCACGGTGGATGTCTCGGCGCCGGACATCTTCCTGGCCTCGCTGCTGAACTTCGCCGGGTTCCTGAACGTGCCGACCGACGACCTGCCGCACCTTATCGCACTCGGCGCCCGCGTGGCCGCCGTGCCCGCGATTGCCGACGCGCTGGCGCGCGAACTGGAGCTTGGATGACGCCCACCCTCAACCCCGTTCCCTTCTGGTTCCTCCGCCATGGCGAGACCGACTGGAACGCCCAGGGCCTCAGCCAGGGCCGCACGGACATTCCGCTGAACGCCATCGGGGTGGTGCAGGCGCAGCGCGCGGCGGTGGCGATGCAGGGGCGCGGCATCGTGACCATCGTGTCCTCGCCGCTCGATCGTGCGCTGCGCACGGCGCAATACGTGGCGCAGGCGCTGTCGCTGCCGGTGACGACCGACGAGGACCTCCAGGAGGTCGCCTTCGGCGAGCAGGAAGGCCTGCCGATGGGCGACTGGTACGATGACTGGATCGCCGGCGCCTACACCCCGGCCGGCGGCGAGGCCTTCGCGGCGCTGCTGGCGCGTGGCGTGGCCGGCGTGAACCGCGCCACCGCGCTGCCGGGGCCGGTGCTGGTGGTGGCGCATGGCGCGCTGTTCCGCGCCCTGCGCCTGGCCCTCGGCCATGAGCCCAATGTGCGCACGCCCAATGCGCTGCCCACGCTGTGCACCCCGCCCGCCAGCGGCGCGGTGTGGGAGGTCAGCCCGGTGGTGCTGCCGCCGCTGCCGGCGTGACCGGCGGCACCACCACGAAGCGGCGGTAGATCGCCCCGAGCGCGATCAGCGCAAGGCCGAGGCCCAGGAAGGACAATACGCGCCACAGCCCGACCAGCGCGTCCATGTCCACCAGAAACACCTTCAGCGTGGTCAGCGCGATGACGCCAAGCGCGGCGAGGCGGATCTCGCGCCGCCCGCTGCGAATGCCAATGGCGAGCATGGCGGCCGCCAACACCAGCCAGGCGCCGGAATAGGCGTACATCTCCGCCTCGCCCACCGCGGCCAGGCCGATGTCGATGGGGTGGAAGGCGCGGCGCACCTCCAGCGTCACCCAGGCGAAGGCGGCGACCAGGACGAAGGCGGCGAGCCCCTGCGCCATGCCCGGCGGGCGGCGTGCTTCCGGGGCGCGCACCACCGCCAGCCCGACCAGCAGTGCCGGCAGCGCATAGGCGGCCAGCAGGGCGTTGAGCACCGGCAGCGTGCCGACCGGTGCGTTGGTGGACCAGGGATTGCCCAGCAGCAGCAGCGTCGCCAGCCCAAGGCCGGCGACCCCGGCCGCGCGCGCCGCCCACAGCATCATCGCGCGTCCGCCGCGCCGGTGCGCCAGCAGCGCCACCCAGGCGCAGGCGAACAGCGCGCTGGTCTGCCAGGCGGCCTCGATGAAGTCCCAGCGCGGCGCACCCACCGTACCGCCCTGCACGGCGTGGCGGATCTGCAGCAGCACCAGCAGCACCGCGAACAGCGCCGCGCCGGCTTCGAGCACGCGCACCGCGATGCCGTCGCGCACCCGCAGGAACAGGCGCGCTGCCCACCAGAAGCACGCCGCCGGCACGCCATAGGCCAGCAGCAGCCCGTTCAGCACCGGCCATGCGCCCCACTCGTAGCCGAGCACGAAGCGGTTCAGCACCAGGCGCACCAGCACCACCGCCGCCACCGCCACCGCCACGCGGCGCAGCGCATCGAGCCCGGTGCGCTGCGCGATCATCGCCAGCGGCGGCAGGAACAGCGCGACGGCGAGGGTCAGCCACTGGTCGCGCAGCACCATCGCGACACCCAGCGCCAGCGCCGCGGTGGCCCCCGCCGCATGGGCGCCGGCGCGCCCGGCATCGCCCGCGCGCATGCCACGCGCCGCGGCGCCGACATGCACCGCCGCCACGCCACAGGCCGCCATCGCCCAGGCCGGGTCCGCCGCGAAGCCGCGCACGCGGGCATAGGCGACCAGCAGGGTCAGCACCGGCACCGCCGCCGCGAGGCCCGCCCAGGCGAGGCCGCCGCGCACCTCGCGCGCCAGCCCCGCCAGCAGGTGCAACAGCGCGAACAGGGTCGCGGCGGCCAGGAAGCGGGTCAGCGCCTTCCGGCACCCAGGCGCCGGGGATGATGTGCTGCACCGCGCCCTCGATGCTGATGCGCTCGCCGGTGGGCACCCAGGCGGGCACCGCCCAGACCAGCAGGAGCACCAGGCCGAGGCCGGCGGTCAGCCAGGGCAGGCGCGCCAGCGGCGGGCGGCTCCACGCCGCCGCGATGGCGACCGGGCCGAGCAGCAGGATGCCCGCCGCCGGGCGCGAGGCCCGCCTCGAACAGCGCCAGCGGCAGCAGCGCCGCGCCGAGTGCCAGCGGCGGCACATGCGCCAGGCGCCGGCCGAGCGCGCTGTGGGTGGCCTCGGCTGGCAGCAGGAACAGGAAGCAGGCGGCGGCGAGCGGCACGAACAGGGCGGGCGCCCAGAGGTCGAAGCCCTCGCCGATCACCGTCCCGGCCAGAACCCACAGCGCGCCGGCGAGGGTGGCGGTCCAGCCCAGCCAGCCCCAGGCGGTGGCGCGCACCACCATCATCGCCGCCGCGGTCACCACCAGCAGGTAGGCGAACAGGCCCGGCAGGGAGGGGTTCTCGGTCTGCACCAGCGCGGGTGTCAGGAAGGCGCCGGCCAGGCCCACGATCGCGACCAGCGGCCCGCGCCGCAGCGCCAGCAGCCATGCCGAACACGCCCGCCGCCGCCATGCCGGCGAAGCCCACCAGCGGCGGCAGCAGCCCGTACATCGCGGTGGCGGCATAGGCGGCGCCGAACAGCGTGGCCACGCCGCCCGCCGCGAGTGCGGGCGGCGCGTAGTCCGGCAGGGCGCCGGGGCGTGGCGCGGTGCGGCGCGCCAGCCATTCGCCGGCCAGGATCAGCGCCGACGCCGAGCAGCGCCGGCCAGCACGCAGCGGATCGCCGGGCCGAGCCAGCCTTCCTCGACCGCGAAGCGGATCAGGAATACGCCGGCGAGCAGCAGCGCCCCGGCGCCGAGCCAGACGCCCCAGCGCTGGGTGATCAGTTCCTCGATGTTGCGCTGCGGGCGCAGCGTGGCGGGGCGCGCCCAGGGCGGCGGCGCGGCCGGTGCGGGCCGGCTCGGGCGGCGGGGCGGCCTCGGGAGCGGGCTGGCCCGGCCACGGGCATGGGGACGGCGGGCGCGGGATGGCGGGAGCGCGGTTCGGGCGGGCGGAAGCCGGCGGCGACCAGCGCGCCGGCCATGCCGTTGACCTCGCCACGCAGCGCCGCGAGTTCCGCCCGCAGCGCCGCGACCTGGCGCAGCGCGGTACCGGCGCGGACATGGCCGGCGATGCCCAGCGCCCAGCCGCCCAGCAGCGCCAGTACGATCAACGATGCAAGGAGGAACAAGCTGTCCATGCCATCCACGCTTCGCCACCGCCGCGCGCCGCGTCAAGCCTCCGCGGGGCGCGGGCCGGACGGGGTGTGATGGCTTTCATGCCGCCGCACGGCGCGCATGCAGGGCGATGGCGACACGGATGATGGGCAGGGCTGCGCTTGCGCCGCCGGCGCCCTTCGCCTAGACACCCCTCGCGCCGGCACCCCTGGAGGCCGGCGCTTGCCGTTTGGCGCGCCCGTGTCCCGGGCACCCGGCGGCGACCAGACAACCCGCAAGGAGCAACGACCATGGTCCAGACAATTCGGATCGAGGCCGAGGCGCGCGAGCAGGCAGGTAAGGGGGCAGCCCGCGCAACCCGGCGTCAGGGGCTTGTCCCCGCTGTCATCTACGGCGCGAAGAAGGACGCGACGCTGGTCGCCCTCGACCCGCGCGACGTGATGCGCCAACTGCACAAGGGCGGCTGGCAGTCGCATTTGTTCGAGGTTGCCGTGAAGAACGGCGGCGCCGAGCGCTGCCTGATGCGCGACGTGCAGTTCCATCCGGTGACCGACCGGCCGCTGCATGTTGATTTCCAGCGCCTCGCCCCCGGCGCGCGCATGCGCGTCAAGGTGCCCGTGACCTTCCTGAACGACGAGACCTGCCCGGGCATCAAGGCCGGCGGCGTGCTCAACGTCGTGCGCCGCGAGATCGAGGTCATGGCCGACCCCGAGAACGTGCCCGAGGCCTTCGAGATCGACCTGGCCGCCGCCGAGATCGGCGATGGCCTGCGCTGGTCCGCCGTGAAGGACAATTTCGGCACGAAGCCGGCCATCGTCGGCCGTGACTTCATGGTGGCGTCGATCGCCGCGCCCACGGTGGTCGAGGAGATCGCCGAGCCCGTGGTGGCCGCGCCGGTCGAGGCCATCAAGCAGAAGGCGCCGCCCACCGGTGCCGCCGCTGCGCCGGCCAAGGATGCCAAGAAGAAGAAGTAAGGCAGCAGCCGGGGGAGGAGAACCTCCCCCGCGCCCCCACCCTTTTTCTGGCTTTTGGGGACTGACTTCGGCTGTCAGTTCCCCAAGGCCAGAAGTAGGAGGGGGGTTTGGGGGAGTTCCCTCCCCCAACCTTCAGCGGACCTTGCCATGACCCCGCGCGACGACGGACCGCTGCTGTGGGTCGGCCTGGGCAATCCCGGTGCCGAGCACGCGCGCCAGCGGCACAATATCGGCTTCATGGCGCTGGACGAGATCGCGCACCGGCATCGCTTCTCCCCCTGGCGCAAGCGCTTCAAGGGTGAGGTGAGCGAGGGCGTGGTTGCCGGCCGCCGCGTGCTGGCGCTCAAGCCCCTCACCTACATGAACGCGAGCGGCGATTCGGTGCAGCCGGCCGCCGCCTTTCTCAAGATCCCGCTCGATGGCATCACGGCTTTCCATGACGAGCTGGACCTGGCACCGGGCAAGGTGCGGGTGAAGAAGGGCGGTGGCGTGGCCGGGCACAACGGCTTGCGCGACATGCGCCGGGCCTTCGGCAGCGCCGAGTTCTGGCGCGTACGCCTGGGCATCGGCCATCCCGGCCACAAGGATGCGGTGACGGGGCATGTGCTGGGCAACTTCGCCAAGGCCGACCAGGCCTGGCTGGCGCGGCTGCTGGAGGCGGTGGCCGAATGTGCGCCGTTGCTGGCCGAAGGACGCGCGGAGGATGCCATGACCCGTGTCGCGCTGCTGACGCAGGAGCCGTGATGGAACACGACGACCCGATGGAAGGCGCCTTCACCGGCCCTGGCCCGCAGGACATCGCGAATGGCACGGCCATTTTGGCCTCGGCACTGGTGCGCGAGGCCGAAGCCCTGGCCAGCGCGGCGGCCGGGCTGCGTGCGACGCTCGACCTGTTCGCGATGGATGGCTTCTCGCCCGAGGCCGAGGACCGGCGGTGATGCGCGAGGGCACGCGCGAAGGCGCCGCTCTTGCCGGCGCACTGCTGCTTGTCGCGCGGCATTTGCTGCGCTTCACCGGCGAGCCGGCGCAGGCTGCGCATGAGACGGTGGGGCGGCTGCCGCGCGGGTCGCTTTCGGCGGGTGAGGTGGTGGGCCATCTCCGTGCGGCGGCGCTGGCCCCCGTGACCGATGACGGCGCGGCGCGCATTGCCGCGGCGATGATCGCGGAGACCTTCGCGGAGGAGTTCGCGGCGGCGTGGACGAAGGCGGCAGCGCCGGAAAGGGGAGAGTCATGGGGTTTAACTGCGGGATCGTCGGGCTGCCCAATGTCGGCAAGTCCACGCTGTTCAACGCGCTGACGCAGACGGCGGCGGCGCAGGCGGCGAACTATCCGTTCTGCACGATCGAGCCGAATGTCGGGCGCGTCGCGGTGCCCGACCCGCGGCTCGATGCGCTGGCGCGCATCGGCAAGTCGCAGAAGATCATCCCGACCAGCCTGGAATTCGTCGACATCGCGGGCCTGGTGCGCGGCGCGTCGAAGGGCGAGGGGCTGGGCAACCAGTTCCTGGCGAATATCCGCGAGGTGGATGCCATCGTCCATGTCCTGCGCTGCTTCGAGGATGGCGACGTCACGCATGTCGAAGGCAGCGTCGACCCGATCCGCGATGCCGAGACGGTCGAGACCGAGCTGATGCTGGCCGACCTCGACAGCCTGGAGAAGCGCGCCTTCAGCGCTCGGCGAAGCGCGCCCGCGGCGGGGAGAAGGACGCGCAGGCGCAGATGGCGCTGATCGAGCCGCTGAAGGCGGCGCTGGAGGCGCGGGCGCCCGGCGCGCACCGCGGTGCCGAAGGGCGAGGAGGTCGCTGCCTCCCGCCTGCAGCTGCATGACCACCAAGCCCGTGCTGTATGTGGCGAATGTCGAGGAAGCCTCGGCGGCGACGGGCAATGCCTTCTCCGCGCGCGTGTTCGAGAAGGCGAAGGCCGAAGGGGCCCAGGCGGTGGTGGTCTCGGCGGCGATCGAGGCCGAGATCAGCCAGATGCCCGAGGGCGACCGGTCGGAGTTCCTGGCCTCGCTCGGGCTCGAGGATTCCGGGTTGGACCGCATCATCCGCGCCGGCTACGCGCTGCTGGGCCTGGTCACGTATTTCACGGTGGGGCCGAAGGAGACGCGCGCCTGGACCATCCTGAAGGGGATGAAGGCGCCCGCCGCCGCCGGCGTGATCCATGGCGATTTCGAGCGCGGGTTCATCGCCTCCGAGACCATCGCCTATGCCGATTATGTGGCGCTGGGCGGCGAGCAGGGGGCGAAGGAGGCGGGGAAGATGCGGGTGGAAGGCAAGGAGTATGTCGTGAAGGATGGCGACGTGCTGCTGTTCCGCTTCAACGTGTGAACGCGGCGTTCGATGCCTGGCTGAACGGGCTGGGGCAGGAGATCGGCACGGCCATCGTGCTGCTGCTGGCCTTCGTGGTCGGCGTGGCGATCGGCATCGAGCGCGGGATCAGCACCAGCGCGGTCGGCATCCGCACCTGCACGCTGGTGGCGCTGGCCTCGGCCGGCTTCGCCTCCATGGTGGTGGCGCGGCTGCCGGATGCCGCCTGGGGCAATGCCTTCGGGGCGGTGGCGACGGGGGTGGGTTTCCTTGGCGCCGGGGCGATCATCAAGGCGGGGCGCAGCGTCACGGGCCTGGGCGATGCGGCGACGATCTGGTGCGTGGCGATGCTGGGCGTGCTGATCGGCGCGCGGGAATTCGCCGCGGCGCTGGTGGTGACGGCCCTGGTGCTGGCGGTGAACGTGCTGCTGCGTCCGGTGGCGGAGTGGATCGACCGGCACAGGGCGCGGCGCAAGCCGGAGGATGATGTGCTGGATGGGTGAGGCGCGTCAGCGAGGCGGCTGCACAAGCCCCGGCGGCGGCAATGCGGTGCCGCGCGGCCCCAGCCCTTCGCGTTCCTGCTGCCGGTCGCCGCAGGCCGTCATTGCCAGGACCAGCATCAGGGGCGAGAGGGCGCGGAGCAGGGCGGGACACATCATCCCCTCCGCTTAGACCCGATCAGACGATTGTCGAAG
>CAVQTW010000015.1:0-12865 GCA_963716705.1 uncultured Alphaproteobacteria bacterium
ACGAGTTCTACGAACCCTGGGCCTGCGCCGGCCTGCGGCTGATGGAGAACAGCTTCGACAATGCGCATTTCTCCTTCGTCCACCGCGCATCCTTCGGCGACCAGGGGCACCCGGAACCCGCGCGCCTCGACATCGAGGAACACCCGGACGGTTTCCTGATGATCACCGAGGTGCCGGTCCGCAACCCGGAGGTGCAGAAAAAGGTCCTGCGCATGGACAGCGACGAGACGGTCCGGCGGATGCGCGGGCGGTGGTACATGCCCTTCCTGCGCAAGCTGCGCATCACCTATCCCAACGGCCTGGTGCACAGCATCGTCACCGCCGCCACGCCGATCGACGATACCACAAGCCAGGTCGTGCAATTCGTCTTCCGCAGCGACACCGAGGCCGATGCGGTGGCCGAGGACGTCATCGCCTTCGACCGCGTGGTCACCAACGAGGACCGCGACATCCTCGAGAGCACCAACCCCGATGTGCCGCTCGACCAGCAGGGCATCGAGTTCAACATGCCCTCCGCCACCGTTCGGCGCGTCGATGTGCCTGGGCCGCCGCCGCGGCCATCGCGCAGGAGGGCGCCGTGGCCGCCTGAGACCGGGCCTTCCCCTGGCACGTCGATTGCTGAGCCAAGCCGGCAGGGCAGGGAGCCACAGCGAATGACCGAACCGTCTGCCGCCGAACCCTTGGTCGCGGGCCTGTTCCACGTGGCGGTCAAGACCAACGACCTCGATGCGACGGTCGCCTTCTATGCGCGCATCCTTGGCCTGCGGAACGGCTTCCGGCCGGATTTCGGCTATCCCGGCGCTTGGCTGTATGTGCCGCTCGCCGGCGGGCCCGCCATCCTGCACATCTATGCCGGCGGCCCCGCGCTCGGCGCCGAGGGCCACGCCCCGCTCGGCACGGCGGCGATCGACCATGTCTCGCTCGCCTGCCGCGGCTACCACGGCTTCATCGCGCGCTTCCGTGAGGCCGGCCTCGACTGGCGCGAGTTCCTCGTGCCCGGCACCACGCTCTGGCAACTGTTCGTCTACGACCCCTCCGGCGTGCAGTGCGAGCTCACCTTCGAAGGCGCCGCCGAACAGGGCCCGCCACCGGACATGTCGCCCGGCCGTGCCTATGTCGCCGGCGCCAGCTTCTTCGACCCCGCCAGCTATCCCGCCCTTGCACCGAAGGAGGCTTCATGATGCGCCGTCGCCCGCTGCTGCTCGGCATGCTCGCCACGCCTTTCGTCATTGGCCAGGCCCGCGCGGCCGACCCGCTGCGCGTCGCCATCTTCGAAGCAGGCTCGACGCTGCCCTATTTCGTGGCGCTCACGCGCGGCTTCTTCACCGATGTCGGCATCGCCCCGCAGGGCTTCGTGCTGGCGAACCACCCGCTGATCGTGCAGGCGCTGGTCGCCGGGGAGGTGGATGCCTGCACCAACCTGGTGACGCTCGAAGGTGCCAATATCAACGCGCGGCGCGCCAATACCGTGACCTATTTCGCGCTGAACGGGCAGAACGCCGAATTCCGCATGGAGCAGTTCGTCCTGCGCGCGAACAGCACCGTCACCACCCTGGCGGGGCTGCGCGGCGCGCGCATCATGTCCGCCCCCGGCCCGGCGAACATGGCCGCCGCGCGCGGCGTTTCGCCACCGCCGGCCTGCAGGACGGGCGCGACTACACCCTGGTTGAACAGCCCATGGGCATGCATATCGGCGCCATGCAGTCCGGCCAGTTCGACGCGGCCTATACGCTCGAACCCGTGGCCACCATCGGCGAGCGCGCGGGGGCGATGAAGCGCCTCGAAGCCGGCGTCATCGCGACCTACCTGCTCGGCCGGCGCGATGCCCAGGCCTATGCCGCGGGTGCGGGTTTCTCGGGCCGCTTCCTCGAGCAGAAGCCCGAGGTCGCGGCGCGTTTCGCACAAGCCTGGTCGCGCGCCATCGAGGCCATCCGCACCGATCCGACAACGCGCCAGGTCCTCACCAGCCACCTCAACACGCCGCCCGAACTCGCCGCCATCGTGCCATTGCAGGCCTTCAAGATGGTGCGCGAATTCACCCGCAGGATCGTGCGGACCTCCAGCGCTTCATCGATATCGGCGTCCAGATGGGCGTGGTGCGCAACGCCATCGACGCCAGCACCTTCACGCGCCCACTCTGACGCAGACCATGGCCCCGCCCGCGATTCCCCCGCGCGAGGCGGCTTTGTCGGTGCGCGGGCTGCGCAAGGCCTTCGGCGGCCAGCCGTCGTCTATTAGGGCTTCGATCTCGATGTCCGCGCGGCGAGTTCCTCACGGTCTTCGGGCCGAATGGCTGCGGCAAGTCGACCCTGATCAACATGGTCGCGGGGCTGCTGCCGGCGGATGCCGGCACCATCCTCTTCGACGGGCGCGAGACGCGCGCCGACCAAGATCGGCTACGTGTTCCAGAACTATCGCGAGGCGCTTTTCCCCTGGCTGCGCGCCGCCGACAATATCCGCTACCCGCTGCGCCGGCTGGGCATGAAGCGCGCCGCGGTCGAGGCGCGGCTCGATCGCCTGAAGGCCGATTTCGGGGTGCGCTTCGACCTCTCGCGCTATCCCTACGAACTCTCGGGCGGCCAGCAGCAGCTCGTCTCGATCATGCGCGCGCTGGTCGTCGATCCCGAGGTATTGTTTCTCGACGAACCGTTCTCCGCGCTCGACTATGAGATGACGCTGTTCATGCGCGAGCAGGTTCCAGCGCGTGTTCAACGAGACGCGCGTGACGACGGTGCTGGTCTCGCACGACCTGGAGGAGGCGGTCGTATCTCGCCGACCACGTGCTGCTGCTCACCCGCCGCCCCACCACGCGTGGCCGACTACCGGCTGGTGGCGATACGCCCCGCGCCGCGCACCTCACGCCACCCTGTGGCAGCCGATTTCGTGGCGCTCAAGGCGCCACTGCCTGGAAGTGTTCCAGGCCGCGAGGTCCGGCCGCCCATGAAGTCGCGAGCATGGCGGCATCGTCTACGCCGCTGATCGGCGTCGCCGGCTGATCGCCGTCTGGTACGCTCGGCGCTCTGTGCTGCGCATCGTCGATCCCGGTCCTGCTGCCGACGCCGCACGAGACCTTCACCGACCCTCTGGAAGGGGCATCGCCGCTGGCCGCTCGGCTACGATTTCTGGCAGACCGTGCGTGCGCACCGTGACCTATGCGATCGCCATGGCCGCCATCATATCGTGCCGCTCGGGATCGCTGCTCGGCGCCTCGCGAGAAGCTCTATCGGGCGGTCGAGTTCGTGATCGACTTCTTCCGCTCCACGCCGGCCTCGGCGCTGTTCCCGCTGTTCCTGGTGCTCTTCGGTGTCGGCGAGAACACCAAGATCGCCGTGGCGGCCTTCGGCGCCGGCGCTGGTGATCCTGTTCAACGTGGCCTACGGCGTCATGAATGCGCGCAAGACCCGCAGGCTCGCGGCCCGCGTCATGGGCGCAGCCGGCTGCGCATCATGGTCGACGTGACGCTGCTCGAATCGCTGCCGCAGACCTTCATCGGCATGCGCGCCGGCATCTCCCTCGCGCTGGTCATCGTCGTGGTGGCCGAGATGTTCATCGGCTCGGCCGACGGCCTCGGCCAGCGGGTGCTCAATGCGCAGATGCTGTTCGAGATGCCGGACGATGTACGCCGCGATCTTCGCCGCCGGCATCCTCGGCTACGGCCTCAACCTGGTGTTCCTGATCATCGAGCGCCGCTTCGTGCACTGGTCCGGGCGGTAGGCTTTCGGCCGAATGCGCCTGGCCCCGGCAAATCGGTATAGGTGCGCCGGAGCTTCGCGAGGAACTCGGCCCCCGCCTTCGCGCGCGACCCGCGACAGGATCGCTCCCGGGCAGCATGGTGTCCGACGCCTCCAGGCTGAATCGGCGCACAAACTCCACGCGCGGGTCACGCAGCGCCGCCACGGCGGCCACATCGCCACCGGCGCGCAGCACGGCACCGGCCAGCACGCCATCCTCGATCGCCTGCGTGGCACCCTGGCCCAGCGTCGGCACCATCGCATGCGCCGCATCGCCCAGCAGCAGCACGCGCCCATCCGCCGCGCTACGCTGCAACGGCGAGGATTGCAGCCGCGCCCCCAATGCAAGACCGGGGCGTACTGCGCGAGCCGCGCACTCATCCACGCCACGGCGGGGCAGGCGGCCTGGTCCCTCGGCAGATACACGCTGCCCTGGAAGGCTGCGCTGCAAATCTCCGATGAAATCTCCGCATCCGCGCTTGGCAGCGGTATCGCGCCGGCGATGTAGGCCGCCCCGCCGGCCAGCCGGTACGACAACAGCCGCGCGCGCCCCTCGAACCATTGCCCATAGTCGTCATAGGGGCAGTCCGCCGCATCGGTGACGAGCAGGCGGGACATCGCCACGCCATGCAACTCGGGCTCCGGCGTGCCCGCGGTCGCGCCGCAGGCGTGAATAGCGCCCGTCACCCGCCACCAGCAGGTCGAAGGCGCCGAAGCGATGCAGCGCGCGCCCTGGATCGCGCAGCACCGGCACCAGGCGCCCGCCCGCATCCTGCTCCAACGCTTCGAGTTCCAGCCCGCGTCGCGTCATCGCCGCGACGGGCGCGCGCAGCACGCGATACAGGTTCGACCATCGCAGCCGGATGCAAGGCTCCTCCGCCACCTCCATCAGGTCGAGGTCGAACAAACGCTCACCCGCCGAGGTCTCGATGAACCAGCGCCGCCAGGGCAGCGATGCCGCGCGCACCGCCGCATGGCGCTCGGGCAGGTGAAGCCGCAGCGCCTTCATCGCATTCGGCCCGACATTGAGGCCCGTGCCGGCCTCGGCGGCATCCTCCTCGCTCATCCGGTCGAAGGCTTCCACCGACAGCCCCGGCGTGCCCGCCAGCATCTCCGCCAGCACGCTGCCCGCGACCCCGGTGCCGATGATGGCGATCCTCATGCGTCCCGCTCCGCGATGGCCGCGACCAGCCCGCCGCCAGGCGGACCCTGATGCTCGGCACCGCCCGAGACGAACACCCGCCCGTCGCCGGTTGCCGCCGCCACCACCGCACCCAGCGCGGCGCGCAGGTGCCGCTGCGCGTCGATGTCGGTATCCCCGAGCATGGTGTGGCGCTGGCCGCGGATGCGCCCCGTGACATCCGGCTCCCCCTTCGCGAACACCGCGCGCAGGCGCCCCGCGCCGCCCAGCGCCCGCAGCAGGTCCTGCACCGCGTCGATGTCGAGCACGTCGGCCATCGCCCGCACGCCCAGCACCAGGCCGGGTGCCCAGCCCGCCGCTTCGCCCAGCACCACCACCTCGTCGCACGGCACCTCGATGCCGGCCGAGACGACAACGCGGCTGGAATACAACCCGAGGTCGCTCAGCAGCGCGCTCTCGCGGCCACGCGAGGCGGCAACATCGCCAAGCGCCACCGCTGCCCCGATCGCCGCCGCCGCGCGTGCGCGCGCCATCCCCGCGAGGCTTCCCGCCGGCGTCTTCACGAAGACGAGGCCAGGTTGCGCAATGCCACCCTGCGCCATGGCCTGCTGCACGGTCGCCGCCACCGCATCGATCTGTGCCTGCGTGCCGATCGCACTTGGCGGCAGCACCGGCCCGAACCCCGTCGCGATGGCGAGGCCCAACTCCCGCCCGCTGGCCGCCGGATCGACGGCCAGAACAACGGCGTGCGGGCTGAGCACACCTTCCGTGCCGCCCGACAGCACGCATGGAATGCGCCCGGCGAGCACTCCGGGCGCTTCGCCGGTGCGCGCGCACAGCAGGTGCATCAGCGACTGCGTGAAGTATCCGCGCGTGAAGTCGTTGAGCCCGCCATTTCCCTCGGTCTTGCCAAGGATGGCGCGAACGCCCTCAGGCCGCACGCGCCCGTCGTCGAACAACGCGGCGATGGCCAAGACGTCGCCCGGATGGGCCATGGCGACGCGTTCGACAATGAGGCGAGGCATGGGCCGGTGGAATGCAAGACCCGGACCATCAGCGCCACGCCGCGCCACGTCACATGGCGCGGCGGCCCCGACGATATGCGGCCTCAGGTCTTCTCGACATTCCAGTAGAACAGGGCCGGTCCCGGCAGCACGCCACGCAGCGTCTGCCGGTGAGCGATCACGCTGCGGTATTGCCCGAGCGGTACCAGCGTCGCGACCTCGATATGCAGCTTCTCGAGCCGCTTCAGGATCTCCTGTTGCTTCGCGGATCGGATTCGAAGGTCCAGGCCGTGGTCAGTTCACCCACGCGCGGATCGCAGGGCCATCCGAACCACGCCTGCTCGCAATGCCGCGCGAAGGTGTTGATCAGCGGGTTGGCGATGCCGGTCAGTGTCGCGTTGGTCACGAACAGGTTCCACCCACCCTGCCGCGGATCGCCGCGATTGGCGCGGCGCTGCACCAGCGTGCTCCAGTCCATCGCCTGCAGGTCCACGCGCGCGCCCATCTTGGTCAGGGCATCGGTCATCAGCAGCGCGCTCGGATGCAGCGTGGCATTGTCGGCCGGGTCCAACACCACCACGGGCCGCCCGTCATAGCCCGAGGCGCGCAGCATCTCCCGCGCACGGGCAATGTCATGTGCCGGCCAGCCGAGCGTATCCGCCTGCACCGGGTCGTCGGGCTTGCAGCCGAACATCGCCGCGCATTCGCGCCACGGCGTCCGGTCGCCCACCGTCGCCTGCATGAAGTCTGTCTGCCTGATCGCCGTCATCAGCGCGCGGCGCGCCTCGACCTTGTCGAAGGGCGGATGCAACTGGTTCATCACGCCGAACAACTGCACGCCCAGCGGGTCGTTCGGCGAGACCACCACGCCCGGCGTGCGCGACAATGCCGCCACGAGGTCCGGCGCGGGGCTCTCCAGCAGGTCGAACTCACCGGCCACAAGGCCGTTCATCGCGGTCGCGGCATCGGGCGTGTACAGCAACTCCACGCGGTCCACCTTGGCCACCTTGCCGCCGGCCGCCTGGCTCGGCGGCTCCGCGCGCGGCACGTAGCGGGCGAACTTCTCGTACACCACCTTGGCACCCGGCACCCATTCGTCGCGCAGCATGCGGAAGGGGCCGGAGCCGATGACCTCCGTGATCGCCGTGTTCGGATCCGTCGCTGCGATGCGCTCGGGCATCATGAAGGGCACGTTGCTGTCGATCTTGCCCAGCGCATCGATCAGGAAGCCGACGCGCCGCTTCAGCTTGATGGTGAAGGTCCGCGCATCGCGCGCCTCCATGTTGTCGATCACGGTGGCGAGCACGCGCCCCATGCCATCCTTGCCCGACCACCGATGGATGGACGCGGTGCAGTCCGCCGCGCGCACCGGCGTGTCGTCGTGCCACATGAGGCCGTCGCGCAGCCGGAAGGTCCAGGTCAGCCCGTCGCCGCTGGCCTCGTAGGATTCCACCATCTGCGGCTGCGGCGTGTTCGACGCATCCAGCGCGAACAGCGTGTCGTACACGAGGTAGCCGTGGTTGCGCGTGATGTAGGCCGTGGTCCAGATCGGGTCGAGCGTGCGCAGGTCGCCGATCGGCACCGCGCGAATCACCTTGCGCGGATCCTGCGCCATGGCCTGCCGCGCCGTGGCGGACAGAAGGGCAGGGGCCGCAATGCCGGCCTGGAGGAGAAGACGTCGGGACGTGTCCATCGCGTGCTCCTGTGGTGTTCGTCGACAACATCGCCAAGCAAGAACCGAGCCTAGTCCGATTGACGAAGATGCCAAACGCTTTCACGCGCCGCGCACACCGCGAGAGCAGGAGCATCACGATGCCATGGCATCGACCGACGCTCCCGGCGCGCTACGTCGGTGGCGCAAATCCCGCCGGCACTTCCATGCCCGGATTCTCCGCGAACATCCGCGCCCAGGCGCGCCGCGCAATGCGGTCCGCCTCGGCGATGATCCGCGCCTCGTCCATGCTCAGCACGCGCCCGTCCTTCATCAGCCAGGCGCCATCCACCATCACCGCCTCCACATCGCTGCCCTGGCCCTGGTGTACGAAGCCGCTCACCGGGCGCATCCGCGGCACCAGGTGCGCGCGATCGGTGCGCACCATGATCAGGTCGGCGCGATTGCCCTCCGCGAGCCAGCCGCCATCGGGCACCTCCATCGCCGCATAGCCGTTGCGCGTGGCCCAGCGCAGCGCCTGCTCCGGGCTCGGTGCGCGCCCATCCGCGCGGCGGATGCGTTCCATGAACAGCCCGGTGCGCATCACCTCCACCATGTCCTCGGCCATGTTGTCGGTGCCCATGCCGATGGTGCAGCCCTCCGCCTCCAGCACCGAGATGCGCGGCGACAGCCCGCGCCGCGCCGCGATGGCGGAATTGAACGCCACGCGCGTGCGCGCCTGGCCGAGCAGCCTCTCCTCCGCATGCACCATGCAGCGGCAATGCGCCGCCACCACGCGGTCGTGCAGGAAGCCCTCGGCATGCGAGGTATTCGCTGGGCAGCATGCCGCGATGCGCCTGCACCGCCGCCACCTCGCCCCAGATCTGGTTGAGATGGATGGTACACACGGCATCCAGCGACTGCTGCAACCCGCGCAGGCGATGCAGCATGCCCGGCGTACACATGTCCGGCGCCCAGGCCGCGATGCCCACCGCGATGCGCCCGCCGGCGCGTCCATGCCGTTCGGCGTGCAGGCGGGAGATGCGTTCCATCCCGTCCTCGCCCACGCGCTCGGACACTTCGAAGGGCGCGGGATCGCCGATGCTCGCCCCGCCGCCACGATCCAGGCGCGCTCGGCGAGCAGCAACCGCAACCCGGTCTGCTCCAGCAGGCGCGCATAGCCTCGCGATGCCCACGCCATCCTCCAGCAGCGCGGTGGTGCCGCAGCGCAGCGCCTCCAGCGCGCCCAGCTGCACCATCACCCCCGTCTCCTCGGCCGAGAGCGGCGGCAGCGGCAGCGGCGACAACCCACCGCAGAAGGGCGGCGCGTGCGGCGGCGACAGATCCTCGAAAATCCCGCGCGCGAGCGTCATGCCCAGATGCGTGTGGATGTTCGCGAAGCCCGGCATCACCATCCGGTCGCGCCCATCCACCCTGTCGGCATCAGGGAAACGCGCGCGCAGCGCATCATTGGCGCCGATCGCCGCGATGCGCCCGCCCTCGATGGCGATGGCGGCGCCGTGATGCACCGTGTCGGCATCATCGACGGTGACGATGGTGGTGTCGTGGATCAGGATGGTCATGGCGGGCCTCCGTGATGGCGGGGGCAAGGCTCGCGCCTGCGTCGCGGAATGTCGAGGGAAGGTCGGGGGAGAGAACTCCCCCGATCCCCCTCCTTTTTCTGTCACCTGGGAACTGACAGCCGAAGTCAGTTCCCAAAAGCCAGAAAAAGGGTGGGGGTCCGGGGGAGGTTCTCCTCCCCCGGCCTTCCTCTCACAGCACCCGCAGCACCGCCTCCGCCGCGGCATCGGAGGGCAACCCCTCCGGCGCCCGCAGCCTCGCCAGCGACTTCGGCGAACCCCGCGCGCTGCGCCGCCGCCACCGCCGGGTCGAGCATCGGCCGCAGCAGCGCCTCGGCGAGCGGTTCGGGCAGTGCAGGTCTGCTGGATATGCTCCGGCACCACCTCGCGCTCGGCCAGCAGGTTCACCAGCGAGGCGTGCGGCACCTGCACCAGCATGCGCACGATCGCCGCCGTCATCGGGTTCACGCCGATACGCCACCACATGCGGAATGCCCGCCACCGCCATCTCCAGCGAGGATGTGCCGGACTTGATCAGCCCCGCGCCGCCCGATTGCGCCACGGCCGCGAAGGCATCGTGCTTGGCCTCGTTGCCTTCCACCAGGATGGGCGCGACCGGCCAATCCGCCGCCGCCGCGCGCACCGCCTCCGCCACGATGGGCGCCACGGGCACGACAGGGCGCAGCCCCGGCATGCGCTGCGGCGGCGATGCGCAGCGCGGCGCCGAAAATCGGCAGCAGCCGCGTCGCTTCCATCCGCCGGCTGCCCGGGCATCACGATCACCGGGCGTTCGTCCTCGCGCAGCCCATGCGCCGCGCGGAACCGCGCCGCATCGCCGGCATCCGCGCCGCTTTCCAGCACGGGGTGGCCCGACGAAGGTCACGGGGATGTCGGCCTGCTCGAAGAACATCGGCTCGAAGGGCAGCAGGCACAGGATGCGGTCCACCTTCTGCCGCAGCTTCACCACGCGCCCCGGCCGCCAGGCCCAGACCTGCGGCGCCACGTAATGCACCACCGGAATGCCCAGCGGCTTCACCCGTTCCGCCACGCGCAGCGTGAAGCCGGGGCTGTCGATCGTCACCAGCACTGCCGGGCGTCGCGCCACGACATCGGCCACCGCATCGCTCGATGCAGCCGCTTCAGGCGAAAGATCTTGGGCAGCACTTCCAGCAGCCCCATCAGCGCCAATTCGCGATAGTCGAACAGGCTCGCCACGCCCTGTTCGGCCATGCGCGGCGCCGCCGATGCCGGAGAATTCCAGATCCGGCCGCCGCGCGCGCAGCGCCGCGATCAGCCGCGCGCCGAGCACGTCGCCGGAGGCCTCGCCGGCCACCACATGCACCAGGGTCATGCGAACACCGCCGGCGTCGGGGCCGCGAAGGGGCGCGCGCGGCCAGTCACGGATAGTTGCGCACCTGCCCGTCCTCCCGCACCACCTCCAGCCGCGCGGGGTCCAGCGTGCAGAACACCCATTCCTCCCGGTCGAGCGTCACCGCGGGCCAGCACGCCATCCTCGGGAAAGCCGCGATCGACCGGGCCGAACACCGCCGCATGGCCACGATTGACGTCGAGTGCGCCCGACCAGGGTGCGGCGCCCACCGTCGGCGTGATCGCGACGTAGCACTGGTTCTCCATCGCCCGCGCCGCCGCGCCGATGCATACGCGATGGAAGCCATGCATCGTATCGGTGCACGACGGCGCGAGGATCAGCCAGGCGCCGGCCTCGACCTGCGTGCGCGCATGCTTGGGGAATTCCACGTCGTAGCAGACGGAGATGCCGATGCGCCCCCAGGGCGTGTCGAACACAACCGGGTCGGCACCCTGCGCAACGCCCCAGCGCTCGGTCTCAAAGCGCGTCATCGCGCGCTTGTCCTGCATCGCCATGCGTCCATCCGGGCGCGATCAGCGGGGCGCGGTTGACGATGCGGCCATCCGCGCGCCGTACCGGCAGCGTGCCGGGCAGCAGCCACACGCCAAGCCGCCGCGCGGCTGCGCGCATCGCCGCCAGGATCTCGGGCGCGGCCACGACCATGGCAGCGAGTTCGCGCGCCTCATCCGCGACGCTGCCGCCGGCCAGCGCGGCACCGAGTTCGACGCAGGCATATTCAGGCAGACACCAGGAGATCGGCCTGGGCGCGACCTTCTTCCAGCCGCGCCTCCAGCGCACGCGCCGAATTCCGCGACCGAGGCAGGCCGGCCGACACCGTATTGCAGCAGCCCCAGGCGCAGCGGGCGCTCACAGCGGGTCCTTCAGCCAGAAGCCGAGCGCGTGCGGCGTCTGCGCGGTCATCACCGACTTCCCGCCAGTCGAATACAACAGAAATGTCGGACCGCCGTGCGTATCCGCGCCGCGCCCAGAACGCATCGAGTGGGACGTAGCCCGGCGGCCGGCGCGGATCATTGTCGTTGCGCGTCACCGCGCAGAAGGCGGCCGCTCGACAGGCCGAGGGACCGCGCATGGGCTTCCCGCAATTCGAAAAAGCGCACGCCGGCGCCATGGCCGCGATACTCGGCCAGCAGCACGCTCTCGCCGAAATAGCAGACCCTCGCCAGGTCGATCCCCCGCGCGTGGAAAGCCGCCTGCACCGCCGCCGTCGCCTCGGTCATCGGCTGGCACGTCGCACAGCCCACCGCGCGGTCGCCATCGATGGCGGCGATCACCGCCGCACCGGGGCTGTCGGCATAGGCAGCGAGGTAGCCTTCCTCGTGGCCAGCCTCACCCGCATACAGATAGGGCCAGTCACGGAATACGGCGATGCGCAGCCCGGCCAGCCGCGGCAGCCAGGCGCGCAGCGCATCACCGCGCAGCGTCTCGAAACGAAGGGGGGCGGCCTGCATGCCCGATGCATAAGGGCCGGGCCGCCGGTCGGGAAGGGGCGAATGTCGCGCGCCCCGGCGATGGCGCCTACCGGTCGCGCACCACCCGGATGCCGGCGAAGTTGTAGCGGTTCGTCGCAGTGCCGCGCACCCGGTTGCCGGCGCGCACATACCAGGGCAGGTGGCTCCAGGAACCGCCGCGCATGGACCGGTCGCCGCAATCGCCGGTCAGACGCGCGCGACCCGTCGGCCGGCTGGCCCTCCAGCGTCGGGTTCAGGCAATCCTCGATCCACTGCCACACATTGCCCAGCATGTCGTGCAGGCCGAAGGCGTTGGCGCGGAAACTGCCCGACCGGCGCGGTGTAGACATGCCGGTCGAAACACCGGAACGCGAATTGCGACCGCGGTCGAGGTTCAGCGCACGCGCCAGGGTGAGGTCCGCCACATTGGCGTACGTGGCAGGCGTGCGACGCGATATCGCCCCAGAACCGCGCGGTCGTGGTGCCGGCGCGCGCGGCGAATTCCCATTCCGCTTCGCTCGGCAGGCGATAGGGCTTGCCGGTCTGGCTTGCGCGAGCCAGCGGGCATAGGCCTTCGCGTGTCCCAGTTGACGCAGACCACCGGATGGTCGTCGGTCTGCTCAAAGCCCGGTTCACGCCAGTACAGCGACGGCGTTCCTGATACTCATAGGTCGCGCCGTTGTTGACGAAGGTCCAGCAGCCAGTGCCCGGATCGGTGCCCGGTCGCCGCGACGAAGGCGGCGAACTGGCCCCGCGTGACGCGCTTCACGACATGCCAAGGCCCGGCGGGAATGGTCACGCGCCCTGCGGCTGGGAACGGCCGCGCAGGTCGTCGGGCACGCCTTCGCGTTCCTCCTCGGCGCGCGTCACGCCCATGGTGAAGGTGCCGCCGGGCAGCGCCACCATCTCCGGACATTCGG
>CAVQTW010000016.1:0-18783 GCA_963716705.1 uncultured Alphaproteobacteria bacterium
GCTTCGCCGAATGCCTGGCCACGCCGGCAGTGCAGAACAAGCTCTACCTGTTCTTCGCCACCCTGGTACACCGCCAAGGTTAACGAACTCGACGGGGTCGAGCCGCTACAGGTCAACCGGGCGGCCGTCGTCGGTATGGGCTCGATGGGCACGGGCATCGCCCACGTGCTGCTGCTCGGCGGCGTGCCGGTGCTGGTGTTCGACGAAAACGCGACGGCCGTCGAGAAGGGCATCCGCCGGATCCGCAAGTCGCTCGAGAAGCGGGTCGATCAGGGCAAGCTCACGGCGGATCGGCTCGACGCGATGATGCAATTGGTCACGCCGGCCGGCGAGTGGGAAGGTCTATCCAACGTTCAACTGGTCATTGAGGCCGTGTTCGAGGACGTGGCCGTGAAGCGGGCGGTCCTCACTCGGCTCGAAGGGGTCTGTCCGAAAGAGGCGATCCTGGCCACCAACACATCGACGATCTCGCTCGACCTGCTGGCCGAGGGCATGCGGCATCCCGAGCGGTTGGTCGGCATGCACTTCTTCAATTCTGCGCAGCGGATGCCGCTGGTCGAGATCATCCGCCACAGCGCCGCGACATCGCTGCCGGTATTGGCCACGACCTTGAAGCTTGCCCGATCGCTCCGCAAGACGCCGGTCGTGGTGCGTAACCGCGAGGGCTTTGTCGTCAACCGGCTGTTCATTCCGTATCTGAAGGATGCGGTCGGTCGAGACCAGGATGTCGAGGCCGGCCATGTCGATCAGCGCCAAGCGGCCCCATCGGAAAGCCGAACCGACCATGGCCGCGTCGATCGCCCGGGCGTCGACGCCTTCTTCCAGCAGCCAAAACGCCTCCTTCAGATACGGAACGAACAGGCGGTTGACCAGGAAGCCCTCGCGGTTGCGGACCAGCACCGGCGTTTTCCGCAGCGCTCGGGCAAGCTTCACGGCCGTGGCCAGCACCGGCCGCGACGTCGTCGCTGTGGCGGATCACCTCGACCAGCGGCATCCGCTGCGCCGGGTTGAAGAAGTGCATGCCGACCAGCCGCTCGGGATGGCTCATGCCGTCGGCCAGCAGGTCGAGCGAGATCGTCGACGTGTTCGTGGCCAGGATCGTCTCTTTCGGGCAGACCTCTTCGAGCCGAGCGAGGACGGCCTGCTTGACGGCCACGTCCTCGAACACGGACTCGACCACCAGTTGCACGTCGGACAGCCCGTCCCAATCACCGGCCGGGGTGACCAACTGCATCATCGCTCGAGCCGTCCGCCGTGAGCTTGCCCTGATCGACCCGCTTCTCGAGCGACTTGCGGATCCGCCGCATCCCCTTCTCGACGGCCGCCTCGTTTTCGTCGAACACCACCACCGGCACGCCGCCGAGGAGCAGTGCGTGGGCGATGCCCGTGCCCATCGAGCCCATGCCGACGACGGCCGCCCGGTCGACCGGAGCGGCTCGACGCCGTCGAGTTCGTCGACCTTGGCGGTCTGCCGGGTGGCGAAGAACAGGTAGAGCTTGTTCTGCACGGCCGGCGTGGCCATGCATTCGGCGAAGCCGTAGCCCTGGCGCAGGTAGAAGCGCCGCAGCAATTCACGGTCGAAGGCAAGGCGGTCGGGATCATAGGTGTCGGAGGTCGAGAGCAGCCGGTACCAGGCCTGCTCGCGCGTCGCGACGACCTCCTTCAGGCGGCTGTCGGAGTAGTTCTCGTTGCCGACGAAATTGATGCGCGCGACCAGCGCCACGTCGCCCTCGGTGATCTCGAACACCACATCCACGCGGTTCTGGTCGAGTTCGATGATCTTGGGCTCGACCGTCGCGCCGAAGCGGCCGCGCCGGGCATAGATCTCAAGGATGCGCTGGCGGTCCGACTGCGCAGCGGCCGGCGTGAACACGGATCGTGCGCGCAACTGCACCTCGCCGCGCAGCGCCTCGCTCGTGACGCGCCGGTTGCCCTCGAAGCCGACGCGGTTGACGATCGGGTTCTCGCGCACGGTGACCACCACGCGGTTGCCTTCCGGGCGGATTTCCACATCGCGGAACAGGCCGGTGGCGAACAGCGCGCGCAGGCTGCGGTCCAGCCGGTCAGCGTCGGCAGGTTCGCCGACCTGCACCAGCATGTAGGAGCGGATCGTGTCCGCCTCGATGCGCTGGTTGCCCTGCACCTCGATGGCGGCCACGCGCCCAGGGGCCTGTGCGGCTGAGGGAAGCGCCAACACCATCGCGGCGATGACGAAAAGGATGGTGCGGAGCCTGGACAACAAATCGGCACCTGATCTTGGGGCTGACGACGGGGGCCGCACACTAGCCGAGGCGCCTACCCCCCGCCACCCCCGCCCGTTCGGAAGCGGCCCGGAGGGTGCTCCGTGGCCCCGCGGCATCACCCCATGAGCGTGGTCACCCACCGGACGATCCCGAGCTGCGTGAGGTCGTTCCAGGTGGCCAGGAGCATCAGGGTGACCAACAAGGCAAAGCCGCCGCGGAAGGCGTATTCCTGCGCCCGCGCCGTCAGCGGCCGGCCACGGATCGCCTCCGCCGCATAGAACACCAGGTGGCCGCCATCCAGGATCGGGATCGGGAACAGGTTGATCAGCGCCAGGTTGATCGAGAGCAGCGCGATGAAGGAGACCAGCGAGACGAGCCCCATCTCGGCCACCTCGCCCGACAATTGCGCGATCCGCAGCGGCCCGCCGATCTCCTCCGCACCGCGCTGACCGGAGATCATCTGCCACACGCCGGCAAGCGTCTGCCCGGACACCACGACCATGTGCCAGGTGCCCTGGCGACGACGGCGCGAACGGGATCGAGCCGCTCGCGCTCGATCGCACCGCCGCTCACGCCCAGCATGCCGCGCCCGTCCTCGGTCCGCGCGGCCGGGCGTGGCGATGACCTTCATTTCGGCCTCGCCGCGGCGCACCAGCACCTGCGACGGGCTGGCTTGCGCGCGGCTGGATGTGGCGCTGCAGCTCGTCGAAGCGTGTCGACCGGCTCGCCATCGAGCGCCATGATGCGGTCGCCCGGCAGCAGCCCGGCGCGTTCGGCGGCGGAGCCCGCGACCACGGTCTGCACCGCCGGTGGATGCCCATCGGCCGGCCGTAGCCGTGGCGAAGACGCCGGCGAACAGGATCGCTGCCAGCAGGAAGTTGAAGCAGCGGCCCGGCGAGCCACGACGATGGCGCGGTCGCCCACGCTTTTCTCGTGGAAGGCTTCGCCCGGGCGAGAGGCTGGCGGGTCGGGGTCGCCTCTCGCCCGCATGCTCCATGCCGTGCATCTTCACGTAGCCGCCCAGCGGGATCCAGCCGACCTGCCATTCGCAGCCGCGCTTGTCGGTGCCGCGTCGCAGACGGCGCGGCCGAAGCCGATCGAGAAGCGCTCGACATGCACGCCGCGCCAGCGCGCGGCCAGGTAGTGCCCGAGCTCGTGCACGAAGATCAGCACGCCGAGCACCACGGCGAAGGGAGGATGGTGCGGAAGGGCTCAGGCAGGAAATCCATAGGGTCCGTATCCAGGTGTCGCGGCGGCCGTCAGGCCGCCGCCCGTTCCGCGGCGATCCTCGCCGCCTCCACACGCGCCGCGCCGTCCAGCGCCAGGATGGCAGCCAGGTCCGCCACCGCCGGCGCGCCAAGACGGGTCAACGTCTCCTCTACCACCGCGGCGATATCGAGGAAGCCGATACGTCGGTCGAGGAACAGCCCGACCGCGACCTCGTTGGCCGCGTTCAATATGGTGGTTGCCCCGCCGCCCGCCCGCAAGGCCTCCCGCGCCAGCCGCAGCGCCGGGAAACGAACGGGATCAGGGGCGAAGAAGTCGAGCCGGCCGAGCGCGACGAGGTCCAGCCGCGGCACCGAGGCCACCATGCGCTCCGGCCAGGCCAGCGCATGGGCGATCGGCGTGCGCATGTCCGGCGAGCCGAGCTGCGCCAGCACCGAGCCGTCGACATATTGCACCAGGCCGTGGACGATCGATTGCGGATGGACCAGCACCTCGATCCGGTCCTCGGGCACCGGGAACAGGTGATCGGCCTCGATCAGTTCCAGGCCCTTGTTCATCATGGTGGCGGAATCGATCGAGATCTTCGCGCCCATCGACCAGTTCGGGTGGCGCACCGCGGCTTCGGGCGTGACCGCCGCCATCTCGGCCAGGGACATGGTCCGGAACGGCCCGCCCGACGCGGTCAGCACGATCTTCTCGACCGTGGCATAGGGGTCGGCCGCGCCGCCGCGCGCCTCGAGCACCTGGAAGATGGCGTTGTGCTCGGAATCGACCGGCAGCAGCGTCGCCCCGCCGGCGCGCGCGGTCGCCAGCACGATCTCGCCCGGCGCAGACCAGGCTTTCCTTGTTGGCCAGCGCCAGCGACGCCGCCGCGCGACAGCGCGGCCAGGATCGCCGGCAGGCCCGCCGCGCCGACGATGGCCGCCATGATCCAGTCGACCGGGCGCGCCGCGGCGTCGATCACCGCGTCCGGACCCGCCGCGACCTCGATGCCGGAGCCGGCCAGCGCGTCGCGCAGCGCCCGGTAGGCAGCCGGATCGGCGACCACGGCCAGCCGCGCGCCCAGCCGCCGCGCCTGGTCCGCCAGCCGTGCGACGTCGCGATGCGGCGACCAGCGCCTCGACCCGGAAGGCGCCCGGCGGCGGCTTCGTCGAGCAGCGCGACGGTGCTGCGCCCGACCGACCCGGTGCTGCCCAGGATGGAGACGGAGCGGATCATCGCCACAACGGCTGCCCCTGGCCCAGCGCAAACGCCAGCAGCGCCGCGACCGGCGCAGCCGCAATCACGCCATCGAGCCGGTCCAGCAACCCGCCATGGCCGGGGATCAGGCTCGGAGGTGTCCTTCACGTCGAACCGCCGCTTGATCCAGGATTCCAGCAGGTCGCCCGCCTGCGCCATGACGCCCAGCATGGCCGCGACCGCCGCCGCGCGGGAGGCCCCGCCGGGCGCCAGCAGCGTCGCCGTCGCCACGCCCACCAACATGGCCGCGAACAGCCCGCCGACGGCGCCCGACCAGGTCTTGTTGGGCGAAACCGCGGGCGCGAGCTTCGGCCCGCCGAACATCCGCCCGGCCATGTAGGCGCCGATATCCGACGCCCAGACGACCAGGAACAGGAACAGGACGTTGACCTGGCCCGCCTGCATTGTCGTGGCGCAGTTCGATCAGCGCGATGCCGGCGAGGCCGATATACAGCACGCCCGCCGCCAGCCAGCCCGCCGCCTGGCGCGGCTCGTCGGCATCGCGCAGCCGCGACCGCCGTCCACCAGGTCAGCGCCACAGCCGATCGCCAGCGCCAGCAGGGCCACGCGCGGATGCTCGGCCACCGCCAGAGTGCCCGCCGCGAGCACCGCGACCGGCACGGCCAGGCCCGGCAGCACCCGCGTGCGCAACCCGCACAGATGCACCCATTCCCAGGTCAGCACCGCCACCGCGATGGCGATCAGCGCGGTCCAGGGCTCGGCCCCCAGCCAGATGCAGGCGAGCGCGGCTGGCCCCAGCACGAGTGCCGAGAGGAAACGCTTGCGCAGGTCCCGCCAACGCTTGGGCTGGGCGCCCGCGGAGGCCACCGCCGTCAGGGTCGTGCCCCGAAGCGCCGTTCCCGCCGACGGAAATCCGCCACCGCCTCGCCAAGGTGCGTCGCCTGGTAGTCCGGCCACAGCACGTCCTGGAACACGAACTCGGCATAGGCGGCCTGCCACAGCAGGAAGTTGGACAGCCGCTGCTCGCCGGAGGTGCGGATGATCAGGTCGGGGTCCGGGATGCCGGCGGTCTGCAGGAAGCCGCCGAAGCGGGCCTCATCGAGCGCCTCGGCGGCAAGGCGGCCCTCGGCGATCTCCCGCGCGGCGGTGCGCGCGGCGGCCAGGATCTCGTCCCGCCCGCCATAGGAGAGTGCGACGTTGAGGTTGAGGCGCGCGCCACCCGCGGTGGCCTCCTCCGCCGAGCGGATCGCGCGGGTCAGTTCCGGGCCGAAACGCGCGTAATCGCCGATGACGCGCAGGCGCACCCCTTCCTTGACCAGGCTTGCCACCTCGCTGCGCAGATACAGGCGCAGCAGGCCGGTCAGGGCCTTCACCTCCTCGAGCGGCCGGCGCCAGTTCTCCGAGGAGAAGGCGAACAGGGTCAGCCAGGCGATGCCCTGCTCGCCGGCGGCCTCCACGGCACGTCGCGCGGCTTCCGCGCCGGCCTTGTGGCCAAGCGCCAACGGCAGCCCGCGCGCCTGGGCCCAGCGCCGGTTGCCGTCCATGATGATGGCGACATGCAGTGGCGCCTCGGCCGGCGCCGCGGGCAGCCGCGCGGCTTCGGTCGCGGCGCTCATGCCGCGTTCCCCCCGCACTGCCCGGCTTCGACCTGGCACCCCCGCACGAAACCCTCCGATCCCGACCCCGCCGAACCGCCGCGCCTTCAGACGTGCGGATGTCCTTCTCCTTGTCCACCAGCGCCGCATCCACCTGCTTCACGAACTGGTCGGTCAGCTTCTGGATCTCGCCCTCGGCGGCCTTGGCCTCGTCCTCGCTGATCTCGGACTTCTTGTCCCAGCCCTTGACCTGCTCCATGCCGTCGCGGCGCACGTCGCGGATGGCGACGCGCGTGCGCTCTCGGCATAGCGCGCGGCGACCTTGGCGAGTTCGTTGCGCCGCTCGTTGGTCAGCGGCGGCAGCGGCACGCGGATGACCTGGCCGTCGACCTGCGGGTTGAGGCCGAGATTGGCCTCGCGGATGGCGCTCTCGACCGCCTTGGCGAGGCCCTTGTCCCAGACCTGCACGGACAGCAGGCCGCGGCCCGGCGATCGAGATATTGGCCACCTGGTTCAGCGGCGTGACCGAGCCATAGGCCTCGACCCGGATCGGCTCGAGCAAGGCGGGGCTGGCACGGCCGGTGCGCAGGCCCTCGAACTCCTTCTTCAGGCGTTTCGATCGCACCTTCCATGCGGCGCGTCAGGTCCTGCTTCAGGGCCTGGAAATCAGCGGCCATGGCGCATCCCCCTCAGATCGTGTTCTTCGTGGACGGTGGTGAAGCGGCCCTCGCCCTTCATCACCGCGGCGAAGGCGCCGGGTTCGTGGATGTTGAACACGATGATCGGCAGGTGGTTCTCGCGCGCCAGGCGAGATCGCGGCCGCGTCCATCACCGCGAGGTCGCGGGCCAGCACGTCGAGATAGGTCAGCGAGTCGTAGCGCTCGGCATTCGGGTTCTTGCGCGGGTCGGCCGAATAGACGCCGTCGACCTGCGTGCCCTTGAGCAGCGCGTCGCAGCCCATCTCGGCCGCGCGCAGCGCGGCGGCGGTGTCGGTGGTGAAGAACGGATTGCCGGTGCCGGCGGCGAAGATCACGACCCGGCCCTTCTCCAGGTGCCGCACGGCGCGGCGGCGGATGAAGGGCTCGCACACGCTCGGCATCGGGATGGCCGACTGCACGCGCGTCGCGACGCCGGCCTTCTCCAGCGCGTTCTGCATCGCCAGCGCGTTCATCACGGTGGCCAGCATGCCCATGTAGTCGGCCGGTGGCGCGGTCCATGCCGGTCGCCGCGCCGGCCACGCCGCGAAAGATGTTGCCGCCGCCGATCACCAGGCAGATCTCGACGCCCAGCTCGACGACGCCCTGCACATCCTGCGGCGATGCGGTCGACCGACGGCGACGTCGATGCCGTAGTCCCGGCTCGCCCATCAGGGCTTCGCCCGGAGACCTTGAGCAGGACGCGCTTGTAGGCGGGCTGGTCGCTCATGCTCGTGGGATCACGCATCCGGTCTGGCGGTGGGCACCGCACCATAGTGGCGGCGCGCCGCGGGCGACAATAAGGCGGCGTGGCGAGGCATGCAGCCCCGCCCTGAAACCGCTTCAGCCCTGCCCGGCCGCCGCGGCGACCTCGGCGGCGAAGTCGGTTGTCTGCCTTCTCGATGCCTTCGCCGAGCTGGAAGCGGACGAAGCCGGTCAGCTGCTGGCGCGCCGAGCCTTCTTCACCACTTCCTTCGACCCGCGACCTCGCCGTCGATGGACCCGAAGACCTGCTCCAGCAGCACCACTTCCTCGTAGAACTTGCGGATGCGGCCCTCGACCATCTTCTCGATGATCGCCTCGGGCTTGCCGGACTGCGCGCGCCTGTTCGGACAGCACGTCGCGCTCACGCGTCCAGGGCCGACGGGATCGACCGCGGCGGCGTCCAGCGCCTCGGGCCGTGCCGCGGCGACATGCATGGCCGATCTGGCGGCCCAGCGTCTCCATGCACTCGCCGCCTCGGAAGCGCCTTCCAGCGCCACCAGCACGCCGATCTTGCCCAGGCCCGGCTTCACCGCGGATTGTGCACGTAGGTGGCGACGGCGCCCTCGGACACGTGCAGGCGCGCCGCGCGGCGGATCGACATGTTCTCGCCGATGGTGGCGATCAGGTGGGTCAGCTGCTCGCCCACGGTGCGGAATGACGTGCCGCCCTCGACCAGGTCGAGCGAGCCTGGTAGCGCGCCGCCTTCAGCGCCTCGATATCGTCGCCGACGGTCAGCGCCAGCTCGGCCACCGCGGCGACGAAGTCCTGGAAGTGCTCGTTGCGGGCGACGAAGTCGGTCTCGGAATTGACCTCGACCATCGGCGCCGCGGTGCGCGGCGCGGAAGCCACGCCGACCAGGCCTTCGGCGGCGACGCGGCCGGACTTCTTGGCGGCCGCGGCCAGGCCCTTCTTGCGCAGCCAGTCGACGGCGGCTTCCATGTCGCCGTCGGTCTCGACCAGCGCCTTCTTGCAGTCCATCATGCCCGCGCCGGTCTTCTCGCGCAGGTCCTTGACCAGTGCCGCTGTGATCTCGGCCATCGGAGATCTCCGTGATTGCCGTGTGGGATACGGGAAGCCGGGGCCCGCAGGAGGCCCCGGCCGTCGGGGTCAGGCCGGCGGCCTGGGTCTCGGCGCGCGGCTTCGGCCGGCGGCTTCGGCGACCGGGCTCGGCCGGCGCGTCGGCGCGGCTTCCACCGGCGCCTCGGCCAGCACCTCGGGCGCGGCCTCGGGCAGCGCCTCGGGCACCAGTTCCTCGGCACCGCCGACATCGACGCCGGAGGCCTGCATCTCGGCCGAGATGCCGTCGAGCACCGCGCGAGGCCACCAGGTCGCAATAGAGCGTGATGGCGCGGATGCGCGTCGTCATTGCCCGGGATCGGGTAGGTCGACGCCCGTCGGGATCGGCGTTCGAATCGACCACCGCGATCACCGGGATGCCGAGCTTGTTGGCCTCCTCGATCGCCAGCTTCTCCTTGTTGGTGTCGATGACGAACATGATGTCCGGCAGGCCGCCCATCTCGCGGATGCCGCCCAGCGCGCGGTCGAGCTTTTCGCGCTCGCGCGTCAGCTTCAGGACTTCCTTCTTGGTCAGGCCGGTGGTGTCACCGCCCAGACGCTCGTCCATCTGCTTCAGGCGCTTGATCGAGCCCGAGATGGTCTTCCAGTTGGTCAGCATGCCGCCGAGCCAACGGTGGTTGACGTAGTACTGGCCGCAGCGCGTGGCCGCATTCGGCGACGTATTCCGCCGCCGGCGCTTGGTGCCGACGAACAGCACGCGCCCGCCGGCCGGCCACGGTGTCGCGCACGGCGCGCAGCGCGCGCTCCATGCAGCGGCACGGTCTGCTGGAGGTCGAGGATGTGGACGTCGTTGCGGATGCCGAAGATGTAGGGCGCCATCCGCGGGTTCCAGCGGCGGGTCTGGTGGCCGAAATGGACGCCTGCCTCGAGCAGGGCGCGCAGGCTGACTTCACGCATCGCCATGGGGCGATTCTCCTTCGTTGCAGTCCGGTTGAGCCTCCGCGGTGCATCCCCCGGAATTCCGGGGACCGGACCCTGCCTTGGGTAAGGGAAGGGTGCGCCGCGTGCGAATTTGCCGGGCGGGGAGGCCCCGTCCGGCACGGCGGCGGTATGGCGGAAAGCCGCGGCGCGGGCAAGCCCCGGCTGCCTCGCGGCGCACCGGGCATGCGGCCCCTCTCCCGCGCGTCGCGGGCGCCTCCGGCAGCCGCGCCCTGGCGCGCCGGTCCAACGTCACGCAGGCTTCACCCCGCGAGAGGCAACGGCCGCGCATGTTGCGGATGCACCGCGGGACATTGGCCATGAACAGCACCGCCCGACACATTCTCGACCTTTCGCGCCGCGGGTTGCTGCGCGGGGCGACCGGCCTTTCGGCGCTCGCGGCCATCGCGCCCATGCCGCGCGGCGCCCTGGCGCAGCCCGTGTTCCGCGCCTTCCCCTTCACCCTGGGCGTGGCCAGCGGCGACCCCTCGGCGGATGGCTTCGTCATCTGGACACGCCTCGCCCCGGAACCGCTGGCGCCCGATGGCGGCATGGTGCGCGCGGCCATCGCGGTGGATTGGGAGGTGGCCGAGGACGACCGCTTCGCGCGCATCCTGGCCAGCGGCTCGGCCCTCGCCCGCCCCGAACTCGCCCATGCGGTGCATGTGGAGGTGGCCGGCCTGCCCGCCGGACGGCCGTTTTTCTATCGCTTCCGCGCGGGTGCGGAGGTCAGCGCCGTGGGCCGCAGCCGCACCGCGCCCGCCCCGGGCAGCACGGCCGCGCGCATCCGCTTCGCCAATGCCGGCTGCCAGCACTACGAGCACGGCCACTTCACCGCCTGGCGCCATATCGCCGAGGAACCCGACCTCGATTTCGTGTTCCACTACGGGGACTACATCTACGAATACCGCGGGCGCGCGCCCGGCCAGCCCGGCTGGGGCCCGCGCGTGCGCCAGCATCTGGGCGAGGAGACCATCGCCCTGGCCGACTACCGCCAGCGCTACACCCAGTACCGGCTGGACCCCGACCTGCAGGCCGCGCACGCCGCCCACCCCTTCCTGGTCAGCTACGACGACCACGAGGTGGACAACAACTGGGCCGGCGACATCAGCGAGGAGGATGGCGGGCGGCGCTTCCCCATCGCCGTGCCGCCCGAGATCTTCGCCCTGCGCAAGGCCGCCGCCTTCCAGGCCTGGTGGGAACACATGCCGCTGCGCCGCGCCGCCCTGCCGCGCGGGCCGGACATCACCGCCTATCGCCGCCTGGATTTCGGCGGCCTGGCGCGCGTGCATGTGCTCGACACCCGCCAGTTCCGCGACGACCAGCCCTGCGGCGATGGTGCGAGGCCCGCCCTGCGCCGAGGTGTCCCGGCCCGACGCGCAGATGCTCGGCGCGCGGCAGGAAGCCTGGCTGCTCGATGGGCTCACCGACAGCCCGGCGCGGTGGAACATCCTCGCCCAGCAGATCCCGATGATGCGCCGCGTGCTGCGCGGCGACGCCATCTCGATGGACAAATGGGACGCCTATCCCGCCGCACGCCAGCGTCTGCTCGATGGCATGGCGGAACGCCGCACGCCGAACCCGGTGGTGCTCTCGGGCGACGTGCACGTGGCGCTGGCCGCGACCATCCGCCACCGCCCGGACGATGCGGCCAGCGCAGCCGTGGCGACCGAATTCACCGCCACCTCCATCACCAGCGCAGGCGATGGCGCCGAGACCACGCCGGCGGGCGAGGAGGTGCGCGCCCGCAACCCGGACATCGCGCTGTTCCACGCGCAGCGCGGCTACTGCATCAGCGAGGCGACACCGGCACGGCTGACCACCGAGTTCGTGGCGCTGCCCTTCGTGACGCGCGAAGGCGCGCCGCGGCAGACCGCCGCGAGGTTCGTGGTGGAGGCGGGCCGCGCCGGGCTTGTTGGTGCGTAGAAGGCCGGGGGAGGCGAACCTCCCCCAGACCCCCACCCTTTTTCTGGAACCTGGGAACTGACAGCAGAGGCCGGTTCCTTGAGGATCGGGCCTGGATCGATTTTTACCGAACTCCCATTCCAGCGCGGTGATGTGGGATGGAACGGTCGTGTCCCATGGCGTGGTGTCGGAGTTGCGGTCCTTGAGGGGTTGAACCGCCGGATGATGCGGCCACGGCAGGCGGGCTGTCGGTGGGTTTGTCGCTTCCAGCGTGATGTCGCAGGAACTGCTGGGTAGCCCATTCGTAGGAGCGTTCCATCACAGCAGCGCCGATGGGGAGAATGATGGCGACCTCATTGGGAAGGATGCCGACGACATTGGCGCGGCGCTTGATCTTGCCGTTGAGCCGCCCGATGGGGTGTGCGCGGTGGACCTTGGCGCGGTGCTCGCGCAGGAGATCAGTGCAGGCGCGCCCGTGATGTCGGCGGCATCCATCACCTCGGCCACCTTCGGTATCGTGGGGCGGCGCTTGTCGGCAACGCGGCGCCACTGGGCGTGGGCGGCGGGCGCATCAGCCTCGGCGAAAGCGGTCCCGATCCAGGCAGAGACCAGGCGTCGCTGGGCCTTTCAGGCGCGCGCGGTGGCATCGCGCATGAAGGGGACGCCGCGACGCTGCCTGGCCGTGCGACGGACCTTGGTCACGGCACCCTTCAGGCCCTCATGGGCATCGGAGATCATCAGCCTGTCGCCACGCGGGCCGCGCTGCGCCAGGGAACGGAGGAAGTCGAGCCAGAAGGTTTCGGGCTCGGAGGCACCGAACACCACGCCCGGCACCTCGCGGCAGCCGTTACTGCGGCGAGCGGGATGATGCAGCCTGCCTCGCGGACCTTCACAAAGGTGGCGCCGAGCCGAAGGTAGAGCCAGCCGCTCGCGATGGGGCGAACAAGGACGTCCCGGCCCCGAGCGTCGATCTCGGCGCAGAGCGGGTTGATCCCGCTTTTGCCGAGACTGTCCATGCCCGTGCGTGTGGCTCGAGCCGAGCGGAACGCATGGTCCGCGCCTCAGCGCAAAGCCGGCAGCCTTTGACGTAGCCCTCGCAACTGCGCGAGCAACGCCGCCGCCTCACGGTCCGCAGGGTTCAGTTCCACTGCGGCGGCTGCCAGCCGCTCCGCCTCGGCGATGTTCGCTGCGTCGCGCTCCATGGTGGCCAACGCGATCAGGCTCTCGCGATGACGCGGATGCCGCGCCAGGTTGCCGCGCAGCACCTCCCTCGCCTCGTCGCGCCGGCCGATGTCGTTCAGTGCGATGCCCTGCACATAGGCGTAGCGCGGGTCCTCCGGGCGCAGCGCCGCCGCTTCGGAGAGCGGCGCGATGGCTTCGGCGGTGCGCCCGCCCCGCGCCAGCGTCAATGCCAGCGCATAGCGCGGCTCCGCCTCGCGCGGGTGGGCGGCGATGGCGCGCCGCAGCGTTGCTTCCGCCGCCGCGGTGCGTCCGCGCCGCGCCTCGAAATCCGCCAGGTTCACCAGTGCCGGCAGATACGTCGCATCGAGCGCGAGGGCATCGCGATACGACGCCTCCGCCCCCGCCGTATCGCCGCGCGCGGCGAGCAGCCCGGCGATGTTCACATGCGACTGCGGCCGCTCGGCGGCGACGCGCTCGCTCGCCAGCAATTCATCCCAGGCACGCGCGAAGGCGGGGCGCGCGGCTTCCGGCAACGCCTCTATCGGCACCGGCGCCAACGCGCGCGCGGCCTCGATGCGCACCAGGCGCCGCTCATCGGCGAGGAAGCGCGCGGCATGCAGTCGGTTGCGCGGATGCAGCCCTTCCAGCGACCGCAGCGCGGCGGCGCGCACCAGCGGATCGGGGTCGAGCAGCGTCGCGCCGATCGCCTGTGCGCTGGCCTGTGATGGCGGCATCGGCAGCAGCGATACCGCCGTGGCGCGCAGGATGCCCGGCTGGCTGCGGTCGTTGGCGATGGCGGCCAGCCCCGCATCGGCACCAGGCCGCCCCGCGCGCCCGGCGGCGATCGCCAGGGCCGGGTGCGGGTCTTCGCGCCGCCGCGGACCGAACCAGGTCGCGACATGCCGCGCCGCCCAGGTCGAGGTCTCGCCGGTGTGGCACGAGGTGCAGGCATCGGGTGCGCCGATCGCCGCCGCGATATCCGGCCGCGGGACGCTGAAGGCGTGGTCGCGCCGCGTGTCCACGCCCATGTAGGTGACCGCCGGCATGTGGCAGGAGACGCATTGCGCGCCGGGCGTGCCCTGCGGGTGGCGGTGGTGCTCCACCGTATCGAAGCGTGCGGGCAGGTGGCATTGCGCGCAGACCGCATTGCCCTCGGCGCGCAGGCGCTGGCTGTGCGGGTCATGGCAGTCCGAACACACCACACCGGCGCGGCTCATGCGGGATTGCGCGAAGGACCCCCATTCGAACACCTCGCCCTGGATCTGCCCGTCGGCATGGTATTCGCCGCGTTCGAGCAGCATCGGCGCATGGGTGTCGAGGAAGCGCGCACCCGGCAGCGGGTCGGCCACGATGGGGCGCGCCCGCGCGTGGCAGGGCGCGCAGATCTCGGTCTGCGCCGTGGTGGCCTCGCGCGGCGGGCCTTCCCAATGGGCGATGCCGCGCGCGTCATTCGCCGCGAAGCGCCAGGCGCCGCCCGATGTGTCGCGCAGCATCACCGACAGGCCGCGATGCGCGACATCGGCAGGCGCGCCGGCCTGCGCCCAGGCGACATGCGCCGCGCCGGCGCCGTGGCAGGATTCACAACCGACGCTGATCTCGGTCCAGGTGGTGTCGTAGGCGTCGCGCGCCTGATTGTAGCCGCGCTCCAGCCCGGTCGAGTGGCAGGAGGCGCACATGAAGTTCCAGGTCTGGTCGCGCCCGGTCCAGTGCAGTGGATCGCCCGCCGCGAGCGTCTCCTGCGCCATCAGGTGGTACCAGCGCTGGCCGCCGGCCTCCCGCGGGCGGCTGTCCCAGGCCCAGGGCAGCGGCTGGCGGCGGCCATCGGGGAACAGCACAAGGTATTGCTGCAGCGGGTCGGCGCCGAAGGTTTCGCTGACCGGGAAATCCGCGACGACGCCGCCGGGGCCGTCGGTGCGGATGACGAAGCGATCGCCATCGCGCAGGAAGGTCGCGCTGTGCCGGCCATCGGTCACGGTCTGGCCGGAGAAATCGCCGAGCACGCTGGCCGGGGTTGCCACCGCCATGGCGCGGGCGTGGTCGCTTTCCCGCCAGGCGGCGGTCTCGGCCACGTGGCAACTGGCGCAGGTGCCGGAGCCGACGAAACCGGGCCGAGCACGTTCGGTTGCCGAGACGGGCGCACCGCCGGCCAGCAGCGCGGCCAGCAGGAAGGGCAGGGCCATGGCGCCCGCCAGGCCCGCGAAGGCAAGCAGGCGACGGTGGCGCCGGGCCGTCGGTCGGGGGCTGCCGTCATGCGCCACGCGGTGTGGTCCCTGGCCTGGTCATCGGGGCATCTGATCGTGCCGGCATGGCGCGCCGCAAGCGTGCCGGCGCGCAAGCAGGTTCAATAGCGACCTAGAGCAGATCCCGATCAGGTGGAATCACCTGATCGGGTGAAGATGCTCGCGAAAACATCAGCCTGGAGCCGTTGCCGTGAGCCAAGGCGAACGGAAACGGCTCTAGAAGCTGAAGTTCACGGCGAGGTAGGCGCCGCTCATGGTCATGTCCTGAACCACCGAACTGCCGCCCTGGTCGTAGGACATGTAGCGCCAGCCGAGCTGCACGCCCGCCCAGCCGGACTGGTAGCCGATCCCCGCGAAAGTCTGCCAGGTCAAGTTCGAATCACCTGTGCCAAGGTCGAGGTAGTAGGGGATGAACAGGCCGGTCTGCGCGATGTTGATGCGCCCGCGCACGCCGATGATGCCGTTCCAGATGTTGTCGCTGCCCGACAGCCGCCCCGCGCCGCCGAAGGTCGGCCCGGCATTGCCGCGCGGCCCGACCAGCGTGACGGCCACATTGTAGTCGGTCGTGGAATCGATGCCGAGGTAGCGGAAGCCCGCCAGCACATCGACATTGCCCCAGGTGCCGGTCGCCACCGTGTACCCGCCCGCGAGTGTCCAGAGCGTTGTCTTGAGGGTCGAATCGGCACTGGCGTTCACCGTGCTGGAAATCGGATCGCGCCCGACATCCACGAGGTTCACGGATTGGATGCGGCTCGATCCGGCGCTGGCGCTGACATACATGATGTCCGTCAACAGCGAGAAGCGGTCGTAGCGGACCGTCCCGGCGAGGGCGAGGGCAGCGTTCAGGTTCGCAAAGTAGTCGTCGGCATTGGCCCTGACGTCGGCCGTCCCGCCGGAGTTGGTCGGCAGGTTGTAGCGCAGTTTCGCGCTGACCGAGGGCAACCAGGCATAGGGTGCGATCTCGAAGCTCCAGCCCGGCCGCAGGCCAGTGTCCTGCGCCATCGCGCCGGATGTGCCGCCGATGGCCAATAGCGCTGCCGCTACGGCAAGGTTCCGGCCGGGATGGCATGTCATGTCGCGTTTTCCTTCCCCCAATTGAGCGCAGTTTCGAGCGCATCCAAGCGCGGCGATAGCCACGATTGTCCCCAGCGAGCAAGGCCCTCAAGGGTCGGCACGGCGGGCGCCGCCGGGGGCGTGTGCCCGGCGCGTTGCGTGCCCCTCAGCGGAACATGAAGGCGCGGCGGAACACGCGCCGACGCCTTCCAGCAAAGGAGAAGGGGGTCAACGGCATCCCGATGATATCAATGAAGACTGAAACGTCGTTGCCGCTCGCCGGCATCGTGCCTTCCAGGACCTGCACCGTGTAGCTCAGGTTCGCCCCGTCAAGCACGGGATCGCGCAGCACCACCACCACCTGGCGAAGCTGGTTGCCTTCCAGGATCGAGAGGTCGGCATTGGGCGGGTCCTTCAGGAAACTGTCGCGCCCCTGGCTCCAGAACGGGATGAAGTCCGCCGTCCGCATATTGGCCGCGATGCGGTCCGGCCGGTCGGTGAAAGCCAGCGTGACCGGGCTGACGTCGTGCAGGGTCAGCTTGCCGGACGCGCTGTCGAAACTTGCGCGCACCGCTGTCTGGACGAACAGGAAGTCCGCCACGCCGGTGGGCGTGTCGGTCGCCGATTGCGCACTGGCCGGCCGGGTGCCGACGATGGCGGCTGCCGCAGCGGTTGCCGTGAACACCAGCCGTCGGGTCGTCATGGATCAAGTCTCCGCCATCAGAACGGTAGATGCGCCGGGGTCCGTCCCGCCTGTGACGGACCTCGGCAGACCGTCGGCCCTGCCGGGCCGAAGCCCCGTTCGCGCGGCAGGCCGCGCGAACGGGCGGCGCTCAGTCCCGTTGCGCCGCGCGACGCAGGAACTCGTTCACGCCCTGTTGCGTCACGGTGCTGTCGCCGAGGTCCACCGTCACGCGCTCGAGCCTGCCGGTGAAGGCGAAGGGCACCTGGTAGTCCCGGTCGTCCACCGGTGTGCCGGTGTCGTAGCCGACGTCGAAGGTTTCATCCCAGGCGAAGGTGAAAGGTACGGTCCGCGGCAATTCGTGCCGCGCCACTTCCTGCCCGTTGATGGAGAGCACCCCGGTCCCGGCATGCCCGAAGGGCGTTGGGCCCGCCGGGTTCATGGTGAAGTCGAACACCAGCGCATGGCGGCCGGGCGGCAGGGCGGCTGGGCCCTCCCATTTCACGCGCTCCAGGTTCAGCAGGTTCATGGTGAAGACCGGACGGCCCTCGCGCAGATAGAAGCCCCATCCGGCGAAACGCCCACCCTGCGTCACCAGCATCCCGTTCGCGCCAGCCGCAGGCACCTCGATCTCGGCGGTGATGCGGTAGGAGCGGTTGATGATGCCGGGCGCCGCGTTCGCCTGGGTGCAGCAGGACGGGCCGGTATAGACGAACCGGGTGCGCCCCGCCGCCGGGCCGGGCCGCGGCTCGATCATGCTGGTCAAGGTCCCGCCATTCAGCGGGAAGACCTGGTTGCGCGTCGCCTCCATGGTGAAGAGGTTCTGCATGGCGCGCAGGCGGTCGGGGTGTTCGGCCGCCACGTTGCGGAACTGCGTCGGGTCGTCGTTGAGGTTGTACAGTTCCCACTGCCAGCCATTCATCATGTCCGCCGGCTTGGGCGCGAGTGCGTTCCAGGGCGGGGCCGCCGGCGTCGTGCTGGCGATCCAACCCTCATGATAGATGGCCCGGTTGCCCAGGATCTCGAAGTACTGGGTCAGCCGCGTGGACGGGCGGTTCGCATTCGCCTGCGGGAAGGTATAGGCGATGCTCGTGCCGGCTATCGGCACCTGCGTGATGCCGTTCACCGACTGCGGCTGCGGGATGCCGGCCACGTCCAGGATGGTCGGCACGATATCGATCACATGATGGAACTGCGTGCGGATCCCGCCACGGTCGGTGATGCGCCGCGGCCAGGACACCGCCATGCCGTTGCGCGTGCCGCCGAAATGCGAGGCGACCTGCTTGGTCCAGCGATACGGCGTGCCGAAGGCCCAGGTCCAGCCCACCGCCATGTGGTTGTAGGTCTGGTCGCTGCCCCAGGCGTCGTACCAGCGCATCTGCTGCTGCGCGTCCATGGCCACGCCGTTGAAGTACATGACCTCGTTGGGCGTGCCGTTGACCGAGCCTTCGGCGCTGCTGCCGTTGTCGCCGCTGATGTAGATGATCAGCGTGTTGTCGGTCTGCCCGAGCCGGTCGACCTCGGCGATAACACGGCCGATCTCGTGGTCCGTGTAGGCAAGATAGGCCGCATAGACATTCACCTGCCGGATGAACAGCCGCTTCTCGACATCCGAAAGGCTGTCCCAGCGGCGCAGCTCCTCGGGCCAGGGCGTCAGCTGCGCATTGGCCGGGATCACGCCCAGCCGCTTCTGGTTCTCGAAGATGCGTTCGCGCAGCTTCTCCCAGCCCTCGCTGAACAGGTTCATCGCCTCGATGCGCTCGATCCATTCGCGCGTCGGGTGGTGCGGTGCATGCGTGCCGCCGGGCGCGTAGTGGATGAACCACGGCCGGTTCGGCGCGATCTCGGTCTGCGTGCGGATATAGGTGATGGCGTCGTCCGCCATCGCGGTGATCAGGTTGAAGCCCGGATTGCCGACATAGGGATGGATCGGCGTGGTGTTGCGGAACAGGTTGCCCGGCTGCCACTGGCTGGTGTCGCCGCCGACGAAGCCATAGAAGG
>CAVQTW010000017.1:0-106360 GCA_963716705.1 uncultured Alphaproteobacteria bacterium
ATTATTTGAGTGGTCAGCACGGCCACGGCGGCGCGCCCGGCGAAGGGCGGGGTGATGCGGATGCGCGCGGTCTGCCCCGGCGCATAGGCCTGGCGGTCGGCGGCGACATCGAGGCTGTCCGGCACCTCGGCACTTTCGGAGCCGGCCCAGCCCGCGCGGAAGCGCATGGAGGTGATGCCCAAGCCGTTGGCATCCGCCACTTCCAGCCGGTAGCGGCCGAAGCCCAGGCTGCGGGCGAAGCGGGCGGGGGTGCCGGGGGCGACGCGGATCTCCTGCGCATCCACCGGTTCGTCACGCCACACCGTCTGCCAGCGGGCGATGGAGCCGCGCACCACGATGCGCCAGCGGCGGCTGCTCCCGCACCAGGCGCACGCGCAGCGTGGCCGGCACCGGCGGTGCCCTCGGGCGAGACGGCGGCGATGTCGAACCCCGCCTCGGCGCCGGCATCGATGGCATCGTTCTCGAAGGCCGGGCGCAGCGCGACCAGCGTGTGGCGCGCGCGGATCGGCACCTCGAAGCGCGTGCGGGTTTCGCGCCCGCCGGGTTCGCCGATGGAGACCGTGACATCGCCCTTCACCGGGCGCGTGGTGTCGGGCGCCGCGCGGCAGGTCGAGGGTGAGCGTGGTGCGGCCCTGCGCGTCGGTCTCGGGCACCTGGAAGGTCAGCAGGTCGGGGGCGAATTGTTCCTGCGCGAGGCCGAAGCGCCAGCCGCGCCAGGCCTGGAAGGGCTCGGGGTCGATCAGCAGGCGCATCTCCGCCTGGCCGGTGAGGCCGGCACCCGGCGCGCCGTAGAGGAAGCGGGCGGTGACCGGCGCAGGCCCTGCGGGCCGGGCACCAGCGGGCCGGGCGGCGGGGCCGGCCTCGATGGCGAGGCGCTCGGGCACGAAGGCCTCGACGCGGAAGGTGGTGCGCCCGACCGGCGGGGCGTCCGGGTCGGTCAGCGCCTCCAGCGTCCACAGCCCATAGGGCGCGCCGATCGACAGGCGCAGCGGCCAGTAGATGGCGCCGCCCTCCTGGCGCGGCGGGACGATTTCGGCGGCGACCTGGCCATTGGGCCGGCGCAGGCGCAGGCGCAGCGGCAGGTCGAGCGGGCGGCCCGCACTGTCGCGCACCAGGGCGGCGGCGTTCACCGTCTCGCCGGGGCGGAAGATGCCGCGATCCAGCCACAGGAAGGCATCGACCGGGCCGGGATTGGGCCGCCCGGTGGCGCCGCGGTCCGACAGGTCGAAGGAGGCGGCTTCCAGGGAGAGTGCGGCGAGGTCGTCATCGGTCTGCGCATGCACCGCGACGGGGGCGAGCGGGCCGGTGCCGCGCAGCAGCGCGGCGGGGAAGCGCGCGAGGCCCTGCGGCATCGGTGCGCGCCTCGGCCAGGATCTCGTTGTTGCGCGCCATCAGCATCAGGCGCAGCTCGGGCGTGGCGGTGGCGCCCTGGAGGCTGCGCGCCTGCACCGCCAGGCCGTCGCTCCCGCGCCAGGCGGTCAGGCCGATGTCGGAGATGAAGAAGGGCAGCGCGGCGCTGTCCGGTGCGGCTCGCGCCGGTCCTCGGCATCGCGCAGCACATCATGTAGGCGCCCGGGCCGGCATTGCGCAGCACATCGGGCAGCGGCAGGGCGCTGCGATGCGTGCGGTTGGGCTCGCACGCGCTGCAATTCGGCGCGGCCTTCCCACAGGATGCGGCCCATATCCTCGGTGATGGTGCCGGCAGCCAGGATATCGATCGCCTCGCCCGGCGTCCAGTCGCGCCGCAGCGGCACCAGGTTGCGCTCGGCCACGCGCACCACGCGCATGGTCAGGCTGGTGACATTGACGGTGGCGACCGAGACGCGCGGCTCCTGCCCGCGGGGCAGGATGAAGGCGCGGGTGTCGAAGGCGATGCGCGCATCGCGGTTGGGCATGGCGATGCCGATCGCGGTGTCCTGGCGCAGGTTCTGCCGGTCCTCGCCGGGCAGGCCGGCGCGCAGGATCAGGCGCGTGGAGGCGCCCCAGGGCAGGCCGGCGACGCAGAGCAGGTCGCCCTCGCGCTCGATGGCGAGGTTGGCGATGGGCGGGTCGGCGCGGATCCAGTCCTGCGGCAGCCAGTCCGTGCGGCGCGCGGGGGCGTTGGTGAAGGCCAGGCAGGCGCGGGCGGGCTCGGCCTCGGGCTCGGTGGTGACGCGGCGCACCAGCATGCCGGCGGCGCGGCGCGCGGCGGCCAGGGCTTCGCGGTTCGCCGGCGTGTCGGAGCGTTCCAGGATGGTCTCCAGCGCCTCGATCTGCTGCACGGGGCGGTTGAGGCGGCGCAGCGCCTCGGCGATGGCGATGAGCGCGGGGACTTCAGGCTCGCCCCAGGGTGCCAGCTGGAAGGCGCGCCAGGCGGCCTGGAGCGCGCGCTGGTTCTCGGGCGGCGTGCGGCCGAGCTGCGCCAGGGCCAGCGCGAGCCATTGGTCGCCATTCACCTGGCGCATGCCGATGCGTTCTTCCCAGGCGGTGGCGGCGGCGGCGAAGTCCCGCCGCGCCTCGGCCTCGCGGGCACGCTGCTCGGCGGCGATGCGCGCCGCAGGGGCGACGCCGGCGGGGAAGCGGCGCTGCATCTCCTGCTGGTAGGTGCCGGCGTCGCGGTTCAGCCCCGGCAGGTCGAAGGATTGCGCCATGGCCAGCCCGGGCATCGCGAGGGCGAGGATCAGCAGCAGGCGGATCAGGCGCATGGTGGGCGGTTCCCGTCAGGTCGCACGGCCGGCAGCATGGCACGCGGCGCCGCGCGGCGCACGCCAAGGAAGGGTGATGATGCTGCGGCATGTGTGAAGGATTTCATGCCGGGGGCGGCGCGGCTTGACGTCAACCGCCGAGTTCGGCGAGCACCTCGGTGGTGTGCTGCCCCAGCGCCGGTGCTGGCGCGTGCCAATGGCCCAGGCCCGGCAGCATGGGCAGCGGCACCTCGCCCAGTTGTGGCTGCTGCACCCGCGCGGCGCCGCCATAGGCCACGACATGCTCGTTGCCGAGCCAGTCGAGCGGGGAGTTCACCCGGTCGGCCAGCAGGCGCGCGCCTTGCAGCGCCGCGACCCATTCGGCGGCGGGGCGCTTGATGAAGGCGGCGCGCATGATGGCATAGAGCGCCTCGCGGTTCTCCCAGCGCAGCGGGAAGGACGCGAAGCGCGGGTCGGTCGTGGTGTCGCGGATGTCCAGCACGTCGCAGATGGCGAGCCATTCCGCCTCGCGCACCAGCGTCACCATGACCCAGGCGCCATCGGCGGCCTGGTAGGCGCCGGCGGGCGCATTGGGCGGCGCGGCGGACTTCCCCTGGTAGCCCCATTCGCCGATCTGGTGGGTCAGCAGGTTGGCGGTGGCGGCCATCAGCGACATGTCGATGACGCGCTGGCGCGGCGTGCTGTCCTGCAGGCGTGCGGCGAGCGCCACCTGCACCGCGGCGAAGGCGTGGATGCCGGTCGCCATGTCGGCGATGAAGGGGGCGGCCTTGTGCGGCGCGCCATCGGCCCCCGCATTCAGCGCGACGAAGCCGGAGAAGGCCTGCGCCACGGAATCCGTGCAGGGGCGCTCGGCATAGGGGCCGGTCTGGCCGAAGCCCGAGATCGACAGGCATACCGCATCGGCCTTGGCATTGGCGGGGCCGAGGCCGATGCGTGCGGCGACACCGGGGCGGAAGGCCTCGATCAGCACATCGGCCTGGCCGGCGAGTGCCGCGGCGGCGCGGCGGCCATCCTCGCTTTTCAGGTCGAGCACCACGCTGCGCTTGCCGCGGTTGAAGGCGACGGTCATCACCGACACGCCTTCCTTCGCGGTGCCCAGGCCGCGCGACCAGTCGCCCTCGGCGGGTTCGAGCTTGATGACGTCGGCGCCGCAGGCCGCGAGCATCATGCCGCAATAGGGGCCGGCGATGCCCTGGCCGGCATCCAGCACGCGGATGCCCCGATAGGGCTGCATGGCGTCGTTCATCGCGTTTCCTCCCGGGCGTTCCGGGCCTATCCTGACCGGACCACGCGTGAAGGGAAGGGCATTGCATGCGGTTTGCGGGGCGCGGCCACGATCAGTGCCGCGGCGGCTGAGGCGATGCGCGCGATCGTGTGCGAATCCTGGCGCGACTTCGATGCGCTGGAGCTGAAGGACATCCCGCCGCCGCCGCTGCGCCCGCGCGGCGTGCGGATACGGGTGGAGGCCACGGGCGTGTCCTTCGCCACGCAGCTCGTGGTCGCGGGCAAATACCAGCGACGGCCGCCGTTGCCCTTCGTGCCCGGCACGGAGGTGGTCGGCATCGTGATCGAGGCGGCGTCGGATGCGCAGGCACCGCCTCCGGGCACGCGCGTTTTCGCCGTGCTGGACTGGGGTGGTTTCGCGGAGGAGGCGGTGGCGGACGACATCCATGTCGTCGCGATCCCGGACGGGCTGCCCGGCCCGCCGGCGGTCGCCTTCCCCATTTCCTATCCCACCGCCGGGGCGGGGCTGCTGTGGCGCGCGCGGATCGCGCCCGGCGACTGGGTGCTGGTGCATGGCGCGGCGGGCGGCGTGGGGCTGGCGGGGGTGGAGATCGCCCGCGCGATGGGCGCGCGGGTGGTGGCGCGCGCGGGCGCTGCCAAGCACGCGCTGCTGGCGGCGCGCGGGGCGGAGGTGGTGCTGGACAGCGCCGCGCCGTCGTTCCGCGACGCGGTGCGGCAGGCCACCGGCGGGCAGGGCGTGGCCTGCGTGCTGGACACCATCGGCGGCGAGGTGTTCGACGAATCGCTGCGCTGCCTCGCCGATGGCGGGATGCATGTGGTGATCGGCTTCGCGGGCGGGACCATCCCGAGCGTGCCGGCGAATATCCTGCTGCTGAAGAACATCGCCGTCGCGGGGGTGAACTGGGGCAGCTATGTCGGCTGGTCGCCGGGCGACAACCGGCACCTGCACGCGCCGCGCGCGCAAGCCCTGTGGGCGCAGCTGATGGCGTGGTGGCAGGCCGGCGCGCTGCGGCCGGAGGTGCATGCGACCTTCCCGCTGGCGCAGTTCCGCGAGGCCATGGAGGAAGTGCGCGCGCGGCGCAGCGCAGGCCGGGTCGTGCTGCCACCGTGAGCGCTGGTGCGCGGGACCATCGCGGCATTGCGCTGATCGTCGCCTCCGCGCTGTTCATGCAGAACCTCGACAGCGCGGTGCTGGCGACCGCGCTGCCGGCGATGGCGCGCGACCTCAACGAGGACCCTTCGCGGCTGGGCGCCGCCATCACCGCCTATCTGGTGGCGTTGACGGTGTTCATCCCGTTCTCCGGCTGGATCGCCGACCGCTTCGGCGCCAAGCGCGTGTTCATGCTGGCGATCGTGATGTTCGTGTTCGCCTCCGTGCTGTGCGGGCGCGCGCAGGGGTTGGGCGAACTGGTGGCGTTCCGCGTGCTGCAGGGCCTGGGCGGGGCGATGATGATCCCGGTGGGGCGGCTGCTGCTGCTGCGTGGCATCGCCAAGAAGGACCTGCTCTCGGCGATGGCCTGGCTGACCATGCCCGCACTGCTCGGCCCGGTGATGGGCCCGCCGCTGGGCGGCGTGCTGACCGATCTGTTTTCCTGGCGCGCGGTGTTCTGGATCAACGTGCCGATCGGCGTGCTGGGCTTCGCGCTGGTGGCGTGGAAGATCCCGCATGTGGAACCGACGCGGCCAGGCCCGCCGGACCTGCTGGGCCTGGCGCTGACGGGCAGCGCGCTGGCGCTGGTGATGTTCGGGCTGGAGACGGTGGGGCGGCACGTGGTGCCCGCCTGGGCATCGTGGCTGGCGCTGCTGGTGGGCGTGGCGGCAGGCGTGGCGGCGGTGCGTCATTGCCGGCGGGCGCCGCGCCCGGCGCTCGATTTGTCGCTGTTCTCCATTGCGACCTTCCGCGACCCGGCCATCGCCGGCAGCATCTTCCGCAGCGGTGCGGGGGCCGTGCCCTTCCTGATTCCGGTGATGTTGCAGATCGGCTTCGGGATGAGCGCGACGGAGAGCGGCTTCGTCTCCTTCGCCACCGCGCTCGGTGCCTTCGCGATGAAGCCGCTGGTGCGCCCGCTCCTCAAGCGCACCGGCTTCCGTGCGGCGCTGATCACCAATGCGGTGGTGGCCGCTGTGGGCATCGCGGCGCTGGCCTTGCTCACGCCCGCCTGGCCGGCGGGCGCGATCTTTCTGCTGCTGGCCGCCGGCGGCCTGGCGCGCAGCCTGCAGTTCACCGCGCTGAACACGCTGGCCTTCGCCGACGTGCCGACCGAACGCATGTCGGCGGCCACGGCGCTGTATGGCACGTTGCAGCAACTCACGCCGGCGCTGGGCGTGGTGCTGGCGACGGCGACGCTGGAAGCCTCGCTGGCCTTCTCAGGGCGCGAGGTGTTGCAGATCGCCGATTTTTCGCGCGGCTTCCTGATCGCGGCGGTGGTGGTGCTGGCCTCGGTGCCGCTGCATGCGCGCCTGCCGGCGGATGCCGGGCGCGAGGTGTCGGGCCACGGCGGCTGAAGGCTCAGCCGTGGGGCAGGCGCAGCCCCGGCTCGTCCCACGCCATCGCCGCGAGCTTCCCGCTGGTGGAGAGCGTGATGAAGGCCGTGCGCATGTCCGCACCCCCGAAGCAGATGTTGGTGGGCATGCGCTCGGGCATGCGGACCACGCGCAGGATGTCGCCGGCGGGCGAGATGGTGGTGATCTCCCCGCTCACCAGCGTGGCGACGATGATGTTGCCCGAGGCGGCGATGGCGATGCTGTCGAGCCGCCGGTAGCCGGGGAACTGGCACAGCACGCGCCCGCCATTGGAGGAGGGCCAGGGCTGTTTGCGCAGCCGGCCGGGGGCTTCGACCTCCCAGGCCCATAGCCGGCCCGTCTCGGTCTCGGCCACGTACATCGTGCGCCCGTCGGGGCTGATGCCGATGCCGTTGGCGCCGCCGAAGATGGGGAAGGCGGCCTCGATGGCACCGGAGCCATCCGCGCGCGCCCAATAGGCGCCGCCATGGTCGCGGTCGCGCGCGCGGACCTTGCCGAGGTCGGAGAACCAGAAGCCGCCATGGGTGTCGAACATGAGGTCGTTGGGGCCGCGCAGCGGGCGGCCATCGACGGCGCGGATCAGCGTCTCGACGGCGCCGGTGGCCGGGTCGATGCGCTCGATCCGGCCGCCCGAGTAGTCGGGCGCCTGGCCGGTGGGGCGCAGCATCCCCGGCTCCTCATGCCAGGAGAAGCCGCCATTGTTGCACACATACAGCAGCCCGTTCGGACCGAGCGCCAGGCCATTGGGCGCGCCGCCGACCGTCGCGATGGTGGATGTGGCGCCAGTGGCCGCGACGCGCGTGATGCGCTGCGCCTCGATCTCCACCAGCGCGATGGAGCCATCGGGCATGGCGACCGGGCCTTCGGGAAAACGCAGGCCCTCGGCGATGATGCGCAGGTCGGGCGATTCGACGGTCACGGTCATGGCGCGCGGGTTCCTCCGTTTGCGGCGGATCATGGCGCGGGTGGTGTGCGCTGCGAAGCCTTGACGCGATGGCCGCCTGCGCGGAGCCTCCGCCCCATGACCACGCCCGACCCCGTGACGCTCTCGGTGCTCGACAACCGCTTCCGCGCGATCGTGGAGGAGATGGGCGAGGCGATGCTGCGCACCGTCCTATTCGCAGATCCTGAATTCCTCGCGCGATTTCTCGATCGCGCTCTGCGATGCGCAGGCGCGCCTGGTCGCGCAGGCCGACCACATCCCGGTCCATGTGGGCGCCATGCCCTTCGCGGTGCAGGCGGTGCAGGAGCCTTCGGCGATGCGGTGCGCGAGGGCGACGTCTATCTGCTGAACGACCCCTATCATGGCGGCACCCATCTGCCGGACCTCACCGCCTTCGTGCCGGTGTTCGCCGAGGGGCGCATCGTGTTCTGGTCCGTCGTGCGCGCGCACCACACCGATATCGGCGGCGCCACCCATGGCGCCTACAACCCCGCCGCCACCGAGATCTGGCAGGAGGGGCTGCGCATCCCGCCGATCCTGCTGGGCCAGGGGCGGGTGGCGCGCGAGGATCTGGTGCGCATGATCGCCACCAATACGCGCCAGCCGCGCGAGTTCCGCGGCGACCTCATGGCGATGATCGGCGCCGCGCATCTGGGCGAGCGGCGCCTGCTCGCGGTGCTCGGCAAGTATGGCGCGGCGCCGACCGATCGCGGCGGTCGAGGCCATCCTGACGCTGTCCGAGGCGCATGCGCGGCGCATCGTCGCGACCTGGAAGGATGGCGTGTGCCAGGGCGAGGCGTTCCTCGACGATGACGGCTTCGGCACCAACGACATCGCGATCCGCGCGCGCGGTCACCAAGCGCGGCGACAGCCTGCGCGTGGACCTCAGTCGAGTCCGCTCCGCAGACGCCGGGCTTCGTCAATTCCTCGTATCCCAACATGGACTCGGCGGTGCGCATGGCCTTCGCCTACCTGATCGACCCCGAGGTCGCCAAGAACGACGGCTGCTTCCGCCCGGTCGAGATCGTGGCGCAGGAAGGCACGGTGGTCTGGGCCGCGAAGGTCCGCCGGTGACGATGTGCACCACCCATTGCTCGAACGAGATCGTGGAGGCGGTCGTGAAGGCGCTGGCCAACGCCTGCCCCGATCGCGCCATGGCCGGCTGGGGGCGGCGCTTCCGCATCGCGATCAAGGGGCAGCGACGCGCGCCGGCCGGACCGCCCTTCGTCTGGCACCTGTTCCAGGCGCGGCCCGGGCGGCGGCGGGTCCTCGCGCGGCGATGGCTGGTCCACGGCCGGCGAATGGCATTCGGCCGGCGGGCTGAAGTTCGGCAGCGTCGAAGTGGCCGAGGCGCGCTTCCCGCTGTATTTCGCGACAGCACGAATTCCGCCCCGGCAGCGCGCGGCGACGGCACCTTCCGCGGCGGCCTCGGCGGGGAGCTCGATCTGGGCCTGGAGACCGAGGCGCGGCAGTGGCCAACACCGCCGGCGACGGCGTGCGCCACGGCGCGGCCGGCATGCTCGGCGGGCAGGACGGCGCGCCGCACCACTACACGCTGGACCGCGCCGATGGCACGTCGCGCGATCTGCGCACCAAGGAGGTCGGCATTCCCCTGGCACCGGGCGATGTGCTGCATGTGCGCGCCGGCGGCGGTGGCGGATGGGGGCCGCCGGAAAAGCGGGACCCGGAGGCGCGGGCGCGGGATGCGGCGGAGGGGTTGTTGTGAGGACGATGCAGGTCGGGGGAGGAGAACCTCCCCCGAACCCCCACCCTTTTTCTGACTTCCTGGCGCCGACCTCGGCTGTCAGTTCCCCAAAGCCAGAAGAAGGAGGGGGATCGGGGGAGTTCTCTCCCCCGACCTTCCCGGGCGACCGCATGACCATGTACCGCATCGGCGTCGACGTCGGCGGCACCTTCACCGATCTGGTGTGCGTGGCCACCGACGGCGCCACCGACGCTGGCCAAATCCGCCATCACGCCGGCCGACCAGAGCGAGGGCGTGATGGCGGGCCTGACCGTGCTGGCGGAGCGGCTCGGGCTGTCGCTGCCCGAGCTGCTCGCGCGCACCGAGCGCATCGTTCACGGCACCACGGTTGCGACCAACGCGCTGCTGGAGCGCAAGGGCGCGCGGGTCGCGCTGCTCACCACCGAGGGCCATCGCGACGTCATCGAGATGCGCGAGGGGCTCAAGCCCGAGCGCTACAACCTGCGCCTGCCCGCCGGCGCCCGCGCTGGTGCCGCGGCGGCTGCGCCTGGCGGTGCGCGAGCGGCTGCGCGCCGATGGGCGTGTCGAGGTGCCGCTCGATCGCGCCTCGCTCGATGCCGCCATCGCCACGCTGGCCGCCGAGCGCGTGGAGGCCGTGGCGGTCTGCTTCCTGCATTCCTAGCGCGACGATGCGCATGAGCGCGCGGCCGCCGAGGCGGTGCGTGCGGCGCTGCCCGATGTGTTCGTCACCACCTCGGCCGAGGTGCTGCCGCAGATCAAGGAGTACGAGCGCGTCTCGACCACGTGCGTGAACGCCTATGTCGGGCCGGTCGTGTCGCGCTATCTCGCGCGTCTGCGCGGGCGGCTGGACGAGGCGGGCTATGGCGGGCCGGTCTTCGTCATTCTGTCGCATGGCGGCATGGCGCCGGTCGAGGAAGCGGCGCGGCTGGCCGCCGGCACGGCGCTGTCGGGCCCGGCGGGCGGTGTCGCCGCGGGCGTGGCGCTGGCGGCGCGCGGGCTGGGGGAGGATCTCATCACCTTCGACATCGGCGGCACCTCCACCGACATCGCGCTGGTGCAGGAGGGCGAGGCCGCGCTCGGCCGCGGGCGCGACGTGGCGGGCGAGCGCATCGCGCTGCAGAGCCTCGATATCGTGACGCTCGGCGCGGGCGGCGGGTCGATCGGCCATGTCGACGCCGGCGGCACGCTGCAGGTCGGCCCGCACAGCGCCGGCGCGGTGCCGGGCCCGGTGGCCTATGGCCAGGGCGGCACGGAGCCGACCGTGACCGACGCCAACCTCGTGCTCGGCTATCTCGATCCCGACAATTTCCTGGGCGGTGCGCGCAGGCTCGACCGCGCGGCGGCGCTAGCGGCCTTCGAGCGGCTGGGCGCGGCACTCGGGCTCGATGCCATGGCGGCGGCGGAGGGCGTGCATCGCCTGGTCAATGTGCGCATGGCCGATGGCATCCGCCTGGTCACGGTGCGCCGCGGCGTCGATCCGCGGGACTTCACGCTGCTGGCCTTCGGCGGCGCGGCCGGGCTGCATGCCAGCGGCGGTGGCGCGCGAACTGGACATGCGCGCGCGTCGTCGTGCCGGTGGTCGCCGCCGTGCTTTCGGCCTGGGGCATGCTGCACACCGACCTGCGCTACGAGATGGCGCGCAGCGAGATCGGCACCGGCGGCGTGCCGGAGGATGACGCGCTGCGCGCCATCTGGGCCGCGCTGGAACAGGAAGGCCGCGCGCGCGTCGCCACCTGGTTCGGCGGCGCGGTGGAGACCAGGCGCGCCGCCGACATGCGCTATGGCGAGCAGGTGTTCGAGGTGGCGGTGCCGCTGGCCGAGCTGGACTGGGACGCGCCGGACCTCGCGCGCCGCGTCACCGACGCCTTCCACGCGCGCCACGAGAGCCTGTTCACCTATGCGCTGCGCGGCGAGGAGGTGGTGCTGGTGAATGCGCGCCTGGCGGTGATCGGCCGGCTGCCGCCGATGCCCGCGCGCGCCATCGCCGGCGCGGGCACGGCGGCCCAACCCTTCGCCACGCGCGCGGCGCGGCTGGGCGGCGCGCAGGCATCGCTGCCGGTGCTCGACTTCGCCGCGCTGGCGGCCGACCAGGCGGTGCGCGGCCCGGCCATCATCGAGAGCGACACCACGACGGTGCTGCTGCTGCCCGGCGACACGGCGCGCATGGATGCGCGCGGCTGGCTCGCCATCACCCTGCCCGAGGAGGCCTGATCCATGGCCGAATGGAATCCGCCCCAGGGTCATGGGGGGCGTTGGATCCTGGCCTGCGTGGCGGGGCTGGCGGCCGGCACCGCGCTCGGCACGCTGTGGAACGCGTGGCTGCTGCCCGCGATGCTGCCGGTGGAGGCGCGCGGCGGTGCCTTGGCGATCGCGCTGCAGGCGCTGGCGGGGGTGATCATCGGCGCCTGCCTCGGAGCCGCACAGGCGCCGGTGGTGCGCCGCGCCTATCCCGACCTGCCGGCGGCCGCCTGGATCGGCATGACGGCGGCGGCGGGCTACCTGGTGGCGCTGCTGACCAACCTGATTTTCAGCCTGCTGGCGCAATATGCCGGCAGCATCCCGATCCCGGTCTTCATCCTGCTCGGCGCCTCGGTGAAGGGCATCGCGAGCGGCCTGCTCTATGGCGCGGCGCAGGGCCGGGTGCTGGGCCGTTCGGGCGTCGAATGCGCGGGCTGGACACGGGTGGTGACGGTCGGCTGGATGCTCGGCGCGCTGCTGGGCAGCATGCGCTGGATGCTGGGGTTGAGCGGGGGCGACGTCTCCTCGCTGCTGCTGGGCGGGGTGCTGGGCGGTGCGGTGGAAGGCCTGGCGCTCGGCCTCGTGACGGCCGGCGCCTTCCGCTTCATGCCGCCTCGGTCAGCGCCGCGATCCCTGCCGTGAGGTTGATGCGCGCCGGCGCTTCGTAGATCGCGGCGAGGCGCGTGCGGTACAGCGGTTGCGCGGCCGCGAAGCGCGCCAGCACCCGGCCGCGGCCTTCGCGCCACGCTGCTTCCGTCACGGCGGCGTATTCGCGCCGCAGCAGCGCGGTGTTGCGGGCGAACACGTCCGGCCGTTCGGCCAGCGGCGTGAGGTCGAGGTCGAGCAACCGCCGCACGCGGCAATCCGCCCCGCCATAGGCGAGGTGGTCGGCGGTCGCGAGAATCGCCTGCTGCGCCCAGCCGGTGTCGCCGGGCACCAGTTCGGCCAGCAAGGCGGCGGAGCGTGCCTCGTTGTCGCGCGCCATCGGTTCGTACACCGCATCGTGGAACAGGATGGCGAGCGCGAGATCGCGGTCGGCCGGGTCGCCGCCATGCATCAGGTGGCGCAGCCACAGCAGCCCGACATGCGCCGCGTCGTGATAGGCGCGGTGCGGTTCGGCATGGCGCAGGCGCAACTGTGTGGCGGCGGCGGCGGAAACGTCGGCGCGGGCCAGCAATGCGCCGAAGCCGGCGCGGCACTGGTCGAGGTCCTGCGCCAGGGCGAAGGCCGCATGCGAGAGGCAGGGGGGGGCGGTCATGGCGCTAGCCCGCCCGGCGCAGCGCGATGCGCCCGCCGGTATCCTCGAGCAGCAGCGTGTCCGCGCCCTGCAGGATGTAGCGGTAGGTCTCGCCGGGGATCATGCGGATGGGCGTGCAGCCGAGCAGCCCGCAGGCGCGCCGCGGCGCCCAGTCCTCGATGGACAGGCGCAGCCAGGTGCCGGGGCCGGCAACGCTCCAGCGGCCGCTCACGGTCATGGCGGTGCCGCGCGGGCCTTCATCCCGGCGATCGAAGTGCCCGTCCGCGCGCAGGGTGATCTCGACCGACTGCCCATCGGCGACGGTGCGCCAGGTGCCGGCGAGCGGGTTGGCCTTCGCGCCATGCGGCAGCGAGAGGCTCAGAAGGGCGAACAGAACGGCGATGCGGCGTCGGGGGGCCATGGCGTCCTCCGTGGTTTCGGAACGCTACGGTCCGAGAATGCCGCCGGATGCGCCGGTTGGCGCTGAAACGCTTCAGCCGGGCGAAAAAAGCCGCCCGAGGCCGGCCAGCGGGGCGGTCGCGACGCCTGCCGCATCGAGCAGGGCGGCGACGCCGAGCGCGGCGCTGTCCAGCACCGCCAGGCCGAGTTCCGCCTCCAGCGGCGCCATGCAATCCAGGCCGGGCAGATTGGTGCTCCAGACCAGGATCGCGTCCGGCCGCGCCTCGGTGGCCAGCGCGCGGGCGGCCTGCATGATGGCGGCGGGATCGACCGCGGCGGCCGAGAGGTTGTCGGTGCAGCCAAGGCCGCGCGCGCCGGTGGTGGCGATGCCCTCCGGCGCGAAGCCGGCGCCGTGCGCCGCGGCATCGCCCGCCTCGCCGGGCATGATGAAGGCGATCCGCCGCGCGGCCAGGCGCCGCAGCGCCTGCACGGCGAAGAGCGGCGTTGTGGTGGCGGGGCAGCCGGCGATGGCGGCGAGGTCCCGCGCGAGGGCACGGTCGGCATCGAGGCCCAGCGAGGCGCCGCGCGTGCCGTTCCAGCACACCGCGCCGACCCCGGCATGGGCCAGCAGCCGCGCCGCGGTGGCGTAGGAGGCGGCGTCGTAGGCGCCCTGCGGCTGGCCGCTGCCATCGGGCGCGTAGGGGATGCGCGCGTAGCAGCCATCCACCGCGGGCAGGTGGCGCAGGATGGCCGCGGTGGTGCGTTCAACCACGCGGTTGGAGGAGGGCAGGATGGTGCCGATGGCGATGTGCATCGGGCCATCCTCGGCCTCCGGGGCAAGAGCGCAAGCCGGATCAAGCGGAGCTGCGCTACGCCATGGCAGCAGGAGCGGGAAAGCGATGGCGGCACGACGGCGAACGGGACCGGACTACGCCACGCGCATCGCGCGGGCGATGGCGCTGATCGCGGCGCGGCCGGACGACCCGCCGGGCCTCGAGGCGCTGGCCGCCGCCGCGGCTTTCTCGCCCTTCCATTTCCACCGGGTCTATCGCGCGATCGCCGGCGAGACCCCGGCCGAGACGGCGGCGCGCGGGCGCCTCCAGGCGGCGGCGGTGGCGTTGCTGGGCTCGGCGGAGCCTGTCGCGCGGGTGGCGCGGCGCTGCGGCTATGGCAGCCAGGCCGCCTTCACCCGGGCCTTCAAGGCGGCCTATGGCGTGCCGCCCGCCGCCTATCGCGCGAGCGGCGGGCTCGCCAGGGCCATGATGCACACCGGCCATCCAGCACAGGAGGGAAGCATGTTCGACGTCACCATCCGCGGCAGCGAGGCGATGCGCCTGGCCGCCGTCGCCCACCAGGGGCCCTACAACCAGATCGGCAGCGCCTTCGACCGGCTGCAGGCCTGGGGCGCGGGGCGCGGGCTGATCGGCCCCGCGACGCGCTTCCTCGCGCTGTATCACGACGACCCCAACTCCGTGCCGCCGGAGAAGCTGCGCTCGCAGGCCGGCTTCACGGTCGGCGCGGAGGTGGCGGCGCAGGGCGAGGTGCATATCCTCGACGTGCCGGCCTTCGCGCGGGTGGCGGTGCTGCGCTTCCAGGGCCCCTATGCCGAGCTGGAACGGCCCTACACATGGCTGTACGGCACCTGGCTGCCCGGCAGCGGGGAGGAGCCCGCCGATGCGCCCTCGATGGAGGAATACCTCAATGATTGCAGGGTCCTGCCGCCGGCGGAATGGCTGACCGACATCATGGTGCCGCTGCGCGGGCGATGAACCGCCGGTGCGTTGCACCGCGTCACCAAGGGTGATTTCGCGCGACGCGGCGGACGGGTCTAAGACGCTGCCTCCTTTCCGCGTGAGGCCACGACCCGACATGACCGCACCCATCGCGCTGTTCGACGTGAAGGCGCAACAGGCCCTGATCCGACCCGAGCTCGACCGCCGCATTGCCGCGGTGCTCGACTCCGGGCGTTTCATCAATGGCCCCGAAGTCGCCGAGTTCGAGGCCGCGCTCGCCGCCTTCGCCGGCTGCGCGCATGCGGTCGGCGTCTCCTCGGGCACGGATGCGCTGCAGATCGCGATGATGGCGGAAGGCATCGGCCCTGGCGATGCGGTGTTCCTGCCCGCCTTCACCTATACCGCGACCGCCGAGGTGCCGCTGGTGCTGGGTGCCACGCCGATCTTCGTGGATGTCGAGGCCGAGACCTTCAACATCGACATCGCCGACCTCGAACGCCGTCTTGATCTTGTGAAGAAGGACGGGCGCCTGAAGCCGCGCGCCGTGGTGGGCGTGGACCTTTTCGGCCTGCCGGCGGACTGGACCGCCATCGAGGCGATCTGCACGCGGGAGGGGATGTTCGCGCTGGACGACGCCGCCCAGGGCTTCGGCGGCGCGCTGCATGGCAAGCGCCTGGGGCGCTGGGGGCATGCCGCGGCGCTCTCGTTCTACCCGACCAAGACGCTCGGCGCCTATGGCGATGCCGGCGCGTTGCTGACCGACGATGCCGACCGCGCCGAACTCTACCGGATGCTGCGCACCCATGGCGAAGGGCGCACCCGCTACGAGGTGGAGCGCACCGGCATGAATGGCCGGCTCGACACCATCCAGGCGACCATCCTGTTGGCCAAGATGTCGCTGTTCGAGGGCGAACTGGCGCAGCGGCGGCGCCTTGGCGCGGCCTATGACGGCGCGCTGGCCGGGCGCGTAGGCGTGCAGCGCAATCCGGAGGGCGCCGAGAGCGCCTATGGCCTCTACACGATCCGCCTGCCGGATGCCCAGGCACGGGCCCGCGTGCAGCAGGCGCTCGCCGCGCAGTCCATCGGCAGTGGCATCTATTATCCGAAGCCGCTGCACCACCAGCCGGCCTATGCAGCGCACCACGCGGCATCCATCGGCGGCAATGGCCCACCCCCGCTGCCGGTCAGCGAGGCGCTGTGCCACCAGGTCCTGTCGCTGCCCATGCACTCCTACATGAGCGAAGCGGATGCGGCGCGTGCGGCGGAGGTGGTCCTCGCCGCACTGTAACGTGCGCAGGGAAATGTTGAATTCGCCCCCGGCGCGGCGCCACCATGCGGCATCGTTCCAGGGAGGCGCCGATGCGCCGCCGGATGCTTCTGGCCGCGGCCGGCGCGGCGTCGATGCCGTTGGCCCGCGCCGCACGCGCGCAGGAGGCGGTGGATGTTGCGCTCGTGCTGGCGGTCGATGTCTCGCGGTCGATCGACGAGGATGAGGCGCGGCTGCAGCGCGAGGGCTATCGTACCGCGGTGTCGGACCCGGTCGTGATCGCCGCGATCCGCGGCGGAATGATTGGCGCCGTGGGCATCGCCTATGTCGAATGGGCGGGCATCGAATACCAGCGCACCATCCTGCCCTGGCAGCGCATCGCCACGCAGGCCGATGCCGATGCCTGGGGGCGGATGCTGGCCGAGGCGTCGCGCAGTTCGCTCTCCTGGACCTCGATTTCCGGCGCGCTGCGCCATTCCCGCGCCCTGATGGGCGAATGCCCGTGGGAGGCGACGCGGCGGGTGATCGACGTCTCGGGCGACGGGGTGAACAATTCCGGCCCGCCGGCGGACCGCGAGCGCGACCTCACCATCGCCGAGGGCATCACCATCAACGGCCTGCCGATCATCAACGACCGCCCGACCTTCGGCCGCCTGCCGCCGGTGCCGCTGGACGACTACTACCGCGAGAACGTGATCGGCGGGCAGGGCGCCTTCATGATCGTGGCGGAGGATTTCGAGAGCTTCGGCGTGGCGGTGAAGCGCAAGCTGATCCGCGAGATCGCGGGCCTGCCCGGCGGGCCTATTCCCGCCTGACCTCGCCCTCGTCCACCAGGCGCAGGCAGCCCTGCACCACCGGCGCGCAGGCGGCGTTCTGCGACAGCGGCAGGTCGGACGCCGCCGCATAGCCCACCCGCGTGACCGTGTTGTTCACCAACTGGAACGTCACCCGGCAGGTGGAACCCGCCGAGACGCTGAGCGACCCGCCGATCACCGGCACCGGGGCCGAGACGCCCGAGGCCGGCGGGGAGCGGTCATAGGTCCAGAAATCGCCGCCCGCCGAGGTGGCGGTGAGGTTGGGCACGCCCGCGCACAGCCGCAGGTCATCCGCCCGCAGGCCGACCAGCCTCTCCCGCCCGTCCTCCGCCCGCGCCGAATCCCGTGCCGAGCAGGCCGGCAGCAGGATCGGCAGCGCGAGCAGCAGCCAGGCGATCCTCACGAGCCGTCAGCATCCTCGACCGACAGGCCGAGTTCCGACAGGCCTTCCTCCAGCATGTCGCCCAGCAGCTCGATGCCCAGCAGGTATTCCGCCGGGTCGCGGATGTTGCGTTCGCGGGCCAGGGTGCGGGCCTCCTCGAATTCCTCGGCGGTGTAGTCGCCGCGGCCGACCCAGGCGAGGGCGATCAGCGAGGCCTGCTCGTCCTCGTTGAGGTCGGCGATGAAGGCGCGCAGGGCGTCCTCATCCATGTTCTCGTCATCCTCGGCGTCGAGGCCTTCCTCGACCTCCTCCTCGCGCGCGAGGGCGCCGCTTTCTTCGCCCTCCTGCACGGCGCGGGCGGCATCCACGATGGCAGCGACGGATTCCAGGCTGATGCCGAGGTCGAAATCCTCGTCGTCGTCATTGCCTGCCATGGCGGCTTCTCCTCGGTCGGTCGCGATGCGGGCGCAAATAAGCACGCCCGGCGCCGGTCATGCCACCCCGGGCAGGGCCTGTCAGGCCGCCCAGTCGGGCGCGAAATCCGGATCGACCAGCCGGCGGCCCTTCGGCAGCGCGGCGATCGCCGCCAGGTCCTGCGCATCGAGCCGCAGCTCGGCGGCGGCGAGGTTGTCCCGCTGGCCCTGCGCGCGGCCGGATTTCGGGATGGCGACCAGGTTCTCCTGTGCCAGCAGCCAGGCCAGCGCCACCTGCACCGGCGTCGCGCCGTGCTTCTTCGCGATGGCCTGCAGGGCCGGGTCGTCGTTGACGCTGGCCTTGGCGATCGGCGAATAGGCGGTGAGTGCCAGGGCGTTCTCGCGGCACAGCTTCGCCAACGCCTCCTGCCACAGATACACATGGCATTCGACCTGGAGGCAGGCGATCGGCGCGATGGCGAGATCCAGCGCCCGCTTGAGCAGCCCTGGCGGGAAGTTCGACACGCCGACGGCGCGCGCCAGCCCATCCTTCTGCAGTTTCGCCAGCGCCGTCAGCGACGCCGCGAGGTCCATCCCCGCCGCCGGCCAATGGATCAGGATGAGGTCGGCATAGGGCGTGCCGAGCCGCTTCAACGATGCCTCGGCCGAAGCGCGCAGCGCGTCCGGGGCGAGTTCCGTCCACCACACCTTGGTGGTGAGGAAGATGTCCTCGCGCGGCACGCCGGAGGCCTTGATGCCGGCGCCGACCGGTTCCTCATTGCCATACATCGCGGCGGTGTCGATGTGGCGGTAGCCCAGGCCGATGGCGCCCTCGACCGCGTGCTGCGCCTCCGCGTCGCGCAGCGCCCAGGTGCCCAGGCCGATGCGCGGGATGCGGAGGCGGGTCGTTTCGAGGATGGGCGCGGTCATGGGTCCGTCCTTTGGTCCGGGTGTGGCCGGATCGCCCACCCTTTGCGCGAGGTCAAGCCTCATGGCTGCGCGAAGTGGCATGAATGGAGCCGGTGGGCAGACCATGCCCCGCCGGCAGGGCGCTGCACAGCCGGCTTCTGTCTCGACCGAAGCGGCTGCGAATGACCGCTTTCCGCAACCTCCGAGGGCAGCACCATGTCGGGAACTTCAAAGCGCAATCGCCTGATGCCCTGGACGATCGGCCTCGTGGTGATCCTGTTTGCGCTTGTCTATGCGGTTTGGGAGATCGTCTCCGGCGGCTGCGGCGCGCCGCCGGTCGTGCTGGTGATTGCGCTTATCGTCATGCCGGCTGTCTATATCGTGCTGATGTACCTGACCCTGACGAGCCAGGAGTGACCTCGCGCCGGCGATGACCGCTTGGTCGGCGCGCGACATCCCGTCGCAGCGCGGGCGCCGCGCGATCGTCACCGGCGGGACCAACGGGCTCGGGTTCCAGGTGGCGCTGGCCCTCGCCGGCCGAGGGGCCGAGGTGGTGCTCGCTTCACGCGATGCGGCACGCGGCGGAGCGGCGGTGGACAGCATCCAGGCCGAGGTGCCGCTGGCGCGCGTGGCTTTCGAACCGCTGGACCTTTCGTGCCTCGCCTCCGTCGCCGCCTTCGCTGCGCGGATGAAGGAACGGTTCGGCGGGGTCGAACTGCTGGTGAACAATGCCGGCGTCATGGCGCTGCCCGAACGGCGGGAAACCGCAGACGGCTTCGAGATGCAGTTCGGCGTGAACCATCTCGGCCATTTCGCGCTGACGGCGCTGTTGCTGCCGCTGCTGCGGGCGGGACAATGCGCGCGGATGGTCTGCGTCAGCAGCCTGGCGCATCGTATCGGCGCGATCGACTTCGACGACCTTCAGTCGACGCGCCACTACCGGCCCTGGAAGGCCTATGCGCAGTCGAAGCTCGCCTTGCTGGCCTTCGCGCTGGAATTCGACCGCCGCGCGCGGGCAGGAGGCTGGGGTGTGGCGGGGCTCGCCGCCCACCCGGGCTGGGCCTTGACCGACCTGTATGCGAACGGGCCGCTCTCCGGAGCGGAGCCGGGGCTGTTGACGCGCCTGATGCGGCGCGGCACGCGGCTGTTGAGCCATTCTGCGGAAATCGGGGCCCTGCCCATCCTGTATGCCGCGACGGCGCCTGAGGCGCGCGGCGGCAGCTTCACCGGCCGCTCCTGGCTGTTCGAACTGCGCGGCCCGCCGGCGCCCGCCTGGGTCGCGCCGGCGGGCCGCGATTCTGCGCTCGCCGCCTGGTTGTGGCAGGTGTCGGAGGCTTTGACCCGATGCAGCTTTCCGCAGCCCTAGAACAAGATGTGCGTTCGGGGCGAAGACACCTGAACGGATAGCCCTTTACCGACGCGAGAGGTCCACCAGGCCGGCGAAGCCCGCCTCGGTGCCGAAGCCGAGATGCGAGCCGACATCGTTCCACGCCAGCGCCGAGACCGCCGAGCCGCGAGGTGCCGCCACCGGCACCACGCGGCCGGATGCCACATCGGCGATCAGCACCAGCCCATCGCTGAAGCCCGCGGCCACCACCTCCTGCGACGGATGGCAGGCCACCATGGTGCACAGAACGCCATCCCCGCCTGCCAGTTCGGTCGGCGCCTTGCCCATCGGCCCGCCGCTGAAGAAGGGCCAGAGCACCACGCAATCCGCCCCCGCCGTGGCCAGCCACCGGCCCTTCGCGGTGAAGCCGAAGGACTTGGTCTTGGAGGGGTAGCCCGCCATGCGCATGTGTTGCCCATCGGCCAGGCGCCAGCCATGCAGCGTATTCTCCTGCATGGTGGTCACCACATGCGTGCCGTCCGGGCTGATCGCCACGCCGGTGTGGCTGCCCTTCCATTCCAGCGAGCGCGGCTTGTCCTCCTTCGCGCCCACGAACCACAGCGACGCGCCATTGTAGTGCGATGCAGCGACGCGCTTGCCCTTCGCATCGAAGGCGATGCCGGTGACGGTGGAGGGATGCGCCAGCGACTTCAGCGCTGCGCCCTGGCCATCGAGCAGATGCACCGCCTTGCCCACCGCCGCGGCGCGCAGGCCCGATCCATGCGCGGCGACATGGTCCACCCATTTCGAGCCGTAGCGCGCCAATTCGCTGGCGGTGCCATCGGGTGCGACGCGCATCAGCCGCCCGTCATCGCCGCCCGAGAGCACGCCATCCTTCACATCGGGCACCAGCGCCAGGCAGCCGCCGTCATGGACCGCGACCGCGCGCCATTCCCGCGCAAGGTCGCTGGGGGTTGCGAGTCGCACGCTGCCGTCGCCGAGCGAGAAGGCACAGGACGTACCCTCATGGCCGAAGGCGAGCGCCACGACCCAGGCGCCGCAATCCTGCGACGTGCCGCGGGAGTCCAGGAGGAAATCAGCGTCGGTGGCGCTCATGGGCAGAAAGGTCGGGGGAGAGAACTCCCCCGATCCCCCTCCTTCTTTTGGCTTTGGGGAACTGACGGCCGGGGTGGCGCCAAGAATTCAGAAAAAGGGTGGGGGTCCGGGGGAGGTTCTCCTCCCCCGGCCTTCTGCGCCACGAACCTCAATCCGGCGGCGTCCAGCGCGCGATCTCGGCCTCGATCTTCGCCTGGTCCTCGCCGGCCTGGCAGGCCTCGAAGCCGCGGCGCAGCCAGGGGCGGTTCAGGTCGCGGCCGATGAACACGATCTTGGAGCGGCGCGGGTCGCCGGCCTTGGCCTCGCCGATGTAGTCGCCATCGGCGATCATGTGCACCGCCTGGAAGGCGAAGCGGCGGCTGTCCCCTTCGTAGTGCAGCACGCCCTTGGTGCGCAGCAGGTCCTGGCCCTTGGAGGCCAGCACCTGGGTGATCCAGGCATTGAAGCGCTCGGCGTCGATCGGCTTGTCCACCTCGAAGGAGACGCTGTTGACTTCGCTGTCGTGCTCGTGCGCGTCGTCGCCGGAGAGGAAGTCCGGCTCGCGTTCCAGGATGCGCGCCAGGTTGAAGGCGTCGCGCCCCACCACGGCCTCGATCGGCACGTCGGATTTCGTGGCGCGGCGGATCTCGGCATAGGGGTTGATGGCGCGGATGCGGCGTTCGACCTCGGTGGCCTCGTCCGGAGTCACGAGGTCCATCTTGTTCAGCACGACGATGTCGGCGAAGGCGATCTGTTCCTGCGCCTCGGAGGAATCCGCCAGCCGCGCGGGCAGGTGCTTCGCATCCACCACGGTCACGATGGCGTCCAGTTTCGTGGCGCGCTTCACGTCGTCATCGACGAAGAAGGTCTGCGCGACCGGGGCAGGGTCGGCGAGGCCGGTGGTCTCGACGATGATGCCGTCGAAGCGGTCGCGCCGGCGCATCAGCGCGCCCAGGATGCGGATGAGGTCGCCGCGCACGGTGCAGCAGATGCAGCCGTTGTTCATCTCGAACACTTCCTCGTCGGCATCCACGACGAGGTCGTTGTCCACGCCGAGTTCGCCGAACTCGTTGATCACCACGGCAAACTTCTTGCCGTGGTTCTCGGTCAGGATGCGATTGAGAAGCGTGGTCTTGCCGGCGCCGAGGTAGCCGGTCAGGACGGTCACGGGCACAGGGTCGCGTGCGGTGGTATCGCTCACGGGGTATCTCCGGATGATGTGTCGCTTGCGGCCCATATGGGGTCGGCGCGTGCCGCGGTCATCCTGTCGTGCCGCAGCGCGACGCGCGCGGCGACCACCGCGCTCATGAGAGGGCGCAGGTAGCGGCTGCCTTCGGCGGCGTTCTCGACCAGGGCGCGCGCACGCGCGGCAGCCACCACGGCGCCGACATGCTCCATCGCAGTGGCGACCGCCTCGCCGGCTGCGGCATACTCCGCCGCGCCGCCGCCTTCGGCGAACAGGGGCGTCAACAGCCTGGCCGGCGCGTCCATCGCCAGGTCATCGGCGGCGGCGAGCGCGGCAGGGCCATGCGATGCGCGCAGGGCGGCCCGGCGCGCGGTGTCCAGCGGGGGCACCGGCGTTCGGTCCCGGATGGCAAGGCGCAGCGCCTCGGCGAGGTCGTCCGCCGCCATGGGCCTGACCACCAGCCTGTCGAAGCCGGCATCGAAGGCGTCGCGCTCCTCTCCGTGGCGCAGGCCGGATGTGGTGCCGACCAGCGGCAGCTCGGCGGCGGGCGGCAGGCGCCCGCGCAGGCTGCGCGCCGCGCCCCGGCCGTCGAGGCCGGCCGCATCGAAGGCCATCACCACCGCGCCGAACGCTGTGCGCTGCAGCAGGCGTTCGGCTTCCGTCCAGTGTGAGGCCGGAACCACCTCATGGCCGAGCGCTTCCAGCACCTGCCGCGTGGTCACTTGCGTGCCCATCATCGGGTCGATCAGCAGCACGCGCAGCGGCGGCGACGTTTCCTCCTGCGCCATGGCGCGGTCAGGCCGCCTCGGCGCGGATCGCCTCGTCCAGCGTGTTGATCAGGCGGTCCACATGGTGGTTCTCGACGATCAGCGGCGGCGAGAGGGCCACGATGTCGCCCGTCACGCGCGTGAGCACGCCGGCATCGAAGCAGCGGCGGAACACGTCCATCGCGCGCGCCCCGGGCTTGCCCGCGCGGGGGGCGAGCTCGATGCCGCCGACCAGGCCGATGCCGCGGATGTCGATGACGTTGGGCGCGCCGCGCAGGCTGTGCACCGCGTCCTGGAAATAGGGCTCCATGGCGCGCGAGCGGCCGGGCAGGTCCTCGGTCTTGTGCAGTTCGAGCGTGGCGATGGAGGCGGCCGCCGCCAGCGGATGGCCCGAATAGGTATAGCCGTGGAACAGCTCGATGCCCGCCGGCGAGGCGTCCACGATGGCCTGGTACACGCCGTTGTGGACGGCCACCGCGCCCATCGGCACCGCGGCGTTGGTGAGGCCCTTGGCCATGGTCATGATGTCGGGCGTGACACCCAGCCGCTCGGCGCCGAAATAGGCACCGATGCGCCCGAAGCCGGTGATGACCTCGTCGAAAATGAGCAGGATGCCGTGCTTGTCGCAGATCTCGCGCAGGCGCTTGAGGTAGCCCACGGGCGGCACCAGCACGCCGGTCGAGCCCGCCACCGGTTCCACCATCACCGCGGCGATGGTCTCCGCACCGTGCAGCGCCACCAGGTTCTCCAGCACATCGGCCAGTTCGGCGCCGTGCGGCGGCTCGCCGCGGCTGAAGGCGTTCTGCGCGGGCAGATGCGTGGAGGGCAGGTGGTCCACATAGGGCAGCATGGCGCCGAACTGCTTGCGGTTGGGCCCGATCCCGCCCACCGACATGCCGCCGAAGCCCACGCCGTGATAGCCGCGCTCCCGCCCGACCAGGCGCACACGGGTGCTCTGGCCGCGCGCGCGGTGGTAGGCCAGCGCGATTTTCAGCGCGGTATCGGCGCTCTCGCTGCCCGAATTGGTGAAGAAGACCCGGTCCATGCCCTCGGGCGTCAGTTCCGCGACACGGGAGGCCGCCTCGAAGGCGATGGGGTGGCCCAGCTGGAAGGTCGGCGCGAAATCCAGGATCGCCGCCTGCTTCTGGATGGCTTCGACGATCTCGCGCCGGCCATGCCCGGCATTGCAGCACCACAGCCCGGCCGTGCCGTCCAGGATCTCGCGGCCCTCGGGCGTGTAGTAGTGCATGCCCTCGGCCCGCGCGAGCATGCGCGGCTTGTCCTTGAAGTACCGGTTGTCGGAATAGGGCATCCAGAACGCGTCCAGGGAATTCGGGCGCGGCACGCTGAGTTCGTTCATCGGGCGTCTCCGGGATCGGGCGGGGAGAAGGAACACCCTCGCGCGCCCGGGGGCAAGCGGGCTTCGCCGCGGCCCGGCCCCGTGGCATGGTCCGGCCGCGCCGAGGGAGGGCGCGCGCATGGCCAAGGCTCGCCTGGTGATCGGCAACAAGCGCTATTCCTCGTGGTCGCTGCGCGGCTGGCTGGCCGTGCATCTGGCCGGGCTGGAGGTGGAGGAGGTGGTGATCCCCTTCGTGCGCTCGGGCGGCGGCACGCCGGGCATCAAGGCGGTCTCGCCCAATGCGCTGGTGCCCTATCTCGAACATGACGGCGCGCGGGTGTGGGAAAGCCTCGCCATCGCGGAATATTGCGCCGAGGTCGCGCCCGCGCTGTGGCCCGCCGGGCGCGCCGCACGCGCCCATGCGCGCGCCATCGCCGCCGAGATGCATGCCGGCTTCCGCGGCCTGCGGATGGCGATGCCGATGAACCTGGGGCGCGATTTCGCCGGGCGTGGCCGCACGCCCGAGGCCCTGGCCGATATCGCCCGCATCGAGGCGATCTGGGCCGAGGCCATCGCCGCCCATGGCGGCCCCTTCCTGTTCGGCGAGAGCATGGGCGCGGCGGATGCCATGTTCGCGCCCGTGGTCACGCGGTTCCTGACCTGGAAGCCGGATATTTCCGCCGCCAGCGCATCCTACATGGCCAGCATCCGCGCCCATCCGCTGATGGACCGCTGGTACACCGAGGCCGCCGCCGAACCCGCCGCCTGGCTGCTGCCCGATTACGAGGACCCAGCATGAACACCGCCGTTGCCCTCGACCATGTCGGCGTCGCCGCGCGCGACCTCGCGCCGATGTGCGCGGCCTATGAACGGCTCGGCTTCGCGCTCAGCCCCATCGCCCAGCAATCCGGCCGGCGCCGGCCGGACCTGCCGGTGGAGCCCTACGGGTCGGGCAATCGCTGCGCCTTTCTCCGGCACGGCTATATCGAGCTGATCGCGATCCTCGACCCCGCGCTGTACGACAACACGCTGAACACCTTCCTCGCGCGCTATCCGGGGATGCACATCCTGGCGCTGGCGATGACGGATGAGGAGGCGAACCTCGCCCGGCTGCGCGAGGCGGGCATCGACATCCCCGGCATCGCCTGGCTGGAACGCCCGGTCGAGGCCGGCGGGCCGATCGCCAAATTCGCGCGCCTGCCCTTCCCCGACCCGCCCGAGGGCCGCGTGCAGCTCATCCGCCACCTGACGCCGGAATTGGTCTGGCAGGAACGCTGGATGGACCACGCCAACAAGGCGGTGGCGCTGGAGGAGGCCATCCTGTGCGCCGCCGAACCCGCCGAGACCGCCGCGCGCCTGTCCCGCCTGTGCGGCCTGCCGGTGGAACCGGACCCCGCCGGCGGGCTGATGCTGCGCCTGCCGGGTGCGGCGCGCGCCGCCGGGCCCTTCGCGCCGGTGATGGAAACCCGCGTGCGGGTGCTGGAGCCCGCCGCGCTGCCCGGCGTGCTGCCGGGTGTGAGCGGCGCCGGCGCTGCCCTGCATGGCGGGCATGGTGATCCGCACCAGCGATGGCGGCGCGGCGGCGCGGCAGGTGCTGGAGGGGATTCCCACCGTGGCGGCGCCGGGCGGGCTGATGGTGCCGCCGGAATTTGCCGCGGGTGCGGCGGTGGTGTTTGCGTGAGGCCGGGTGCAGCAAGGCCGGGGGGAGATGAACTCCCCCCGGACCCCCCTCCTTTTTCTGGCACCTGGGGACTGACCCCGGCTGTCAGTTCCCCAAGGCCAGAAAAAGGGTGGGGGTCCGGGGGAGGTTCCCCTCCCCCGGCCTTCTGCCCATGACCGCCTTCGCCAAGGCCATCGGCGCCTCCCTGCGCACCTATTACGCGCCGGGCCGTGCGGCGGTGCTCGATGCCTTCTATGCGCGCTTCGTCGGACCCGGTGACTTGGCGTTCGATGTCGGCACGCATGTGGGCGACCGCAGCGCCGCCTTCCGGCGCCTGGGCGCGCGGGTGGTGGCGGTGGAGCCGCAGCCGCGCCTGGCGCGCGCGCTGCGCCTGGTGTTCCGGGGCGATGCCGGCGTCACGCTGGTGCCCGCGCTGGTCGGCGCGCAGGAAGGCGAGGCGGTGCTGCGGCTCAATGCCGCGAACCCGACCGTCGCCACCGCCTCGGACGCCTTCATCGCCGCGGCGGAGGGCGCCGAGGGCTGGGAAGGGCAGCGGTGGGACACCGAGATCACGCGGCCGGTGACCACGCTCGATGCGCTGGCCACGCGCTTCGGCCTGCCACACTTCGTGAAGATCGATGTGGAGGGCTTCGAGGCCGCCGTGCTGCGCGGCCTGACGCGCCCGCCGCGCGCGTTGTCGTTTGAATTCACCACCATCCAGCGCGACGTGGCGGCGGAGTGCCTGGGGCTGCTCTCGGCGCTGGGGTATCGCGCCTTCAACGCCTGCCTGGGCGAGGACATGCGCCTGCTGCACGCCGCGCCGCTGACGGGTGAGGCGATGGCCGCCTGGATCGCGGCGCTGCCGCATGCGGCCAATAGCGGCGATGTCTATGCGGCGCTGGCACCGGAGCGCCTGGGCGGTGCCTGACGACCCGCGGCGCTTCGCCCCCGCCGCAGGGCGCAACCGCGATGTGCTGCGCGATGCGCTGCGCGGCGTGCTGCCCGCGCAGGGCCTGGTGCTGGAAGTGGCGAGCGGCAGCGGCGAACACGCGCGCCACTTCGCCCTGGCCTTTCCCGCCCTGGTGTTCCAGCCGAGCGACCCTGACGCCGCCGCGCGCGCCAGCATCGATGCCTGGGCGGAGGGCGTGGCGAATATCCGCCCGGCGCTGGCGCTCGATGCCGCCGGTACCTGGCCGGAGATGGCGGCGGATGCGGTGCTGTGCATCAACATGATCCACATCGCCCCCTTCGCCGCCTGCGAGGGGCTGCTGCGCGGCGCGGCGCGCGTTCTGCCGCCGGGTGCGCCGCTGGTGCTGTACGGGCCGTTCATGCGCCAGGGGCGCCACACCGCGCCGTCCAACGCCGCCTTCGATGCCGACCTGCGCGCCAAGGATGCGCGCTGGGGGGTGCGCGACCTCGACACCGTCGCCGCGCTGGCCATCGAGGCAGGCTTCGCCGCGCCGCAGGTGACTGCCATGCCGGCCAACAACCTGCTGGTGGTGTTCCCCCGCCGCGCCCCGCGATAGAAGGAGACGCCGATGTCCGACCTGCCGCGCGCCGTGCGCATCACCGAGGAAGGCCCGCGCGAGGGCTTCCAGATCACGGCCACGCCGGTGCCGACCGCCGACAAGATCGCGCTGGTCGATGCGCTCTCGGCCACCGGCGTGGCGCGCCTGCAGGTGGCCTCCTTCGTCAGCCCCAGGAAGGTGCCGGGTTGGGCCGATGCGGAGGCGGTGGTGGCGGGCTTCGCGCCGCGCGCCGGCGTGGCCTATACGGCGCTGTGGCTCAATCCGCAGGGGTTGGCGCGCGCGCTGGCGTTCCGGGACAGGCTGGCGCTGTCCGGCTCGGTCACGGTGGCGGCGTCCGAGGCCTTCTCCCGCGCCAACCTCAACCGCGACCGCGCCGGGCAATTGGCGGCGATGCGCGAGAACGTGGCGCAGCACCAGGCGGCGGGCGTGCCGGTGACGCGCGTCTCGGTGCAGGCGGCCTTCGGATGCAACTTCTCGGGCGCGGTGTCGCCGGCGCAGGCCATCGCCGCGGTGGGCGACGCGATGGCGCTGGCGGATGAGACGGGCTGCGCCATCGCGCGCATCTCGCTGGCCGACACCATGGGCTGGGCGAACCCGCTGCTGGTCGAGCGCGTGGTGGGCGAAGTGCGCGCGCGCTGGCCCGACCAGGCGGTGTCGCTGCACCTGCACGACACGCGCGGCCTGGGCATCGCCAACGCCCTGGCCGGTCTGCGGATGGGCGTGGCGGAGTTCGACGCGGCGGTGGGCGGCGCGGGCGGCTGCCCCTTCGCGGGCCATGCCGGCGCGCCGGGCAACATCGCGACCGAGGAACTGGTGCTGCTGTGCGAGGAGATGGGCATCGCCACCGGCATCGACATCGACGCGCTGATCGCGGCGGGGCATCTGGCGGAGCGCGTTCTGGGCCGCATGCTGCCCTCGGCGCTGCTGCGCGGCGGGTCGCTGACGGCGCTGCGGGCGAAGGGGCGCGCGGCGTGAGGGGCGCGGCGCCGCGGGAGGGGCTCCGCCCCTACGCACCTCCCGGCCAGGGCTCTGCCCTGGACCCGCCAAAGGTCGAAAGGCCTTTGGAAACCGATACGTTTCCTTGGCGCCGCGGCCCCCAGGACCGCGCACCGAGTGTGTATAAGCGCTGAATCCGGTCTCCGGCAGAATTCGGACTACATCTCTGATAAAACTCAGGAAAGCAGCGCAGGGGTGGGGTCCTGATCGGCGCGGGTTGGAACCCGTCCAATAGCCAGTTTCGGCACCACCATCAGCGAGGTGCGGGCGCTTTCGGTGGGGGGCCCATTCGGCGTCCGCTCACACGAAGTGCATCACCCGCATCAAGAAGCCGCTTGGCGAGGTCATGACGCCGTGGGCCTTCACCCCGCCATGAGGCGCGCATCCGCCTCGCGAAGCGCATCCGGGCGCTCGGCCTCCGGGCCATGTCCGCCGCCGCCGCCGGTCCACATCTCCACCAAATCGCCCGCCTGGAGCATCAGGTCGTCCTTGCTGCGCACGGGAATGCGCTGCGCCCCGCGCAGCACGACGCAGCCGCCCAGCGCGCCTGGCCCGCCGGCCGCCAGCCCCTCGGCCGGCATACGGAAGCGGTCGCAATACAGCGCGAACCGTACGCCATCGACCAGGATGCGGTAGCGACGAAGCGAGCCGTTTCCGCCGCGGTGCCGCCCGCGCCCGCCCGTGCCCGGCAGCAGGTGATAGGCCTCGATACGGAAGAAGCCGTAATCCAGGTCGATCGCCTCCACCGGCACATTGGTGCAGTTGGACAGTGGGCCAGCCACGGCATCGGCACCATCGCCCTCGGCCCAGGCGCCGTTGCCGCCGTCGCGCAACTCGGTGAAGACGCGGTAGCGGTCGCCCTCCATGCACGTGAGGCAGAACGAGGTGGTGCTGTCGAAGCCCACGGCCACCGCACGCTCGGGCACCGCGGCACCCAGCGCCTTGAGCACGGCGTCATAGGCCCGGTAGGTCGCCTCCATTCGCGCGCCCACGGGTGCGGGAAAGCGCGGGTTGAGCAGCGTGCCCTCGGGCACCGTGATCTGCACCGCCCGGGCCGCGCCTTCGTTGAAGGGGGTGTCGGCGTCGGTCAGGAAGGACTTCACCGCGGCCAGCGTGCCAGAGACGACGGAGGCAAAAGGCGCGTTGAGGTGGGTGCGCACCTGCGGCGCGGTGCTGGTGAAGTCCACCGAGAGCCGGTCACCCGCAACGGTGATCCGGGCGCGTACGGGGAGCGGTGTGTCCGACAACCCGTCATCGTCCAGGAAATCCTCGCCGTGGTAGGTGCCGTCGGGCAAGGCGGCGATGGCCGCGCGCAGGCGCCGCTCCACATAGGCGATCTGCCCTGCCATCGCGGCCTCGACCACGGCGGTGCCGTAGCGCAGGCAGAGTTCCTGCAGCCGCGCGAGGCCGGTGAAGCAGGCGGCGAATTGGCTGTCGATGTCGCCCAGCGTCTGTTCGGGCACGCGGATGTTGGCGGCGATGAAGCGGCGCAGATTGCCATTCTGCCAATCCTGCGCGTGGCTCCATCGCGCAGGCGGGATGATCAGTCCTTCGCCATAAAGATCGGTGGCGCCGCCACTCGCCCCCGGCGCGCTGCCGCCGATGTCGATGTGGTGCGCCACGGCGGCCGCATAGCCGATGATGCGCCCCTCCACGAAACAGGGCATGAAGATCAGGATGTCGGAGAGGTGATGCGCACCCCGGTAGGGGTGGTTGGTCATGTAGAAATCGCCCTCGCGCAGCCCCTCCGGCGGGTCGGCCGCCATGCAGGCGCGCAGCGTGATGGAGAGCGAACCCACCAGCACCGGGATCAGTTCGTCGCTCTGGGCCACCGCCGCGCCCGTGGCGTCCATGATACCGGTGGAAGCGTCCTTGCCATCGCGCACGATGGGCGAAAAGGCCGAGCGGTAGAGCTTGGCCCCCATCTCCCGCGCGGCGGACATCAGCGCCTGGCCGATCACGGCCTGGTCGGCAGGGGAGATCGCGGTCATGCGCCGTGCTCCAGCAGCAGGTTGCCCGCCGCATCCTCATGCGCGGTCCAGCCGGGCGGGACCCAGATGCTGGCCGTGCTGTCCTCGATCAGGCAGGGGCCGGACAGCGGCGCGGGGCAGCGGCCTGCCGTGCCGATGCCGGGCAGCCCCTCGCGCGGGACATGCAGCCCCACCCGGTAGGAGACGATCTCCACGGCGCGGCGGGCCGTGTCGGCCGGGGCGCGGTAGATGCGCGCGTGGGTGGCGCTGAAGGCGTCGAGCAGCGCCGCCGGGTCCAGGCCGGGCAGGTCGTTGGCCGTGATGGGCACCGCGATCTCGAAGGCCTGGCCCACCAGGCGCATGTCCAGCATCACCTCCAGGCGCGGCGCCCCTGCCACGCCGTATTCGGCGAGGCGCGCGGCGAGTTCCGCCTGCATCGCCCACACCTCCGCCCGCACGGCCTCGCCCGCGCCAGGGCCGACCGGCGTGCGCCGCGTGCGAGCCGCCAGCAGCGCATGCTCGGCCGCCAGCAGCCCATAGGCCGAAAGCACGCCCGCCCCGGGTGGCACCAGCACCCGGCGCATGCCCAGCTCCTCAGCCACGGCGGCCGCGTGCAGCGGCCCCGCCCCGCCATAGGGCACCAGCACATGGTCGCGAGGGTCGCGCCCGCGCTCGGTCGAGACCAGGCGCACGGCCGCCACCACATGGGCGATGGCGATGCGCACCACCGCCTCGGCCGCCGCCTCCACCGTCAGGCCAAGGGAAGCGGCCAGCGGGGAGAAGGCAGCGCGCGCCGCCGCTTCGTCCATCACCAGCCCGCCGGCGAGTTGCTTGCCGGCGGGAATGCGCCCCGCGATCACCTGTGCGTCCGTCAGCGTGGGCAGGGTGCCGCCGCGTCCATAGGCGGCGGGGCCCGGATCTGCGCCGGCGCTGCGCGGCCCCACGCGCAGCAGCCCGCCATCATCCACCCAGGCGATCGAGCCGCCGCCCGCCCCCACCGTGGTGATGTCGAGCATGGGCATCTGCACCACCAGGCCATCCACCAGCGCCTCGCGCGTCAGCGCCGGGCGTCCGCCGGCCACCAGCGCCACATCCGCGCTGGTGCCGCCGATGTCCAGCGTGATGATGTCCGCCACCCCCGAAAGCCCGGCCTGGCGCACCGCCCCCATCACCCCCGCCGCCGGCCCCGACAGCAGGGCCGAGACCGCGTTGCGCCGCATGGCGATCGCCGGCACCCGCCCGCCATTGGATTGCATGACCGAGAAGCTCCCGGTGAAGCCGCCCTCCGCCAACCGCGCCTCCATCCGGCCCAGATAGGCGTCGAGCACCGGCTGCACATAGGCCGAGAGCGCGGTGGTGCTGGCGCGCTCGTATTCGCGGAATTCCTGCGTCACCTCGTGGGAGCAGGTGACGGGCAGCCCCGGGCGAAGCCGCCGCACCAGGGCCGCCAGCGCCAGTTCATGCACAGGGTTGGCGTAGGCGTTGACGAGGCAGATGGCCACCGCGCCCACCTCCGCCCGCCCAAGGAACGCATCGAGCACGGGCGCGAAGCCCTCGGCATCGAAGGGGGCGAGCGCGGTGCCGTTGGCCAGCATGCGCTCGGGCACGTCCAGGCTGTCCTGCCGCGCGACGAGCGGCCGCGGCCGGCGGTAGTGCAGGTCGAACAGCCGCAGCTTGTCCTGTCGGCCGAGCAGCAGCAGGTCGCGGAAGCCCGCGGTGGCCAGCAGCGCCAGCCGCGCGCCGCGCCGCTCCAGCACCGCGTTGGTGGCGACGGTGGAGCCATGCACGAACTCGGTGATGTCGGAGGGCGCGATGCCCGCGGCTTCCAGGGCGTGGAAGGCCGCCTCCTCTGGCCGGGCGGGCGTGCTGGGCACCTTGGCCACGCGCACGCCGTCCGGCCCCACGGCGACGAGATCGGTGAAGGTCCCGCCGATCTCGATCCCGACGCTGCGCACCCTACTGGACGGTGCCGCCTGTGGCGAAGCGCAAGATCGGCCGAAGGGCGTGGGCGCAGAACGGAAGGTCCACGGGTGCCGAACGCCTGCGCATGATGTGTCTCTCCAGCTGAACGCCGCGGTCAGTGTGCGGTCCACATCCAGGCTTCACAACCCGGTCATGTCCGGCCGGGCGGGTGTCTGCGCGGGATCTTCGACGGCACCGGACACGGCGGTTCAGCACCGGATGCGCATCCCCCCTGGATCGTAGGGCGGCTTCAACGTGGCGCGGGCGGCATGGCGCACCCCGCCGATCTCGATCTCGAAGTGGCCATCCTGGATGAACTCCGCCGTCACGCCCTGCGCATGGGTGACATAGCCGAGCCCGATGGCGCGGCCGAGCGTGTGGCCATGCATGGCGGATGTGATGTGGCCGAGACGCACGCCGTCGCGCCAGATCGGCTCGTTGTGCAGCAGGATCGGCGCGGGATCCTCGAGCAGGAAGGTCACGAGACGCCGGGATGGCGCTTTGCCTCGCTGGGCCAGAAGTGCCTCCCGGCCCAGGAACCCGCCGGGCTTGTCCCAGGCGATGGCAAAGCCGAGGCCGGCTTGCAGGGGCGTGTCCTCATCGGTGATGTCGTGGCCCCAGTGGCGGTAGGCCTTCTCGATCCGCAGCGAATTCAGCGCGTGGTAGCCCGCCAGCTGCATGCCGTGCGGCGCGCCCGCGCGCATCAGCGCCTCGAACACGCCGGCGGCGAATTCCGACGGCATGTGCAACTCCCACCCGAGTTCTCCGACATAGGTGATGCGTGTGGCCCAGACGCGGGCATAGGCGAGGTCGATCTCCTGCGCGGTCCCGAAGGGGAAGGCGGTGTTGGAAACATCAGCCTCCGTCAGGGCCTCGAGCACCGCGCGCGATCTGGGGCCCATGATCGACAGCGTGGCGTAGGCCGAGCTCGCATCCCAGGCGGCGACATCAGCCGGCAGATGGCGCTTGAGCCACGCGAAGTCCCGCACCTGCGTCGCCGCCGCCGTCACGATGCGAAAGCGCGTGGTGCTTTCGCGCGTCACGGTGAGGTCCGCCTCGATCCCGCCGCGCGCGTTCAGCCATTGCGTGTAGATGACGCGGCCGGGCGCCACCGCGACGTCATTGGCGCAGATCCGGTTGAGGGCCTGCTCGGCCGCGGGCCCCTCGACGATGAACTGCGCGAAGGAGGTCTGGTCGAACAGGCCCACCGCTTCCCGCACGGCGCGGTGTTCCATGGCGCAGGGTTCGAACCAGTTCTGCCGCCCGTAGCTGTAGTCGTATTCGGGCTTCACGCCGGCCGGCGCGATCCAGTTGACGCGTTCCCAGCCGGCCACCTCGCCGAACACCGCCCCCTGGGCCTTGAGCGCGTCATGGATGGGTGAGCGCCGGACGCCGCGCGCGGTCTCGGGCTGGCGATGCGGCCAATGCATGGCGTAGAGCAGGCCCAGGGATTCCACCGTCCGGTCCCGCAGGTAGCGGGTGTTGCGCTGAAACGGCATGGCACGGCGGATATCCACATCCCACAGGTCCATGGGCGGATGGCCGTCCACGATCCAGTCCGCCAGGACACGCCCCGCACCCCCCGCCGACTGGATGCCGATCGAATTGAACCCGGCCGCGACGAAAAGGCCCGGCAGTTCCGGCGCTTCGCCCAGCAGATAGCGGTCATCGGGGGTGAAGCTTTCCGGCCCGTTGAAGAAAAGCCGGATGCCTGTCTGTGCCAGGACGGGGATGCGCTGCATGGCGCGGCCCAGCAGCGGCTCCACATGCGCCAGGTCGTCCGGCAGATGCCCAAAGGCAAAATCCTTGGGCACGCCGCCCATGCCCCAGGGCTTGGCCACCTCCTCGAACCAGCCGACCAGCAGCTTCCCCGGTTCAGGCTTCACGTAGGTGCAGTTGTCCGGGTCGCGCAGCACGGGGAGGTTCGCCGGAAGATCAGGCATGGCTTCCGTGACGACGTAGAAATGCTCGGCCGCATGCAGCGGCACTGTGACACCCGCCGCGGCCGCCAGTTCACGCGCCCACATGCCGGCGCAATTCACCACCACCTCCGCTTCGATCGGTCCATGGTCGGTCATCACGCCGCTCGCGCGGCCGCCCTTGCGCAGGATGGCGGTAACGCCCACGCCCTCCTCGATGCGCGCACCCTTCTGGCGGGCGCCACGCGCCAGGGCCTGCGTCGTGTCGATCGGGTTCACATAGCCATCGCCGGGCAGATGGACCGCACCGACCAGGTCCTTCGCGTCCATGAGCGGCCAAAGCTCGGCCGCTTCACGCGGGCCCAGCACGCGAACCTCCAGCCCGAAGCAGCTCGCCATCGAGGCGCCGCGGCGCAGCTCCTCAAAGCGCGCGTCGCTCGTCGCGAGGGCCAGCGAACCCGCCTGGCGATAGCCCGTGGCCTGGCCGGTTTCCAATTCCAGCTGCTGGTACAGGGACGATGTGTATTGCGCGAGCCGCGTGAGGTTCTGTGTCGCGCGCAATTGCCCGACCAGGCCCGCGGCATGCCAGGTGGTGCCGGCTGTCAGGCGGTGCCGTTCGAGCAGGAGCACATCGCGCCAGCCCCGCCGGACCAGGTGGTAGGCAAGGCTGCACCCCACCACGCCGCCACCGACGATGATGACACGGGCTCGCTCCGGTAGGTCTACCATACGCCGTTATTCCCCGATCTCCGTCGACGATAGGAAGCCGCGAATTCATCGACCGCCAACACCTCAGGCAGCCGCAGCATACGCACGTACTCGCGCTTGCCCTGCCTGCCCATGCGCGCGTCGAGCACGGCAGAAGTCGGCCTGGCACCGGGGACCATCGGCTCCCTGACAGGCACGGTGCATCTCGGCACAGCGGCTTACCTGCTCGTCGGCGGCCCACTCATTCCTCGCCCCGGTGCCGTTCGCATGCTGCAGATCGGTGCCACCGCGGCGGTCTGCGGTTCGCTGCCGACGACGAGAGGTATGGTCGCGCTCCTGTTCCTCGGTGCGCTCGTGTTGGGTCTCGGCTACGCAGTCGCCTGTGAACAACGCCGCGTTCTGTACGGAATTCATCGCCGAGTGGCACCGCATGTCGGACGAGGCCTCCTCCGGCACCGACGTCCACCGGCGGGAGTTGAAGGTTGTTGAGCGCAAGACCGAGAACATCCTGGAGGCGGTCGCGGACGGGCCGAAGGCATCCAGGATCCAGCAGAAGCTGTCCGAGCTCGATGCGCGGCGGGATGACCTGCGGGCGTCGTCGGCAGAGGCGAGCATGGCATCGCCGGCATTGCATCCCAACCTCGCGCAGACCTGTGCAGAACGGGTGGCGGGGTTCTTGATGCGGGTAAGGGCCAGGACGTGCTGGAGGCCGCACGGGCCTTGATCGACAAGGTCATCGTGACGCCGGGCGACGACCCCGACGATCCGCGTGTGATCGAGCTGGGCGGGCAACTCATGGCCATGCTCAAGGCCGCCGGCGCCTTTCCCAAGGGAGATGACGCGAAATGCCGCGACCTCGCTTCGGGTTTGTCCACCGGTTCGTTAAATGGGACAATGAAAGGGAAGGCCCCTCCAACCTCTGGAAACAATCGCGATGACCGCCCCGCTCCCCCTGGCCGGCATCCGCGTGGTCGAATTCTCCCACATGGTCATGGGCCCGACCTGCGGGCTGGTGCTGGCGGATCTCGGTGCCGAGGTCATCAAGGTCGAGCCACCCGGCAAGGGCGACCGCACGCGTTACCTGGTCGCCTCGGGCACCGGCTTCTTTCCTGCCTTCAGCCGCAACAAGAAATCCGTACAGCTCGACACGGACAGCGATGACGACATCGAGACGCTGCTGCGGCTGATCGACACCGCCGATGTGCTCATCGAGAACTTCCGCCCCGGCGGCCTCGTGGCGAAGGGGCTGGGCTATGAGGCGCTCTCGGCGCGCCATCCGCGGCTGATCTACCTGTCGCTGAAGGGCTACCTGCCCGGCCCCTACGAGAACCGCACGGCGCTGGACGAGGTGGTGCAGATGCAATCGGGCCTCGCCTACATGACCGGGCCGCCCGGCCGCCCGTTGCGTGCCGGTGCGCCTGTGAACGACATGATGGGCGGCATGTTCGGTGCCATTGCCATCCTGGCCGCGCTGCGCAGCCGCGATGCCACGGGGCAGGGGCAGCACCTGCAATCCGGCCTGTTCGAGAATGCCGCCTTCCTGGTCTCCACCGCCATGCTGCAACAGGCGATGACCGGGCAGGACCCCACGCCGATGCCTGCGGGCCGCCGCGCCTGGGGCGTGTACGACGTGTTCGAGACCGCCGACGATGCGCAGATATTCATCGGCGTGGTGACCGACCGGCAATGGGAGATCTTTCGCCGCGAACTGGCCGAGCCCGCGCTGGAGGATGCCGCCTATGCCACCAACACCGAGCGCGCGAAGCGGCGCGAGACACTGATCCCGCTGGTGCAATCGATCCTGAAGCGGCACCAGGTCGCGACGCTGGAGGCGATGTGCGAACGCGCGGGCTTGCCTTTCTCCCGCATCGCCCGCCCGTGGGACCTGTTCGAAGATGTGCACCTGAAGGCAAATGGCGGGCTGCTGCCAGTGACGCTTCCCGACGGCCGGGCCGGAGCGGTGCCGGCGCTTCCCATCCAGTTCGGCGATGCGCGGCTGCCGGTGCGGCTCGACCTGCCCAGGCCTGGCGAGCATGATTCGGAGATCCTGGGCCCCCTGCGCGGCACGCCGCCGGGCGACGCCACCTGAACGAGGCGACGGCACGCCCTGGAGCCGTCTCCCTTCTCCCGGTGCCGGCTGCGCCTGACCAGGAGTGTCCACCTGATCGGGATACGCCCTATCGCAGGGGCACCGTGAAGCCCGGCACCGCGACGCCGAGCGGCTGGCCCAGCGCCGCCTTCGCCTGCACGCCGACCACCACGAAGCCGCCATCCGCCGCCCGTGCGAGGAGCGGCGCGCCGCTGCTGCCCAGCGTGCCCGCGCAATTGTGGCCGACCAGCATACCCTGCGCGCCGAAGGTGCCGAACACCACGACGCGGCAGCCGAGATCCGCCAGCAGGACGCCGGGCCGGTCGTGCTGCCAGGCCGGCAGCGCCAGCGCGGTGCCCTCTGAAGGGGGTTCGTGTGCCACCCGCAGCGCGCGGCCTTGGCCGAGCGGCGCATCCAGCGTCACCACAGCCCAGTCCGACCGCCAGGGTTGCTCCAGCCGCGTGTCGAAGCCGCTGCCGCTGCGCAGCGCAACCCCGCGCGCCGTGCGCCCGCCGATGCGGAAGGTGATGTCGCGCGCCGGAACCAGCGCCGTGGCGTCGGCATTGATGAGGCAGTGCGCGGCGGTGAGCACGGTGCGTGGGCCGACCAGCGTGCCGCTGCAACGGCTGGCGGCGGTGGTCTCCACCTCGCCCACGGCGTTCCAGGGTGCGCGGTCCGCCGGCACGGGGCGGCGCGTGTCGTTGCGGCCGAGGCCGGGCACCTCGGCAGCAGGCCCCTCGGCGCCCGGCGCGGCCGAAACGCCCGTGAGCACCAGCAGAATGGTGAGCATCGCGCAGCGGTAGCGTCCCGGTCGTGCCATCAGGCGGCCCGCGCGCCGGCCAGCAGCGCATCCACGAAGGCCGGTACCACCTCGGTCGCCGGGCCATGGATCGCCTCGTCGAAGCGCGTCGCGCCCTCGGAAGGTTCGAGGTTGAGTTCCACCCGCCTTGCGCCGGCCGGCACCTCCGCGACGAAGCCCGCGGCGGGATAGACGTTGCCCGAGGTGCCGATCGAGACGAACACCTCGCAGCGCGCCAGCGCCGCGCCGATGCGCTCCATCTGCAGCGGCATCTCGCCGAACCACACGACATGCGGCCGCATCCGTCCCGCCGCACCACAGGCCAGGCAGGCGCTGTCGGTGCCGATGTCGCCTGGCCAGGGGCTGACGGATGCGCAGGCGAGGCAGCGTGCCTTCATCAGCTCCCCGTGCATGTGCACCAGGGATCGGCTGCCCGCCCGGTCATGGAGGTCGTCGACATTCTGCGTCACCAGGAGCACCTCGCCCGGCCAGGCCTTCTCAAGCCGTGCGAGTGCCAGGTGGGCGGCATTGGGCGCGATGGCGGGGTTGCGAAGCTGCGCCCGGCGCGCGTTGTAGAAGGCCTGCACGCGTGCCGGGTCGCGGGCGAAGGCTTCGGGTGTCGCGACATCCTCGATGCGCGTCGTCGCCCAGATCCCGCCTGCGTCGCGGAAGGTCGCCAGGCCGGATTCGCGGGAAATGCCCGCACCGGTCAGTACGACGATGCGCCGGCCCATCAGGAGGTCGGCGGTGCCGGCGGCGGCGTGCAGGAGCGTGGCGGCTGCGGCGCGGGGGAACCCGGCGGCGGTGCCGGCGCCTGGACCTGCTGCGGCTGCGTGGCCTGCGAGGTGCCGGGCGGCACGGCGAAGGCGGCAATGACGAAAAGAGCCATGAGGGTCCGCATGTGTTCAGGCTAGATCAGATCCCGAGCCGGCGAAATCATTCGATCGTTTGGTGATGCCCTTGCCACCGAAAGGTCGCGGCCCGTGCCATTGCGGGCGATGCGGCGGAACGCGCGGGCTTCTGCCGGGCCGATCGGAGCGGCCCTGGCGATGGTCTGGCCGCCGCGACGCCGGCGGGCCATGCTCGCTTCCGTGCTGCGCCTTGTCTTCATCCTTGCCGCCCTGCTGGCACTCCTGCTGGGCGGCGTGTGGCTGGTGACCTCACCGCCGCCTGTGACGCGGGCGGATGCTGTGCAGGCCGCACCGGCGGTGCGGGCGCCAACCGGCGGCGCGACCGACGGGCTGCGCACGCCCTTCGGTGATGCGCTGTTCCGCTGGCGCTGCACCACCGGCCTGCGGGATGCGCTGGGCACGCGCACCGGCTGGCCGCTGGAGCGCCTTGCGGGCCTGTGCCTGTGCATCGCGGAACGGATGCGCCAGGACGGGCTGCGGGAGGTACCGCGCTTCGGCGGCGGCGATGCGACCGCCGCGCTTGAAGCGGCTGAGGCGAGCCTTTGCCGGCCGCGCTGATCGTACGCCTCAGGGCAGGCTGCCGGACCGCGCGGCGATGGGGGCCTGGCGCCCCTTGGCCATCCTGCCCGTCGCCGGTGCCGCCGCGTCCCACACCACCGCCGCGCCACGCAGGTGCTCGAGGCGCTCCGCGAAGGGCTCCGAGCGGCGGCCGTGCAGCAGTCCTTCCAGGCGCGGCAGCGTCGGCCCGCGGTTGAGCCAGAGCATCACGCTCCCGGCCAGCCCGGCATCGGCGCGGTGCACCAGCCCTTCCTCCTCATCGAGGTCGTAGGGGTGGCAGTAGGACCACAGCCCCTCGGTGGCTTCCGCCGCCCAGGCCGCCGAGAGGCTGGCGAGCCGCCATGGCGGCAGCCAGCGCAGGTACATCCCGCCCAGGAACGGCAGGTGCAGGGGGCCCAGGCGCGCCACTGGCACCGGCAATTCGAGCAGCCCCGATCGCCACAGGAAGGGCCGCCTGGGCGCGTCCGGCCAGCCGGCGAGCGGGTTCCAGGCCGGCACCACCGAGGAGGAATAGGCGAAGCCAAGTTCCGAAAGGATGTCCGGCGCCCAGGCGGCCTCGGGTGTCAGGGAGAAGAACGGCGCACGGAATCCGCGCGGTGCCGCCCCCGCCACCGCGCCCAGCCGGTCCCTGGCGTCTCGCATGCCGGCCGCGAAACGGGCTGGGCCTTCCTGCGCCAGGCGCCGGTGCGCGTACCCGTGGGAGGCGAGTTCGTGCCCGCGCCGTGCCACCTCCCGCACCAGGTCGGGGTCGTCGCGCACCACCGCATCGAGGATGAAGAAGGTGCCGCGCGCCTGCGCCTCATCCAGCAGGTCGAGCAAACGGTGGGTGGCCGCCGCCGCGCGGGGTGCCGCGCCGTGCGGTTCCACATCCACCGTGAAGGTGAAGTCGGCGGAAAGCGGGGCGAAGCAGCGCACCGCACGGTCCACCGCCCTTGTTCGGTCGCTTTCGCGTTGATACCTTTGGTTTCCGGGGGCGGGGGTCATCACGGCGCAGTTCGCCATTTGTCCCCCATCCGTCAAGGCCGTCCGAGCGGCCGAACCCGACGGCCCTGGAAGGGAATGGAACTGCAGCGGGACGGGGAGACCGGGATTGACGACGACCGTCACGTTGGAAGCAGAGGTGGCGCGGCTGATTGTCGATGCCCTCCATATCGAGGTCGCGCCTGAGGAAATCGACCCCGAGGCGCCGCTGTTCGGAGAAGGCCTGGGGCTTGATTCGATCGACGCGCTGGAAATCGCGCTCGCGGTGTCCAAACGCTACGGGTTCCAATTGCGCTCCGATGATGAGCGCAACGGGCGGATCTTTCGCTCGCTGCGTGCCCTTGCGGCCCATATCGAGACGAACCGGACAGGCTGAGCACCGTGCGCTGGCGCCGCCTGTCTCCGCGGGTCGCCATCACCCTGCCCTTGTCAGTGGCAGTGGTCGCGGCGCGGATGGCCGGGCTCGATGTCATGGCCGGCGCGATGGCGGCGGCGACGATCGCGGCGTTGGCGGTACCGCTGCGCGGCGCAGCCATGATAGCCGGCGCGGCCCTGGTTGCCGGCATGGCGGCAGCGGCCTGGGCCTCTCAGCCGGGTGTGGCGGCAGCCTTGCTGGCGAGCCTTCCCCTGGCAGGCAACCTGCTGCTGGCCTGGCATTTCGGCGCCACCCTGCGGCAGGGGCAGGAGCCGCTGATTTCCCGCTACACCCGCTTCGATTTCGGCCGCATGCCGACGGAGTTCGTGGGCTACGGCCGCGCCCTGACGGCGCTCTGGACAGCCGTGTTCCTCGGCTTTGCGGCGCTCTACGCGGTGGCGCTGGTGCCGGGCAGCGTGCCGCCGGTCATGGCGGTGGCGGTGAATGCCGTGCTCGCGGCCGTGCTGTTCCTGGGCGAGCATGCGGTGCGCAACCTGCGGTTTCCGCAATTCGGCCTGGCCCATCCCGCCCGCACCCTGCGCGCCATCTGGCGGGCCGATGCCGCGCGGCGGCGTCATGATCGGCGCCTTTCCCCTGACCTCCCGCACCGCCAGCGAGGTGCTGTTTCACCGTGAGGGCGGGCCGGTGACCACCGCGCGGTTCCTGGCCGAGGTGGCGGCACTGGCGGCGCGCCTGCCGCCGGAGGGTCCGGTGCTGAACTTCTGCGCCGACCGCTACCTCGCGCTGCTCTCCTTTGCGGCCGCGCTGTCGCGTGGGCAGGTGACGCTGCTCTCGGCCGACCGTTCGCCCGGCCGCCTGGCCGAGATCGCGAGGCTGCACGGTGCGCGCTACGCCCTGTCGGACACCGGCGCGGCCCTGCCGGTCCCGGTGCTGCGCCCCGACGCCCCGCCGGGTGGCACCGCCGCGCCCAACCCGATGATCGAGGCGGGGCAGGTGGCCGCCATCGCCTTCACCTCCGGCAGCACCGGTGAATCACGACCCCATGGCAAGCCATGGGGCGCGCTGGTCGCGGGGGCGCGGGCGGCGGCCGAGCGCTTTGCCGTCGCTCCTGGTGCCAGCATCCTGGGCACCATTCCCGCCCAGCACATGTACGGCTTCGAGACCACGCTGATGCTGCCGCTGCATGGCGCCGGGGCGGGCCATGCCGGGGCAGTGTTCTACCCGTCGGACATCGCCGAGGCGCTGGCCGGGCTGCCGGCGCCGCGGCTGCTGGTCACCACCCCGCTGCAATTGCGCGCGCTGCTGGGCACCGGCATCGCGCTCCCGGCGCTCGCGGCCGTGGTGTCGGCGACCGCGCCACTCGCGCCCACGCTCGCCGCCGAAGCCGAGGCCGCATGGGGTGCGCCGGTGCTTGAAATCTATGGCGCGACCGAGTCCGGTTCCATCGCCTCCCGGCGCACGCTCGAAGGCGAGGACTGGACGGCCTATCCGGGCGTCGGCTTTCGCATCGAGGGCGGCGAGGCGAGCGCCGTCGTGCCCGGCCTCGCCGAATCCGTGCCGTTGGCCGATGCGCTGGAATGGACCACGCAGGGTCGCTTCCGCCTGCTCGGCCGCCGCGGGGACATGGTGAAGCTGGCCGGCAAGCGGGCCTCCCTGGCTGGGCTGGGCAGCATCCTGTCCGGGATCGATGGCGTGCGGGAAGGCGTGTTCCTGGCCCCGGACGACCTCGACCGCAATCCGCGCGCGCGCCTGGCGGCCTTCGTCGTGGCGCCGGGGATGACGGCGGAGGCCGTGGTCTCGGCGCTGCGGCCGCGCCTGGAGGCTGCGTTCCTGCCGCGCCCGGTGGTGATGCTGGAGGCCCTGCCGCGGGATGGCCTGGGCAAGTTGCGGCGCGCCGAGCTATCCGCACTCGCATGGCGGGCGTGACGCCGCAGGCACCCGGCGCCGCCGGCGAGGTTCCGCGCCATGAGGGCCGCTTCATCATTTCCGCCGACCATCCGGCGCTGCCGGGCCATTTCCCCGGCCGGCCGCTGGTGCCCGGCGTGGTGGTGCTGGACGCGGTGGCCGTGCAGGCGCGGGAGGCCTTCGCGCTGGGTGCCATGCGTGGCGTCAGGCGGGCGAAATTCGCAGCGCCGGTGCTGCCGGGCGAGGCGGTGCGGGTGGTCCTGTCATTGCGCGCGCCCGGCTTGGTCGGCTTCGCCTGTCATGTCGGGGACCGGGTGGTCGCGACGGGGGAAATGGCCTTCGCGCCATGAAGGGCCGTTCGGGCTGGGCGGCGACGCGCCCGCGTGGCAGCGGCTTCCTGCTGCGGCTGATTACCCGCATCGCGCTCGGCCTGGGCTGGCATGTGGGGCATGCGCTGTTGCACCCGATCACGCTGTTCTACCTGACGACATCCCCGGCGGCGCAGAAGCGCTCGGCGCGGCACTACCTTACCCGCGCGCAGGGACGCGATGCGACCTGGCGCGACCTCTGGCGGCTGTATTTCTGCTTCGCCTCCACCATGCTCGACCGCGTGTTCCTGTTGAGCGGGCGGCGGCGGGGCTACCAGGTGGATGTCATGGGGCTCGAGATGCTGCGCGCGGCGGCGGCGCGCGGGCAGGGGCTGGTGCTGCTCGGCGCGCATATGGGCTCGTTCGAGGCGCTGCGCGCGGTGGGCGGCGAGGGCGCGCCGGTCGAGGTGCGCATGCTGATGCATACCGGCAATGACAGCCCGGCGGATGCGGTGTTCGACAGCCTCGATCCCTCACGCGCCGCCTCGATCATCCCGCTCGGCCGGCCCGAAGCCATGCTGGCGGCGAGCGAGAGCCTGGCGCGCGGCGGCGTGGTGGGGCTGCTGGCGGACCGCGCGGCGCGCGGGGACCGGATGCTGGAGGTGGATTTCCTGGGCCACCCCGCGCCCTTTCCGGGTGGGCCGATGATCCTGGCCGCGATCCTGCGCGCGCCGGTGGTGCTGGGCTTCGGGCTATGGGTGGGCCCGCGGCGTTACGTGCTGCGCTTCGAGCCCTTCGCGGAGGCGGTGACGCTGCCACGCGAGGGGCGCGAGGCGGCGCTTCGCGAATGGCTCCAGCGCTATGCCGACCGCCTCGGCGATGTCTGCCGGGCGCACCCCTACAACTGGTTCAACTTCTTCGATTTCTGGGGCGAGGAGCCGGCCGGTCAGAACAGCGAATACCCGCCATCGACCACCAGGCAATCACCCGAATGATAGGCCGATGCGTCGGAGGCGAGATACACCGCCAGCCCGCCGAAATCCGCGCCTGTCCCCCAGCGCCGCGCCGGGATGCGCGGCAGCACGGCGGCGGTGAAGCGGTCGTCGGCCACGCTGCGCGCGGTCATGGCCGTCTCGATCCAGCCGGGCAGGATGGCATTGGCGCGGATGCCATCGCGTGCGAGTTCCACCGCCAGGGCGCGGATGACGGCGACCAGCGCGCCCTTCGTCGCGGCGTAATGTGCGTTGCGCGCCGCGCCCTCGATGGCGGCGAGCGATGCGGTGCCCACCAGCGAGCCGCCGCCGCCACGCGCGGCCATGTGCCGCGCCGCCGTGCGCAGCGTGTAGAAGGCGCCGTCGAGGTTGACCCGCGTCACGCGGTGCCATTCCGCGCTGTCGAGCTCGGTGAAGCGCGTTTTGCGGCCATAGGTGCCGGCATTGGCGAAGCAGGCATCGACCCGCCCGAGGGCCGAGAGCGTGCCCGCGAAGGCCACATCCACCGCCGCTTCCTCGCCGACATCGCAGACCTCGGCATGCACCCGCACGCCGGTGGCCGACAGCGCGGCGAGGGCCTTCGCGTTCTTGGCCGCGCTGGTGCCCCAGATTGCGACATCCGCGCCCGCCTCGGCCAGCGCCTGCGCCATGCCAAGCCCGATGCCGGAATTGCCGCCGGTGACCAGCGCCACCTTCCCCGTAAGGTCGAAGGGCCGGTAGGCCATCAGTAGCCGGCCTGCCGGTCCACGAGTTCCGTCAGCGGCGCGCCTTCCACGAAACGGTGCAGGTTCTCCACCAGCAGCGCCGCGACCATGGCGTCCCGGCCAGGATGCAGCCCACCGATATGGGGCAGCACCAGGATCTTCTCCTCAGCCCAGAACGGGTGCGTGGCCGGAAGCGGTTCGGTGCGAAACACATCGAGCACGGCGCCGGCGATGGTGCCGGCACGCGTCGCGGCCACCAGGTCGTCGTCCTGGATCAGGGCGCCACGGCCGAAATTCAGCAGCCAGGCGGTCGGCTTCATCTGCGACAGGCGGGCGGTGTTGATGAAGTTCTCGGTCTGCGGCGTGGCGGGCAGCAGCAGAACCACGAAATCGCTTTGCGCAAGCACGGCATCGGTCTGGTCGGGCGTGAAGACACGATCGACATGCGGCAGATCGGCCGCCGCGCGCTTCGTGCCGATCACGTGCATCTCGAGCGCCGCCGCCTTGCGCGCCAACTCCACCCCGATCGCGCCGAGGCCCAGGATGCCAAGCGTCTGCCCCGCCAGCGTGGTGGAGACGCGCCGGGTCCAGCGCGCGGCGGCATTGTCGCCGACGATCGCTGCATAGGGCTTGGTGATGTGGAACAGCGCGCCGAGGATGTTCTCGGGCATCTGCACCCGGTGCGTGCCGCGCGCGCAGGACAGCGGCAACTCTGCCGGCAGGTCGGGCCGCGCCAACCAGTGCTCGACCCCCGCCGTCAGTGCCTGCACGAAGCGCAGGCGGGGCATGCGCGCAAGCATCCCCGCCGGCGGCCCCCAGGACATCAGGGCCTCCGCCTCCGCCAGCAATGCGTCATCCGGTGTTCCGGCGCGGGGCACCACCTCGACCCGCAGGCGCCTCGTGAGGCCCGCCTCCTCGATCGCGCGCACATAGGGCTCGGCCCCGTCGGTCCATAACAGCAGCAGCGGCCTGGTCATCACGCATCTCCGTTCCGCCGCGAGCCTGCGGCACGGTGTCAGGCGCGTCCAGAGCGGCGGGGCCTCAGGCGGCGGGGGCGCGCAGTTCCGACGCCACGGCCTTCTGCATTTCCGCCACGCGCAGGATGCGGATGGCGCGGCGGTCGCGTGCCAGCCAGCCCTCGCGCGTCATGTCCGACAATTCGCGCGACACCACTTCCCGTCGTGCGCCGATGCGTGCGGCGAATTCATGGTGCGGCGGCGGCGGGGAGACCACGCGCTCCCCGGGCGCGCCGGCGCGCGGGCGCGACAGCCGCAGCAATTCGGAGAACAGGCGCAGGCGCACCGGCAGCGCCTCGCGCTCCAGAGTGCGCTCGGTCTGCAGGCGCAGCTTGGTGGCGAGGGTGCGCAGCAGGCCGTGGCAGGCGCTCGGCGTGGCGAAGATGTAGCCGAGGAAGGCCTGCGCGGGGATGATGCACAGGCGCGAGCGCGCCACCGCGGTGACATTCGCCGCGCGCGGCGCGCCGTCGATCGCCGCCAACTCGCCGAAGAACTCGCCGGGGCCGAATTCGTTGAGCAGCACCTCCCGCCCCGAGGCGGCGCGCAACTGCACCCGCACCGCGCCGCTGGCCACGAAGAAGATGTCGGTCGAGGGTTCCTCCTCGTCCACCACGGTCTGGCCGGGCTCGACCATGCGCCAGCGCGCGGCGGCGGCGACCTGCGCGAGCGCCTCCGTATCGCCGCCGCGAAAGAAGGGCAGGTCGGTCAGGGAGGGGGCGCGCGGCGGTTCAACCATGGTGGGACGCAACCAGACGAGGTGGGGAAGGTTGGGGTCCTGCACTGCGCGCATCGGGGGCCTCCATCCCGGAGCCCTGGCGGCCCGGATGGCGGCAGCCTGACCGCGCGGCGCGGCGGCGGCGAGTGATCCGCGTCACGACCCGCGCACCGCGGCGAGGCGGCCGAGTGTGGCCGCGCAATCGAGGATGCCGTGGCCCTGCCGCGCGTTCCAGCCGGCGCTTCCATCGGGCTGCCAGGCGGCCTGGCGTAGCTGGTCGAACAGCGCGGCGGGCGGCAGCGCCGCGTTGTCCCAGCGTGTGCGCAGCGCCGCCACCACGCCGGCGGCGATGGCGCAGGCGGCGGAGGACCCGCCGGCGAACCGGTGCGCCGTGTCCAGCACCTGGAACTGGCTGGGTGCCGAGAGGTCGGGCTTGGGCTGCGGCTGGCCGGCGGTCGCCGGGAACTGGCCCGGCCCCTGGGAGGAATAGCCCGCCCAGATGGCATCCGTGCGCGCCGCGCCCACGGTCAGCACGCTGTCCAGCGAATTGGCGCCGAGGATGCTGCGCCCGGGGCCGATCAGGCTCTCGGCGCAGCGCCCGTCGGGGCAGAACTGGCCGCAATTGCCGGCGGCGAAGACCATGTCGGAATCCTGCGCCGCCGCATCCACCGCGCGGGTGAGCCAGTGGTTGCGGTTGGCGGTGTATTCGCCGGGATAGGTCTCGCCGCGCGGGTCGTACACGCTCCAGGCATTCACGAAGATCCAGCGGCCGCGGAACAGCCGCGGGCGGATCAGCGCGAGCAGCGCGATGTCCATCGCCATCCGGTTGATCACGCCGAAGGCATCGGACAGGAAGGCGGGCAGGTTGGAGCGGATGCGCGGCGGGATCATGGGGCAGTCGAAGATCATCGCGCGCGGGGCGAGTGACAGGATGTTGCGCGCGATCATGGTGCCGTGGTGGTTGTCCTTCTCCGCACGCCCGGGCCGCGTGGCATCCGGGCCAGGCTTCCACCAGCCGCCCATGAAGCGCGTGCCAGGCGGCAGGCGCGCGGCATCGATGCCCTGGTCCACGATGACGACCTTCACGCCCTGCCCATCCAGGCCGGCGGCGGCGAGGGCATCGGCGCGGATCAGCCGGTGGGCGTCGGCGAGCGTGCCGAAGGCGCCGCCCTCGCCGCGCCCGGGGCACCAATGCAACGCGGGGTTGAGGCGCAGGTCGCCCACCGCCTCCTCGAACTTGCCGAACTGCCGTTCCGCGGAGGCGCGGAACACCTCTGCCTCCTCCTCCGAATCGAAGCGCATCGCGAGGGCCTCGTCCGGGCCGCGCGTGCGGCGCTGGCGGACCTGGCGCTCGGTTGCGTCATCGCCGGGCAGGTCGATCTCCCAATCGCGCAGCGGCCGATGCGTGACCCGCGGCGCCGGGCGCCGGGCGCCACGCGCCCTGGCCGGCAGGTTCAGCCGCTGGACCAGCCGCGTGGACAACTCGGCGAGGTCGCCCTTGTCGTCGGCCTCGCGCAGCACGACGTCGCTGCGCAGGGCTGCCTCGCGGAACACGAAATGCCGGCGGACCTCGCCGCCTGGCGGTTGTGCGTCATCCTCGGCTGGCATCGACCGGCCCTCCCTGCGATCGCCCCGCCATATCCTTGCACTTCCGTCCCGTTTCGTGAAATCTCGATCAACGCACCGCAGCACGCAACCGGAACCTGCAACGGCAATGTCAGCCGATCCCCTCGCGCGGAGACTGGACATGGAGGTCGCGCCCGGCGCGCGGCGCTTCTCCGCCTTCGCCTTCGCCGATGTCGTCGGATACACCATCCTGATGGCGACGGAGGAGGCGCGTACCCACCGTCGCTGGATGGCGGCGCTGGATGGCGTGCTGCGGCCGCTCGCGGGGGCTCACGCCGGCCGGATTGTGAAATCCACTGGCGACGGCGTGCTGGCAGAATTCGCTGCGCCGCACGCCGCCATCGCCTGGGGGATCGACGTGCAGCGCCGCCTCGCCGAGGCCGATGCCCAGGAACCCGACGCGCCAACGCTGGCATTGCGCATCGCGATCCACGTCGGCAACGTCACCGCCACGGCACACGACATCTACGGCCAGGGCGTGAACGTTGCCGCGCGGCTGCAGGAACACGCGCCGGCCGGCGGGCTGCTGCTCTCGGCACTGGCGCATGAGGTGGCGGGCGATGCGCTGCCGCGCCCGGCGCGCGACCTCGGCTTCCTGGTGCTCAAGCACCTGCCCGAGCCCGAGCGCGCCTTCGTGCTGGACCCCGAGACGCCGCCCGCGCGTCTGCCCAGCCCGCCCGATGTCTCGCCGCTGCCCTCGCTGGCGGTGCTGCCGCTGCGCAACCTCGGCGGCGACCCGCAGGACGACTACTTCGCCGATGGTGTCGTCGAGGACATCGTGGTGTCGCTGGCCAACCTGCGCGAGCTGATGGTGGTCTCGCGCAGTTCCACCCTCGCCTGGCGCGGGCGCGACGTGGACCCGCGCGAAGTGAGCCGCGCGCTGGGCGTGCGCTATGTGGTGAGCGGCAGCGTGCGCCGCGCCGGGCGCGACGCGCATGTGCAGATCGAGCTGTGCGACGCGCAGACCGGCAGCAGCCTGTGGGGGGAACGCGCCACGACGAAAGGCGGCGAATTGTTCACGCTGCATGATCACATTGTCGAGCGCATCGTGGCCGGCGTGGCGCCGCATGTCCGCGCGGCGGAATTGCAGCGCGCGTTGCGCAAGCGGCCCGAGAGCTTCACCGCCTACGACCTGACGCTGCGCGGCCTTGGCCTGATCCATGACCTCGAACGCAGCCGCTTCATCGAGGCGCGCAGCCTGTTCGAACGCGCGATGGAGCACGACCCGGGCTTCGCGCTGCCGGCCGCCTGGGCGGCGCGCTGGCACAGCGTGAATGTCGGCCAGGGCTGGTCCGAGGCGCCGCAGGCGGACATGGAACAGGCCGCGGCGCTGGCCGGCCGGGCGATCGAGCTCGACCGCCAGAACGGCATGGCGCTGGCGACCTACGGGCATGTCCGCTCCTTCCTGTTCCACGACTACGACACGGCGCTGGTGTTCTTCGAGCGCGCGCTCTCGGCCGCGCCAAACAGTGCGCTGGCCTGGCTGCTGTCCTCCGCCACGCTGTCCTATGTAGGGCGTACCGAGGAGGCGATCCGCCATGCCGAGCACGGGCTGCGCCTGTCGCCCTTCGATCAGAACCTGTTCTCCTACTACAACCTGATTGCCATTGCGCATTACTGCCACGGCAGTGTTGCGGAGGCGCTGCGCTGGTGCCGGCTGTCGGATACCGAAACGCCGCGCTTCACCTCCAACCTGCGGGTGATGATCGCGGCGCTTTCGGCGGCCGGACAGGAGAGTGAGGCACGTCACGCCGCGCAACGCCTTCTCGCGATCGAACCTGGATTCTCGCTTGCGGAATACGAACGATCGCGCATGCCTTATCGCGATCCACGGATCCGCGCGCGCTTCCTCGCCGATCTGCGCGCCGCGGGACTGCCGGAATGAAACGACACGATACGAGGAGGGCGCCATGGGCGGCATAGGTATTTCGGATTCCTCGGACAGTTCCGATTCCTCCGACAGCAGCGACAGTTCCGACAGCTCCGACAGCAGTGATTCCTCCGGCGCCGGGTCCGCCGCGCGCGGCCGCAGCAGCGCACGCCCGCTGGGCATTTCGCCCGCGCTGGCGCGCCGCAGCGGGGAGGATTGGTTCCGCGGCAATCGCTGGCCGCCGCAGGACCTCGAGACGCTCAAGACCTGGTCGCTGGCCGCCGCGCCGCCGCCCTTCCGTGGCGATGACTGGTCGCTGCCGCATTTCGCTGTCGCCGCCATGACCGAATTCGCCACGCAGGGGGGTGGTGCGTGGACCGCCATCGCGATTCCACCGCCGCCGGCCGCCCAGGCGGCGATCGAGGCGGAACTCGCCGAGCTGGCCGAGATCGCCGAGTTCCGCGCCGGCGTGCTGGCCGAGGCGCTGGAGCAGCGCGGCAATGTGCTCGGCTATTTCCGCGGCCTGATCACCTTCAAGGGCGGCACGCATCCCTGGACCACGCGGCTGTGCCACGCGACGCTGCGCATCGCGCAATTCGTCGCACTTCACCACAAGAAGGTGCACATGCGCGCGCGGCCGTCGCGCATCGCGCCGGGGCTGATGCCGCCGGTCGATCCGCCCGGGCATCCCGCCTATCCGAGCGGGCACGCGACCGAGGCCTATCTGGTCGCGATGGTGCTGGCCGAGGTGCTGCCCGGCCTCGCCTGGGGCCAGGGCAAGGGCGGTGCCAAGATGCCGGTCACCGCCGCGGATGTCGCCTCGCTGGCGGGCAACATCACCACCAAGGTCTCGGCGCTGCCTGGCGTGGCGGGCCGCATGACCAGCACGCCGCTGTGGCGTATCGCCGAGCGCGTGGCGCGCAACCGCGAGGTGATCGGCGCGCACTATCCCAGCGACAGCGAGGCCGGGCTGCGCCTGGCCGTGCAGGCGATGCCGATCCTGCTCGCCTGTCCGTTGATCGGTGCACCAGGCACGGGCGCCCTGGCACGCGCGCAGGCGGAGTGGTCGTGACGCGGTAGCACAAGGCCCTTCGCGCCCCGACGTTTCGCTATTCGCGGTCCAGGGGGCCGCTGCCCCCTGGTGGGGGAGTTCGAGGGGGCAAGGCCCCCTCGAAACCGTCACGCCTTCACGATCAGCGCATCCACCGCCACGGCGTCCGAGCCCGCGACAATGATCGGGTTCACATCGAGTTCCGCCACGCGCTGCTTTTGGTCGGACACGAATTCCGACAACCGCGCGACGATCTCCGCGAGCCGATCGAGGTCCGCCGCGGGGGCGCCGCGGAAGCCTTCGAGCGCCGCGCGACCGCGCAGGCGTTCGAACATGCCGCGTGCCTCGACCGGCGTCACGGGTGCCAGCGCGAGTGCGGAATCGCGCATCAGTTCCACCAGCACGCCGCCGAGACCGGCGACGATCAGTGGCCCCATCAGCGGATCGACGCGCGCACCGACCATGACTTCGACGCCCGGCTTCGCCATCGGCTGCACCAGCACGCCGTTGATGCGCGCACCCGGCGCGTGGCGCTTGGCATTCGCCATCACGGCGCGGTAGGCGTCGCGCACCTCCGCCGCGTCCTTCAGGCGCAGGCGTATCACGCCAGCTTCCGTCTTGTGCGGCAGGTCGGGGCTTTCGACCTTCATCGCGACGGGGAAACCAAGCGCCTCGGCCGCGGCGACCGCGTCGTCCTCGCGCGTGGTCAGGCGCTCGGGCACCACGGGCACGCCATAAGCGGCCAGTACCGCCTTGGCTTCGCGTTCGGTCAGCGTGCGGTCCTGCGCGGCATCGATCATCGCCGCGGCCTCCGCCGCCGCTTCGGGGCGCGAGAGGCGCTGGTAGGCGCGCGGGCCGGCGGCGCGGCGCGCCTCGCGCGCGTGCCAATGGGCGAGTGTGGCGAAGCAGCGATCCATCGAGCGGAACAGGCCGATGCGCGGGTTCTGCTCGGCTTCCGTGGAGCCGAAGCCTTCCAGCCATTCGGTGGTCCAGACCACGCAGATCGGCTTGTCGTGGTCGGCGGCGATGGCGGCGAGTTCGGCCGGGCGCTTGGCGGAAATCTCGGTGGAATAGATCTGCGCGTAGATCAGCGCGCCGTAGTGTTCCTCGCCCAGCATCGCGCCGGCGCAGGCGGTCAGGCTCTCGGGGTCGTTGGCAGACCTGCGCGGTGACGTCGCAGGGATTGCGCGCCGAGCCGAAATCCGGGATGCGCGATTCCAGGATGGCGCGCACCGGCGCGGTCGGCTGGGGCAGCGGCACGCCATGCGCCTCGGCCTTGTCGGCGGACATGATGGCGGCACCGCCGGAGACCGCCACCACCGCCACGCCACGCGCCTTCGGTGCCGGCGCCTTGGCGAGGAAGGCGGCGGTTTCCACCAGCGCCTCGAAATCCTTGACCACCACCGCCCCGGCGCGTTCGAAGGCGGCGAGATAGGCGGCCTGTTCGCCGGCGAGCGAGCCGGTATGGGACATCGCCGCCGCCGCGCCCGCCTCGCCGGTGCCGAGCTTGAACACCACCAGCGGCTTGTTCGCGCGGTCCGCGATCTCGGCGGCCTGGATGAAGCGCATCGGTTCGGGCATGCCTTCGAACACGCAGCCGATGGCGCGGCAGGCCGGATCATCCGCGAGGAAGGAGACGCAATCGGCGACATCCACGTCGGAGGAATTGCCGGTGGTCAGCAGATGGCTGACCGAGACGCCGCGCATCACCGCCTGCGCCAGCGAGAAACCCAGCGCGCCCGATTGGCTGACCAGGCCCACCGCATGGGGCAGCGGCACCTCCATCGGCGGCGGGATCATGAAGGTCACGCCCGCCTTGGTGCGGAAGTTCAGCATGCCGATGCAGTTCGGCCCGACGATGCGCATGCCCGCCGCGCGCCCGATGGCGGCGAGGCGCCGCTGCGCCGCGATGTCCTCCTCGCGCGCCGTCTCGGCGAAGCCCGAGGCGTAGATCATGATGCCGCCGACGCCGGCCTTCGCGCAGTCCGTCGCGATGCCTTCAACCGCATCCTTGGCGGCGACGACGATGCAGCAATCGGGCACCTCGGGCAGAGCGGCGACGGAGGGGAAACAGGGGCGTTCGCCGATTTTCTCATAGCGCCCGTTCACCAGGTGCAGGCGGCCGGTGTAGTTGGCCAGCGCGCTGATGGTGCGGTCCGCGAAGGAGCCCGCCCGGGGGCTCGCGCCGATCACGGCGATGGATGCGGGATCGAACAGGCGGCCGAGATCACCGTGACGATAGACGGCGCGGCTCGTGGCACTCATGCGGACGCTTCCCCTGGAGTTCGTCTCGGCTCATCTCGGCCGGCGACCCAAGCCTAGGATGCGCGGCGCGCCCCGTCACCCCCGCGGCGGGCCCTCGGCGGAGGCCAGCGCGGCATTGGCGAAGCGCCCATCATGCGTGACTTCCGCGCCCACCCAGGGCGGCGGGTGCAGGGCGCGGCCTGCCTCGTCCAGCTCGACCTCCGCCAGCACCAGGCCGGCGAGGTGGCCCTCGAAGACATCGACCTCCCAGACCAGCCCGTCATGCGGGACCTCGTGCCGCGTCTTGGTGACACGGCGGCCGGCGCAGATGGTGGAGAGCATCTCCTCGGCCTCCATCGCTGCGATGGCGTATTCGTACTCCTGTCGCACGATGTCGCCGGGCCCCTTGATGGTCAGCAGCGCGACCCCGTCGGCGACGCGCACCCGCACCGAGGTGCCGGCCTCCCGGGCCAGGTAGCCTTGGCGGATGCGGCGCGTGCCGACAACGCCGGTGCGCCAGTGGTCGCCGGCTACGAGGAACCGGCGTTCGATCTCAATGCCCATGCCGCGCTCACTTCATCAGGACGTAGGTGCCGGGTGCGGCTTCGAGTGGCGGCAGGCCTTGTTCCGGCGCGCCCATCGGGGGCGGGTCCGCCTGCTCGCTGCCGGCCGCTGCCAGCCAGGCTGCCCAGTCGGACCACCATGAGCCGTCGCGTTGCGGTGCGACGGCGGCCCAGGATTCCGGGTCGAGGTAACGCGCGTCGTGACCACGGGTCATGATCTGGAAGCGCCGGCCCGGGTGACCCGGCTCGCTGACGATGCCGGCATTGTGGCCCCCTTCGGTCAGGACGAAGGTCACGTCCGTGTCACTGAACAGCGAGACCTTGTAGACCGATCGCCAGGGCGCGATGTGGTCCTTCACGGTGCCCACGGCAAAGATCGGCGCCTTGATGTCCGACAACGCGATGACGCGGCCTTCGACCGCGAAGCGCCCCGCACTCAGGCGGTTCTCGAGGAAAAGGCCACGCAGGTACTCGCCGTGCATGCGCGCGGGCATGCGCGTTTGGTCGCTGTTCCACGCGAGCAGGTCGGTCATGCCATTGGCGTCGCCCAGCACGTAGCGGCGCATCAGCCGCGACCAGAACAGCTCGTTCGAGCGCAGCGCCTGGAAGGCGCCGGACATCTGGTGCGTATCGAGGTAGCCCTGGTCCCACATCATGTCTTCGAGGAAGGTCAATTGGCTTTCGTCGACGAACATCATCAGTTCGCCCGCCTCGGCGAAATCGGTCTGCGCGGCGAGCAGCGTCAGGCTGGCCAGCCGCGCATCCCCGTCCCGCGCCATGGTGGCCGCGGCGATCGACAGGATGGTGCCGCCCAGGCAGTAGCCGCAGGCATGGATGCGCCGGCCGGGCAGGATGGCGGAAATGGCGTCGAGCGCCGCCATGACGCCGCTGCGGCGGTAGTCGTCGAGGCCGGTTTCGCTGTCACGCGCATCGGGGTTCTTCCAGGAGACCATGAACACCGTGAAGCCCCGTGCCACCAGCCAGCGCACCAGCGAATTCTCCGGGCTGAGGTCGAGGATGTAGTACTTCATGATCCAGGCCGGCACGATCAGCAGCGGTTCGGCCTGTACCGTCCCGGTCGTTGGCGCGTACTGGATCAGCTCCATGAGCTCGTTGCGGAACACCACGCGCCCTGGCGTCAGCGCGACCTCGTGACCGGGCCTGAAATGCTCGGCACCCGGGGGCGGGGCGGCGGCCAGGCCGCGCTCGATGTCGTCGAGCAGGTTCTCGGCACCGCGCAGCAGGTTGCCTCCGGCATCCGCGAGGGTACGCTCGACGATCGCCGGATTGATCCAGGGAATGTTGCTCGGCGCCAGCACATCCACCGCCTGGCGCATCATGAAGCCGACCTGGTCGGTATGCCGCCGCGACAGGCCGGGCACCGCGTGCGTCGCCTCCATCCACCAGGCCTCGTTCAAAAGGTGCGCCTGGGCGATCGCGTTGAAGGGAAACACCGACCAGGCGGGGTCGGCGAAGCGGCGGTCGCCATTCGGCGGCGCAACGAGTGGCTCCGGCTTCTCGCCGCCGGCGGCACGGCGCAGCCAGAGCATGTAGCGCAGCCCCTGAAGCCAGGCCCGCGCGGCCAGTTCCATCTGCTTGCCCGGGGCGCGGGCGAAATGCATCGCCCAATCCGCCCAGGCGCCAGCCACGGCGGTGGGCGAGACGCCCTGGGTAACGCGCGCCTCGGCGGCACGCAGGATGCGGTCGAAGGTGTGGAAGGTGGGGCCGAGGCGCGCCTCGGCCGGCATCGGGTTTGCGGCGATGGGGCGCGCGGGTGCCGATGCCGCGGCGTCGGGCTGCGCGGCGGGCGGCGCCGCGCGGGTCGGGCGGGGGTTCTCCATGGCGCCACTCTAGCGCGGACCGGGTGCGGCGGGGCTTGAGCCGCCGCAAGCCCCGCCGGTTTCACCGCATCGTCATGAGTCCTGGGCGACCTCCGCCAGATAGGCGATGGCCGCACCCACGCCGCCGGGCGCATGGGGAATGCCCGCCAGGCGCAGCGCCATTTCCACCGAGGCCAGGGTGCCGAGGATCATCGGCTCGTTGAGGTCGCCCAGATGGCCGATGCGGAACACCTTTCCGCCGAGCCGCCCGAGCCCGCCGCCCAGCGAGACATTGAACTTCCCCTGGGCGAAGCGGCGCACCGCCTCGGCATCATGGCCTTCGGGCACCTGCACGGCGGTGACGCTGTTCGAGCAGCGGTCGGGCGTGTGGCAGAACAGCTGCGGGCCGTCATTGCCCGACCAGTGGTGCACGCAGCGGCGCACCGCCTCGGCCAGGCGCGCATGGCGGGCGAAGACCTGCTCCAGCCCTTCCTCCTCGATCAGGCGCAGCAATTCCTCCAGCCCGTAGAACAGCGAGGTCGGCACCGTCCCGATGAAGGATTTGTGCCGGCGCGTGAGCATGTTGGTCCAGTTGAGGTAGGATTTCGGTAGCCGGGACTGCGCATGCGCCGCCATCGCCTTGGCCGAGACGCCGGTGAAGGACAGGCCGGTGGGCAGCATCAGCCCCTTCTGGCTGCCGCCGACCGCGACATCGATGCCCCAGTCATCCATGCGGAACTCCATGGAGCCGAGGGAGGAGATGGTGTCCACCAGCACCAGCGCGGGATGGGCCGTGGCATCGAGCGCGGCGCGGATCTCGGCCAGCGGCAGGACCATGCCGGTCGCGGTTTCGTTGTGTACGGCGCAGATCGCCTTGATGACGTGGGCCGTATCGGCGGCGAGCATCGCGCGCAAAGCCGCCATGTCGGCGCCGCGGTGCCAGTCCGCTTCGAGCACGCGCACATCGAGCGTGAAGTCCCGCGCCATCTTGGCCCAGGATTCCGAGAAATGCCCTGTCTCGATCATCAGCAACGCATCGCCGGGGGAGAACAGGTTGACCAGCGCCGCCTCCCACGCCGCATGGCCGGAGCCGGTGTAGAGGAACACCTCCTGCTGCGTGCGCAGCACGCGCTTCAGCCCGGCGACGCAGCCGTCATAGACGGTGAGGAAGGCCGGGTCGTTGAAGTCCACGCTGACATGCGCCACCGCCTTCAGGATGGAATCCGGGATGTTGGTGGGGCCCGGATTGGCGAAGAACTGGCGGCCGCGAGGGATGCGGGCGGTGGCGGACATGCGGTTCGTTTCCTTCGTCAGCGCGCCAGCTCGCGCGCCATGGTTTCAAGCCCGGCAAGGGTGAGCGGGTACATGCGGTTGTCCATCAGGCGTTGCATGATCCCGATGGATTGCGTGTAGCGCCAGTGCGCGTCCTCCACCGGGTTCAGCCACGCAGCTTTCCGGAAGTGGCGCGTCAGCCGGGCCATCCAGGCCTGGCCGGCTTCCTCGTTCCAGTGCTCGACCGAGCCGCCGGGTTGGATGATCTCGTAGGGGCTCATGGTGGCATCGCCGACGAAGACCAGGCGCCAGTCAGGGCCGTAGGTGCGCAGCACTTCCATCATCGGCCGCTCGGTCTCGCGGCGGCGGCGGTTGGTGCGCCACACGCGCTCATAGGGGCAGTTGTGGAAGTACCAGAATTCCAGATGCTTGAACTCGGACCGCGCGGCGGTGAACAGCTCCTGGCAGATGCGGATGTGGTCGTCCATCGAGCCGCCGATATCCATCAGCAGCAGCACCTTCACCGCATTGTGCCGCTCGGGCACCATGTGCAGGTCGAGCGAGCCGCCATTGCGCGCGGTGGCGCCGATGGTCCCCGGCAGGTCGAGTTCCGTGGCCGCGCCGGTGCGCGCGAAGCGGCGCAGGCGGCGCAGCGCGACCTTCATGTTGCGCGAGGACAGCGCCTCGTCCTCGTCGAGGTCGCGGAAGGTTCGTTCGTCCCAGACCTTCACGGCGCGGCGGTGGCGGCTTTCCTCCTGCCCGATGCGAACGCCCTCGGGGTTGTAGCCATGCGCGCCGAAGGGCGAGGTGCCGCCGGTGCCGATCCATTTCGATGCCGCCCTGGTGGCGGCCCTTCTGTTCGGCGAGGCGCTGCTTCAGCGTCTCCATCAGCTTGTCGAAGCCGCCCAGCGCCTCGATCTGCGCCATCTCCTCGGGGGTGAGGAGCTTCTCGGCCATCTTGCGCAGCCATTCGGCCGGGATCTCGCGCGGGGCTTCGCCCTGCGGTGTCTCAAGGCCCTTGAAGATCTCGCCGAAGACGCGGTCGAAGCGGTCGAGGTGGCGCTCGTCCTTGACCAGCGCGGCGCGGGACAGATGGTAGAAGTCATCGACGGAGAAACCCGCCACGCCCTCCTTCATCGCGCGCAGCAGCGCCAGGTACTCCATGATGGAGGCCGGCACGCCGGCGGCGCGCAAAGCGAGGATGAAGGGGGCGAACACCCTTCAGCCCCCGCGGCGGCGCGCGCTCACTGGCCGCGCCTCCGCGCGAGGAAGGCCAGGCGCTCGAACAGATGCACGTCCTGCTCGTTCTTCAGCATCGCGCCATAGAGCGGCGGCAGCGCAGTCTTGGCATCCTGGCTGCGCAGCGCCTCGGGCGGCATGTCCTCGATGGTCAGCAGCTTCAGCCAGTCGAGCAGCTCGGACGTCGACAGGCTTCTTCTTGAGCTCGTGCACCTCGCGGATGTCGAAGAAGACGTTCAGCGCCTCGCGCAGCAGCTCCTGGCGGATGTCGGGAAAGTGCGACTTCGACGATCATCTCCATCGTCTCGCGGTCGGGGAAGCGGATGTAGTGGAAGAAGCAGCGGCGCAGGAAGGCGTCCGGCAGCTCCTTCTCGTTGTTCGAGGTGATGATCACGATCGGGCGATGCGCGCGCCGCCACGGTCTTGCGCGTCTCGTAGACGAAGAACTCCATGCGATCGAGTTCGAGCAGCAGGTCGTTGGGGAATTCGATGTCGGCCTTGTCGATCTCGTCGATCAGCAGCACCGACCGGCTGCGTCGGATTCGAAGGCGTCCCACAGCTTGCCGCGGACGATGTAGTTGGCGATGTCGTGGACGCGCTGGTCGCCGAGCTGCCCGTCGCGCAGGCGGCGTACCGCGTCGTATTCATACAGCCCCTGCTGCGCCTTGGTGGTGGACTTGATGTGCCATTCGATCAGCGGATAGCCGAGCGCCTGTGGCGATCTCATGCGCCAGCACGGTCTTGCCGGTGCCGGGCTCGCCCTTCACCAGCAGCGGGCGCTGCAGCGCGACGGCGGCATTGACCGCGACCTCCAGGTCCCGGCCCGCCACATACCGCTCGGTGCCCTTGAACTGCGCCACGCCCTACCCCCGTTCCTGTCCGGGGCCGAAGGTCGGGCCGGGCGCGCAATCGCGCAGAGCCCGGATCAGTCCAGCGCCTCGCCCGCCAGGCGGAACAGCGCGGCGGCGAAGGCGCGCATGTTCGCCTCCCGCCCCGGGGCGCCGGTCTCCAGCGTGATGACCCGCTCCACCGCGCCCGCTGATGGCCAGGCACGCATGCCCCGCCGCGTCGCCGTAGCGGTTGCCCGCGGGCCCGGCGGCGCCGGTCTCGGCAAAGCCCCAATCGGCGCCGAGCTCGCGCGCGCACGGTACGCGCCAGCAGCAGGGCGTAGGGTTCGGAGGAACTGCGCATGCCCCGCCATGTCGGCCTCGGTGATGCCCAGCAGGCCCTCGCGCGACGCGCGGGTATAGACCACCGCGCCGCCGAGGAAATACGCCGAGGCCCCCGGCACCGCGAGCAGCGCGGCCGATACCAGCCCGCCGGCCGAGCTTTCGCAGACCGCGACGGTCTCGCCACGCGCCTTCAGTTTCTCGGCGACCGCGCGGGCCGCCGGCAGCAATGCATCCATCACATCCTCCACACCGGCGCAGCGAAGCAGGAAGCGTCCGTCCGCGCCATCAGATCCGCCTCCACCAGCGCCGGGTGAACACCAGCGCCACCAGGCCGGCCACGCCCAGCGAGGCGGTCGCGACAGGCGCGCCGACCGCCTCGGCCAGCACCCCCAGCGCCAGGAACCCGATCGGCCCGAGCCCGATGCACACCGAGAGCAGGCCCAGCACGCGGCTGCGCATCTCGACCGGTGTCACCAGGAACACCAGCGTCGGCTGCATGATGGCGAAGCCGGCGCCGCCGACCCCCGCCAGCACCAGCGCCGCGCCGGCGAGGGCCGGCGTCGGTGCCAGCGCGAAGGCCGCCAGCATCGCGAAGTACAGCGCGATGCCGCCCAGGTAGATGGCGCGGTACTGCGACGGCCGCGCGACCACCGCGATGACGATCGCGCCCAGAAGCGCACCGACGCCGTCCATGCCCGCCAGCAGCCCGATGCCCTCCGGCCCGAGGCCCAGCCGGTCCTGCCCGATCACCGGGATCATGCTGGTGAAGGGCCAGCCGAACAGGTTGAACAGCAGCGTCACCAGCAGCGTGCCGACCAGGCGCGGTTCCTGCCGCACGAAGGCGAAGCCCTCGGCGATGCGCGCCAGCACCGACGCGACCGGCGCGGCCGGGCGGTGGCCATGCGCGGCAGGCTCAGCGTGGCAAAGACGGCGGGGATGTAGATGACGACGCTCAGCAGGAAGGCACCGTCCAGCCCGACCGCCGCCAGCACCACGCCGCCCAGCGTCGGGCCCAGCACGCGGCTGCCATTGCTGGTGCCGACATCGATCGACATGGCAGCGCCGATGCGCGCCGGGCCGGCGACCTGGCCGATCATCGCGCGGCGCACCGGATTGTCCGAGGCCCAGGCGATGCCGTTCATGAAGCTCGCGACCGCGAGGTGCCAGATCTGCACCGCATCGGCGAAGGCGAGCGCGGCGATCACCGCCGAGGTGACGACCTGCGAGAGCACCACCAGCAGCAGCGCCTGGCGGCGGTCCATCCGTTCGGCCACCGCGCCGAGCACGGCGCCGAACAGGCCCATCGGCAGCAGGCGCAGCATGGTGAGCATGGCCACGACGAAGGCGGACCCCGTGGCGGCATAGGCGAAGACGCCGACCGCAAGGGTTTCCAGCCAGCGCACGACGAAGACCGCGAGGCCGACGATCCAGATGTTGCGGAAGTCGCGGTCGGCGAAAAGGGTGAGCATGATGGATGAAGGCCGGGGGAGGAGAACCTCCCCCGGACCCCACCCTTTTTCTGGCTTCTTGGGAACTGACTTCGGCTGTCAGTTCCCCAAGGCCAAAAAAAGGAGGGGGATCGGGGGAGTTCTCTCCCCCGACCTTCCTGCCTACAGCCCGGCCTGCGAGACGAACTTGGTGTTGAGATAGGCCTCGATCGCCTCGAGCCCGCCCTCGGAGCCGTAGCCGCGAATCCTTCATGCCGCCGAAGGGCACTTCGGGCAGCGCGAGGCCGAGATGGTTGATGGTCATCATGCCGCTCTCGACCTTGCGAGGCGATCGCGTTCGCCGTCTTCGCCGAGCGCGTGAAGGCGTAGGCGGCCAGGCCATAGGGCAGGCGGTTGGCTTCCTTCACCACCTCGTCGAAATCGCTGAAGCGGCGAGATCATCGCCATCGGGCCGAAGGGTTCCTCGTTCATCGCCCGCGCATCCTTGGGCACGTCGGTCATCACGGTCGGCTCGTAGAAATAGCCCTTGTTGCCGATGCGCTTGCCGCCGGTGTGGATCTTGCCGCCCTTCTGCTGCGCGTCCTGCACCAGCATCTCGACCCAGGGCACGCGGCGGTCATGGGCGAGCGGGCCCATGGTGGTGCCCTCGGCCATGCCGTCGCCGACCTTCAGCGCCTTGGTGTGCTCGACGAACTTCTCGACGAAGCCGTCATACAGCTTCTCCTGCACCAGGAAGCGCGTGGGGCTGACGCAGACCTGGCCGGCATTGCGGAACTTCGCCCCCGCCAGCGTCTTCGCCGCGAGGTCGAGGTCGGCGTCGTCGAAGACGATGGCCGGCGCGTGGCCGCCCAGCTCCATGGTCACGCGCTTCATGTGCTCGCCCGCCATGCCCGCCAGCAGCTTGCCCACCGGGGTCGAGCCGGTGAAGGTCACCTTGCGGATGATCGGGATGCGGGATGAGGTAGGCGGAGATCTCGGCCGGCACGCCATAGACCAGGTTCGACGACGCCCGGCGGCAGGCCGGCATCGACGAAGGCGCGGATCAGCTCGGCGGGCGAGGCCGGGGTTTCCTCCGGCGCCTTGACGATGATCGAGCAGCCGGTGGCCACCGCGGCCGAGAGCTTGCGCACCACCTGGTTGATCGGGAAGTTCCAGGGCGTGAAGGCGGCGACCGGGCCGACCGGCTCCTTCAGCACCAGCTGGTACACGCCCTCGGCGCGCGCCGGGATCACGCGGCCATAGGCGCGGCGGCGCTTCCTCGGCGAACCAGTCGATGATGTCGGCGGCGGCCATCATCTCCATCTTGGCCTCGGCCAGCGGCTTGCCCTGTTCGAGCGTCATCAGCCGCGCGATCTCGTCGGCGCGGGAGCGGAAGATGTCGGCGGCCTTGCGCATCAGCTTGGCGCGCTCGTAGGCGCTGACCTTCTTCCAGGTGGCGAAGCCGCGCTCGGCGGCGGCCAGCGCCTCATCGAGGTCGGCCTTCTCGGCATGCGCGACGGTGCCGATCACTTCCTCGGTGGCGGGGTTCAGCACGTCGATGGTCTTGCCCGAGCGCGCGTCGCGCCACTCGCCGTTCACATGCAGCTGGACATTGGGATAGGCCATGCGTTCGTTCCTCCGGAGGGGCGGTTTCGGGGGCGGAGACTACGCGCGGGCGCGTGGCGCGGCCAGACCGGGCCGCGCGGCTTGCCGCAGGGCGTTCGGCTGCTAGGCTCGCGCACAGCAAGGGCCCGCCATGCGGCCCGCGGGGGAACACCATCCATGGCCGATACGCGCCCCAATATCCTGCTCGTCACCGTGGACCAGTGGCCGGGCCAGATGCTCGGCTGCGCGGGGCATCCCACGGTGCTGACGCCCACGCTGGACCAGTTGGCGCGCAACGGCATCCGCTTCACCAACGCCTATGCCGAGACGCCGATCTGCATCCCCGCGCGGCGCACGCTGATGACGGGTACCACGACGAAGACGCATGGCGACCGCGTGTTCGGCACCACCAACGCCATGCCCAAGCACCTGCCGACCATCGCCGACACCTTTCGTGGTGCGGGCTACCAGACGCTGTGCGTGGGCAAGCTGCATGTCTATCCGCCGCGCGACCGCATCGGCTTCGACAACGTGCTGCTCAGCGAGGAAGGCCGCCCGCATCTGGGCGGGCCGGACGACCACGACATCTACCTCGCGGACCAGGGGCATCCGGGCAAGCAGTTCCTGCACGGGATGAACAACAACAACTACATGCACCGCGCCTGGCATCTGCCGGAAGAATGCCACGTCACCAACTGGGCCTCCTTCACCATGGCGCGGGAGATGCGCCGGCGGGACCCGACGCGCCCGGCCTTCTGGTGCCTGTCCTACACCGCACCGCACCCGCCGCTGGTGCCGTTGCCGACCTACATGGACCTGTACCGGCAATTCACGCCGCCGCCGGCGCTGACCTCGGCATGGTCGGCGAAAACCGAGGACCTGCCCTTCGCGCTGCGCATGGTGCGCAACTACTGGCCGGCGCTGACGCCCGACGTGCTGGCCGAGGTGCGCCGCGCCTTCTACGCGATGGCCACGCATATCGACCACCAGCTGCGCGTGGTGATCGGCACGCTGCGCGAGGAAGGGCTGCTCGACGACACCATCATCCTGATCACCGCCGACCATGGCGACATGCTGGGCGACCACGGGCTCTATGCGAAGCGCACCTACTACCAGGGCTCGGGCAACATCCCCTGCATCCTGGTGGGCCGCGCGGCGGATGCGCGCATCGGCACCGATCGCATCGACCATCGCCTGGTCGGCCTGCAGGACGTGATGCCGACGCTGCTCGACCTCGCCGGCATTCCCGTGCCCGCGACGGTGGAGGGGCGCTCCATGCTCGGCGCGCCGCGCGCGGTGCTGACCGGCGACACGCTGGAGAACAACGGCGCGACGCGCATGGCCCATGACGGCCGGCACAAGCTGATCTGGTACCCCGCCGGCAATGTGTTCCAGCTGTTCGACCTGGAGCGCGACCCGACCGAGGCCGAGAACCGCGCCGCCGACCCCGACTACGCCGCCATCCGCGCCCGCCTGGCCGAGGCGCTGGCCGCCGCCGCCTGGGGCAGCGACCTCGACCAGGGCTGGGTGCGCGATGGCGCGCTGCATGGTTTCGACCCCGGACCGTATCCGGGCAGGCCCGACCGCTCGCTGTCGGGCCAGCGCGGGCTGCACTACCCCCAGCCTCCGGCTTTCGCCCCCGGAACGATGGTCGGTTTCCCGACCTGAGGGGCGCGATCCGACGTGGCACGGCGCGGCCTGTGCGGATAGGATGCGCCGATGATCCTGTCCTTTCCGTGCCCGCGCACGCTCCTGCTGACCGCCGCCCTGCTCTCCGCCTGCGGCGCCGCCGATGGCGGCCGGACCGGGGAGGCCGGCTTCACGCCCTCGCCGAGCAACGCCTTCGGCGCCTATCTCGCCGGGCGGTTCGCGACCTCGGAATCGGATACCGCGACCGCCGCGGACAGCCTGCTCGCGGCGCTGCGGGCCGATCCGGACCAGCCCGAGGTGGTGCAGCGCGCCTTCATCGCGACCCTGCTCGATGGCCGGCCGGAAGCGGTGCGCCTGGCGCGGCGCCTGCCGGACAACCCGCTGGCCAGCATGCTGATCGCCGGGACCGACGCCCAGGCCGGGCGCTGGGACCGGGCCGAGACGCGGGTGCGTGGCCTGCCCCGGCAGGGTGCCTCGCAGCTTTTGCAGCCGATGCTGCTGGCCTGGACCCTGCACGGCAAGGGCCAGACCGATGCCGCCGTGGCGCTGCTGCGGCCGATGGCCGAGAGCGGAAGGCTGCGCTCGCTCTATGCGCTGCATGCCGCGCTGATCTGCGACCTCGCCGGCCGCGCGCGCGAAGCCGAGCGTTTCGTGCGCATCGCCATCGGCGACAGCACGCCGCCCACCCTGCGCCTGGTGCAGATCGCCGCGGGCATCCTCGCGCGCGGGGGCAACGAGACCGATGCGCGCGCCCTGGTGGACATGCTGGCGCGCAGCGAGGACGACCTCTCGCTGGCCATGGGCGAGACGGCGCAGCGCCAGTTCATGACCACCCGCGCCGTGTCCTCCCCGGTCGAGGGCATGGCCGAGGCGCACCTGGCACTCGCCGGTGCGCTGCGCGGGCAGGGGGCGGCGGAGTTCTCGCTGGCGCTCACGCGGCTGGCGCTGCGGCTGCGGCCAGGCTTCACCCCCGCGCTGCTGCTGGCCGCCGATGCCCTGGCGGATGAGCGGCAATTCGAGGCCGCGCTGGCGGTGCTGGACCAGATCCCGGCCGATGACCCGCTCTCCGGCATGGTCGGGCTGCGGCGCGCCACGCTGCTCGACCGGCTCGACCGCACGGATGAGGCGATCGTCGCTTTCGCGGCGGTGGCCGCGGCCTATCCTGGCGCCTCCCAGCCCCATGCGCGGCTGGGCGACATGCTGCGCAGCCGCCAGCGCTGGGCCGAGGCGGCCATCGCCTACGACCAGGCTGTCGAGCGCGTCGCCGCGCCCACCCCCGGCCATTGGCCGCTGTTCTATGCCCGGGGCATTGCGCGCGAGCGGGCCGGGCGCTGGCCCGACGCGGAGGCGGATTTCCGCCGTGCGCTCGAACTGACGCCGGAGCAGCCCTACGTGCTGAACTACCTCGGCTATACCTGGGTCGAGCGCGGCGAGAACCTGCCCGAGGCGCGCCGGATGCTCGAACGCGCCGTGGCGCTGCGCCCGCAGGACGGCAACATCGCCGACAGCCTCGGCTGGGCGCTGTTCAAGATGGGCGACATGACCGGCGCGATCCGCTGGCTGGAGCGCGCGGTGGAGCTGGAACCCCGCAACAGCGTCATCAACGACCATCTGGGCGATGCCTACTGGACCGCCGGGCGCCAGCGGGAGGCGCAGTTCCAGTGGCGCCGCGCCCTGGCCCTCGGCCCGGAGGGCGACGAAGGCCCCAACATCGAAGCCAAGATCCGCAGCGGCCTGCCGGCCAACCCGGTGGCCGACAACCGGCGTTGAGCCGCGCGCGGTGACGCCACCGGGCGGCGTGCGTGCCGGGCGCGCGCCTGCCAAGGTCAACCTGCACCTGCATGTCACCGGCCGCCGGCCGGATGGCTACCACACGCTCGACAGCCTGGTGGTGTTTGCCGGCGCGGCGGATGAGGTGCAGGCCGTGGCGGCGCCGGGGCTCAGCCTTGTGCTTGAAGGCCCGCAGGCGGGCGCGCTGGCGGCCGAGGCCGACAACCTGGTGCTGCGCGCCGCCCGCGCCCTGGCCGCGGCCGCGGGCATCGCTCCCGATGCGGCGCTGACGCTGGGCAAGCATCTGCCGGTGGCATCGGGGATCGGTGGCGGCAGCACCGACGCGGCGGCGGCGCTGCGCGTGCTGAACGATGTTTGGGGGCTCGGCTGGCCGGAGGCTCGGCTGGCGGAGGTGGCGCTGCCGCTCGGCGCCGACATCCCCGCCTGCATCGCCGCGCGCCCGGTGCGGATGGGCGGGATCGGCGAGGTGCTCTCTCCTGCGCCCTGCCTGCCGCCCTGCGGCATCCTGCTGGCCAATCCGCGTATCGCATTGCCCACGCCCGCGGTGTTCAAGGCGCGACAGGGCGGGTTCTCGGGCGCCGCGGTGCTGCCCTCAGGCTGGCGCGAGGCCTCGGAGATGGCCCGGGACCTCGCGGGCCTGCGCAACGACCTCGAGCCGCCCGCGATCGGGCTGTGCCCCGCCATTGCCGGCGTTCTCGAGGCATTGCGGGACCTGCCGGGCTGCCTGCTGGCGCGCATGAGCGGGTCCGGGGCGACCTGCTTCGCCCTGTTCGCGCATGCCCGGGAGGCGGCCGGCGCCGCGGCCCTGCTGCCGGCGGCGTGGTGGCGCTGGGGCGGGGGGCTTCACGGGGGGCGTGACGGGAGGCTATGAGGCAGCGCGGCTGGGGCGTAGCCAAGCGGTAAGGCAGCGGTTTTTGGTACCGCCATTCCCAGGTTCGAATCCTGGCGCCCCAACCACGCTAAGTGCCTGATATTGAAGAATTTCTCTTTCGGAATGGGTCCTCGCGGACATGCTCGGATTTCCGCGGCCTTGCGCCGATGCCGATTTCGCACGGCGCCCGAGAGACGCACTTGGTCCCGGATTCGCGGCCCAATCCGTGCCCGCGTCTCTCCTGCCCATTTCGGCAGTACGAGTTTTGGGGTGGCCTTCGCTGCGGCACAGGAAGCCGAAAGCGAGGCCGCGCCGGATCGATGCCGACGCGTGCCTCTGTATCCCAGCTGACGTTGGAATGTTCTAGAGCGCGCTGCGTTTACACGGAAGCGTATCCTGAGTTGACGAGGTAGTTGGCGCATTCGGCTGGGCTGACGAGGTCGAGGATGGCGCCGGCCTTGCGCCAGGTGGTCTCGACAGTTCGCTGCTCTGCTGCGCGCATCAGGTGCTTGAGCTTGGCAAAGAGTTGCTCGATCGGGTTCAGGTCCGGGCTGTAGGGCGGCAGGAACAGCAGGTGTGCGCCGGCCTGGCGGATGGCCCGGCGAGCGCGCTGTCCCTTGTGGCTGCCAAGGTTGTCGAGGATGACGATGTCGCCTGGTGCCAGCGTCGGCACGAGCACCTGCTCGACATAGGCGCGCGAACAGGTCGCCGTTGATCGGTCCGTCGATCACGCAGGGCGCATCGACGCGGTCGTGCCGCAGGGCGGCGATGAAGGTCAGCGTCTTCCAGTGGCCATGCGGCACGCGCGCATCCAGCCGTCGCCCGCGAAGGCTCCACCCGCGCAGCGGCGCCATGTTGGTCTTGATCCAGGTCTCATCGATGAAGACCAGCCGGCGGGGGTCGATCTTGTGTAGGGTTCGTAGACATCGTTTCAGCGCGGCGGATAGGCTGTGGACTTGATGGACAACGCTGCGCGATGCCCACAACCCCACAGCCCCAGCGACCGCATGACAAAATCATCCAATCGAAAAGAACGCGAGACAGGTCGCGCAGTTCGGCTCCGCGCGGCATGGATCGCAGCATACCGGGAGTTCGGGGATGCCGGCGCTGTCTGCCGTCGCTTCGGCATCTCGCGTCCGACGTTGCGCAAGTGGCTGCGGCGCCACGACGCTGACGGCAACGCCGGTCTCGAGGCGCAAAGCCGTCGTCCGCAGACATCGCCTGCGAGGAAGATTGGGGCCGCGGAGGAAGCGCTGATCCTCGATCTTCGTCGCGATCGGCGCCTGGGTGTGAAGCGCCTTCGCCACGAACTGCATCGGCTTCATGGTCTCCAGGTCGCGCCGTCGACAGTGCACAAGGTGCTTGTGCGGCACGGCATCAACATTCTCCCTGCTCGCAAGCGGAGGGAGCAGAAGCCGAAGCGATACAGCCTTCCTGTGCCCGGCGATCGAGTTCAGCTCGACACCTGCAAGATCAGACCTGGACTCTATCAGTTCACGGCCATCGACGACTGCAGCCGATATCTGGTGGCCGGGCTGGCCCGGCGCCCGAGCGCAGCGGCGACCCTTTCCTTCCTCGACCAGGTTCTCGACGAGATGCCCTTCGCGATTCAGCGTGTGCAGACGGATCGCGGTGCGGAGTTCTTTGCCGAGGAGGTCCAGCACCGCCTGATGGCGGAGGCCATCAAGTTTCGGCCCATCCCGCCTCGCTCGCCGCATCTGAACGGCAAGGTGGAGCGCGTGCAGCGGACCGTGCTGGAGGAGTTTTGGGGTTCCGAGGACGCACAGGCGTCGGACCTTGGCGACCGGCTATCCGCGTGGGTGCACCACTACTGCCACGCATCACAACACCCATCTGTCTATGTCGTTGAAGGGTAGGTTTTGCTGATCGGGATGCGATCCCGCGGGGTATTTTGGGTTCTGCCGTGCCGCTTGACGAGGTCGCTGGCGGCGGGTGTCGCCAGCGCTGAGCGGCTGAAGATCCACGGACCATCCGGCAGAGGGATGAACGGCTTCGATCTCGCCGGCTTCGGCGGCGAGCCTGAGCGTCTTCGGTGCGACGCCCGAGAAGCGCGCGGCCTTGTTCAGGTTGAGCCATGGCTCTCTCCCGTCGGCAGCGCGGCTGGAAGACCGGGATGCTGTGATGCGACCTCAGCGCGGTGACCCGCTCGCGTGTCCAGCGATTGCCATGGCCGGTCATCAGGCCGTTCCGGTTGAGGATGCCGGCAATCAGATCGTCATTGGCGATGAGCACCAGTTGCCGGACGGCGGCGATGATGTCGGCCGATGTGCTGTTGCGCTGCCCGCGCCGGCGCTTCGGCAGGCGCAGTTCGGTGTGGACGCCGCCAATCCAGTGGATCAGGAGAACGATCTCGCGACGCTTCGTCATCGATATCGGCGACCACCTCGTGGATGACGGTGCGCACGATGCGCTTCTTGAGCCTCGCATCGGTCGTCGGCGCCGACCAGACAGTCTGGAGGTCGGCGGCGAGCGCGGCGAAGCGATGCCGGCGCATCAGTGATGCGCACCGGCGTCGCGGCATCATGCGCGGCAATCTTGCCCTCGATCTCGCCGACATGCGCGAGCGCCCGGTTCCATCGCGCCTCCAGTTCCGCCGCGACCAGCCGGTTCTCCGGATCGATGGCGTCATACTGCCGGAAGGCCCGGTCGGCGGCGTAGCGTGCCGCCTCGAGATCGCGCAGCCAGCGCATCGCGAACCTGATCGCGCTGCTGGCCGCTTGCGCTTCGGCCTCGAGCGCCGCAGCGATGGCGCCGGGCTCGACGACCTCGAGCAGCGCTTCCTCGATGGCGTCATCGACGCGCAGTCCGCCGAAGGCGATGCAGCGCGGCTCGCCATTGTCGAGCAGGCCGCGCCAGCAGGAATAGCGCGGGATGTTGTGGCCTGCGTTCCGGTGTAGCGGACCGTCAGCTTGCGTCCGCAGCGCCGGCAGCGGACAAGGCCGGCGAGCAGGGCGTCGCCATGCTTGGGCGCTCCGTGATGCCGGCTCGTCGGCGACGTTGTCGCTCACCATCTTGCGGATCGCCTCCGCCCGCTCCCAGCTCGACATAGCCCTCATGCATACCGGGATCAGCGCCAGCCATTCGCCTCGCGGCTTGCGGCGGCTCCGGGCTGGGCGCGCGCGCCATCATACACCGTCGCGACACCCGTCTTACCATAGGCGTAGGCGCCGCCGTAGATCGGGTTCTCGATCATCCGGTGGATGGTCGCGTAATTCGGCCTGCGCCAGACGATGTCGCCGTTCGCGCTGCTCGCGGGCAGATCGAGCCCATGCTCAAGGAACCACAGCAGGGCCTGCCGGGCGCTGCCGAGTTCGGCCACCTTGTCGAAGACGAGCGTGATGGCCTCCTGGACACGGCGGTCGGGATCCTTCTCGAGCCGGTCGCCGGCCTTCACGAAGCCGACCGGGGCGGCGACGATCAGTTCGCCGCGCCGCGCCTTCTCGTAGCGGGCCGACAGCGAACGCTGGCGCAGAAGATCGAGCTCGTACTCGTTGAGGCTGCCCTTCAGCCCCAGCAGCAGCCGGTCGTTGCCCTGGCGCGGCGCATAGACCGTCTCCTGATCGATCAGCACGGTGTCGACGACGCGGCACATCTCGATGAGCTGCTGCCAGTCACGGCTGTTGCGGGCGAAGCGCGAGACCTCCCGCGCCGCGACCGCGCCGACCTTGCCGAGGCAGACCTCGGCCACCATCCGGTCGAAGCCGGCACGCGTGCGACGCCGCCCGCCGCCGAGCGGCCGAGATCGTCGTCGACTGACCTCGATCTCGCGACCAGCCCAGCGCCGTCAGACGATCGCGCATGGCATATTGCAGCGCGCTGCTCTCGCGGTTGTGCAGAACCTGATGGGCCGAGGACTGCCGCACATACAGGATCGCCTTGCGCTCCAGATGGTGCGGCCGGATCTTCTCAGAGATCATGGCGACCTCCTCGCGGCGCGTTCGCCGCGTGCTCGAGGATCAGGCGCACCATCAGGTCGGTCAGCGTCCGGCGCGTCTCGTCGGGCAGCGCCTGCCATTGCGTCGTCTGCGTCGTCTCGACATCGTGCGGATTGGAGAACAGATCGAAGCTGATACGTTCGGGTGAGCTGGCGCGGCATGGACATCTCCCCGATTCTGGTCGCGGGAGTCTCTCGCCACAGCGAGGCTCAATGCATCCGCCGGCTCGCTGCTCGATGCCTCGATCAGCAGTCGCCGAAGAGCGAAGAGCGCTTCAATACCGACCCGCGGCTGGGTGGCGACCACCAGAGGCTCGCAGGCCGCGCGCTCAAACATCCATGTCGGTACGTCGCGATATCGACCGATGTCCCCGTCCAGGCTGCACCGGAACTGGTGGCGCCGCCTCTCTCGACCACGTCATGAACGCGAACCGACCGACCACTCCAAGGATGCCACGGATAAAAAAGCGTGTGCTCCTCGGTCCTGTGGGCGTTCAAGCGCCAAGTTCTACAACTGGCAGCGTCCGCACGAAGGCCTCGGCGGGCTGTGCCCGATCGACCGTGCCTGCGACCGGGCCGACAAGAACGCCGCTTCGAGCCGAGGTCGCGGATGCCTACGACGCGACGAAGGAGCGCGTGCAGATCCGCGAGCACGCCGTTGAGATCGCCGTTACGAAATTGCAATGATGTTCCGAACGGCACAGCCATGGTCGAGACGTTCTTCAAGACACTGAAATCCGAGCTCGTCTGGCGCACCGTCTTCGAAACACGTGCCGACGCCGCAGCCTCCATCGGCCGCTACATCGATGGCTTCTACAACCCCGTCAGGCGCCATTCCGCGCTCGACTTCACAAGCCCTGCGCAATTCGAGAAGATGGTCATCACCTGACCCAATGCCTCTCCACTAAAGCGCGGCAAGTCCAAGGCGCGCATGGCCGTGTTCCACTTCATCGAGGGCTTCTACAACCCGAACCAGGCGCCACTCCGCCCTGGGCTACCTCTCGCCCATCGAATTCGAAGCGAGGAAGATGCTCATGAACGACCGATCACTGATCCGCAGACCGTCGACGGAAGCGGGGCAGCTCTCAACTTCACCTCCGACATGCCTGGGGCGGTTAATGTCAGAGCCCATCCGGGAAGTTCGGATTCACGCTGAGGGCTTTGCGGCCAGCCGCCGAAGCATGATGCGGATCATCGCCATGCGGACGAAGGCGGCGGCGATGCGGCAACGCCGCTCGAAGTCGCGAGCGAGACGGCGATTGCGGCTGATCCATCCGATGGTGCGCTCCACGATCCAGCGCTTCGGCAGCACGACGAATCTGTGTTTGTCGCAGCGGCGGACGATCTCGATCTTCCACGTGCCGGTGCGCGCGACGGCTGCCGCCATCTTCGGCCCCTGATAGCCGGCATCGCCGATGATGCGCTCGACGAAGGGGAACAGGCGGCGCGCCTGACGCAGCAGCGGTTCGGCCCCATCGCGATCCTGCACATTGGCTGGATGCACCGTGACGGCGAGCAGCATGCCCATCGTGTCGGTCAGCAGGTGGCGCTTGCGGCCGACGACTTTCTTGCCCGCGTCGTAGCCGGACGCATCGAGCGTAGAGCCCCCTTTTGCGCCGCCTTCGCCGTCTGGCTGTCGATGATCGCCGTGGTCGGGCTGGCCTCGCGTCCTGCCTGCTCGCGCACCGCGACGTAGAGAACATGATGGATGCGCTCGATGGTCCCTTCCCATTCCCATCGGGAGAAGTAATCCCAGACCGTGCTCTTCGGCGGCAGATCCTTCGGCAGGGCCTGCCACTGGCAGCCAGTGGAGAGCACGTAGAACACCGCGTTCAGCACCTCGCGCACGTCCACCGTGCGCCGTCTGCCGCCATGCTTCGCGGGGCGTATCAGCGGCGCCACCAGCGCCCATTCGTCATCGGTCAGGTCAGAGGGATAGCGCAGACTGCGCCGGTCCGCCGCGCGCCGATGCTCCACTGTCCACGCCATCCGTCTGCCCCCGCGAATCGTCCGCAGAGACAGCGAATCACATCCGATTCAACGGATTCAACTTCTTCCCGGATGGGCTCTCAGCCACGCAGCGCAATCGCGAGCGGTGGATCATCTGTAGTCAGCACGTCGACACCAAGCGCGAACATTCGCCGGATAGATGCCTCGTGGTCGGCTCCCCACACCGAGGCACGCAGGCCTGCTGCATGTATTGCGGAGACCGCCTCGGCGTCGAGTTGCGACTCACGAACACCAAGTTCAGGAAATCCGTAGTTCTGCGCTACCGCGACAGCGCCGAACGTTCCTAATGAACGCCACGTTTCGGCACTCATTAGCCAAGCAACGCCGCCTAGCCCACCGGATGCGGATGCCTCGGCCAAGATCGATGCGTCGAAGGAGATTATCCAGGCTTTGCTGCGCTGTCGCCGCGCATCGAGCGCATCGAGCACGCGAGCCACCAAGCCCGGATATGCCGAACCCTCGGCATCGGCCTTGATCTCGATTCGTGGTGCAACATCAGTGTGCTGCAGTGCGTCCAGCACGTTGGTCAGCAACGGCACGCGCCCTCCATCCGTGCCCTTCACGCGCAGTTTGGTGAGTGCGGCGGCTGATTGGGCAACAACAGCGCCTCGTCCATCCGTTGTCCGATCGAGCGTTGCGTCGTGTATGACGATCGCATGACCGTCTGCGGAGGCATGCACGTCACATTCCACCTGCTCAAGCTTCAGAGCAGCCGAGGCTCGAAACGCAGTCAGGCTATTCTCAGGCCATAGGAACGCGCCGCCACGATGGCTCGCTATGGCGGTTACATGGGTTGTCATATTTCGGACTCGCTTTGGTTCGGTACCATTGTTGAGGCACGACACATCATTGAACCTGCCCTCCAGAGCGGATGGCTCGCGCTGACACCATCCCGCGTCTTTCGTGCTATCGATTTTTTTATGGAGATGGTGACACCTTGGGTCGATGAGCGGCAATCGCGAGCGCCACGTTCGCAACAGGAGGTCTCGATGATCGGATCGGCTTACCGACGGCTCGCGACAGCAGGTCTTGCTGCCTTGTTCACTGGGTTCCTCGTGGTTCAGGCAACGGCTCAGACGCCCGCTCCAATCCAACCGCCGCTAAGCATAAAGATAGTCGGTGGCCTCGCCGACGTCAGCCAATACCTGCGATACGAGGAGCCGTTCTGGCGCGAACGAATTTTGGCCGCATCTGATGGGCGGATCCAGGCGGAAATCGCCCCTTTCGATCGAAGCGGCATCAGGGCGCAAGAAATGTTGGCCTTGATGCGGCTTGGCGTCGTCCCGTTCGGTACAGCGTTGCTGGCTGTTGTTAGTACCGAAGAGCCGGAATTCAATGCGGTTGACCTTCCGACCGTCAATCCCGATATCGATGCATTGCGCCGAACAGTTACATTATATAGGCCTCACATCGAAAGCCTACTTTCTGAGCGCTACGATGTTGAGCTTCTAGCTATTTATACATATCCGGCTCAGGTTATTTTTTGCAAAAGCGCTTTTACAGGCTTATCGGATCTTGTGGGCCGCCGCATACGGACCTCTTCCGTTGGTCAGTCGGAACTCTTTGCCGCGCTTGGCGCGACGCCGATAGTCATTCCGTTCGGAGAGACGCTTTCCGCGATGCGCTCGGGTGTGGTTGAGTGTGCCGTGACCGGCACGCTCTCGGCCAACGCCATCGGTCTGCACGAGGTGACCACCCATATGCACAGCCTGGCCGTCACCTGGGGTTTGAGCATGTTCGGAGCTAATCGTGCGGCCTGGAACGGCCTTCCGGAGTGGGCACGGACACTCATTCGTCGAGAGGTCCGCACACTCGAACAGGAAATCTGGGATGCAGCCGAGCGTGAAACCGGGGAAGGTATTGCCTGCAACGCAGGTCGACCAACCTGTACCCCCGCGCGTCGCGGCAACATGACGATTGTGCCCGTGTCCGAGGCGGACCAAGCGCGCCGCCTTCGCCTGCTGACCGAGACCGTACTTCCCGGGTGGGTCCGCCGATGCGGTGACCCCTGCATCCAGGCTTGGAACACCAAACTCGCGCCCACACTGGGCGTGACCGCACAACCCGATTGACCATGCAGAACACGCGATTCCTGCGTCGCGCCATCTTTATTGGTGCGCTTCTTCTGCTCCTGGCGCAGACAGTCGCGACCCTGATGATTATCGAGCGCGCACGCGAAGCTCAGATACGCGGCGCAGAGGAATCCGTTTCGCGCATCGCAATCGCGACGGAGGCATCCATCAATCGTGCCTTCGTTCAGGTCGATGCAATGCTCGCTGGACTGCCCGCGATGCTCGCGCCCTTTGCAACGAACAGCCAAATGGATATCGCTTCGGTCAACCGCGTTTTACGTCAGTCCATCAATCAGAATTTCACGTACCGCGATATCCTGCTGCTCGGCGCGAACGGTCTCCCCGTCGCAACAGCTTTGCCCGTTTCGCGGCGTCGGCGCCTTCCGCTGCCCATGGACACCGGGTTCTCGGAGTTGGCCGCGAGCAGCGGAGGGCTCTCCATCGGTGGCCCCGTCCAGAACCCAAGCACTGGTGAATGGGCACTGTTCTTTTCAAGAAATGTCACGATCACTGGTCTCGGACCCGTCCGTGCCGTCGCGGAGGTGTCAGTTCCATCCGTACGTGCCTTGCTGTCAGCCGCCGGAGAGAGCCCCGGGCTAAGGACAACGCTGGAACGCGATGACGGCGTCCTTCTCGCATCCGTTCCCCATGACGAGACACGCATCGGCCGGCAAATCGAACCGATCGTACTGAACCAAGCCGAGGACAGGAACGTCGGCATCGTGCTGAACCGCTTCGGCGGGTCGCCAGTCTTCGCCTCGGCCCGAACCGCGCTTTATCCGTCGCTCATCATCACTGCGTCCCTCGAGGTGGACGCGGCGCTGGCGGGTTGGTACCGAGACCGCATTCGGGCATTGGCGGTGTCCAGTGTCCTGGGCATCGTCATCATATTGGTCGCACTCACGCTGATGGTGATCCTCCGCCAGCGCGACAAGGCCGAGGAGGAGCGGGCTCGCGCACGTCAAACTCTGGAGAACGCGCTCGAGGCCATGTCCGATGGCTTCGTAATGTTTGATGCCGAAGACCGGCTTACCGTCTGCAACAGCCGCTACAAGGATTTCTACCGCATCAGCGCGCCATTCATCCAGCCGGGCAATACCTTCGAACAGATCATGAGGGAAGGCGCACGGCGTGGACAATATCCTCAGGCGGGACATGACATCGAAGCCTTCGTTGCGGACAGCAAGCTGTTTCATCTCCACGACCAGCCATCGATGGAACGGTTGCTGCCAGACGGACGGTGGGTGCTCATCACGGAACGGCGAACACCCGACGGCGGAACAGTTGGAATTCGGACAGACATCACAGCCTTGAAGCGCGCGATGCAGGAACTGGCGTCAGCCCGCGACGCGGCAGCGGCTGCCGGTGAGGCGAAGAGTCGCTTCCTTGCCCGTGTCTCTCACGAACTGCGGACACCGCTCAACGGCGTTCTCGGTTTCGCACAGGTTCTGCTGCACGACCCGCGACTGAGCCCGGAACAACGCGAACAGGTCAAGACGCTGCACGAGGCCGGCCGGCACCTGTTGGATCTCGTGAACGGCTTGTTGGATCTCTCGAAGATCGAGGCTGGCAGGCTAGACCTGACACCGCAGTCGATCTTGTTGCGCCAATTGCTGGAAGGTTGCGCGGCCCTCCTCGAGCCGGAGATCGCACGGAAAGCCCTCTCATTCAGCCTCGACCTCGATCCTGCCCTTCCCCTCGCGGCCCGGCTCGACCCGACCCGTATCAGACAATTGCTTCTCAATCTTCTGTCCAATGCAGTGAAGTTCACGCCTGCAGGCGGACGCGTCGCGTTGCGTGTGCGCGCACGGTCGGAGATGTTGTTGCGTATCGAGGTGCAGGACACCGGGCCTGGAGTTCCCGCTGATCAGCACCATCGACTGTTCGAGGATTTCGTACAGCTGGGTCCGAATGCCGGGCCCGAACAGCAAGGAACAGGTCTCGGCCTAGCGATTTCAGCACGGCTCGTTGCCTTGATGGGTGGCAGCATCGGCTGCGAGTCCCCGCCTTCTGGTGGCGCGCTATTCTGGGTTGAGGTCCCGCTTGAACCGGCAGAGATCGTCATTGCGGATGGCCAGCCCGATGCCGACGCCGCGGCCACACCGGAACATGTCCCATTGTCCGTACTCGTGGTCGACGACGTTTCCGCCAACCGCCAGATTGCGCAAGCAATGCTGGAACCAGCAGGGCACCGTGTCACGCTCGCGGAAGACGGCGCAAGCGCCCTGGTGGCGCTTTCACGCGATCGGTTCGATGTTGTGCTCATGGATATCCAGATGCCGCAGATGGACGGCTTCGAGGCCACGCGCCGGATCCGCGCCTTGCCGGTGCCGACACGTGATGTGGCGATCATCGCTTTGACGGCCTCCGCTCTGCCGGAGCAGGTTGATGCCACGCGAAGAGCTGGTATGGACGGCCACCTGTCCAAACCGCTCGACCGCAAAGTCCTACTGGAGTTGCTGCGAAACGTGCCAAGGCGCGGCGACCAGCCCACATCGCCTGTCACCGATGATAAGATACCCCTTCTCGACACCTCCGCGCTCGACATCCTCGAACGCGAGCTTGGACACGCAACTCACGGAATACTGGCAGAATTCGTGGGTGAGGTCAGGCGGGCGCTGGCACTGCTGACCAATGCCACCGCCAACGACAAGGCAGACGCTACGCATGTTCACCACGCGGCCCATCGCCTGCTGGGCGCAGCGAGGACCCTCGGCGCCACCCGCCTGGCGGTCGAGGCCGAAGCCCTTCAGAAAGCGGCGCGGGGTGGGGACCCGGCGCCTGACTTGCAGGCAGCGATCATCGCTGTTGCGCGTTTGACGCTGCCAAGCCTCGAACAACGCCTCGGCATCGACGGTATGGCGACAAAGCCCCGCGCTCAGCCTGCCTCGGTGGCTTGAGACTTTCTCAACCGCAGGCCGTGCATGGCTAGACCGGCAGGATAGCCGCCTTAGAATCCTGCCCGTCGCATCGAAGGCATTTTTCGCATGGCACCTGCATCATGGTCTGACGAAACGGGGCGCGATGAACCGCATCCCGCACTTCGGGCTGTGGCGCGGCAAGGCCGCCGAACGGAAACATCCTGCGGGGCCGGCTCTCTGGTTTGGCGCGCCTGGGGCGCCGGGCGGCCCCTTGTCCTGCTCCATGGCGGTTCCGGATCCTGGAGGCACTGGTGCCGCAACATTCAAGCCTTCTCACACAACCGCCTGGTGCTTTGCCCGGACCTGCCTGGCCTTGGCGACAGCGACCTCCCGCCCGAACCGGTGTCGCCAGAGAGCATTGCGGCGATACTGCGCAATGGCCTGCTGGGTGTCATACCTGACCATCAGGGATACGACCTCGCCGGCTTCTCCTTCGGCGCAATGTGCGCGGGCCATCTCGCCGCCCTGGACCCCAAGCGCTGCAAGTCGGTGACGATCATTGGGGCCGGAGCCCTTGGCTTTGTCCGCAGCCCGACCGAACTCGTGAAGGTACGGCATCTCGAAGGCACCGCACGCGAGGAGGCGAACCGCCACAATCTGGCGGCACTGATGTTCGCCGATCCTACCGAAATCGATGACGTCGCGATGGCGGCGCAGGACCTCCATACTCGACGTGCGCGTTTGAAGAGCCGCGGCTGGGCGAATTCGGATTCCCTCAAACAGGCGCTCCTGCAAGCGCGCGCGCCACTGGGCGCTATCTACGGGGAACTCGATGCCATCGCGCGCCCACACGTTCAATTGCGCCTGGACCTGGTGCGAGGCATTCGAGCCGACGCGCCTACCGTGCTGATACCCAGAGCCGGGCACTGGGTGGCGTATGAGGCAGCGGGACCATTCAACGACGCGCTGTCCACGATCCTGTCGCGCGAAACCGCCGAGGCGTGACGTCCAAACCCGGCCGCCCAGGCAGCGTGGACACGCTTCGTGGCATGGCCTGGATAGCACTTGCCGGACTGCTGTTCTGCTGTCTCAGAAAGGTTGCCCGCGGCCTCGCGCAGGCACTTGATCCGTTCCAGACGCAGTTCCTGCGCTACCTGGCCGGGGCCGATCTGTTCCTGGGCGAACCCATGATCGTCGCTTGCTGGATCGCGGCGGAAACCGGCTTCGTCGGCGCCATGATTATCGTAGCGCCGCAGTTCAGCGGCGGTGGCGGCGCCTTCTGGTCGCTGATGGTGCTCGCCTCCGCGCCCTTGTTTGCAGCGTCATTCCTGATCACGAAGGCGATGACGCGCCGCGACCCTCCCGAGGTAATCGTCGCTTGGCAGGCTATCACTACCGCCGTGTTCACACTGCCTTTCGCGATCCCTGGATGGACCCGGCCGAATGCTGAGCAATGGGTGTGGTTCCTGTTGACCGGACTTCTTGGTTGTGTCGGTCACTGGAGCCTGACCGAGGCCTTCCGCCTCGCCGAGAGGTCGGCTACCCAACCGGTAAAGTTCGTGGACATGCTCTGAGCCTCGACGCTTGGCTGGCTGGTATTCGCCGAGGTGCACGCCGCGGCCACCTTCGCAGGTGCCAGCATAATTTTTTCTGGCGACATCCTGGATCGCACGGCGCGAGGCACGCGCCGTGAACACCTGCTTGCGCGCATTCCGTCTGTGTCCGATCGTTCGGCTTCAAAATACCCCCCCTATACGGGGGATAGAACGCATGATGCCCCTCGACGCCTATGCAGCCACCACTTGCCGCGCCAGACCTGCTCAACGACGCGCCGACGGTCGGTGGGCAAGCAGTCAGCAACGCTGAACAGCCAGGAGATACGATGCGCACGCTCACCATCGGCGATGTCAAAATCACCAGCATCATCGAGCGCGATGGCCCCTGGCGCACACCGGAGGCCATGTTCCCGAAGGCCACGGCCGAATTGCTGGCGCAGCGCCTGCCCGAGATCGAGCCCGAAACCTACGACCCTGCCTCAGGCAAGATGGTCATCACCTACCAGACCTACGTGGTCCAAACGCCACATCACACCATCCTGGTCGATACTTGCACGGGCGAGGACAAGGGCTACCCGGCACCGATGGATTACCCGAAGCAGCCCTGGCTCGACGGACTGAAGGCCGAGGGCCTGGCCTTCGAGGACATCGACTACGTCTTCTGCACCCATCTGCACATCGACCATTCCGGCTGGAACACCGTGCTTCGCGACGGACGGTGGGTGCCGACCTTCCCGAATGCGAAGTACGTGTTCCACAAGCGCGAATACGCGGCGTGGGACGCCACGACAAAGGCGGCGAAGGAACGCCCCGGCGGCGGCGGCAACGTTTTTCGCTTCAATTGCGAACCAGTCGTCGAGGCCGGCCAGGCACTGCTGGTGGACGATGATTTCGCTCTGGACGACCGGATCACGATTCAGCCGACGCCCGGCCATTCGCCCTGCCATTGCTGCGTACATATCCGTAGTGGCGGCCAGCACGCCGTCGTCACCGGGGATCTGATGCACCACGCCCTGCAGGTCCATCAGCCGGATTGGTCCACGATCTTCTGCTGGGATCCAGCAGAGGCGGAGGTCAGCCGCCGCAAATTCTTCGGGCAAGTGGCCGGGACCGATGCGAAGATCCTACCGATCCACTTCCCCGATCCGAGTGTCGGGCGCATTGAAGAATCCGGCGACCGCTTTCGCTGGCGATACCTTCGTTGACCCCGGCCGACGCTTGACGGCGCCCTCCCCCGGTGGTCCGTTCCCGACCGTCGGAGGAGTGTCGCATCATGGACCACAACCAGCCCTACGCCGCCAGCGAAGAAACCCGGATGCTGCAGGACCTGGTCGCGAAATTCGTGGACCGCGACCTTATGCCTATCGAGCCCGCGGTGCTGAAGCGGGAGGCGCAGGGCCAGGGCTTCAAGCTCTCGGAGGACGAGGAGAAAACCCTTCTCGCCCGCTGCCGGGAACTGGGGCTGTGGGGCCTCGACGTGCCGGAGGAATACGGCGGCGCCAACCTGCCCCTGCTCTCCCTGGCGGCCGCGGAGGAGGAGATGGCGCGCGCCTGCGTGCCCTTCACCATCCCGCCCGACAGCCCGAACCTGCACATGATGCTCGCGGTGGCGAGCCCGATGCAGCGCGAGAGATACCTCGCCCCCTATGCCTCGGGCGAGGCGCGTTCCGCCATGGCGATCTCCGAACCCGGCGCCGGCGGCGACCCGGCGGGCATGACCACGCGCGCGGTGCGCGATGGCGAGGATTGGGTGATCAACGGGCGCAAGATCTGGGTCAGCAATGTCCCGCGCGCGGATTTCATCATCCTCATGGCGCGCACCGGCGAGGGCAAGCGCGCCGACGGCATCAGCGCCTTCATCGTCGAGAAGGGCACGCCGGGCTTCGTCATCGAGCGCGCCATCCCGATGATCGGCGGGCGCACCACCTATGAGCTGGTCTTCGAGGATTGCCGCGTGCCGCACGCGAATGTGCTCGGCGAACTCGGCCGCGGCTATGCGCCGATGCAGCTGCGGCTGAACGTGCGGCGCATGCAGATGGGCGCGCGCTGCGTGGGCATGGTGCGCCGCGCGCTCGAGATGATGGCCGACCAGGCGCAGAACCGCGTGACCTGGGGCGTGCGCCTGGCCGACCGCCAGGCCATCCAGTGGTTCGCCGCCGATGCCGCGATGGAAATGCACGCCTGCCGCCTGATGGTGGCCGACCTCGCCGCCAAGCTCGATGCCGGGGCGGATGTGCGCCTGGAAGCCTCCATCCTGAAGGTGCGCGCCACCGAGATGGCGCAGACCGTGCTCGACAACGCCATGCAGACCTTCGGCGCCATGGGCATGACCAAGGAACTGCCCCTGCAGCTGATGCACCAGCAGGTGCGGCTGATGCGGGTGTATGAAGGCCCCTCCGAGGTGCATCGCAGCGCCATCGGGCGGCGCATGCTCGGCTCGAAAATCTGACGGGAGGGCGGGCATGGCCGAGCCGCAGCGGCCGCTCGAGGGCATCCTGGTCCTGGACCTCGGGCATATCTACCAGGCGCCCTATTGCGGGTTCCTGATGGCGATGGCCGGCGCCACGGTCATCAAGATCGAACCGCCCGGTGGCGAGCCGCTGCGCCGGCGCGCCATGGTGGCCGGCGGGTCGGTGCCGATGGCCATGCTCAATTCCAACAAGCGCGGCCTGTCGCTGGACCTCAAGAACCCCCAGGGCCAGGAGGTCTTCCTGCGCCTGGTCGATCGCGCCGATGTGGTGATCGAGAATTTCTCGCCCGGCGCGATGGACCGCCTCGGCCTGGGGCACGAGGCGCTGACGAAGCGCAACCCGCGGCTGATCTACGCCGCGGGCTCCGGCTATGGCCAGACCGGGCCCGACAAGGGCCGCCTCGCCATGGACCTCACGGTGCAGGCCGCGGTCGGCATCATGCACACCACCGGCTTCCCGGACGGCCCGCCCACCAAGGCCGGCCCCACCGTGTGCGACTTCCTGGGCGGCACGCACCTGTACGGCGCGGTGATGACCGCGCTGTTCGCGCGCGAACGCACCGGCCGCGGCGGCTTCGTGGAGGTCGCGATGCAGGATGCCGCCTATTCCACCCTCGCCTCGGCCATCGGCATGCATTTCGGCGGTGAGCGCGGCAAGTTCCCGCCACGCACCGGCAACAGCCATGCCGGCCTCGCGATGGCGCCCTACAATGTCTATCCGGCCTCCGATGGCTGGATCGCCATCATCGTGGTCACCGAGGCGCATTGGGACCGGCTGCTGCGCGCCATGGGCCAGGATTCGCTGATCGGCGACACGCGCTTCCGCACCAACCCCGACCGCGTGAAGCACATGGCCGAGGTGGACCGCCTGGTCGTCGCCTGGACCTCCGCCCATACCCGCGCGGAACTCGAGGACCTCACCCGCCGCCACGGCGTGCCCGCCGCCCCCGTGCGCACGCTCGAGGAAGTGCTGGAGGACCCCGGCATGCATGAACGCGGCATGCTGCGCTGGGTGGACCATCCCGAGGTCGGCCGCGTGGTGCTGCCCGCAACCCCGCTGCGCATCGCGGGCGCGCCGCCGCCGGACTTCCAGCCGAGCCCCTTCCTCAACCAGCATGAGGGCGAGGTGCTGGGCGGCATCCTCGGCCTGGAGGAAGCGGAGCGCGAGGCGCTGCGCGAGGCCGGCGCCCTGGGGCCGCGCTTCAGCGCCCCGTGAAGGCGGGGGGCCGCTTCTCCAGGAAGGCGGTGGCCCCTTCGCGGCGGTCCTGCGTGCCGATCGTCGCCGCCTGTTCCACCTCCGCCAGCTCGATCGCGGCCGAGAGCGATTGCAGCGGCGCCAGCGCCAATTGCCGCTTGATGATGCGCAACGACCGCGGCGAGCAATTCGCCACCATGTCCGCCGCGTAGGCGCGCACGCGCTCCGCGAAGCCCTCGGCGGGGATCACCCGCACCAGCCCCATCGCGCCCGCCTCCTCGGCCGTGATGGTGCGCCCCGAGAGCAGCAGGTCGGCGGCATTCATCGGCCCGATCAGGCGCGGCAGCATCCAGGCGCTGCCATGCTCGGCGATCAGCCCGCGCCGGGGGAAGGCGGCGGCGAGGCGCGCCCCCGCCGCCATGAAGCGCAGGTCGCAGAACAGCGTCACCGCCAGCCCCACCCCCGCCACCGCCCCGTTGATGGCCGCGATCACCGGCTTGCCGATGTTCAGGATGTAGGAATAGCGCCGCGCCAGGTCCTCGACCGGCGCATCGCCACCCGGCGGCGGTGTCACGCCGGCGAAGCGCGGCCGGTCGGGCGCGCGGCCGGCAATGCCGGTCACGTCGGCGCCGACGCAGAAGGTGGTGCCCGCGCCGGTCAGGATGATGGCGCGCACCGCCTCATCCGTGGCCGCCTGGGCGAAGGCCTCGCGCACCTCCGCCTCGGTCTGCGGCGACCAGGCATTGCGCTTCTCGGGCCGGTTGAGCGTGATCGTCGCGATGCGTTCGGCGACGTCGCAGGTGATCTCGGTGAAGGGCATGGGCGCGGCTGCCTCAGCGGGCGGGGGTGCGGGCGCGTTGCTGCGCCCAATCGGCGTCGGTCCAGCCCAGCATCTCCTGCGCGCCGGCCCGCGCCCCGCCGAGCAGCCGCCGCCCGCCATCGATCACCACGCATTCGCCGGTGATATAGGCGCCATGCTCCGAGACCAGGAAGGCGCAGAGATCCGCCAACTCCTCATGCGTGCCGGCGCGGCGCAGCGGCACGCCGCCATGGTCGAGGCCCCCCGGGCGCAGCCGCGCCACCGCCGCATCGGTCGGGAAGGTGCCTGGCGCGATCGCCACCAGCCTGATCCCATGCGGCCCCCATTCCACGGCAAGGCTCTGCGTCATCGCCAGCAGCCCCGCCTTGGCCATCGCCGAAGGGGCCGTGAAGGCGCCGCCCTGCAAGGCCGAGAGCGTCAGGATGGAGAGCACGACACCGCCCTGCCCGGCCTCGATCCAGCGCCGCCCGCAGCCGATGGTGCCATAGGCCGCGCCATGCAGCGTGGTGCCCAGCACCGCATCCACCGCGCGCGCGGAAAGCCGGTGCGTCTGCGCCAGGAAATTCGCCGCCGCATTGTTCACCAGGATGTCCGGCGCGCCGTATTGCCACACGGCATCGAGCATCGCCTCCACCGCCGCCGCGTCGCGGATGTCGCAGGGATGCGTGGTCACCTCGGCGCCGGGGATGTCGGCGCGCAACGCCGCCGCCGCGGCGTCCAGCACGCCGCCCCGCCGCCCGCAGATCGCCAGCGACGCGCCCAGCTCCAGGAAGCGGCGGGCGATGCTGCGCCCGAGCCCCGTGCCGCCGCCGGTCACCAGGGCGCGGCGCCCGGCCAGCAGCCCCGGCGCGAAGGCCATCTCAGGCGCCCTTGAAGACCGGCTTGCGCTTCTCGCGCAGCGCCGCCAGCGCCTCCTTGTGGTCGTCGGTGGTATGCGCCACGGCCTGCATCGCGGAGGACATCTCCAGCACCGTGTCGAGCCGGTTGTTCCACGCCTCGCGCAGCAGCCGCCGGGCCATGCGCACCGCCTGGGGCGGGTTGGCGGCGATCCGCGCGGCCAGCGCGCGTGCGGCCGGGATCAATTCGGCATCGGGCACCACGCGGGAGACCAGCCCCGCCGCCAGCGCCTCCTGCGAGGACAGCGTATCGCCGGTCAGCGCCATCTCGGCGGCGCGGGCGAAGCCCACCACGCGCGGCAGCAGCCAGGCGCCGCCATCGCCGGGGATGATGCCGAGCTTCACGAAGCTCTCGGCGAAGCGCGCGCTCTCGCCGGCGATGCGCAGGTCGCACATGCAGGCAAGGTCGCACCCCGCCCCCATGGCGGGGCCGTTCACCGCGGCGATCACCGGCATTTCCAGCTGTTCGAGCAGGCGCGGGATGCGCTGGATGCCCCAGCGATAATAGCCGCGCGCCTGCGCCGGCGTGCGCTCCTTGGGCCCGCTGGAGGCCTCGCCCATGCGGCGCACATTGCCCCCGGCGCAGAAGGCGGTCCCCGCCCCGGTCAGGATCGCCACGCGCACCTGCTGCTCGGCATCCAGGCGCGAGAGCGTCTCCAGCAACGCATCCTGCATCTCGGGGTCGAGCGGGTTGCGCGTCTCCGGGCGGTTCATGGTCAGAAGGGCGATGCCCTCCTCGATCTCGACCTTCAGCGGCGCGTCCATTGGCATTTCCCCAGCGTTTCCGGCCGCGCAGGATGGTCCGCGGCCGGCACCGGGGCAAGCCGGCCTCAGCTGGCCTCGATGCCCAGGCGGCGGATCAGCGCGCCCCATTTCTGCGCATCCGCCTGCATGCGCTGGCCGAAGGCGTCGGTGGTCTCGGCGGCGACTTCCACGCCCATCCCGGCCAGGCGATCCTTCACCGCCGGCAGCGCCATCACGCGGTTGATCTGCGCGTTCAGTTCCTGCTGCAACGCGGGGGCCATGCCGCGCGGGCCGAAGGCGCCGTACCACACCGCCATCTCATAGCCCGGCACGCTCTCGCCCACGGTCGGCACCTCGGGGCGGCCGCTCCAGCGCGTGGCCTCGGTCACCGCCAGCAGGCGCAGCCGGTCGCCCTGGACATGCGGCATGGTCTGCGTCGCGGCGCTGAACAGCAGCTGCGTCTGGCCGGCCACCGTATCGGTCACCGCCGGCTGCCCGCCGCGATAGGGCACATGCACCATGCGGATGCCGGTCATGCTCTCGAACAGCGCGGCGCACAGGTGGTTGGTCGAGCCCGGGCCGGCCGAGGCATAGGCGATCTTCTCCGGGTTGGCGCGGGCATGGGCGATGAATTCCGGCACGCTGCGCGCCGGCACCGCGGGGTTCACCACCATGGTGTTCACCGCGAAGCCGAGCATCGCCAGCGGCGTGAAATCCGTCACGCCGTCGAAGGGCATGGTGCGCATCAGCGCCTGGTTCATGGCATGCGTGCTCATCGAGCCGAACAGCAGCACCTGCCCGTCCGGCGCGGCCTTCGCCACCGTGTCGGAGCCGACATTGCCGCTCGCACCCGAACGGTTCTCCACCAGCACCGGCTGGCCGAGCGCCTGGCCCAGCGGTTCGGCGACGATGCGCGCGAGGATGTCGGTGGTGCCGCCCGGCGCCCAGGGCACCACCAGGCGGATCGGGCGGGTGAAGGTGGTCTGGGCGGCGAGTGGCGATGCCACGAGTATGGCAGGCATCGCCAGCATGGCGCGGCGGGTGGGGCGGATCATGTCGCTGGTCTCCGGCAAGGTTTCGCCCCGCATAGCAGGGACGCCGGCGCGCGTCAGGTCGGGGCCAGGAGCCAGGGGATGGCCAGGGCAGCGATGATCCGGCCCCGATCGCAATCGGACTGCACATATCGGCCAGGCACGTCGAGCAGGTTGACGCTGCCAAGCGTCCGTCCGGCGAACCGCAGCGGGAAGTTCATGGCGCTCCCCAAGCCCAATGAGGTGATCTTCTCATGGTCGGGATAGGCCCAGGCGATGTCTGTCGGCGTACCACCGAGCCAAGCCTGCCCATCAACAATGACATGCTTTGTCCATGGATGGTTCCAGTCCACCGCCTTGAACCCTGAGACGGGGTAGTTCACCGGATCACTGCTGAAGACGCGCCTGTTCCGGCCGGCCGCCGCGTCATGATGCATCACGGTGAAAAGGCGGTGGCCGATCGCCTCGGCCATGGCCGGCTCAAGCTGGGCGAAAAACGCCGACGCATCTGCGCAGGACGCCAGCGCATCCACCACGCGCGTCAAGGATGGATCACGATCGGTGGGCATATCGGCTTCCATTTTTCTTGGCCAGAACGGTCGGACGGCGGCACGCCTGCCGCAGCAGTGAACAGGCCATGTCTGGGGTACTGGCTGCTGCGCAAGGGTCGAACCGGCGTGAGGTCATCGCCCCTCGCGCAGTCCGCCCACCCGTCAATTCTTGAACTCGCGCACCATCGTCTTTCCGATCAGCAATCTCTGTACGTCGGAAGCGCCCTCGAAGATCCGGAACAGGCGGGCGTCGCGATAGAACTGTTCAACCACCGTTCCGTGCATATAGCCCGCGCCGCCATGGAGTTGCACCGCGCGGTCCGCGACGCGCCCGAGCATCTCCGATGCAAAGAGCTTGCAGCATGCGATATCGGCGATGACGCCGCCCTGCGCTTCACCCGCCGCATCAAAGGCACGTGCAGTCTCGAGGATCATGCTGCGCGCCGCCAGCAGGTCGGCGCGGCTGTCCGCAAGATGCGCCTGCACGAGTTGGAATTCGGCAAGCGCCTGGCCGAACTGCCGACGCTGAGTCGTATACGAAAGCGCCTCATCCAGCAGTCGCTGGGCCTGGCCCACACAGGTCACCGCCACATGCAACCGGGCATGATTGATGCCCCGCATCGCGGTCTTGAACCCTCCGCCCTCGCGCCCGCCGATCAGGCTTGTGGCCGGCACGCGAACATCGTCGAAGAAGACCTCGCTGGTGGCCGAGCCGTCCTGGCCCATCTTGCGATCAGCTGGTCCGCAGGTGAGGCCCGGCAGCCCCGCCGGCACGATGAAGGCCGATATGCCGCCGGCATCGCGGGTGCCTTCCGCGGTGCGCGCCATCAGGATGAACACCTGCGCCTGGCGCGCATTGGTGATGTAGCGCTTCGATCCGTTAATGACATAGTCTTCGCCGTCGCGCCGGGCGAATGTGCGCACCCCGCCGGCGTCGCTTCCGGCCTCTGGCTCCGTCAGGGCAAAGGCTGCGGTGACCTCGCCGCTCGCCATCCGCGGCAACCACTCCTGCCGCTGCGCTTCGGTGCCGTTGTAGAGCACGGGCTGACTGCCCAGGCCTATGGTCGTTGAAAACCGAGCCCTGTAGACCGCGGAAGCGCGCGTGACTTCGAACATCACCCGGACTTGCTGTTCCATGGTCAGGCCCAGCCCGCCGTATCGCGTCGGGATCGATATGCCGAACAGCCCGACATCCCGCAGGGGCTGCACGAGATCTTCGGGCAGCGTCTCCTGACCATCGAGGCGCGGTTCGCCGGGAATCAACTTCGCGCCAACCATCCGCTTGATGGTGTCGAGGTAGGTATCGAATTCGGCTTCTGTCGGCAGCGGCGCTTCAGGCATGGGTGTTTCCTCCACCCTCAGCCTGTGCGGTGGGGAGGGGCGAGGTCAACGTGTCCAGCCTCGTACGTGCCGTGATGCTAAAGTCTGGCCGGCGCCCAATGCACCGCGGAGGGCATGGATCGCAGCCGCCCCCAGCACTTCAACTCACGGATCAGCATCCGGCGCGTCGCCGATGATCGTCCCAACCCGTGCACAAGCCCGCTTGCCCCGCGGCGCCCGCAGGACTAAGGAGGGCCGCCAAGGTCGCGGATCGCGAAAGGTCCCCCATGGCACCCGATAGCACACCCGAATCGCCCCGTCCGGGCCAGCGCATGATCCAGGAGGCCTACGCCTTCGACGACGTGCTGCTGGTTCCAGGCTATTCGACCGTTCTTCCCAACCAGACCGACACCCGCACGCGCATGACGCGGGAGATCGCGCTGCATATCCCGCTGATTTCCGCAGCGATGGACACAGTGACCGAGGCAGGGATGGCCATCGCAATGGCGCAGTCCGGGGGCATCGGCGTCATCCACAAGAACCTGACCCCGGAGGAGCAGGCGGCGCAGGTCCGCCAGGTCAAAAAGTTCGAGTCGGGCATGGTGGTGAACCCGCTGACTGTCCACCCCGACCAGACCCTGGCCGAGGTGCGCGCCCTGCAGGAACGCCACCGGATCAGCGGCATCCCGGTCGTGGAACGCGACAGCGGCCGCCTGGTCGGCATCATCACCAACCGCGACGTGCGCTTCGCGACCGACCCTAACCTGCGCGTCTATGAACTGATGACGCGCGAGAACCTGATCACGGCCACCCCGGAAGTTACGCCGGATGAAGCGCGCACGTTGCTGCACAAGCACCGGATCGAGAAACTGCTCGTGGTGGACGAGGCCTATCGCTGCGTCGGCCTGGTCACCGTGAAGGACATGGACAAGGCGCAGGCCAACCCCAACGCGGTCAAGGACGCGATGGGCCGCCTGCGTGTCGCCGCCGCCACCGGCGTGGGGGAGGACGGGCTGAAACGCGCCGAGATGCTGGTGGCCGCCGAGGTCGACGTGGTCGTGGTGGATACGGCGCATGGCCATTCCGGCGGCGTGCTGCGCGCGGTCGAGATCATCAAGCGCATGTCCAATTCCGTTCAGGTCGTGGCCGGCAATATCGCCACGCCCGAAGGCGCGCTGGCATTGATCGAGGCGGGCGCCGATGCGGTGAAGATCGGTATCGGCCCCGGATCGATCTGCACCACGCGCATCGTCGCCGGCGTGGGCGTGCCCCAGTTCACGGCCGTGATGGAAAGCGCGGCCGCCGCGCGGGAGAAAGGCGTGCCCTCGATCGCCGATGGCGGCATCCGCAGCAGCGGCGACCTGGCCAAGGCGCTCGCCGCGGGCGCGGATTGCGCCATGCTGGGCAGTGTCTTCGCGGGCACCGACGAAGCGCCTGGCGAAGTGTTCCTCTACCAAGGGCGTTCCTACAAATCCTATCGCGGGATGGGAAGCCTGGGGGCGATGGCGCGCGGCTCGGCTGACCGCTATTTCCAGGCCGAGGTGCAGGATGCGTTGAAGCTGGTGCCCGAGGGAGTGGAGGGACGTGTCGGCTACAAGGGGCCGGTCGGCGCCGTCCTGCACCAGATGGTCGGCGGGCTGCGGGCCGCGATGGGCTACACCGGCTGCGCGACGATCACGGAACTGCAGCGCAATTCGCGATTCCGTCGCATCACCGGCGCGGGGCTGCGCGAAAGCCATGTCCATGATGTGGCTGTCACGCGTGAGGCACCGAACTACCGGGCAGAAGGTTAGCCACCGCGCAGGATAGTTGGCGGACCGACCTTTTCTCCGCCATCCTGGGCCGGGGAACAGCGGGGAGCCCAGCATGCGCGCGCCGGAAGCGGTCATTTTCGACGCCTATGGAACGCTGCTCGACGTCAATGCAGCGATGGCTAGCCACGCGGCCCGTTTGGGCGAACTGTGGGGGTCACTGTCGGCCGAATGGCGCGCGAAGCAGCTCGAATACACCTGGGTGCGCAGCCTGACGGGCGCGGCGCACCACGAGGATTTCTGGCTCTGCACCCGTGACGCGCTCGCTTTCGTCTTTGCGCGTCACCAGATCAAGGATCCCGCGCTCGCCAGGGATCTCATGGAGGCGTACCGCATATTGCCTGCTTATCCAGAAGTGCCTGAGGCGCTGCGCGCCCTGCGTGCGCGTGGTATCGCGACCGGTATCCTCTCCAATGGCACGCCAGGGATGCTGGCAGACGCCGTCGCGGCAGCCGGGATCGCCCCGTTGATCGACGAAGTCCTGAGCGTCGAGGAGGCTGGCGTCTTCAAACCGGACCCGCGCGTCTATCGCTTGGCGACACGCCAGTTCGGCTGCCCGCCGGACGCGCTGGTCTTCGTGTCCGGTAATCCCTGGGACGCACAGGCGGCGCTTGCCTTCAACATGCGCGTCATCCGGGTGAACCGCACGGCCGCGCCCGACGAATACGGGCTGGAAGCCGCCGACGTGCCGTCGATCGCCGACCTCACCGGTCTGTCAGATCTGATCGCGTGACCCCATCGGCCAGGGTTGCCGCGGCGATCGAACTGCTCGCCACGCTCGAGGAACAATGCTTCGTCCCCGAGGCGCGCCGTCGTCCGGCAGACGCGGTGGCGAGCGATTTCTTTCGCGCCCGCCGCTTCATCGGCGGAGGCGACCGTCGCGCCGTATCCGAGCTGGCCTGGGGCGTGGTGCGCCAGCGCCTGCGGCTCGTATGGCACCTGGAACGGATCGGCATGGTGCCGACGCCGCGGCTGCTTCTGCTCGCCCAATTGCTGCTGGTCGAGCGGCGCGCCAAATCCATGGCGGAAGCCGAGTTCGACGATACGCGGTACGGGCCCGCGGCGCTCGATCCCGCCGAACGCCGCGCCGCAGCCGCGTTGGCGGGCCGCGCGCTCCTGGACCCCGCCATGCCGGAAGGCCCACGGCTCAATCTGCCGGACTGGCTTCTGCCCGAGCTTCGGGTCCGGTTCGGCGACGCGCTTGCGCGCGAAGCGTCGGGGTTGGAGGCGGAAGCATCACTCGACCTGCGTGCCAACCTGCTGAAGGGCGACCGCGGCGCCGCGGCGGCGGCCCTGGCCGCGGAGGGCATCGCGACGACACCCACCGGCCTCTCGCCCTGGGGACTTCGGTTGAGTGGCCGCCGGCCGGTTACCGGGACGGCTGCCTTTCGGACTGGCATGATCGAGGTTCAGGACGAGGGCAGCCAACTCATTGCCCTGCTGGTAGATGCGCGGCCGGGCATGCGCGTCGCCGATTATTGCGCCGGAGCCGCAGGCAAGACCCTGGCGATGGCGGCGACCATGGGCAAATCGCGGCAAGATCACGGCCTGCGATACCTCCGCCACCCGGCTGGAGGGAGCCGCGCTACGCCTGAAGCGCGCCGGCGTCGACAATGTCGAACGGCACCTGCTGGCGCCTGGCGACCGATGGGCCAAACGCCGCGCCGCCACCTTCGACCGGGTGCTGGTGGACGCGCCCTGTACCGGGACCGGCACCTGGCGGCGCAATCCTGACGCGCGACTGCGCACCCGGCCGGAGGACCTCGCGGAGCTCGTTGCGCTGCAGCATGAAATTCTGGAAAAATCCGCAGAACTGGTGCGCCCGGGCGGTCGACTGATCTACGCTACCTGCTCACTCCTGCCGCAGGAGAATGAAGGGCAGATGGAAGCTTTCCTGGCGCGCCGAACGGGCTTTGCGCCAGTCCCGCTGGAAGCGCTCTGGTCGGGCCTGGCTCCCGGGGTACCGGCCCCGTGTTCCGGGCCTTGGCTGGCGCTCTCTCCGGCGGCGCACGGGACCGATGGCTTCTTTTGCGCGGTGCTGGAACGGCAGCCATGATCAGCATCCGCCGCGCACGCCCGATGGATGCCCGGGCGATCGGCGAAATCCACGCGGCGGTCTGGCGCTCGACCTATGCCGGGATACTGCCGGATACGTATCTCGCGGGGCTGTCCGCCTTGCGGCTTGGCGGCTTCTATCAGCGCGCCATCCTTGATCGGCGGGAGGGGCATGCGGTCTTCGTGGCGGTGACAGCGGCGCCCGACGATGCCGGGCAGGCAGCCTCCTCGGTCGTAGGGTTCGCATCCGGCGGACGTGCACGGCGCGATGGCATCGCCGACGGCGAGGTCGAGACCCTCTATCTATTGGATGACTGGCGCGAATGCGGCGCCGGACGCCGCCTGATGCGTGCCACGGGAGCTCATTTGCGCGCCGTGGGCTGCCGGTCGGTGATGCTCTGGGTGTTGCGGCAAAACCCGACGCGCTGGTTCTACCAGCATCTCGGGGGTCGGGAAGCAGCACGCGAGACCGTCAGGGTCGCCGGAGAAAGCGTGGAGCAGGTTGCCTTCGCCTGGGACCCGATCGAGTCGTTGCTGGCTGCAACCGCGCCGGCGCAGGACAGGTAAAAGGGTCGGAGGGAAGCGGAAGCCAGGTCCCCGCACGGCAGTCTTGACGCGAGGCAGGTCGGCCATGATGCCTCGGGAGCGTGCAAGCCGGGTTCGTGCGCTGCCGGCCCGGATAACATGGCTTGTGAGCACGCCCGCGGCTTCGGCTGAGACGACCAGCCAGCTCCGCATGACGCCATAGCCGTACAGCGCCGCTTGCCCACGGCGCGGCGGTGTGGTGCAAGCCGACATGGCCGCCCCAAACGCTCCCTCCGCCCTCCGGCACGACCGCGTGCTGATCCTCGATTTCGGCAGCCAGGTGACGCAGCTCATCGCGCGCCGCCTGCGCGAATCCGGCGTCTATTGCGAGATCTGGCCCGTTCAACCACGCTCCGGAGGAACGCATCCGCGCCTTCGGCCCGAAGGGCATCATCCTCTCCGGCGGGCCGGCTTCGGTGAACGAAGGGCGAGAGCCCCCGCGCGCCCGATGCGGTCTTCAGCATGGGCATGCCGGTCCTGGGCATCTGCTACGGCCAGCAGACGATGGCGGCCCAGCTGGGCGGCGTGGTGGAAGGCTCGGACCATCGCGAATTCGGCCGCGCCTTCGTCGATGTGACCGGCGACTGCGCCGATCACGCAGGGCGTCTGGGCGCCCGGGCGCGCGCGAGCAGGTGTGGATGAGCCATGGCGACCGCGTCACCGCGCCTGCCGCCCGGCTTCCGCTCGGTGGCCAGCAGCGAGGGCGCGCCCTTCGCGGTGATCGCCGACGATGAGCGGCGCTTCTACGGCACGATGTTCCACCCCGAGGTGGTGCACACGCCGCACGGCGCGGCGCTGCTGCGCAACTTCACCCATGGCGTCTGCGGCTGCACCGGCGACTGGACCATGGCCGGCTTCCGCGCCGAGGCGATCGCGCGGATCCGCGCGCAGGTCGGCAAGGGCCGGGTGGTGTGCGGGCTCTCGGGCGGCGTCGATTCCTCGGTCGCGGCGGTGCTGATCCATGAGGCGATCGGCGACCAGCTCACCTGCATCTTCGTCGATCACGGCCTGATGCGCGCGGGCGAGAGCGAGCAGGTGGTCGCCACCTTCCGCGACCACTTCAACATCACGCTGGTTCATCGCGACGCGAGCGACCTGTTCCTCGGCCAGCTGCGCGGCGTGACCGACCCCGAGGTGAAGCGCAAGATCATCGGGCGCCTGTTCATCGAGGTGTTCGAGGAGGAGCAGAACAAGCTCGGCGGCGCCGATTTCCTCGCCCAGGGCACGCTCTATCCCGACGTGATCGAGAGCGTGTCGGCCACCGGCGGGCCGTCGGTGACCATCAAGTCGCACCACAATGTCGGCGGCCTGCCCGAGCGGATGCACATGCAGCCTGGTCGAGCCGCTGCGCGAGCTGTTCAAGGACGAGGTGCGCGCGCTCGGGCGCGAGCTGGGCATGCCCGAGGAGATCGTCGGCCGCCACCCCTTCCCCGGCCCGGGCCTCGCCATCCGCATCCCCGGCGAGGTGACGCGCGAGAAGGCGGACCTGCTGCGCAAGGCGGACAGCGATCTACCTGGAGGAGATCCGCAACGCCGGCCTGTACGACGCGATCTGGCAGGCCTTCGCCGTGCTGCTGCCGGTGCGCACGGTCGGCGTGATGGGCGATGGGCGCACCTACGACATGGCCTGCGCGCTGCGCGCGGTGACCAGCACCGACGGCATGACCGCGGAGTTCTACCCCTTCGACATGGAGTTCCTCGGCCGCGTGCGCGAACCGCATCGTCAACGAGGTGCGCGGCATCAACCGCGTGATCTACGACATCACGAGCAAGCCGCCGGGGACGATCGAGTGGGAGTGACCTGACACGATGAGCGGCGACGGCCTGGACCGATGCGCCTGGGCGCAGGCCAACGAACTCATGCGCCACTACCACGACACCGAATGGGGCGTGCCTGAACGTGACGCACGGCGGCTGTGGGAAACGCTGATGCTGGAAGGATTCCAGGCCGGCCTCTCCTGGCAGGTGATCCTGCACAAGCGAGAGGCCTTCCGCGCAGCCTTTGCTGGTTTCGACCCGGCAAGGGTGGCCCGCTTTGATGAGGACGACATCGCGCGCCTGCTCACGAATGCCAGCATCGTTCGGTCGCGCGGCAAGATCCAGGCGACGATCACCGGCGCGCGCATCTTCAATGACATGCAGGCGCGCGGGGAGGATTTTGCCTCGTTCTGCTGGTCGTTCACCGAGGGCCAGCCAATCCGTGGCGACGGCACAGCCACACAGACACCGCTGTCGCGCATCATCTCGACAAAGTTGAAGCAGCGCGGCTTCAAATTCGTCGGTCCAACGATCGTGTACGCCTGGCTCCAGGCGGTCGGCATCGTCAACGATCACGCCGCGGGATGCTTCCGGCGCCACGCCGCGTGACGATGGCAGGCACAGCCGGGCGACAGGCGCGCGCGGAGCCGGCATGATCGTCAGCACGTCGCGGAAGGAGGCCATTCCATGCACCACACCGTCACCATTCACGGAATCCGCAACTGCGACACCATGAAGAAGGCCCGCGCCTGGCTCGATGCGCACGGCATCAAACATGCCTTCCACGACTACAAGACCGGCGGTCTCGACCGCGCAACCCTCGAAGCCTGGGCACGGAAACTCGGCTGGGAGAAGCTTCTGAATCGAGCTGGCACCACTTTCCGCAAGCTGCCAGGGGCGGAGAAGGAAGGGATCACGGAAGCCCGCGCCATTGCGCTGATGCTCGCGCAGCCATCAATGGTCAAACGACCCGTGCTGGCCTTTGGCGACCGGTTGGTGGTCGGCTTCGACGCACGGGAGTACGCATCGGAGCTGGCGACGCCGTCGTTGGATTGATGCGCTACAGTGTCCGCGCGAGGGCAACCAACTGGTCCGTGGCCTTTCCCCATCCTTCGCGGAACCCCATCGCCTCGTGCTTCCCGCGTGCCTGCGCATCCGCATGCAGGACGAGTGCGCGGTAGCGAGTGCCCGCGCCGAGTGGGTCCATGGTGATGATGCCGGTCATGAAGGCATTCTTTCCGGGGCGAAAGCGGGGCTGCAACGCGTCGGTCCAGACCAGGCGGCGTTCGGGCACGACCTGCAGGAAGCATCCGGCGTCATGCGCGTGCTCCTGACCCTCGGGCGAACGCATGACAGTGCGGAAAATGCCGCCGGGGCACAGGTCGATCTCGGCCTCCGAGACCGTCCAGGGCAGCGGGCAGAACCACTGTTTCAGCAACTCCGTTCGGGTCCAGCACGCCCAGATCGCGGCGGGCGGAACGTCGAGGTCGCGCTCGAGCAGCAGGTCGAGCTCAGGGTCGGCGGCTTGAGGAAAGGCGTCCATGGCGTGTCCTATCGCTCAACGATGACCTGGAACCCTCCATAGATCATGCGCTTGCCGTCGAAGGGCATGTGGGCGGGATCCATCTTCATGCGCGGGTCCTCCATGATGGCCTTCCAGCCGGCGTCGCGCATCTCCTTGGATGGCCAGGTCACCCAGGAGAAGACTACGCTCTCCTCCGGCTCGCGCTTCACCGCCATGGTGAAGGATGTGAGCTTGCCCTCCGGCACGTCGTCGCCCCAGCATTCCACGATGCCGAGCGCGCCGTGGTCGCGGAACACCACGGCGGCATCCTCGGCGTGGCGCTGATAGGCGTCGCGCTTGGCGTTTGGCACGGCGGCGACGAATCCGTCGATGTAGTTCATGGCTGGAACCTTTCGGATGCTGGTTTCACGCGGCGCGCAAGGCGGCGATGTCGGGCTTCGCCATCTGTATGAGCGCCGCCAACACGGCCGCGCATCGGCTGGGGCATCATTCTGGGCGCGATCCGCCAGGACGCGCCGAAACGGTTGATCAGCCAGCCGCAGCGCTGCACTCGGCCGCATTCGACCAGCGCGTCCCAGATGCGGTCGCGCTCCTGCTGGGTATCGCAGCGCGCGACCATCGAGGTGGCGCCAGCGAAGGCCATGCCCGGGCCGCCATTCATTGAGAGGAAGGCAGTCCTGCCGAGCGTGAATTCGATGATGAAGGCCTCGCCGTCGCGGCTCGCCCCCTGGGCGTCTTGGCGCAGGACATGCCCGATGCGCGGGTCGGGCAAAGTGGCGCAGTACATTGCGACCGGCGCTTCCGCCGCGCCGTCGAACCACAGGCAGGGCAGCACACTGTCGGTAGCGTTCATCACGCGGGCCTTCCAAGGGGCTTCTGGATCACCGAAAACTTTACCAATCAGTTTTGTAATAGCAAGCCCCTGTCCCGTCAAGGATGCATGACGGGACAGAGGCTTGCCATTACAAAACTGATCGGTAAAGTTTTCGGTGATCTAGAAGCCCCTTGGAAGGCCCGCGTGATGAACGCTACCGACAGTGTGCTGCCCTGCCTGTGGATTTTCGACGGCGCGGCGGAGCGCCCGGTCGCAATGTACTGCGCCACTTTGCCCGACCCGCGCATCGGGCATGTCCTGCGCCAAGACGCCCAGGGGCGCGAGCCGCGACGGCGAGGCCTTCATCATCGAATTCACGCTCGGCAGGACTGCCTTCCTCTCAATGAATGGCGGCCCGGCATGGCCTTCGCTGGCGCCACCTCGATGGTCGCGCGCTGCGATACCCAGCAGGAGCGCGACCCGCATCTGGGGCGCGCTGGTCGGAGAATGCGTCCGAGGAGCTGGTCGCGCTGCGGCTGGCTGATCAACCGTTTCGGGCGCCTCCTGGGGGATCGCGCCCAGAATGATGCCCCAGCCCATGCGCCACTTTGGGCGGCACTGATGCAGATGGTGAACCCGACATCGCCGCGTTGCGCGCCGCGTGACCGAAAGGTTCCAGCCATGAACTACATCGACGGGTTCATTAGCCGCCCCGTGCCAAACGCCAAGCGCGACGCCTATCAGCGCCACGCCGAGGATGCCGCCGTGGTGTTCCGCGACCACGGCGCGCTCGGCATCGTGGAATGCTGGGGCGACGACGTGCCGGAGGGCAAGCTCACATCCTTCACCATGGCGGTGAAGCGCGAGCCGGAGGAGAGCGTAGTCTTCTCCTGGGTGACCTGGCCATCCAAGGAGATGCGCGACGCCGGCTGGAAGGCCACTCATGGAGGACCCGCGCATAGGAAGATGGATCCGCCCGCATGCCCTTCGACGGCAAGCGCATGATCTATGGAGGGTTCCAGGTCATCGTTGAGCGATAGGACACGCCATGGACACCTTCCTCAAGCCGCCGACCCTGAGCTCGACCTGCTGCTCGAAGAGCGCGACCTCGACGCTCCGCCCGCCGCGAGGTGCTGGACCCGAACGGAGTTGCTGAAACAGTGGTTTCCCGCTGCCCTGGACGGTCTCGGAGGCCGAGATCGACCTGCCCCGGCGGCATTTCCGCACTGTCATGCGTCGGCCCGAGGGTCAGGAGCGCGCGCACAGTGGCGCCGGATGCTTCCTGCAGGTCGTGCCCGAACAGCCGCCTGGTCGCCCGACACGTTGCAGCCCCGCTTCGCCCCGGAAGGGATCCCCTTCATGACCGGCATCATCACCATGGACCCACTCGCGCGCGGCACTCGCTACCGCGCACTCGTCCTGCATGCGGATGCGCAGGCACGCGGGAAGCACGAGGCGATGGGGTTCGCGAAGGATGGGGAAAGGCCACGGACCAGTTGGTTGCCCTGGCGCGGAGCACTGTAGCGCATCAATCCGACGAACGGCGTCGCCAGCTCCGATGTACTCCCGTGCGTCGAAGCCGACAGCCGCCAACCGGTCGCCAAAGGCCAGCACGGTAGTTTGACCATTGATGGGCTCCGCGAGCATCAGCGCAATGGCGCGGGCTTCCGTGATCCCTTCCTTCTCCGCCCCTCCGCAGGTGCCCTGCAGCTGGAATTCAGAAGCTTCTCCCAGCCGAGTTTCCGTGCCCAGGCTTCGAGGGTTGCGCGGTCGACCCGCCGGTCTTGTAGTCGTGGAAGGCATGTTTGATGCCGTGCGCATCAGAGCCAGGCGCGGGCCTTCTTCATGGTGTCGCAGTTGCAGATCCATGAATGGTGACGGTGTGGTGCATGGAATGGCCTCCTTCCGCGACGTGCTGGCTTTCATCCCCACTCCGCGCGCGCCTGTCGCCCGGCTGCTGCTGCCATCGTCACGCGGCGTGGCGCCGGAACCCCGCCACGTGACCGTTGACGATGCCGACCGCCTGGAGCCAGGCGTACGCCATCGTTGGACCGACGAATTTGAAGCCGCGCTCAGCTTGTCGAGATGATGCGCGACAGCGGTGTCTGTGGCTGTGCCGTCGCCACGGATTGGCTGGCCCTCGGTGAACGACCAGCAGAACGAGGCGGAGTAGCCCGCGCGCCTGCATGTCATTGAAGATGCGCGCGCCGGTGATCGTCGCCTGGATCTTGCCGCGCGACCGAACGATGCTGGCATTCGTGAGCAGGCACGCGATGTCGTCCTCATCAAAGCGGGCCACCTTGCCGGGTCGAAACCAGCAAAGGCTGCGCGGAAGGCCTCTCGCTTGTGCAGGATCACCTGCCAGGAGAGGCCGGCCTGGAATCCTTCCAGCATCAGCGCACCAGCCGCCCAGTCGGTCACATTCAGGCACGCCCCATTCGGTGTCGTGGTAGTGGCGCATGAGTTCGTTGGCCTGCGCCCAGGCGCATCGGTCCAGGCCGTCGCCGCTCATCGTGTCAGGTCACTCCCACTCGATGGTTCCGGGCGGCTTGCTCGTGATGTCGTAGCGGCAGCGGTCGGATCCCGCGCACCTCGTTGACGATCCGCGCGATTCGCCACGCGGTCGAGGGAGCCCGAGGCGACGGGCCCAGGATTCGCGCGGTCATCCAGTCCGGGTCCGACCGCGCGCAACGCCACGGCCGTGTCGTAGGTCCGCCCGTCGCCCATCACACCCACCGTCTTCACCGGCAGCAGGACGGCGAAGGCCGCTCGCCGATCCGCGTCGTACAGGCCGGCCGTGCGCATCTCCTCGAGGAGATGCGTAGTAGGCCTCGCCGGAGCAGCGCCACGCGCTCGGCGCGTCACCTCGCCGGGAACGGCCAGCCCGGGCCCGGGAACGGGTGCCGGGCCGACGATCTCCTCGGGCAGGCCGAGCTGCTCCCCGACGACGCGCACCTCGTCCTTGAACAGGTCGCGCAGCGGCTCGATCAGCTGGAAGCCCATCCGCTCGGGAAGCCCGCCGACGTTGTGGTGCGTCTTGATCGTCGCCGCGGCCGCGCCGGCGCCGACTCGATCACGTCGGGATAGAGCGTGCCCTGGGCCAGGAACTTCGCGTCATCGAGCATCGGGCCTCGCTCTTGAACACCTCGATGAACTCGTGTCCGATGATCCGCCGCTTCTCCTGCGGGTCGGTCACGCCGTGGAGTCGGCCGAGGAACTGGTCGACGGCGTTGACCACCCGCAGGTCGAGCTTGAAGTGGTCGCGGAAGGTGGCGGCCACCAGGTCCGGCTCGTTCTGCCGCAGCAGTCCGTTGTCGACGAAGATGCAGACGAGCTGGTCGCCGATCGCTTCATGGATCAGTACCGCCGCGACCAGATCAACACCCCCCCGAGAGCCCACACACCACCCGCCCCTTGCCGACCTGCGCGCGGATCCGCGCCACCGCCTCGGCACGGAACGGCCATGGTCCAGTCGCCAGTGCATCCGCAGACACCATGGGTGAAGTTGCGCAGCAACACCACTCCCGTGCGGCGTGTGGACCACTTCGGGATGGAACATGGTGCCGTAGAAGCGCCGCTCATCGTCGGCGATGACGGCACACCTCCTCGCTGCTGGCAACCGAGCGGAACCCTGGCGGAAGGCGCCATGGCTCATCCATACCTGCTCCCGAGCGCCCCGGGCGCCCCAGATGCCCCGCGTGATCGCGCATTGGCCGGGCATCCACGAACGCGCGGCCACTTGGCGATGGTCCGAGCCTTCACAACGCCGCACGGTTGGGCCGCCCATGGTCCCCGCTGGCCGTAGCAGATGCCCATGACCGGCATGCCCATGCTGAACACCACCATCGGGCGCGCGGGGGCTGTGCCCTTCATTCACCGAAGCCGGCCCGCCGGAAAGAATGATGCCCTTCGGGTCGAAGGCGCGGATGCGTTCCGCCGGAGCGTGGGAATAGGGCCAAACCTCACAGTACACGCCGGAACCGCACAGGCGACGCGCGATCAGCTGCGTCACCTGGCTGCCGAAATCGAGGATCAGCACGCGGTCGTGCCGGAGGGCGGAGGGAGACTTGGGCGGCCATGTCGGCTTGCACCACACACACGCATGGGCAAGCGGCGCTGTACGGCTATGGCGTCATGCGGAGCCGGCTGGTCGTCTCAGCCGAAGCCGCGGGCGTGCTCACAAGCCATGTTATCCGGGCCGGCAGCGCACAAAATCCGGCTTGCACGCTCCGAGGGCGTCATGGCCGACCTGCCTGGCGTCAACTACAGTGCGGGGACCTGGCTTACGCTCTTCCCTCCGATCCTCTTTACCTGTCCTGCGCCGCACAGCACCGGTACAGCCGGCGACAAACTGGATCGGGTCCCAGGCGAAGGCGACCTGCTCCACGCTTTCTCCGGCGACCCTGACGGTCTCGCGTGCTGCTTCCGACCCCGAGATGTCGGTCAACCGGCGCGTCGGGTTTTGCCGCAACACCCAGAGTCTCACCGACCGGCAGCCCACGGCGCGTAAATGAGCTCCCGTGGCACGCATCAGGCGGCGTCCGGCGCCGCGCATTCAGCCAGTCATCCAATAGATCGAGAGGGTCTCGATCTCGCCGTCGGCGATGACATCGCGCCGTGCACGTCCGCCGGATGCGAAGGTACCGAGCCGAGGACACTGTGCCCGGCATCGTCGGGCGCCGCTGTCACCGCCACGAAGACCGCATGCCCCTCCCGCCCGATCAAGGATGGCGCGCTGGTATAGAAGCCGCCAAGCCGCAAGGCGGACAGCCCTGCGACACATATACGGGGTGTGCATCCCGGCATAGGTCGAGCGCCAGACCGCCGCGTGGATTTCGCCGATCGCCCGGGCATCCATCGGGCGTGCGCGGCGGATGCTGATCATGGCTGCCGTTCCAGCACCGCGCAAAAGGACCATCGGTCCCGTGCGCCGCCGGAGAGAGCGCCAGCCAAGGCCCGGAACACGGGGCCGGTTCCCCGGGAACCAGGCCCAACCGCGCTTCCAGCGGGACTGGCGCAAAGCCCGTTCGGTGCGCCAGGAAAGCTTCCATCTGCCCTTCATTCTCCTGCGGCAGGAGTGAGCAGGTAACATAGAATCAGCGGTTCGACCGCCCGGGCGCACCAGTTCTGCGGATTTTTCCAGAATTTCATGCTGCAGCGCAACGAGCTCCGCGAGGTCCTCGGCCGCGTGCGCAGTCGCAGGATTGCGCCGCCAGGTGCCGGTCCGGTACAGGGCGCGTCCACCAGCACCCGGGCGACGCGGCTTGGCCCATCGGTCGCCAGGCGCCCACAGGTGCCGTTGAACATTGTCGGCGCCAGCGCGCTTCAGGCGTAGCGCGGCTCCCTCCAGCCGGGTGGCGGAGGTATCGCAGGCCGTGATCTTGCCGCGATTTGCCATGGTCGCCGCCATCGCCAGGCCTGCGGCTCCCGCGCAACATCGGCGACGCGCATGCCCGGCCGCGCATCTACCAGCAGGGCGATGAGTTGGCTCCCTCGTCCTGAACCTCGATCATGCCAGTCCGAAAGGCAGCCGTCCCGGTAACCGGCGGCGGCCACTCAACCGAAGTCCCCAGGGCGAGAGGCGGGTGGGTGTCGTCGCGATGCCCTCCGCGGCCAGGGCCGCCGCCGCGGCGCCGCGGTCGCCCTTCAGCAGGTTGGCACGCAGGTCGAGTGATGCTTCCGCCTCCAACCCCGACGCTTCGCGCGCAAGACGCATCGCCGAACCGGACCCGAAGCTCGGGCAGACCATCGGCGGATTGAGCCGTGGGCCTTCCGGCATGGCGGGGTCCAGGAGCGCGCGGCCCGCCAACGCGGCTGCGGCGCGGCGTTCGGCAGATGAGCGCTGCGCCCGTACCGCGTATCGTGAACTCGGCTTCCGCCATGGATTTGGCGCGCGCGCTCGACCAGCAGCAATTGGGCGAGCAGAAGCAGCCGCGGCGTCGGCACCATGCCGATCCGTCCAGGTGCCATACGAGCCGCAGGCGCCGGCACCACGCCCCAGGCCAGCTCGGATACGGCGCGGCGGTCGCCTCCGCCGATGAAGCGGCGGGCGCGAAAGAGAACCGCTCGCCACCGCGTCTGCGACGACGGCGCGCCTCGGGGACGAAGCATTGTTCCTCGAGCGTGGCGAGCGGTTCGATCGCCGCGGCAACCCTGGCCGATGGGGTCACGCGATCAGATCTGACAGACCGGTGAGGTCGGCGATCGACGGCACGTCGGCGGCTTCCAGCCCGTATTCGTCGGGCGCGGCCGTGCGGTTCACCCGGATGACGCGCATGTTGAAGGCAAGCGTCCAGGGATTACCGGAGGACACGAACCCAGCGCGTCCGGCGGGCGGCCCGAACTGGCGTGTCGCCAAGCGATAGACGCGCGGGTCCGGTTTGAAGACGCCACCTCCTGTTTGACTTCGTCGATCAACGGGGCGATCCGCTGCGCGACGGCGCCTGCCAGCATCCCTGGCGTGCCATTGGAGAGGATACCGGTCGCGACATGCACCGCGCACGCAGGGCGCGCAGCGCCTCAGGCACTTCTGGATAAGCAGGCAATGTGCGGTACGCCTCCATGAGATCCCTGGCGAGCGCGGGATCCTTGATCTGGTGACGCGCAAAGACGAAAGCAAGCGCGTCACGGGTGCAGAGCCAGAAATCCTCGTGGTGTGCCGCGCCGGTCAGGCTGCGCACCCAGGTGTATTCGAGCTGCTTCGCGCGCCATTCGGCCGACAGTGACCCGCGCCGCCGCCGGGCCGCGTCGGCTAGCCATCGCTGCATTGACGTCGAGCAGCGTTCCATAGGCGTCGAAAATGACCGCTTCCGGCGCGCGCATGCTGGGCTCCCCGCTGTTCCCGGCCCAGGATGGCGGAGAAAAGGTCGGTCCGCCAACTATCCTGCGCGGTGACACCCTTCTGCCCCGGTAGGATTCGGCCCCTCACGCGTGACAGCCACATCATGGACATGGCTTTCGCGCAGCCCCGCGCCGGTGATGCGACGAAATCGCGAATTGCGCTGAAGTTCCGTGATCGTCGCGCAGCCGGTGTAACCCATCGCGGCCCGCAGCCCGCCGACCATCCCCGTCGTCGTAGGACGGCGCGGAGCCGGCCCCTGTGCACCGACACATCCCTCCACTCCTCGGGCACCAGCTTCAACGCATCCTCGGCCCCTCGGCCTGGAAATAGCGGCCGGAGCCGCGCGCCATCGCCCCCAGGCTTCCCATCCCGCGATAGGATTTGTAGGAACGCCCAGTTGGTGAGGGAACACTTCGCCAGGCGCTTCGTCGGGTCCGCGAAGACACTGCCCAGCATGGCGCAATCCGCGCCCGCGGCGAGCGCCTTGGGCCAGGTCGCCGCTGCTGCGGATGCCACCATGGCGGAATGAAGGGCGCGCCTCCCGCGCGGCGGCAGCGCTTGCCCATCCGCGGCCGTGAACTGGGGCACGCCCACGCCGCGACGATGCGCGTGGTGGATCGATCCGGGGCCGATACCGATCTTAGCAGATCGGCGCCCGCCTGGAATACAATGCCACGTCGGGCGTGGCGATGCTCAGCAGACCTGAACGGAATTGGACATGCGCTTGATGATCTCGACCGCGCGCAGCACGCCGCCGGAATGGCCATGCGCCGTATCCACCACAACCACGTCGACCTCGGCGGCCACCGGCATCTCGGCGCCGTTTCGCCGTTCCTCCCCCACGCCGGTGGCGGCGGCGACACGCAGGGCGATCACCATCGCGTCCTTGACCGCGTTGGGGTTGGCCTGGGCCTTGTCCATGTCCTTCACGGTGACCAGGCCGACGCAGCGATAGGCCTCGTCCACCACGAGCAGTTTCTCGATCCGGTGCTTGTGCAGCAACGTGCGCGCTTCATAGGGCGTAACTTCCGGGGTGGCCGTGATCAGGTTCTCGCGCGTCATGCATTTCATAGACGCGCGGGTTAGGGTCGGTCGCGAACGGCACGTCGCGGTTGGTGATGATGCCGACCAGGCGGCCGCTGTCGCGTTCCACGACCGGGATGCCGCTGATCCGGTGGCGTTCCTGCAGGGCGCGCACCTCAGCCAGGGTCTGGTCGGGGTGGACAGTCGCGGGTTCACCATCACCATGCCAACTCGAACTTTTTGACCTGGCGGACCTGCGCCGCCTGCTCCTCCGGGGTCAGGTTCTTGTGGATGACGCCGATCCCCCGGACTGCGCCATTGCGATGGCCATCCCTGCCTCGGTCACTGTGTCCATCGCTGCGGAAATCAGCGGGATGTGGCGCGAATCTGCAGTGCGCCGAAGGTGGGTGTCGGTCTGGTTGGGAAGAACAGGTCGATAGCCTGGAACCAGCAGCACGTCGTCGAAGGCGTAGGCCTCCTGGATCATGCGCTGGCCGGACAGGGCGATTGGGTGTGCTATGGGGTGCCATGGGGACCTTTCGCGATCCGCGACCTTGGCGGCCCTCCTTTAGTCCTGCGGCGCCGCGGGGCAAGCGGGCTTGTGCACGGGTTCCAGAAAGAGCGACGCGCGGACATGCTGATCCGTAAGTCGAAGTGCTGGGGGCGGCTGCGATCCATGCCCTCCGCGCCGTGCGTATGCGGCACCGGCCACTTTTTAGCATCACGGCACCGTTTACGAGGCTGGACCAGTTGGCCCCTCGCCCCTCCCCACCGCACAGGCTGAGGGTGGAGGAACGCCATGCCTGAAGCGCCGCTGCCGACGAAGCCGAATTCAATACCTGCCTCGACACCATCAAGCGGATGGTTGGCGCGAAGTTGAATTCCCGGCGAACCGCGCCTCGATGGTCAGGAGACGCTCCCGAAGATCTCGTGCAGCCCCTGCGGGATGTCGGGCTGTTCGGCATATCGAGATTCCGACGCGATACGGCGGGCTGGGCCTGACCATGAACAGCAAGTCCGGGTGATGTTCGGTCACGCGCGCTTCCGCGGTCTACAGGGCTCGGTTTTCAACGACCATCACCTGGGCGGCCATGTCGGCGTGCTCTACAACGGCACCGAAGCGCAGCGGCAGATCAGGTTGCCGCGGATGGCGAGCGGCGAGGTCACCGCAGCCTTTGCCCTGACGGAGCCAGAGGCCGGAAGCAACGCCGGCGGGGTGCGCCGCATTCGCCAGGCGCGACGGCGAGGACTATCTCATTAACGGATGGAGCGCTACATCACCAATGCGCGCCAGGCGCAGGTGTTCATCCTGATGGCGCGCACCGCAGAGCACCCGCGATGCCGCGGCATATCGGCCTTCATGGTGCCGGCGGGGCTGCCGGGCCTCGGCCGCCAGCTGATCGCGAATGTGGGCCAGGACGGCTCGGCCACCAGCGGTCTTCTTCGACGATGTTGCACGTCCGCCACAAGCTGATCGGCGGCACGAGGGCAGAGGCACAAGACCGCGATGCGGGCGTGGATCCATGCCCGGTTGCATGTGGCGGTGACTGTGTGGGCCAGGCCCAGCGACTGTGATAAGTTTACTTGGGTATTTCAAACTAGCGTCGGCAGTTCGGCCAGGCGCTTGCCGAATTCCAACTCGTGCAGGCGCATCTTGCGGACAGCCGCGCCGACCTGCTGGCGGCGCGCGGCATGATCCTCCGAGACTGCACGTGCGGGATTGCGGCGGGTGGGAAAGCGCAGGGCGGCGTCGTCGCCGAGATATCGCATGCTGCAAGCTCTTTGCATCGGAGATGCTCGGGCGCATCGCGGACCGCGCGGTGCAACTGCATGGCGGCGCGGGCTATATCCACGGAACAGTAGGTGGACACAGTTATCCGCGACGCCCTGTTCCGGATCTTCGAGGGCGCTTGCGATGTACAGAGATTGCTGATCGGAAA
>CAVQTW010000018.1:0-146350 GCA_963716705.1 uncultured Alphaproteobacteria bacterium
ACTGAAAGACACAAACACCGCTGGCTGCCTGCAAGGCCGCTCAGCGACAATCTGTTGCCTTTCCCACCCTCAAGCGGGGGAGTGAACCTACACACCGTGGTGCGTCCCGTCAACTCTCCCCGTGCCCTTCAGCGCGGTGACGGCGATATAGGGGAGGGCCAAAGCGATGTCAAATGCCTCCAGCACTCCCTTCGGGCACGCTTTAAGCGCATTCCTCAAGGCCCTGATGAGACTGTGACATTTCTGATGCTGGCACATCCGCCACATTGACCTCGTGCGCCGACACCGCGATGCATTCCTCTCCGTTTCGCATTTTCGCTCAGGAGGCTCGCTGCCTGATGCCGCTTCGCACGCTTCACATCACCGCCTGCGCCGCCTTCCTCTTCTTCTCCGGCGCATCGCCAAGGGCCGAAACGCCCAGGGCACTCGAACAAGCGAACGAGGAAACGCCTGCGGTCGTTCAAGAGCGCGTCCTCATCGTCCGCCCGCGCAATTCGCTCGTCCGCATGCTCGACGGCGCGGGCATCGAGACGGCCGAAGCCCATGCCGCCGCGACCGCGCTCTCCCGCATCTTCCGCCCCGCCGATCTGCGCCCAGGGCACGAGATCGCCATTCGCTACCGTGCCTCCGACCCGCCGGTACTCCTTGAGGTCGAGATCGAACCAGCGCCGGGGCGAACCGTACGTGCCATCCGCGCCGATGACACCTGGACCTCACAAGAGAACTCTGGCGCCACGCCATCGCTACCTCGCGCGCGCCGAGGGCACCGTGGATGGCGGCCTTTTCCCGGCCATGACGCGCGCCGGCCTGCCACCTGGCCTCGCGCTCTCACTGATTCGCGTGCTCGGCCACCAGGTCGATTTCCAACGCGACCTGCGTCCTGGCGACCGTTTTACGATCCTGTTCGAACGCTACCGCGACGGCGAGGGCGACGTGCTCGGCCACGGCCAGATACTGCATGTAAATCTGGAACTGACCGGGCGCACGCTCGGCGTTTGGCGGCATACCCGCCCCGACGGATCAACTGGTTGGTACGACTCGGCCGGAACCAGCCTGCGGCGGACCTTCCTGCGTACGCCGCTCGATGGCGCACGCATCAGTTCCCGCTTCGGCATGCGCAGCCACCCGGTGCTCGGGTACAACCGCATGCATCGCGGGGTGGATTTTGCCGCACCGCGCGGCACACCCGTCTATGCGGCGGCCGACGGCGTGGTGATGTCCGCGAAATCGGAAGGCGGCTACGGCCGAATGATCCGCCTGCGCCATGCCGGCGGCATCGAGACACGCTACGCGCACCTTTCCCGGTTCGGCCGAGGTATCCGCTCGGGACGGCGCGTGAAGCAGGGCGACGTGATCGGATCCGTTGGATCGACCGGCATGTCGACAGGCCCGCACCTTCACTATGAGGTCGCTGTCGCGGGCCGAACCGTCAATCCGGCGCGCCACATCACGCATACAGCGCGCCTGCGCGGGCGCGAACTCGCATCGTTTCGGCGCGGCAAACGCCAACTCGAACTGGCCGCCGCGCGCATCGGCTCGCGCGAGGAAATTGCGATGGCACAGGACTGATCAGCGCCATCAAGGGCGCCCCACCTTGGGGGCGCCCTTGACGCTTCAGGCCGCGACAGCGAGGTCCGGCCGCACCTCCAGGCCATCGACACTGGCGGTGACCTGCACCACCGCCCCATCCTTGACGGTGCCTTCCAGCAACATCCCGGCAAGCCGGTCCTGCAGGCTGCGCTGAATGACGCGCTTGAGCGGCCGCGCGCCATAGATCGGGTCGTAGCCGGCCTCCGCCAGCCACTCCCGCGCCTTGTCGTCGAGGTCCAGCCGGATCTTCCGGTCCGCCAGCAGCGCCAGCAAACCCTTCAGCTGGATGTCCACGATCGCCGCCATATCCGCACGCGCCAGGCGCCGGAACAGCACCACCTCATCGAGACGGTTCAGGAATTCCGGCCGGAAGCGGTCGCGCACCTCGCGCATCACCGCCGGGCGCGCCGCCTCGATCTCCGCGGTCTCCGGCAGTTCCGCGATCGCCTGGCTGCCGAGGTTCGAGGTCAGCACGATGATGGTATTGCGGAAATCAACCGTCCGCCCCTGCCCGTCCGTCAGCCGCCCGTCGTCGAGCACCTGCAGCAGCACGTTGAAGACGTCGTCATGTGCCTTCTCCACCTCGTCGAACAGGATCACCTGGTAGGGCCGGCGGCGGATCGCCTCGGTCAGCGCGCCCCCTTCCTCGTAGCCGACGTAACCCGGCGGCGCCCCGATCAAGCGGGAGACGGCGTGCTTCTCCATGTATTCCGACATGTCGATGCGCGTCATCGCGCGGTCGTCGTCGAACAGGAACTGCGCCAGCGCCTTCACGAGTTCGGTCTTGCCAACGCCAGTGGGCCCGAGGAACAGGAACGACCCGATCGGACGGTTCGGATCCTGCAGGCCCGCGCGCGCGCGCCGCACCGCCTTGGAGACGGCTTCCAAAGCCTCCTCCTGACCGACGACGCGCTTGCGCAGCGCGTCCTCCATGCGCAGCAGCTTGGCACGCTCGCCCTCGAGCATCTTCTCGACCGGCACGCCGGTCCAGCGCGAGACAACCGCCGCGATGCCCTCCTCGGTCACAGCCTCGTTCACAAGCCGCGCGTCGCCGTCGCCGGTTTCCGCCAGCTTCTTCTCGATCTGGGGAATAACCGCGTAGAGCAGCTCTGACGCTTTGGTCAGGTCGCCGCTGCGCTGCGCGAGTTCGACATCGGTGCGCGCCTTGTCCAGCTGCTCCTTGAGCTTCTGGCTCTCGACCACTTTGCCCTTCTCCGACTCCCAGCGCTGCGTCATCTCGCGCGAACTCTCCTCGAGATCCGCGAGCTCCTTCTCGAGTTTCGCGAGCCTGTCGCGCGAAGCTGCATCCGACTCCTTGCGCAGCGCCTCACGCTCGATCCTCAGGCGCATGAGGTCGCGGTCGATCGCGTCCAATTCCTCGGGCTTGCTGTCCACCTGCATACGCAGCCGCGACGAGGCCTCGTCCATCAGGTCGATCGCCTTGTCCGGCAGGAAGCGGTCGGTGATGTAGCGGTTCGACAGCGTCGCTGCGGCCACCAGCGCACCATCCGTGATCCGCACCCCATGATGCAGTTCGTACTTCTCCTTGATGCCGCGCAGGATCGAAATGGTGTCCTCCACGCTCGGCTCGCCCACGAACACCGGCTGGAAGCGCCGTGCGAGGGCCGCGTCCTTCTCGACATGTTTGCGGTATTCATCGAGCGTCGTCGCACCCACGCAGTGCAACTCGCCGCGTGCCAGCGCCGGCTTGATCAGGTTGGAGGCGTCCATCGCCCCATCCGCCTTGCCCGCGCCAACCAGCGTGTGCATCTCGTCGATGAACAGGATGATCTCGCCGGCGGCCTGCTCGACCTCCTTGAGCACACCCTTCAGGCGCTCCTCGAACTCACCGCGATACTTTGCACCCGCGACCATGGCGCCGAGGTCGAGCGCCATGACCTTCTTGTTCTTCAGCGCCTCCGGCACGTCGCCCTTCATGATGCGCAACGCGAGTCCCTCGACGATCGCCGTCTTGCCCACGCCAGGTTCGCCGATCAGCACCGGGTTGTTCTTCGTACGGCGGGCGAGCACCTGGATCGTACGGCGAATCTCCTCATCACGGCCGATGACCGGATCCAGCTTGCCCTGCCGCGCCGCCTCGGTGATGTCGCGCGCGTACTTCTTCAGTGCGTCGAAGGATTCCTCGGCATTCTGGCTGCTGACGGTGCGGCCCTTGCGCATATCCGCCACCGCCTTCTCAAGCCGCTGCGGATCGGCACCGGCGTCGCGCAAGGCACGCCCGGCCTCGCCCTCGCTCGCCGCCAGCGCCACCAGTAGCCGGTCTTGGGCAACATACTCATCGCCGGCGCAAGTCGCCTGCTGCTGCGCCGCGTCCAGCACACGCACGATGTCGGGCGTGAACTGAGGCTGGCCGGCACCGCCGCCCGAAACCTTCGGCAGTTTCGCGATGTGCGCGTCGAGCGTCTGCTTGACGCGCGCCGGGTCACCGCCGGCCGTGCGGATCAATCCGCTGGCCGCGCCCTCGGGATCATCCAGCAGCGCCTTGGCCAGATGCGCCGGCGTAACCTGCTGATGATACTCGCGGATGGCGATGGTCTGGGCTGCCTGCAGGAAGCCGCGGGCCCGGTCGGTGAATTTCTCGATGTCCATGCTACGTCCCTCTCCTGAGCGGACAGGCGTTCCCTGCCCCCGGATGGGCTGCAGGCACGCCTCTATCGGCTATCCATGTGGTATGCGTCCTTGATCTGCTTCAAGGGGCCGCCATGCGTATCGAGACCATCTACCGCTACCCCGTGAAGGGCCTGACCGCCGAGGCTCTCGACGATGTCGTGCTCAGCGCCGGCGAGACCCTGCCACACGACCGGCGCTTCGCACTGGCGCAGGGCGATTCGGCCTTCGATCCAACCCGTCCCGCCTGGCTGCCCAAGCGCAACTTCGCCTGCCTGATGGTCAATGAAGGCCTGGCCCTTGCCCATTCCGCCTTCGATGCCCGCACCGGTGACCTCGCCATCCGGCTCCCAGGCGCGCCGCCCTTCGTCGGTTCCACCCGCACGGCCGAGGGCAAGGCGGCGATCGCAGCCCACCTCGCCAGCTTCATGGGTGATGCGGCGCGCGGAACACCGCGCTTCGTCGAAGCCCCGGGACATTCCTTCTCCGACGTTGCGAAAAAGGTCGTCTCCATCATCGGCTTGTCGAGCCTGCATGCGCTCGAATCGGCCGCAGGGATGCCGCTCGACCCGCTGCGCTTCCGCGCCAATGTCTACGTCTCAGGCGGCGCGCCCTGGGCGGAATTCGATTGGCTCGGCCGCGAAATCCTGCTGGGCCACGCGCGCCTGCGGATCGTGAAGCGAATCGTCCGGTGCCCGGCAACCGAGGTAAACCCCGAAACCGGCGCTCGCGATGCGGAACCGCCGCGCTGGCTGCGCCAGCATTTCGGCCACGCCGACCTGGGCGTCTATGCGGAGGTCATCGAAGGCGGTCGCATCGCCGCCGGCGACGCGCTGGAAGTCCTGGAATCGACCGACTGACGGGCCGGTCCTCAGGCCGGCTCGCGCGCCTCGCTGGTCGGCTCACCGCCGGCGGCATCGGCGTCGTCGTCGTCACGCCCGCCCTGCGCGTTCATGTCGCCCGAGTCGTTCGATTCGCCCTCGCCACCCTCGGCGGATTGGTAACGCCTCTGTTGGGTTGGCTGATTCTGTGTCGCCGCCTGGTTCATGGCGTTCAGAATGCGGAAATAGTGCTCCGCGTGCTGAAAGTACAACTCCGCCATCACCCGGTCACCGCCACTTGTCGCGTCGCGGCCGAGTTGGAGGTACTTTTCGAAGAGCTGCTGCGAGGTGCCCCGCAGCCGCATGTCAGGCCCGTTCGAGTCGAAGACGTGGTTGCGGTTCAGTGGCTGACGGTCACTGCCGCCCCCACCTCCGCCGCCACTCCCGTGGCGGAACGGGCCACCTCCGTGGCGATTGCCGCCTCGGCCGCGCATGCGCTTCATGTTCATCGGTGTCGTGTTTCGCTGTCCAGTATCCGCGCCGTTGCTGACATGGCCCAGCTGACTCTTGCTGGGGGAACGCCGCATTCGGCCGATCTTGTTGCATCCAAGCGGCATCGGGCAATGCCCGCGGGACTTGCCCGCCATGCAAAACGCCCCGGTAAGAAGACGTTCCGATCCGCCGCTAGCCTAGCCGGGGCAGACCCGCACGCCAAACGCTTTTTTTCCTGCACGTTCAGCCATCACGCCGACCGCGGGACCGGATCGCAGCCAAATACCAGCGCCCGGTCCACCCCGTTGATGTCGCAGGCCACGCCCAGGCTTTCAAGGCCATGCCCCGCCGCAATGCCCGATACTGCCCGCCCCTGCCCCAGCCCGATCTCCAGGACCGCCCGGCCGCCAAGCCGCAGCCGGGCCGCAAGGCTGCCCAGAACCCGGCGATAAGCATCGAGGCCATCCGCACCGCCATCGAGCGCAAGCAGCGGCTCATGCGCCGAAACCTCTGGCATGAGCCCGGGAATCTCGTCGGAGGCGATGTAGGGCGGGTTCGACACCACCAGGTCGAAGGCGCCACCGACCGCCGCATCCCAATCGCCCACCACGAACCGCGCACGCCCCGCCAGGCCGTTGGCCTCGGCATTGCCCGCGGCCAGGTGCGCCGCCTCGGCGGAGAGGTCCACGCCGACGCCCCAGGCCGCCGGGCATTCCGCCAGCACGGCCAGCAGCAACGCACCCGTCCCGGTGCCCAGGTCCAGCACCCGGCCCGGCCGCGACTTGTCGCCATAGGCGGCCAGCGCAGCCTCCACGACCGCCTCCGAATCCGCCCGCGGGATCAACGTCGCAGGCGAGACCGCAAGGTCCAGCGTCCAGAATCCGGCTCGCCCCAGCAAATAGGCCATGGGTTCGTGCGCCGCGCGGCGACGCAGCAGAACCCCGAAGGCGGCCGCCCCCTCCGCCGGCACCATGGCGCGCGGGTCGCGCAGCAGGCGCTCCTCGGGCCAGCCCAGCGCGTGGGCCAGCAGGCGGCGCGCCTCCAGACGCGGGGATTCGATCGCCGCCGCGCGCAGCACCTGCCCGGCCTGGCACAGGAACGCCCCGACCGAACCGCCCGGATCGGCACAGGTCTGCACGCACGGCACACGCGCCTCGATCATGCCGCCTCCGCCGCCAGCCGCGCCGCCTGGTCCTCGGCGATCAGTGCATCGAATATCTCGTCGAACTCGCCCAGCATCACGCGGTCGATCTTGTGCAGGGTCAGCCCGATGCGATGGTCGGTCACCCGCCCTTGGGGGAAATTGTAGGTGCGGATGCGCTCGGAACGGTCGCCCGTGCCAACCTGGGAACGCCGGTCGGCGGCACGCGCACTGTCCACCGCCTGGCGCTGCGCGTCGTACAGGCGCGCGCGCAGCACCTTCATCGCCTTGGCGCGGTTCTTGTGCTGGGACTTTTCCTCCTGCATCGCGACCACGATCCCGGTCGGCAGGTGGGTGATGCGCACCGCGGAATCGGTCTTGTTCACATGCTGCCCGCCGGCGCCCGACGCGCGATATGTGTCGATGCGCAGGTCGCCGTCATTGACCTGCACATCCACCTCCTCCGCCTCGGGCAGCACGGCCACGGTGACGGTGGAGGTATGGATGCGCCCCTGCGTCTCGGTCGCGGGCACGCGCTGCACCCGGTGCACGCCGCTCTCGAACTTCAGCCGCGCGAACACGCCCCGCCCGGCGATCTCGGCCACGGCGCCCTTGATGCCGCCGAGTTCGTTCTCGTCATAATCCAGGATCTCGAAGCGCCAGCCGCGCGATTCCGCATAGCGCTGGTAGGCGCGGAACATCTCGGCGGCGAACAACCCCGCCTCGTCGCCGCCCGCCGCGGGGCGCACTTCCAGGATGCCGCTGCGTTCGTCGGCGGCATCGCGCGGCAGCAGCATCAACTGCAACTCGCGCTCCAGCGCTGGCACGCGCTCCTTCTGCGCGAGCCACTCCGCCTCGGCGAGGTCGCGCATTTCGGCATCTGTCATCATCGCCTCGGCCTCGTCGCGCGCCCGCACCGCCGCGCGCCACTCCGCCACCTTGGCGACCAGTGGCTCCAGGTCCGACAGTTCCTTGGACAAGGCACCGATCTCACCCCCCGGTGCGGTCGAGAGCAGGTGCCGCACTTCCTCGGCACGCGCGAGCACCCGGTCCATGCGGGCGGGCAGGTTCATGCCAGCCGCCCCGCAACCTCCGCGACCGGCACCTTCTCCTGCGTGCCGGCATCGAGGTCGCGGACCTGCGCAACGCCGGCGGCGATCTCCTCATCACCCAGGATCACGGCCGCACGCGCACCGATCCGGTTGGCGCGCTCCATCCGCCGCTTGAGGTTGCCGCGATAGGCGATCTCGGAAGCCACACCCGCGCGCCGCAGCGCCTGCAGCAGGTCGAGTGCCGGCCCTTCGGCCGCCTCGCCCACCGGGATCACGGATACCGGGCGCGGTGCCGCCGGCGCCTGCGGCAGCAGCATCGACAACCGCTCCATCCCCGCCGCCCATCCGACGGATGGGGTCGGCGGCCCGCCCATCTCCTCCACCAGGCCGTTGTAGCGGCCACCGGCCATCACCGTGCCCTGCGCGCCGAGGCGGTCCGTCACGAATTCGAACGCCGTGTGGCTGTAGTAGTCGAGCCCGCGCACGATGCGCGGATTCTCGCGGAAGGGCACGCCGAAGCGCGCCAGATGCGCCTTCACCGTGGCGTAGAAAGCCGCCGCCTCGGCGCTCAGGTGGTCGCCGATCAGCGGCGCGCCGGCCACGATCGCGCGGTCGGTCTCGTCCTTGCTGTCGAGGATGCGCAGCGGGTTCTTCTCGAGCCGCACGCGGCTGTCATGGCTCAGCGCATCACGATGCGCGCTGAAATATCCGACCAGCGCCGCGCGATAGGCATCGCGGCTCGGCGCATCGCCCAGGGTATTGATCTCCAGCACCGTGCCGTCGGAGACGCCGAGTGCGACGCAGGATATCCCAGCCGCAGGCGATCACCTCGGCATCGGCCAGCGGCTCGGCCGCGCCCAGCACCTCGATGCCGATCTGGTGGAACTGGCGGTAGCGCCCCTTCTGCGGCCGCTCGTAGCGGAACATCGGCCCGGCATAGAACACCTTGCGCGGCAGGTTCGTCTGCGTAAGCCCGTTCGAGACCAGCGCACGGCACACGCCCGCCGTCATTTCCGGACGCAGCGTCACGGAATCGCCGCCGCGATCGGTGAAGGAATACATCTCCTTCATCACCACGTCGGAACTGTCGCCCAGGCCGCGGGCAAAGACCCGCGTGTCCTCGAACACCGGCGTCGCCCATTCCTCGAAACCGTACAGCGCGCTGACGCGCCGCGCCGCCTCGGCCACGGCGTGGTGGCGGCGGAACTCCTCGCCGATCAGGTCGCGCGTGCCGCGGACAGGCTGCAGGGCGGTCATCCGGTCATCCAGTCGAAGGTTGCGCTCAGCGCCGTGGCCGCTGCTGCGCCGTGCGGACCGGACGAAGTAGTTCGTCGCGGGCCTGGTTGCCGACGCGCACGGCCATGGCCAGCGCACGCCTGTAGGTCTCCGCATCCCCCTCGTCCAGGCACTGGAAGAATTCGCCAACATCGAGGAAGCCGCGCAACCGCCCGGTCCACTGGTCGAGCCAGGCCAGTTGCACCGCCGCCTGCGGCCGTGCCTCGGTATCGATGCCCAAGGACAGGACGCTGGCGTGCTGGCGCACAACGAGTGTCGCCTCCATCGCGCGGTTGTTGATCTCGCTGCAGGCGATGGATCCACCGCCGCCGCCACCGCCGCCTGGCTCCGTCAGGTCGATGATCTCCATCTGCGCGCGGGCCATGGGCGCGATACCCAACCCGGCCAGGAGCACGGCCAAACTCATCCATTCCGTGCGACGCAACGCCCGCCGAGGGATGCGTCGCAGTCTCATTCCGCGGCCTGCTGTTCGGCCTCAGCCGCCGCGGCACGCTTCTCCGCGGCCATGGCCTCAGCCTTGGCGGTCACCAGGCCGACGATGTGCTCCACCATCTCCTCGGAGCGAATGGTGTGGTCGGTCTTGCCGGCGGCATAGACCATGTGCGTGCCGGCGCCGCCGCCGGTCAGGCCGAGATCGGTCATCAGCGCCTCGCCCGGCCCGTTCACCACGCAGCCGATGATCGACAGGCTGATCGGCTGCTGGATGTGCGCCAGGCGCTCCTCCAGCTTCTCGACCGTACGGATCACGTCGAAGCCCTGGCGCGCGCAGGACGGGCAGGAAATGATCTTCACCCCGCGATGGCGCAGGTGCAGGGACTTCAACATCTCCCAGCCGACCGAGACCTCCTCCTCCGGCTCCGCGCTCAGCGAGACGCGCAAGGTATCGCCGATTCCTGCCCACAGAAGGGAACCAAGCCCGATCGCGCTTTTCACCGTGCCGGCGCGTTTGCTGCCCGCCTCGGTGATGCCGATATGCAGTGGATGGTCGCAGGCTTCCGCCAATTGCTGGTAGGCCGCCACGGCGAGGAACACGTCCGACGCCTTCACGCTGATCTTGAACTCGTCGAAGCCTTCCTGGAGCAGGTGGTCGGCGTGCCAAAGCGCACTCTCGACCAGCGCTTCCGGGTTGGGCTCCCCGTATTTCTCCAGCAGGTGCTTTTCGAGGCTCCCCGCATTGACCCCGATGCGGATCGAACAACCATGGTCGCGCGCCGCCTTCACCACCTCCTTGACGCGGTCCTTGGAGCCGATATTGCCCGGATTGATCCGCAGGCAGGCCGCCCCCGCCTGCGCCGCCTCGATCGCACGGCGATAATGGAAGTGGATATCCGCCACGATCGGCACGTTCACCTCGCGCACGATCTCGGCGAGCGCCGCGGTGCTCTCCTCGGTCGGGCAGGAGACGCGCACGATGTCCGCGCCCGCCACTTCGCACCGGCGGATCTGGTCGATCGTGGCCTGCGCGTCCTCGGTCGGCGTGTTGGTCATGGTCTGGACCGAGATCGGCGCGTCTCCGCCGACGCGGACGCGACCGACGCCGATCTGCCGCGAGGTGCGGCGCAGGATCTGCTGGTAGGGGCGATAGGCCATGCGGGGTTTCCGGTCCTTCGGCTCGGCAGCGAGCCCCCAATATGGCGGTCGGGGCGCATCGCCGAAAGGCTGTCCTTGCGCGGCGTGTGTTTCCGCCGCCGTCGGTCAGGGCCGCGAGGGTGCTCCGGCCGCCGGCGCGGCACCCCGCGGGGTTGCGGGTTCGGCCGCAGCCGTGGGCTGGAGGCGCTCGCGATCCAGCACGATCCCGCGACGCACGCCGACCGCCCCCGCAAGGGCGGGGCTCGGCTCGCCATTCACGAGAATGTCGAGGTTCTCAGCCTTGCCGGTCGTGAGCACCAGGCCCTCCCGGCTCGGCACGTCGTAGGTGTCGCCGTTTCGCATCACCCGGTCGAACAGCACCTGGTTGGCGCGCGTATCGCGCACCTGAACCCAGGATTCGCCGCGCGCGCGCAGGCTGACGCGCAATTCAGCAGCAACAACAGGTGCAATTGGCGCGGGGGGCGTGGCGGGGGCCGGCGCCGTGACGTTGGCAGTCGCCGCCTGCGCAGGCGCCGCAGCGCCGCCTGGTGCGGCGCGAGCCGCGGTTCCTGAAGGGGATGCGGGCGTCACCGGGGCCGGTTCACGGATACGCTCGCCGTTCTGCGCCGCCTGTTCGAGGCGCGGTGGCACCGGCGGCACCGCGTCAACGACGCGGCCATCGGACCCGCTCCAATTGTACCAGGCGACATAGGCGCCAACGGCCAGCACGACACCCACCACAACCAGCGCGCCGGCAGGCATGCCGCGCGATGGAACCGGTTCGGGAAAGACCAATTCGCCTGGTCTCGGTGCGGCGTTGCCCGTCACATCGCGAAACCGCCGCACCGCCTCATCCGCATCGAGGCCGAGGGCGGCGGCGTAGGATCGAACGAAACCAACCGCATAGGCCGGGCCGGGAAGGTCGCGCACGCGCCCTTCCTCCAGGGCATGGATGTATCGGCGATTGATCCGCAGACGTTCCGCGATGTCCTCGACGCTGGCGCCGAGCGTCAGACGCGCCTCGCGCAGATCCTCGCCAACGCGGGCGGCTTCGGCGGCGGTCAGGTCGGGACGGGGGCTGCGCTTCATCACGGTCCAGGCTTGTTCGCGGGCTTCTAACCCCGCGCGGCGGTCACGGCAAACGCCGGCGGTTGGGCGCCGGCCCGCATTCGGGCATCAGGCAGCGTTGTACTGCCTGGCCGCCAGGGCATCCGCCGCCTGCTGCAGAAGTTCGGCGATGATCTCGGCGGCAGGGGCCTCGCGCGTGACCATGCCGACCGACTGTCCAGCCATCAACGACCCGTTCTGGACGTCACCGTCGATCACCGCGCGGCGCAACGCCCCGGCCCAGAAATGCTCGATGTCGAGCTGTGCCGCTTCCTTGTCGAGTTCGCCCGCGCGGAAACGCTGGATCGTCTCGGCCTGATGGACCAGGAAATGCTTGGTCCCGGCATTCTGCAGCGCGCGGACCGGAATCACCGGAAAGGCCTCGTCGAGCTGCACGGTGGGCATGGCGTCGCGCGCCGAACCACGCAGGAAGGCCTGCTTGAAGGCAGGGTGGGCGATGCTCTCGGTCGCGCAGACGAAGCGCGTGCCAAGCTGCACGCCGGCAGCGCCCATCTCCAGATAGGACAGAATCGCCTCACCGCGCCCGATACCCCCGGCGACAAACACTGGAACATCGGTGATATGGGGCAGGATCTCCTGGGCCAGGACATTGAGGGAAACCGGCCCGATATGCCCCCCCGCCTCGGACCCCTCGATCACCAGCGCATCGGCGCCTGCCCGCACAAGTCGTTTCGCCAACGCAAGGGCGGGCGCGAAGCACACCACCTTGGCCCCGCCATCCTTCGCCTTCTTGATCGCCGCTCCCGGCGGAATGCCGCCGGCAAACACGATATGTCCCACCTGTGCCGCCAGGCAGGCATCGATCAGCGCATCAAGCCGTGGATGCATGGTGATGAGGTTCACGCCGAACGGACGCTGCGTCAGCGCCTGCGTGCCCGCGATCTCCTCGGCCAGGCGTGGCGGTTCCATCGCACCGCAGGCGATCACCCCGAAGGCGCCGGCATTGGACAGCGCCGCGACAAGGTTCCGCTCGCTCACCCAGGACATGGCACCGCCCATGATGGCGAAGCGGCTGCCAAGCACGCCCGCCCCACGCGCCATGAGCGCCGTCAGGCGCTCCTGCGCGGCAGCCTGACCGAGCGCGGTCACGCCGGCCCGTCCAGCCCATAGGCGGTGTGCAGCGCTCGCACGGCCAGTTCGGTGTAATCTGCGGCGACCAACACGCTTACCTTGATCTCGCTGGTCGAAATCACCTGGATGTTGATCCCCTTCTCCGCCAGCGCCCGGAACATGGTGTTCGCCACGCCCGCATGGCTGCGCATCCCGATGCCGACCACGCTGATCTTCGCCACATCGGGATCCGCCAGCACCGCCTCGTAGCCGAGGTCGGCCCGCGCCTTGCCCAGCGCATCCTCGGCCCGCGCCAGGTCCGCCTTGCCCACGGTGAAGGTCATGTCGGTCATGCCGTCGGCGCCAATGTTCTGGACGATCATGTCCACGTTCACATTGGCCTTGGCCATGGCGCCGAACACCTTGGCGGCCACGCCCGGCTGGTCCGGCAGCCGGCGCAGCGTCACCTTGGCATCGTCGCGCGAATAGGCGATCCCCGAAACGACGGGCTGTTCCACAATCTCGTCCTCATCCACCACGAGCGAACCGGGCTTGTCCTCGAAGCTCGAGACCACCTGCACCCGCACGCCCAGCTTCATCGCCAGTTCGACCGACCTGGTCTGCAGCACCTTGGCACCAACCGAGGCGAGTTCGAGCATTTCCTCGAAGGAAATGCGTTCGAGCTTGCGCGCCCGCGGCACGATCCGCGGGTCGGTGGTGTAGATGCCATCCACGTCGGTGTAGATATCGCACCGATCCGCGCCCACCGCCGCAGCAATCGCGACCGCCGACAGGTCGGACCCGCCACGCCCAAGCGTTGTGATCCGGTTGCGTCCGGGCTCCACGCCCTGGAACCCGGCAATCACCGGGACCTGGCCAGCCACCATGCGCTCGACCAGCAACGCACCGTCGATCCGCTCGACCCGCGCCTTGCCATGCGCATCGTCCGTCGCGATCGGCACCTGCCAGCCCTGCCAGGACCGCGCATCGACACCGACTGCCTGCAGCGCAATGGCCGTCAGGCCGGTCGTCACCTGTTCCCCGGTCGCGACCACGGTGTCGTATTCGCGCGCGTCATGCAGCGGCGAAAGCTCCTGGCACCACTTCACCAACTGGTTCGTGACACCGGACATGGCCGAGACCACCACCGCCACCTCGTGGCCGGCATCGACCTCCCGCTTCACGCGGGCGGCGACGTTTCGGATGCGGTCGAGGTCGGCGACGGAGGTTCCGCCGAACTTCATGACAATACGGGCCATCTGAGGCGTCGGAATCCCTGGGGCGGGTCGGAAATGAGCAGCGCCGGCGGTTGCGCCAGGCGGCGGGTCGGGACAGATACAGAGCGGTCAGGCGGCGCGCAACCCGGCATCCCCGCCCAGGCCCCAAGGCGCGACAAGGAGCCCCCATGCAGCACGCCGGTACGGTCCTCGACGCCGAGATCGCGAAGTTCGACGCCCTCGCCGCCCGCTGGTGGGACCCCGATGGGCCGATGAAGCCCCTGCACCGAATGAACCCGTTGCGCACCGGCTGGATTGCCGAGCGCCTCGCCCGGCACCACGGCCGCGACCCGGCACAGCGGGATGTACTGGCGGGGCTGACGCTGCTCGATGTGGGCTGCGGCGCCGGCCTGGCCTCCGAAGCCCTGGCGCGCCGTGGCGCAACCGTCACCGGCCTGGACGCGGCGGGCGAGGCGCTGGAAGCCGCCCGCGCCCATGCCGAAGCCGCCGGCCTGTCCATTACCTACCGGGCCGGCCTGCCGGAGGACCTGACAGCAGGGGAGACCTTCGATGCCGTCATCGCACTCGAGGTGATCGAGCACGTCGCCGACCACACGGCCTTCCTCGCCGCCTTGGCGCGCGCCACCCGGCCGGGTGGCCTCGTGTTCCTCTCGACGCTGAACCGCACGCCACGCGCCTTCCTGATGGCGAAGCTCGGCGCGGAATACCTGCTGCGTATGCTGCCGGTCGGCACGCATAACTGGAAGATGTTCGTCAAACCCTCGGAACTCGGCGCGGGGCTGCGTGGCGCCGGCCTGCAGGTGGCCGACATCGCCGGCATGACCATGGACAAGCTGACCGGGCAATGGCGGACCAGCCGCGACGTCGGCGTCAACTACATCGCCATGGCGCGGAAGGCGTAGTCCGCCGATAGCCCATGGCGTCCGGATACCGGGCGAAGGCGGCGTCGAGCACCGCCCGCTCCGCCGGGCCAAGCTCCGCGACATGCCGCTCCGGCAGCGCCTTGTTGCGATGCGTAAAGGCGATGCGACTGGCGTACAGGACCGCCGGCCAGATGGGGCCGCGAAGGCCGGGATGCGTGCGTATCGCCGCGATCGCCTCATTCATCCGGAAGGCGCAGACCTCTTGGCGCAGTTCGAGCAATGCCGGCAGCCGGCGCCAGGGTTCGAGGTCCGCCAGATAGCCCCGCACGCGCGCCGCCGCATCCTCGAGCGTCACGAATTCGGCGAGGGCTCCTTCCCCGACCGCACGCGCGGCGCGGCCCGCATCGCCTTGCGCAAGGCAGATGTCGCGAGGGTCGCGGTGGTTCAGGATCACAGCCGCCCGGCCGCGTGCCGCGAGGTCGCGGAAGGCCGCCACCCAATCCGGACCAGGTACGTCACGCGTCTTGATGACGAGGATGCGTTCACCTGCCCGTTCGTCGAGCGGTCGCACCAGGTCAGATCGAGATGCTGCTGAGAATTCACCCGATGCCCGGGCCTGCGCAGCGGGGGTGGGAGCAGACGTGCGGATGGCCGCCGATGACCGAAGCGGCCCGGTTGATCTGGAACGACAGCGTGCCGCCGGATTTCCGGATGCCGCAGCAAAATACCAGCACGGGTGCCCGGCCGTGGCGTCAGCCGTCGGCCCGCGGCACCCAGGGGATGCGGCCGACGTCGATGCCCTCATCCTTCAACGCCTCGGCCTCGGCATCCGTTGCTTCGCCGAAGATGCCGCGACGCTCCAATTCGCCACGCTGCATGCGGCGGGCTTCCTCGGCGAACCCGTCGCCGACGTAGTCGCAGGTCTTTTCCACCTCGGCCCGCAGCTTCTGCAGCATCGCGCGCAGCTGCGCGGGCATGGGCCCGGTGGCGGCCGGCGGCGCCTCGGCGGAGGGCGCCTCGGCTGGAGGCGCCGGCACTTCGGCCCTGCGGGACGGGCGCCCCTTCTTCGGAATGGCGGGCGCCATCAGGGCCCGGCCGACGGTTGTCCCACCACACACCGGGCACTCCACGAGCCCGGCCTTCGCCAGTTTCTCGAAGGCGGCACTGTCCCTGTACCAGCCGTCGAAGGCGTGCTCCTCGGCCCCGCTGGTGCAGCGCAACTGGTAGTGGATCATTGCTCCCTCATCCCCGGCCGGCGCTCATGCCGCCACCCGCGCATTCCGTCAGATGGCGAACCAAGACTCATGCCCACCACCCCTCGGATCACGCCGCGAGCAGACCATCGAGACCGCCGGCTCGGTCCAGAGCATAGAGGTCGTCGAACCCGCCAACGGGACGGCCATCAATGAAAATCTGCGGCACGGTGGACCGTCCACCGGAGCGCGCGATCGCCTGGCGCCGGGCCTCGGAGCCATTCGGCGCATGGATTTCCTCATAGGATGCCCCTTTGCGATCCAGCAGCATCTTCGCCTGCGAGCAATAGGGGCAGAAATCGGTGGTGTAGATTTCGATCTTGGCCATGTTTGCAACGTGGCATTGCCAACGCGCCGGTCAAGCGCCGCCGGCATCAGGTGTCTCGCAGCCGCGGGTCAGGCACCCGCGCGGCGGCAAGCACATCGACCCGCGCCGCCCCGGCATCGAGCAACGCGCCGGTACATGCCTCCGCCGTAGAACCCGAGGTCAGCACATCATCCACCAGCAGCACCCGCCGGCCCGCGAGCGCCGCCCGATGCCGGGGCGACACGGCAAAGACGCCCGCCACGGCCGCCGCCCGTTCGGCGGCCCTCATCTCGGCCAGCGGAGCCGTGCGGCGGGTGCGGCGCAGCAGGTCAGGCGCGACCGGGCGGGCGGCAAGAACGCCCAGCGCCCGCGCCAACAAAGCCGCCTGGTCGTAACGCCGGGCAAGCAGCCGGCGCCAATGGGCCGGCACTGGCGCGATCACATCCGCCTCGGCGAGCATATGCGCCCCAGCCCGCGCCATGTGGCGCGCCAGCGGCCAAGCGAGATCGGTCCGGTCGCCATGCTTGAATGGCAGGATCAGCCGCTTCGCCCCCAAATCGTAACGCAGCGCGGCCCGCGCCGAGGCGAATAGCGGCGGCGTAGCGCCGCATTGCGCGCAGAGCGGCCCGCTCGCCTGTGCTCCTTCCGCCTGGCCGCCATGCGCGAAGGGCACGCCGCAGCGCGCGCAGAATGGCGGCGTAATCAGCGAAATCCCGGTGAAGCACGTCGCACACAAAGTGCCCTGCGCGGAAACCTCGCCGTCGCAGGCCAGGCAGCGCGGCGGCAGCAGCATATCGAGCACACGCAGCGAGGCTTGCCGCACCCCGCCCGACAGCCGCCGCAGCGCGCCCGCCGCACTCACACTGTCAGGCCCAGGCCCCGAACGGCGCGTCACCATCCTTCGCCACCTCGTGCACCAGGTCGATTTCCCAGGACAGGTAGGCGTGCATGGCCGCCTCAACCCCTTCATTGCGGTCGTAGGGGCGCAGGTAGAAATCGACGCATGCCTCATCAGGCGGGTCGCGGCGGTCGGCCGCAATGGGAAAGCCCGCATCGCGCCAGGCTCGGGTTCCGCCGGTCAGGATCTTCACCGGCGCCTTCACGAAGCCACGGAGTTCCTCCGCCGCAAGGCGCGCCTGGCCCTCGTCGGGGCCGGTGACGACAACCTGGCGGTCGCCCGTCAGGCGGTCTGCAAGCTGGCGAAGCCGCGTGCGGATTCCCCACAGCGCACCCGGGATGTGGCCGTCGCGAAAGTCGATGGACCGCGCGAGGTCGATCACCTGCACTGCGCCGTCACCTGCCATCGCCGCCAGCTCGGCGGGGCTGACATGCGGCACGCGCAGCGCGGTGGCCTCGGGCCATTCGGCGGCGGGCATTCCCTCCGCCAGCCGCCCGGCCAGACCGTCCGTCAACACAAACACGTCCCACCCGCCCAGTTGCCGCAGCCAGCCGCCGGTCATCCGGGCACGGACGCCAGTGTCGTCCACCAGCACAATGCGCGCGCCGCGAACCGCTACCCATTGGTCGGTCGCCTGCACGAGTTGCCCGCCGGGCGCCGAACGGCTGCCGGCGATATGGCCGGCGGCGAACTCCGCCGGATCGCGCACATCGAGCAGATACGTCGTGCGTGTCGTCTCCGCCTGCATCCGCGCAAGGTCATCGCGCGTCGCGAACTGGACGCCATGCTTGCGTGCGAAACCATCCGCCCGGGCGAAGGCCTCCGCCGCGCTGGCCGGCACGCCTTCCGCATAGCGCTCGGCGCGCCCGCGGTCACAGGTGTAGCCAGCCAGTTCCCAGCCCATCGTGCCGTTGCGCAGCGCCACGACCCTGTTGGGCAGCCCTGCGCTGCGCAGCAATTCCGCGCCCAGGATCGACCGCGTGCGCCCCGCGCAATTCACCACGACCGTGGTCTCGGGGCGCGGCACGAGGTCACCGATGCGATAGACCAGTTCTCCTCCTGGCACGTTGATGCCGCCCGGGATCGTCATGCGCCGGAACTCGTCGATCGGCCTGCTGTCCAGCACCACCATGTCGAGCCCGGAACTCCATCATCGCCTTCAACTCGGCCGGATCGACGGAGGGCGTCTCGTAATGGTGCTCCACCCATTCGCCGAAGGCCTTGGACGGCACATTGACGCCGGAGAAGGCCACGAACCCGGCCGCCACCCAGGCAGGCGTGCCACCCGCCAGCACCGCCACATCGGTGCAGCCGATCGCTTCGAGCCCTTCGGCCAGCCGCCCCGCCAGGCCCTCGCCGCCATCGGTGCAGACCACGCGCACATCGCGCCGTGGCAGCAGGACCCGCGCGCGCACTTCCATCTTCGACAGCGGGCAAGGGATGGCCCAGAACAGGTGGGAACGCCCGAACTCGCCCTCCTCCCGTGCGTCGAGGATGGCAAGTTCCCGCCCGTCCGAGATCCAGCCCTTGAGGGTGGCGGCGTCGATGTTCTTCGCCATGCGGTTCCTGTCCCTTGAATGCCATGTCGCGCCGCTGCCCTGGTCCGGAAGCCCCTTGGACTCCATGACCCTGCCACCAGCCTATGCCGACGGGGACCTCCCGATCCACTCCGCGCGCTGCGGAGCAGCGAACGATGGGCCTGGTTCCCCTGGCGAAGGCTAGTGCACATCGCCCATGGGCTGAAATCGCCCCAAGGCGGATGAATGCCGAGCGCAACACCGCAGGCTCTTTCGGGTTCGCCGCCCAGGTGCCGGACCCAAGCTTCATCACACGCGTATCGCTTGCCTCGAGGCTCCGACAGTGTCCCCGCCAGGCGTCGACACGCCTTGCCCGAGGGCCCAAGCGGGCGCATCTCGATGCCCATGACCGACCCGAGGCAGATCTTCGACCGCGCCCTCGTTCGCCGGCGCCGTGACCGTGCCGCAAGCAGCATCGGACAGGTCGCCCCCATCCTGTCGGAGGCCGCGGAGCGGCTTCTCGACCGCCTGGACGACACGACGCATCGCTTCACCCGCGCTTTGGATCTCGGCGGGCGCGGCCACATCGCATCGCGTCTTTCCGCGCGGGGCATCCCTTTTGTGGTCTCCGCCGACCTCTCATCGCGCATGGCACGGACAGCCGGCGGCCACCCCGTCACGGCCGACGAGGAATGGCTGCCCTTCGGCGAAGGCACCTTCGACCTGATTGTCGCCGCACTGTCGCTGCACTGGGTCAACGACCTGCCCGGCGCACTGGTACAGATCCGCCGTGCCCTGGCGCCGGACGGGCTGTTCCTCGCGTCACTGCCCGGCCTGCCGACGCTCCACGAACTCCGCACCGCACTGGCCGAGGCCGAGACCGAGTTGCGCGGCGGCCTCTCACCACGCGTCTCGCCCTTCCCGGACCTGCGCGACGGTGCAGGACTGCTGCAGCGCGCCGGTTTCGCCCTGCCGGTCGCGGATGCGGAGGACATCGCCCTGCGCTACCGCAACCCGCTTGCACTGCTGGCCGACCTGCGCGCCGCGGGTGAAGGCAATGCCGTCCTGGCACGGGACCCGCGCACCCCGCCCCGCGCACTGTTCCCCCTTGCGTCGGCGCGACTGCCCCGCGATGCGGAAGGCATCCCTGCGACGCTGCGCCTGATCATGCTGACCGGCTGGGGCCCCTCGTCCTCACAACCCAAGGCCGCCAGGCGCGGCAGTGCCACCGGGCGGCTCGCCGACGCTCTCGGCACGGTCGAACAAGGAACCGGCGAGAAGGCCGGAGGCTGACGCGCAGCGCTTGCAACAGACGCGCAGCGCTTGCAACAGAAGGGCCCGGAGCGCATCTTCCGGCCCTCATTCACGCCCGACCCGGACCCGAATTATGGAGCAGCAGGGCAGCGAAGCCCGCCAAATCACGATCCACCGCCCCGAGGATTTCGAGGGCATGCGCAAGGCCGGCCGCCTGGCCGCCGAGACGCTCGACATGATCGAGCCGCATGTCCGCCCCGGCGTCACCACCGGTGAGATCGACCGCCTGTGCCACGACTTCATGGTCGCGCACGGGGCGGTGCCGGCGACCCTTGGCTACCGCGGCTACACCAAATCCAGCTGCACATCGGTGAACCATGTCGTCTGCCATGGAATCCCGGGTGAGCGCGTGCTGGCCGATGGCGACATCGTCAACATCGACGTCACGGTCATCCTCGACGGCTGGTTCGGCGATACCAGCCGCATGTTCGTGGCCGGCCAGCCGACCACCAAGGCGCGGCTGCTGATGGACGTGACGCATGAGGCGATGATGCACGGAATCGCCGCCATTCGCCCCGGCGCCACGCTCGGCGACATCGGCCACGCCATCCAGGTCTTCGTGGAGCGGCATCGCTTCTCCGTGGTGCGCGATTTCTGCGGCCACGGCATCGGCCGCCACTTCCACGAACCGCCCAACGTCCTGCACTACGGACGGCCCGGCGAAGGGCCCACCTTGCGCCCGGGCATGTTCTTCACCGTCGAGCCGATGGTGAATGCGGGTCGGCCCGAAGTGAAAATCCTCGATGACGGCTGGACCGCCGTGACGCGCGACCGCTCGCTCTCCGCGCAGTTCGAGCACATGGTTGGCGTCACGCCGACCGGTGTTGAGATCTTTACCCTCTCGCCAACCGGCCGTCACATCCCCTACGTCCAGGCATGAGTTGAGTTCTTCAACCCCAGTAGATAACCGCTATCCTGTAGCCGGAACCGGCGCCTTCCGCCGGCACAGGGTGACCATGCGCAGAAAACCCGGCCTGGCCGAAGCGATGCCCGGCCTGCTCATCCCGATCGATGCAGACGCCGAGCCGGCGCCCGGACATCTGGGGCATCGCGCCCGGATGCGGGAGAAGCTCCTCGCGGCCGGTCCAGAGGCCCTGCTCGACCACGAATTGCTCGAAATGGTGCTCTTCCTCGCCCTGCCGCGGCGGGACACCAAGCCGATCGCCCGTGCCTTGCTCGGCCGGTTCGGCTCCTTCGCGGGCGCCATCGCCGCGCCACTGTCCGACCTGCGCAACGTCGAGGGCCTCGGCGAGGCCGGCGCCGCCGCGCTGCGCACCGTGCAGGCGGCGGCGCTGCGCCTGGCTCGGGCCGAGATGATGGATCGCCCCTTGCTGCACAACTGGGACCGGCTGCTCGCCTATCTCAACGCCGCCTTGACGCGCGAGAAGGTCGAGCAGTTCCGCGTGCTGTTCCTCGACACCCGCAACCGCCTGATCGCCGACGAGGCGCAGGCGCGCGGCACGGTCAACCACACGCCGGTCTATCCACGGGAAGTCGTGAAGCGCGCGCTGGAACTGCAGGCCACGGCCCTCATCCTGGTGCACAACCACCCCTCCGGCGACCCAACGCCCGTCGCGCGCGGACGTCGAGATGACACAGGAGGTGAAGAAGGCCGCGAATGCCCTCGGCATCGTGCTGCACGACCACTGGTGGTCGGCAATGGGCGGCACCTGTCGCTTCCGCCGCGAAGGATTGCTGTGAACGCCTTCGCTGCCTGTGCGCCAAGATACGCCGCAGCCGTTGACCGCCGCACCTCGACACCGGCACCCTGTTGCACATGCGTCATGCCCCGCTCCTCCTCGTGCTCGCCACCGCATGGGCCGCCACCCCGGCATCCGCGCAAAAGCCCGGGTCGCTCGGCAACCTGCCGCCACAGCAGCAATACCAGCCTGGCCCGGCACGCCCCGCGCCAGGCCCGCAGATGGCCTTGCCACGCGACAAGCCGCCGCCGCTCGGTGGGTTCGCCCCCGCCCCGCGGGCCTTCGGGGCGGCCCCGCAACCTGGCCCCTTGGCCGCGCTGCCGCGCAGCAAGCCGCCGCCACTGCAGGCCGCAGCGCCCCGCCAGCCCGGATTCGCGCCGGGCCCGCGCCCGCCCGGGCGGCCCCCCGGGCAGCAGCGTCAGGTGTCCTCCGGCACTGGCTTTGTCGTGGCGCCCCGCCAGATCATGACCAACCACCATGTCGCGCAAGGGTGCAGCGCCATGAGCGCGCGCCTGCCGGGCGGCCAGGAAATCCCCGCCACCGTCATCGCCTCCGACCCGCAGCGCGACCTTGCATTGCTGCGCACCGAAGCCGATGCCGGGCCGGTCCTCGTGTTCCGCCAGGGCGCCGGCGTGCGCCGCGGCGAGAACGTCGTGACCTACGGCTTTCCGCTCGCCGGCCTGCTGTCATCCGGGCCGACGCTCACCACGGGCGATGTCTCGGCGCTGGCAGGCCTCGGCGACAATGCGCGCCAGATCCAGATCAGCGCACCGGTCCAGCAGGGCAATTCGGGGGGTCCGCTGCTCGACCTGCGTGGCCAGGTGGTGGGTGTCATCGTCTCGAAGCTGAACGCGCAGCGTATTGCCCAGGCCACGGGCGACATCCCGCAGAACGTGAATTTCGCGGTGAAGCACACGGAAGCCATCGATTTCATGCGCGAGCATGGCATCCAGCCGGTTTTCGCTGAGGCGGCCCCGCTTCGCACCGCCGCCGAGATCGGCGATGTCGCTCACGCATCGACCATCTTCCTGCGCTGCATGCGCTGAAGAAGGCCGTCAGCCGCCGCGCACGGCCCTCAAGGCACCCGAGGCGAAGGCAACTGCGTCCACGGATGGCGTTCGGCTGGTCGCCATTGTCACCTGCACGCGGACGAAGCGGCCCTGCGCGCCACCGATGCACACATGCCGCGTCACCGGCGCACGGCCGAAGGCGCCTGTCATGACGGCGCAGCGAAGCCCAGGATCGGGCACCGTGAACCTGCCCTGTTCGGCAAGCCGCCGTCCGGTCCGCCCGTGCGGCACCTCGGTGACCTCCGCCACTGCGGCCGTAACCTCGCGGTCGATCTCGGGCGTGGCCGGGTCGGATGGGGCGGGCCGCCCGCCATCCCCGTAGATCTGAACGGTCGCTACAGCGGCACGGTTCGCGGTGGCGTAGTCGATCACCACCATGGGACCAGGCCGTTCGGCGGCGTCGCCGCGCTGAAAGCCGGCAATCTCGGCAGGCATCCGCGCCGCCACGGCATCCAGCGAAGGCCGGTTCAGGTCATCGATCGCCGCGCAGGCGCCAAGCATCATTGCCAAGGCCAGGCCGGCGCCCCTTGCTAGGCCAAAGTTGAGTGGCCAGGGCCCTACCTGCGCCGAGCCGCGGCCTAGGATGGATGGAGTGGCGGCCAGTGTCATGGTCATCGGCACAGTCGCGCACCGAATTCCGGCCAATTCGTGACGACCGTCCGTGGCGTGGCTGGCGGGGAGGGCCATCGCCGCGGCATGGCGGTCAATCACTCGCTCGCGGACGGCTGTAGTCCCGCACGGCACCCGCCACCAGGGTGACGACCGCCGTGTAGATGATGACCTGCATGAAGGTCGCGCCGACCCAAAGCCAGACCGGGAAGACGCCGGCGATGGTTGGCACCAGAAAGCCGAGCGGGAGGAAGAGGTAGGCATAGGCCTCCGGCACAGCGGACGTGACCTGATGCGTGCCCTCGTAGATCATGTTCAACGCGACATACAGGATCACGAGCAACCCGACCCAGGCGATCCAGCGATTCTTGTCGAGTAGCCGGGCGATCAGCGTAGCGGCCACACCCATGAGCACCACGGACACCGCGAGGCCGATGATCAGGATATAGGGATGGTCCTTGGCAGCGCCGGCAACCGCAAGCACGTTGTCGAGGCTCATGGAGATGTCGGCGACCAGGATCTGCGTGATGGCTTGGCGCAGGGTCTTGCGTTGGGGTGGCGCGGCATCAGCGTGGGCGTCTGCGTCACCATGGCTGCTCTCGCGCAGCTCGCGGTACATCTTCCAGCACACCCACAGCAGCAGGATGCCGCCGGCCAGCACGATTCCCACGATCTGCAGCAACTGCACGGTGATCGAGGCGAAGGCAATGCGCATGATGGTGGCGGCGATGATGCCCCAAAAGATCGCCTTCTTGCGCTGATCGGCGGGCAATCCGGCCGCGGCCATGCCCACGACGATGGCATTGTCACCTGCCAGGACAACGTCGATGAACAGCACCATTGCCAATGGCTGGAGCCATTCGGGCAGCATTTCCAACATGATTCGGACGTTCCTGGTCGTTCGGAGAAAATTCGCCCCGGCGTCTTGAAATACCGGGCCGCCGGGGCCGCGGCAACCCCGGTGCCCCCGCTTGCGCCCCGCGGCGCGCCGCGTCAAACCCGCGACGTCCCTTCGGAGCCCGCCCCATGGTCCCGCGCTATTCCCGCCCGCAGATGGAAGCCATCTGGTCGCCCGCCTCGCGCTACCGGATCTGGTTCGAGATCGAGGCCCTCGCCGCCGAAGCCATGGCCGGCCTCGGCACCATCCCGCAGGCCGCCGCCCGCACCATCCGCGACAAGGGTGGGCCGCGGGCCGAGGCCATCTCGCCCGCCGACATCGCACGCATCGACGAGATCGAACGCGAGACCCGCCACGACGTCATCGCCTTCCTTACCTGGATGGCCGAGGGCATCGGGCCTGAGGCCCGCTTCATGCACCAGGGCATGACGTCGTCCGACGTGCTCGACACCTGCCTGGCGGTGCAGATGACGCGCGCGGCCGACCTGCTGATCGCCGATGTCGATGCGGTGCTGGCGGCGCTCAAGGCGCGGGCGATGGAACACCGGCACACGCCCACCGTCGGGCGCAGCCACGGCATCCATGCCGAGCCGACCACCTTCGGGCTCAAGCTCGCCGGCCACTACGCCGAATTCGCCCGCGGGCGGGAGCGGCTGGTGGTGGCGCGGCGCGAGATCGCGACCTGCGCCATCTCCGGCCCCGTGGGCACCTTCGCCAGTGTCGATCCGCGGGTCGAGGCCTTCGTGGCCGAGCGCCTGGGCCTGGCGGTCGAGCCGGTGAGCACGCAGGTCATCCCGCGCGACCGCCACGCCGCCTTCTTCTGCGCGCTCGCGGTGGTGGCCAGCGCCATCGAGCGCCTTGCGACCGAGGTGCGCCATCTCCAGCGCAGCGAAGTGCGCGAGGCCGAGGAGTTCTTCCACCCCGGCCAGAAGGGCTCCTCCGCGATGCCCCATAAGCGCAACCCGGTGCTGAGCGAGAACCTGACTGGCCTCGCGCGCGTGGTGCGCGGCTACGCGATGCCAGCGCTCGAGAACGTGGCGCTGTGGCATGAGCGCGACATCAGCCATTCCTCCGTGGAGCGCGTGATCGGACCGGATGCGACCATCGCGCTGGATTTCGCGCTGATGCGCCTGGCCGGGATGATGGAGAAGCTTACGGTCTATCCCGCCCGCATGCAGGCGAACCTCGATGCGTTGGGCGGCGTGGTTCACAGCCAGAAGGTGCTGCTCGCCCTCACCCAGGCGGGCATGAGCCGCGAGGATGCCTATCGCGCGGTGCAATCCGCCGCCATGTCCACCTGGAAGGCCCTCGGCGAGCCGTCCGGCCAGGATTTCCGCGCCAGCCTGCTCGCCGACCCCGCGGTCACGGCGCTGCTCGATGCGGGCGGGCTCGACGCCGCGATGGATCCGCGGCGCGATTTCGCCCATGTCGACACGGTTTTCGAACGCCTGTTTGGCGCGAACTGACGCGCGCCAGGCCATGGCGACGAATCATGGCAACGCCCGCCGTGTTTCGGCCTCATGAATCCGGTAATGATGACGCTCGTTGGGCTCAGGAGGGACCAGAAGATGCAGATGCTCCGCATGCTGGGCATGGCAGCCGCCATCGCATTGACAGGGGTTGCCTTCACACCGGGGCCTGCGGAAGCCGGCGATCGCCACGGACGCGGCCACCCGGGACGCGGATGGGGCCCGCCGCCGCGCGCCTATTACGGCCCGCCACCCCGGGCCTACTATGCCCCGCCGCCGCGCGTGTACTACGCCCCGCCCCCACGCGCCTACTACGCGCCGCCGCCCCGCGTGTATTATGCTCCGCCGCCCGTCTACTACGCGCCGCCGCCTGTCTATTATGGGCCTCCCGGGGTGTCGCTGAACTTCCGGTTCTGAATCACACCGGGCCGGCGGCCTTGCGGCGCGCGCGCTGCGGCCGCAGCGTGGCGCGCATGTGCACCGTGATCCTCCTGCGACGGCCCGGCCATGCCTGGCCCTTGCTTCTGGCGGCCAACCGCGATGAACGCCTCGATCGCGCCTGGGACCCTCCGGCGGCGTGGTGGCCGGAACTCCCGGGTGTGATCGGCGGGCGCGACTGCACGGCCGGGGGCACCTGGATGGCGATCGGCCCCTCGGGCGTGGTCGCCGCCGCCCTGAACCGCCCCGGCAGCCTCGGCCCCGAATCGGGCAAGCGCTCGCGGGGCGCCCTGCCCCTCCTGGCGGCGGCGCAGCCGGACGCGCTGGCTGCGTCCCGCCGCATCACGGACCTCCCGGCGGCGGATTGGCGGCCGTTCAACCTGGTCATCGCCGACCGCCACCAGGCCTTCTTCCTACGCGGCCTGGGCAGCGGCGCGCCCGAGGCCGTCGAACTCCCGCCCGGCATCTCCATGGTAACCGCCCACGACCCCAACGACCTCTCCAGCCCCCGCACGCGCCGCCACCTGCCGCGCTTCGTCGCAGCACCCGCCCCCGAACCCGCGCGGGATGATTGGTCAAGCTGGGAAACCCTCCTGGCGGATGATGACCACACCCCCGAAGGCGGCCTCGCCGAAACGCTGAACGTTCCACCCACCAACGGCTTCGGAACCGTCTCGTCCAGCCTGCTGGCTCTCGGCGAGGACGCACCGCGCTGGCGCTTCTGCCCCGGCCGACCAGGCACGGCGCCCTTCCATCCCGTGGCGCTCGCCACCGGACAGGTCCCGGCGAGCTAGACCATCGCCGGGCGCGCCGCCGCCCTGCAGCGCGTCGTCGGGGAGCCGCATGGCCTCCCCGCCCCACCCTTGCTATACCCACCGCAAGATCCGCTTGGCCCCCCCGGTCCCGCGGCTGCGAGGATTCCATCACGATGGCGCGACGCCGACAGCTCTACGAGGGCAAGGCCAAGGTCCTGTTCGAAGGCCCCGAACCCGGCACCCTGGTGCAATACTTCAAGGACGACGCCACCTCCGGCAACGGCGCCAAGAAGGGCACCATCACCGGCAAGGGCGTGCTCAACAACCGCATCAGCGAATACCTGATGACGCGCCTGGCCGAGATCGGCGTGCCCACCCACTTCATCCGCCGCCTCAACATGCGCGAACAACTCATTCGCGAAGTGGAGATCATCCCGCTCGAAGTGGTGGTCCGCAACGTCGCCGCCGGCTCGCTCGCCACCCGCCTGGGCATCCCCGAGGGCCAGCGCCTGCCGCGCTCCATCATCGAATACTACTACAAGAACGACGCGCTGAACGACCCGATGGTGGCCGAGGAACACATCACCTGCTTCGGCTGGGCCGCCACCCAGGACCTCGACGACATGGTCGCCCTCACGCTCCGCGTGAACGACTTCCTCACCGGCCTGTTCCTCGGCGTCGGCATCACCCTGGTCGATTTCAAGCTGGAATTCGGCCGCCTGTGGGAAAACGAGGACATGCGCATCGTCCTCGCCGACGAGATCAGCCCCGACAATTGCCGCTTGTGGGACGCCAAAACCGGCGAGAAAATGGACAAGGACCGCTTCCGCCGCGACCTCGGCAAGGTCGAGGAAGGCTACCAGGAAGTCGCCCGCCGCCTCGGCATCCTCCCCGAAGCCGGCGTGCGCGACCTCAAGGGCCCGGAACTGATGCAATGACCCACCCCGAAACGGACCCCACCCCATGAAGGCCCGCGTCACCGTCATGCCCAAGGCCGGCGTGCTCGACCCCCAGGGCAAGGCCATCTCCAACGCCCTGGGCGCCCTCGGCTTCGCCGGCGTGCAGGATGTCCGCATGGGCAAGGTCATCGAACTCGACCTCGCCGAGACCGACCCCGAGGCCGCCCGCGCCACCGCCGAGGCCATGGCCCGCCGCCTGCTCGCCAACACGGTCATCGAATCCTTCCGCGTCGAGCTCGCCTGACATGATCAAGGCCAGCCTCCTCGCGATGCTGGTGCTCACGGTCCTGTTCTCCATGGGCCTGCGCTGGCGCGAACAGCGCATGGCCCAGATGCAGCGCACCCCCCGCTTCGGCCTGGTCGAACGCGGCAAGCGCACCATGAACCGCTGGGTCACCGCCGCCGCGCTGGCCACCGCCGCCACCATGGTCGTCATGGGCGGCCTGCACTGGCTGCGCCTGGCCACCGGCGGCTGAACCCACACCCACGCGCACGGACGCCCCCATGCACGCCGCCATCATCACCTTCCCCGGCACCAACCGCGAACGCGACATGCGCCTGGCCCTCAAGCGCGCCACCGGCCGCGAACCGCGCATGCTCTTCCACCGCGACACCCTCCCCACCGGCCTCGACCTCGTGGTCCTGCCCGGCGGCTTCTCCTACGGCGACTACCTGCGCTGCGGCGCCATGGCCGCCCACTCCCCCATCATGAAGGACGTCGCGGCCTTCGCCGCCCGCGGCGGACACATCCTGGGCGTGTGCAACGGCTTCCAGATCCTCATCGAGGCCGGCCTGCTCCCCGGCGGCCTGCTGCGCAACGCCCCCCTGCGCTTCCTGTCGATGGACTGCACCATGCGCGTGGAACGCGCCGGCACCGCCTTCACCTCCCGCTGGCAGACAAGGCGCCGACCTTCCGCGCCCCCATGGCCCATGGCGACGGCAACTACTTCGCCGACGACGCAACACTGGACCGGCTGGAAGGCGAAGGCCTGGTCGCCTTCCGCTACGTGGACGCGCACGGCGAACCGACCGAGGCCGCCAACCGCAACGGCAGCGCACGCAACATCGCGGGCGTGCTGTCGCCGAACCTGCGGGTCTGCGGGCTGATGCCGCACCCGGAGGATCTGGTGGACCCGCTGATGGGCGGGACGGACGGGCTGCCGATGTTCGAGAGCCTGGCGGAGGCGTTCGTCTCGGCGTGAGGGCGGCGCCGGGGGCGGCGGGCGGAGACGCAGGGGCTCTGCCCCTGCACCCCGGCAGGAAACTCAGTTTCCTGCACCTTCGGGCTGTTGGGCTGTCGCTCTGGCGCGAAGGCCCGGCCCATCCATCCGCTGGTGCGGCCCGCGGAACATCGCACGGACGGAAATTCACACGGCGCGCCATTCGATGCCACCATGCCGGCCAACCCGGCGCCCACCCGAAAAGGACCCGCCCATGGACAGTCTGACCCCCACCACACCCGACCTGCTGGAAGCCCAGCGCCGCCAGGCCCGCATCGACCTCGCCGCCGCCCACCGCCTCGCCGTCCTCGACGACTATCACGAGGCCATCGACAACCACTTCACCCTGCTCGTCCCCGGCCGCCCGGGCCGCTTCTACCTCAACGAATTCGGCCTGCACTGGAACGAGGTCACCGCCAGCAACCTCATCGAGGTCGCCTTCGACGGCACCGTCCTCGAAGGCCAAGGCCCCGCCGACCGCAGCGCCATCTGCATCCACGCCCCCATCCACGAAGCCACCGGCGCCGCCTGCGTGCTCCACACCCACATGCCCTACTGCACGGCGCTGTCGCAGCTCGAGGACATGACGGTCGAAATGACCGGCCAGGGCGCCCTGCAATTCGCCGGCCGCATCGCTTACGACTACGACTACAACGGCTTCGCCCACGAACACGCCGAAGGCGAACGCATGGCCGCCCTCATGGGCGACAAGGTCGTGCTGATGATGGCCAACCACGGCGTCGCCGTGATCGGCGACACCGTCGCCCAGGCCTACCGCCGCCTCTACTTCCTGGAACGGTCCTGCCGCACACAACTGTTTTCGATGTGGACCGGCCAGCGCCGCCGCCACGTCGCACCCGAAGTGCTGGCCAAGATGCGCGCCGAAGCCGGCTGGAAAGACCCGACCATGGCGATGAGCGGGTCCGACTACTACTTCGCCGCCATGAAGCGGATGCTGGACCGGACCCAGCCGGACTACGCGGAGTAGGGTGGCGCGGCGGGGTAAGGCCTCGCAGGGGCGCTGCCCCTGCACCCCGGCAGGAACTCAGTTTCCTGCACCTTCGATCTGTTGGGCTGTCAGTCAGGTGAGGTGGCGGTCCACATCCATCCGCTGGTGCAGGATGCGGATGATCTCAACTGCGCCATCCTCTCGCCGGATGAAATAGAGCATGTGCAGGCCAACCGCCGCCTTTCGGAAACCTGACATCTCCTGGCTCGCATCCCGATCAGGATAGGCGCGCACCGCGAGCGACCGACAGGCATTCCTGATCGCCGCGACATAGCGTTCCGCCTGCCGCAGCCCCCAATGTTCTTCCGTGTAGTCCCAGATCGCTTCGAGATCGGCCTCAGCCAACGGCGTGAGGAAGAAGCGCGTCACGCGCCGGCTGAACGACGCTTGCGCGCGACGAACGCGTCGAAATCGAACGCTCTCGCCGGTCCGGAGCGCACGCCTTCATCGAGCGCATCGCGCAACGCCTGCACCGCCGCCTCGCGTTCTTCCAGCAGCCGCAGGCCGGCGCGAATCACCTCGCTGGCCGAGCCATAGCGGCCGGTCTTCACCTGGCCATCAACGAAATCGGCCATGTGGTCACCGAGGGATATGGATGTGTTGCGTGACATGCTTCGGGCCTCCGTCGGCACGATACCGGAATTTGGTATCGAGCGCACCGCCCGCCCGTGACCGACATCGAAGTCAGGCGCCGCGGGTGAGGCATCGCAGCGCCGTCGCCCCTGCACACCGGCAGGAAACTCAGCTTCCTGCACCTTCGGTCCGTTGGGCTGTCAGTCAGGTTAGGTCGCCTTGCCCATCCATCTACAGTCGAGTTGATGGGAACCGATACAATCATAACCGTCATCGCTTGGATCACGAGCGCATAGCCATTATAAGCAGACGTCAAAATACCCTTGCGCTAGCTGAACAATAGAATTGACAGTTGCCTTTTCGGCCGAAGGGGCCTGAAGCGGCTTCGCATGCGAAACACTCTTATGAGCCACGTCTCCACGACTTTTCCCATAACTATTTAAAGTCGCTAAAAGTGCCTGATCGATCTCATCAGCCGCCTTTCCTGAACATAATGATAAAAAAATAAACGAATCATTTTTTATACCATTGTTGCCGTCAATTTTGCCTTTGGCAAACTCCGCTACATCTCGCGCAAATTTCTTAATACCGTCTACATCCGTCGCCAAATCTGTCGGGATTTGCTTTCCGAGAATCATACTTAACGAAATCAAACCTGGAAAATCTCTAATGCACATCACACCAGAGTCAATATTTACTATAATTTTAATTAAATGATCTTTTGCCTTCTCTTCCAAAAATTCTTCGAGTTCTCCGTGAACCAAAAGCCGAAAGGCCGCAAGGCGATCCAAATCAGGTTGAAATGCAAGAGGGTCCGAAGATTCCGCAAATTCCTGATCATCTACGAATTTCGTCGATAGTTCGGATACGCGATGGACAAGATGCTGAAAGCGCAAACATGTCATTGGCATGCTAAACAACTCGATGAGTTGCGTTATCGAACTTACGCCCGGCAACCGCAGCCAAAGTGTTGCCCCAATGATCAATACGATAGAACGTAGCTTGTACCGATTTTGTAGTACGTTCAATAGAACCGCGAAACGTTGGCTCTAAACAAATTTCCTTGAATTCCTGAATAATTTTCTGCTCCCTTCTATTAAGCGCATCAATAACGTGTTGATCTGAAAAGAATCTTGCAATACAGTCAAAAATAGCGCGATTGATCACTCTTTCATAGCGATCCCCTAACCACTTTTTGAATGCATCCGCTCCGAATACGACAAAAGCAAATTCAGAGCGACTGTCGCAGTCGCGCAAATCCTGCATTAGCCGCTTCAGACTGGCGCTTACCCCAATCTGCCTCGAAATATCGAGTTATCGTATCTAGGAAATGCCGAAAATCCCCGCGATAATCTTCTAAATTCAAATCAAACGCAAGAAACCTCAGGACTAGCTCTGAATCTCTCATGCGCTTATCCAAACCATCTCCAAGATATCTTTCGGAACGACGCGCTTCCGATAATATAATTGTGATTGCATCAAGCAATTTTCCACCAACCAGCCGCTTTTTCTTAGTTCTTGCGGAGTCAATCGGAAGACTACCGCTATTCAGTCTAAAGAATATTGGCATAAGGAAATTCTCACTGCCCCAATTTCGAAGAGAAGATCGATTTAAGAGTTGCATTTTCAAAATACTCTTGATCTTCAGTGGGTAAGCTCGAAAAATCGAGCCCATTCAGATCGTGGCGGGATTCAAATCCTTTGGAAGTTTGTATCCTCCAGCAATAAATTCACTAATAGAAGACAAACCTTCTTGCTTTCCGTCTATTACTATAAATCGCCCTCTGTGTTCCCTATTCTCAGCAAGAACGATATTTGGTACCGGCATTCCCACGATAATTGATTCGATTAGTCTACTTTTGCGAATATCATCCCATGCGACCCTGCGCTGGAATCCGGGGCCTCAAGATCAATATTTCCTTTTTTAATCTGGGAGATTAATCGTTTCTATGGTCCAATCGGCATTCAAAACAACAGCGTCCTTAAAGGACATTCGTCCGACGAGATCGTTCTCGTCTTCTTGCTGATCATCGGGAATGGGCGCTGTGTCGAGTTGCGTGCCATGAGGTACGTGCGCTCCAGACATTTGCCAGTGACGCTGCGCTGCCTTTCAAAGGGTACCAAATGCCCGGAAGCGCGTGAACAAGCTAAGCAAGTAGAAGCCGACAGAGGAATTTATTGCGATTTTGATCCGACGCGGTATGCCTGTGTCATCCCACCCCCACCCCCACCCCCCTCCAATTCCTCCAGCCCTCCTCCCCTACCTCCTCCCCCGCTCCCCCGCCGGCCGCCAGATCGGCGACCTCCGCGCCCGCATGGACGCCATATTCCACCTCGCCTGCACCACCGACCCCTGGCGCTGCCTCCCGCCCGAACACGGCAAGCCGGACACCATCTCCCGCTACTTCCGCCGCCTCACCCATGCCGGCCTGTGGGAAAAGCTCCTCGAAGCCATCAAGGAAAACTCTCCCAACCACCCGCTGAACGAAATCGCCCCCCTCATCTTCCGCGCCTGCCGCCGCGCCGTCCGCCTCCGGGGCCTGAGATTCATCGCCCTCATCCGCCGCCTCGGCTTCCTCCAGGCCCTGAACGGCCCGCCCCACAAGCTGCCGGACCCCGATTTGTCCGAAAACCTCGCGCCAGGCACCTGCCCGCCCGCCCCACCTCGAAGGCGCAGTTCATCGCATCTACCGGCCTCCTGCAAGCCCGCAACGCCTCCACCGCCTCGCCGGCGGCATCCGGCGCCTCCCCCGCCAGCTCCGCCTGGGCTGGTCCTGAACGCCCCGCGCCGCACCCCTCTGGACAGCGCGCCCGCGCCCTGCCGACAAGGCAGGCATGACCGCAGCCGCCCCCACGCCCGCTCGAACCCGCCCACGCCGCCCAGCGCGCCGCCGAATTCGGCCTCAAGCCCGAGGAATACGAGCGCGTGCTCGCCATCCTCGGCCGCACGCCCTCCCTCACCGAGCTCGGCATCTTCTCGGTGATGTGGAGCGAGCACTGCTCCTACAAATCCAGCCGCATCTGGCTCAGGGAACTCCCCACCAAGGCCCCCTGGGTCATCCAGGGCCCCGGGGAGAACGCCGGCGTCATCGACATCGGCGACGGCCTGGCCGCCGTCTTCAAGATGGAAAGCCACAACCACCCGAGCTTCATCGAGCCCTACAACGGCGCCGCCACCGGCGTCGGCGGCATCCTGCGCGATGTCTTCACCATGGGCGCGCGCCCCATCGCCAACCTCAACGCCCTGCGCTTCGGCAGCCCCGACGCACCGCGCATGAAGCAGGTGATCGACGGCGTGGTCCGCGGCATCGGCGGCTACGGCAATTGCGTGGGCGTCCCCACCGTGGGCGGCGAGGTCAATTTCCACCCCGCCTACAACGGCAACCCGCTGGTCAATGCCATGACGGTCGGCATCGCGCGGGCCGACCGCATCTTCACCGCCGCCGCCACCGGCACCGGCAACCCCGTGGTCTATGTGGGCTCCAAGACCGGGCGCGACGGCATCCACGGCGCCACCATGGCCAGCACCGAATTCACGCGCGGACAGCGAGGAAAAGCGCCCCACCGTCCAGATCGGCGACCCCTTCGCGGAAAAGCTTCTCATCGAGGCCTGCATGGAGCTGATGGCCACCGACGCCATCGTCGCCATCCAGGACATGGGCGCCGCCGGCCTCACCAGCTCCAGTGTGGAGATGGCCGGCAAGGGCGGCATGGGCATCGACCTCACGCTGGACACCGTCCCCCAGCGCGAAGCCGGCATGACCGCCTACGAGATGATGCTCAGCGAAAGCCAGGAACGCATGCTGATGATCCTCAAGCCCGGCGCGGAAGCGCAGGCCGAGGCCATCTTCACCAAGTGGGAACTGGACTTCGCGGTGATCGGCCACCTCACCGACACCGGCCGCATCGTCATCCGCCACCAGCGGCGCGATCGAGGCCGACATCCCCCTCGCCCCCCTGGAATCCGAAGCCCCCCTCTACCGCCGCCCCACCGAGGAAACCCCGCCCCAGCCCGTGCTGGACGCCGCCGCCATCGCCAACCCCACCACCATCGAGGCGGCCCTGCTCACCCTGGTCGCCTGCCCGGACCTGTGCTCCCGCCGCTGGATCTGGGACCAGTACGACGCCCTGGTGAACGGCCAGACGGTCAAGCGCCCCGGTGCCGCCGACGCCGCCATCGTGCGCATCGAGGACCACGCCCGCGCCCTGGCCATGACCACCGACTGCACCCCACGCTACGTGCTGGCGGACCCGGTGGAAGGCGGCAAGCAGGCGGTCGCCGAAGCCTGGCGCAACATCACCGCGACCGGCGCGCAGCCCTTGGCCATCACCGACAACATGAATTTCGGCAACCCCGAGAAGCCCCGCATCATGGGCCAGTTCGCCGGTGCGGTGCGCGGCATGGCCGCCGCCTGCAGCGCGCTGGACTTCCCCGTCATCAGCGGCAACGTCTCGCTCTACAATGAGACGGAAGGCCGGGCGATCCTGCCCACCCCCGCCATCGGCGGCGTCGGCGTGCTGGAGGATGCCGCCCAGGCCATCGGCCTCGGCATGCCCCCCGGCGCCGACCTGGTGCTCATCGGCACCACCCAGGGCTGGCTCGGCCAGTCCCTCTGGCTGCGGGAGATCGCCGGCCGCGAGGAAGGCGCCCCGCCCCCGGTGGACCTCGCCGCCGAGCGCCGCAACGGAGACTTCCTCCGCGCCCGGATCCTCGCCGGGCACATCCTCGCCTGCCACGATTGCTCGGATGGCGGCCTGCTCGTCGCCCTCGCCGAGATGGCCATGGAAACCGGCACCGGCGCCACGCTCGAGCCACCCGCCGCCGGCACCCCCGAGCACGCCTACTGGTTCGGCGAGGACCAGGCCCGCTACGTGGTCGCCGTGCCCGATGCCGGCGCGCTGATCGCCGCGGCCACCGCCGCCGGCGTTCCGGCCACGCGCCTTGGCCGAAGCGGCGGCGGGGACTTGGTTCTCCCCGGCGGGCGGTCCATATCGGTGGCTGCGCTGCGGGCCGCCCACGAAGCCACCCTGCCCGCGCTGATGGAAGGGAGAGCGTCCTGATGGCGATGCAACCGGCGGAGATCGAGGCGCTGATCAAGTCCGCCCTCCCCGATGCCGAGGTCACCATCGAGGACCTGGCCGGCGATGGCGACCACTACGCCGCCAAGGTGGTCTCGGAATCCTTCCGCGGCATCTCCCGCGTCAAGCAGCACCAGATCGTCTATGCCGCCCTGCAGGGGCGCATGGGGGGCGTGCTGCACGCCCTCGCCTTGCAGACCGCCGCCCCCGAACAGGAGCCGACCCGATGAGCAACCCGACCGCCGAACGCATCCAGGCCGACATCACCGAGAACCCCGTCGTCCTCTTCATGAAGGGCACGCCGGTCTTCCCGCAATGCGGTTTCTCCGCCCGCGTGGTGCAGATCCTTTCCCACATGGGCGTGCCCTTCAAGGGCGTGAACGTCCTGGAGGACATGGAAATCCGTGAGGGCATCAAGTCCTTCAGCAACTGGCCGACCATCCCCCAGCTCTACGTGAAGGGCGAGTTCGTCGGCGGCTGCGACATCATCATGGAGATGTTCCAGGCCGGCGAACTGGCCTCGCTGCTCGCCGAGAAGGGCGTGCCCCATAAGGCCGACGCCTGATGCCTTCGCCTTGGGGACGCGCTCGACGCGTCCCCAAGGCACCGCCCCGGGCTCTCTCAGCGCCCGGACAGGCGTGCCGCGTCGATGGCGCGTGCATATGCCAGCTTGGCCTCCGCCGCCGCATCGCCCTGGACCTGCACCAGGATGCGGCCATCCACCAGCATCTGGATGTCGCCATCGCTCTGCTGGATGGCGCGCTGGTCTCCAACCCTCACCAGCCGCCCTATCGCCGCCGCCAGCATCGGGTTGCTTAACACGGCCCCCAGTTGCGCGATCATGGGGTTGTCGGCCATCACCTGGATCTCGACCGACTGGCCCTCAGCGTTGCGATAGGTGCGCGACGCCCCTGACCCACCGAACAACCCCGGCACGCCGGCGACGTTGAAGTCGGCCGCGTCGGCGGTCCACCCAGGCAGCGGTTCGGGAAGCGCCGCAGCAAGGCCGGCCGCCGCACGCTGAGCCAACAATTGGAGCGCTTCCTGCAGTGCCGTCTGCGCCGCTTGCATCCGCCCGCCCTGATAGGCGCGCTGCGCCTGGGCGATGGCATCAGTGATTTCATCCGCCCGCGCGGGCACGCTGACCAGCGCCAAGGCAACGGCGGGAATGGCAAGGTGTGACAGTTTCATCCTGTGTTCCAATCGTTCCTGGCGCGGTCAGACATCATGCACGCCGGGCTGAGGCGCACACGGTACGCCGACATGGCCACGCACTCCGCCGCGGACGTTTCGCCAACATGTTACGCCTACATCGACGCCGAAGCACCGGTGTCGGCCTCGTCGCCGCTGCGGAGCACGCGGAGGATCTCCTCGCCATACCGCTCGATGCGCGAGCGCCCCATGCCGGGTACATCGCGCAAGTCATCAAGCGTGGTCGGTCGCCGCGCGACGATCCCCGCCAGCGTTCGATCATCCGCGACGACATATGCAGGAACGCCCTGCGCCTGCGACACACCGCGCCGCCAGTCCCGCAATGCATCGAAGCGCGGTTCACCCGTCGCAACCGGCGCCGCCCCGGCACGAAAGCGCCGCGGTGCGCGGTCCTGCGGCGCTTCCTCGCGCAGCATAACCCGCGCCGCGCCTTTGAGGATGGGGCCGGCGGCGTCGGTCGGAACGAGTTCGCCATGGTTTTCGACCGCCACATCGAGCGCACCCTGCGCGACAAGTTGCCGGGCAACGCCGCGCCAGGTCGCATCCGGCAGGTCCTTGCCCACCCCGAAGGTCGGCAGGCGGTCATGGGCGAACTGCGCGACCTTGTCGGTCATGCGCCCGCGCAGAACGTCAACGATGTGGCCCACGCCGAACCGACGCCCGGTGCGCAGGACCGCGGAGAGGAACTTCTGGGCCGGCACGGTGCCATCGAACAGGCGCGGCGGCGTCTCGCAAACGTCGCAGTTGCCACAGGGCTCGGTCGGCGGCTCCTCGCCGAAGCAGCGCAGCAGCAGGTGCCGTCGGCAGGTCGCGGCCTCGGCGATCGCCACCATGGCATCGAGCCGTGCCCGCTCGACCCGCTTCTGCTCGTCACCGGCCGGGCTCTCGGCGATGCGATGACGCGCCAGCGCGATATCACCGGCGCCGTAGAGCAACAGCGCCCGCGCCGGGAGTCCGTCGCGCCCGGCCCGACCAATCTCCTGGTACCAGCTCTCGGGGCTGCGCGGCAGGTCGAGATGCGCCACCCAGCGCACATCGGGGCGGTCGATCCCCATGCCGAATGCGATGGTCGCGGCCATCACCACCTGTTCGCCACGCGCGAAGCGGCGATGGGCCGCGCGCTTGTCGGCGGCGTCCATGCCCGCGTGGAAGGCCAGTGCATCCAGGCCATCCCCGCGCAGCCACTCCGCGGTGCTGTCAGCCCGATTGCGCGTACCGCAATAGACGATGCCCGTGCCTGGCGTCCCGCGGATCAGGGCCCGCAGCTGCGCGCGCTCGCTCTCGCGCGGCGCGGCGGCGATATGGATGTTGGGCCGGTCGAACGGTGCACGGAACACCGGCGCGTCCGCCAGGTCGAGCTGCCGGCGGATATCCTCGACCGTGCGCGGGTCGGCCGTGGCAGTCAGGGCGATCCGCGGCACGCCCGGAAAGCGAGCGCCGAGCACCCCCAACCCCCGATATTCCGGCCGGAAATGGTGCCCCCACTGGCTGACGCAATGCGCCTCGTCCACCGCGAACAGCGCGATGGGCACTTCGTCGAGCCGTGCGAGCGTTCCATCGAGCGTCAGGCGCTCGGGCGAAACATAGAGCAGCTTGAGCCGCCCCTCCCGAAGGTCGCGCAGGATCGCGCGCGATTCCTCCGGCGGCAGGTCGGAATGCAACGCGCCGGCCGCGACGCCCTGTTGGCGCAGCGCCGCCACCTGGTCTTCCATCAGCGCAATCAGCGGCGAGACGACGATGCCGACACCATTGCGGCACAGCGCCGGAACCTGGAAGCACAGGCTCTTCCCGCCGCCGGTAGGCATGAGCACCAGGCCAGAGCCACCATCGGCGACATGGTGGATCACCTCCGCCTGGCGCCCACGGAACTCCTCGTAGCCGAAGACCCGGCGGAGAACCTCCGTGGGGTTCTCCAGCACGCGCATCAGCCGCCGAAACGGATCTCGACGCGGCGGCTCTCGGTCGCCATGGATTCGAAGGGAACGGGACCGCGTGGAACAATGCGAATCCGCTCGCGGGCGACGCCCTCGCTCACCAGAAGGTCAGCGACCTTCTGCGCACGGGCTTCCGAGAGGGCGCGATTGTAGGCTGCGCCACCAACCGGCCCGGCAAAGCCAAGTACCTGCACCGGACCGGTCGAGGCCCGAACCCGCGCCGCCGCTGCGCGCACCACGGTCTGCGCCTCGGTGTCGAGATCCGCGCTGTCTTCGGTGAAGAACACCGTCACCGCCGGCATAGGAGCCGTGGTGGCGCAGGCGGCAGCCAGCAAGGCGGGAGCGGCAGCGAAAAGATGGCGGCGGCGCATGGGATCGACTCCGGGGTTCGCGATGGCTCTTGGTCGCGCGAAGCACCCGGGTCCGTCAACCGGCGCGCGAGTCGCTCACCGCGAACAGGCCGCGCCGCCCAGCACGCAGAACCGCGCGCAATGCGGATGGTTCAGCGCGACGGCCCGCGAGGCCTCGGCAAGCGTCGCGCCCAGTTCGAACTGCGGGTCATGGGGCAGCAATGTGCAGGCAACGACCGCCGGCCGCGCCGCGCCGCGCCGCTTCACCACCATGCGGGACGAGGCACACATCATGCTCTCGGGTGACTTGCCGAGAATGCCCCAGCAGGCCTCGGTGATCTCCGGCACGTCGACATCCGCGTCCATTTCCGGAAACAGCATCAGCGCGACAGGATCGGTGGTGTCGATCGTGACGCCATGGGCGTCGAACAGCGCGGCATAGCCCCGGCGCATGGCCGCCTCGTCGCCATCGCCGAACCCCGCTCGGCCAGCGACATGGGTGCGGAAACCATGGCGGGCGAGCCAGGCGAGGCCCTCGATGGTCTTCGCGAAAGTGCCCTCGCCACGCTCGAGGTCGTGCAGGGCCGATTCGTGATGGTCGATCGAGACGCGCAGGGTCAGGCGGTCGCCGAACTCGGCGTGCAGCGCGAGCAGCGCCGCCGCGTGGTTCATCATCGGCTTCATGGCATTGGTCAGCACCAGCGCCGCATGCCCCCGGCGCAGCACGTCGCGCAGCATCGCCGGCAGGTCACGGTTGAGGAACGGCTCGCCGCCGGTGAAGCCGACCTCCTGCAAGGGGGCGCCGATCGCCGCGGCCTCATCGAGGTAGGCCGCGACCTCGCCGGCAGTGATGTAGGAGAGCGCGTCGTTCTTCGGGCTGCTCTCGATGTAGCAGTTGCGGCAGGTGATGTTGCACAGCGTGCCGGTGTTGATCCACAGCGTCCGCAGGCCGGAGAGCGCCACCGCGGCGCGCCGCTCGCCCTTGGCGGTCGTGGCGGGGTCGAGGAACTTCGTCGCGTCGAGCGGCTTGGGCGGTGCCAGGACGGGGTTGCTCATGGCTGCATGCCCGCCTGGTCCAGCCCCGTTGACGCAAAGCCGCGCATGAAGGCGGAAAGCCGCGCGGGCGCTGGGCAGCCCGCCGGTGCGGCGCGCCTGACCAGGGGCGGCGTCTCATCGAAGGAGGGGGTCATGGTGTCACGTGTCCCGATGCCATCACCGGCTTCTTCGCCCGATGGGCCGGGAGGGTTACAGCATGAGTTCGAATCGCGTGTTGGACGAGGGGGTGCCGGGCATGACGCTCATCCCGCGGCCGGAATGGCCCGGCCGCCGGCCAGGCGCAGGATGCGCGTCGGGCGCTCCACGCCGAGCAGGTGGTGCAGGATCAGGATGACGCTGCGCCCGGCCGTGGCCTCGTCCAGCGTTTGCAGGAAGGCAAGTTCGGTATCGGCATCGAGGCCCGAGGCAGGTTCGTCCAGGATCAGGATCGGCGCCGGGGACAGCAGGGCGCGCGCCAGTGCCAGGCGACGCGCCTGGCCGCCGGAGAACCGCGCGCCGGCCTCGCCGCAGATGGTCGCGAGCCCCTCGGGCAGGGACCGCACGAGGTCGCCGATCCGCGCCCGGTCCAGCGCGCGCCAGAGATCCGCTTCCTCGGCCTGAGGCGCCGCCAGGCGCAGGTTGGCGGCGATGGTGTCGTCGAACAGCCGGGCGTCCTGCGTGAGCCAGGTGACGCGCCGGCGCAGTTCGGCCGCCGGGAGGGTCGCAATATCCACCCCGCCCAGCGTGATGGTGCCCGCCTGCGGCGCGGCGAACTTCAACAACAGCGCCGCCAGCGACGACTTCCCGCTGCCCGAAGGCCCCAGCAGCGCGATCCGCCCGCCCTCCGGCACGTCGAGGTCCAGCCCGTCGAACACCACCGGGCGGTCCGGCGCCCAGGCAAAGCGAAGGCCGGTGATGCGCAGCGCATGACCCGCCGGCGTGGCGGCGGGGGCGGTGGGATCGGGGACCGGCACGGGCGTGTCGGCGGCCTCGAACAGGCGGCGGGCGCCGGCGGATGCGGCGGCGAGGGCGGTGCCGGCGCGCGGCATCAGCCCGATCGCCTCCGCCGCGGCGATGGCGAGGAACACGGCCATCAGCCCCGCCGCGAGGCCAGGTTCGCCCACTGCCAGGCCCCAGGCCAGCGCGCCGAGCAGCCCGGCCTGGGTGAGCAGCAGGCCGCTCGCCCCGCCCCAGGCGGCGCGGCGCGCCAGGTTGCGCTGGGCCACGGCCAGCCTGCCGCCCGCGACCGCCACGCGGGCCGCGGCGCGGGCCTCGCCATTGGCGGCGAGCGTGTCCTCGATGCCGGTCAACGGGTCCACCACGGCGTGCCGCAGCGTGCCCTGCGCCTCGGCGGCCGCGTGGCCGGCGCGCGCCGCCGCCGGGGCGAGCAGCAGCGGCAAGGCGAGTGCGGCGGCCAGTGGCAGGGCCAGGATGGCGGCCAGCATCGGGTCGGTGCCGCCGATCACCACCACCACCGCCAGCACGACGGCCAGCGAGGCGCCGAGCGGCACCAGGACGCGCAGATAAAGCCCATCGAGCGATTCGACATCCGCCACCAGCCGCCCGAGCAGGTCACCCGCGCGGCGCAGGCCGAGCCCGGCCGGCAGGCGGTCGGCCAGCCGGGTGAAGAACCACACCCGCATGTCGGCCAGCGCGCGGAAGGTCGCTTCATGCGTGACGAGCCGTTCGACATAGCGCGCAACCGGGCGGAACAGCATGACCGGGCGCAGCCAGACCAGCGCGGCCAGGCCCAGGCCGGTCAATGCGGCGGCACCGGCATGCCCGGTCAGCACCGCGCCGGCAACCACCCGGCCCGCCAGCACCAGAAGCGCGATGCCGGCCAGCGCGGAGGCGATGGTCGCGACGACGCCGGCGGCCAGCCAGAATGTTCTGGCCCGCCACAACCCGAGCACGCGGAGCAGGTCTCGGCGCATCAATCCCCCGCCATCCGGTCGGTGGCCACCGCCCGCCGGACATCTCCAGCACCCGGCCGAAATAGCCGCGCGCCGCGCGGGCATGGGTGGCGACCACCGCGGTGCGGCCCACGCAGAGCCGGCGCAGCGCGTCGAGCACCGCGGCCTCGGTGCCGGGGTCGAGATGCGTGGTCGGTTCGTCGAGCAGCACCAGGGGCGTGTCGCGCAGGAAGGCGCGCGCCACCGCGACGCGCTGCGCCTGGCCGCCGGACAGGCCGAAGCCGCCCTCGCCCACCAGCGTATCGAGGCCGCGGGGCAGGGCTTGGGCGAATTCCATCACCTGGGCGGCGCGCGCGGCGGCGAGCACGGCCGCGTCATCGGCCTCGGGGCTGGCGAAGCGGATGTTCTCGCGGATGGTGCCGCGAAAGATGTGCGCCCGCTGGCCGACATAGGATGACAGCCGGCGCAATTCGGCCGGGCGCAGCAGCGTCATGTCGCGGCCATTGATCGCGATGCGTCCCGAATCGGGGCGGCGGAAGCCCATCAGCAGGCGCAGCACGCTGGTCTTGCCCGAGCCGGAGGGGCCGGTCAGCAGCAGCGTCTCGCCCGGCAGCACGCGGAAGGAGAGGCCATCCAGCGCCGCCGGCCGGGACGGATCGTAGCCCAGGCCGACATCCTGGAAGGTCACGGTGACCTTAGGCGGCACTTCCTCGAGCAGCAGGCCCTCGGCCTCGCGCATATCGAGCAGCGGGGCGAGGTCGGCCGCGGCGCCCTGGGCGGCGAGGCGCTCGTGATAGGCGGCGGAGAAGGCCCGCAGGGGCGCGAAGAAGGCCGGCACCAGCAGCAGGGCGAACAGCGCGGTGACCGGCGCCGGATGCGTCCCGCCCACCAGGCGCGCCATGCCGATAGGCCAGCGAGGCCAGGGCGATGGCGATGATGAGTTCCATCGCCCCGGTGGAGATGAAGGCGAGGCGCAGCACGCGCATGGTGCGTGCGCGCAGGTCCTCGGCGGCGGCGGCCAGGCGCTGGGCCTCCTCGGCCTGCTGGTTGAACAGGACCAGCACGGGCAGGCCGCGCATCCGGTCGAGGAAGCGGCCCGAAAGTCGTTGCAGCGCGGCGAATTGCCGGCGGCTGGCGACTGCGCCGCGCCGATGCCGGTCACCGCTTGCGCGACCGGCACCAGCAGGCCGGCGCCGAGCAGGATCAGGCCGCTCACCGGGTCCGCCAGGCCGGCCGCGGCGGCGATCAACAGCGGGGCGAGGAGCGCGATGGCGGCGGCGGGCAGCCAGCGGGAGAAATAACCCTCCAGCGCCTCGATCCGTTCGACCACCAGGGCGCTTTTCTCGCCGACCGCGCGTTCATCGGCCGGGCCGGCGGCCAGCAGGCGGGCGAATGCAGCGGTGCGCAGGCGCGCCTTGGTGTCCTCGCCGATCGCGAGCTGCGCCCGTTCCTGCGCCATGCCCAGCGCCGCCATGAGCAGCGCAAGCGCGGCCGCGGCCGCGAGGTCCGGCCAACCAGCCTCGGCGCGGCCGAGCAGCGTGGCGAGCAGGCGAGCGATGAGGAGCGCCTGCGCGACCCCGCAGGCGGCGATGCCGAGGCCGAGCAGCACGGGGGAACCGAGAGCCGGGCGCGCACGGCGCGGGCCTCCCGTGCCAGGAGCGCCGCGGCACCGGCTTCCGCGCCCGTTGCATGGGAAGCCATGGGACAAGTCTATGCCATCGCATTGCGTCCCGCCACGGGCCGTGTCTTGCCGGCGCGCCTGCTCGGCCCCATCAGGGCATGGTCGGGAGGGACATGATGCTGCCGAGCCATGGACGCTACGACTATCACCCCTGGCCGGAGCGCCGGCCTATGCCTGGCCGGGCGGGGCGCGGCTTGCGGTCTATCTGGGCGTGAACCTCGAGCATTTCGCCTTCGGAGAGGGGCTGGGCGCGGAACTGGCGCCCGGCGGGCCGCAACCCGATGTGCTGAACTTCGCCTGGCGGGACTATGGCAACCGTGTCGGCGCCTGGCGGCTGCTCGGCCTGCTGGAGGAATACGCCCTGCCGGCCACGGTGCTGCTCAACAGCGCGATGTACGACTACGCGCCCGAGTTGGCGGCGGCGCACCGCCGGCGCGGCGACGAGATGGCCGGCCATGGCCGCACCAATTCGGAGCGCCAATCCGTCCTGCCCGAGGCCGAGGAACGCCGGCTGATCGCGGACAGCACCGCTGCCATCACCCGCCATGAGGGGCGTGCCCCGCGCGGCTGGCTCTCGCCCTGGATCGCCGAGAGCCACACCACGCCGGACCTGCTGGCCGAGGCGGGCTATGCCTACACGCTCAACTGGTGCGCCGATGATGCGCCGGTCTGGCTGCGCACGCGCGCGGGCCGCCTGCTGGCCATCCCCTATCCGCAGGAGGTGAACGACATTCCGGCCATCGTCGCGCGCAAGGATGGTGCGGCGCAGTTCGCCGACATGATCGTGGACGACCTGGAGGAGCGGCTGCTGCAGGTGCGCGACGGCAAGCCGCAGGTGATGGGCATCGCGCTGCATCCCTATCTGGTCGGGCAGCCCTATCGCCTGCGCCATCTGCGCCGGGCGCTCTCGCATCTTTCCGCCCGGCGCGAGGTTGCCTGGATCACGACCGCGGGCGGTGTGCTCGACCATGTGCTCAGCCTGCCCGCGGGCAGCATTCCGGGAGAATGACATGCGCCGAACGCTGATGGCTGCGGCCCTGCCGCTGATGCTGCTGACCGCGGCCTGCGTAACGCAGCCCGGGCCCGATACGCCGCGCACCGTGGGGCAGGTGGACCTCGAACGCTATGCCGGGGAGTGGTTCGAGGTGGCGCGGTTCCCGACCAGCTTCCAGGACAGTAGCCGAGTGCGCTGCGAGGCGGTGACGGCGACCTACACCCCGCGACCCGGCGGGGAGATCGGCGTGGTGAACCGCTGCCGCAACGCCTTGGCGGATGGCGCGGAGCGCGTGGCCGAAGGCGTGGCGCGCAGCGTGTCGCCGGGCAATGACCGGCTGCGCGTCAGCTTCTTCTGGCCCTTCTTCGGGGATTACTGGGTGATCGGCCTGGACCCCGACTACCGTTGGGCGGTGGTGGGCGCGCCAGGGCGCGACTACCTTTGGATCCTCTCGCGCAACGCTCAGATGGCGCCGGCGGACTACGCCGCCGCTGTCGAGATCGCGCGGCGGCAGGGGTTCGACACCGCCCGCCTGCGTCGAACCGCGCAGCCGACCTGACGCCCCGCCCGCGCTCAGCGCGTGGGCGGCAGCAGGATCAGTTCGAAGCCGCCGCCGTCATCGCCCAGAATGCCGGCCCGCACGAAGACATTGCCCTTATGCGAGCCGTCGACTTCCAGGCGCGAAGCGAGGTTCTCCTCACCGCCATCATCATCTTCGGCGATGGCCCGGCCATTGGCATCGAGCAGTTCCAGCACGGTGTCGCTACCGCTGCGCAGCGCGCGCGTCATCACCACATGCGCGCCCGGCGGCAGGAGAAAGAATGCAGACTGGCGCGGCTTCAGGCGAATCGGCACGGCAACACCCGGCTGCATGGGCGCGGCAGCGGCCGCGGCCTCAACCGAGGTCGGGAAGGCGACGACCTGCTGCGAATCGGCCTCCACCACCAGTTCGAACTCGCCCGCCCCGTCGCCCAGGATGCCGGCACGGATGAACACCGGCCTGGCCTGGGACGCCGGCACCTCGAGGCGCGAGGCGAGGCCGCCGCCGCCATCATCATCCTCGGCCAGTTCGCGGCCGTCGCCGTCGAGCAGGGTGAGGACGGTGTCGGTGTTGCGGCGCAGGTTGCGCGTCACCACCGCGATGTCCCCTTCCGGCAGACGGAACACCGCGCGCTGGCCGCGGCGCAGTCGCAGCGCAACCACCTGGCCGACCGTGAGCGATTCGGCGGCCGCTGCCTCGCGCAGGCTGGTGGGGAAGCCCGGCGTCGCGGGCGCGGTGTCCGGCGCCAACACCAGTTCGAACCGCCCGCCGCCCGAGAGCGTGCCGGCGCGCACATAGAGCGGACGGCGCTGCGAGGAGGGGACTTCCAGGCGCGAGGCGAGGTTCTCCTCGCCGCCATCATCGTCCTCGGCGATCTCGCGGCCATTCGCATCGAGCAGCGCGATCGCGGTGTCGGTTCCGCGCGTGAGGGCGCGCGTCATGGCACCACCAGGTCCTGGCCGACCGGCCGGCAGGCGGAAGAACACCTCCTGCCGCCCGCGCAGATTGATCGTGGCTGTCACGCCGACGGCGAGTTCGGGTGCGCCGACGGCCTCGGTCAGCGTCAGCGGCCCGCCCGCGGGTTCGCCCGGGGGCGCCTGCTGCAGCACCAGTTCGAACCGGCCATCGGCGCGGTCGAGCAGGCCGACGCGCAGGAACAGCGGTCCGGTCTGGTCGGCGGTGACCTCGATGCGCGAGGCGAGGCTTTCCTCGCCGCCATCATCATCCTCGGCGAGCACGCGGCCCTGCGCGTCGAGCAGCGCCATCACGGTGTCGGTGTCGCGCGCCAGGGCGCGGGTGAGCGGCGACCAGGTCGCCGGCACCCTCGGGCAGGCGGAAGAAGGCGGTCTGGCCGCCGCTGAGCGCGAGCGGCACCATCGCTCCCACCGCCAAGGGCGGGCGCGTGGCCGCCTCGGCGAGGTCGCGCGCGGGTTGTGCGGCGGCCGGCGACGCCTGCGCCGGGATCGCGCGCTGCGCTGCCGACGGCGCCGCCCATACCGACGCGGCACCAAGCAGCACGACCCCGGCGAATCCTGGCAGGGCATTCGGCGAGGTCGGTGCATCGTCGAAGCGACTCCCCATCCGGTGCGCCGGTGACGCAGCGCTAGACCGGGCGACCGGGGCGGGTCAATCGAAGCCGCGCGACGCCGGCGCGGCGGATCAGCCCAGTTCGAAACTGGTGATGCCGTAGATGCGAGAGAGTGGCAGGGTCGGTGGCGGCCCGGCATACATGCGGGCGGTCTCGAAGGATGGTGCCATGCCGGCCTCGATCGCCATGGCCACGGCATCGGCATTGGGCTCGGGCAGGTCGAGGAACACCGGGCCGGGCGGTGCCGCCGCCAGCAGCGCGGCGAACAACGCCCGCGCGGCCTCGGGGCCGTCGGCCACGAGCGGGCCGATCTTCGAGCCTTCCCGGCAGGGGCGCAGCACGCCAAGGCCGCGCAGGCCGGCCGGGCCGGGCAAGGCCAGGGCGACATGGCCGGGGGCGGCGATCCAGCGGCGCAGGAAGGCCTCGCGCGGCGCCGGGAAAACATGACGGTCGCTGGCGAGCAGGTCGGCGAAGGGCACCTCGGCGGCCGGCACCACCGGCAAGGATGCGGCTGCCGCTGGAGGGCGGGGTGCGGCGGCGCCATAGCGGATGTTGCGGTGCTGCAGTTCGAAGCCTGAGCGCCGGTAGTTGGCCTGTTGCGCGACCACGCCATCGAGCCCGACGGTTCCCGGCTGCAGCCTGGCCATCGCGGCGCGCCACAGGGCCAGGCCATGGCCACGCCCGCGATGCTCCGGCAGCACGATGTAGAAGCCGAGGAAGCCAAAGCCGGTCCCGTAGCGCACGGCGGAAATGCAGCCGACAGGCAAGCCATCCGCCTCGGCGATCAGGAAGCCATCGGCGTCGGCGGCGAAGAAGCAGGCGGCGTCGTCGAGGCCGGGGTTCCATCCTTCGGCGGCGGCCCAGTCGAGCGCAAGGGCGAGGTCCTCGCGGCGCATCGTGCGGATGGTGGCGGTGCTCAATGCATCACATCTCCGCCATTGGGGGAGAGGCAGGCGCCGACATAGAAATCACCGCCGCGCCCGGCCAGCAGCAGCGCGGTCTGCGCGATGTCCTCGGGCTGGCCGAGCCGCCCGGCCGGCAGCGCGGCCTCGATCGCTGCGCGCCATTCGGGCCCACGCGCGCGGGTGAGGTCGGTGTCCACGGGGCCGGGCGCGATGGAGTTCACGCGCACGCCATGCGGCGCGGCTTCCAGCGCGAGCGAGCGCGTGAAGGACAGGATCGCCCCCTTGGCCGCGGTATAGGGCGTGAGCAGCGGCGCGCCCTTGAAGGCGAGTTGGGAGGAGATGGTGATGATGCGCCCGCGCCCGCGCGCCACCATGCCCGGATAGACCGCCTGCGCGGCGATGACGGTGTGCATGACATGGACATCGAAGATGCGGCGGAAGGTTTCCTCGGGCAGCGTCTCGAACGGGCCGCGCAGGTTCATCCCGGCATTGGTGACGAGGATGTCCGCCGGGCCGAGCGCTGCCTGCGCCTGACCGATGAAGTCGCGCAGGAGGGCGCCATCGGCGACATCGAGCGATTGCGCGTGGACACGACGGCCCAGGGCGGTGACCGCCGTGCAGGTCTCGGCCGCGCCGGCCTCGTCGTCCAGGTGGCAGAAGGCGATGTCGGCGCCGGCCGCGGCGAAGGCGCGCACGATGGCCGCGCCGATGCCGCGGCTGCCGCCGGTGACGATGGCGACCTGGCCGCTGAGATCCGTCATGCCCGCTGTTCCTGCTGCTGATCCGCGCCTTCCATCGCGCATCGGCGCCTGCCCCGCAACGGCGGGCCTGGGCGAGGTTGCCTAGCGGGGCGCGCCACCGCCCCAGGCGATGAAGGCGGTGTTGCGCCAGGCGGCGCCGGCCTTGCCATACCTGAACGGCGCGCCCTGCGGCGTGGTGACGCGCCCGCCCGCCGCTTCCAACACCGCCTGTCCCGCAGCGGTGTCCCATTCCATGGTCAGGGCCGAAGCGCGGATAGACATCCGCCTCCCCTTCCGCAACGAGGCAGAATTTCAGCGAGGAGCCGACCGAGCGCAGTCCAGTGATGGGCAGGCCGGCCAGGAAGGCCTCGGTGGCGGCATCGCGATGCGAACGGCTGGCGACGGCAACGAGCCCGCCCTCGGCCGGCCTCCGCACGCGAATCTCCTGTGCCTGCTGGTCCTGCGCACCGCGCGCGCGCGCACCCATGCCGAGCGCGCCCGACCACAGCCGGCCGAGCGCGGGCGCGAACACGACGCCGGCAACCGGGGCGCCGTCTTCGATCAACGCGATGTTGACCGTGAATTCGCCGTTACCCGAGATGAACTCGCGCGTGCCATCGAGCGGATCGACCAGCACGAAGGCGCCCGCCGGCGGCGCCTCGGCGCGCGCCACATCCTCCTCGGAGATCACCGTCAGGTCGGGGCAGGCGGCAGCGAGGCCGGCCATGATGGCATCGTGCGCGGCAAGGTCTGCCTGGGTCAGCGGGGATCCATCGGACTTCGCGTCGGCCTGCGCGGAGCCGTAGAAGGCCATGATCCGCGCGCCCGCATCCTGCGCGATGGCGGCAAAACGATCGGCGAGGCGGGCGCGATCCGCAGGGCCGGTCATGGTCGGAACAACACATGTGGAGCATTCATGCGATGAACTTGCGCGGTGGGTGCCATCATGGGAAGAGCCCCGCGCGGTGCCGGCCTGCATGGGCCCCGCATGGCATCATGTTTCATCGTCGAGGATTCCGTGTCGAGCCAAGTACAGAAAGCCGCGCTCACGCCGCATCTAGCGCGGCTCGAGGCGGAATCCATGGCGATCATCCGCGAGGTCGCCGCGTCGTTTCGCAAGCCTGTGATGCTGTACAGCATCGGCAAGGATTCGGGCGTCATGCTGCACCTGGCGCTCAAGGCCTTCGCGCCCGGCCGGCCGCCCTTCCCGCTGCTGCATGTCGATACGACCTGGAAGTTCCGGGAGATGATCGCCTTCCGCGACATGATGGCGAAGAAGGTGGGCATGGAACTGCTCGTCCATACCAACCCCGATGGCATCGCGCGCGGCATCAACCCGATCGCCTCCGGCTCCGCGCTGCACACGCAGGTGATGAAGACCGAGGCGCTGAAGCAGGCGCTCGACCAGCACGGCTTCGACGCGGCCTTCGGCGGCGCGCGGCGCGACGAGGAGAAGTCCCGCGCCAAGGAACGCGTCTTCTCCTTCCGCGGGCCGGGCCATACCTGGGACCCGCGCGCGCAGCGGCCGGAATTGTGGAGCCTGTTCAACACGCGCATCCGCGAGGGCGAGAGCATCCGCGTATTCCCTCTGTCCAACTGGACCGAGCACGACGTGTGGGACTACGTGCTCGCGCAGGACATCCCGGTGGTGCCGCTGTATTTGGCCAAGCCGCGCCCGGTGGTGAAGCGCGCGGGCACCTGGATCATGGTGGATGACGAGCGCCTGCCGCTCGAACCCGGCGAGACGCCGCAGATGCGCATGGTGCGCTTCCGCACGCTCGGCTGCTATCCGCTTTCGGGCGCGGTCGAGAGCGAAGCCGCCACGCTGCCCGACATCATCGCCGAGATGCGCGCCGCCAATACCAGCGAGCGCCAGGGCCGCCTCATCGACAGCGACGAGGAAGCCTCGATGGAGAAGAAGAAGCGCGAGGGGTATTTCTGATGACGCCGCAACGCGCACCCGAGCAGCGCGAGCTGCTGCGCTTCCTGACCTGCGGGTCCGTCGATGACGGCAAATCCACGCTGATCGGCCGCCTGCTGTTCGACAGCCAGCTGATCTTCGAGGACACGCTGGCCGCCATCACCAAGGACAGCCGCAAGCACGGCACGACCGGCGAGGATGTGGACCTGGCGCTGCTGGTCGATGGGCTGGAGGCGGAGCGCCAGCAGGGCATCACCATCGATGTCGCCTACCGCTTCTTCCAGACGCCGCGGCGCGCCTTCATCGTGGCCGATACGCCGGGCCACGAGCAGTACACGCGCAACATGGCGACCGGTGCGTCGGGCGCCTCGCTGGCCGTCATTCTCATCGATGCGCGCAAGGGTGTGCTGACGCAGACGCGGCGACATTCCTACATCTGCTCGCTGCTGGGCATCCGCGACATCGTGGTGGCGGTGAACAAGATCGACCTCGTGAACTTCAGCGAGGAGACCTTCGACCGGATCGTCGGCGACTACGTGACCTTCGCCTCGGGCCTGGGCTTCGGCAACATCATGCCGGTGCCGATGAGCGCGCGCTTCGGCGACAACGTGACCGCGCGGTCGGGCAACATGCCCTGGTATCATGGGCCGACGCTGCTGGAGCATCTCGAGACGGTGGATGTCTCGCAGGACCTGGCATCCCGGCCGTTCCGCTTCCCGGTGCAGTGGGTGAACCGGCCCAACCTCGATTTCCGCGGCTTCGCCGGCACCATGGCGAGCGGGCGCATCGCGCAGGGCGACCAGGTGGTGGTGGCCGCCTCGGGCAAGACCAGCCGCGTCGCGCGCATCGTCACCGCCGATGGCGACCTGCCGGTGGCCGAGGCCGGCCAGGCGGTGACGCTGACGCTGGAGGACGAGGTGGATGTCGCGCGCGGCGACATGCTGGTGCGCCCGACCGAACGCCCGGAGGTCGCCGACCAGTTCGCCGCCCACCTGCTGTGGATGGACGAGGAGGCGATGCTGCCCGGGCGCCGCTACCTCATGCGCATCGGCAATGTCTGGACGCCGTGCTCCGTCACCTCCATCCGCCACCGGGTGGATGTGAACACGCTGGAGGAACACGCCGCGCGCAGCCTGGCGCTGAACGAGATCGGCTTCTGCAACTTCTCGGCCGGCCAGGCGATCCCGCTCGACCCCTATGCGCGAGAACCGCCAGACCGGCGCCTTCATCCTGGTGGACCGCTTCACCAACCGCACCGCGGGCGCGGGCATGGTGGCCTATCCGCTGCGCCGGGCGTCGAACATCCACCACGAGCATTTCACCGTGGACAAGGCGGCGCGCGCCGCGCTGGTGGGCAATGCGCCGATGGTGCTGTGGTTCACCGGCCTGTCGGGCTCGGGCAAGTCCACCATCGCCAACATCGTGGAACAGGCGCTGCACAAGGCCGGGCGCGCGACCTATTCGCTCGATGGCGACAATGTCCGCCACGGGCTGTGCCGCGACCTCGGCTTCACCGCGGCCGACCGGGTCGAGAACATCCGCCGCGTCGGCGAGGTCTCGAAGCTGTTCGTCGATGCCGGGATGATCGTGCTGTGCTCCTTCATCTCGCCCTTCCGCGCGGAGCGACGGATGGTGCGCGACCTGCTCGGCGCCGGGCGAATTCACCGAGGTGTTCGTGGACACGCCGATCGAGGCCTGCATCGCGCGCGACCCCAAGGGCCTCTATGCCAAGGCGCAGGCGGGGCAGATCACGAACTTCACCGGCATCGACAGCCCCTATGAGGCACCCGAACAGGCGGAGCTGCACATCCGCACCGCCGGGCGCACGCCCGAGGATTGCGCGATGGAGGTGCTGGACCGGCTGCGCGCGCGCAGGCATCGCCTGCTGAGCCGCGCGCGCTGAACCTCAGCCGGGCGGCCAGGCGAAGGGCGCGTCCGGCACGCCGCCGAACGGGTTCGGCCCATCGGCGAGCGCCGCGGCCGCGAAGGCCTGGCCCGCCCGCGCCAGGCCGGCGATGCGCCGGCGCCATTGCGCAAGCAGCGCGGCATCCGGCGCCGCACCGGCCATCGCGTCGTCGAGCCAGCGGCCGAAGGCGTTCGGCAGCACCGCGAGCAGGCGCGCCACCAGCAGGCCATCGCGCGGCGTGAGGCTGGCGGGCAGCACCAGCCCGCCGCCCGCGGCATGGCTCATCGCGATGGGTGCTGAACCGGGCGCGGTGATCGCGACATCGAGCGCCGCCGCGCCCGCGCGCAGCACCAGGGCCAGGCTGGGCAGCGGCGAAGGCCCCAGCCGCGCGCCCTCCATGCGCATGTCGAGCACCGGCACGCCCGCTTCCGAGCGGAAGGCGATGCGCGCGCGCCCGGCGGCGACCGGCAGGCGTTCGGCGAGGAACCGCCGCCCGGCGATCAGCGCCAGCGCCTCGCCGGCCGGCGCCCTGCCGCCCTCGGCCGGTTCCACCACCAGCGTCGAGAGCCGGATGCCCACGCTGCGCATGCGTTCGCCCGAAGCCGGCAGGTGCAGCAGCCGGTCGGTGTGGAACCAGAATTCGGCGCGCTCCTCGCCCTGCATCGCCGCCGCATTCCAGGCGAAGTCGAGCACGCCGAAGGCGCCGAGCCGGCGCGGCGTCACGGCCAGCCGGTGCCCGTTCAGGAACACCGCGACATCGGGCAGCGTCTCGTTGGCGAGCAGCAGCAGATGCGCCTCGCCCCTGCCCGGCCCGGCGGGCGCGGGCACGCGCAGGATGGAAAAGCGGCCCGGCCCGCTCCAGCGGAAGCCGATCGATTCGCGCAGCTCGGGCTCGTGCCAGCCGCTGCCGTCGATGGCGAACAGCAGGTCGTGTACGAAGCGCCGCCGCCAGGGTCCGTGGTCCATGCTGCCTCAGTCCAGGCGCCAGGCGGCGCGTTCGGCCAGGCGCACGACCTCGATGCCGAAGCGCGTGCCGGCCACTTCCATCAGTTCCGCCAGGGGATAGCTGTCCTCGGCCTCGGCGCCCACCGCGGCGAGAAGGTCGGCGGTGGCTTCGGCGACCGGCCCCATGCCCAGGCCCGCCAGCGCGGCGCGGCGCAGCGCGAGGCGCGCCATCAGCATCCGCAGCGCGCGCCGCCAGGCCGGCTGGTTCCAGGCCTGGCGATGCGCGAGGTGGCGCACGCCGGTGCATTGCACCGCCATCACCGCCTCGCCGTGCAGCAGCGCATCGAGCACGATCCAGTAGTCCCACCAGGGCACGCCGAAGGCGAAGCCGGACAGGTCGAGCCGCGCGGCCATCGCGCGGGGCATCAGCACGAGGTCGTAGCCGTAGCGGTAGAAGGGCCCCTCCGCCTGCGCCGCATGGCCGACATCCATCCGGTTGCAGGCGAGCATGGCGCGCGAGGCGCGTTCGAGCAGGGCGGCGCGCTGCCGCGCATCGAGGGCGAGCTGGATGTCGGCATTGACCAGCCCGACCACCGGCGCGCCGGTGGCGAGCGCCCGTGCCAGCGCATCGCCCACCCAGCTTCCCGGCCGGCCATAGGTCTCGGCGACGCCCGGCGCGGCGGCCACGGCCTCCACCCCGGCCGGCAAGGCCCCCAGCGCGCCGAGTTCCTCGGCCGGGTTCAGCGTGAGCACGCGCCAGCCCGGCGCGGGCCAGGAGGCCAGGCAGGCCGCGCGCCAGGCCGGACCTGCATCCTCGCCGCCGGGGCCGGGGCGCTTCATGGATGGCGGAACGGAGGTGACCAGCGCGGCGTCAGTCACGCGCATCCAGGCGCCGTGCCTTGGCAACATTCCAGGCGATGCCCAGGGCGCGCAGGCCATGGCCGGGGATGGTGCGCAGGCGCGTCTCGACGGGGGCTGCGATGTCGCGCAGCGCCGTGTTGTTGCTGGCACGCGCGAGTTCGCGCCCGAGCGCGGTTGCCAGCGCAACCCCGCGCCCGTTGCAGCCGGTCCAGGAGAGCACGCCCGGCGCGAGTTCATAGACATGCGGCATCTTGTCCGCGGTGCCGGCCACGTAGCCCCACCAGGAATAGTCGAAGCGCACATCCTCGCCGATCTGCGGGAACACCCGGCGCAGGCGTTCGGTGATGCGCGCGCGGATGCGGTTGTCCCAGCCGAAGGGCACGATCAGCCCGCCGCCGGTGACCAGCCGGCCATTCGCATCGAAGCGGTAGAAATACAGGTCGCCGCGCGTGTCGGACAGCGCGTGGCCTTCCGGCAGGATGGTCTTGCGGATGTTGTCCGACAGCACCGAGGTCGCCATCTGATAGGAGCGCACCGGCACGATGGTGCGCTTCAACCCCGGCCAGAAATCCCCGGTATGGGCGTGGGTTGCGATCACCACGCGCTCGGCTGTGAGGGTGCCGCGCGGCGTTGTCAGCACCCAGCCGCCGTGGGCTTTCTCGATCGCGCTGACGGGGCTCGCGGTATGCACAACGGCGCCGGCGCGGATCGCCGCCGCGGCCAGCCCGCGCGCGAGGCCGAGCGGGTTGATGCGCCCGCCTGTGGTATTTCCCCAGCCGCCGAACCAATGGTCGGTGCCGGTGAGTGCTGCCATCTCGGCGCGCGAATACATCCGAACCGGCGCGCCACGGCGGCCCCATTGCTCGGCACGGCTTTCGGACAGGCGCAGGCGGGATTCGCGATGCGCGGGCTGGATCCAGCCATTCTGCACCGCCTCGGCCGCGATGCCGTGCTTGCGGATAAGGTCGAACACCAGCGCCGCGCTGTCGCGGATCAGGCCGACCAGTTCCTCGCCCTTCTCGCGCCCGCCATGCTCGGGGGCGACGGCCGCGACGATGGCGTCCGGGTCGATGCGCGAGAGGGTCGGGATCACCTGGCCGTTGTTGCGCCCGGAGGCGCCCCAGCCGATATCGGCGGCTTCCAGCAGGGTGACGGGCACGCCGGCCTCGGCCAGGTGCAGCGCGGCGGACAGGCCGGTGAAGCCGCCACCGACCACGGCGACGCCGGTGCGGGCATCGCCGGTGAGCGGCATGCTGGGCGGCGGCGGCGGCGCGGTCGCGGCCCACAGGCTGGGCGGCATGGGCGGCGGCGTCATCGCGTTCATGCGGTGGTCCTTCCGGTGAACAGCACGGCCGCGAGCATGCCGCCGACCGCGAGCGACGCGCCGATGCCCTGCAGCCAGGAGATGTGTTCCCCCAGCAGCAGATAGGCGAGCAGCAGCGTGGTCACGGGCACCATGATGGACAGGGTGGCCGCGCGCGTGGCGCCGAGCAACTCCACCGCGCGCGCATAAAGGAACATGGCCATGACGCCGAGGGCGAGGCCCTGCGTGGCAACATGCAGCAGGATCGACATCGCCGGCAGCGTCGCCACCTCCGCCGCGCGCCAGGGCAGCCAGATGGGCAGGATCACGGCGGCGGAGACCATGGTGACCGCCGCCGTGGCCGGGATGGCCGGCACCTGCCAGCGGCGCAGCAGCATGGTGAACACCGCCCAGGTGGTGCCCGCCCCCACCAGCAGCAGGTCGCCTCGCCAGGCGCCGGGATGGGCGCCGGCCACGCCATCCCAGCCGATCATCAGCACGCCCGCGGCCATGACGGCGAGCGCCAGGGCACGGCCCTGGCTCGGCCATTCGCGCAGCATCGGGATGGCAAGCAGCGCGCCGGCGATCGGCACCGTCATCGGCGCGATGGTCCCGCCATGGGAGGCCGGCGCGTAGACCAGCGCCCAGAGGAACAGCAACAGGTTGGGCGCGCCGCCGAACAGCGCGAGCAACAGCACGTGCCGCCATCCGATGCGGCTGAGCGCCGCGCGCGCCGCCCAGGCGAAAGGGGCCAGCACCAGCGCCCCGGGGCCATAGCGGAAGGCGGCAAGATCAATGGGATGGAAGCCCTGCCCGGCCAGCGCGGGGCGCGCCACCACGGCATGGCCGCCCCAAATCAGCGCTGAACTGACACCCAGAACGAGGCCGAGAAGGATCTTGGGATTCATCATCGACGACCCTGCCCGCTCCCGCCGCGAAGCGATACGGCGGGCCGGCGCGCGGCAGGCATGTGCGGCGGTGGTCGTCGCGGCGGCTGGCGGGTCAGGTCGCGAAGATGCGGTTCAGGTCCGAACAGAAGCGCCCATAGGGCAGGCCATAGGCGTGGATCGAGACCGCCGTCTCGGTGCCGAGATTGGCCAGGCGATGGATCGCATCCGGCCCGGCGGCACCGTGGCTGGTCTCCCCGCAGCGGCGCAGCGCCGTGCCACAGGGCTGGGGCAGCCCGTCGTTCTCCGCGGGCGTGTAGAAGGTCTCGGTCAGGGTGCCGCGATGCACGCCGACGGCGCACCAGGTATTGTGCGCATGCACCGGCGACATCTGCCCAGGCTGCCAGACCAGCGCGGCGATCGCCCAGCCACCTTCGGCATCCTCGTGCAGCAGGTGGCGAACGTAGCGCTCGTTGCAACACGGGCAGTCGCGCCCTTCCAGCAGCAGGGGATCGGCGGCGTGGCGGCCGAGCACCTGCGCGATCGCGGCGGGCTGGTCGGTTCCCGAGGTCCGCAGGGCGGCCTCGATCCCGCGGACCATGGCTTCGAGCCTGCGATGGGGGGCGATGATGTTCATGCCGTCCTCCTGCTGCCGGGTGGGAATGTGTTCATACGGCGATGGCCGCATCGGGCGCGGTGAGCGCGGCCAGCACCATGTCGCGGCTGGCCGCCACCTGGGCGTGCATCAGCGCGGCGGCGTCCCCGGCACGGCCTTCGATGAGGGCGCGCACCAGGGCGGCGTGCTCATGCGCCATCTCGCCGGTGCGGTCGCGCTGGCGCAGGCCGAGCACCAGCATGCGCGTGCTCTCATCCAGCAGGCGGCCGATTGTGCGCGCCAGGCGCAGGTTGCGCGCGAGATCGGCGACGGCGACATGGAAGGCGCGATTGGCATCGAGGAAGGCGAGCGCGCTCTCCTCGTCGTCGGGCCGGTAGCCGGCCGCACACACCGCATCAAGGCAGGCGAGGCCGGCGGCATCCACGCGCCCGGCGGCGCGGCGTGCCGCCTCGGGCTCCAGCAGCAGGCGCAGGTCGAACACCTCATGGATGTCGCGGATGGTCACGAGGGAGACGACCCAGCCGCGACGCGGCACCGAGACGATCAGCCCCTCCTCCGCCAGGCGGGCCAGGGCGGCGCGGACCGGGGCCTTGCCCAGGCCCAGGCGCAATGCCGTGGCAGCCTCGGACAGGGTCTCGCCAGGTGCGAGCCGCGTGGTCAGGATCTCGCGACGCAGGGTGCCGAGCGCGTGGTCGGTCAGCGGCGCGGTCCCTTCGATCGGCCGGGGATCAGACATCCGCGTGGAAGGTTCCTGACATGTCAACCAAAGCATGTCATGGACCGTGGCGCCGTTCAATGCGGAAATCATGTGCCACAAGGCGGAAAACGCCGAGACGACAGGCGCCATGCGCCGCTACAGCAGTTTCGATCGCTGGCGTCTGGCTGGGTGTTCAGGTTCGGTGCAGGGCCGCCGTGATGAGGAAGCGCATGGACGAATCCCCGAAGCACAGCCGAACGCGCCTGGTCTTCGTGCATCTTCCGAAGACCGGCGGCACATCGCTGCATGCCGCCCTCGCCCGCCACTTCCCGGCCGAGGCGATTTTCCGTGCCGATGGGGTCGCGACTTGGGGCGGGGCGCTGACGCAGCCGGACCGGTTTCGCTTCTTTTCAGGACACCTGCGCTTCAGCCATATCGGCCTGGTGCCTCGGCCCGCCTATGTCGTGACTGTTTTGCGTGACCCGGTGGAACGGCTGCTCAGCCTCTACACATTCTGGAAGCGCCACCAGGATCCGACAAAGGCGCAGCTGCGGATCGCCATGGATGCGGACCTGCTGGGCTTCCTGCGCTCCACCGACCCTCACGTGCGCGCTGGCATCGACAATGCGATGGCACGGCAATTGTTCGGCAACGCTCTGATCGCACCGGACGGGGGCTGGACGTCGGTTCTGCCGGCCAAGGATGCGCCGTCGCCATTGTCGGACACCGACATCACGGCAGGCGCGTTGGCCAACCTCGACCACTGCGACGCGGTCGGCTTCATGACCGACCTGCCGGCGCTTTACTGTAGAGTATGCGCCGATCTCGGCTGGGTCGCCGGCGATGCCCCCGGGCGGTTGAACGCGCGCGACACCCCCCACCCTGACCTGCGGGATGCCTCGCCACCCGAAGCCGTAACGCCGCAGGTGCAGGCGGAACTTGAACGGCTGACCCGGCTGGACCGCGTTGTCTATGAAGCGGCGCTCGTTCGGGCCAGCGCAGTCGCAACCGGGCGACGCATTCCGGCCGGCGACCTCACGGCCCTGCCGGGCACCCTGTGGCCACTCGATCCGGCTGGCTTCGTGAATGCTGTCTATCGCGGCGTATTGGGGCGCGCCCCGGGTCCGCATGGGCTGGCAGTGCATACCGTGGCGCTGACCGACGGAACGCTTTCCCCGGCCGAGATGCTGCGACGCTTCCTGGCCAGCGAGGAATTCCGCGCGAAGCAGCGATGAGCATGGCAGCGGCCAACTGCCGCGCCGCGTCTCATACCAAGCGAACGAAGTTCCGACCTGCGGCCCGCAGGGCCGAGGCCGCGAACGCGGCCCGCGGCTCGTGCCGCGCAGCCAAGCCGCGCGGATGCGCGGCGCCTGAGGGGCACGAAGGTGAAACCTTCGTGCGCTCGGTATCAGGCAGGTGCCGCGAGGGAGGCGACCTCTGCCCGTAATTCGGCAACCCCCTGCCCGGTCTGGCTGCTGGTCACCAGCACCATCGGATGGCCCGCGGTATGGCCGCGCGCGAGTGCCTCGGCTTCCGCGATGCGGGCGGCGAGTTTCACCGGCCCGACGTCATCGGCCTTGGTCAGCACGATCTGGAAGGCCACCGCGGCGGTGTTCAGCAGGTCCATCGCCGCCGTGTCCGCGGTCTTCGTCTCGATGCGGGCATCGAGCAGCAGCATCACGCGCATGAGGTTCGGGCGGCCGCGCAGATAGTCGAACATCATGCCCTGCCAGGCGCGCTGCATGTCCTTGGAGGCCTTGGCGTAGCCGTAGCCGGGCAGGTCCACCAACACCAGGCGGCCCGACAGGTCGAAGAAGTTGAGCTGCTGCGTGCGCCCGGGCGTGTGCGAGACCCGCGCCAGCGCCTTCTGCCCCGTCAGCGCATTGACCAGCGACGACTTGCCGACATTCGACCGCCCGCAGAAGGCGACCTCCGGCAAGCCGGGTTCGGGCAGTTGGTCGGGCGTCTGCGCGCCATGGACGAAGGTGCAGGGCCTGGCGAAGAGCAGCCGCCCGGCCTCGATCAGCGCGGCGCGTTCGGCGTCGTCGCGGGCTTCGGAAAGCCCTGTCATGCGAAACTGGCCATCAGACGCCGCGCGGCCGGCGGGGAGCCCGCATGCGCAGGTGCTTCGCGGGCCGCTGCCCAGCGCGTGCCGGCACCGTCGCTGCGCACCTGCATGCTGTCGCCGCCCGCGTCACTTCTTCGCTTTTCCGGGCGTGCCCGAGGCCTTCTCCGCCTTCCTGGCCGCCCGTTCGTGCCGCATGATGTAGTATTGCTGCGCCACCGACAGGGTATTGTTCCAGGCCCAGTAGATGATGAGCCCGGCCGGGAAGGACGCCAGCATGAAGGTGAAGATCACCGGCATCCAGGCGAAGATCTTGGCCTGGATGGGGTCCGGCGGCTGCGGGTTCAGCTTCTGCTGCACGAACATGGTGACACCCATGATCAGCGCCCAGGCCGGCATGTGCAGGAAGGTGGACCACTGCATCGGGTCGAAGGGCAGCAGGCCGAACAGGTTGAACAGGTTGGTGGGGTCGGGCGCCGAAAGGTCGTGGATCCAGCCGAAGAAGGGCTGGTGGCGCATCTCGATGGTCACGAACAGCGCCTTGTACAGCGCGAAGAACACCGGGATCTGGATCAGGATGGGCAGGCAGCCGGAGGCCGGGTTGACCTTCTCGCTGCGGTACAGCGCCATCATCTCCTGCTGCGCCTTCTGCGGCTCGTCCTTGTAGCGCTCCTTCATCTCGGCCATTTTCGGCGCGAGCACCTTCATCCGCGCCATGGACTTGTAGGCCTTGTTGGCCAGCGGGAAGAACGCAGCCTTGATGCCGACCGTGAGCAGCAGGATCGCCACGCCGAAATTGCCGGTCAGCCGGAACAGCCAGTCGAGCGCCAGGAAGAACGGCTTCACCAGGAAGTAGAACCAGCCGAAGTCGATCGCCTTGTCGAAATCGGTGATCTGCAGCCGTTCCATGTAGCCATCGAGGAGGTGGACTTCCTTGGCGCCGGCGAACAGCCGCGTGGCCAGTTGCCCCGTCGCGCCAGGCGCGATGGCCTCGGGCGCGGGCGGCGCCATGTCCACCTGCCAGCGGTCGCCCGCCGTGCCGCCGCCCTCGTTCACGAAGCGATAGGAGGCGCGCAGCGTCTGGTCCGGCGCGGCCGGCATCACGGCCGCCAGCCAGTACTTGTCGGTGAAGCCGGCCCAGCCGCCCGTGGTCTCCTGCTCCAGCGCCGTGCCCGCCCGCTTGGCGGCCTCGGACCTGGCATCGGAGTAGGTCACCTCATGCAGCCGGCCGCCAAGCACGCCGGTGAAGCCTTCGTGCAGGATGAAGAAGCCCGCGGTCCGGGGCGTGTGCTCGCGGCGGATGCGCACCCAGGGCAGCACCGAGATCGCCTCGGCGCTCGTGTTTCGCACGCGCTGCTCGGCGCTGATCATGTATTCGGCATCGAGCGACAGCGCGATCTCGAAGACCTGGCCCTGGCCGTTGTCCCAGGTCAGCGTCACCGGCTGGCCGGGTGCGAGGGGCCCGCCGGTCGCCGTCCAGTCCGTCTCGCCGTCCGGCACCACGGTGCGGCCATCGGCGGAGGACCAGCCCCATTGCGCGAAATAGGGCTGCGTGCTGTCGCGCGGCGCCAGCAGCCGCACCTGTGGCGAATCCGGCGCCAGCGTCTCGCGGTAGGTGGTCAGGATCATGCTGTCCACCCGCGCGCCACGCAGGTTGATGCTGCCGCTGACACGCGGATTCTCGATGGCGATGCGCGCCGCGGCCGGGCGGGAAGGCGTGGCCGAGGCGGATGCCGCCGCCCCGCCAGGCACCGCGACGCCGCCGCCGGGCACCGGCACGCCGGACGCGCTGGGTGCCGGCACGGGCACGGGCACCGCTGGTGCCGTTTGCGACACCTGGGCCGAGGGCGGCGGCACCGGCGGGCGGTTCGTGCGGTTCCACACGTCGAAGATCAACAGGATGCCGATCGAGAGCGCGATGGCCGTGAACAGGCGCTTCTGGTCCATGGGGACGTACTCAGCCCTTCGGCGAGGAGGGAGGGCGCACCGGGTCGTAGCCGCCCGGGTGCCAGGGATTGCAGCGCAGGATGCGCCGCGCGGTCATCAACGTGCCGCGGGCCGCGCCATGCACCGAGAGGGCTTCGAGCGCATAGTCGCTGCAGGAAGGGTGGAAGCGGCAATGGCTGCCGATGATGCCGCGCAACGTGTAGCGGTAGGCATGGACGCAGCCCTTGAGCGCGGTGGCCGCAGGCGTCATTGCACCACCCCGGCCTGCGCCAGGGCGCCGCGCAGATCACCCAGCAACTGGGTGAAGGGGCGCCGGCCGGTGCCGTCGCGCCCGATCAACACCAGGTCCCAGCCGCAGGCGCCCAGGGCGGGCAATGCAAGCCGGGCGGCTTCGCGCAGCCGGCGCTTGGCGCGGTTGCGCACCACGGCGTTGCCGACCTTCTTGGTGACCGTGAAACCCAGGCGCAGTTGGCCTGGTTCCCCCGGCATGGCCTGCAACACCAGGCCCGGGCGCGCGGCGCGCTTGCCGCGCGATGCCACGCGCAGGAACTCCCGCCGCTTTTTCAGGCGGCTGGCCGGCGCGCACGGGCCCGGCACGGGTGCCGCCGCGGCGGCTTGCCCATCCGGGGCCGGCGCAGCAGGGTCATCGCTGCGCGGCATGCGGCGTTCCGGTCGCCGGACGCGGTCAGGCCGAGAGGCGCTTGCGGCCCTTGGCGCGGCGATTGGTGATGACCTTGCGGCCGCCCACAGTCGCCATGCGGGACCGGTAGCCATGCCGGCGCTTCCGGACGAGCTTCGAGGGCTGGTAGGTACGCTTCACGTCAGGTCTCCTGAACCTCGGCGCCGGCAGGTGTCGCAACCGGCAGCAAAACGTGCCGGCGGCACCCCATGCATGGGGCGCCCCGGCGAGGGGGCGAGGTATAGGGAGGCCGATCGCCACGCGTCAACCGCGCAGGGCGTCGAAACCGTGTAACCGCAAGCCGCAAGGCGTCGAACCCATCACCGACATGCCCAACTCACCCCCTCCCTTCGCATTGCGCCGGCTTTGGCCGCTCCTTCTGCTGGCCGCGCTGGTCGCGGCGGCCTGGGCGTCGGGGCTGACCCGATACCTTTCATTCGACGCGCTGGCCCAGCACCGCGCGGCGCTCGATGCGCTGGTGGCGTCGCGGCCGCTGCAGGCCGGCGGTCTCTATGTGCTGGCCTATGTGGTGGTGGTGGCACTGTCGCTGCCTGGCGGCGCGGTGATGACGCTGGCCGGCGGGCTGCTGTTCGGGCCCTGGCTCGGCACCGCGCTGGCCGTGGTGGGCGCGACGATCGGCGCCTGCGCGCTGTTCCTCGCCGCGCGCTCGGCGCTGGCGCCGCTGGTGGCGGGGCGGGCAACCGGGCTGCTCGACAAGGTGCGCCCGGGGCTGGAGCAGGATGGCTTTTTCTACCTGCTGACCATCCGGCTGATCCCGGTGGTGCCGTTCTGGCTGGCGAACCTGGCACCGGCGCTGGTGGGCATGCCCTTCGGCGCCTATGCCGCCGCCACGCTGATCGGCATCATTCCGGGCACGGCGGTGTTCTCGGGCATCGGCGCGGGGGTCGGCGAGATCCTGGCCGCGGGGCAGCGGCCGGACCTCTCGGTGATTTTCTCGCCGCCCATCCTGCTGCCGCTGCTGGGCCTGGCGGCGCTCTCCCTGCTGGGCGCCTGGTGGCGCAAAAGGAAACGCAATGCCTGATTTCGACGTGGCGGTGATCGGCGCGGGGGCGGCGGGCCTCTCGGTGGCGGCCATCTCGGCAGGGCTCGGCCTCAAGGTCGTGATGTTCGAGCGCGGCGAGATGGGCGGCGATTGCCTGAACTACGGCTGCGTGCCCTCCAAGGCGCTGCTCGCCGCGGGGCATGTGGCCGCCGAGGCACGCCGGGCCGGGCGCTACGGCATCCGCCTGCCCGAACCCGAGGTCGATTGGGCCGGCGTGCAGGCGCATGTGCATGGCGCCATCGCCGCCATCGCGCCGAATGATTCGGTGGAGCGCTTCACCGCCATGGGCGTGACGGTGGTGCAGGCCTCCGCCCGCTTCGTGGCGCGCGACACGATCGAGGCCGCCGGGCGGCGCATGACCTTCCGGCGTGCGGTGGTCGCCGCCGGCTCCGCGGCGATCGTCCCACCCATCCCCGGGCTGGGCGAGGTGCCCTTCCTGACGAACGAGACCCTGTTCCACCTGGACGAGAAGCCCGGCCACCTGGTCATCATCGGCGGCGGGCCGATCGGGCTCGAGATGGCGCAGGCGCATGCCCGGCTGGGCTGCCGCGTGAGCGTGGTGGAAGGCGCCACCATCGCCGGGCGGGAGGAGCCCGAATGCGTGGAGCCGCTGCGCGCCACGCTGCAGGCCGAGGGCGTGGCCCTGCACGAGGGTGCGCGCGTGACCGCCGTGGAACGCGACGGCGCGGGCATCGCGGTGCTGCTGGAAGGCGGCGCGCGCATCGCCGGCACGCATCTGCTGCTGGCGGTGGGCCGGGCGCCGAGGCTCGATGGGCTGGGGCTGGAGGCGGCGGGCATCGAGGCCTCCCGCGCCGGCATCGCGACCGACCTGGCGCTGCGCTCGGTCTCCAACCGCCGGGTCTGGGCGGCGGGGGACATCGCCGACCCCAAGGGCATCGGCCCGCGCGCCTTCACGCATGTGTGCTCCCAGCATGCCGGCATCATCGTGCGCTCCATGCTGTTCCGCGCTGCCCTTCACGCGGCTGGGCTACGACGCGCTGCCGCGCGTGACCTATACCGACCCCGAGATCGCGCAGATCGGCCCGACCGAGGCCGAGGCGCGCGCCGCCGGGCATGAGGGCCTGACCATCCTGCGCTGGCCGCTGGCCGAGAACGACCGGCTGATCGCCGAAGGCCGCGCGGAGGGGCTCGTGAAGCTGGTCGCCGACCGCAAGGGGCGCTTGCTGGGCGCGTCGCTGGTCGGGCCCGGCGTCGGCAACATGGCCGGGATGTTCGCGCTGATGATCGGGCAGGAGATGAAGCTCTCGGCGCTGGCGGGCGCGGTGCTGCCCTATCCGACCGCGCAGGAGGCCGGCAAGCGCGCGGCATCGGAATTCTATACGCCGAAACTGCTGTCGCCGATGGTCAAGCGCATGGTCGGCTTGCTCAAACGCCTGCCCTGAGCATTGATGCCGCCCCTCGGCACAGGAAGGGCAGGCCCATGGAACAGATTCTCGAGGGCCGCACGGCGCTCATCACCGGATCGACCTCCGGCATCGGCCACGGCATCGCCCTGATGATGGCGCAGGCGGGTGCCAAGGTGATGCTCAACGGCTTCGGCAAGCCCGAGGAGATCGCCGCCGCGCGCGCCGAGGTCGGCGCCGCGATGGGCGGCGGGCGACGCGCCCTATTCGCCCGCCGACATGTCGAAGCCCGACGAGATCCGCGCCATGGTCGCCGACGCCGCAGAGGCCGAACTCGGCGCGGTCGACATCCTGGTCAACAATGCCGGCATCCAGCACGTCGCGCCCGATCGAGGATTTCCCCGACGAGAAGTGGGACGCGATCATCGCCATCAACCTGTCGTCCACCTTCCACGCCATCAAGGCGGCGCTGCCGCGGCATGAAGCGCGCAACTGGGGGCGGATCATCAACATCGCCTCGGCCCACGGCCTGGTCGCCTCGCCCGTACAAGGCCGCCTATGTCGCCGCCAAGCACGGCGTGGTCGGGCTGACCAAGGTGGTGGCGCTCGAGGTCGCGACCACGCCGCATCACCTGCAACGCCATCTGCCCGGGCTTCGTGCGCACGCCGCTGGCCGAGGCGCAGGTCAAGCCGCTGGCCGAGAAGCACGGCGTCAGCGAGGAGGTGGCGCTGAAGGACTTCCTGCTGGAGAAGCAGCCCTCCAAGCGCTGGATCGAGGTCGAGGAGGTCGCGCGGATGGCGCTGTGGCTCTGCGGGCCCGGTTCCGGTGGCGTGAATGGCGCCGCGCTCTCGATCGACGGCGGCTGGTTCGCGGCGTGAACGATGAGGTGACCCGAGCCGGCCGCCGGGGACCAGTCCGCCCCGGCGGCGCCGGCGATCGCGAAGCCGGTGGCGAAGCGGCGCATCAGCCTGGCGCTGCAGGGTGGCGGCACGCATGGTGCCTTCACCTGGGGCGTGCTGGAACGACTGCTGGAGGATGAGCGGCTGGAGGTGGACGGGCTTTCGGGCACTTCCGCCGGCGCGATCAACGGCGCGATGCTCGTCCAGGGGCTGCTGACCGACGGGCCGGAGGGCGCGATCAAGGCGCTCGACCTGTTCTGGCGGACCATGGCCGGGCGGCTGGCGATCAGCCCGCTGCGCTCGACGCCGCTGGAGAAGATGGTCTGGGGGCACGACCTGACCTGGTCGGTCGCCTACCGGACCTTCGACACGCTCTCGCGCGTGCTCTCGCCCTACCAGATCAATCCCTTCCCCTATGAGTACAATCCGCTGCGCGCGGCACTCGAGGACAGCATCGACTTCGACCGCCTGCGCATGGAAGCCAAGGCGCCGCGGCTGTTCGTCTCGGCCACATCGGTGCGCACCGGCAAGCCGCGGGTGTTCACGCGCCGCGAGATCACGGTCGATGCGCTGCTCGCCTCGGCCTGCCTGCCGCAGGTGTTCAAGGCGGTGGAGATCGACGGCGAGCCCTATTGGGATGGCGGCTATCTCGGCAATCCGGCGCTGTGGCCGCTGTACGACCAGGGCGGCCCGCCGGACCTGGTGCTGGTGCAGTTGAACCCGCAGGTGCGCGAGGAACCGCCCACCAGCGCCTCGGACATCGTGAACCGGCTCAACGAGATCACCTTCAACGGCTCGCTGATGGCGGAGATGCGCGCGATCGATTTCGTGCAGCGCCTGCTCGACACCGGCCGGCTCGAACAGCCGCGCTATCGCCGGCTGTTCATCCACCTCATCGAGGACGAGGACCGGATGCGCAAGTTCAAGCTCAGCACGAAGTTCAACGGCGACTGGGACTTCCTGTGCACGCTGAAGCAATACGGGCGCGAGGCGGCGGATGCCTGGCTGGCCGAGCATTTCGACAAGCTCGGCCGCCAGAGCAGCGTCGATATCCGCGCGCGCTTCCTGTGAGCAGCACCGCCACCTGGGACGCCGCGCAATACCTGCGCTTCGAGGATGAGCGGCTGCGCCCGGCGATCGACCTGATCGCGCGCATCGCGCATCCAGGGCCGGCGCGCGTGGTCGATCTGGGGTGCGGGGCGGGCAATGCGCTGCCGCTGCTCGCCGCGCGCTTCCCCGGCGCGCGGGTGACCGGCGTGGATGGCAGCGCCGAGATGCTCGCGCGCGCCTGCGCCGGCGGCTTCGCGACCGAACGGGCGGATATTGCCGCATGGTCGCCGCCCGAACCGATCGATGTGCTGTTCAGCAACGCGGCGCTGCACTGGCTCGGCAGCCACGACGCGCTGTTCCCCCGCCTCCTGTCGCACCTCGCACCGGGCGGCGTTCTGGCGGTGCAGATGCCGGCGATGCACACCGCGCCGCTGCGCGTCGAGCAGGACCGTATCGCGCGTGAAGGCCCCTGGGCGGAGACCCTGGCGCGCGTGGCGAGCGCACCGCATATCCTCGCGCCCGGCGACTACCATGATCTGCTGCGCCCAGGCGTCGCGGCACTCGACATCTGGATCACCGAATACGTCCACGTGCTGCGCGGCGAGGATCCGGTGGTGCAATGGGCCAAGGGCACCAGCCTGCGCCCCTATCTCGATGCGCTGGGTGAGACGATGCGCGCCGCCTTCCTCGATGCCTATCGCGCCGAAATGCGCCGGGCCTATCCGCCGCGTGCCGATGGTACGGTGCTGCTGCCGTTCCGGCGGTTGTTCATGGTGGCGCACCGGCCCTGACCGCGGCCGGGCGCGTCAGCGCGCCACCTCGCGCCGGAACAACAGGTAGAGCACCAGCGAGAGTGTGAGCAGCGCCACGGCGAGGAGCACCGGCGCGGTTCCGCCCCCATGCAGGTCTGCCAGCGATCCGGCGATGGCCGGAAACGCCGTGCAGCCGGCGTAGAACCAGACGAAGTAGACGCCGAGCCCTTGCGCGCGCCGCTCCGGCGGCACGGCGAGCGCCGGCAGCGCCGCGAATACCGTGATCGGCAACGCATAGAGCAGGCCGTGGGCCGCCAGGATTGCCGCCATCCAGCCGATACCCGCGAAGGGCAGCAGCGCGGCAAGAACGGCCGCAGCGCCGATGCAGCCCACCACCATCGGCTGCACCAGCCCTGCGCGGCGCGCCAGCACCGCGCCGGCCGGCACCGCCATGATGTTCACCCACGACATCAGCGACACCGCAAAACCCGCTTCACCGACTTCGAGGCCGCGCTCGACCAGCAATGGCGGCGCGAAGGTGACCAGCACCATGTAGGTCCCGTTCAGCGCGGCCCAGCACGCCCCCGCCAGGCACATCAGCCGAACCTCGCGCCCCGAAAGCCGCCCTGCCCCGGCCAGCGGCGCCGGCGCGCGCGGCACCGGCCGCGCCGCAGCCAGAAGGGCCGCGAAGGCAAGCGCGCCCGCGCCAGCCGCAACCAGGAAGGGCGCCTGCCAGCCGAGCGCCAGCGCCACGCCGGGCAACAGCGCCTGCGAGGCCGCGATCCCGATCGGCCAGCCCAGCACATAGACGGCCATGGCCAGGAACAGGTCGGGCCCGGCGAAGCGGTCCTGCATCATCTTGGTCAGCAGCAGGATCACCAGCACCGTGCCGGTGCCCATCAGCAGGCGGCCGGCGAACAGATGGACGACCGTGCCCGCGGCCGCGCAGGCCAGCGCGCCGGCCACCAGCAGCGCCAGGCCCAGCAAAACGCCGTTGCGATCGCCCAGCCGCCGGGCAGCGAGGCCGAGCGGGAAGGCCAGCAGCAGCCCCGGCAGCCAGAACAGGCCCACCAGCGTGCCGAAGACGGTCCAGCCCATCTCGAAGGCCGGCACCAGTTCCGACCCGGCCGCGCCGGGTGCCTGGAACAGCGAGCCAAGCGCCGCACGCACCGCAAACACCGCGGCGAGGAAACCGAGCGAGCCCTTCACGGCGTGCAATTCATCGCAGGCGCATCATGCGCGGCGGGACGGCCCGCCGCACCACCAGGATCGAATCCTGGCGGAAGCGCCGCGCCAGCACCGCGCAGCGGCGAACTGCCGCGCCGAGCAGCAGGTGTTCCTCACCCCAGGGGCTTGGGCGGCAGGCACGGCCCATGCCCTCCAGATGGGGGATGCGTCGCGTCGCCTGGCGCAGCCGTTGCAGCGCCCGCCGGTTCCAGCCGCTGGGATGGCGGCGGCTGAACGGGTTCCATGCGCCGGTGAAGGCGGCTTCGCGCACGCCCAAAGCCTCGAGCAGCGCCGCGGCGGCCGCGCCGCGACCGCGCCACAGCGCCGGGTGGCGGGGGTCGCGCGCGATCTGCACGGCGATGCCATCCGCCTCGAAGACGGTGGCGCGCCAGGCGCGGTGCAGGCGATGCTGGCTGGCTTCGGTCACGGCAAGTGGAGAAGCATCCCTTTCAGATACGCGCTTTCCGGCAGCATCGGATGCAGCGGATGGTCCGGCCCCGCACCACCCATGTGCAGGATACGCGCATCGCGGCGCCCGGCGCGATGCACGCCCCAGCCGACCGCATCGGCGAATTCGCCCGGTGCGACATGATGGCTGCAGGATGCGATGAACAGGAAGCCGCCGGGGCTGGTCAGCGTCGCCCCCAGCCGTGCGAGCTTGCCGTAGGCGCGCAGGGCGGCGGGCTGGTCCTTGCGCGACTTGGCGAAAGCCGGCGGGTCGGTGACCACGATATCGAAGCGCTGCCCGGCGCCGACCATGCGCTCGAGCGCCTCCAGCGCCTCGCCACGCTGGGTCGTGACACGCTCCGCCATGCCGTTCATCGCCGCCGCCTGATGCGCCGTGGCCAGCGCGTGCTCGCTGCGGTCGAGCAGCGTGACATGCTCCGCCCCGGCTACCGCGCAGCCGATCCCGAAACCGCCAGAGTGGCAGAAGGCATCGAGCACCTTCGCGCCCCTGGCCAGCCGCGCGACGCGGGCGCGGTGCTCGCGCTGGTCGAAGAACCAGCCGGTCTTCTGCCCGCCCACCAGGTCGACCGGAAAGCGCAGGCCGCTTTCCATGACCTCGGCACCCTCGGCGTCGCCCAGCAGCACGGATGTTTCCTCGGTAAGCCCTTCCAGCCGCCGCACCGCGCTGTCATTGCGCGCGACGATGCCGCGCGGGCCGATCAGCGCGGACAGCGCCGCGACCACCAGCGGCGTCGCCGCTTCCATGCCTGCGGTATTGGCCTGCAGCGCCACCACATCGCCGTAGCGGTCCAGCACGAGGCCGGGCAGGCCATCGGCCTCGGCATGCACCAGGCGGTAGTGGGGGGCGTCGAACAGGCGCTCGCGCAGCGCCAGCGCCTCTGCGATGCGGGATTGGAACCAGCCGGCGTCGCAGGCGGCGTCGGGGTCGGCGGACAGGCGGCGGGCGGCGATCAGCGAATGGGGATTCAAGTGCCATGCGCCGTGGCGCACGCCGTCATCGCCTTCCAGCCGCACGACACTGCCAGGCGGCAGCGCCTTGGCCGCCGGGGTCATCACGATCTCGTTGCTGAAGGCCCAGGGGTGCCCGGCCTTCACCCGACGGTCGCGGCCAGGCAGAAGGCGGATGGTCGTGCGGGTGTCGGACATGGCGCCGCCTAGACCCTCATGCCGCCCCGGGCAAGCCGCGGCGCGCCTTTGTCGAGCCGGGGGATGACAAGGCTGGCTTGCCTCAGGGCGCCAAGCCGCGGCCTCAGCCCCTGACAGCCAGCGCCACCCCCGCCAGCGTCAGGCCGAGTGCGGAGGCCTCTCGCCACCCGAAGGGTTCGCCCAGCACCAGCGCCGCGCCCGCCACGCCGACCACCGGCGTGAGCAGCGTGCCGAGCGAGGCGAGGGAGGCCGGCAGGCGCCGCAGCGCCGCGAACCAGGACAGGTAGCAAAGCCCAAGCGCGAACACGCCCCCATAGGCAATGAGGCCCCAGACCGAGCAGCGAGAGTTCGCCGAAGGCCGGCGGGTCGAACAGCATGGCCCCCAGCGCCAGCGGCGCGATGCCCACCCCCACCTGCCACACGGCGGAGCAGGTCGGCGGCAGGCCCAGCGGCCAGCGCTTGGTCACGACTGTCCCGAGCGAGAACAGGATGGCCGAGCCCAGGCCAAAGGCCACGCCCGGCGCCTTGGCGAGGCCGACATCCACGCCCTTGCCCAGCACCAGGGCCACCAGCCCCGCCAGGGCCAGCGCCAGGCCGGCGATGCGCTTCGCGCCCGGCCGTTCGCCCAGCACGGCCCAGGCCATCAGCCCGGCCCAGACCGGCATGGTGTAGCAGACGATGGTGGCCTCCGCGGCCGTCAGCCACAGCAGGGAAAACGAGGCGAGGCCCATCCAGGCCGTCACGTTGAGCAGCGAGACGACCACCAGCCGCGGCCATAGCGCGACCGGCACGGCGAGGCTCTCGTGCCGCGCGATCGCCACGGCCGCCAGTACCGCGAAGCCAAGCGCGCCACCGGCCGCGCGGGTCGGAGCACCGGCAGTTCTTCCAGCAGCAGCTTCATCGCCGGCCAGTTCGGCCCCAGCCTAGGGTCGTGGCCAAAAGCAGCGCGAGCCCTGCCGGATCAGCGCCTGGCGGGCGGGTGCTCATGGACGAAGGCGCCGCGCGGGGGCATGGCACCCGTCGGTGCCGTCTTGCGCGAAGTGGAGCCTGTTGCGCGGCGGCAAAGCGCAGCGCATCGGCCCTGCAGCAGTCGCGGCCCGCGTCAAAACCGGTAGCGCGCGCCGACGCTCAGGAAGTCCGCGCCATTGGTCGAGCCGTTGATCAGCCCGAAGGCGCCCGAGCGGTGGTGCAGGCGGAAAAACCCTTCGACCTCGGGCAGCGATGGCGCGGCGAAGGTCAGTTCCAGCGCGAAGTAGTTGAGCCAGTTGGCGCTCCGGCCGTCCTTGCTGACCTCGCTGGGCGAGAGGTCGGCCGACATAGGACGGGCCGATCGGATAGACCGCGAAGGTGGTGCGCAGGTGATGGTTCCACGGGAAGGCGGTCCAGCGCAGCGCGAGCGCCGCATAGGCCTCGAAACTGTCATTGTCGCCGAAGCGCCGGCCGGCACCGGCCTCCACCTCGATGTCGAGGTGGCGCAGCACGGTCGCCAGGCGCCGCGAATAGGCGATGGAGAGGAGGTAGATGTCCTCGGTTTGCGTGTCCCACGGGCTGGTGACGATGTCGGAGAAGACATCGGAGGAATAGATGCCGGCGAAGATGGCCACGCCGTTGCGGCGCTCGGCCATCGGCGTGGGTGCGCGGGTTTCCTCGGCCGGCGCCGGTGCCTCCTGCGCGGTCGCGGCCAGCGGCGCCGCCAGGATGAAGGCCGCGAAGGCCAGGCCGGCGAGGCGAAGGGTCAATGCATGAAATCCGGTTCGTCGCGCATCAGGATGCGCTTGATGCTCTCCAGATGCAGGCGCGCGCTTTCGCGGTCCCCTTCGCGCATCTGCGCATAGGTGCGCGCCGCCAGCTCCGCCGGCACGGGCTTCAGGGCGCGGCCGGTGCTCAGGGCCAGGCGCTGCGCCTCGGCGGCGCGTTCGAGGTAGTACAGGTCGTCCCACGCCTCGGCGACCGAGGGGCCGACCACCATCACGCCATGGTTCTTCATGAAGACGATGTCGGCGTCGCCGATGCTGGCGGCGATGCGGTCGCCTTCGCGTCTCGTCCAGGGCCAGGCCGCCATATTCCTCGTCCACCACGGTGCGGCCGTAGAATTTCAGGGCGCTCTGCCCGGCCCAGGCCAGCGGCGGGCCTTCCAGCATCGCCAGCGCCGTGGCGTTGGGCATGTGGGTGTGGAAGGCCGCCTTCGCCCGCGGCTTGTTGAGGTGGACCCTGGCATGGATGAAGAAGGCGGTCGCCTCCGGCACGCCCTCGCCGGCGATCACATTGCCGTGGAAGTCGCAGACCAGCAGGCGGGAGGCGGTGATCTCGCTGAACGCCCAGCCATAGGGGTTGACCAGGAACAGGTCGTCGCGCCCCGGCACCACGAAGGAGAAGTGGTTGCAGATGCCCTCATGCAGGCCCAGGCGGGAGGCCATGCGGAAGCAGGCGGCGAGGTCGATGCGCGCCTGGCGCACCGCATCGGCGTCCAGTTCGGCATTGCGCAGGATGGCAGGCGCGCCGGGGGCGCCGAGGGCGTGGGCCATGGCAGTGTCTCCAGGATCTGATGCGCGAGGTTCCCCCAGCGCCGCCGAGGGAGCAAGGTGCCGGCCATGCCCGCGCCACCCATCGCCGGTGTGCTGGAGACCGCGCTGTATGTCGCGGACCTGCCGCGCGCGCGGCGTTTCTACGAGGATGTGCTCGGCCTGTCACCGATGTTCACGGATGACCGCCTGGCCGCCTATCCGGTGGGACGCTCCGTGCTGCTGCTGTTCCTGCGCGGCGGCGACCGCCGAGACCGTGGTGCTGCCCGGCGGGACCATCCCGCCGCATGACGGGTCCGGGCGGAACCATTTCGCGCTGTCGATCGCCGCGGACGACCTGCCGGGCTGGGTGGCGCGCCTGGCCGCCCATGGCGTGGCGGAGGAAGGGCGCACGCGATGGCCGCGCGGGGGCACCAGTGTCTATTTCCGCGACCCCGACGGGCACCTGGGGGAATTCGCCACGCCCGGCATCTGGCCCCATGAGAATTGAGGAAACCCATGCGCCGCCGCCTGCTGCTCGCCGCATTCGCCGCCCCCGCCATCGCCCGCGCGCAGGCGCCACCGCTGCGCGTGCTGGGCACCGGCGCCGTCGCGGCCGCGACGCGCGACCTGGCACCGGGCTTCACCGCGCGGGTCGGCCTGCCGGTGGTCATCGCCACCGCCAATGCGGGCGTGGTGGCGCAGCGCCTGCGCGATGGCGAGGCGGCGGACCTGGTGCTGAACTCCGCCACGCAGATCGAGGCGCTCTCAGCCGATGGCTTCGTCGATGGCACGACGCGCCGCGAAGTCGGGCGGATGCTGATCGGCGTGGCGGTGCGCGAAGGCGCGGCGAAACCCGACATCTCCACCGAGGCGGCGCTGCGCGCGGCGATCCTGGCGGCGCCGATCATCGCGCATTCCGACCCCGCCACGGGAGCGACGGCCGGCACGCACGCCGCGCGGCTGGTCGAGCGGCTGGGCATCGCGCCGCAGATGCGCACGCGCACGTTGGTCTTCCCGGGTGGCGGGGCGGCCGTGCAGGCGGTGGCCGATGGGCGCGCCACACTCGCGATCACGCAGATCAGCGAGATCATCGCCGTGCCTGGCGCGACGCTGGTGGGGCCGCTGCCGGCGGCGGCGCAACTCGTGACGGCCTATCTCGGCGCCATCGCCTCACCCGCGGCGAACCGCGATGGCGCGACCGGCTTCCTCGAATACCTTACCGGTCCCGAAGGCCAGGCCCGGTTCCGTGCCGCGGGCTTCGCGGTGGGCGGGTAGAGCCGTTTCCGTTCGCCCTGGTTCACCGTAACGGTAACCGGGGCAAAACCCTGGGCGGCGCCGCGTTTTGGGGATTCCCCTGGCGTGGCTTTTCCGATTCCCTGGCGCGGTGTCGACACCCGAGAATCTTGATGGCCTGACGCCTGCGGAGCTGAAGGCTCTGCTGCTGGAGTTGTTCGGGCGGGTGCGCGACCTCGAGCGTCAGTTGGCGGCGCGGGATGCCGAGATCGCGCGGCTGAAGGGTTTGAAGGGCCGGCCGGATATCCGGCCGAGCGGCATGGAGGCGGGTGACAAGGTGCGGGCTGGCCCGTCATCCGGGCCTCGCCGCGGCGGCGGCAACAAGACGGCGCGGCGGACCATCGACGAGGATCGGGTGATCCCGGCCACGGTGCCGGCCGGCTCGCGGTTCAAGGGCTACCAGAACTTCGTGGTGCAGGACCTGGTGGTGCGGGCGCATGTGCTGCGGCTGCGGCGGGAACGCTGGCTGACGCCTGCGGGGCAGAGCATCATCGCGCCGCTGCCGGTGGGCACGGTGGGCCATTTCGGGCCAGAACTGCGACGTTTCGTGCTGGCGCAGCACCACCAGGGCCAGGTGACGGTGGCGCGGCTGGTGGCTCAGCTGCGCGCCATCGGGATCGACATCTCCCACCGCCAGGTGATGCGGCTGCTGATCGCCGGCCAGGACGGCTTCATCACCGAAGCGCGCGACGTGCTGCGGGCGGGGCTGGAGACGGCGCCCTGGATCTCGGTCGACGACACCGGGGCGCGCCACGCCGGCGAGAACGGCGTCTGCACCCAGATCGGCAACCAGGACTTCGCCTGGTTCGGCACCACCACCAGCAAGAGCCGGCTGAACTTCCTCGGGTTGCTGCGCGCCGGCCACGCCGACTACGTCATCAACGACGCCGCACTCGCCTATCTGCGCGAGCGCGGTCTGGCGGGACCGTTGATCGCCAGCCTGGCCGATGACGCGGTGCGGCACTTCGCCGATAGCGCGGCCTGGACGGCGCATCTCGACCGGCTTGGCATCCACGGGCTGGAAGGCAGCCTCGGCCCGGGGCGCATCGCCACCGAGGGCGCGCTGTGGGGCAGCATCTCAGCACACGGCTTTCTGCGCGATGCCGTCATTCTCAGCGATGATGCCGGCCAGTTCGATGTCGGCCGCCACGCGCTGTGCTGGGTCCATGCCGAGCGGCTGGTGCATCGCCTCGATACCTTCACCGACGCGCAGCACGCGGCGCAGCAGCATCTCCGCGCGCTGATCTGGTGGTTCTACGCCGACCTCAAGGCCTATCGCGCCGACCCGTCGGCCCGGCGGCGGAGCGAATTGCGCAGCCGCTTCGATCGCGATCTTCCGCCCGCAGCACGGGGTTCGTGATGCTCGATCGGCTGCTGGGTCGGCTGCATGCGCGCAAGACCGACCTGCTGCGGGTGCTCGAGCGGCCGGAGATCCCGCTCCACACCAACGGCTCGGAGAACGACATCCGCTGCCAGGTCACCAAACGCAAGATCAGCGGCGGCACCCAAAGCTCCGCCGGGCGCGACTGCCGCGACGCCTTCCTCGGCCTGGCCAAGACCTGCGCCAAGCTCGGCGTCAGCTTCTGGGACTATCTCGGACATCGCCTCAGCGTCGCCGGAGCCACCAGCGTCCCAGCCCTGCCAGACCTCGTCAGGCGGCGCGCCATCGCCTGATTGCCCAGGGTTTTGCCCCGGTTACCCGTAACGGCTGTAGGCCTTTGTTTTTGCGAGCATCTTGACCCGATCAGGTGATTCCAGCTGGTCAGGATCTGCTCTAGACACGCCTGCCTGCCCGCGCCATTCACCCCCGCACGCACGCGGCGAGGAGGCGCATCATGACCGGCACCAACCAGCGCATCGACGGCAAGCGCCTGTGGGACAGCCTGATGGCGATGGCCGAGATCGGCGCCACGCCCAAGGGCGGCGTGAAGCGCCTGACGCTCACCGAAGTGGACAAGGAAGGGCGCGACCGTTTCCGCGGCTGGTGCGAATCCCTTGGCCTGAAGGTGCGCGTGGACGCCATCGGCAACATGTTCGCCCGGCGCGAGGGCCGCGACCCCACGCGGCTGCCGGTGCTGTTCGGCAGCCACCTCGACAGTCAGCCGACCGGCGGCAAGTTCGACGGCGCTCTCGGCGTGATCGCCGGGCTCGAACTGATGCGCACGCTGGCCGACCTCAACATCACCACCGAGGCGCCGGTCGAGCTGGTGAACTGGACCGACGAGGAAGGCTCGCGCTTCGGCCACTCGCTGATGGGCAGCGGCGTGTGGGCGGGCATCTACACGCAGGAGAAGGCGTATGGCCTGCGCGACGTGGATGGCGTGAGTGTCTCGGATGCCCTCGACACCATCGGCTACAAGGGCGAGCACCCGGCAGCCCCCTTCCCCGCCGATGCCTATTTCGAGCTGCATATCGAGCAGGGCCCGACGCTGGAGAAGGAAGGCCGGCAGGTCGGCATCGTCACCGGCGCGCAGGCGCAGGTCTGGTACGACGCCGTCATCCATGGCCAGGACAGCCACGCCGGCACCACGCCGCCCTCCGCCCGGCGCGACGCGCTGGTGGCCGCCGCGCGCGTCATCACGCGGGTGGACGAGTTGATGCGCGCGCGCGGCGAGGATGGCCGCGGCACCGTGGGCTTCCTGCAGGTGCTGCCCGCCAGCCGCAACGTGGTGCCGGGCGAGGTGCGCTTCAGCGTCGAGTTCCGCCATCCCCTCGACACCGAGATCGAGACCCTGGCCGCGACCTTCCCCGCCGAGGCGGCGGCGCTGGCGGCGCAGAATGGCTGCCGGCTGGACCTGTCCGAGTTGTTCCGCATCCCCGCCCAGCCCTTCGACCCGTCCTGCGTGGACCTGGTGCGCCAGGCGACGCAGCGGCTGGGCTATTCGGCGCGGGAGATGATCTCCGGCGCCGGGCACGATGCCGTCTATGTCGCGCGCGAGGTGCCCACGGCGATGATCTTCACGCCCTGCAAGGACGGGCTGTCCCACAACGAGGCCGAGAGCATCCTGCCCGAGGAGGCCGAGGCCGGCTGCCAGGTGCTGTTCGAGGCTGTGCTGGCACGGGCCAACCGGGCGCTTTAGGGCGCGGCGTGCCGCCCCTGGCCCTTGCCGCCCTGGCGGGTCTCGCGGCCGGGGCCGCGGCGATCGCCGGTGCAGCCATCGGCTACGGGATGCGGCTGCCCGCGCGCGCCGTCGCGGCGGTGATGGCGGCGGCGAGCGGCCTGCTGGTGGCCGCGCTCAGCATCGGCCTGATGGAAACGGCGATGGCGCGCGGCGGCATCCTGATGGCTGGCGCCGGGCTGATCGCCGGTGCACTGCTGTTCACCGATCGCGGATATCGGCATCACCCGCGGTGGCGGCGCGCATCGCAAGCGGTCGGGCGACCAGCAGCGGCGCGTGGCGGAAGGCGGCGCGCTCGCGATCGCCGCGGGCACGGTGCTCGACAACGTCCCCGAAGCGGTGGTGATCGGCGCGAGCCTGCTGCCCGGCAGCGGCGTCGCGGTCGGCACGATCGCGGTGATCGTGCTCTCCAACGCCGCCGAGGGCCTGTCGAGCGCGGCGGGGATGCGCAAGGCCGGGCGGGGCATCGGCTACGTGCTCGGCCTTTGGACCGGGATCGCGGCACTGACCGCGGCCTCGGCGGTCGCTGGCCACCTGCTTCTCGACGGCGCGCCGGACAGCGTGCTGGCCGCGGCCTATGGCCTCGCCGCCGGGGCCATCCTCGCGATGGTGGTCGACACCATGATCCCCGAGGCCTTCGCGACGACGCACGAATTCGCCGGCCTGATCACCGCGGCCGGCTTCCTGCTGGGCTGCGCCGTCACCCGCGCCGCCGGCTGAAGCGCGGCCAGGTCACACGGCGCGCCGCCTTCTCCGCCTCCAGCACGGCAAGAAACACCGCTGCGACGCCCAGCACGCAGCCCCATTCGGCCGCACCGAGCGGCGCGGTGCCGAACACGCGTTGCAGCGGTGGCGCGTATGTCAACGCCGCCTGCCCCGCGAGCGTGATGGCGATGCCAAGCCACAAGGCAGGCGTCGGCACGGCGGAGGTGAGCAGGCTGCCCCGCCCGTGCCGCACCACGAACAGATAGGCAATCTCCAGCGCCACGATCGTGTTCACGACCGCCGTGCGCGCCGCCGCCTCGCCGCCACCGCGCGCCAGCACCCATTGGAACACGCCGAAGGACGCCGCTGCGATCAGCACCGAGACCAGGACGAAGCGCCACAGCAGGAAGCCCGACAGGATCGGCCGGCGCGGGTCGCGCGGCGCTTCGCGCATCGTGCCGGGCTCGGTCGGCTCGAAGGCCAGCGCCATGCCGAGCGCGGTCGCGGTGATGGTGTTGATCCACAGCACCTGCAATGGCGTCATCGGCAGCGCGAGACCGAACAGGACCGCGAAGGCAATCACCAGCGCTTCCCCGCCATCGGTGGGCAGGTTCCACACGATCACCTTGCGCAGATTGTCGTAGACCGTGCGGCCTTCGCGCACGGCGGCCGCGATCGAGGCGAAGTTGTCGTCGGCCAGCACCATCTGCGCGGCCTGCTTCGCCGCTTCCGTCCCGCGCCGTCCCATCGCGATGCCGATATCGGCGCGCTTGAGCGCCGGCGCGTCGTTCACGCCATCGCCGGTCATCGCCACCACCGCGCCGTCGCGCTGCAGGCTCTCGACCAGGCGCAGCTTCTGCGCCGGGTTGACCCGGGCGAAGACATCGGTGCGGGCTGCCGCGGCCGCCAGGGCTGTCTCGTCCAGAAGGTCAAGCTCGGCGCCGGTCATCGCGCGCGGCGCCTCGGCGATGCCCAATTCGGCGGCGATCGCGCTCCCGGTGGCGGCGTGATCGCCGGTGATCATCACCACGCGGATGCCGGCGTCGCGACATTCGGCAACGGCCGCGCGCGCTTCCGGCCGCGGCGGATCGGCCAGCCCGACCAGGCCCAGCAGCGTCAGCGCCTCGGGCGGGCGGTTGCAAACCGGCCCATCGCTGGCCTCCCGCATCGCCAGGGCCAGCACACGCTGCCCACGCGCCGCCAGGTCCTCGGCCCGCTGCCCCCAGGCCGCAGCATCGTAGTCGCCGCCGCCTTCCTGCGCGACGCAGCGCGGCAGCACCGCTTCCGGCGCGCCCTTCACCATCACCAGGGCGCCGCCGGCGGGGCTGTCGTGCCACGTCGCCATCAGCCGGTTCGCCGCCGAGAATGGCAAGGCGGCGCGGCGCGGATAGGCCTCCGCGAGCGCCGCCCGATCCGCGCCGGCGCGCGCCGCGAAGGCGACCAGCGCGCCCTCCATCGGGTCGCCCTCCACCGCCCAGCCTTGCGGCCCGTGCCGCAAAGCCGCGTCGTTGCACAGTGCGGCGACGGTCGCGAGCATGGCCGGCGGCGCGGCCCCCATGACCTCGAGCGCACCCGCAGGCGCGTAGCCCTCGCCCGCCACCCGCGCGGCGCCACCCGGCCAGGCGGCGCTACGCACAGCCATTTCATTGGTGGTCAGCGTGCCCGTCTTGTCGGTGCAGATGATGCCCACCGCACCCAGCGTCTCGACCGCAGGCAGCCGGCGGATGATCGCGTTTCGCGCCGCCATGCGCCGCACGCCGAGCGCCAGCGTGACGGACAGCACCGCCGGCAACCCCTCCGGAATGGCGGAGACTGCGAGGCTCACCACCACCAGCACCGCCTGCGCGACCGGCATGCCGTGACCGAGGACAGCCACGGCAAAGACGATGGTGGCAAGGCCCATCACCAGCGCGGTGAGCAGCCGTGCCAGGCGCCGCATCTGGCGCAGCAGCGGCGTCTGTGCCGGGCCCACGCCGGCGAGCATGGCTCCGACGCGGCCGATCTCGCTCGCCGCGCCGGTCTCCACCACCACACCGCGGGCCTGGCCGGCCACCACAAGCGTACCGGTGAAGGCCATGCCAGCGCGCTCGGCCAGCGGCGCCGCCTCGGCGACCGGATCGGCATGCTTGTCAGCGGGGAGGGATTCGCCCGTCAGCGCCGCTTCCTCGATGCGCAGCGCGGCAGCTTCGGTCAGGCGCAGATCCGCCGGCACGCGGTCCCCGGCTTCGAGCAGCACCATATCGCCAGGCACGAGCGCCTCGGCCGGCAGGGTGCGCCGGGCGCCGTCGCGCAGCACCGCCGCGGTGGGGGCAAGGAGGCCGCCGATCGCTTCCAGCGCGCGTTCCGCGCGGCCTTCCTGCAACAGCCCGATGCCCGCATTGATCAGCACCACCGCCAGGATCACCGTGGTGTCCGCCCACTCGCCGAGCAGCGCCGTCAGGCCCGCGGCAACGAGCAGGACGCGGATCAGCAGGTCGTCGAACTGGCGCAGAAGCCGCGCGCCAAAACCCGGGCGCGGCGGCGCCGGCAGCAGGTTGGCGCCATGGGCGACAAGACGCTTGGCGGCGTCATCGCCGGTCAGCCCCTGCGGCCCGGAGGCGAGGCGCTCGATGGCCTCCGCATGAGTGAGGGCGTGCCAGGGGGTCAGGTCGGGATCAGGCGGCATGTCCTGACCTTGCGCATGTCCCGCGCGGGCAGACCCGCCCGGCGATCCGGACCGCATCAGTCCATGCGATCGGCCTGGCAGCGGCGCGTGGATGCATGGGAAGGCCGCGCCGGCGCATCATGCGTGCCAAGACGTCCGTTCGCATGGGAACCGCTGGGGCCGCGCCCGGTCATCCGGTCGCGACCCGCACCAGGACAAGCGCGGCCAGGGCCGCGGCGGCGCCGATACCCACCGCCTGCACAGCGCCGGCGACCGGCGCCAGGCCGGCCGCACGCGCCTTCAGCCAGCCGAAACCGCCAAGTGCGGCGGCGGTCAGCACCACGGAGACCGCCACCGCCAGCCCCGTGGATGCCATGAGCATGAACGGCAGCAGCGGGATCAAACCGGCCAGCGCGAAGGCTCCGCCGGTGACCAGCGCCGCACGCGCGGCGCGCCGGGGTTCAGGTTCCTGCAGGTCGAGTTCGAACCGCATCATGAAATCCACCCAGCGGCGCGTGTCGGCGCAGATGGAATCGACCGCAAGCCGCAGCGCATCCCCGCGGACGCCGTAGCGGTGCAGGATGGCGGCGACCTCCCAGCGCTCACGGTCGGTGTACTCGACCGTCTCCTCCTCCTCGCGCAGGCGCTCCAGGGCGTAGTGGGCGGCCTCGCTGCGCGCGGCGAGCCAGCCGCCGAGACCGTGCGCCAATGCGCCCGCCGCGACCACGGCAAGCCCGCCAGCGACCACCAAGGGATTGCCGGCGACCACGGCAAGCCCGATTGCGACCGCGAAGGGCAGGGTCAGCCCATTGGCAGCACCCGTGACGAGGTCGCGCATGATCTCGTTCTGCGTGAAATGCCGCTCCTCATGCGGCGGGCCCGGCGGCATGGGCCACAGGCCATCTCGGGTGACGGGGGGGGCTTCGGTCGTTGTCTCCATGCGGCGAGGTTAGCGCGGCCAGGCGGGCGCGAGTGAGTCGCAATCGGTCAAGCCAGCGCGGTTGTCACCTTTGCGGCGATCCGTTACCGCATGGACATGGCTGGCGCACCTACCGACCGCATTCCCCCGCACACCGCAATCCTGCCCGTGCTCGGCGTCGCGGCCTGGCTTGCCATCGGCAAGACCGGGCTCGAACCGTTGGCGCTGGTGCTCGTCGCCGCGCTCCTGGGCAACGTCATCGCGGCTGTTCACCATGCGGAGGTGGTCGCCATCAAGGTGGGCGAGCCCTTCGGCGCGCTGATTCTTCGCCCTCGCGGTCACCACCATCGAGGTGGGCATGATCATCTCGCTCATGCTGGCAGGTGACCCACAGCCATCGCTGATGCGCGATTCGGTCCATGCCGTGGTGATGCTGGTGGTGCATGGCCTGGCTGGGCTGTGCATCGTGGTGGGCGCCTTCAACCACCGCGAGGTGGAGTTCAAGGTGGAGGGTGCGAACGCCTTCCTCGCGGTGCTGATCCCGATGGCGACGCTGGTGCTGGTGGTGCCCAACTTCGTGGTCTCGGCGCCGGAGGCCTATTACTCGCCGCTGCAACTCGCCTTCGTGTCGGTGGCGTGCCTGGCGCTGTATGGCGGCTTCCTGTTCATCCAGACCAACTGGCACAAGGACTACTTCCTGCCGGAGAAATCCGTGCAGGATGGCGAGGTCGTGCGCCCGAACGCGCGCATCGCCCTCGCCTCCTTCGCGCTGATGTGCGTGTCGTTGTTCTCGGTGGTGGTGCTCGCGAAGTCGCTGTCGCCGGCGCTGGCGGAGGGCATCGGCGCGATCGGTGCGCCGCTGGCCATCGCGGGTGTCATCATCGCCGCGGTGGTGCTGTTGCCGGAGACCACGGCGGCACTCCGCGCGGCGGCCAACAACCGCCTGCAATCCAGCCTGAACCTGGCGCTGGGCAGCGCCGTGGCCTGCATCGGGCTGACCGTTCCCACCGTAGCGGTCGTTGCCTGGTGGATCGGCCAGCCGCTGGAACTGGGCATCTCGCCGGGGGCCACGGTGCTGATGGGGCTGGGCTTCCTGGTCGCCATCATCACCTACGGCACGGGGCGGACCAACCTGCTCTCGGGCATCGTCCACCTGGTGCTGCTGGCGGCCTACGTGTTCTACATCTTCGCGCCCTGAGGCGTCTCCGCGCGGTGTGCCGCGCGGCCCAGGGCGCGTTCCAGCATCCGGTGCGCCATCTCGCGCTCGCCCATCACGGTGAGCGTGGCGCCGAGGCCGGTGAGATGCGCCACCGCCTCGTCGGAATCGGCGCGCGCCAGGATCTCGAGCGTGGGGCGCGCGGCGCGTGCCTGCTCGACCACCTGCCCGGCCTCGAAGGTCTCGGGGATGGCGACGAACAGCCGGCGCGCGGCGGCGAGGTCGGCCTCCGCGAGCACCTGCGGATCGGCGGCATTGCCGATGACGACCCGCGCGCCGTCGGCACGGGCGGCCTCGGCCGTATCCTCCCCGGCCTCGATCACCACGACGCGGCGCCCGGCCGCCAGCAGGCGCCGGCCGACCAGCGCACCGACGCGGCCATAGCCGACCAGGATCTCGTGGCCATCCGGGACAGGTGCGGGCGCGGGCACCGGCACGCTGGGCGCGCGCGGACGGGGTGGCGGCACCGGTGAGCGCGGCACCGCCGGCATGCGGCGCTCCACCGCATAGAACACCATCGGGTTGACCAGGATGGAGATGATGGCACCCGCCAGGATGAGGTCCCGCCCCTCCGGCGGCAGCAGCCCGAGCACCACGCCGAGCCCCGCCAGGATGAAGGAGAACTCGCCGATCTGCGCGAGGCGAGGCGGAGATGGTCAGCGCCGTCGCGTGCCGATGGCCGAACATGCGCACGATCGCCGATAGGCGGCGATCGACTTGCCGATCACGATGATCAGCACCGTGGCGACCACCGGCGAGCGGGTCGCGCAACAGCGATCGGCGGGTCGAACAGCATGCCGACCGAGACGAAGAACAGCACCGCGAAGGCGTCGCGCAGCGGCAGCGTCTCCTCGGCGGCGCGCTGGCTGAGCTTGCGATCTCGCCCAGCATCATGCCGGCGAAGAAGGCGCCGAGCGCGAAGGACACGCCGAACAGCTTCGCCGCGCCGAAGGCGACGCCGAGCGCGACGACTAGACGCGCAAGCCGGAACAGCTCGCGCGAGCCGGTATGCGCCACGTAGTGCAGCAGCCAGGGATGACGCGCTTGCCGACGAGCAGCATCGACGGCGACGAAAGCCGCGACCTTGCCGAAGGTGATGGCGATGGTGACGCGCGAGGTCGCCCGCGGCGACGACTGCCCGTCGAGCGTGACGCCGGCCAGCGCCGGCAGCAGCACCAGCGCCAGGACCATGGCGAGGTCCTCGACGATCAGCCAGCCGACCGCGATGCGGCCGCGCTCGGTGTCCACGAGTCGCCGCTCCTGCAAGCGCGCGCAGCAGCACGACGGTGCTGGCGACCGACAGCGCAAGCCCGAAGACGAGCCCCGCGGCCAGCCCCCAGCCGAGCAACAGCGCAAGCGCCATGCCGAGCAGCGTCGCGACCGCCGATCTGGGCGACTGCGCCGGGAATCGCGATGGCCCGGACCGAGAGCGAGGTCCTCCAGGAGAAATGCAGCCCGACGCCGAACATCAGCAGGATGACGCCGATCTCGGCCAGTTCGTTGGCGAGCGGTGCGTCCGCCACGAAGCCCGGCGTGAAGGGGCCCACCGCGACGCCCGCCAGAAGGTAGCCCACCAGCGGCGATATCCGCAGCCGCTGCGCCGCGAGCCCGAAGGCGAAGGCGAGCGACAGGCCGACCACGATGGTGGTGATGAGCGGGGTCTGGTGTTCGAGCATCGTGGTGTCCTCGCCGGGCGCTCTGGCCTATCGCTGCGCTGGGCGGCGGCGATGCAAGCCACGTGTAGCCTTTTTCGGGTCATCCCGTCCGTCGCAACTGCAGTCCCGCAAATCATGGGCCGCGGGATGCCGGGATGGGCGGCGGCATAAACCGGGCCGACGGATCAGCCGGCCAGCCAATCCACTCGACGTCCTTCAGATGGAAGGATCTCGAGAAAATACAATGAAAAACACCGGTATTGACTAAATTCATTTATATCCAATTTGTTCGAGCATGTCGCTGACCGCGTCGCAATGCCGTGCCGCCCGCGCCTTGCTGGACTGGACACAGGCTGATCTCGCCTCGGGAGCATGTGTCAGCCCGGGCACGATACGAGGCTTCGAGGCTGGCCAGCGCGTGCTGCACCGTGCAACCGCAACCGCCATTCGCCAGGCGTTGGAGGCGGCAGGGGTGGTACTGCTCGGCGCGGATGCCGAAGGCGGCGAGGGGGTGCGCCGCGCGGGGGCCGCCGGCGACCCACCCGGTTGCCCGCTTCCCCCCTCGCCTCTATAGCCGGCGGCATTCCGCAGCAGCCGCAGGTAGCGCCCACTTGGCCAGCATCGCCCCAACGCACGACGCCTCCACCAACGCGGCCCTCGCCGCGCAGGCGGAGATCCTGGCCCGGCCCGGTGAAGGGCGACGCATGGCGGATGCCATTCGCGCGCTGGCGATCGATGCGGTGGAACAGGCGAAATCCGGCCATCCCGGCATGCCGATGGGCATGGCGGATGTCGCAACCGTGCTGTTCACGAAGTTCCTCAAATACGATGCCGCCGATCCGCGCTGGGCGGACCGGGATCGCTTCGTGCTGAGCGCCGGCCATGGCTCCATGCTGCTCTATGCGCTGCTGCACCTGACCGGCCATGCCGGGATGGGCGTGGATGAATTGCGGCGCTTCCGGCAGTTGCATTCCCCCGCCGCGGGGCATCCCGAATTCGGCGAGCATCCGGGCATCGAGACCACCACAGGCCCGCTCGGCCAGGGCATCGCCACCGCGGTCGGCATGGCTTTGGCCGAGCGCATGGTCGCCGCGCGCTTCGGCGCATCGCTGGTCGACCACCGCAGCTGGGTCATCGCCTCCGACGGCGACCTGCAGGAAGGCGTGAGCCACGAGGCCGCCTCGCTCGCCGGGCATTACGGGCTGTCGAAGCTGTGCGTGCTGTGGGACGACAACCACATCTCGATCGACGGCGACACCGCGCTGTCCTTCACCGACGACACCATCAAGCGCTTCCAGGCCTATGGCTGGGCGACCCGGCGCGTGGACGGGCACGACCCGCAGGCGGTGGAAGCCGCGATGGCCTGGGCCACGCGCAACCGCCGCCCGACGCTGATCGCCTGCCGCACCATCATCGGCCTGGGCGCACCGACCAAGGCGGGCACCGCGGGCTCGCACGGCAGCCCGCTTGGCGCGGCCGAAGCGGCGGCCGCCAAGGCGGCGCTGGGCTGGACGGCCGAGCCTTTCACCATCCCGGACGACCTCAAGGCCGCCTGGGAAGGCGCGGGGCGCCGCAGCGCGGGCACGCGGCGGTCGTGGCTGAAGCGCCTCGCGAAGCATCCCCAGAAGGCCGAGTTCGACCGCGCCATGGCCGGCCGCCTGCCGGAGGCCTGGCATGAGGCGCTGGCGGCGCTGCGCGCGCAGCACGCGGCCGACAAGCCGAAGCTCGCCACGCGCGTGGCGAGCCAGAAGGCGCTGGAGGCCCTGGTGCCGAACCTGCCGGAGATGGTCGGCGGCTCGGCCGACCTCACCGGGTCCAACAACACCAATGTGAAGGGCATCCCGGCCATCGCGCCGGGCAATTTCGCCGGCCGCTTCGTCCATTGGGGCGTGCGCGAGCACGGCATGGCGGCGGCGATGAACGGGATGGCGCTGCATGGCGGCATCATCCCGTATTCCGGCACCTTCCTGGTGTTCTCGGACTACATGCGCCCGGCGATCCGCCTCGCCGCGCTGATGCGCACGCGGGTGATCCATGTGCTCACCCATGACAGCATCGGCCTGGGCGAGGACGGCCCGACGCATCAGCCTGTTGAGCACCTGGCCTCCTTCCGCGCCATGCCGAACGTGTCCGTATTTCGCCCCGCCGATGCGATGGAAACCGCGGAGTGCTGGGAACTCGCGGTGAAGCGCGCGGATGGGCCCTCGCTGATCGCGCTGTCGCGGCAGAACCTGCCCGCGCTGCGCAGCGACACCGGCGAGAACCGCTGCGCGCGCGGCGGCTACGTGCTGGCCGAGGCGAGCGGGCCGCGCCGCGCCACGCTCATCGCCACCGGGTCCGAGGTGCACCTCGCCATCGCCGCGCGCGAGGCGCTGGAGGCCGAGGGCATCGCCACCGCCGTGGTCTCCCTGCCCTGCTGGGAACTTTTCGCCGCCCAGGATGCCGGCTATCGCGACCAGGTGCTGGGCAATGGCCTGCGCGTGGGCGTCGAGGCGGCGATCGGCTTCGGCTGGGACCGCTGGCTCGGGCCCGATGGCATGTTCATCGGCATGGGCGGCTTCGGCGCCTCGGCCCCGGCCGAGGATCTGTACAGGCATTTCGGCATCACCGCGGATGCCGTCACGGCGGCGGTGAAGAAACGCCTCGCCTGATCAACGCAACCATCGGGAAGGAACACTGCACATGGCGGTCAAGGTAGCGATCAACGGCTTCGGGCGCATCGGCCGCCTGGTGCTGCGCGCGCTGGTCGAGAGCGGGCGCAGCGACGTCGAGTGCGTCGCCATCAACGACCTCGGCTCGGTCGAGGCGAATGCCCATCTGTTCCGCTACGACAGCGTGCATGGCCGCTTCCCCGGCGAGGTTCATGTCGCCGGCGACACGCTGCTGATCAAGCACAACGGGCGCAACTACGGCCCCATCAAGGTGAGCGCGCAGCGCGACCCGACCAAGCTCGACTTCAAGGGCGTGGACGTGGCGTTGGAATGCACGGGCATCTTCACGGCGAAGGACAAGGCCTCGACGCTGCTGGCCGCGGGCGCGCGCAAGGTGCTGATCTCGGCGCCGGGCGAGGGCGCGGACGCCACCATCGTCTATGGCGTGAACCACGACATCCTGACCAAGGACATGACCGTGGTCTCGAACGCCTCCTGCACCACCAACTGCCTGGCGCCGATGGCCAAGGTGCTGCACGACAGCTTCGGCATCCTGCGCGGCTACATGGTGACCATCCACGCCTATACCGGTGACCAGAACACGGTCGATACGCTGCACAAGGACCCGCGACGCGCGCGTGCGGCGGCCGTCTCGATGATCCCGACCTCGACCGGCGCGGCCAAGGCCGTGGGCCTGGTGATGCCGGAGCTGAAGGGCAAGCTGGACGGTACCGCCATCCGCGTGCCGGTCCCCAATGTCTCGCTCGTGTCGCTCGACGTGAACGTGAAGGCGAGCGGCGTGACGCGCGAGCAGGTGAACGCGGCGATGCGCGAGGCCTCGGCCGGCGCGCTGAAGGGCATCCTGGACTACACCGAGGAAGAGCTGGTCTCGGTGGACCTCAACCACGTCGCGTATTCCTGCACCTTCGACGGCACGCAGACCCAGGTGATCGACGGCGAGCTGGTGCGGGTCATGGGCTGGTACGACAATGAGTGGGGCTTCTCGAACCGCATGAGCGACACCGCGGCGCTGTTCGGCAGCCTGTGAGCGGGCGCGGCGCCGGGCATGGCCCCGGCGCCGCGTTCTTCAGAAGACGCGCACACGGGCGCGGGCCATTTCGAAGCCGTGCCCATCCGCATTGACGCAGCGCAGGCCAGCGGGTGCGGCAGCACAGGTGATGCCCGGTTGCTGCCAGGCATCGCCGACGCGCAGCGCCGCCGCGGCGGAATTCGAGATGTCGTCGCCGTCGCAGACCAGCATCGAACGACCCGAGGCGCGCAGGCGGGCGGAATCCTGCAGGCAGTCGCGCATCCGTGCACCGGAATCGCGCACACGCCCGGCAACATGGCAGAGCAACTCGCCATCCATCATGCGGCAATGGATGTTGCCCGTGGGCAACTGGAACGCCTGTTGCGCGGATGCTATGCAAGGCAGCAGCAGCAACGTGATGGCGGCCAACCAGCGCATCGCGGTGTTCTCCTGACACAACTCACCATGCAGGACATACAACGCGATGGCTTTCCGAACCGTTGACGCGCTGGACAGCAAGGGCAAGCGCGTGCTGCTGCGCGCCGATCTCAACGTGCCGGTGAAGGACGGGCGCATCACCGACCGCACCCGCATCGAGCGGCTGTGCCCGACCATCGCCGAACTCGCCGGCAAGGGCGCGCGCGTCATCGTATGCAGCCATTTCGATCGCCCCAAGGGCCAGCGCGTGCCCGAGATGTCGCTCAGGCCCCTGGCCGACGCGCTGTCGGCCGCGCTGCGCCGCCCCGTGGCGTTTGCCGATGATTGCATCGGTCCGGTGGCCGAGGGCGCCGTGGCCGCGTTGCAGGATGGCGAAATCCTGCTGCTCGAGAACACCCGCTTCCATGCCGGGGAGGAGACGAACGACCTCGCGATGGCGCAGGCGCTCGCGCGCCTGGCGGATGTGTTCGTCAACGACGCCTTCTCCGCCGCCCACCGCGCCCATGCCAGCACCGAGGGCGTGGCGCACCTGCTGCCGGCCTATGCCGGGCGGCTGATGGAGGCGGAACTGACCGCGCTCGATGCCGCGCTGGGCAATCCCGGACGGCCGCTGGTGGCGATCGTCGGCGGGTCGAAGGTCTCGACCAAGCTCGAACTGCTGGGCAACATGTCGAAGAAGGTCGACGTGCTGGTGATCGCCGGTGCCATGGCGAACACCTTCCTCGCCGCGCAGGGCCATGCGATGGGCAAGTCGCTGCAGGAAGCAGAAATGCACAACACCGCCCGCGCCATCCTGGAGAACGCGAAGTCCGACAATTGCGAGATCCTCCTGCCTGTCGACCTGGTGGTTGCGGAGGAATTCAAACCGCACCCCGCCACGCGCACGGTGCGCGTGAACGCCGTGCCGGCCGAATCCATGGCGCTCGATGTCGGCCCCGAGACCGAGGCGATGATCGAGCAGCGCCTGCGCGGTGCCTCGACCCTGGTCTGGAACGGCCCCCTCGGCGCCTTCGAAACCCCGCCCTTCGACACCGCGACGGTATCACTCGCGCAGACGGTGGCTTCGCTGACGCAGTCCGGCGCGTTGAAGTCGATCGGTGGCGGCGGGGATACGGTCTCGGCGCTGCGCCATGCCGGGGTGATCGAGCGCATGACCTATGTGTCGAGCGCCGGTGGCGCCTTCCTGGAATGGCTGGAAGGCAAGACGCTGCCGGGCGTGGCGGCGCTCTCGGCAAAGTGATGGATGGCCCGGCGCTTATGGCCGGGTTGCACGCAATGGTTGCTGGAAGGTTAACGGACATCACGCGCAGCTTGATGCCATGCGCATCCAACCCGTCCGCCCGACCTCGCGATCCCGCTTCCGGTTAAGCCATTCTTCACGGCTTGGCTGGACAATGCTGCGCATGATCAGCCTCAACTCCCTCGCCGCCTTCACGCAGGAAGTCACGCGCAGCGCTGGTATCCAGCCGGTACGTGGGCCCGACCGCCCGAATGGGGCCCGGAACGGATCAACCCCGCCGCCGCAGCGCATCCTCGATGCCGCACCGCCAGCGGGTAGCCTGCCACCGGCGCAAACACTCCCGCGGGGGTCACTGCTGGATCTTCGGGTCTGAGGTCGCGCAGGGGCCGGGCCCCGGGTCGCGCCCAAGGCAGCGCAGGACGCCTCAGCAGCGACGCCACACTGTGGCAAGCGCATCACAGCACCGGTCGCTCCTAGGCTGCAGGCTCGCGAGCGCCTTGCATGCAACCCTGGCGTGCGACCATCTTAACCGCATGTCACGTTTTGTCCGGCGCGTTCCCGAAGGTGACGATCGCGAACGCCTGATGTGTCCCGATTGCGGGCATGTGGCCTATGAGAACCCGAAGGTGGTGGTGGGCAGCATCGTCGCCGAGGGTGACGAGGTTCTTTTGTGCCGCCGCGCCATCGAACCGCGGTCCGGCTTCTGGACGATCCCCGCTGGCTACATGGAGATGGGTGAAACCGTCGAGGAAGGCGCCAGGCGTGAAGCCTGGGAGGAAGCACGCGCGCGCATCGCGCTCGAAGGCATCCTGGCGGTGTATTCCATTGCGCGGCTGGGCCAGGTTCAGGTGATCTTCCGCGCGCGGCTTGAGCAGCCAGGCTTCGAGGCCGGGCCCGAGAGCCTCGAGGTCCGTCGCTTCGCCTGGGCCGATATCCCGTGGACCCACCTTGCCTTCCCCTCCGTCCGCTGGGCGCTGCAGGCTTGGCGGGAAGGCCACGAAGGTGCTGTCGCGACGAACCCGGCCGAGGACCTGCGCGGCGTACTGCCGCTGCCCGGCGGTGCGATGTGAACCGGCGGCAGGCCCTGCTCGCCGCGGCGGCGCTGCTGGCCGGCCGTGGCGTCGCCGCGGAGACGACCGATGAGCGGCCGACCACGACGACGGCCGCACCGCGACGGCGAAGCCGTCGCGACCGGTCGATCCCGCTGCCGCCGCCCCCGCCGCCGCCGCTTACAACGCGCGGCGATCCCGCTCCGGTGCCCGACCGCGACATCGAGGCACCGCGCCGCGCCAATGCCGGCGAGAGCAACCCCCGGCTCGACCCCGCGCTGATAGACCCACGCGAGCCGCGCTATGGCGCGACGACCGACCCGAACAGCCCGCAGGCGCGCGAAGACCGCCTGCTGCGCCAGCCCGCCGCGGGGGCGCGGCTGCGCCTGCCCTTCGGATACTGAACGCCAGGCCAACCGGGCCTAACAGGTTCGCCGCGACGCCCCCGCCGCCGTCCGCGCGCATTACTGCGCGCGCCGCGGCAGTCCCTTCGCCAGCAAGGCGCGCAGGCGCCCCATGAACCCCGTGCCGGCATCGGGCGGTAAGCCCTTCAGCCGTCGCAGGCGCGCCAACAGGTCGCTTTCCTCGGGCAGCTTCGCGAGGCCACGCTCAAGCACCGCGACCGCTTCCTCCATCCGGTGCTGGACGGCGAAGGCATCCGCCCCGCCAAGATAGGCCTCCGCGCGCAGGGGCGCCGCCTGTTGCAGGCGACGAAACAGGCGTTCGGCCCGCACCGGGTCGCCGGCGCGCAACACCAGCCAAGCCAGGTTGGCCAGCGCGTCGTGGTCGCCAGGCATGCGGAACACGGCACGCTGCGCAAGCGCCAGCGCTTCCGGCACCTCGCCGCGCGCCGAGAGCAGCGCGCTCAGCCCCAACAGCGCCCGCCCCGCACCGGGCTCGCGCGCCAGCACCGCGCGGAACACCGCCTCCGCCTCCGGACGATGGGCGGGGCCCGCGGCGTTCAGCAGGTGCCCGAAATGGTTTGCCAGTTCACTGTCGAGCGGTAGCGCCGAATGGCCGGCGCGGGCCACCTCCAGCGCTTCACCCAGGCGCCCCTGCCCGACCAGAGACTGGCTGAGCCCGAGATGCAAGTCGGCGCGGTCGGGGGTCAGACCCAGGGCAAGGCGGAACAGAGGTTCGGCCTCGACCGGCGCGGCGGCGGCCATCAGCAGATGCGCCGCCTGCCCAGTGGCAGAGGCCGAGGCACCGGCCGCCTCGGCAAGCGCGCGGCACGCCTCGATCGCCTCGGGGTGGCGACCGAGTGCGACAAGGCGGTTGGCACGCTCGGCGAGCGCATCCATCCGCGCGGCGTGCACCGCCTCGCCGGTCACGCCAAGGTCGCGGGCGCGTTCCCAAAGTGTCTCGGCGAGCCTGGGATGGCCTCGGCCGAACGCGGCGCGACCCATGAGGCGGAACCAGTGCCCCGAACGCCCGCGCCGACCGCGCAGCACGTCGCGCATGGCCGCGACATCGCCCGCGAGCGTGGGTGCGAGGATCTCGGCCAGCGCGTCGGAGCCGGCAAGCAGCCAGATCGCCGCATGCCCGACCATCGGCGTGCGCAGCAGGTGGACCGAGCCCCCCTGCGCGGCCATGCCGGCATGGCGCCAGTCCACTGCATCGTAGGGATCGGCCACGATGGCGGTGAAGGGTGCGATGTCATCGGCGCCGACCCCCATCCCAGGATGCAGCAGCGGCCGGTGGAAGCGGTGGAAGCGCTGGTCCCAGGGCACCTCGGTCGGCGCGATGCTGACCTGCGGCGCGACGGCGATGGCGCGCCCGATACCGAGCCTGCCGGCGTGCTTCAATGCACCATAGCCACCCATCGAATAGCCGTAGGCGACGCTTTGAGGCTTCAGCGCCGCGCGCACCGCCGGCAGCGCGGCCTCGACCGAGGCGACGGGATACCAGTTCTCCCGCCGCGCAACGAAGCCGATGGCATCGAGGTCGAGTTTCGCCGCCGCGTCCTCCCCCCAGAATGACGTTCCAGTTGGGCGGAAGGTCAGGTCGGCGAAGGTGACCAGCGTGTGGCTCGACGCACCCGGCCGGTGCACCACGACGATCTCGCGATCCTGGAACAGGATGCGCGCATCACCTGCGGACATCAGCGGCGGGCCGCTTCCTCGGGCGTCATCAAGCGCAGCGCCAGGGCATGCAGGCCCGAGGCGAATTCCCCGGCCAGGACGTCGTGCACCAGGCGCGATCGCGCGACGCGCGACTGCCCGGCGAAGGCGGCGCTGACCATCGTCACGGAATAGTGCGTCTCGCCGCCGGGGCGCGCGCCCGCATGTCCGGCATGTTGCGCGCTGTCGTCCGTCACGAGGATCTCGGTGGAGGCGAAGGCCGCTTCGAGTGCGGCGCGGATGCGTTCGGCGCGGGAATGGTCCATGGCGACTTTTCCGGCCTTTGCGTCATGCTGCCAAGAGGGTGTTACGCGGCTTGCGAAGCGCGCGGACGACACCCATAACGGCGCAATGCCCAGACATGGCAGGAAGGCCGAGCCGGACACGGACGACACCGGCGCGCCGCTCCGCCGCTGCGAGCATCCCGGCTGCGCCGAGGCGGCCCCCTTCCGCGCTCCGCGCGACCGCAGCCTGCGTGGCTTCCTGTGGTTCTGCCTGCCGCATGTGCGCGCCTACAACGCCGCCTGGGACTACTACAAGGGCATGGCACCGCAGGAGATAGAGGCGCATCTGCGCGACGACACGTCCTGGCAGCGGCCGACCTGGCCGCTTGGGCGGCTGGGCGGCGCAGGGCGTTTCGAAGCCGATGTGCTGCGAGACCCACTCGGCATCCTGCGGCAGGAAGCACCCAGTGCCCGGCGCCGCCAGCGCGAAGCGGCGGAACCGCCGGCGGAATTGCGGGCCGCGCTCGACCTGCTGGGCCTGGCCTGGCCGCTGGATCAGGCGGACCTGCGTGCCCGATACAAGGAACTCGCGAAGCTCTATCACCCCGACGCCACCGGCGGGGATCGGGTTGCCGAGGAACGACTGAAGGACATCAACCGCGCCTACAGCCTGCTCAAGCGGCGGGTGCCCGCCCGCCCGCGGGAAGCGGCCACCGCAGAAGGCGCGCCGGCCGGGTAGCCGGATCGCCCGCGCGCCCCTACTATGCCCATGACAGTGACGGAACCGGACTTGAGATGAACAAGGTCGCCCAGATTTCCGAAATTCGCCCCACCTCCGCGATCGACGCGCCTGACACCAAGGTCATGGCGCGCGAAGCCTTCGGGATCGACGTCGATCTCGAAGTGCCGGCCTATTCGATCCGCACCGAGCATGTGCCGGAGATCGACACCACCTACCGCTTCGACCGCGAGACGACGCTCGCGATCCTGGCCGGCTTCGCCTTCAACCGCCGCGTGATGATCCAGGGCTATCACGGCACCGGCAAGTCGACCCATATCGAGCAGGTGGCCGCGCGGCTCAACTGGCCCTGCATCCGCGTCAACCTCGACAGCCACATCAGCCGCATCGACCTGATCGGCAAGGACGCCATCGTGCTCAAGGACGGCCAGCAGGTCACCGAGTTCCGCGAGGGCATCCTGCCCTGGGCGCTGCAGCACCCCTGCGCGCTGGTGTTCGACGAATACGACGCCGGCCGCCCGGACGTGATGTTCGTGATCCAGCGCGTGCTGGAAGTCGAGGGCAAGCTGACCCTGCTCGACCAGAACCGGGTGATCCGCCCGCACCCGTATTTCCGCCTGTTCGCGACCGCCAACACGGTCGGCCTGGGCGACACCACGGGCCTGTATCACGGCACGCAGCAGATCAACCAGGGCCAGATGGACCGCTGGAACATCGTCGCCACGCTGAACTACCTGCCGCACGAGCAGGAGGCCGAGATCGTGCTCGCCAAGATGGGCCGAGCGACGACGCCGAAGGCCAAGAAGCAGGTCGCGGCCATGGTGGCGCTGGCCGACCTGACCCGCGCGGGCTTCATCAACGGCGACATCTCGACCGTGATGAGCCCGCGCACCGTGATCACCTGGGCGGAGAACGCCGACGATCTTCAGCGATGTCGGCTTCGCCTTCCGCCTGACCTTCCTCAACAAGTGCGACGAGGCGGAGCGCGCGATGGTGGCCGAGTACTACCAGCGCTGCTTCAACGAGGAAGTCTCGACGGGGCTGATGAAGAAGGCGGGGTGAGAGTGGCACGGCCCGCCCGCCCCAGGGCGGGATCGGGCCGGTCGTGATGGACGCAGTAACGCGCAAGGCCGTCCTGATGACGAAGCCCCGCAGCGCCGCTGGCGCGAGGCGCGAAGTCTGGATCAGGCCGGCCCGCCGAAGCGAAGCAGAGGCCAAACTTCATGTCCGGTAAACAGGACCTGACCCGCCAGGAAGAATTCAAGCGCGCCACGGCAGGCGCGCTGCGCGCTGTCGCCCATGCCGACCCCGAGGTGCAGGTGGCCTTCCAGCCCGGCCCCTCCGGCGTGGCCGGCAAGCGCGTGCGCCTGCCGCTGCCCACCCGCGCCCTGCCGCCCGCCGAGATGGCCAAGCTGCGCGGCGCCGCCGATGCCGCCGCCCTGCGCCTGCGCCACCACGACGAATCGCTGCACGCGACGCGCATCCCCGGCCGGCGCGAGGCGCGCGAGGTGTTCGATGCGCTCGAGCAGGTCCGCGTCGAGACCGTCGGCTCGCAAGCACATGGCCGGCGTCGCCTCCAACCTGCGCGCCAAGCTCGCCGAGGAATGCGAGGCCGAGGGCTACGACCGCATGACGCGCAAGGACCAGTTGCCGCTGCCCGCGGCGCTGGGGCTGATCGCGCGCGAGAAACTGACCGGCGAGCCGGCGCCCGAGATCGCCCACCGCGTGCTCGACCTGTGGCGCGATACGCTGGGCGAGAAGGCCGACGAGGCGCTGGCCGAGATGGCCGTCTCCGCCGAGGACCAGGCCGCCTTCGCCCGCGCCGCCCGCCGCCTGCTGACCGCCCTCGACCTGGCGGAAGCCGAGGTGGAGGCCGAGAGCGAGCAGCAGGACGAGGAAGGCGAGGAAGGCGGCGAGAGCAGCCCGCAGCAGGACCAGTCCGGCGAGGGCCAGTCCTCCTCCGACCAGGAGGAGCAGATGCTCGGCGCCCAGCCCGAGCAGATGCAGGGCGAGGCCGCCGAGGAGGAAGGCGAGGAAACCGAGGAGGACGGCGCGGCGGCCGATGGCGACGACAAGCCCGGCGGCCCGCAGCAGCGCCGCGAGGTGCCGCAGGTCGATGACACCACGCGCTACCACGCCTTCACGACCGCAGCACGACGAGATCGTCTCGGCCGAGGATCTGTGCGACCCCGACGAGCTGAACCGCCTGCGCCAGCAGCTCGACCAGCAGCTGTCGCATTTGCAGGGCGTGGTCTCGAAGCTGGCGAACCGGCTGCAGCGCCGGCTGCTGGCGCAGCAGCAGCGCGCCTGGGAATTCGACCTCGAGGAAGGCATGCTCGATGCCGCGCGGCTGACGCGCATCGTGACCAACCCGATGCACGCGCTGTCCTACAAGCTCGAGCGCGACACCGAGTTCCGCGACACCGTCGTGACGCTGCTGATCGACAATTCCGGCTCGATGCGCGGCCGGCCGATCACCGTGGCGGCGATGAGCGCCGACATCCTCGCGCGCACGCTGGAACGCTGCGGCGTGAAGATCGAGATCCTCGGCTTCACCACGCGCGCCTGGAAGGGCGGGCAATCCCGCGAGCGCTGGATGCCGACGGCAAGCCGCGCAATCCCGGCCGCCTGAACGATCTGCGCCACATCGTCTACAAGGCCGCCGACGCGCCCTGGCGGCGCGCGCGCAAGCAATCTCGGCCTGATGCTGCGCGAGGGTCTGCTGAAGGAGAACATCGACGGCGAGGCGCTGGTCTGGGCGCACCGCCGCCTGCTGCCGCGCCCCGAGCAGCGCCGCATCCTGATGGTGATCACCGACGGCGCGCCGGTCGACGACAGCACGCTGTCGCGTGAATCCGGGCAACTACCTGGAACGCCATCTGCGCAAGGTCATCGAGTAGATCGAGACGCGCAACCAGGTGGAGCTGGTGGCGATCGGCATCGGCCACGACGTCACGCGCTATTACCGCCGCGCCGTCACCATCGTGGATGCCGAGGAACTCGGCGGCACGATGATGAAGAAGCTCGCCGAACTGTTCGACGAGGACGCCGCTGAGGCCTGGCAGCGGGCGGCGACCGAACGCTCGCCGATGGTGGCCTGAGGCGGCTGCACCGCCCTTCCCTTCGCGACCGGCCGGCCAGGGCATGAGGCTGACCCGCCGGGGCATGATGGGTGCCGCGGCATCGCTCGCCGGCTGTTCCTGGCTGCCGCCCTCCCCGCCGCCGGGCAGCGCCGCGGTGGCGCTGCCGCCGGTGGCGCTGGCAGGCCCGCTGGCCAGCATGGGTGGGCTCGATATCGACAATGCGCGGCTCGGCGCCGGCGGGCTCTCGGCCGTGCATGTCGGCGATGACCTGGTGGTCACCGTGCTCGACGATCGCGCGCGGTGGGCACAGGCCCGGCTGGTGCTGGAGGATGGCGCGCCCACGGCGTTACAGCCGCTCGGGGCGGGCCCGCTTGGCGATGGGGCCGGCCGCCCGCTGCCGCCCGGCTATGCGGGGGATGCGGAATCCCTGGCGCGCCTGCCCGATGGAAGGTGGCTCGTGGGGTTCGAGCGGTGGCACCGCATCCGGGCCTATCCGCGGTTGGACGGGCCGGGCGCCTATGTCGAGGCGCCACCGGGGCTCGAACGCGCCCAGGCCAATGGCGGGATCGAATCGCTCGCATTGCTGGCGGATGGGCGGATGTTCGCCATTGCCGAGCGCGCCGCGCGGGGTGAGCCCGCGGACCTGCGCCGCGCCTGGATCGGTGCGCCGGGCGCCTGGGTCCCGGTGACGTGGCGCCCCGCCGGCGGCTTCGGGCCGGTGGAACGGTTCGGGCCGGTGGATGCCGCGGGGCTGCCCGATGGCGGGGCGCTGGTGCTGGAGCGACGCTTTTCCTGGCTCGGCGGTTTCGCGGCGCGGCTGATGCGCGTTCCGGAAGCCGCCCTGCGCGCGGCCGGCCCCGGCGCGGTTCTGGAGGGCGAGGAGATCCTGCGCCTCGATGGCGCGATGCTGCCCGCGGAGAACTGGGAGGGCGTCGCGACCTTCAGCCATGGCGGGCGCGACTTCGTGGCGCTGGTCAGCGACGACAACCACTCGCTCGCCCAGCGCAGCATGCTGCTGCTCTTCGCGTGGCGCGGCTGAGGCGCCGCGCGCGCGGGCCTTCAGCCTGGCTCGCCGGCGACCGCGTGGCCGCCGCAGGCACGCATGAACACGAACACATCATGCGCGGCCTGTTCCACGGCCTGCGCGTCGGTGCCCTTGGCGACCACGGCCACACCCCCGCCGCCCGAGCGGTAGTACGGGTAGGACCCGATATCGAGGTCCGGATAGCGCGCCTGGATGCTTGCGAGGCCCTCGGCGATCCGCCCTTCCATCAGCCCATTGGCGTGGACCGCCGCCGAGATCACCGGCGGGCCGCCCTTGAGCGTCGGCGCCAGGGCCTCGAACATCGCCTGCATGATGCGCGGCACGCCGGCCAGCACATGGACATTGCCCATGGTGAAGCCCGGCGCGATGGAGATGATGTTCTCGATCAGCGCCGCGCCGCGCGGCATCGTCGCCATGCGTTGGCGGGCGGCGTTGAAGTCGCCGGGCGGGGTCTGGCGGGCGTAGTGGCCCTCCAGCATCGCCCAGGCGGTGGGGTGCCGTTCCCAGGGCACGCCGAAGGCGGCGGCGACGCATTCGCTGGTGATGTCGTCATGCGTCGGGCCGATGCCGCCGGTGGTGAAGACGTGGTCGTGCCTGGCGCGCACCTCGTTCACGGTGGCGACGATGGTCTCGCGGATATCGGGGATCACGCGCACCTCGCGCAGCGGGATGCCGATCTCGCCCAGGCGCGTCGCGATGTACTTGATGTTGGCGTCCTGGGTGCGGCCCGACAGAACCTCGTTGCCGATGACGAGCAGGCAGGCGACAGGGCTGGGCATGGCGGATCCTCCGAGGCACGTCAGGATAGGCGCGCGCGCCGTCGCCACCAATGCCATGGCAGCTCGGGGGCTAGTGGCCTGCCCGCGAGGTTCGCTGGACTTCCAGCGAGCGCAGCGGATGAGCAGGCCGCTGAAAACAAGAGCGAGCGGCCCGAGAACGATGTCCGCATGACGTCGGCATCAGGAAGCTAAAGGAAGTCCCGCAGCAGCGCGACCAGCGGCACGTCGGCCGGCGGCATGGCGTAGTCCGCCAGGCGCTGCGGCCGCACCCAGGCCAGGGCCTGGCCCTCCAGGCCCTGCGCCGCCCCCTCCCAGCGCCGGCACAGGAACAGCGGCATCAACAGGTGGAAATCCGCATAGCCATGGGAGGCGAAGGCGAAGGGCGCGAGGCAGGCCTCGGTCACGTCGATGCCGAGTTCCTCCTTCAATTCGCGGATCAGCGCCGCCTCCGGCGTCTCGCCGGGGCGCACCTTGCCGCCGGGGAATTCCCACAGGCCAGCCATCGCCTTGCCCTCCGGGCGACGGGCCAGCAGCACGCGATTATCGGGGTCGATCAGCCCGACCGCCGCGACCAGCAGAATCGGCTTGCCGCCAGCCTCGATGGGCGGCAGCGGGCCTGCCGCAACCGGTGTAGGTGCGAGGTCCGCGCGGCCGGCCTCGAACAGTTCCACCGCCATGGCTCCACCACGGGAGAGGAAGTCCCGCTGCCCCTGCCCGGTCGCCCGGAAGCCGATGCGCGCCAGCACAGCGGCCGAACGGGCGTTGTCCTTGAGGGCGCTGGCGGTGATGCGGTCGAGGTCGAGGTTGGCCAGCGCCCAGCGCGCCAGCCGGCCAGCGGCTTCCGGCGCGATGCCCTGGCCCCAGTGGCGGCGCCCGACCCAGTAGCCGAGTTCCGCGCTGCGCGCCGGCGCATCGAGGGTCAGGCCGACGCAGCCCATGAGGGCGCCGCCCTCGGACTCGGGCTTCGCGATGGCGAGGTGATAGGCCTCCCCGGCCGCGATGCGTGCCTCGGTGGAGGCGATCCAGTCATCGGCCAGTTCGCGCGGATAGGGAAAGGGCACGCGCGCCAGCGTCTTGGCCACTTCCCAGTCGTTCACCAGGCGGTGCAGTTCGGCGGCATCGGTCGGGCGCAGCGGGCGCAGCACGAAGCGCCCGGTTTCGAGCGGCGCGAAGGTCACGACGGAGTTGGGCATGCAGGGGCCAGGAACGGCATGGCCACCGCGCGCGTCAAGGCTTGCGCGCGATCATCAGCACGAACATCGGCTCAGCCTGGCGCGGAAAGGGCAGCAGCGCCGCCGCGGCACGCCCCAGTACCAAGGCAGCCGCCAGCGCCGCGTACCAGGAGCGCCGTGCGGCAAAGTATGGTCCCTCCGGCCGCGTCCTGATGGGCGAGAGCCGCCCCATCCAGTGGATCAGCGGCTGCGCGGCGACGGGCGGCAGGGCCAGGACCTGCTCCGGCACCAGGCCGAGCTGCGCCGCCAGAGCCTCCATCGCGCCGGCATTCCACCATGACAGGTGATGGGGCGGCGCGTTGAAGACGAAGTCGGGAATGGCGGTCATGGCCGAGGGCCAGGCCGGCGCGCCCAGCATGATCAGGCCGCCGGGCCGCACGCAGCGGGCCATGTCCGCCGCGAGGCGCCGCGGGTCCGCGACATGCTCGATGACCTGGAAGGCGCAGGCGACATCGTAGGTGTCCGCATGTGCCGCCGCGTGGTCGCCCAGGGACTGCGCACTGAGCGACGCTGCCGGCGCGCCACTGGCATAGGCGCCCGGATTGGGGTCGAGGCCCAGGTACCGCGCGTCGGGGATCAACCGTGCGAAGGCACCCGCCCCCGCGCCCACCTCCAGCACGCGGTCGCCGGGGCGGATGCGCGCGGCGGCATGCGGGTATTCGGCGCGGTCGCGCCCCGCCGCGCGCAGCCTCCCTCCGGCATCGAGGCGCCTGTACAGCGCGGTGTAGAAGGCGGCGTCACCTTCCTCGGCCGGGGCGAAGAACGTCAGCCCGCACGGCGCGCGCCACACCCCGATCCGCCCCTGCGGCAGCGGTGTCGGCTCGACACCGAAGGACCGGCGCCACAGCCCGCGCAGCAGCCCCGCCGAGACCTCCTGCACCAGCACCGCCGATTCGCCGGTGATCGGGCAGATGCCAGGAGTCACGCCGCGCGGCCGGGGGCGTGGCGGCGCAGCACCCGCACCTCCTCCGGGCCCAGCACCTCGTATTCCACGTGACGCCAGCGAATGACGCGGGTGCGCGCGCTCAACCAGAACAGCGCGACCACGGCCGGCGCGGTGAAGGGCGCCAGTACCCCAATCGCCACCTGCGCCGCGCGCGCCGCGAGGCCCTCGCGGATGCCGACGGCGCGCGTGACCCGGTCGTGCAGCACGGCGCGCAGGCCGCCGACCGCCATGACGGCCGCCATACACCATCCCGCCAGCGCATTCCCGGCTGCGGCGAACAGCAGCAGCGGCAGGGCCAGCGCCTCGGCATGCAGCGCGACACCGAGCCACACCCACAACCCCGGCACATAGACCCGCACGATCTGCAGTTGCCGCTTCTTGAAGGCGATGGCCTCGCGGTCGCCGCCCTCCGGCGGCGTGGGCAACAGCACGGCGCGGCGGGTCAGCACCCGCAGGCCGAGCGCGCGGGCGCGGCGGCTGATCGCGCCATCGGTCGAGAAGGTGCGCGCCAGCGCGCCGGGCAGGTCCATGCGCGCGAAGGCCTCGCGCGAGATCGCCACCGACCCGCCCCAGACCAGGCCGGAGGCGAGGAAGCGTGGCCCCAGCGCCAGCGACCGGTCGAGCCAGGCCACCACATGCCGCCCCGGCCCCGCGCCATCCAGCGCGTGCCAGCGATAGCCGGTCACCACATCCGCCGCGCCGTTGAGGGCGGGTGTCGCGAGCCAGGAGAGCCAGGTGTCCTGCGGCAGGATGTCGGCGTCGAGCAGCACCAGCGCGTCGTCATCCGCATCCACCCGCGCGCAGCGCGGCGATCATGTTGGTCGCCTTCTGGCTGCGCGTGTCGTCGAGGCCCGCCACCACGACCTCGACCGGGAAGGGCAGCAGGTGGTCGCAGTTCGCGCATCTGCGCCAGCGCCGGGTCGCTCTCCGCCTCGATGGCGAACAGCAGGCGGCGCGGGCGCAGGGTCTGGCGCGCGAGGGCGGCGAACAGCGGCGGCAGCCCCTCGGTGCGGCCGGTGACGGCCAGCAGCAGCGTGACGCGGCCCTGCGCGGCCACGGCGGGCGGGCGGAAGAAGCGCAGGAACCAGAGCACGCCGGCCAGCCAGGCGAGGGTGGCGAGCAGGGCCGCGATGGCGATGGCGGATACCACCCGGCGTGGCCTTCGCTATGCCGCGCGCGGGCGCCGCATTCGGGACAGGCCCCGAAGCGCATGCCCGGGTTGCGCCCGGGCACCGCCCCGCGCCGGCCACCAGCGCGTGCCTGGCGCCACGACCCGCTGCGGCATGTCGAGCACCCTTCGCAACCCGCCAGTCAGGACCGGTAGGATCCGTTGATGTCGATGTAGCCGTGCGTCAGGTCGCAGGTCCAAACCGTGGCGCGGCCTTTCCCGAGCCCGATATCGACCGTGATCTCCACCTCGCGCCCCTTCATATGGGCGACGACGGGCGTCTCGTCGTAGCCATCGACCACGCCGCCCTCGCGCGCCATCCAGGTGCCGCCGACGGCGATCGACAGCTTGTCGCGATCCGCCGGTTCGCCCGCCTTGCCCACGGCCATGACGATGCGGCCCCAATTCGCGTCCTCGCCGGCGATGGCGGTTTTCACCAGCGGGGAATTGGCGATGCACATGCCGATGCGATGCGCCGAGCGGGACGTGGTGGCGCCGGTGACGTCGATGCGGATGAGTTTCTGCGCGCCCTCGCCATCGCGCGCGACCATCAGGGCGAGGTCCATCAGCACCTCGTTCAGCGCGCGGGCGAAATCCTTCAGCACCGCCCCGCCCTCGGCCGGCACGCGCGGGTGCTTCGCCGCACCGGTCGCGAACAGCATCACGGTATCGGAGGTGGAGGTATCGGAATCCACCGTCACGCAGTTGAAGGAGCGGTCGCAGCCCTTCTTCAGCAGCGCCTGCAGCGCGGCGGCGGGGATTTTCGCATCGGTCGCGACGAAGGAGAGCATGGTCGCCATGTCGGGCGCGATCATGCCGCTGCCCTTGGCGATACCCTCGATGGTCACGGTGGTCTCGCCGATGCGCGCGGTGCGCACCGCGGCCTTGGGGAAGGTGTCGGTGGTCATGATGGCGCGCGCGGCGGGGCCGAAGCCGTCCTCGCGCGCCGCGGCGAAGACCTCCGGCAGCGCGCCGGTCAGCTTCTCGGTCGGCAGGCGCTCGCCGATGACGCCGGTGGAGGCGAGGAACACCTCGCGCGGCTTGCAGCCCAGCAGCTCGGCGGCGGCGGCGGCGGTGCGCTCGCAGGTCTCGCGCCCGGCACGGCCGGTGAAGACGTTGGAATTGCCGGAGGTGACGACCAGGCCGCGCGCCTTGCCGCCCTTCAGCGCCGCGCGGCTCCATTCGACCGGCGCGCCGGGGCAGCGGTTGCGCGTGAATACGCCCGCCGCGCTGGTGCCGGCGGGGAAGGCCATGACCATGACATCCTCGCGGCCGCGGTAGCGGATGCCGGCCATGCCGGTGGCGACGCGCACGCCGGGCACCGGCGGCAGTTCCGGCAGCGGCAGGGCGAGGGGAGAGACGGGGTGGGCCTGTCCGGCCATGGGCGTGTCCTCCGGCTGGTGCGGGGTGGCTTGGTCATGGAACCCGGTCAGGCGCACACACCCGACCGGGCGAAGGAACCCTCGTGACGGCAGCCCCCCTGCGAGGGGGAACCGTTCGAGAGCAGAGCCCGATCAGATGGAGTCACCTGATCGGGTGAAGATGCTCCTGAAAACAATGGGCCAGAGCCGTTGCCGCGAGCCAAGGCGAACGGAAGCGGCTCTGGTGTCCTGGTTCCGAAGTCCCGCGGACATCGTTCTCAGGCCACTCGCCCTTGTTTTCAGTGCCCTGCTGATCCGCTGCACTCGCGGGGAGTTCAGCGAACTTCGCGGGCAGGACACTAGCGCCGGATCGGCGCGCCGGGCCGGGTGGCCGGTGCGGGCGGTTCGGCGGTGTCGGTCGGGCGCGGGGCGGAACCATCGAGGTTGAAGCGTTCGACCTGGACGGCCGAGCGGGCGCGCTCCACCGCCGCGGCCACCTCGGCCTCGATCAGTTGCTGGCGGATCGCCGCCTGGGCCTCCTCGAAGGGCGGCGCGGCGGCGGCGCGGCGTTCCTCCACCTTGATCACGTGCCAGCCGAAGGGCGAGCGCACGGGCGCGGCGCTGACCTGGCCGGGCTGCAGCGCGAAGGCGGCGGTGGCGAATTCCGGTACCATGTCCCCGCGGCGGAAGAAGCCGAGATCCCCGCCCTCGCGCGCGCCGGGGCCGGTGGACAGGCGCTGCGCCACGGTGGCGAAGTCGGCGCCGCCCTGCACCTCGGCCAGCGCGGCGCGGGCCGCGGCCTCGGTCGGCACCAGTATGTGGCGGGCGCGCACCTCCTCCTCGGCGGGGCGGCTGGCGACCTCACGGTCGTAGCGGGCGCGGATGGAGTCCGGCGTCACCCGGTCGCCGATCTCGCGGGACAGCCAGGCCTGCTGGAGTTCCTGTTCCTCGGCGCGGCGGATGCGCGCGCGCACCTCCTCGTCACGGTCGAGCCCGGCGCGGCGGGCGGCGGCGGTGATGGCGCGCCCGGCGATGAGTTGGTCGAGCAACAGGGGGTAGAGCATCTGCGGCGGCGCGGCGCGCACTTCGTCGGGCAGGTCGCGCGCCGCGGAGGCGAGGTCCGACAGCAGGATCGGCTCGCCATCCACCCGCGCGACGACGGGGTCGCCCGGCGGCGTCGCCGGAACAGGCGCGGCGGCAGGGCCCGGGACAGGCGCGGCGGCAGGGCCCGGGACCGGGCGGCGGAGGGCGCGGGCGCGGCTGGGCCCGCAACGGCGGCGCGGCGGCCAGAACGAGCGCCAGGGCAAGGCCCGCGCGGAAGGCGGTGGCAGGTGAACGGCGCAAGGTCATGGGGTCTCGGATCCGGGGAGGGCAGGAACATGGCCGAAGCCTCATGCAGCGACAAGGCGCAGGATGGCGGTTGGCGTTGACCCGCCCTGCCCGCCCGCCTATCTGAGCGAGGGCCGCCCCGTGCCCCGCGGCCCGCGAGGCCGGGCGCGGTGCAGCCCCTGCCCGACCCCCGTCGCTGGACAGGGGCCGCTCGTCCGGGCCATGCCGCCCGCCGGAGACCGACGCCGCCTCATGTTCGCCCGTCTCGCCGCTGCCGTATTCGGCACCTCCAACGACCGTGCGCTCAAGCGCTACCAGGCGCGCGTGCCGGCCATCAACGCGCTTGAACCAAAGATGCAGGCGCTCTCGGACGAGGCGCTGGCGCATCAGACCGTGCTGTTCCGCGAACGGCTCGCCAAGGGCGAGACGCTGGACGCCCTGTCTGCCGGAAGCCTTCGCCACGGTGCGGGAAGCGTGCGCGGCGCGTCTCGGCCTGCGGCACTTCGACGTGCAGATGATCGGCGGCATGGTGCTGCACGAGGGCAAGATCGCCGAGATGAAGACCGGCGAGGGCAAGACCCTGGTCGCGACCCTGCCGGTGTACCTGAACGCGCTGCCGGCCAAGGGCGTGCATGTGGTCACGGTGAACGACTACCTCGCCACGCGCGATGCGGAATGGATGGGCCGGCTCTACAACTTCCTCGGGCTGACCGTCGGCATCATCGTGCATGGCCTGAACGACGACGAGCGCCGGCGGTCCTACGCCTGCGACGTCACCTACGGCACCAACAACGAATACGGCTTCGACTACCTGCGCGACAACATGAAGTATCGCCTCGAGGACATGGTGCAGCGCGACTTCGCCTATGCCATCGTGGACGAGGTCGACTCCATCCTGGTGGATGAGGCGCGCACGCCGCTGATCATCTCCGGCCCGTCCGAGGACAGTTCCGACCTCTATCGCGGCGTGGACGAGGTCGTGAAGGTGCTGGTCGAGGACCCCGAGACCTACGAGAAGGACGAGAAGCAGCGCACCGTCTCGCTCACCGAAGCCGGCAGCGAGCGGGTCGAGGCGATGCTGAAGGAGGCGGGGCTCGTCACCGAGGGCGACCTGTACGACATCGGCAATGTGAGCGTGGTGCACCACCTCAACCAGTCGGTGCGTGCGCACACCCTGTTCAAGCGCGATGTCGAATACGTCGTGCGCAACGACAAGATCGTCATCATCGACGAATTCACCGGCCGCATGATGGAAGGCCGGCGCTATTCGGACGGGCTGCACCAGGCGCTGGAAGCCAAGGAGCACGTCACCGTCCAGCCGGAGAACCAGACGCTGGCGTCGATCACCTTCCAGAACTACTTCCGCCTCTATCCGAAGCTGGCGGGCATGACCGGCACGGCATCGACCGAGGCCGACGAATTCGCCGAGATCTACAAGCTCGAGGTGGTCGAGATTCCGACCAACGTGCCCGTCGCGCGGCAGGACAGCGACGACGAGGTGTACCGTTCGGCCTCCGAGAAATACGAGGCGGTGGCGACGCTGATCGCCGAGGCGCGCGAGCGCGGGCAGCCCTGCCTGGTCGGCACCACCTCCATCGAGAAGTCCGAACTGATCTCGGCGCTGCTGAAGAAGAAGAACGTCCCGCACCAGGTGCTGAACGCGCGCTACCATGAGCAGGAAGCGGGCATCGTGGCGCAGGCCGGGCGGCCGGGTGCGGTGACCATCGCGACCAACATGGCCGGCCGCGGCACCGACATCCAGCTGGGCGGCAATTTCGAGATGCTGGCGCGCCACGAGGCCGGCACCAATGAGGGGCCGGACTACGAGGCCGCGATCATCAAGCACAAGGGCGAGGTCCAGGCGGTCCAGCCGGCGGTGAAGGCGGCCGGCGGGCTGTTCGTGATCGGCACCGAGCGCCACGAGAGCCGGCGCATCGACAACCAGCTGCGCGGCCGCTCCGGCCGCCAGGGCGACCCGGGCGCATCGCGCTTCTTCCTCAGCCTGGAAGACGACCTGATGCGCATCTTCGGCTCCGAGCGCATGGGCGGGATGCTGCAGAAGCTCGGCCTGAAGGAAGGCGAGGCGATCGTCCATCCCTGGATCAACAAGGCGCTGGAGAAGGCGCAGAAGAAGGTCGAGGCGCGCAACTTCGACATGCGCAAGAACCTTCTCAAATACGACGACGTGATGAACGACCAGCGGCGCGAGGTCTATGCGCAGCGCCGCGCCTTCATGGTGGCCGACGACGTGGCCGAGACGATCGAGGAGATGCGCCGCGAGACCATCGGCGACCTGGTCGCGCGCTGCATTCCCGAGAACGCCTATCCCGAGCAGTGGGACCTCGAGACCCTGCAGCGCCAGGTGCAGGACATCCTGAACCTCGACGTGCCGGTCGCCGATTGGGCGCGCGAGGAAGGCATCGACGACGATGCCGTGCGCGACCGGCTGGAGGAAGCGGCCAATCGTTCCTACGCATCGCGCGCCGCCAATGTCGGCCCGGACATCATGCGCCAGATCGAGAAATCGCTCCTGCTGCAGGTGTTCGACCAGGTGTGGAAGGAACACCTGCTGGCACTCGACCACCTGCGCCAGGGCATCGGGCTGCGGGCCTATGGCCAGCGCGACCCGCTGAACGAATACAAGTCCGAGGCCTTCGCGCTGTTCAACGGCATGCTGTCGGACCTGCGCGAACGGGTGACCTCGCTGCTGCTGCGCATCGAGTTGCGGCCCGAGGCGCCGCCGCCATCGCCCGAGGGAATCGGCTTCCTCGACATGCGCCACCCGGACCCCGCGATGGCCGGCGCCGAAATGGAATTCGCCGACGGTTCCGGCACCACCTATGAACCCGTGCCGATGGCGATCGGCACCGCCGCGCCGCGCCCCATCGCGCAGGGCGTGGACCCGGACGACCCGGCAACCTGGCATCGCACGCCACGCAATGCGCCTTGCCCCTGCGGGTCGGGCAAGAAGTTCAAGGTCTGCCACGGGCGGGCATGACGCGGCGCTGGTTGCTGCTGCCGGCGGTCCTGGCGGGGCTGACGCCGGCAACCGCATCGGCCCATTGGGAGTACACGCGCTGGGGCATGAGCCAGCGCCAGGTGATCACCGCATCGCGCTCCGCCGTTCGTGAAATGCCGGTTGCCGAGCGGCGCCCGGTGCCATCGGCGCGTATGGAATACCGTGCGGCGGGCGAGTTTCGTTCGGGCACGCTGCGCCTGACGGTCGCCTTCGCCTTCGATGCCCGCAATGGCGGTCTGGTCTGCGTCTCGGCGCGTGGCGATGCATCCCAGGGCGAGGCGTTGCGCGCGCGCCTGGAGCGACTGTTCGGCGCTCCGCAGGAGCGCGCGATCGATCCCGCGAGCGGCGTGATGACGCTCGGATGGACACGGCCGGATGAGATCGATTTGCAGATCGAGCCGGGGCAACCGGTCGTCATGCTGCATTGCGCGCGGGGCGTTTAGAGCGCGTGCCAATCTGTTTGGATCACGCGATCAGGTGACGATCCTCGCAAGAACAGAGAGGCGGAGCGGCTTGTGGAAGCCGCTCCGGACCATTGGACTCCCCACCTTCATTCGGCGGGAATGCGCGCCAATCGTCAGTCCGTCGGCGAGAGTGTCTTGATCAGATCGAAGACGCGCTTGCGGACCGTCGGGTCGGTGATGCGGTAGTAGGCACGGACCAGTTCGAGTGTCTCGCGGCGGTGGAGGGTATCGTCCTCGAACCCTTCCTGGCCTTCCGCGAAGCCGAAGGCGGCGCCGCGCGAACGCGTCACGCCGTTACCACCGAGTTCCACCGCCATGTCATCGAAGAAGAAGCCGATCGGCACATCGAGCACACGCGCAAGGTCGAACAGGCGGCTCGCCCCGATCCGATTCACGCCACGCTCATACTTCTGGATTTGCTGGAAGGTGAGGCCGAGTGCCTCACCCAGCTTTTCCTGGCTCATGCCGAGCAATGTGCGGCGTAGGCGAACGCGCGTACCGACATGCACATCGATCGGGCTTGCGCGATGCTCGCGCTCCACGCGCTCCACGGTCTCCTCGCTCGCCATTCGACCCTCCGCACCTCGCATTTCCATGAGCACCTCCCGCCACACGATTGCAGCGCGTGACCAACATTTAGCCCCAGGACATGATTAGGCGCGCGTTCACTTTTCGTCAACTCTTTTTCTAATTCTCATAATTTGGGACGTTGATACGCCTGTGCGAGCGCCGCCCCACTCATCCCTGGGGATTCGGCGCTCTCGGCTTCCTCCACCCAGAAGCGAAAATGAGACTAGCGACTAATGCCGCGATTGTGACGCCGAAGCGCGAAAATGGCGTCGGTGCCCCGGGCGCTGGCAATGGCGCCATCAATACCCCCGTCTGCCCCAGCATGATGCGACCTACCTCACGTCCTCGCGCATCGAACACTGCCGAAATGCCGGTCTGCGCGGCCCGCGCGAGTGGCAACCCTTCCTCGACCGCGCGCAAACGTGACGCCGCAAGGTGCTGCCAGGGGCCCGCCGAAACGCCAAACCAGGCGTCGTTCGTCACGTTGACGATCCATTCCGGCCGCTCGGGCGGCACCACGGCGCCGGGAAAGATCACCTCGTAGCACACCAACCCGACGAAGGGCGGGACCCAGCCGGCCCTCACGGTGCGCAAAGCCTCGCCTGGCGTGAAATCCACGCCCCCCTGCACCAGGCGCACTGGCAGCAGGCCCGAAAGCGGCATGTATTCCCCGAACGGCACCAGGTGAACCTTGTCGGACAGGCCGCGTACCTCTCCGGCCGGGTCCATCGCCACAAGGCTGTTGAACAAGCGCCGCGCCCGGCCGTCGGGCCCGCGTTCGACGCGGACGGTGCCCGAGAGCAGCATCGCGCGCTGCGGCAGGGCGCCGGCGACCAGTTGCCGCACCTCCGCATCGTCGGCCAGCAGGAAGGGCACCGCGGTTTCCGGCCAGATGACCACCAGGCGATGGTCCTCGGGCAGTTCGCGCAGGGCGGCCAGCGCCGCTTCCCGCGTGCCGTCGATGTAGCGGCGCAGGATCGGGATGCGCTGCGCCTCCCGCCATTTCAACTCCTGCGCGATATTGCCCTGCACGATCAGGATGCCGACAGGCGGGCCCGGCGGTTCCAACGGCCACAGGCGCACCGCGCCGAACAACCCGAAGGCGGCCAGGGCGGCCGCGCCACCGAGCATCGCCCGGCGGCCGAGCATCGGCGTGGCGGCGATGAGAAGGGTGGCCAGCGACAGCCCATGCACGCCGACCCAGGCCGCGGCCTGCACCGGCAGCGCCCCGAAGGCCCAGACGGTGCCCAATAGGTTCCACGGGAACCCGGTGAAGACCCACCCGCGCAGGATCTCGAAAAGCACCCAGGCACCGGCGAACACCAGGACCCTCGGCCAACCCTCCCGCGCCCGCCAGGCCAGGGCGGCGGGTCCGGCCACGAAGGCGGCGAGCGGCAGGGCCAGGGCGGGCACCGCCACCGGCACCAGCCACCAGAAGCGCTCCACCTCGGTGAGGATGGCGTAGGTGATCCAGTAGAGACCCGCGGCGAAGAACCCCCAGCCCCAGGCGAAACCGAGCCAGAAGGCGCGCTTCCAGGTCGGCGCCACCCCGATCATGGCGAGCAGGCCGGGCACTGCCAGCAGCAGGACCGGTACGGCATGAACTGGTGGCAGGGCCAGCGCGGCCAGAGCGCCAAGCGCCGCAGCCGTCACGAAGGCCCGCCAGCCGCGCCGCGCGGCCAGGTGCCCGAGCAATCGATTCCACATGGGCGCGGGTCATAGAACAGATCCCGGTTGGGCGGAATCGCCCGATCGGGCGCAGATGCAGGCGTGAACCACCGCTACGGGCGGTCGCCCGGCGACCCAACGAACCGAGGCCGCTGCCGCGTGCGCCACACCTCGCGTTCCAACTCCGAAACCCCGCAGGCTGCGTTCCCCGCTCATCACGCCGTGTCTTCAGTGGCGTGCCGGTGCGCCGCGAAATTGCCTCAGCCGACGCCCTGCCAGCGGCCTCCCCTTCCCGCGCGGTTCCCCTGATGCGGCGGCTCGTCTAGCCTCATCACGCAATGTCTGGATCACGCAATGTCTGGACCGCCCCCGGAGCGCGAGGCGCTTCCTGTCCGCGGCGGGCGCGCCGACACCCTCGCTGAACGCCGGCTCGACCTCGCGATCCTCGGCGGAGGGCTTGGCGCGGCCCTCGTGGGTTGCATCCTCGTCGCCGTCATGTTGCCGCCGGGCGTACGCACCGCATCATTGGCGGCGCTTGCCTTCTATGGCGGCGGCCTCGTGGCGATGCTGGCTTTCTCGCTGTCCTACAATCTGGCCCGCAACCCGCGCCGGCGTGCCGTGCTGCGCCGCCTCGACCACGCGGCGATCTTCGTGATGATCGCGGGCACCTACACGCCCTTCGCGCTGGTGGCGATCGGCGGCGCCCGGGGCTGGTGGCTGATCGGCGCCGTATGGGCCGGCGCCCTGGCCGGCGTGGTGATGAAGCTGGCCTGGCCGGGGCGGTTCGAACGCGCCTCCATCATCGCCTATCTCGTGCTGGGCTGGGCGGTGCTGGCGGCCATCCCGCCGATGCTGGAGCACCTGCCGCCCGCCGCGCTGGTGCTGGTGGCGGCCGGGGGGCTGATCTACAGCACTGGCGTGGCCTTCCACCTGCTGCGGCGCATGCCCTTCCAGAACGAGGCCTGGCATGCCTGCGTGGTGGCGGCCGCGGCCTGCCATTTCATGGCGATCGTCCTGGGCGTGCTGCCGGTCGCGTGATCAGGACCACAGCGGCGCGGCCGAAAGATCGTGGGCGATGCGCTCCGCCGCCGCCTCCAGCAGCGCCTCGCCCTTCGCCGCGCTGGCCGAACGCGCATCGCCGATCACGCCGGTCGGGGTCATGTCCTTGAACGACCGGCGGCGGATCATCGCCGCGGGCTGGCCTTCCGGGCGGGTCGAATGCGGGCCATGCGCTTCCTCCAGCCGGTCCTTGCGCACGGCGGTGGGCATCAGCGCCATCATCATCGAGGTCTCGGCCTCGCAGGCATGGAGCACGGTGGATTGCCGCTCCAGGATAGGTGCGAAGGCATCCCCCGCCAGGTGCCAGTAGGTGCCGGCGGCGACCGGGATGCCGAACTCCGCCTGGCATTCCCCGGCCACCACCGCCACCGCCTCGGCATTGCCGCCATGGCCGTTGAGCAGCATCACGCGCTGGAAGCCCGCCCGCATGGCGGACCGCACCACGCCGCGCAGCACCGCCGCGAAGGCCGCGAAATCCAGCGTCACGGTGCCGCCGAACGCCACGTGATGCTCGGCCAGCCCGGTCCAGACGCAGGGTGCCACCACCACCGGCCGGCCCGCCGCCACCAGGCGCGTCGCGACCCGATGCGCCACCGCGCTGGCGCAGACCATGTCCACCCCGGTCGCGAGGTGCGGGCCGTGCTGTTCGAGCGAGGCCACGGGGATGATGACCAGCGCGCCCTCCGCGGCGCGGGCGTTCAGTTCCGGCGCCGTCAGGCGCATCCATTCGACCTCGGTTGCGTCCGCCATGCTGTCCTCCACGCCGATGCGGCCAGCAGGATGGAGGGCCGGCGGGAGGGGTCAAGCGGCCGCGAGGTCCGCGAGGAAGCGCGCCGATTGCGCGCGCATCGCCGCGACCTTGGCCGGGTCCATCCGCGCCAGGGTGCGCAGCGGCATGGCCATGCGCGGGTTGTCCGCGAAGGTGTCCGCGTGGCGCGCGATGAAGTCCCAGTACAGGTGGTTGAACGGGCAGGCGCGCGGCCCGGTCGCCTGCCTGGGGTCATGCGCGCAGCCGCCGCAATAATCCGACATGCGGTTGATGTAGGCGCCCGAGGCCGCATAGGGCTTGGATGCCATCACCCCGCCATCGGCATGGATCGCCATGCCGTGGGTATTGGGCAGTTCCACCCATTCATAGGCATCGGCATAGACGGCGAGGTACCAGTCATTCACCTCGGCCGGGTCGATCCCGGCCAGCAGCGCGAAATTGCCGGTGACCATCAGCCGCTGGATGTGGTGGGCATAGGCGAGGTCGCGGGTCTGCGCCACCGCCTGCTGCCATGCAGCGCATGGTGGTCGGCGCGCCCCAGTAGAAGCCGGGCAGCGGGCGGTCGGCGCCCAGCGCGTTGGTGTCCGCGTAGCCCGGCATGAACTGCCAGTAGATGCCGCGCACATATTCGCGCCAGCCGAGGATCTGGCGGATGAAGCCCTCCACGGCGTTGAGCGGCGCGTGCCCGTCCCGCCACGCCTGTTCCGCCGCGCTGGCAGGCTTCCATCGGGTCGAGCAGGCCGGCATTGAGGCTGGTCGAGACCAGCGCGTGGAACATCGTGGGCTGGCCCGCCGCCATGGCGTCCTGGTAGTCGCCGAACAGCGGCAGGCGGTCGCGGATGAAGGCGTCCAGCGCCGCCGTCGCGTCCTTCGCCGTGACCGGCCAGGCGAAGCCGTCGAGCTCGCCGAAATGCGCGCCGAAGCGCCCGGCGACCAGCGCCATCACCTCGCGCGTGATGGCATCGGGGGGGAAGCGCAGCGGCGCGGGCGGCGTCACGTCGCGCGGCAGGGCGCGGCGGTTCTCGGCATCGAAGTTCCAGCGCCCGCCGGCGGGTTCGTCGCCTTCCATGAGCAGGCCGGTCTCGCGGCGCATCTCGCGGTAGAAATGCTCCATGCGGAACTGCCGCCGCCCCTTCGCCCAGGCGCGGAAGCGCGGCAGGGCGCACAGGAAGCGCGTGTCCTGCGCGGATCTCGACAGGGATGCCGGTCGCGCCCTGCCAGCCCTGCATGTCCTGCAGCACGCGCCATTCGCCCGGATGCGTGGCGATGATGCGCGCGGGGCGGTGGCGCTGCACGGCGCGCGCACACCTCGCCGGCGAGGCTTGCCCGTATTGGCGGCATCGTCGAGCCGCACGTAATCGACCGCGATGCCGCGCGCCGCCAGCGCACGGGCGAAATGCCGCATGGCGGAGAGCACCAGCACGATCTTCTGCGGATGGTGCGGCACATAGGTGCATTCCGCCTGCACCTCCATCATCAGCACCGTGTCGTGCGCGGGGTCGATCCCGTCCAGGGCCGCGATGCCGCGCGAGCACTGGTCGCCCAGCAGCACCCGCAGCGTGCCGCCGCTCATGCGCGGATATAGGCGATGTCGGTCCCGTCCTCGCCGCGCGCGGAGAAGCCGTCCCACCTGCCGGCGGCATCGAAATGCACGGTCGCGTTGACCTCGCCGGAACAGGCGTATTCGACGCCGCCATCGCCTGGCCGCCGGCGTTCCCAGGCCAGCGACAAGGGCCGCCCGGTGGTGGTGCCGAACAGCGGCACCCGGCCACCCAGGCGCGCGACTTCCCACCAGGACAGCGGCGCCGCATCGGCGGGCAGGCGCTGCGGGCCCGCCGTGCCGTCCAGCAGCACGGCGCCGGGCACCGCCTCCCCGCGCACCTCGACGATGCGCCCGTCGCGGTTCAGCCGCGACGCCACGCGGCGGAAGCGCCCGCCCACCGTCACTTCCTCGTACCGGTGCTCATAGCGGAAGACGACGACGCCGAGGAATTTCGGGGTGATCCGCAGGTCCGACACCGCCACATGCTCGGCGCCGCGGGTGGTGAACTGCACCGTATGCGTACCCACCGCCTGGCCGCCGCGCATCACCCTGAAGGAAAAGCCGCGCTCGGACGCGACCACGGGGGCGGCAGCCAGGGCGGCGGGCAGCAGCACGGCGGCGCGGCGGGTGATCATCCGCGGGTCCGCACGCTCGAACGCCCGCCATCCACGGCGAAGACCTGCCCGGTGATCCATCCGGCGCCCTCGGAGAGCAGGAAATCGGCCAGCGCGGCCGAATCCTCGCCCTCGCCCAGGCGCGGAATGGGGTGCTGCTTCGCGATTGCCTCGGCCATCTGCACATTCCCGATGAGCGGCGCCGCCATGGCGCTGCGCGTAAGTGAAGGGGCGATGCAATTGACCCGGACCGCCGGAGCGAGTTCCGCAGCCAGCGCCACAGTCAGCCCCTCGACCGCCCCCTTGGCTGCTGCGATGGCCGCATGATTCGGGAAACCGGCCCGCGCCGCAATGGTGGAGAACAGCACCACCGCGCCGCGGGCGGAAACCAGCGCATCCTGGGCCGCCTGCACGGCGATCGCGGCGCCCAGCGCGTTCAGCCGGAAGGCCTCGAGGAAGTCCAACTCGGTGGTGCGCTTGAGCGGCTTCAGCGCGATCGAGCCGACGCAATAGGCGAGACCCGACACCTCCGGCCCCGCCGCGGCCACTGCCGCGCGCAGCGCCGCCGCATCCATGGCGTCGGCCGGCATGGCGATGCTGCCGGGCAGGGTTGCGGCGAGCTGGGCCAGGCGGTCGGCATCGCGCGCGATCAGCACCAGCCTGTCGCCCTGCTGCGCGCGCCTGCGCGCCAACGCGGCGCCCACCGACCCCGTCGCACCCACCACAACCACCGTGCCAGCCATCATGCCTCCTGCCCCGCCGGGAGGATCCGGCGGCTCGCGGCAGATGGGGCCGCGCGGCCGCTGCGCGAAGGGGGCGCGGACCGCGACAGATGCGCGGGTCCGTGGCAGGATCGGCATTGAAATGCGCCAGCTGCTCCTGCTCCGCCACGCCAAGTCCTCCTGGGACGACCCTTCGCTGCCCGACCATGCGCGCCCGCTGAATGCGCGCGGGCGCCAGGCGGCGCAGGCCATGGCGGCGGCGATGCGCGACCTGGGGCTGGCGCCGGATGTGGTGCTCGTCTCCTCGGCGCGGCGGACGCTGCAGACGCTCGAAGCCGTGTCGCCCTTCCCCGACAGCCCGCTGATCGAGCCGATGGACGACCTGTACCTGGCCCCCTGGCCGCGACTGCTGGACACCCTGCGCCGCGCACCCGAGACGGCGCGCAGCGTGATGCTGATCGGCCACAATCCCGGGCTGCAGGACCTCGGCCTGGCGCTGGTGGGCGCGGCGGGCATGGCCGGCCGGCCGGCGGTGGCGGCGCGGCGGATGGCCGAGAGCTTCCCGACCTGCGCCCTGGCCGAGTTCGGCATCGCCTCCCCTTGGCGCGACCTCGCGGAAGGTGGCGGCCGCCTGGTGCGCTTCCTGCTGCCGGCGGACCTGCCGGAAATGGCGCTGTGACGCAGGGCGGTGGCGCCGGCCGCGCGACGCGCCCCCGCCCGCCCGAGGCCGAGGCCGAAGCGCCCGCAGCGGACCACGCGGCCACCGCAGCGGCGGACAGCCTCGCCCTGGAATTCGACCTGCCGCCCGGCGCCGCCGAGCAGTTCGCGCGCGCCCCCGCGGTCAAGGCCCACCGCACCGGGCGGACCCGGAGCGCGGCGGCGGAGATCGTCTGGTTCGACACCGCAGATGGCGCCCTGGCCGCCAAGGGCCTGGCGGTGGAGGCGCCGCGCCGCGGCGCGCGGGTGCTGCTGCGCTGCCTGCCCGACGACAGGACCGCGTGGCACCCCGGCCAGCCGCCCGAGGTGGTGCGCCACCTCGCAGCGGAGGACGTGCCGGATGCGGCGGGAACCAACCCGCTGGTCGCCATCGCCGCCTTCACCGGCCGTCGCCAGGCATTGCACCTCACGCTGCCATCGGGGCCGGTCGAGGCGGTGCTGCTCGATGGTCGCCTGCGCTGCGTCGCGGCGGAGATGCCGATGGCGCGGCTGTCGCTGAGCGGGCCTGCGCCGGCGGTGATCGAGCTGGCGCAGGCGCTGGCCGCCGAGATGCCGCTGCTGCCGCCGCTCTGCGCGCTGGCCGAGGCGGGCCGCGCGCTCGCCACGGGGGTCGCGCCGCGGCCCTACCGGCTCGGCCCACCCAACACCGCCGCGGCAACCACCGCCGAGGATGCCTTCCTGCGCGCGGTGGGCCACCTGCTGGAGGTGGCGCGCCAGCAATCCGCGCGCATCGCCCATGGCGGCGGGCCGGAGGGCGTGCACCAGACGCGCGTCGCGCTGCGGCGCCTGCGGTCCCTGCTGCGGGTGTTCCGCACGGCGACCGAGTGCGCCGAGTTGCGCAGCCTCGATACGCGCTTCAGGGAGGTGCTGACGGTGCTCGGCCCGGCGCGGGACTGGGATGTGTTCCTCGCCGGCATCGGCCGCGACATCGCCGCGTCGTTCCCCGGGGAGCGGCGCATCGAGGCGCTGCTGCGCGCGGCCGAGGCGCGGCGGCACGCGGCCTATGACGCCGTGCTGGCGATGCTGGAGGCGCCGGCCTGGCGAGGGCTGCTGGTCGATGCCATCGGCCTGCTGCTGCGCCGGCCGTGGCGCGGGAACGCGAGCGAGGAGGCTGGCCAGGCACTCGATGCCCCGGTCCGCGCCTTCGGCCGCGGCATCCTCGAACGCCGCTGGCACCGGGTGCGCCGCGCCGGCGACGCCTTCGAGGCGCTTTCGGCCGAGGAACTGCACGAGTTGCGGCTGGACGGAAAGCGCCTGCGCTATGCGGCCGAGGTCTTCGCGCCGGTGTTCGGCGCCAAGGCCGGCCGCCGGTTCCTCCGCCGGCTCGCGGCGCTGCAGGATGGGCTCGGCATCGCCAATGATGCGGCGGTGGCGCGCGGGCTTGCGCGCTCCCTGGCGGCGCCCGGCCAGGGCGGACGGGTCTGGGCGGTGGGCGTGGTGGAAGGCTGGTGCGAGGCGCGGGTTGCCGGCCATCGCGGAGACGCGTTCAAGGCCTGGGAACGGTTGAGCGGCAAGGATCGTTTCTGGTCAGGGGACTAGGCGCGATTCTTGTGATGTTGCCATGCATCACCCCAAAGATTTCGGCACGACCCCCGGTTGCGGCCCGCGGAGGCTCGGTCTAACCAACCCCCGTGCTCGAACGACGGCGCATCTTCAAGGGTCGCAGGACCCGCCCGCGCATCCGCGGCGCGGCGCTCCTGATCATGGCGGCGATCGCCACGCCGCTCGTGCTGGCCGTTGGCCTGCCCTCAAACCTGTTCGGCTCGGCACCCTCGGGGCGCGAGTGGCGCGCCGAGGGCAGCGAGATCCGCATCGTCGATGGCGAGACCATCGGCCTGGGCGACCGTATCGTGCGGCTCGCGGGCATCGCCGCGCCGTCTCGCGGAGAAGTATGCCGCGCGGCCTCTGGCTCAACCTTCGATTGTGGTGGCGCCGCGGCCGCGGCACTCACACGCCTGGTCGCCGGGCGTGACGTGGCCTGCCGGATTGTCGGCCAGGACGGCTTCGGGCGCGGCCTCGGCCAATGCGACGTGGCGGGGGCGGACATCAACCGCGCCCTGGTCACCGGCGGCTATGCGATTGCCACCACCAGCACGCTGCGCCCGACCGAGACCGCGGCGCGGCAGGGCTCGCGCGGATTGTGGGCCAATGGCGCAGGCGCCCCGCCGGAGTGGCGCAGCCGCGACTAGGCGCGGCAGCCAAGCCCTTCCCGATGCCGCGATTGCAGCACATTCCCGGGCGGCGCCCTGCCGCCGCAACCGGCGCGGCGGGTGGTTTGCCAATCGCCGCGGCTCGCCATTATCTTGCGCCGCACAAATTGGGCGGTAGCGTCTCGCCGCAGTCCGTCCGACCGAATGAGGAAGTTCCCGCATGACCAGCAAGGCCACCGGCTCCATCACCGTCACGATGGAGGGTTCCAACAAGAGCTCGTCCCTGCCCCTGCTGGGCGGCACGCTCGGGCCGCAGGTCGCCGATATCCGCAAGCTTTACAGCGACCTGGGCATTTTCACCTTCGACCCGGGCTACGGCGCGACCGCCTCCTGCGAGAGCACCATCACCTACATCGATGGCGACGAGGGCGTGCTGCTGTACCGCGGCTACCCGATCGAGCAGCTGGCCGAACATTCGTCGTTCCTGGAGGTGGCGTACCTGCTGCTCAACGGCGACCTGCCGAACAAGCCGGAGTTCCAGGTCTTCCACGACGGCGTCACCTACCACACGATGCTGCATGAGCAGATCCGCCGCTTCTACGACGGGTTCCGCCGAGACGCGCACCCGATGGCGATCATGTGCGGCGTGGTCGGTGCGCTGGCCGCCTTCTACCACGACAACCTCGACATCAACGACCCGAAGGCACGCGAGATCGCGGCCTTCCGGCTGATCGCCAAGGTGCCGACGATCGCGGCCTGGGCCTACAAGTATTCGATCGGCCAGCCCTTCATGTATCCGCGCAACGACCTCGGCTATGCCGAGAACTTCCTGTACATGCTGAACTCCGTCCCGGCGGAGAACTGGAAGGACAACCCGATCCTGTCGCGCGCGATGGACCGCATCCTGATCCTGCATGCGGACCACGAGCAGAACGCCTCGACCTCCACGGTGCGCCTGGCCGGTTCCACCGGCGCCAATCCCTTCGCCTGCATCGCGGCCGGCATCGCGGCGCTGTGGGGCCCGCCCATGGCGGTGCGAACGAGGCGGTGCTGAAGATGCTCGCCGAGATCGGCAGCCCGGAGAACATCCCGGCCTTCATCAAGGAAGTGAAGGACAAGAACAGCCACACCAAGCTCATGGGCTTCGGCCATCGGGTCTACAAGAATTTCGACCCGCGCGCCAAGATCATGAAGGACACCTGCCACGAGGTGCTGGCCGAACTCGGAATCAAGAACGAGCCGCTGCTCGACATGGCGATCGAGATGGAGCGGATCGCGCTGACGGATGATTATTTCATCTCGCGCAAGCTGTATCCGAACGTGGATTTCTATTCGGGCATCATCCTCAAGGCGATGGGCATCCCCACGCATATGTTCACGGTGCTGTTCGCGGTGGCACGCACGGTGGGCTGGGTCAGCCAGTGGAAGGAACTGATCGAGGACCCCTCGCAGCGGATTGGGCGGCCCCGGCAGATCTACACTGGCGAGCCCGCACGCGACTTCGTGCCGATGGGCAAGCGCGGCGGCTGATCGGGCAGGCCACCGGCACCCGCGCGCCGAGCGGTCCGTCTCGTCCTGCCCCGTTGCACGATCAGGTGTTCACGCCTGATCGGGGACTGACCTACACCAGCGCCTTGCGCGCAACCTCCAGCGCCGCCTTCTGCTCCGGCGTGACCTTGGGGTAATGCAGGTCGAGGCCCTCCAGGGCCTCGATGATGGCCTGCACCACGACCAGGCGCGTGAACCACTTCGCATCCGCCGGCACCACGAACCACGGGGCGTGCGGCGCGGCCGTGCCACGGATGGCGCCCTGGTAGGCCTTCATGTAGGCACCCCAATGCGCCCGCTCGGCGACATCGCCGGCTGAGAATTTCCAGTTCTTCTCCGGCTCCTCGATGCGGGCGAGGAAGCGCGCCTTCTGCTCGGCCTGGCTGACATTGAGGAAGAACTTCAGCACCACCGTGCCCTGCCGCGTGAGGAACCGCTCATGGGCGGCGATATCCTCGAGCCGTTCGTCCCAGACATGCTTGCCCACCAGGCGGGGCGGCAGCTTCTGGCCCTTCAGGTATTCGGGATGCACGCGCACCACCAGCACCTCCTCGTACCAGGAGCGGTTGTGGATGCCGATGCGCCCGCGCTCGGGCAGCGCCCTCGCATGGCGCCACAGGAAATCATGGTCGAGCTCGATGGCGTTCGGCGCCTTGAAGGAGTGCACCTGGCAGCCCTGCGGATTGACGCCGGAGAACACATGCTTGATGGCGCCGTCCTTGCCGGCCGCGTCCATCGCCTGGAAGATGCACAGCACCGACCAACGGTCCTGCGCGTAGAGCATGTCCTGCAGTTGCGCGAGCCGCTCCACGCCCTGCTGAAGCAGGTCCGCCGCGTGGTCCTTCTCAAGATCGATGCCGCCGGTGTCGCCCGGTCGAAATCCTTGAGCCGGGAATCCCTTGCCGGAGGTCACCCGGTAGCGGTCCAAAATCTTCCCGACGCGCTTCATGCCGTCCTCCGCCCTGGAGCCACCACGATCCACGCCGCGGCGCCCGCCTGCAACAGCAGCGTCACGGACAGCGCGACCGCGTAGCCGGCCGGGTCCCAGCCGCCATCGGCGGTGCGCGGCCACAGGTCGAGGATGGCGCCGATGCCGGTCTGCAGGATGAACACCAGCACCAGCATCGAGAAGTTGATGGCGGTGGCGACGCGCCCCGCCAGTTCCGGCGGGAAGCCCTGCCCCATCGCCGCATAGCCCGCCACGCCCACCGACCCGCAGAAGGAGAACAGGAACCAGATGCCCGCGATCGCCCAATACCCGCCCGGATGAATGATCAGCAGCACCTGCGCCACCATCACCCCCGCCATGCCGAGATAGGGCACGAACATCGCCGAGAAACCGCGCGATTGCGCGAAGGAGGCCGCCTGCCCCGTCACCAGCGAGCCGGTGACCAGCCCCAGCGCATAGACCAGCAGGGCCATGGCGCGCGGCCCGTCCGCCATGCCGCCGACATCGCGCAGCCATGGCCCGGCCCACAACCCCTGGAAGGTGAAGTTCAGCGCCGAGAGCACCATGATCGCCGGCAGGAAGCGCAGGAAGCCGCGGTCGCGGAAAATGCGGCCGAACTCCGCCATCTCCCGCGCCAGGGAGCGGCGCTCGGGCCGCACGGCGCCCGGCGGCGCATCTGGCACCACCAGGCGGATCCACACCGCCGCCAGCACCGAGAGCACGGCCAGCAGCACGAAGATGCCCCGCCAGCCGATCTCGGGCAGCGCCCACTGCACCGGCACGGTGGCCGACATGCCGCCCATGCCGGCCAGGAACAGCCCCGCCCCGGTGACCGCCGCCACGCGATGCTTGGGGTACCATTGCGAATTGGCCTTGAGCATCGCCATCAGCCCCGCCGCGAGGCCAAGCCCGCACAGGATGCGACCCAGCGCCAGCGACAGCACATCGGGCGCCCATGCGCACATCGCGAAGCCCGCGGCGGACACCAGCGCGAGCGTGCTCTGGACCCGGCGCGGCCCGTGGATGTCGAGCGCCACGCCGATGGGCAATTGCGCCACGGCGTAGGCGGCGAAGAAGCACGCCGCGAGCAGCCCGAGCTCGGCCGCGGACAGGCCGAACTCGATCGCCAGCAGCGGGCCGATGGTCGCCACCAGCGCGCGGTTGCCCTGGTTGAGGAAGTTGATCGCCGCCAGCGGCAGCGTGATGCGCGCGAAGCTCGGCGTGCCGGGCATCAGCGCGGGTCGAGCCGCACGCTGACCGGGCAGTGGTCCGACAGGCGCGCGCGCGCCTGCGCATCACGTTCGCCATAGACCAGCACGCGGAAGCTGTCGCGCACCAGCCACCCGCGCGCGGGGCCGCCCAGCAGGATGTGATCGATGAACGGACGGGCCTGGCTGTCGCGCGCGCGGCAGGGGTCGGAGAAGCCCTCGGTGGCGCGCAGCAGTGGCGCGGCGGCGTTCAGCGTGGCGATGAACTCGTCATTGCGTTCCATGCGCCGGTTGAAGTCGCCCAGGATGACGAAGGCCACACCCTCGCGCCGCCGCGCGGCGATCCATTCGGCGAGGATCTCCGCCTGGCGGCCGAGGTTCTGGCAGTCGCGCGATTCGGGCTGGCGGATCGAACTCCAGGAACAGCCGCCATCGAGATGCACCGAGAGCAGCCGCAGCGGGGCCGCATCCCCCGAACGCACGGTGATATCCGCACCGCGCCGCAAGGAGCGTCGCGAGGTGGGGTTGAGGTCGAGCGCCATGAGGTCGGGGTTGCGCGTGACATTGAGGCCGCGCCGCCAGGCGAAGCCGGCGCGCTGGGTGTCGGTCTCGGCGGGGAAGTGGAAGTCGTAGCGCGTGGCATCGAACACCCGCGCGGCGGCGAGCGGGCCGTCCACCTCCTGCAACGCCACAACGTCGGCAGCCAGGCGCTCGGCATAGGCGCGCAGGCGCGTGAGCTCGGCATCGGAGCGGGGCGTGACATTGCGCGGCAGGTCGGGGTGGCCGGCCGGCTTGGTGGTCAGCCAGGCGATGTTCCAGGTGGAGATCTTCAGCTCGGCGGCGGTGGCAGGCAGCGCCAGCACGGCGAGAAGGGCAAGGAGGAATGTGCGCATGTGGCGTCTCATAGCAGGGCGCGCAGATCGACGCGCGCGGCCGGGGCCTGCTCCGCCTCGTCCAGCAGCCGGGCACCGCAGGCGAGAAGGAAGTCGGCCACGGCGTCCATCTCGGCGGCGTCGCGGGTGCGGTCGTGGAAGGGGTCGTCGCCGTGCGATCCACGCGGCACCCAGATGACCGTCTCGTAGCGGGCGCGGGTCAGCAACACGCGGTACTTGTTGACCACGTAGTGCGCATCCTTGGCACGGTCCTGCCAGGCATGGCCGGAGAAGCGCCGGGTCCACCAGGCCGCACCATCGCGCACCATATCCCCGCCCCAGGCAAGGCCTGCGACATCGAGTTCAAGTCCCTGGCAGTCGTATTCGGTCGCGAAGGTCTCCAGCGCATCGGAACCGCGAATGTCCGGCCATCGGCGCAGGAACCAATCCGCCACATCGTCGAGCTGCACGCCGAGGCCTTCACCGCGCAGGCGCTTCGCGCCCGCGGACGCCAGGATGCCCGCGCGCCTTCGTCCCCGTGCGAAGCTCCGCAGGGCGCCACGCAGCGCGGCGAGGTCGCGCGTCACGAGAAAGGGCAGGCGCGGGCACGCCTCGGCAATGGCGCGCGCTTCCAGCACCGCGCCGCGTAGAAGCGCATCGACCCAGGACGCCCCGGAACTCTCCCGCACGCTGCGGACCGGCACGGTGAGGTCGAGGTCGTCGTCGATCTGCAGCCAGGGCGGAACGCCATCGGCAAGCCGCTGCATCGGGTCGGATGCGCTGACCGCGCGGCGGGCCGCGACGGCGCGCCAATCGCCTCGCGAGGCCGCGATGACCGCACCCCATTCGCCAAGCCCGGCCTCGCCCGTGTTGATCTCCTGCCCGTTGCCGATCAGCGCCACCACAACCGCCCAACCATCGTGCCGACCCATGATGTCGAGTGTATGCGCCGGCTCGCTCATGGTGAGGCGAGAGGGCTTGTTGCGCGTGCCGATGCGCGCCTTCGCCTCGTTCCAGGCGCGCTGCGCCTCATCGAAAACGATCAGGCGGTCGGGCGGAGGGCGCCGGTTCGCATCCGTCGCGTTGTCCTCGAGGAAGCGATGCACGTTCTGCAACCGCTCCTTCACGCGCCGCTCGGCTTCGGGACGGCTGCATTCACGGCGATCCACCGCATCCTGCGCCAGCGCCGCGCGCAGCACCGAGACCAGCGGGACATTGCCCGTGAGGAAGGCGCTCTGCCCGCCGGCAGCACGCGCGAATACCGCGTTGAGGCCACACAGCGTCTTGCCCGCACCCGGAATGCCGGTGACGAACACGACACGCTTGCCGCGTTCGGCTTGCGCCCCCGCCACCGCGCGGGCGATCGCCGCCGCGGTGCGCGTGAGGTTCGCGGCATCGGCACGGGCATTGGCGATCTCGGCGACGCCGTTGCGGGCATAGAGCATCGTTGCCGCTTCAACGATGGTCGGCACTGGCCGGTAGGCGCCTTCGAGCCAGGCGATCGCGGAGAGGGGCGTCGCGGCGAGCGGGATCTCCGCCTGGACCCAACGAAGGGCATCACCGAGAGCCGCGTGGCCGCTGAGGAGTGGCTCGGTCGGGTTGGGCGGCAGCAGCCAGGGCTGAACCGGGGGCACGAAGCCGCCATCGCCAGCGACCAGAATGGGCACGATGCTGTGGCTTCGGCTGCCATCGTGGAAGTCGCGCAGGTCCAGCGCGTAGTCCTCGGCTTCGGCCAGGCCCGATGCGGAGGGCGCGCCGGTCTTGAACTCCAGCACGATGATCGCACGGTCCGTCAGCACCACGGCATCCACGCGCTTCTCCAGGCGCAACAGTTCAAATTCGAGCGCGATGGTCCAGCCGGGCCCGCCCGCCGCCGCGATCGCCGCGCGCAGGGCCGCGACCTGGCGCCGCCAGGCGAATTCCTGCTCGGGCGTACCAGGGTATCCGCGGGCCTGCTGGGCCGACGCAAGCCTGCCGACGACATCATCCGGGTCGCGCGCAAGGAGGCTCTCGCCGGTGCAGTGGAACCACGCCCTCATCCGCTGCCTCCACGCCGTGGCCAGGTCGCCACCGCCACGCTGCCCATCATCAGCACGAAGCCGGCTGCGTGCGTCAATGTGAAGGCCTCGCCCAGCACACCCACCGCGACCAGCGCCGCCGTACCTGGCAGGAAGGCGGTGAACACACCCGCCAGACCCGCCGGCACGCGCTTCAGCCCGGCATACCAGAGCAGCAGGCACAGCACGCTGGTGGTCAGGCTGTGGAACACCAGCAGCGCGGCCAGCGAAGGCTCCGCCAGCATCGCGACCGCACCGAGATCCGGCAGCGCGAAGGGGGCGAGCACCAGCGCCGAGAAGCCCTGCATGCACAGGCTCGCGGTGACCACCGGCACGCGCCCGGCGATGCGCTTGGCCAGCAGCACATAGGCCGCCTCGCCCAGCACGCCGCCGAACACCAGCAGGTTGCCCAGCGCCGAGCCGCCCGCCCCGCCCACCGTGCGCGCCAGGGTGATTGCCGCCATGCCCAGCGCCGCCAGCGCCACGGCGGCCCATTGGCGCGCCGGCAGGCGTTCGCGCAGCAGCACGGCACCACCGATCGCGACAACCGCCGGCAGGGTGGCCAGCACCAGGCCGCCTTCCAGCGCCGTGGTCAGGCGCAGCCCGGCGAGCAGGCCGGCATTGTAGATCGCGGTGCCGAACACGGCCTGCAGGGCGAGGTTGCCCAGCACATCGGGAGGCAGGCGCACCTTCCCGTCCAGCCAGCGCGCCAGCGGCCAGAGCACCGCCATGGCCAACACGCAGCGCAGGAAGGCGACCATGGCGATGGGCAGCGCCTCGGCCAGCAGCTTGGCCACCGCGACATTGGCGCCGACCAGCGCCATGGACACGGCCAGTTGCACATAGGCCAGGCGCATCGGCGTGCCTCAGCCCGCCGGCCGCGACCAGCCCGGCACCCCCGGCTCGTCGTCATGGCGGGCGTGTGCGGTCATCGGCTCGCGCTGGAGCATCATCCGTTCAAACGGACTCGTTTGAACGGATAAAGATGCTCGCAAAGACAAAGGTCTAGAGCATGTGACGTGAGCCGGTGCGAGCGGAACATGCTCTAGTTCGCCGCCGTCTGTGCCTCGTTGCCCTCGAGCCAGGTCATCAGCCGGCGCAACCCCTCCTCCATCTCGACCTCGGGCTTCCAGCCGATGGCGGCGAAGGCCTGCTCATGCGCGATGCGGAAGGCGCCGCCGGAGGTCAGCCGCACCTTGCCCGGCGTCTCGCCGACAAATTCGGGTTCGACGGCGCTGCCTGTCAGGGCGATGATCATCTGCACCAGGCCAAGCGTGGTGACCGGCCGCGGTCCGGACGTGTTCACCGCGACATCCGTGGCATCGGCCTCGAAGGCCATGCGGTTCGCTGCCGCAAGGTCGCCGACATAGACGAAGTGCTTGGTCTCGGACCCATCCCCGAACACCTGCGGCCGCTCGCCGCGCCGCACGCGGTCCAGCGTCTCGATGATGTAGAGCGCGTTCGCGGCACGGTAGTGCTGGCGTTCGCCATAGACCGTCGAATAGCGCAGCACGACGTAGTCGAGGCCGAAACGGCGCTTGGCGTCGCGGCACAGTTGCTCCCCGATGATCTTGGTTGCGCCATACAGGATGGCCGCCGGCGGTGCGCCGACGGAATGGAAGGGCGTGTCCTCGACCAGGTCGCCCTTCACGCCGGGACCATAGCCATACACGGCGTTGGATGAGGCGAAGACGACCTTCTTCACCTTGTTGGCCCGCGCGGCTTCCAGCGCGTTCTGCACGCCGCGGATGTTCACATCGAGCCCGCCCCAGGGATCGTTGTTCATGTTCAGCGTCATATAGGCGGCGAGCAGCAGGGCCCCGTTGCAGCCCTCCATCGCGCGCAGAAGGTCGGGAAGGCGCATCACGTCCCCGCGCACCAGGCGCAGGCGCGGATTGTCCTTCAGGTGGGCCACGGCCTGCTCGGAGCCCATCGAGAAATTGTCGAACAGCACGACCTCGGCCGCACCGGCATCGAGGAGTTCCGCGGCGGTGGCCGAGCCGACCAGGCTCGCGCCACCCACGATGATGAACCTTTTGCCGGCAATCGGCACCGCAGCGGACATGTGACTTGTTCCCCGTTCCGTTTCTTCCCGCAGTGGATGATCGCGCGGCAACGGCGTCGCGGATAGGGCCGGCCGCGCTGCGGGGCTCCCGACGGCCTACCGTCCGACGCGCGCCTGCAACGCAAGCAGTTCCTCGAGGAAGCGCGCCGCCGCAACGTCGGGAGGCCAGGGACGCCAGGCGGGGTCGCCGAAACGCACGGCGAGCGGGTCCTTCGCCATCGCGGGGGCGCGGATGCCCAGCGTCTCGCGCACCTCGGTCGCCGTCCAGCCCACCACGTGCACCGCCTCCGCCGCCGCGATGGCGACATCCGCAGCCTTGTGGGCGCGCTTCTCCTGCGATGTCCATGCCGGCAGCCGGTAGCGGGTGCCGATCACGCTCAACAGGCGTGCCTGCAATTCCGCGAAGCCCGGCCCGAGGAATGGCTTCAGCGGCGAGATGCAATCGAAGTTGATCAGGCCTTCATCCGCATCATGCAGCAATTCGCGCAGTTCCTGCAGCGGACGAAAGGCGGTTGCGCGTCCGCGCGCGCCGCAATGCGAGCACGCTCAGCGAATGCTGTGCGACAGAAAGCGGGTCCGGCCAGGCGGAATGGCCGCCCCAGCGGAAGGTTCGCGCAAGGCCGGTGGCGAGGTCGGCATCGGTCCAGTCGAAGGGCGTGGGTGCCAGCAGGTCCAGCCTGCGGCCGGATGGAAGGCGGACCCATGCGCGCTGGTTCAACATGCACGCACGGGTAGCACCATTCCCGACGAGGATGGGCGCCGGGCCATGACGCGGCACCTGTCCTCCAGCCTCCGGGCTGGCGTGCCACGCTGCGGCTGCCGAGCGTCAGGCCCCGGCGAGGACGCGCAGCCGCTCGGCATCCGCTGCGTCCAACGAGACGCCCGCGGCCATCTGCTCGCGGTACAGGGACAGGTTTTTCTCGCCCGGCACGCCCAGGGACCCGCCGGGTTCCAGCGCAGGCGTCGCACGCACGGCCTCGCGAAAGGCATCCACCCGATGGCCAAGGTCATTCGCCGAGGCGAGCCGCGCAGTGTCCACGAGAATGAAGGCGTGCCCCTGCCGCTGCGGGTCGCCATGCGCAGGATCCACGCCCACGGCATCGGTCGCGAACGCAGCACCGGAGAGCACGCCCGCCAACAGATCCACCATCATCGCCAGCCCGCCCAACGACACCGCCTCGGCACGGAACGGGGCCGCGGCACCCGCGATCATGTCGAACATGACCGGATCGCCACCCGGACGCGGCACGGTTACCCCCAGCGGGGCACCGCCCGGTCCCGCGGCTTGGCCGCCACAGAGCCCGGTGATGGAGGCGGCACTCACGGCGACGATGCTGGCGAAGCCATGGCGCGCCGCGATGAAGCCATAAGGCATCGCCGACCCCAGGCTGTTCGACCGGCGCACGAAGGCCGCTGCGATGCCGGCGCCATGTGCCGCCTGCATCGCCGCATGCAACGCGCGGCTGGCAACGAGGGGGCCAATGCCGTTCGCGCCATCGACGCGCATGACCGCCCCCGCGACACGCTCGACATGGATGCGCGCCTGGGGGTCGATCGCGCCGACGCGGACCTGATCGAGCAGCGATGGAATGAGCCTGACGCCCTGCGACCGAATGCCGAGCAGGTCGGCAAGGACAAGGATGCGCGCGGTCTCCGCGGCATCCTCCCGGCGCATGCCGCCGGCGGCGAGCGCGCGCGCTGCGACATCCTCGAGCGCCTTCGCCGGCATCACGACATCCGTCGCGGCCCCGGCCACTTTGGGCGGGTCGACAACCACGACGGCAGGACCGGGCATGCTTCCTCCTGCTGCGTGCATGCAGAGAAAGAAACTCGCCTGTGGCGCAAGTGTCCGTCAATAGGTTGTGAAGACGCGGCCCAGATCCGTCGCCCCCGCAGCGATAGCGAGTGAGAGCAGGATGCGTGCCTTCTGCGGGTTGAGGTTGTCCGCCGGCACGAAGCCGGACTTTGCGCCGCGGGTGGTCACCGCCGCGCGGCCCGATCCGGCACGGGACGATGTCACCACGGCCACGCCCTTGGCCACCGCCGCTTCCATCGCGTGGGCCATGGCCGGTGTGACGAAACCGGGCGCGAAGCCGGCCGTGACGATCCCCTTTGCCCCGGCGGCCACGAAAGCGTCGATCGCGGCGCCATCCGCACCAGCATAGGCATAGGCAATATCGACGCGCGGCAGCGCCTCAAGGCCGCGCACATCGAATTCGGTATCCGGCGCGAGGCGCCGCAGCGGGCGGCGATACCAGGCGATGAGGTCCGCATCGGCATGCCCGAGCGCACCGAAATCCGGGGTACGGAACGTCTGCATGCGCAGGGTGGAGGTCTTGGTCACCTCCCGTGCCGCCTGGATCTCGTCGTTCAGGAGCACCAATGCCCCGAGACCACGCGCGCCGGGGTCGGCGGCAACACGGCAGGCATTGACCAGGTTCATCGGCCCGTCGCCGGCCAGCGCCGATGCCGGGCGCTGGGCACCCACCAATACCACCGGTATCGGAATTTTCAGTGTCAGGGAGAGAAAATAGGCCGTCTCCTCGAGGGAAGCCGTGCCGTGCGTGATGACGATGCCGGCGAGGTCGGGGTGTTCCGAGACCAGCCTGTCGCAGATCAGCAGCATCTCCTTCCATTCCGGCCAGGCGAGGGCGGTGGAGGGGATGGCCTTGAAGGGCACCGGCAGCACATCCGCGACGAGGGCGAGTTCCGGCACGCGGGCCAGCACGCCGTGGATATCGAGCACCTCGCCCTTCGCGGAATAGTCGATCAGGTCGAGCGGCCCGCGACCGACCGAGGAGATGGTGCCGCCGGTGCCGATCACGGCGACGCGAGGCTTGCCCGTGGCGCTCATGCCGCGGCCTTCCGCGCCATGCCCGCACGCAGCCGCTCGATCACGAAGTCCACGGTCATCACATCCCCGAAAATGTTCCAGAAGGCGGCGAGCGAGGCATTGTGCTCCGCATCGCTGTTCGCCGCATTGGCATCGGCCACCATCACGGTGCGGAAGTCGAGCATCATGGCGTCCCGCGCGCTGCTCTCGCAGCACACATTGGTCACCGTGCCGCCGATCAGCACGGTGTCGAAGCCCCGTGCGCGCAGGCGCTCGGAAAGATCGGAGGACCCCTGGATGAAGGCGCTGAAGCGATGCTTCTTCACCCGTTCATCCTCCGCACGCACATCCAGCGTGGGCCACAGGGCATGACCGGGGCTGCCCTCGGTCATCGCGGCAACGCGCCGCGCGCGGGCCGCCGGCGTCACCATTTGCTGCATCACGCTCCATTCCGTGTCGCAGCGCGCGTCATGGGTGTTCTGGACCCAGAACACGGCGCCGCCGGCATCGCGCAACGCCGCCGCGAGCCGGTTCACGGCAGGCACGATGCGCTCGGCCATCGGGCAATGGGCATGGCTGATTGCCGCGTCCATGAATCCGACCTGAAGGTCGATCACGACGAAGGCGGTGCGGTTCGGGTCGAGGTCCTCGAAGGGATGGGCGCGGCCGCAACGGGCTTCCACCCTCGCGACAATCTCGGGCGGGATGGCAAGCGGATGCATCCTGGCAAACTCCTTGAGAATGCGGGAAAGCCGGTGCCTTTATGCGTCTCCGTCGCCGAAGGTATCGAGGGGCGCTGCCCGGAGCAACCGGCCTTGGGCTCAGGCTCGACGGTCGATCACCGCCGTCGTCAGCCGCGAGACACAGGCGAGCCTGCCATCCGCGCGGCGGATCTCGGTCTGCCAGACCTGCGTGGTGCGCCCGACATGCAATGGGCGGCAGACGGCGCTCACCACCTCACCCTTCGGGACCGACGCGACATGGTTCGCATTCACCTCGAGGCCAACCGCCGAAAAGCCATCAGCAAGCGTCATCATGCTCGCCATGCTTCCGAGCGTTTCCGCAAGCACCACGGAAGCCCCACCATGCAACACGCCAAAGGGCTGCGCGTGCCGCTCGTCCACCGGCATCTCGGCACGGATGAAATCAGGCCCGACCTCCAGGATGCGAATGCCGAACGCACCGGGCAAGGAACCGGCCATGCGGGCATGGATGTCATCGATGTCGGTCTTGCGCCGCCAAATGCTCATCGGGTCTGCCATCCTGCCAATTCACCTTCACAAAGTCTGGCGCAACCGCCCGAATACGGCGAGACAGGCGCTGCGGTGGTTGACCTTCTCGCGCATGACGGGAATAACGCTCGACTAAATAAAGGGGCCTTCTGGGTGGCTGGGCGGTGGCACACCGCAGTGTGAAGCCATTCCTGGTCAACACCTGAAGGAACCTGCAGAGCTTGGAGGCAGAACGGCATACCGGCCCTCGCGGCCCGGGAACGAAAGTTGGTGCTGTGCACGTTGTGCTGGACGTCTCCCGTTTTCTCGCGAGTGGCCGACGCCGGGCCCCTTCGGGCATCGACCGGGTCGAAGCTGCCTATGCGCGGCATTGGCTGGGCGCGGCGCCGGATCGCGTGACCTTCGTCGGTCGTGGCCCGCGTGGCGGCTATGCTGCGGTCCCGCGCGGACTGGTCGCGAGCCTGGCCGATGCGCTCGAACTGGCCTGGGGGGGCGGGCCGGACGCCCAGGCGTCCCGCCGGGATGCTCGTCAGATCGGCCTGATGGCGCTCGCACGCCTGGTTGTCGGTCGCGGGCGCGCCCGCCTGGCCGAGGTGATGTCGCGCGAAGGCCGCACGCTGTTCCTGCTTGTCTCCCATCGCCTGATGGAGCAACCCGAGCCGATCGCCGAGCTGCGTCGCGCAGGGGCCGCCTTCATCCCCCTCGTGCACGACCTGATCCCGGCGACGCACCCGGAGTACGCGCGCCCGGGTGTCGCGATGCAGCATCTCCAGCGTCTCGAGACCGTCGCGGCGCTGGCCGATGGCATTATCGTGAACTCCGCCGCGACGGCCGCGGTGCTGCGGCCGCACCTGGTCCGGCAATCCGCCCCGCCGCCGCTGCTGGTGGCTCCGCTCGGCATCGACCGCCCGGTGCCGGCGCCACCACGCGATACCGATGCCGCAGCGCCGTATTTCGTGGCCGTCGGCACCATCGAACCGCGCAAGAACCATCTGCTGCTGCTGCACCTGTGGCGCGAATTCGCCGCCAAATGGGGCCCCACGGCGCCACGCCTGGTGCTGGTGGGCCGCCGCGGGTGGGAGAATGAGAACGTCCTCGATCTGCTGGAACGCTGCACATTGCTGCGCGGGCTGGTGGAGGAGGCCGGCTCCCTGCCCGACCCGGAGGTCGCCACCCTGCTCGCCGGCAGCCGTGCGCTGCTGTTCCCCTCCTTCGCCGAGGGCTATGGCCTGCCGCTGGCCGAGGCGCTCGCAGCCGGCGCGCCGGCCATCTGTTCCGACCTGCCCGCGCTGCGGGAAGTGGGCGGCGCGGTGCCCGAGTATCTCGACCCGCTGGACGGCGCCGGGTGGCGCCGCATGATCCTCGACTACGCCGCCCCGGAGAGCCGCTCGCGCGGCGCCCAACTCGCCAGGCTCCGCCACTGGGCCACGCCGCGTTGGGACAGTCACTTCAGCGCGGTGGACGACCTGCTGGCGGATGTCGCCGCACGCGTCACACCCGCCTCCACGCGCACCCGCCACGCGCAGGCGCCCGCTGCCCTTCCTGAACACCTCATGGCCCGGCCGGTCGGCCTGCGATGATGCGCACGCCGCGGCCTGCCGACGCGCGCCGGATGGGCGCGTGAACCACTCCAGCCGGCCGCGTCGGCGCCGGGATCCCGTATCGCGCGGCCGGCCGCAGGGCCTTGCCATCGTGGGTGCCGCGGCGCGCCTGCCGGGGGCATCCGACCTCGATGCCCTCTGGCCGCTGCTGGCCGAAGGCCGCGACGCCGTCACCACCATCCCGGCCGACCGCTTCGACCACGCACGCTGGCTTCACCCTCGCCGCGGCGAGCCAGGGCGCACCTACACCTTCGCCGCCGGCACGATCGGCGACGCGGCCGGCTTCGACGCCCAGGCCTTCGGACTTTCTCCGCGCGAGGCCATCGAGATGGACCCCCAGCAGCGGTTGCTGCTGGAGGTCGCCGCCGAGGCCTTCGAGGATGCGGGGTGGCCCACCGAGCGCCTCGCCGGGCGTTCCATCGCCGTCTTCGTCGGCGGTTCATCGACCGACTACGCGGAACTGCGTCTGTCCGACCCGTCCTCGGCCGATCGTTTCTTCATGACCGGCAGCGCGCTGTCGATCCTGTCCAACCGGATCGGCAATGTGTTCGACCTTCGCGGGCCGGCGCAGACCATCGACACCGCCTGTTCCTCCTCCCTCGTGGCGCTGCACCTGGCTGCCCGCGCCCTGGAGGACGACCCCGACCTGGAGGCGGCGGTGGTGGGTGGCGTCTCGATGCTGCTCTCGCCTTATTCCTTCATCGGCTTCTCGCGCGCGGGGATGCTCTCCCCAACCGGCCGATGCCGCGCCTTCGACGCGGCCGCCGACGGCTATGTCCGCGCCGAAGGCGCCGGCGTGGTGGTGCTGAAGCGCCTGGCCGATGCCGTGTCCGCCGGCGACCACGTGCGCGCGATGGTGTTGGGCAGCGGCGTCAATGCCGCGGGGCGCACCATCGGGCTCGCGCTGCCCAACCGACGCGCGCAGGCAACGCTCATGGAGCGTGTCATCGGCCGCGCCGGCGTCGCCGCCGACCGCTTCATGGCATTCGAGGCCCATGGCACCGGAACGCGCGTGGGCGACCCGGCCGAGACCTGGGCGATCGGCACGACCGTCGCGCAGCGCCGCTCCGCCCCGCTGCCCATCGGTTCGGTCAAGACCAATATCGGCCACCTGGAGGCGGCGTCCGGCATGGCCGGGCTGCTGAAGGCGATGCTGATGCTGGAACACGGCGCGGTGCCGCCGTCATTGCATTTCAACGAGCCCAACCCCGAGATCGACTTCGACACGCTCAACCTGTCCGTCGCCACGCGGCACGTGCCCGTGGATCTGGCGCCGGATGCGGTGGTGGGCGTCAATTCCTTCGGTTTCGGTGGCACCAACGCGACCGTGCTGCTCGGCCGCGCACCACCCGGCAGGGACAAGCCGGCCGGGCGGGGCCGCGGCACGCCGCCATTGGTGCTCTCGGCGCGATCGGAGGCGGCGCTGGGCCTGCTCGTGGAGCGCTGGCGCGCGGCGCTGCCCGGCGCCTCCCCCGCACAGGCTGTGGCGATGGCGCGGGGCGTGGCGCGGCATCGCGACCTCGCGGCGCATCGTTTGGTCGTGCGCGGGCCAGACGGCCTCGCATTGTGCGCGGCGCTTGATGGCTGGGCCACCGGTGAAAGGCCCGAATGTGTCGAGCACGGGCAGGCGGTGCGCGGCGACCTCGCTTTCGTCTTCAGTGGCAATGGCGCCCAGCATGTGGGCATGGCGAAGCAGGCGCTCGCCACCTCCCCGCCGTTCCGCGCCGCGCTGCGCGAGGCGGATGCCGCGCTGGCACCGCTGCTGGGCTGGTCGCCGATGGTGGTGTTGCGCCGCGGTGTCTCGGCCCAGGCCCTGGCCGGCACCGATATCGCGCAGCCGCTGCTGTTCGCGGTGCAGGTCGGGGTGGTGGGCGCGCTGGCCGCCGAAGGGATCGTCCCATCGCTCGCGCTCGGCCATTCGGTCGGCGAGGTCGCGGCCGCCTGGTGTGCCGGTATCCTGCCGCTGGACCAGGCCGCGCGACTGATCGTGGCACGCAGCCGACATCAGCATGCAACACGCGGTGCGGGACGCATGGCGGCGCTCGGAACATCGCCCGAAGCAGCCTTGCCGCTGCTCGAAGCCTGCGGGCCAGGGCTCGAGATCGCCGCGGTGAACGGGCCGGCCGCCGTGACCGTGGCGGGTGATGCGCAAGGCATCGCCCGGCTGTGCGCGCTGGCGCAGGAGGCGCGCGTTTCCGCCGTGCCGCTCGACCTCGACTACGCCTTCCATGCAGCGGCGATGGACCCGGTGCGCGAAGGGCTGCTCGCCGACCTCGCCACGCTTGCGCCGCGCGCCGGCGCGCTGCCCATGGTTTCGACCGTGACCGGCGCCGCGCTGGCGGGGGCCGATGCGAAGGCTGGCTACTGGTGGCGCAACCTGCGTGACCCGGTGCTGTTTCGCGACGCCGTACGTGCCGCCGCGGGCATGGGCGCCCGGCTGTTCCTCGAAATCGGTCCCGCGCCGGTGCTGCAATCCTACCTTCGGGAAAGCCTGCGCGAGGATACCAATGAGGCCGCCGTGCTGGCGAGCCTGACGCGCCGCGACGGTGATGGAGACCCCTTCCCCGGCATGGCCGACCGCGCCACCGCCCGCGGCGCGGACCCGCGTGGCGGTGCCGCCTTTGCTGGTGCAGCCACGCGCGTCGGTCTACCGCGGACGCCCTTCGCGCGCAGCCCGACCTGGTTCCCAAGCACCATCGAGAGCGCGCGCCTGACCGACCCGCTGCGCGATCATGCGCTGCTGGGTCTTCGCCAATCCGCGGAACCTGGCTGCTGGTCCGCCTTCCTGGATGCCGACCAGAACCCCTGGCTCGCCGACCATCGCCTGATGGGCGAGGTGGTGTTTCCCGCGGCCGGAATGGCCGAACTGGCGCTTGCCGCCGCCGCGGCCCTGCACCCGGACGCCGCGGCCCTGGAAGTGACCGACCTCGCCATCCTGCGCCCGCTGCCGCTGGAGCCGGACCGCACCCGGGAAATCCGAACCACCGCAGATGCCGAGGGCGGATTCACGCTGGAAAGCCGCCGCCGGCTTGCCGACGAACCCTGGAGCCTCTCGGCGCGCGCACGGATCGCCGCCCTGCCGCGCCTGCCTGTCCCGCCGGCTCAGGCGCCAGCAGGCCGCCGCAGCGTCTCCGGCGCGGAGGTGGTCGCAATCGCGGGCCGTTGTGGCCTGGACTACGGTCCCGCCTTCCAGCCGGTGGAACGCGTGGTGGTGAACGACACCGCCGGCTGCGCGCATGTGACCTTGAACCTGCCGGAGGCGGCGCCGCCGGCCGAGGGCTTCCTGCTGCATCCGGTCCTGCTCGACGGCGCCATGCAGGGCGTCATCGCGCTGCTCTCTGCCGTGGTACGGCCCGAGGGGCAGTCGCTGGTCCCGGTGCGGATCGGGCGACTTGCCGTCCGGCGTGGCGCCGCCGTGCCGGCCACTGCCGAGGTCTCGCTGACCCGGCGGGGCGAGCGCGTCCTGGCCGCGGACCTCGTGCTGCGCGATGCCGCAGGCGGCCTGGTCGCAACCTGCCAGGACCTCTGGCTCCAGCGGGTGCGCCTGCCGGGCAGGGCCACTGTCGCCGAGGATGTGTTCCGCCTCGACCCCCTCCCCGCCCCGCCGCTGCCGCCCGCCCCGGCGCCGCTCGACGCCGAGGCCGCGCTCGAAGCCGCCCGCATGGCCGACGAGGCGGCCGACATGACCGAGGCCGCGCTGCTGCTGGAAGGCTTCGTCGCCGCGGCGGCCATCGCGGTGCTGCCGGCCGCGCCGCCGCTGGCAACGCCCTATCGGCGCGCGGTGTGGCGGGGCCTCGCGGAGATGGGGCTGGCGGAAGACAGCGGCGGCACCTGGCGCCTCATCGAAGACCAGTCCCTGCCGCCCCATGAGGAGATCTGGCGCGCCGTGCTCGCCGAACAGGCGCGCCTCGGCCTCGACATGGCGTGGCTGGCCCGGGCGGCGGAAACCCTGCCTGCGGCGCTGGCCGGCGAGGCCCAGGCCGGGGCCGCGCCACCGGCTGAAGGCGGGGCCTTCGCGCGCCTGGCGGAGGTGATGGCATCAGCGATCACGGCCCTGGCTGCCGCGTGGCCGGAAGGCCGGCCGCTCCGCGTGCTGGAACTGGGCAGCGGCGGGCCGCTGACGCGCCGCGCGGTCGCGGCGCTGGCCGCCAGCGGGCGCCAGGTCACTTATCGCGCGTCCGGGCAAGCGCGCGCCGGCGCAGCGCCTCCCGCGGCCGAGGGGGTCGATTTCGGCTGGTCCGCCTGGGACCCCCTGGCCGGCACGGGGCCGGTCGAACCCGCTGACCTGATCATCGGGCTTGGCGCCGCGGCGCGCGCGCGGTCGGGCCGAACACTGCCCACCGCGCTGCGCCAGGCTGCGTCACCCGGCGCGCTTGTGCTTCTGGCCGAGCCTGCGCCTGGGCGGTTGTGGGACTTCGTCTGTGGCCAGGATCCCGCCTGGTGGGCGGGAGGCGACAGCGCCCTGCCCGATGCCGCCGCGTGGCGCCACGCTTTGTCGGATGCCGGCTTCGAGACGCCGGACGCATTGCCGCTGGCCGCGGCGCCGTGGCCGGGATTGTTGATCTGCGCGCGTGCCCCCTCGGTCGTGGTGCCGGCCGGATCGTCGGCGCGGCGCTTCATGGTATTCGCGGCCGAGGCCGCCACGCGGTTCGCCGCGGCGCTGGAGGGCGCGTTGCGCGCGGAAGGCCACACTGTCCGGCTTGAGCCATTGGCGAGCGAGGCGGCGGCGCCGAGAGACCTCCATGGGGCCTGCGTCATCGCAATGACCGGCGATGACGACCTGCCGGAAAGCCTGGCCGCCGTGACGCGCCTCGCCGCTGCGGCACAGGGTTCGGCGGCGGAGTTCGCCATGATCGGCACCGGCCCGGCGGCGCAGGCAGCGGCCTTGGTCGGCCTTGGCCGAGTGCTGGCGAACGAGATGCCGGATCTCGGGTCGCGGCGCATGACCGTGGACCCTGACCTGCCGCCCGAGGTTGCGGCTCGACGGCTGCTGGCCGAACTGGCGGGCACGGCGCGGGAAGTCCAGATCACCGCGGCGGGCCGGATGATGCCGCGCCTGGCCGCCGGGCTCCCGGTTGCGACATGCGGTGGCGCCCAGCGACTTGCCATTGGCCAGCCTGGCCAGATCGGTTCGCTCGCCTGGAAGCCCGAGCCTGCCTTGCCCGCACCAGGCAAGGGCGAGGTGCGCATGCGCGTCGCCTCCGCGGGGTTGAATTTCCGCGACCTCATGTGGGCGCAGGGACTGCTGCCCGAGGATGCGCTGATGGACGGCTTCGCCGGCCCGACCCTCGGCATGGAATGCGCCGGCGTGGTCGAGGCGGTGGGGTCGGGCGTCTCGCTGCAGCCCGGGCAACCAGTGTTCGGATTTGCACCTTCCGCCTTTTCCACCCATGCCCTGACGCGCGCCGAGGCGCTGGTGCCGCTGCCCGAAGGCATGGCGCCGGAAGCCGCCGCCACGGTGCCGGTGGCCTTCATCACCGCCGCCTATGCGCTCGAGACGCTGGCGCGCATCCGGCCGGGCGAACGCGTGCTGATCCATGGCGGCGCCGGCGGGGTCGGGCTCGCGGCGCTGCAGGTTGCGCGCGCCGCCGGCGCGCTGGTCGCGGCCACCGCCGGCAGTCCCGAGAAACGCGCCTTCCTGCGCCTCGCGGGCGCTGACCTGGTGCTCGACAGCCGCGATGCGGGCTTCGCCGATCTGCTGCGCGCCGTCTGGCCGGAAGGCGTGGACGTGGTGCTGAATTCGCTGGCCGGGGAGGCAATGGAGCGAAGCCTCGGCCTTGTTGCGCCCTTCGGGCGCTTCATCGAACTGGGCAAGCGGGACTTCGTGGAGAACCGCCGCGCTGCCTTGCGCCCGTTGCGGCGCAACGTGTCCTATTTCGCGGTCGATGCCGATGCGCTGCCGCGCGCGCGCCCTGAGATCGCGCAGGCGTTGCTGGCCGACATCGCCGCGCGCCTTGCCGAGGGCACGCTGTTGCCCCTGCCGCACGCTGTCTTCGCGCCCGAGGAAGCGGAGGCCGCCTTCCGCACGCTGCAGGCCTCGTCGCATATCGGCAAGCTGGTGATCCGCCCGCCCACGGCGGAAGGCGCGGCAGCCCCCGAGCCCTGGCGGCCCGACCCCGACGGCACCTATCTGGTGGTGGGGGGCGTGCAGGGCTTCGGGCTGGAATGCGCGAAATGGCTCGCGGCGAATGGGGCCGCACATCTTGCCCTGATCTCGCGCCAGGGTGGCGAAACGCCCGGCGCGGACGCGGCGCTGCGGACCCTCGCGGCGCTGGGTGCGCGCGCCCGCATCGAGGCGTGCGACGCCGCGGATGCGAAGGCGCTTGGTGAGATCCTGGTCCGCCTGCGGCGCGCCGGCCCGCCGATCCGCGGTGTCGTCCATGCCGCGGCGGCCTTCGCCGATGGCGCCGCGGTGACCATGGACGCTGCACGGTTCGCCACCACGCTGCGCCCCAAACTGACGGTTGCCGAGAACCTCGACCGCCTCACGCAGGACGACCCGCTGCATCTGTTCCTGCTGTTCTCCTCGGCCACAACGGCCTTCGGCAATCCCGGACAGGCCAATTACGTCGCCGCCAATGCGGCCCTTGAGGCGATGGCGCGGCAGCGGCGAGCACAGGGGCTGCCCGCCCTGGCCGTGGGTTGGGGTCCCATCGCCGATGCTGGGGTGCTGGCGCGCGATGCCGCCACCGCGCAGACGCTGGAACGACGCACCGGCGTTGCTCCCATGCCGGCGCAGGAAGCACTTTCGGCGTTGCCGGCGCTGCTGGCCTCCGGCGTCGCGGTGGCACATGTCGCACGGGTGGCCTGGGCTGGGCTTTCGTCCGCCCTGCCGATCCTGGCCGAGCCCGCCTACGCGGCCGTGCGGACGGCCCGCGAAGGCGGCGCTGAAGGTGCGGACCTGCGCACCGAACTGCGCGCCCTGCCGGCCGAGGAGGCACGCGCGCCGGCTCGTGCGCCTGGCGCAGGAGGAGATCGCCCGCATCCTGCGCCTGCCGGCTGATGCGGTGGCGGCGGATGCGCCCGTGGCCGGGCTTGGTCTCGACAGTCTCGGTGGACTCGAACTGCGCATGGCGCTGGAGCGTCGGCTCGGCGTACAGGTGCCGCTGGCGGCGGTGACAGAGGACCTCACCATCGCCATGCTCGCCGCCCGAATGGCGGGCGTGGTGCTGGAAGACCGGACGGAGCAGACGGTGCAGTCGCTGATGGACGCCTACGAACCCGCCGGCCCGGCAACCGCGGAGACCGGGGCATGATGCGCACGGCACAGCGCCGAGGCGGTGAGCCATGACGCAGGGCTTCGGGCTCTCGGCGACGGCGCGCCTGGCTCTGCTGCAGCGCCTGTCAAAGCGGCGGAACGACAAGGCGCCGGCACCCGGTGCCGCACGCGACTTCCGCGAATTGCCGGGCCAGCGCGACATGGAACTGATCCGCGAGGCCGCAGGCGCACTTGGCCTGGAGAACCCCTTTTTCCGACCGCATGAAGGCGTGGCCGGCGCAACAAGCATCATCGGCAATCGCGAGGTGATCAATTTCGGTTCGTACAACTACCTCGGCCTGAACGGCGACGCCCGGGTGCGGGCGGCGGCGCAGGCGGCGATCGTGCGCTATGGCGTCTCGGCCTCCGCGTCGCGGATGGTCTCGGGCGAACGGCCGGTGCATGCGGAACTGGAACAGGCGATCGCGGCGCATTACGGCGTGGATGCGGCGCTCGCGCTGGTGTCGGGCCATGCCACGAACGTGACCGTGATCGGCCACCTGATGGGCGCGCGCGACCTCATCGTCCATGATGCCGCGATCCACAATTCCTGCGCCGAGGGGGCGCGCCTGTCGGGGGCGCGGCGCATCGCCTTCGCCCACAACGACTGGCGTGCGGCGGAGAAGGAACTCGCGGCCGCACGGCGCGGCGCGCGGCGTGCCCTGGTGGTGATCGAAGGCCACTACTCGATGGATGGCGACATCCCCGACCTGCCGCGCTTCATCGAACTGGCGCGTCGCCACGATGCCTGGCTGATGGTCGATGAAGCGCACGGCCTGGGCGTGGTGGGCGCGACCGGCCATGGCATCCACGAGCATTGGGGCGTCGATCCGCGCGAGGTCGATATCTGGATGGGCACCCTGTCCAAGACGCTCTCGGCCTGCGGTGGCTACATCGCGGGCAATGCGGACCTGATCGCCTGGCTGAAGCACTCCGTGCCGGGCTTCGTATATTCCGTCGGCATGGCGCCGGCGCTGGCGGCGGCGGCGCTCGAAGCCCTGCGCGTCCTGCACATGGAGCCCGATCGCGTGGCGCGCCTGCAGGCGAACAGCGCGCTGTTCCTGCGCCTGGCGCGGGAAGCGGGCCTCGATACCGGAACCTCCGCAGGCTTCGCGATCGTGCCGGTGATCGTGGGCTCCTCGGTCGGCGCAGCGCGATTGTCGCAGTCCTTGTTCGACTGCGGCATCAACGTGCAGCCCATCCTGTTCCCGGCAGTGCCCGACGCCTCGGCGCGCCTGCGCTTCTTTCTCTCGAGCGAGCACACCGAGGCTCAGATCCGGCAGACCGTCGCCACCGTGCGGATGGCCATGGCGGGCGCGCAACCGGCCGAAATCGCCGGATGACGCTGCGCGTCGCGCTGCTCACGCTCGAGAGCGCGGCCAGCGCCGAAGCCGCCGCGAAGGTGTTGCGCGAGACATCGCAGCAGGTGGTGTTCCTCGGCGTGTCGGACCCGTTTCGCGGCGGGCTCGCGCGCACCAGGGAGATGCTGCGGCGCTCCGGGCCGCGCATCCTGCCCTGGCTGTTCGTGGAATTCGCCGCGCCAAGGCTCGGGCGCCGGCGCGTGGCCGGCCCGCTGGCCGCCGCGGCGCGCGCGCGTGGCCTGCCTGCCTTCGTGGTGGACGACATCAACGGCCCGCGCGCGCGCGCCGCTTTGGAAGCGGCGCAGCCGGACCTCATCGTCACCTGCCATTTCGACCAGATCCTGCAGCCGGAGGTGATCGCGCTGGCGGCGCGCGGCGGGATCAACCTGCACCCCTCCATGCTGCCGCTGCATCGTGGCCCGATGCCCTGCTTCTGGGCTGCCGCCGAGGGCAACGGCGAATTCGGCGTCTCGGTGCATCGCCTGGTCGAGCGCGTCGATGCCGGCGCGGTGGTTGCACAGCGCAGCGTGGCGCCGCCGGAAGGGGCCACGGTGTCGTCGATCGCCCGCGCGCTGCATCTCATCGGCGCGGAGATGCTGCTCGAGGTCATCGAGGATATCGCGGCCGACCGCGACCACGGGCGGGAGGTGGCGCCGCTGCCCTACCGCCCGTTCCCGGACCGGGCAGCGCTGGCGGAGGCGGCAGGGCGCGGCGTGCGGCTGAGCGGGTGGGCGGACCTGCGCGCCGCCCGCGCGCTGGGCGGGGTGGCCGCGTAGCGCGACATGCGTTCCGCCGGGACCGGGCGAAGGGATGGCCTGCCCGGCGCAGCATCGACGCCCGGGCCGGCGCTGCGCCGGACCCGAAGGCCCGATGATGGGTGACGCCGCGCGGGCATCATCCCGGAGGGACGCCGAAAGCCGCATCGCGCAGGACGCCATGCAATGCCGGCGCATCGATATCGCGCCGCGTGCCCGGCCCGGGGCAGTCGCTGCGCCACACCAGGTAGTCCGTGTCGGTGCCCGCGCGCATGGCGCCCAGTGAGGGGCGATGATCGCCATAGGCGGCGATGACAACGCCGCGCGTGGACATCCGCGCCGCCCTCGCCACCGCACCGAGCATCGCATCGGTCTGCGCGATGTCGGCCGCCCAGGCCGCGGCGGGGTCCGGCCCGCGCCAGGGTCCATGCGCCGCGACGGTGATGGCGAAGATGAGCAGCGGACCCTGCGCCGCCTCGATCTCCCGAACGATGCGCGCACCGATGGCGCCATCCGTCACCAGTCCGCGCCGGCGTGGCGCATCGGCGAAGGCGGGCTCGGCCTCGAAGCGCTCGAAGCCCAGCGCGGGCATCACGCGGTTGCGGCCGAAGAAGCGCGCATGGAACGGGTGCAGGCACACCGTCGCGTAGCCGGCGCCACGGCATGCCCAGGCCAGCGAGGCGACCGGCGCAAGCGCGAAGCGGAAATACGGGTTGAGGCGATCGAGCCCGAGTGCCGCGCCACGAAGCCCGGTCAGCACGGCGAATTCGGTGCGCATCGTGTTCGCACCGAAGCCCGGCACCGCGAGCAGGCCGCGCGAGGCGGCGCCTGCGGCCAGCGAATCCCATTCCGGCAGCGCCTGCGCGAGGCCGAAGCGCCGCGGGTCGCAAAAGGATTCGAGCTGCAGCACCACGATGTGCGGCGCTGCCGTCCCGGCGGGCAGGGTCGCGGCGGAAGGCGGGTGGGCGGCGCGGCGCCATCCACGCTCGCCGGCGGCGATCCGCGCATGCAGCGCGAAGGCGGCCAGGGGCCCGAAGCGCGCGGCGTCCTGCACCGGGTCATCGCCGGGCGGGGCGCTGGCCGTGCGGTGCGCGCCCGTGGCGCCGCGCAGCAGCCAGCACGGGCGCAGCAGCACCGCGCCCAGCGCCACGGCAAGGCCCAGCAGCGCGAGGCGCGCACCCCCATCGAGCCCAACCGCCGGCTCCATCACCAGCAGGGCCAGCGCCAGCGCCACGCCGGCGCCCACCCCGCCCCAGGCGACCACCGGCGGCACGAAGGGCAGGTAGAAGCGCGGGAAGGCCACCACCTGCCACAGCAGGCCGCCATCGCTGAACACCAGCGGTTCGCGCAGCGTGGCGCGCTTGGCCCGCTGCGCCACCACCAGGAACATGCCGATCGCGGCGACCAGGCCGCCAGCGAGCAGCGGGCGCATCGTCGCGGCCAGCAGCGCGCAGAACAGCGCGACGACCGGCGCGCCGTCCAGCACCAGCCACGCCGAGGCGCGCGCACGCACGTCATGACGCAGCCAGGCCCAGGGCAGGACCGGCAGCAGCGCACCGGCCAGGACATGCAGCGCGGTGGTCACGCCTCGGGCGCGATGCGGAACCGCAGCCGCCGCACCGCCCAGTCCGACAGACCCGCCGGCAATGCATCGACCACGCGCAGGAGCGCGGCCAGCGGCCAGGGGAAGGCGCAGCGCCGGGCGCGTGCCAGGATGGCGCGATGGACGATATCCGCGGCCCGCTCGCCGCTCATCGCCAGCGGCCGCGGCCCCAGCCACCGCGTGCCCATGGCGCTGTCGAAGAAGCCCGGCAGCACGACGGTGACGGCGACGCCCCGCGGCCCCAGCACCGCGCGCAGGCCCTCGCCATAGGCGCGCAGCCCGGCCTTGGACGCGGCGTAGCCCGGCGCATCCGGCAGCCCGCGATAGGCCGCGACCGAGGCAATCACCGCGATGCGTCCGGCGCGGCGCGCGCGCAAAGCCGGCAGCAGCGGCTCGATGGTGTGCATGGCGCCGAGCAGGTTCACGCCGACCTGCGCGGTGGCGCCGTCCAGGCCCTCCGGCGCGCCATCCGGCGCGGTGCCACGCGCGATGCCGGCATTGGCGATGATGGTATCGACGGGCTGCACGGCCTCCCAGGCGAGCATGCGCGCAGCCATCGCCGGGCCGTCGCGGACATCGAGTGCCGCGGTCTCGACCGAGGCGCCCAGCGCGCGACAACGCTCTGCCGTGTGGGCCAGGCCTTCCGCGCTACGCGCGACAAGGCACAGCACCACGCCCGGCGCGGCGAAGCGCTCCGCAAGGCCGGCACCAAGACCGCGCGATGCGCCTGTGACGACGACACAGCGCGGGGGAGCCATGGCAGCGCTCATTCCGCTGCGGCAGCCTCGGCAGCCATCAATACTAATTCCAGGCGTGCCACCGCGTTGCCGACGGCCTCGGTGATCCCCGCATCATGGAAGAAGCCGCCGCGGATCAGGCATTTCGCGGCGAGGACGCGGCGCATCGCCTCCACCAGTTCCATGTCGGGCGGCATCGCTTCGGTCCAGAAGCGGTCCAGCCCTTTTTGGAAGGTGAGCCCCGGCATGTCGTAGAGCGCGCTGCCCAGCGCCACCACGGGCTTGCCTTCGCGCAGGGACTGCAGCCCGGCGGTGCTGTTGACGGTGACAACGCCCCAAGCGGGTTCCAGAACCGGCCCGAAGGGCAGTTCCGGCAGCCACACCACGCGATCGCCGGCACCGGCCTCGTGCGCGCAGCGCATCGCGAAGCGGCCCCAGTCGGTCAGGCCATTGTCGAGCGGATGCCCCTTCACCGCCAGCAGCGCGTCCTGTTCCGCATGGGCCGCAAAGGAGCGGATGATGGCGGTGATGGCGTCACCGAGACCGGCGAAGGGCGAGTGAAGCCGCAACTGGTAGTCGCCCTCGAGTTGCAGGGGCAGGACGAAGACCTTCCCGCGCCACCCCTTCACCACCGCGAGCCTGCCCCGTGCGCGGGCCTGCCGCGCGGGCCGCCGAATGCCGCGCCAGAGCCAGCCGGCATATTCGTGGAACGGGTTCCATTGCCGGTGCGTGCGCCAATGGGGGAAGTGCCGGGACAGCACGGCAGTGGCCACATTGTAGCGGACATCATCGGTGGCCCGGCGCAGGAAGGAGCCGCCCGACAGCGTCTCGGGCGCGGCCGGCGGCAGGCCGCGCGCCATGGCGCGGATGCGCACCGGGTCGCGCGGCAGGCGCGAATTCGCGTTCACGCCATCCTGTTCGAGGGTGATGTAGCCGGGGCGCAGATAGGCTTCCTCGAAGATCCAGCAGCGCAGTCCGTGGCGCCGTGCCTCGGCCAGGGCCGCCATGTGCATCGGGCGGCAATCGCTGAAGAGCACGAGGTCGCTCACGCCATGCTCGCCGATCAAGGCCCTGAGGGCGGCCGGCCATTCGGCGGCCCGCCCGGTGAAATCGGTGGCGTTCGGCCGTCGCCAGAACAGCCTGTCGCCGGGATTGAAGTTCACCCGATGCACGGCGTGTCCGCGCGCAACCAGCGCATCGCCCAGCCGCGCGAAGAAATGCGTCGCCAGACCCTGCAGGAACAGGAAGGAGCGCGCCGGCGCCATCACCCGCGCCCCGCCAGGAAGCGCGCCATCAGGCCGGCCCTGCCAGCGCCGCAGCCGTGCCAGTGCCCCACCGCCCGCCGGCGGCGCACCGGCCAGGCGATCGATCAGCGCTTCGGGAGCACATGGCAGGTCCGTCACCGGGTCCTGATAGCGGGGATAGAGAATGAGCGCACCGGCCACGAGTTCGTCGAGGCTCAGCCGGCGGCTGCGCCGGGCCACGGGGTGGCGGTCCGTGGTCAGGCCCCACCCGGCATAGAAGGGCTGCCCCCAGCAGGTGACCGCGCGCCCGCGCAGCAGCGCCTCGAACCCGGTCAGGGAGGTCATGGTGTGAACCTCATCCATGGCATCGAGCAATGGTGCAATGGGGCAACGCGGGAGCACGACATCGGCCAGGACCCGTGTCGCCGTGTCGGGAACCGCGCCACGACGATAGCCTGCCTCCACATCCGGATGCGGCTTGTAGGCGATGAAGGCATCCGGTTGGGCTTCACGGACGGCACGCAGCAGGCCGAGGTTGTCGCGCACGCCGCCGGTGGCACCGAGGCGGACGGAAAGGTCGTCCTCCACCTGTCCCGGCACCAGGATGCGGCGGCGCC
>CAVQTW010000019.1:0-115069 GCA_963716705.1 uncultured Alphaproteobacteria bacterium
TTCATGCCCGCGGTAACCGCGGTCGTGCACGAGGCGGGACGGCCGGGGCTGGCCCTCGATCTCGACCAGGCATAGCCGGCACGAGCCGAAGGCCTTGAGCAAGTCCGTCGCGCGCAGCTTCGGGATGCGGATGCCGGCCAGGGCCGCCGCGCGCATCACCGAGCTGCCGGCCGGCGCGCGTACGGTGACGCCGTCGATTTCGAGCGCGACCAGCGGCGCGGTGCGCTCGGCGGCCGGAGTACCGAGGTCCTGGTGATTGATCGCGTGCATCCTTGCTTCCTCTTCAGGTCCGGCTGCGCGGAAATCGCCGGGGAAATGCCGCAGTGCGCTCTCGACCGGGTTCGGCGTCATGCCCCCGAGGCCGCAGAGCGAGGTCTGGCGCAGGGTTTCACAGAGCTGGCCGAGGCGCTCGAGTCCGGCATCGACGTCCTGCCCCGCGCGGATCCGGTCCATCAGTTCCACGCCGCGGGTCGAGCCAATCCGGCAGGGCGTGCACTTGCCACAGGATTCGTGCGCAGAACTCGAAAGCGAAGCGCGCCATGCGTGCAGGATCGACCGTGTCATCGAAGACGACGATACCGCATGCCCGAGCGGGGCGCCGATCGCGGCCAGCGCCTCGTAGTCCACCGGCGTGTCGAAGAGCGTGGGTGGCGACCAACGCGCCGAGCGGCCCGCCGACCTGCACGGCCCGTATCGGACGCCCGGTGTCCGTGCCGCCGCCGTAGTCCTGGATCAGCTCGCCGAGCGTCACGCCGAAGGCGCGCTCGACGAGGCCCCGCGGCGCACATTGCCGGCCAGTGCAGCGGCACGGTGCCGCGCGACTCGCCACGGCCGTAATCGCGATACCATGCGCCGCCCTGTGCGAGGATCGCCAGGCACGCTGGCCAGCGACACGACGTTGTTGACCACCGTCGGCATACCGAACAGTCCTTGCGGCGCCGGCAGCGGCGGCCTCACCGCACCTCGCCGCGGCGTCCCTCGAGGCTCTCGAGCATCGAGGTCTCCTCGCCACAGATATCGGCGCCGGCACCGAGGCGTACTTCCGAGGTTGAAGCGGCGCCGGCTGCCGAGGATGTCGTCACCAAGCATGCGTGCGGCGCGGGCGGCGGTGATCGCCTCCTGCATGCCCGGAGCGCGTGCGGATACTCGAGCGGAGGTAGATGTAGCCCTGCGTCGCGCCGACCGCGAGTCCGGCGATCACCATGCCCTCGATGAGCGGCCAGCGGATCGCCCTCGATCAGCAGGCGGTCGGCGAAGGTGCCGCAGTCGCCCTCGTCGGCATTGCAGGTGATGTATTTCGCGGCGCCTCCTGTTCGAGCACGGTGCGCCACTTGCGCCCGTCGGGAAACGCCGCGCCGCCACGGCCGCGCAGGCCGGACTGCTGACTTCGCGGACAATGTCCGCAGGGGCCATGGCCAGCGCCCGCCGCAGCCCCGCGAGTCCGCCGTGGGCCTCGTAGTCGGCGCACGCCGGCACGATCACGCCGATGCGCGCGCAGGCCAGGCGCTGCTGGCTCTTGCAGCCAGGGGATTGCTTCGGTCGTCCCAGCCGAGCCGGTGTCTGCCCCGGCCTGGAAACCGGCGTCGAACAGCCCCGGCACCTCGGCCGCCGTGACCGGCCCGTAGGCCACGCGACCCGCTGCCGTGTGCCACCTCCACCAGCGGCTCCAGCCAGAACATTCCGCGCGAGCCGTTGCGGATGATCGTGACCTCGAGGCCCGCGGACCCGGCTTCGCGGGCGATCGCGCAGCGGTGGTCGCTCGGCGCCGATTGACAACGCGCCCGCATCGCGCGGCACGAACACTGTTGTGCCGGTCACGGTGGCTCCGTGGCGATGATTTCATCGAAGCGTTCCGGCGACACCCGGCCGTGCAGCTCTTTCACCGATCAGGAGCGACGCGCGAGGCGCAATTCCCGAGGCAATACACCGCCTCGAGCGAGTGCCGGCGTCCTCGCGGTCTGGCCGAAGTCGATGCCGAGCCGCTGCCGCGCATGCCGGGCGAGCGCCTCGCCGTTCATCGACTGGCAGGCCTCGCCCGGCACAGCCGGATCATGCGCGCCCCGGGCGGGTGATCGCGGAAGTAATGGTAGAAGGTCTGGACACCGTGGACCTCGGCGCGCGAGAGCTGCAGCGCCGCGGCGATCCGCGACACCGCCGCCTGCGGCACGTAACCCAGCGCCGCCTGGATGTCATGCAACACCAGCAGCAGCGGGCCGGGCTGGTCCCGGTGCCTGGCGATGGCTGCGTCGATCGCCTCGTTCACGCCGTATTCCTTCGCTGGGGCATCAGTCCCGGATCATAACCTCCGCCGGCTCCCGGGCGGAGCTTCAGTCCGACCGTGGCGATGCAGTCGATTTCCAGCGCGGGCCCCGAGCGCCAGTCCGTCCGCCCCGAGAGACGCTGTCGGGCCGGGCGATGACCCGGGAAAAAGTCACGTAGACCTCGTTCATGGCCGGCCACTCGCTCATCTCGTCCAGCATGATCGTGCACTTGACGACCCGATCGAGCGAGGATCCGTAGCGCTCCAGCGTCGCACGGATATTCTCCATCGTCTGGCGGGTCTCGGGTCCGATTCCTCCGGCGGCGAGCTCCAGAGTGCCCGGCACGGGCCGACCGTTCCGGACAGGTAGAGCAGGCGGTCTACCCGGACGGCTTCCGAAACGGCAGGTTGTGCTCGCGGAACTCCGGGAGGACAGGTATCGACCGACGACTCTGCATCTCCGGTGGCGGAGCCTGACAGGCGCCGAGCGACACCATCAGCGCCGGTATCAACAGGTTCCGGTACCCTGCCCAGCGGTCTCTCATGATTTCGCCTCCACCTGTGCCGCGGCAAACACGCGCAGGAAATTGCCCCCGATCACTTTCGCGATCGCGTCATCGTCCAGACCGCGCATGCCGAGCATCGCGACCACCAGCGGCAATTGCCGGTAGTTGTCGAATACGGGTCGGTAATTGGCATCCATGTCCGAGCCGACGGAGACGTGTCGATGCCGACGGCATGGATCAGCCCGCAGCGTTTCATCGACAAAGTCGCCGAGATGGCGCTGGGTCAGGCCGGCCGGCCACGCCCCGATCGTGCCACCGGTGCCGGCGATCAGGCGGGCCTGCTCCACGGTGATCAGCCGGGCGTGGGCTTCGGGCCCATGCTGCAAGTGGCTGTGGGACAGCAGCAGCGGCCTGGTCGTAATGGCTTCGACCTGCTTGACGACATCGAAGCTGGCATGGGCGAGATCGACAATGAATCCCATCGCGTTCATCTCGCGCACGAGGTCGGCGCCGAAGGCGGAGAGCCCGCCGTGGACCGGCGTCTCGGTCTGGATGTCGCCGATTCGTTGACGCGATAGTGCACGATGGTGATGCTGCGCATGCCCTCGGGACGAGACCCTCCGGCAGGCGATCGAGGCGGCCCTCGAGGAAGTCACCGCCCTCAGCCGTGAGGACGCCGCTCAACTGCCCGCGCTGATGGTTGTCGATGACATCCCGGGCGGTCAGCGCCAGTCGCACCGGCTGGCTCTCCGACAGATCGCGAAGCTCTTGCCATCTGGCGCCGGCAATCGGTCCACGATTCTCCCGGCGCGAGCGGGCGCAGGGCGTGCAGGCCAGTCTCCGTCAGCACCAGGCTCCGCATGTCGGCGACGACCGCAAAGCAGGTCGCAGCAAGCCCGCCTGCCCGCAGTACGGCCACGGACAGGGCCAGAGCCCCGTCCTGTGCGGCAAACATCTGCAGGCTCGGGTGCCAGTCATCGACGCCATTCATGAAGAACCGGCCCGGATGGCTGTGCACGTCGACGGCCGGATGCCTGGCGAGAAGCCGCCGGGCCTCGGCCAGGCGTTCGGCGGTCATATCGAGTCCCAGTTTCCGGGCGAGTCCAGATCGACGATGCTGCCCGGCCCGGTATTGGCCAAACCACGACCCGGCCGGCCGGCGGCCAGCAAGCCACCGCCGGCCAACGCCGCCAGCAGATCCCGCCGACTCCATCCGTTCTGCGCCGCCATCTTTGATCCTCAAAACGCACCGCGGAGCGCGATCGGCATCATCTTAGACCGCCCGGTCTCCCGGTGCCGAAGGATCGTTTCCCGCCGTTTCCGGCTTGCGTTGTGTTCCCGCGACATTTATCCGATACTGCCCCAGTCGCCCATCCCGTCGGTACTGAACAGGGAGATCACTTATGTCATTGCCAACACGCCTTCGGAGGAATCGGCGGGTCCCGCGTGCGCTGGTGCCCGGTGCTGTGCCGGCAGCGACCATCGCGCTCGCCCTGATCATCATCGGTTCGGGTCGGTCGGCCCAGGCCCGCCCGGTTACGCAGCTCGAGGAAATCATCGTCACGACGCGCAAGCGCGAGGAACGGTTGCAGGACGTTGCCGGTGTCCATTTCCGCCTTTACTGCGAAGAGATTCGAACAGGCCGGCATGCAGAACGTCGAGGACATCGCCCGGATGACGCCGGGCTTCACGGTCGCGCCGCTGTTCGGCGGCGACGCGACGACGCCGGTCATCCGCGGGCTGTCGACGACGATCGGCGAGCCCAATGTCGGCTCTTCGTCGACGGTGTGTACCAGTCCTCGCGCGCCGCGATGGATGCGATGCTGTCCGGCAGTATCGAGCGGGTCGAAGTCGCGAAGGGCCGCAAAGCGCGTTGTAGGTCGCAACACGTTTGGCGGCGCGATCAATTTCGTGACCCGGCGTCCGACCAACGAGCCGGAGGGCCAGCTGGAGGCGACCTTCGGCAACGAGAGCCGGGCTGAAGTGAAAGGCACGATCAGTGGTCCGCTCGTCGAGGATCGGGTGTTCGGGCGGATCGCCGGTTCCTATTTCGAGCGCGGCGGATACTTCACGAACGAATTGACCGGCGGGGATCTCGACGATGATCGTCGCACGGCTGTCGTTGCCGCCTCGCTGGAAGCGGACCTGAGCGATACGCTGAACGCCATCTGGCGCATCTCCTTCGAGAGTACCGACGATGGCGACGATGCGCTGCGCGCGCTGCCAACAACGCGGCGCCCGGCGAGCCTCGCCGGCGGGTTGCTGCCTGCCGGCATTCCAGTTGTTCGAGGGCACGGTGCCACCGTTGCAGGATGGTTTCGCGGTCACACCGGGATCTTCAAGCGCGACTACCCGGCGACGTCGCTGGCGCTCGACTGGCAGGCCGGTGACTACCAGGTCACCGCGATTACCGGTTACAACGACCTGCAAACGCGGCGCGACCAGGACAACGATTTCCAGGCCGGCACATTCCGCTACCTGAACAGTCGCATCGACCTCGACGAGATCAGCCAGGAGCTGCGCGTCAGTTCACCCGATGACCGGCGCCTGCGCTGGATGCTGGGCGGCTATTATTACGACCTGGATGTCACGACCCGCAACAGGGATCTGCGGGTGGGACTGGGCGCGGCGGTTCCGGCGTTTCCGCCGTTCACGAACATCGTCTCGGCGGGCCTCATCAATGAGACCAACTTCACGACGGGTGACCAGAATTTCGCCATCTTTGGCGAGCTGGGCTACGATTTGACCGGGCAGCTGCGGGCGGCGTTTCAGGCCGCTACAGCTGGGAGAAAAGCGGGTCCGGGCCACGGATACCAATCCGCTGACTCTGGCATCCGGTACTTTCGAGGACAACGGCAGCTTCAGCAATTTCACTCCGCGATTGAGCCTCGATTATCACATCACGGACGATGCGATGATCTATGCCAGTGCGGCGCGGGCAGTCAAGGCCGGCGGTTTCAACGTCGTCACCGTTGCCGGCGTGATCTTCGATGAGGAGCGGACCTACGAACCCAAGAAGGCTGGCACTACGAACTGGGCGCCAAGACTGGCTGAGCTCGACAACCGGCTGACCCTGACGCAGCCGGCTTCTACATCCGCTGGACCGACCAGATCGTGCGGGCAGTCGGCGGGAGCGGCGCCCTGTTGAATGCCAATGCCGGTAGAACGACGTCACAGGGCTTTGAGATCGAGATGCTGGCGCGCCCCATTGAGGGCCTGGAGATAGTGGCGGCTTCGCCTACACGGACTCGAATGCAAGGGAGCATTTTTGCCTCGCTCGATGGGCTCGGTTTCACGCCGGAGGAGGCGCAGCTGGCCGGGACGCCGTTGCAGTTCGTGTCGAGACACATCGCCAACGGCGCGATTCAGTACCGCCGCCGGATCGGCGGTGGCATGGAATGGTTCGGCCGGTGCTGACGCCAGTTATCAGTCACGGCAAAGCATCGTGCAGCCGGGCCGGGGCCCTATGTGGGGCAGCCGGTAATATCGTCAACCTTCGCCACTGGTTTCGAGTTCAGAGGACCGCTACTCCGTGACTTTCTGGGTCCACAACCTGTGCGATGAGGATGCTGCCGTCACTGGCGCGTTTACCGCCAATCCGGCCTCCCGCTATGACACGGTCGCCGGGATGCTGGGCCTCGGTCCGGTAGTCGGGCTGGCGGCGTTCGGTGCGGTAGTGACCTCGCACGAACCGCGCTCCTGGGGGGGTCATTGCCCGCGTACGGTTCTGATCACCGGCCGCGGAGCAACCGCGACGAGGTCGACCTCGATCAGAATGCCAGCTGGCGAGTCGGCGCCCGGCACGGTAGTGCGCGCGGGCTTGTGGGTCGCAAAGTAGCCGGCGTAGGTCGCGATGACCGCCGGAACGTCGGCCGGATCCTTCAGGTAGATGTTGATCTTGACGACATCGTCGAATCCGGCCCCGGCCGTTTTCAGGATCGTGGCCAGTGTCTCGAACACCTGCTGGGTCTGCGGGCCGATCCCGCCGGCTACAGCGGCGCCGGTGGCTCGGTCGATCGCGACGACGCCGGAGACATGCATGAGGGCACGCTGCCGCGCCCCATGTTCACCGGCTCGTCCGGCCGGTGGCGCACCACGGGCTCGCCGCGGATCACCAGCTTGATCTCGTCGCCCGACAGGGTCTCGTGTTCGAGCAGGCCCTTCGCCAGCAGGTGCAGCTCGTCCATGTGGGTCGACAGCGTCGTCTTGGCGCTTTCATAGGCGGCGTCGATGATGCCGCGGATCTCGCCATCGATCAGCCGCGCCGTCTCCTCCGACAGGTTCTTGGTCTGGGTGACGGAATGGCCCAGGAAGACTTCCTGGCTGTTGTCGCCATAGGCGATCATGCCGAGCTTCTCGGACATGCCCCATTCGGTGACCATCATGCGCGCCTGGTTGGTCGCCATCTTGATGTCGCCGGACGCACCGTTGCTCACCTTGTCCGCGCCGAAGATCAGTTCCTCCGCGACGCGCCCGCCCATCGCCATGGCGAGTTCCGACTTCAGCTTGGACTTGTGCTTCGAGTAACGGTCTCCGGCCGGCAGCGACATCACGAGGCCGAGCGCACGCCCGCGCGGGATGATCGTCGCCTTGTGGACGGGGTCGCATTCGGGCTCGTGCATCGCAACCAGAGCGTGGCCGGCCTCGTGATAGGCGGTCATGCGCTTCTCGTCCTCGGACATGACCAGGGACCGACGCTCCGCGCCCATCATGACCTTGTCCTTGGCGGCCTCGAATTCCGCCATGCCCACGGTGCGCCGGCCGGTGCGCGCCGCCAGCAGCGCGCCCTCGTTCACCAGGTTGGCGAGGTCGGCGCCTGAGAAGCCCGGCGTGCCGCGCGCGATCACCTTCGGATCGACATCCGACGCCAGCGGCACCTTGCGCATGTGCACGCGCAGGATCTTCTCGCGCCCGTTCACGTCCGGGTTCGGCACCACCACCTGGCGGTCGAAGCGGCCAGGGCGCAGCAGCGCGGGGTCGAGTACGTCCGGCCGGTTGGTGGCCGCGATGATGATGACGCCCTCGTTGGATTCGAAGCCGTCCATCTCGACCAGCATCTGGTTGAGAGTCTGCTCGCGTTCGTCGTTGCCGCCGCCGAGGCCCGCGCCGCGGTGGCGGCCGACCGCGTCGATTTCGTCGATGAAGATGATGCAGGGCGCGTTCTTCTTGCCCTGCTCGAACATGTCGCGCACGCGGGATGCGCCGACGCCCACGAACATCTCGACGAAGTCAGAGCCCGAGATGGTGAAGAATGGCACGTTCGCCTCGCCGGCGACCGAGCGCGCCAGCAGCGTCTTGCCGGTGCCCGGCGGGCCGACCAGCAGCACGCCCTTGGGGATCTTGCCGCCCAGGCGCTGGAACTTCTGCGGGTCGCGCAGGAAGTCCACGATCTCCTCGAGCTCGGACTTGGCTTCCTCGATGCCGGCGACGTCGTCGAAGGTGATGCGGCCCTGCTTTTCGGTGAGCAGCTTGGCCTTGGACTTGCCGAAGCCCATGGCGCGCCCGCCGCCGCCCTGCATCTGGCGCATGAAGAAGATCCAGACGCCGATCAGCAGCAGCATCGGGAACCAGGACATCAGGTAGTGCAGCAGCGGATTGACGTCGCTTTCCTCGGGCCGCGCGACAACGCGCACGTTCTTCTCGGTCAGGCGCGAGACCAGCGCCGGGTCCTCGGGTGTGTAGGTCTGGAAGGTCCGCCCGTCGCTCAGCGTGCCGGTCAGGGTGCGCCCCTGGATCGAGACCTCCCGGACCTGGCCGGAATTCACCTCGTTCAGGAAATCCGAATAGGCGACCTGCTGTGCACTTGTCCGCCCACTGCCTGCGGGCTGGAACAGGTTGAACAATGCCACCAGGAGCAGTGCCACGATCACCCAGAGCGCGAGATTCCGGCCGAAATTATTCACGTGCGGTTGTCCGTCTCCGTGCCGGGCGGAGAAATCCGCCGGCGGTTGGCACTACAGATAAGGTCGGGTTGCCGACGCGTGAATGGGCCACCCGAAAACTCCGCTCCATCATCCAACGAATCTGCCCCCGGCATGAACGCCAGGGAGAAGGCAAAGCACGCCTCGGCGGAAGGATAGAGCAGCGCGGGCACCGCCGCCAGCACGCCGTTCGGCGCCCGGATCGCCGGAAGGGCCCGCAACACCGCGGCAGGCAGCCCGCTGCACGCGCGCAGCGTTGCCGCCGCGCTGCCAAGCGCCTCGCACCGCCAACCTGCCCTGCCAGGCCCGGTGAAGCGGAAGCGTCCGTCCCACACCGCCCCCCAGGTGGCGGGCACCGGCGCCCCCACCATCCCGGGGTCGCGCGCCAGCAGCCAACGCCCGCCCGCGGAACGCTGCAACCAGGCGCCGGACAGGGTGCCGCCCCCACGGTCCAGCAGCGCTGCCAACGCCCCGGCCGGCGGCGCGTAGGCAGCCGCGCCAACCAGCCGCACCAGTCGCCCCAGCGCCGCCACCGCCACGCCATCCCTGCCGAGCGCAACCGGGTCGATCCAGGCAAAGCCCTCGGGCCGGATCTCCGCCGCCTGCGCGAGGCGCCTGGCCACCGCCGCCGCCAGCCTCGCCCGCCGCAGGCCGAAGGCCGCCGCCGCCGCCGCCAACGCCGCAATGCCGGGGCCCTCGCCATCCGGGTCGGCCAAAGCCGAACGCAGCCGCACCCGGGCGAAGCGAACATCGGCGTTGCTCGGGTCGCGGACCGGCGCCATGCCTGCCGCCTCCAGCACGGCCTCGAGCCACGCCGGCGGCACGCCCAGCAACGGGCGCAGCACCAGCACCTGGCCGGCATCGCGCACCGGGGCCATCGCCGCGAGGCCGCCCGGTCCGCTGCCGCGCAGCGCGCGGAACAGCAGGGTCTCAGCCTGGTCCGCCCGGTGGTGCCCCAACAGCAGCCATGGGCGGCCCGCCGCCGACGCGGCACGCGCCAGGGCGGCAAGGCGCGCGTTGCGGGCGCGTTCCTGCATGCCCGGACCGGCGGCAAGGTCGAGCCGCAATACCTGGGTGGGCATGCCCCGCTGCCCCAGGGAGCGCGCAACGCCCTGTGCCTCGGCGCCACTGCCGGGCCGCAATCCATGATCCGCGATGAGGGCCAGCACATCGCCGCCACGCGCACGCGCCCATCGATCCGCCAGCAACGCCAATGCGAGGCTGTGCGGCCCGCCAGAAACCCCAACGGCGAGCCTCGCACCCGGCCCGAATGGCCCGAGCGGCTGCATCAGTGCCGCGAAGGCGGCGGGTGTCAGGGCGTGGCTATCCCCATGCCGAATTCACCGGCATTGCGCGCGGCGCCGACTATCGGCCACGCGGCGAGCCATGGCGTCGGAGAGCTGCGCCTGTTCGGATCGCAACTGTTCGAGCGTGTCGCAGGCCTCCCGCCGGGCCCCGAACCCCAGGAAGGAATTTGCCAGGCCCAGCAAAGCCTCCGGCGCACGGGAACTCCGGCGATTGGCGCTGTAGGCGTCATTGAAGGCCAGCGCCGCGTTCTGGAACTGCCGCCGGCCCAGCAGCGCCTCGCCCAACAAAATGTTCGCATCCTGCGTGCGGGGTCCCGCCCGGCCGCGCAACACCTCGCGGGCGGCGGCCTCAGCCGCGGCGTAGTCGTTCCGCGCCAAGGCAGTCTGGCCGTCGGCGATGGCGCGTTCCGCCGTGCGCGGGGCGGAGGAGGTCGGGGCGTTACCTGCGCTGGGCGCCGGGGCCGGCGCGGCTGCCGGCCCCTGGGGAGGGCGCGAGGTGCCGCCACGGCCGCCTCCTTCGAGTGCCTGAAGCCGGAAATCGACATCCCCGCGGAGCTTCTCGAGATCCTCCGTCAACCGGCGGTTGGCGTTCTCGGCCACCTCGATCTGGCCGCGCAGGCGGCGCACCTGCTCCTCGAGTTCGCTGACCCTGGCAAGAAGCTGCTGCGCGAGGTCCCCCGGCAGGGCGCCGCCACCGCGCGCCACCGGCGCCGGGGCTGCGCTCACGCCGCCACGGCGCATCAGGTCGAGGTCGCGGCGCAGTTCCAGGATCTGGTTCTGCAACGCAATGCCCTCACGGCTGTCCATCTGGGCAAGCGCGGGTGGCGCCGCCAACAGGGGCAGGGCGATCAGGGCGGCGAGGCGCAGGTTTCGGGCGTCCATGCTGCGGCGGCGGTCCCGGCCACGCGGGCCGGGCCGCCTTTCCCCTTACTGGACGACCGTGACCGCGCGGCGGTTCTGCGCCCAGGCGGCCTCATCCGAGCCGAGCGCCGCCGGGCGGTCCTTGCCATAGGAGATGGTGCTGATGCGCGCGCCATTGGTGCCCGAGGCCACCAGCACGTCGCGCGCCGCATTGGCGCGGCGCTGGCCCAGCGCCAGGTTGTATTCGCGCGTCCCGCGCTCGTCGGTGTGGCCTTCGACCTGCACGCGCACCTCGGCATTGCGACCAAGCCATTCGGACTGGCGCTGCAGCACCGGGCGCTGGTCGGCGCGGATGGTCGAGCGGTCGAAATCGAAGAACACGCGGTCGCCGACATTGGCCACCAGGTCTTCCTGGCTGCCCGGGCGGATGGTGCTGCCCGCACCGGTCTGTGCGGCCGTCTGGTCGGTGTTGGAGGAGCAGGCGGCGAGCAGCGCGAGGGCCGCCACGGCGCCGAGCACACGGGTTGTCATCGGGGAATTCTCCAGGTCGGGGAATATTCGCGACCCGCAAAGCACCGGCGGGCCCCGGGGTCAAGCGCGGCGAGCATCACGACAGCAATGGCGACCAGGCGGGATCGGTGGCGTCGGTGGGCGTGGGCACCGGGCGCTCGTTGAAACCGGCGATGTCGATCGAGGCGATCCGTGCCGTATACCCGCCGCCGCGCGAATCCGTCGCACGGGTCTCGCGATAGAACATCAGCACGCGGCCGTTCGGCGCGAAGGTCGGCCCTTCCATCGCCCAGCCCTCGGACAGGATGCGCTCGCCCGAGCCATCGGGGCGCATCACGCCGATGGCGAAGCCGCCGCGCCCCATGCGGGTGAAGGCGATGAGGTCGCCGCGCGGCGACCAGACCGGCGTGGCGTAGCGCCCCTGCCCGAAGGAGATGCGGCGGATGTTCCCGCCCCCGGCATCCATCACGTAGAGTTGCTGGTCGCCGCCGCGGTCCGAGTTGAACACGATCTGCGTGCCATCCGGCGAGAAGCAGGGCGAGACATCGAGCCCGCCGCCGCTGGTCAATTGCCTCTCGCGCCGGCTGGCGAGGTCCACCAGGAAGATGTTGGCATCCCCGCCGCGCGTCGCCGAGAGCACCACCGCGCGGCCATCCGGGGCGAAGCGGGGCGAGAGCGTCATGCCCGGGAAATTGCCCAGCACCTGCTGGGAGCCCGAGCCGATGTCGAACAGCACCACCCGCGGCTGCCCGCGATCCTGGTAGGACATGAAGGCGATGCGGTCGGCCGTCGGATGGAAGCGCGGCGTGAGCGCCGAGAACCGGCCATCGGTCGAGGAAGCGATGGTTCTCCCCGTCCTGGTCCATGATGGCGAGGCGGCGGGTGCGCCGGTCGCGCGGGCCGGTTTCGCTGACATAGACCACGCGGGTGTCGAAGTACCCCTTCTCGCCCAGCAGGCGCTCATAGATCACGTCCGAGATGAGGTGCGCGATCCGCCGCCAGTTCGCGTTGGGCGCCGTGAAGGCGGTGCCCTGCAGCTGCTGCTCGGGCAGCACGTCCCACAGCCGGAACTCGACGCGCAGGCGGTCGCCCTGGGATTCGACGCGGCCGGTGACCAGCGCCTGCGCACCGATCACGCGCCAGTCCTGGAAGCGCGGCGTCTGGGCCGCGCTCTCGGCGGTCTGGATGAAGGCCTGGCGGTCCACCGGGCGGAACAGGCCGGAATTGCGCAGGTTCGCCTGGATGACGCGGGCGATGTCGCGCCCGACGCGCGCGGCATCGCCGGCCCCGGGCAGGTCGGGGATGGCAACCGGGATCGGGTCGGTGCGCGCCCGGGTGATGTCGATGACCGCGCCCGCGGGAGCCTGGGCCGCAGCCGGCAGCGGGGTGGCGAGGATGCCGGGCGCGACCAGGCCGGCGCCCGCACCCAGCAGCACCATGCGGCGCGTGGCCGCGAAGGGGGTGGAAGAGTTCATCGCACAAGGCCCCTCGGATTGAAGCGGAAGACCGATGCCATCACGGTCTGGTACTTGTTCGGCGGAATCCGCAGCGGGTTGCATTGCGGGGACATAAGCGCACGGCGCGCCGATTCGTAGACGGATCGCGCGCGCGCATCCCCCGGCAGGCCGGCGGCAGGCACGACATTGCGAACGGTGCCCTGGCCATCGAGCACGACGCGCAACTCTACCACGATCTGGTCGAGCCCGAGCATCCCGCGATCGACGTTCCAGCACTCCGCGATCTGGTCCGCCAGGCCGCGGATTTCACCCTGCAGTCAGCGCCGCACTGCCCGAGGGGCTGCCGCCGCCCTGCTGCGGCGCGCCTGAAGGGTTCGGCCGCGCCTGCGGCGGGCGCTGCTGCTGCTGCGTGGTGCGCAGGCGCTCGAGCGTGTTGAGCACCGATTGGCTGCGTTCCTGCGGCCGCGCGACCGGTGGCGTCTGGCCGGTGCCGGCCTGCTGGCTAGGCTCGGGCGGCGGCGGCGTGGGCGGCGGCGGCAAGGGCAAAGGCGGTTCCGGGCGCGGCGGCGCGGCGGCCTGCTGCTGTTGCGGCGGCGGCGGGGCGGGCGGCGGCGGCACCGGTTGCGTCACGCGCGGCGCGGGCACCGGGTCCGGGCTCGGCGCGGGGGGCGGTGCGGGCGGCGTCGGCTGCGCCTGCGTCGGCGTGGGCGGGGATGGCGCGGGGGCCGGCGCGGGCGGCGGCGGGGGTGGCGGCGGCGGCGGTTCCGGAGGGGTATCGCGCGGAGGCTCCGGCGCGGGCGGCTCGGGCGTCGGCGGCGAGGGTGTGGGCTCCGGCGCGGGCGGTGCCGGCACCGGCGAGGGCACGTCGGCCTGCGCCAGCATCGGCGGGCCGGGCGAGACCAGCTCCACCGCGATACCCTGCTCCACCGGTTCGGGGATCGGGCGGGCGAGCACGAACAGCGCGCCGACCCCCAGGATCAGCGCGTGCAGCCCGGCCGAGACGACGCCCCAGCGGCGCATGCCCGTACCGGCGAGCCAGGAGGGCTGGGCCACTCCTTCGCCTCCCTGTCTCAGCCGCGGGGCTGTCCGGCGGCGGGGCGCGCCGGCGGGGCGGTGGGCCGCGGTGCCGCCGCGCCAGGCCCGCTCGGCGCTTCCGCGAGCAGGGCCACGCGCGTGAAGCCGGCGCCGGCGATGGTGCCCATCACCTCCATGACGCGGCCATAGGCGATGGCGCGGTCGCCGCGCACGAAGATGCGCCGTTCGGCGCGCCCTGCGGCTGTTCGCGCATGATCGCCTGCAGCCGCGGCACGAGTTCCTCCATCGTCGGTCTCGGTCTCCTGCAGGAACACCCGGCCCTGCGGATCCACCGAGATGGTCAGCGGCTCGGTCTCCTGGTTGAGCGGCGCGGCGTCGGTGCGCGGCAGGTCGACCGGCACCCCCACCGTCAGCAGCGGCGCCGTCACCATGAAGACGATGAGCAGCACCAGCATCACGTCGACGAAGGGCGTGACGTTGATCTCCGCCATCGGGCGGCGCGTGAGCGGCGGTCGCGCCGCCCATCACTTGCCCGGCCGCCCCTGCGCCGCCGCGCTGCGCCGCCATGGGCGGCCGCGTCGTTGGCCGTCGACCTCGGTCTGCCGCGACAGGATGGCGGCGAACTCGTCGGCGAAGCTCTCCAGCCGCGTCGCCGAAGCGCGTCGAGGTCGGTGTTCGAGCTTGTTGTAGGCGATGCACCGCCGGGATGGCCGCGACCAGGCCGAGCGCGGTCGCGAACAGCGCCTCGGCGATGCCGGGCGCGACCACGGCGAGGTTGGTGTTCTGCTGGTCGGCGATCGGCGGCGAAGCTGTTCATGATGCCCCAGACCGTGCCGAACAGCCCGATGAAGGGCGCCGCCGAACCGACCGAGGCGAGGAACACCATGCAGCGCTCGAGGCGGTCCATCTCGCGCCCGAGGGTGAGCTGCATGACCTGGCCGATGCGGTCGACAGCCGGTCCTTGGCGTCGCCGCGGATCGAGCCCTGCGCCGGCGCTGCGCCGCCATTCGCGCATCGCCGCGCCGAACACCGCGGCCATGCGGATGGCGATGCGCTTGCTCGCCCTCGCGCGCGTAGAGCTCGTCGAGGCGTGCCGCCGGACCAGAAGCGCGTCCTCGAACGGCCATCGGCGCGCGCAGTCGGCGCAGGCGGATGAGTCACCTTGTCGAAGACGATCGCCCAGACCCAGAGCGAGGCCAGCAGCAGGAGGATCATCACGGCTTGACGACCGAGTCGGCCTGCGAGGAACAACGCCCACAGCCGACAGGTCGTGTGCCGCCTGACCGAGCGCGTGGGCTGATCACGCTGCTGATCCATGCGGCAATCGCGCTTCCAGGCCCAGCGCACCGGGCCCAGCGGCCGATAGCTGCGTCGAACATCAACCCGGCGCCTGGCCTGCCGCGTCCGGCAGGACGAGCTGTCTGCAGCACCGCAGCGCCACGGCTCCGGCAACGCGAACCGGCTTCAGCTGTCCGCGCCCGCACGGCAAACCAGCGCGACCTTGAGGCCGGCCAGCTATTCGCCCGATTCGCCCTGCCGCGTCCGCTGCGCGAACGACCTGCGTCCAGAACCACGCTGGGCGCCCGCCACCCGCAGCACGGCGGTGTCCTCGACCACCAGGAGATCGTCGAGCCGGGCCGGCCGCCGAGAACTCCACTTCGGCGCGCCGCACGGCGCAGCAACGCCATCCGTGACGTTCCATCATCACATGATGCGGCAAGTCGACGGCACGCAAGGATCTCGGTGCGCGCCCGTTCCGCCCAATGCAGATAGCGGGCGTGATAGACGATGCCGCCGGCGTCGGTGTCCTCGTAGTAGACGCGCAGGTGGTAGTTATGGGCGGCGCTCGTCCGCATCTGGCTTCGCGGCCGGCTCACGAATCATTGTCCCGCAGCAGGTCGAGCTGCGCGACCATCCCGCCGGCGGCGCGAGGCCGAGATGGCGCCAGCTCGTCTCGCCCAGCATCCGCCCGCGCGGCGTGCGCTGCAGCAGGCCCTGCTGCAGGAGGATAGGGCTCGACCACTTCCTCGAGCGTGTCGCGCTGCTCCGGAGAGCGCGGCGGCCAGGGTCTCGACGCCGACCGGCCCGCCGCCATGATGCTCGGCGATGCGCCGCAGGTAGCGCCGGTCCAGGGCGTCGAGGCCGAGCCCGTCGACCTCGAGCCGCGTCAGCGCCGGCATCGGCCGTGGCGTCGATCGGGCTCGCCGCTCGCCTCGACCGTGGCGAAGTCGCGCACCCGGCGCAGCAGGCGCGCCGGCGACGCGGGGCGTGCCGCGCGAGCGGCGTGGCGATCTCCGCGCACCATCGCTCGGACAAGGCGAAGCCGCAGCTGCGCGCGCCGCGCGAGACGATGCCGAGCAACTCCTCGGCCGTGTAGAACTCCAGGCGCAGCGGAATGCCGAAGCGGTCGCGCAGCGGCGTCGTCAGCAGCCCGGCTGCGCGTGGTCGCCCCGACCAGCGTGAAGGGCGGCAGGTCGATGCGCACCGAGCGCGCCGCCGGCCCCTCGCCGATGATCAGGTCGAGCTGGAAATCCTCCATCGCCGGATAGAGCATCTCCTCGACTGGCGGGCTGCAGGCGGTGGATCTCGTCGATGAACAGCACGTCGCGCGGCTGCAGGTTGGTCAGGATCGCCGCCAGATCGCCGGCGCGCTGCATGACCGGCCCGGAGGTCGCGCGAAAGCCGACGCCGAGCTCGCGCGCCACGATCTGCGCCAGCGTCGTCTTGCCGAGCCCCGGCGGCCCGTGGAACAGCACGTGGTCCATCGGTTCCCCACGGCCGCGCGCGGCGGCGATGAACACCGCGAGGTTCTGGCGCAGGGAAGGCTGGCCGGCGAAATCCGCGAGCACCTGCGGGCGCAGCGCGTGCTCGCCGTGGTCGTCCTCCTGGCGCTCGGGGGCGGTCAGGCGTTCAGTCCGGCGCGGGCCGGCCGCTCACCGCGCCATCTCCTTCAGCCCGTCGCGGATCAGCGCATCGAGCGTTGCCGCCTCACCCAGGCGCCTGGCCACCCGCGCAATGGCGGCGGCGGCCAGCGGCTGCTTCCAGCCGAGATTGACCAGGGCGGAGACGGCATCGGCCGCGGCACCCTGTTCGGGCGTCGCACCGGGCAGCGCGCCCTCGCCATCGGCATCGGGCGTGGCGCGGCCGACCGCCCATTTCTGCATGGCCGGTTCGTCGATGACGCGGTTCGCGGTGGCGGCGCCGAGGCCCTTCACCTCGGCAAGGCGCTTGCGTTCCTTGCCCGCGATGGCCCGCGCCAGGCCATCGGGCGTGAGCGACGACAGCACGATCAGCGCCTTTTGCGGCCCGACGGTCTTGACCTCGATCAGCGCGCGGAAGGCCTCGCGCTCCGAGGCATCGGCGAAGCCGTACAGCGTGATGGCATCCTGGCTGACGCGGGTTTCCACCAGCACGCGCAGCACGCCCTCGCGCGCCGACAGCGCATCGAGGGTCTTGCGCGAACAGGCGATCAGGTAGCCCACGCCATTCACGTCGAAGATGCAGCCGCCCTCATGCGCGCTGTCGAGCCGGCCCTTCAACTGCCCGATCATGCCGGCTGGTACCCGCGCGCCACCACGTTGCGCGTGTGCCGGTGATGCGCGTGGCAGATCGCCACCGCCAGCGCGTCCGCCGCATCCGCACGCTTGAAGGTCACGCCGGGCAGCAGGTGGCGCACCATCGCCTGCACCTGTTCCTTCGCCGCGTGGCCGTTGCCGACCACCGCGCGCTTGACCTCCATGGCGCCGTATTGCGCGACGGCGAGCCCGGCCAGCGCGGGGGCCAGCACCACCACGCCGCGCGCCTGGCCGAGCTTCAAGGCGCTGTCCGGGTTGCGCGCGACGTAGGTGTTCTCGACCGCGGCTTCCTCGGGCAGATGCAGGTCGATCACCGCGGCCAGGCCCCGGTGCAGCGCCAGCAGGCGGTCCGGCAAATCCTCGGCCGGGGTGGTGGAGATCACGCCCTCGGCGATGAAGCGCAGCCGGAAGCCGTCATGCTCGATCAGCCCCCAGCCGGTGTGCTGGAGGCCAGGGTCGAGGCCCAGGATGCGAATCGGCCGGCGGGACATGGCGTTGTCCTAGCAGAAGCCGCGGCCGCGCGCCGCGCTGCCCGCGCTTCGCGGCGGGTCAGGCGCCCAACCAGCCGGCCAGCAGCCAGGCCGAACCGACCGCAGCGCCTGCCCAGGCCAGGATGATGAAGGCCATGCCCGCGCGGCTCACCGGCCGGGTGGTCGCGGCCTCGGCCATCGCCCGGCACGCGGCCATCACTGCCCGCGGCACCATCCGCACCGCCAGCAGGATGCCCAGCGGCAGCAGGATCGCGTCGTCGAGGTAGCCCAGCACCGGGATGAAGTCCGGGATCAGGTCGATCGGCGAGAGCGCATAGGCCGCGATGGCGAGCGCCAGCACCTTCGCATGCCATGGCGTGCGCGCATCGCGCGCGGCGAACCACAATGCGTGGACGTCGCGCCGGACCAGCCGCGCCCATCGCTTCAGGCAGGCCAGCATCGCCGCGCACCTTCAGGCGCTGAGCTTCTCCGCCAGCGCCGCGTCCACCTCGAAATTGGCATAGACGGTCTGCACGTCGTCATGCTCGTCCAGTGCATCGACCAGCTTCAGCACCTCGCGCGCGCGCTCCTCGTCGAGGTCGAGCGTGGTGGTCGGCCACCATTCCAGCCGGCCCTGCTCGGCCTGCCCGAAGGCGGCTTCCAGCGCATCGCGCACGGCGGCGAAATCCTCCACCGAGCAGGACACCTCGTGCCCCTCCTCGTCGCTCTCGACATCCTCGGCGCCAGCCTCGATCGCCGCTTCCAGCATGCCGTCCGCGCTGGCCGCATCGGGCTTGTAGCGCAGCACGCCCTTGCGCTCGAACTGGAAGGCGACCGAGCCGGTCTCGCCCAGCGCGCCGCCATTCTTGGCGAACATCGAGCGCAGATCACCGCCGGTGCGGTTGCGGTTGTCGGTCAGCGCCTCGACGATGATGGCGATGCCGTGCGGGCCGTAGCCCTCATAGCGCACCTCCTCGTAGCCCTCGCCCTGCCCGGCCTCGGAGGCGCGCTTGATGGCGCGGTCGATGGTGTCGCGCGTCATGTTCGCCACCAGCGCGGCCTTCACGGCGGCGCGCAGGCGCGGGTTCATCGCCGGATCGGGCAGGCCCATCTTGGCCGAGACCGTGATCTCGCGGATCAGCTTGCTGAAGGCCTGGGCGCGCTTGGCGCCCTGGGCGGCCTTGCGGTGCATGACGTTCTTGGCGTGCGAATGGCCGGCCATGGCCGCATCTCTCTCTGTCTGTCGAAACCGATGATGGGCGCCGCTTATACCGGCGCGAAGCGACCCGCGCCAATCGGGCTGGCGCGCCGGGCGCCGGCTGGTCCAGACTGCGCCCATGGACACGCAAGCCCCCGTCGACCCCTTCGCCATCACCACGCTCGACCAGCTGCTGGCACATTACGATACGCCGCTGGAAGGCCCGCTGAAGAAGGTGACGCATCGCATCGAGGCGACCGCACGCGCCTGGATCGCCGCCTCGCCCTTCTGCATCCTGTCCACCGTGGGCGCGCGCGGTGTGCACGCAACGCCGCGCGGTGACGCGCCGGGCTTCGTTGCGGTGGAGCCCGACGGCACGCTCCTGATCCCCGACCGGCGCGGCAACAACCGCCTCGACGGGTTGCGCGACATCATCGAGGACCCGCGCGTGTCCGTCATCTTCTTCGTGCCCGGCGCCTCCGAGGTGCTGCGCGTGCACGGCATCGCGCGCATCACCGCCGACCCCGCGGTCTGCGCGCGCTTCGTCGAGCGCGGCAAGACCCCCGCCACGGTGCTGGTGGTGCGGGTACAGGAATTGTTCATGCAGTGCGCGAAGTCGATCATGCGCTCGCGCCTTTGGGGCGAGGCGAAGCGCCCGCAGGACCTGCCGACCATGGGTCAGCTGATCGCCGCGCATCGCGCGGATGGGCAGGTGGATCCCGTGGCCTATGACAGCGAGGCGCCGGCGCGGCTCAACCAGACGATGTATTGAAGGTTGGGGGAGGAGAACCTCCCCCAAACCCCCACCCTTTTTCTGTCACTTGGCGCCGGCCCCCGCTGTCAGTTCCCAGGTGCCAGAAAAAGGAGGGGGCTCGGGGGGAGTTCCCTCCCCCGACCTTCACAACAACCCGCGCGCAATCCCGCCATCGACGTTGACGGTCTGCCCCGTCACATACGCCGCGCGTGGGCTCGACAGCCACGCCACCATTACCGCGACCTCATCGGCGCTGGCGAAGCGGCCGAGCGGGATCTCATGTGCGAATTCCGCGATCACCTCGTCGAAACCGACGCCGCGTTCAGCCGCGATCTTCTCCGCCCGCTGTTGCCACAGGCGCGTCAGCGTGCGCCCGGGGGCGACGCAATTCACGCGGATGCCCTCGGCCGCGTATTCGCCGGCCAGCGTCTTGGTCAGCCCCAGCAGGCCGGCCTTGTGCACGTTGGAGACGATCTGGTTCGGATAGGGCATGCGCGACGCCGCCGCGCCCAGCAGCACGATCGAGGGCGCATCGCCCTGGCGCAGCAGGGGCAGCGCCGCGCGCACCGCCCGCACGGCCGAGAGCACGTTGAACCCGTAGTTGGACAGCCAGTCCTCGTCGCTCAGCGCCTCGAAGCCCGAACGGATGGAGCCCCCCACCGCGTCCACCAGCGCATCCAGCGCGCCCCAGCGCGCCGCGACCTCGGCCAGCAGCGCATCCGCCGCACCTTCGCGCGTGATGTCCGCGATCGCGGTGGCCGGCGCGCGGCCCGTCTCCTGGCCGATGCGCGCGGCCGCGGCGGCGATGCCGTCCGCATCGCGGGAGGCGATCATTACCTCCGCCCCCTCCGCCGCCAGCATCCGCGCCGTCGCGAAGCCGATGCCGGCCGAGGCGCCGATCACCAGCACCCTCCGCCCCTGATACCCCAGATCCACCGCATCCCTCCCGTGCGCCAGGTGGCGCGGGGCGGACCATGCGCAGCGTGCCCGGCGCGATCAACCCCGCGCGGCGCCCTGTTGACGCCGCCTTGCCGGCGCGGCTAGGTGCCGCCAGGGCGGTGCGCGCCGAATGCGCGCAAACCAAGGCCGAACCAGGGACGGGAGACGGAACACCATGACACGCTCAGCGATGGGACCGACACGCCGGCATCTGCTCACCACCGCGGGCGGCGCCGGCCTCGTGCTGGCCGCGCCGCGCGCCGTGCGCGCCCAGGGTTTCCCCGAGCGCCCCATCACGCTGCTCGTGCCCTTCGCGACCGGCGGCTACAACGACCGCCTGGCGCGCGCCATGGCGCCCTTCGTGCAGAAGCACATCGGGCAGCCGGTCACGGTGGTGAACCGCCCCGGCGGCGGCACCATGCTGGGCAACACCTTCTTCCTGCAGCAGCCCGACGACGGCTACATGGTAATGGTGCATTCCGCGGCACCCTTCATCCCGGTCTCGATCATCACGCGCAACGCGCGCTACAAGGCCGATGATTTCTGGATGATCAACCTGCCCTCGCGCGACGCCACGCTGCTGGCCTGCGCCACCGACAAGCCGACACGCACGGCTGAGGAGGTGGTGGCCAGCCTCAAGCGCGACCCGCGCAGCCTTTCGGTGGGCATCCAGCCGGCCTCGGCGGACCTGATCAATTTCGCGCTGTTCTGCCAGGCGCATGGCATCGACCGTGGCCGCGTGCGTGTCGTCACCTATGATGGCGGCGGGCCGGCGCGCACGGCGGTGGCCGGCGGGCATGTCGATGTCGGCCTGGTCGGCGCCGAGGGCTTCCTGCCCATCAAGGACCGCATCCGCCCGCTGCTGATGTTCGCCGACGAGAAGTCCACGCGACTTCCCCGATGCGCCGATCCTCACCGACCACGCCCGCGCCGCGGGCTTCGCGCCCGAGTTCGTCGAGGGCTCGCAGCGCGGCTTCGTGGTCGCCAAGCGGTTCGTGGAGGCGCAGCCCGAGCGCTACCGCATCCTGCTGCAGGCGATCGAGCGCGCGACCAAGGACCCGGAATGCATCTCCACGCTGGGCGGCCAGCAACTGGCCACCACGTGGTTCGGGCCGGAGGCCTCCAACCGCGCCTACCTCGCCACCGCGGGGCTGATGGAACGCTACGCCGACCTGCTCAAGTCCTCCTGAGCCGTGGGCGAGACGCGCGCGCGCGCCGGCATTGCCTGGGGCCAGCTGCTGCTGGTCACTGCGCTGGCGGGCGTGGCGCTGGCCTACCTGGTGGAAGCGCGGGGCGTCTCGCTCAGCCCGCAGAACCTGCTGCTGCTGCAGCCCACGGCGTGGCTGGTGCTTGCGCTGTGGGCGGTGATCGCGGCGGGCTCGCTGCGCCCGCCACCGCGCGACCCCGCGGCGGAACCGGAAAGCCGCATGGACCTGCTGCGCGTGGTCGCGATGGTGGCGGCGTTTGGCGCCTTCATCGCGGGGCTCGAACAGGCGGGCTACGACATCGCCATCTGCGCGTTCATGCTGGTCGGCCTGATGATCGGCGGCGAGCGCAACCCACTGATGCTGGCGATCGTCCCGCCGGTGTTCACGCTCGTGGTGATCTACGGCTTCCGCGCGCTGGTGCCCTACCCCTTCTCCGACCAGCATCCTCTGACATGATCGATGTCGACGCCTTCGGCTCGGCGCTGGCGATGCTGGCGGGCTCGCCCGACGCCTGGATCTGGGTGGTGCCCGGGCCTGCTGATCGGCCTGGTGTTCGGCGCGCTGCCGGGCATCTCGGTGTCCATGGCCATGGCGCTGGTGCTGCCCGCCACGCTCTACATGGAGTTCCTGCCGGCGATCATCTTCCTCACCTCGGTCTATACCGGTGCGGGGTTCGGCGGCTCGGTGCCCGCGGTGCTCATCAACATCCCCGGCACCTCCTCGGCGGTGGCGACGCACCTTCGACGGCTACCCGATGGCGCGCGCCGGCAAGCACAACGAGGCGCTGGGCGCAGCGCTCGTCGCATCGTGCATCGGCGTGCTGATCTCCTACGTCATCCTGTTCGTGCTGGTGCAGCCGCTGGCCGAGATCGTGCTGCGCATCGGCCCCTTCGAAATGGCGGCGATCGGCATCTGGGGCATGGTGCTGCTCGGCTCGATCGGTGGCTCCACTGTCAGCAAGGGGCTGTTCGCGGCGGGCATCGGCGTGTTGTGCGGCACGGTGGGCATGAACACCGCCGGCTACATGCGCGGCGACATGGGCATCCCCTGGCTGCTCGATGGCATCCCCACCATCCCCGCCATGGTCGGGCTGCTGGCGGCGAGCCAGTTGTTCGCGCTGGTGAATGCGAAGTTCATCGTGGCGGCGGAATCCGAGCGCACCATCAGCCTGCGCCGCATCCTGGCGGGCGGCGGGATGGTGCTGCGCAACCCGGTCACGCTGCTGCGCGGCTCGGCGATCGGCGTGTTCGTGGGGGCGGTGCCGGGCATCGGCTCGTCGATCGCGAACCTGATCTCCTATGGCGAGACGCGCCGCAACGCGAAGGATTCCGAGAGTTTCGGCAAGGGCAATGTGAAGGGCGTGATCGCCGCGGAATCGGCCAACAGCAGCTCCGAGGGCGGCTCGATGGCGACCATGCTCGCGCTGGGCATCCCCGGCGGCGGCGCCACCGCCATCCTGCTGGCGGCGTTTGCCATGCACAACGTGGTCGGCGGGCCGCGCTTCATGGAGCAGAGCCGCGACGTGGTCTATGCCATCATCCTGTCGAACTTCGCGCAGGCGCTGGTGCTGCTGGTGATCGGCACCGGCTTCGTGTTCGTCGCCAGCACCATCGTGCGCCTGCCGCTGCGCTACCTCATCCCCTCGGTGCTGGTGGTCTCGACCATGGGCGCCTTCGCCATCGAGGGCTCGATCGCCGGCCCGATCACGCTGTTCGCCTTCGCGGTGCTGGGCTGGCTGATGTCGCGCTACGGCTTCCCGGTGGCGGCGGTGGTGGTGGGGCTGCTGCTCGGGCGGCTGATCGAGACGGAATTGCTGCGCGCCTGGCAGCTCGCCGGCGGGGATGCGCTGTACATCCTGCAACACCCGGTGGCGCTGGGCATCCTGGGGCTGATGGTGGTGTCGCTGGCGCTGTCGGTGCGCCGCGACATCCGCCGCCGGCGCGCGCTCAGGGCCGCGGCATCGCCGGGCTGAGCGACCCACCCATGCGCAGCGGCTCTGCCCGCAGAGCCAGGCCCGTCGTGTCGTCGGTCTCGACGAACAACCCGCACAGCGTCGCCTCACCTTCGGCCGGTGCCAGGCGCTCCGCCGGCACCTTGCGCCAGAAGCGCAGCGAGGCGCCGCCCTTCTGCATTCCGATCACGCTGTCGTAGTCCCCGCACATCCCGGCATCGGACTGGAAGGCGGTGCCGCCCGCCAGCACGCGCGCATCGGCGGTGGGCACATGCGTGTGCGTGCCGATCACGAGCGAGGCGCGCCCGTCGAAGGAATGGGCCAGCGCCTGCTTCTCCGACGTGGCCTCGGCGTGGATGTCCACCACGACGGCCTGCACGCTGCCCTGGCGGCCCAGGCTGTGCCTCGCCAATTCGCCCTGCACGGCGCGGAAGGGGTCGTCCAGCGGTTCCATGAACAGCCGCCCCATCACCTGCACCACCAGCACGCGCCGCCCGCCGGGCACCTCGACCACCGTCGCACCGCGGCCGGGCGTGCCGGGGGCGTAGTTCATCGGGCGGATCAGGCGCGGCTCCTCCTCGATATAGGGCACGATCTCCTTGCGGTCCCAGGCGTGGTTGCCCAGCGTCAGCACGTCGGCGCCGGCGGCGAACAGCGCGCGCGCCATCTCGGGCGCCAGGCCGAAGCCATGCGAGGCGTTCTCGGCATTGACCACCACGAGGTCGAGCAGGAGGTCGCGCCGCAGCCCCGGCAGCGCGCCCGCCACCGCATCGCGCCCCGAGCGGCCGACGATGTCGCCGAGGAACAGGATTCTCACGCCGCCTCCCCGCAGGTCACGAGGCCCGCCTCGGTCGCCACGCGCGGCAGGCGCGCATCCATCGGGCCCGCCGGCACGCCCGGCGGATCGGGCACTTCCTGGACGGCATAGGCGACGCCCACCGCCACCGCGCCTGGCAGCGCGGCCAGCGTGCGGTCGTAGTAGCCGCCGCCATAGCCCAGCCGCCGCCCGGCCCGGTCAAAGGCGAGCAGCGGCACCAACAGCCAATCGGGCGCGACCTCCTCACCCGCTTCCGGCTGGCGCGTGCCCATCGGCCCGTGCGCGAGCGGCTCGCCCGGCGCCCAACGGCGAAAGCGCAACGGCAGACCGCGGCGGGGCGTGACCGGCAGCGCCAAAGGCTGGCCGCGCGCGTGCAGGGCATGGAGCAGTGGGCGGAGGTCGATCTCGGGTCCCATCGGCCAGAACCCGGCAACCACCGCGCCGGCGGGAGGCGGGCAGTCCCGCAGCGCCACCTGCGCCAGGGCTTCGCCCGCGCCGGCAGGATCGACGGCCGCGCGCCGCGCCAGCGCCACCCGGCGGGCCTCGGCCTTCATCTCGGCGAGGAGCACATCGCACCAGGGTGAGGCATCGGAATCAGCAGTCATCGCCCAATCCACGCGAACGCCAAGGGGCGCCCCCCATGCCGCATGGCGCCAAACAGGCCAAGGCCCGGCCTCGCACGGGGCGAGCAAGGCAGCATCGCGCGTGATGCCCCTCTCGCGCCAGAACACCGCCGCCGCGCGCCCGCGGAGCCGGCGAATGCCCGCGTCACCGCTTGAGGCCGCAACAAAAGGGCCGGAGGCCGTGCCTCGGCCCGGGATTGCACAGCGCGACCGCGCGCGATGCCCATCCGCCGCCGGAACAGCCCTCGCCGCGCGCAAGCCAACCCGGCGGATGCCGGCGCTGGCGTCTGAGGAAAGGAAAAGCGCGGAGCCACCATGGCCGCTGGCGTCTCACCCTCCCAAGGCCTGCTTTCGCAGGTGGGCACCAGATATCCGGACCAAGATCCGAACAGAGCCAGCTCCCGGAGGATGTGCATTGGCCCCGGGGATGAATTGCCTGGGCGCACCTGGCAGCCCCGCCAGGTGAACCTAGGCGCCCTCCAGGGCCGCCGCAATGGCCTCGATCGCCTCGGCCACGCGATTGAGGCGCTCGGCCAGCGCGGGGTCCTCCGCGGGCGCGGCCGGCGCGGCGGGCGCCACCGCCCCGCCCGCCTTCATCGCATCGTTCTCGGCCTGCAGGTCGGAGGTCTCGTCGGCCAGTTGCAGCGCGGCCAGCAACAGCATCCGGGTCTCGCCGAACTGCATGCCCATGGCCTTGAGCGCGCCGATGCGCTTGTCGACCTCGGCCGCCATGTCGGTCAGGTGGCGTTCCTGCCCGTCCTGGCAGGCCACCGGGTGGGAATAGCCGCCAACGCGCACCGTGACCTGGGCCATCAGACGTCCTCGCCCAGCACGCCGCGCAACCGCGCGATGGTTTCATCGAGGCGCGCGGCCAGGGCGGCAATCGCAGCACGATCCGCGCCGGTTGCCTCGGCCTCGCCCGAGGGCACGGCCGGGCGGTTGGCCGCCGCGCGGGACAAACGGTCCACCGCTGCTTCGAGCCGCGCGGCCGCCTGTGCCACGGAATCCCCTGCCGCCTCGTTCATCCGCCCCCTGGAGGTCCGCCATGCGCTTGCCCCGCACCACACCGCGGGGTTACCAGAAGGCTTGGCAGAGAGGCGCCTCGGGGTCAACGGTGACAGATCACCTCAACGACATGGCCGGTGCCGGCCAACTGCCCCCTGCCGTCACGGTCCATGCCCTGGCACAGGCCGACGCCGCCCTCGCCGCACGCGGGCCAGCGGGGGTGCTGCTGCTGTCGGCCCCGGCGGCAGCCTGCTTCGCCGGGCCCGACTGGTTCCTCGCCGTGGTGTCGGAAGCCGCATCGCGCCACCCCGGCGCGGCGATGCGCGCGGCGCTTGATTGCGCCGATGCGCCCGGCACCGCGCTGGCGGCGCTGCGTGCCGGCGCGCGCCTGGTCGTGCTGGCCGGGGACTGCCCTGCCTTCCCCACCATCCTTGCCGCGGCGCGGGAGGTGGGCGCCGTGGTGCTGCCGGCCCGCCCGCCCTCGCTGGACCTCGGCCTGCTCGACCTGCGCCGCCGCGCCGATGGCGCACGGCTGGCCGCCTGGCTCGCCACGGATCCGCCTGCCGCGTGACAGCGCCCCAAGCCTGCGCTATCGCCCCGCGACCCGAATACCCAGAAGGACGCCGCCATGAAGCTGACCCGCCGCGTGAAGGAAATCCTCTCCTGGTATGAGAGCGACAACCCGGGAACCAAGGCGAACCTCGCCCGCATCCTGATGCAGGGGAAGCTCGGCGGCACCGGCCGCATGGTCATCCTGCCGGTCGACCAGGGCTTCGAGCACGGCCCGGCGCGCTCCTTCGCGCCCAACCCCGCCGCCTACGACCCGCACTACCATTTCGAACTGGCGATCGAGGCCGGGCTGAACGCCTATGCCGCGCCGCTGGGCATGATCGAGGCGGGGGCGGCGAGCTTCGCCGGCGCCATCCCGACCATCCTGAAGGTCAACAGCTCCAACAGCCTGTCCACCACCAAGGACCAGGCGGTGACCGGCTCCGTGTCGGACGCGCTGCGCCTGGGGTGCTCGGCGATCGGCTTCACCATCTATCCGGGCAGCGAATACCAGTTCGAGATGATGGAGGAGCTGCGCGAACTGGCCGAGGAGGCGAAGTCGGTCGGCCTCGCCGTTGTCGTGTGGTCCTATCCGCGCGGCCCGATGCTGGACAAGGTCGGCGAGACCGCCTTCGACATCTGCGCCTATGCCGCGCACATGGCGGCACTCATGGGCGCGCACATCATCAAGGTGAAGCCGCCGATGGAGCCGCTGTCGCTGGATGCCGCCAAGAAGGTCTACATCGAGCGCAAGATCGACGGCTCGGACATGGCCGCGCGCATCCGCCACATCGTGCAGTCCTGCTTCAACGGCCGCCGCCTGGTGGTGTTCTCGGGCGGCGAGGCCAAGGGTGCGGAGGCGCTGCTGGACGAGGTGCGCGCCATCCATGCCGGCGGCGGCAATGGCTCGATCGTCGGGCGCAACGCCTTCCAGCGGCCGAAGGAGGATGCGCTGGCGCTGCTCGCCTCGATGGTCGAGGTCTACAAGACCAAGGCCTGACGGCGCACCGGCCGGGGGAGCGACGCCCCCGGCCACGCCCGCCCGACCGGCTTCCCAAGCCGCGCGAAGCGCGCGAAGGAGGGGCGATGACCGACCGTTGCCGCCTCTACCTCATCACGCCGCCGCGGCTCGACCCCGCGGCCTTCCGCGACATCCTGGCCGCTTCGTTGGATGCCGGCGATGTCGCCTGCCTGCAGCTTCGCCTGAAGGATGCGAGCCCGGACGATATCCAACGCGCGACCGAGGCGCTGATGCCGATCTGCCACGCCCGCGACGTGGCCTTCATCCTGAACGACGACGCGATCCTGGCGCAGCGACTGGGCTGCGACGGGGCCCATCTGGGCCAGCAGGACGGCGACCATGCCGGCGCGCGGATGCTTCTCGAAGGGCGCATCCTCGGCATCACCTGCCACGACAGCCGCCACCTCGCGATGACCGCTGGCGAGATGGGCGCCGACTACGTCGCCTTCGGTGCCTTCTTCCCGACCGGCACGAAGGAGACTGTGCACACCGCCGGCACCGACCTGCTGGAATGGTGGTCGGAGATGATGGAGATCCCCTGTGTGGCGATCGGCGGCATCACCGCGGCGAATTGCGCGCCGCTGGTCCGCGCGGGGGCGGATTTCCTCGCGGTGGTCGGCGCCGTGTGGAACCACCCCGAGGGTGCCGCTGCCGGCGTGAAGGCGATGAACGCGGCGATCGCCGCGGCATGACGCGCCCGGCCCTGGTGCCGGAACTGCTGGTGCGCGACCTGGCGGCAAGCCTGCGCTTCTGGTGCGGGCTGTGCGGCTTCGCCGTGGTTTACGACCGCCCCGAGGACGGCTTTGCCTGCATCGAGCGCGACGGCGCGCGGCTCATGCTGGACCGCCTGGGCTCGACGCGCGACTGGGTCGCCGCGCCGCTCGAACCGCCTTTCGGTCGCGGCATGAACCTCGAGGTCGCGGTGCCGTCCCTCGCGCCGGTGCTGGCCACGCTCGAAGCTGCCGCCTGGCCGCTGTTCCTGCCGCTGGAGGAGAAGGGCTATCGCGTGGGCGGGACGATGCTGCGCGTGCGCCAGTTCATCGTGCAGGACCCCGATGGCTATCTGCTGCGCTTCTCGGAGCGCATGGGCGGCTGACCTGGAGCCGTGTCCGTTCGCCTTGGCTCACGGCAACGTCTCCAGGCTTTGGTTTTCGCGAGCATCTTTACCTGATCAGGTGATTCCACCTGATCGGGATCTGCTCTGGCCGCGCGCCGGTGCGTCCGGTGCCGCGCCGCCTATGCCTCGCGTGGCTGCGCCGACAGGCGGCGGAACACCGCCAGCGCCTCCTCCGCCGAGGCCTCGCGCGCCGCGCCGGCGCGCACCTCCTCCTGCGTCCACATCCAGGATTGCGGCGGGTCGTCGCGCATCGTCCAGTCGGGAAACAGGCGCTCGGTGGCATCCGCGCAGTGCACGACAGCCAGTTCGACATGACGGTCGTCGCGCAGGATCCGCGCGAGCGTCGCCGTCACCGCTTCGCGCGGGCCTTCGAGCAGCTGCATGTACAGGTCGGCGCGGCAGATCAGCGCACCGGTGATGCCGCGCCGCCCGTTGTTCGCGCGCGCCGACAGCAGGATGTTGTCGAGCACGGTCTCGTCGAACCCGAAGGGCCGCGACGTATAGATCAACTGCGACAGCTTCATGAATGCCCTCCCCGGTCGGCCACATCATCGCGGAGTTCGCCGCCGCTGCACAGGCACAACCCCGTGGTGGCGCGCCGGTGTGGCCGGTCGCGGACTGCGCGCGGCTGCGGTAGGCTGCCTGCGCGCCGACACAGGGATCCGGGGGCCGCCACTTGGACGAGATCGACTTTCACACACGGCTCCATCGCCCCGGCACGCTGGTCGATGTGGGCGCGCATGACGGGCTGCTGACCGTGCCGCTGGCGCGCCTGCCGGGCTCCCGGGTCCTGGCCTTCGAGCCGCTGCCGCCCGCCTTTGCACGGCTTCAGGTTGCGCTGCGCGAGGCCTTCGGCGCCATGCCCGCGAATGTCGACCTGCACGCGGCGGCGCTTGGCGACCGGGCGGGGGAGATCACGCTGGCCATGCCCGTGCTCGACGGCGTGGCGCAGGAACAATGGGCCAGCACGGCCAAGGACTACGCCGCGCACCTTTCGGCGCGCGTGGGCGTCGAGCGCTTCGCGGTGCCGCTGATGCGCCTCGACGACTTGGCGCTGACCGACCTCACCGGCCTCAAGATCGATGCCGAGGGTGCCGAATACGAGATATTGCGCGGTGCGCGACAGACGCTGCTGCGCTGCCGCCCGGTGCTGACGCTGGAGGTCGAGGAGCGCCACCGGCCGGGCAGCACCTGGGCGGTGCCGGCCTACCTCGACGCGCTCGGCTACGATGTGTTCTTCGCGTTCGATGGCGCCTTCCGCCCGGTCGCGGAATTCGACCGCGAGGCGATGCAGCGCGCCTCCCCGGACCCCTCGGTGTTCGAGGCGTCGGACCCCTACATCTTCGTGTTCTACGCGCTACCGCGCGAGGATGCGGCGCGCCTACTGGCCCGCCTGCACGCCGCGGCCTAGCCTGCGCGGCGAGGGAGAGAAACCATGTCGACCACCATGCAGCGCTACACCGTTACGCGTGCCTCGGGCGCCTGCGGCGCCGAGGTCTCCGGCCTCGATGTCGCTGCACCGCTCGATGACGGAACGATCGCCGCGCTGCGCGCGACCTGGCTCGAGCACGGCGTGCTGTTCATCCGCGACGCGGTGCTGCCGCCCGCGGCCTTCCTCGACTTCGCCGCGCGCTTCGGCACGCCTGTCGAATACCCCTTCGTGCGCGGCCTGGATGGCTTCGCGCAGATCACGCCGGTCATCAAGGAACCGCATGAGCGGATGAATTTCGGCGGGGTCTGGCATTCCGACACCGCCTATCTGGAACGCCCGCCGATGGCGACCATGCTGATCGCGCGCGAGGTGCCGGCGGCGGGCGGCGACACCATCTTCGCCGATACCCGTGCGGCGCATGATGCACTCTCGCCTGGCTTGCGCGCGATGCTGGCCACGCTGCGCGCCGTCAATTCCTCGAAGAAGGCGGATGCCTCCAAAACCCGGGAGGACCGGCAGAAGGAACGTGGTGCGGTGACCAATGCGGAGGTGCTGGAAGCGGTGCACCCGGTGGTGCGCACCCATCCCGAGACCGGCCGCCGCGCGCTGTACGTGAACCTCGGCCACACCACGCGCTTCGATGGCTGGAGCGAGGCGGAATCGAAGCCGCTGCTCGACTTCCTGTTCGCCCATGTGACACAGCCGGAATTCACCTGCCGCTTCCGCTGGGCGCCGGGTTCGATCGCGCTGTGGGACAACCGCGCGGTGCAGCACTATCCCGTCAACGACTATCATGGCCTGCGGCGGGAGATGCATCGCATCACCCTCGCCGGCGATGTCCCGGCCTGAGATCCGCAGGAAGCTGCGGCCGCACCGTCACGCGGGCGGCGGGGGCATCGCCTATCGTTCCAGGCTGCGCAGGTAGTCGAGGAAAGCCGTCACCTGGTCGGCATCGAAGCTGAACTGCGGCATTTCGGGATGGCCGGTCATGATGCCTTCGGCCAGCGCCTCGGCGAGGTCGTCCACCCGGTAGCGGCGATGCAGGTCGCGGAAGGGCGGCGCACCCTCCCGCGGGCTCGCGCCGGCGCGGCCGATCGCGTGGCAGCCGGCACAGAGTTCCTGCGCGAGGCGTTCGCCCTGCGCCTGCTGCGCCATCGCTGCCGGCAGGCCCGCGGCGAGCATCAGTGGCAACGCGAGAGCCACGCGTATCCTACGGCTCAGCATGTCGTGATCCCCGCGCTTGCGAAGCCGCGCACATCGCTGGGCGCGACCGTGAGAACCAGTTCCGCATTTCCCAGCACCACCGGGTGGCGCTGCGGCAGGCCGGTCAGCGTCACCGGCGCCTGGCCGGCCACGTTCACCACCACGCTCGCGGTGCGCGCGAGGTCGTCCGCCGTGCTCGGCGCGCTGACCACGACGCGCACCATGCCGTCCATGAGTTCGATGCCCCCACTTTCCGGCACGCGGGGGCCATAGGCGATCGCGAAGCGGCGGGTCGCGCCGCGGCCCTCGCAGCGGCTGACCGGCTGGGCGTCGCGCAGCACCTGCTCCACGCGCGCGCGCGGCAGGCCATCGGCGATGCGCCGTTGCGCCAGCGAGAACAGGGCGGCCGCGTCGCCAGCCGGCACATCCTGGTCGTAGCGGCGTTGCAGGGCGGCATTGGCCTCCCGCGACTGGCGCAGTTCACCCACAAGTTGCGCGTTGCGCACATGCAGCGTCCGCGCCTCGGTCGCGACCTCATCCAGCCGCGCTTCCAGGGATGTGACCTCGGAGCGCGCCAGTTCGAGGCCGCTTTGATAGGACCAGATGCCGAGACCGACAAAAACCGCGAGCATGATGAGCCACTTCGCGAGGCGAAGCAGGACCTGCCCGCGGCGCTTGCGTCTTTCCCGGCTGCGTTTGCTTCCGATCGCCATGCGTTCCGTGATCCGTTTTGGCCGCTCCTATAGACTCGACCGCGCCGCGGGAGGCAAGCCGGGCCGGTTCGCCCGGGGCGAGGCTTGGCGGGCTGGTTCGGGCGGCCGAGGTGGTCGCGCGCGAGCACGGAACGCCCGGCGCGCGGGCATCACATCGCGAAGAGGCCTGGCCGGCGGCGCGGCGGGGCGCCAGTGCCATGCGGCCGATGCAGGGCCGGGTCACGCCACGGGCAGCCACAGCACGTCCTCGATATGCGGCGCGCCGGAGGCCAGCATCGCCAGGCGGTCGAAGCCCAGCGCGATGCCGGCGGTGGGCGGCAGGCCGTGGTCGAGGGCGGCGAGGAAATCCTCGTCCGCCTCCCAGCCGTGCTCGCCGGTGAGGCGGCGGCGTTCGGCATTGGCTTCGTGGAAGCGGGCGCGCTGTTCGGCGGCGTCGGTCAGTTCGTCGAAGGCGTTGGCGAGTTCGATGCCGGCCACGAACAATTCGAAGCGCAGGGCGGCGCGCGGGTCGGCCGGGTCGCGCCGGGCGAGCGCGGCCTGCGGCGCCGGCCAGTGGGTGAGGAAGGTGGCGCGGCCGCGGCCGATGCGCGGTTCCACCCGTTCCAGCAGCAGGCGGAAGAACAGATCCTCCCAGGATTCGTCGGCGCGCGGTGGCAGGCCGGCGGCCGCGGCGGCGTGGTGCAGGCGGGCGGTGTCGCCCTCGGTGGCCAACAGGTCGAGGCCATTGCAGTGCCGCGCGAAGGCCTCCTGCATGGTCAGGCGCTCGAAGGGCAAGGTGAGGTCGGTGGCCACGCCCTGATGCGCGACCATGGGCGGGCAGACAGCGCGGATGAAGGCCTCGGCCTCCTCCATCAGGCCCTGGAAGCTCAGGCCGGGGCGGTACCATTCCAGCATGGTGAATTCGGGCGCGTGGCGCGGCGAGACCTCGCCATTGCGCCACACCCGCGCCAGTTCGAAGACCGGCCCGCTGCCGCCGGCCAGCAGGCGCTTGATGGCCAGTTCGGGCGAGCTGCGCAGCCACAGCGCCCGCCCCTGCCCGGCCCCGATATGCGGGATGAAACGGGTCTCGAAGGCGCGGATATGCACTTCGGCCCCGGGGGCGGGGACCAGGGCGGGGGTTTCCACCTCCAGATAGCCGCGGGCGGTGAAGAAGGCGCGCGTGGCGGCGGTGAGCGCGGCGCGGCGGCGCAGGAAGGGCAGGCGCGCGGCGAGGCGCTCGGGGTGCCAGGGGGGCGTGGGCATTGCGGCGCTCGGGGCGTTCCGGTAGGGCCCGCGACCATGCCGGATGGTGAGACGACAGGCCAGGGACGGGTGCTGCGGACCCCGCGCGCGCTGCGCGAGGCGGGGCTGATCGGCGCCGCGGACGAAGCGGGCGCGGCGGCGGTGGCCGAGCGCTTCGCCATTTCCGTGACGCCGGCCGTGGCCGCGCTGATCGACCCCGCCGACCCGGCCGACCCGATCGCCGCGCAATACATCCCCCATCCCGGCGAATTGCTGACCGCGCCCTTACGAGCTGGCCGACCCGACCGCCGATGCGCCCTTCACGCCGGTGCCCGGGGTGGTGCACCGCTATCCCGACCGCGCGCTGCTCAAGCCGCTGCTGGCCTGCCCGGTCTATTGCCGCTTCTGCTTCCGCCGCGAGGTGGTGGGCCCCGATGGCGGGCTGCTGGGCGAGGCGGAGCTGGAGGCGGCCTATGCCTGGTTCGCGGCGACGCCGGCGGTGCGCGAGGCCATCCTGACCGGCGGCGACCCGTTCATGCTGAGCGCGCGGCGGCTGGGCGCCATCCTGGCCCGCCTGGGGGCGGTTGCGCATATCGAGACGCTGCGGGTGCATACCCGCGTGCCGGTCGCCGACCCCGGCCGGGTGGATGGCGCGCTGGTGGCGGCGCTGCGCGGCGCGGGCAAGCCGGTGTTCGTGGCGGTGCATGCGAACCATGCGCGGGAATTCGCCCCCGCGGCGATGGCCGCGCTGGCACGCCTGGCCGATGCCGGCATCGTGCTGCTGGGGCAGAGCGTGCTGCTGCGCGGCGTGAACGACAACGTCGAGGCGCTGGAAGCGCTGTTCCGCGCCATGCTGCGCGCGCGGGTGAAGCCCTATTACCTGCACGCGCTGGACCCCGCGCCGGGCACCGCGCGCTTCGCCGTGCCGGATGAGGAGGGCCTGGCGCTGATGCGCGCAGTGCGGGCGCGGATCAGCGGGATCGGCCTGCCCGCCTTCATGCGCGAGAGCCCCGGCGGCGGCGGCAAGCGGCCGGTGGGTCACGGCTGAGGCCGCCTGGGGCGCGCCTGCGACAGGCCGATATACAGCCCCGCGGCGACGATGATGCCCGCCCCGATCCAGGTGTAGGCATCGGGCAGTTCGGCGAAGAACAGCCAGCCGACCGCCACCGAACTCAGCAGCTGGAAATACTGGAAGGGCGAGACCGAAGTGGCCGAGGCGTAGCCGAAGGCGATGCGCCACGCAGTAATGCCCGAGCGCCCCCAGCACGCCGACCGCGCAGAGCAGCGCGATGTCGAAGGCGGTGCCAGGGGTGATCCAGACGAAGGGCATCACCACGATCATGCCGAAGGCGCCGAGCATGCGAACTGTACACGGCCGAGGTCTCGGGCGGGTCGATGCCGGCGATCGCGGCGGGTGAGGATCTGATACACGCCGTAGAAGGTGGCGCTGAGCACCACCAGCACCGAAGCCCATTGGAACAGCTCGGTGCCCGGGCGGATGACCACCAGCACGCCGAGAAACCCCACCGCCAGCGCGATGACGCGCCCGCGCGTGGTGCGCTCGCCCAGCATGGGCCAGGCGAGCAGGGCCACGATGAGCGGCGCGGTGAGGCTGATGGAGGCCGCCTGGGCCAGCGGGATGAAGGTGACCGCGTAGAAGAAGCAAAGGTTGGAGCCGAACAGCGTGGCCGAGCGGAAGAACTGCAGCCCCGGGCGCTTGGTGCGCAGCAGCACCAGGCCGAAGCGCGGCAGGAAGGCGATGAGCAGAAAGACGATATGGCCGAAGGCACGCGCCCAGGAGACCTGCAGGGAGGAATAGGTCTGGCCGAGGATTTTCGCGATGCCACCCATGACGGCGAACATCATGCCGGCGGCGATGATGAAGAGAATGCCGAGCAGGAGGCGCTGCACGGGGGTGTCGGCGGGCGGGCGGGGGTAGGTCACGCGGCGGAGGGCGCCCTTGCGGTGGAGAGGTGCGACCTTGGGGCGGGGGACGGCGGGTGTCCATGATGGCGCAACCGCAACATGGAACGGCGGCCACCTCGTCTGTCGGCCGCCGATTGCTTCGGCCGGGCCGCTTGTGTAAGCCGACCCGCGAAATATCAACGTCGATTAGAGTAGGCCCCTGCCCCATGGCAAAGATGCAAGCCAACCAGATGCGTGCCGGCATGGTCATCGAGTTCGAAGGCCAGCGCTACACCGTCATCAAGCAGAACATCATGATCCCCGGTAAGGGCAATGCCATCATCCAGGTGGACATGCGCAACATCAAGACCGGCGCCAAGAAGGACCAGCGCTGGCGCACCGCCGACACCGTCGAGCGGCTGATGACCGAGGACAAGGAGTTCACCTACTCCTACGCCGACGACGCCAACCTGGTGCTGATGGACCCCGAGACCTTCGAGCAGACCGTGGTGCCGGCCGAGATCCTGGGCGACCGCCTGCCCTTCCTGCAGGAGAACATGACCGTCAACGTCAAGCTGATCGAGGGCGAGCCGGTCAATATCGACCTCCCCGAGACGGTGGTGCTGGAAGTGGTCGAGGCCGACCCGGTGGTGAAGGGGCAGACCGCCTCCTCCTCCTACAAGCCCGCGGTGATGTCCAATGGCGCCAAGGTGATGGTGCCGCCCTTCATCACGGCCGGGGAGAAGATCGTGGTGAAGACCGCCGACGGGACGTATTACGAACGCGCGAAGTAGCCTCTCGCGGCTTGCCCGGCGTCCGGCGCGCCGCACCTGGGCATGCGCGTCGCGCGCGAAACAGGGTCACGCCGGCGTGAATAACGCGTGGCCATCGCCCGCCGCCGCGCCTAGGCTGCGTGGTGTCCAAGGAGGAGGGATGCCGTGCCGCACAGGTCGCTTCTGCTCGCGCTGGCGGGCTTCGCCGCGATGTTCGGCCAGGCTCGGCCGGCCGAAGCCGTTGTCTATTGCCAGTATGTCAACGTCCCGGTGGGCTGCGTGGCGCGCCCTGGCGTCGCATTGCGGGCGGCGCCGGCGGTGCGCGTGGCGCCTCGTGTGGCCACGCCGGGTGTGGGCGCCCCTGGCCCCGGCGTGCGCCCGGGCACGCCGATGAACCGCGGCGGGCCGGTCAATCGCGTCGGGCGGCGCTGACGAAGCGCCGCCGCCCCTCGCCTTCACCTGCCCCTTCCGCTAACCCTCCGCGCGCGCTCTCTCTCTACTCCGCGGGGTTCTGTTGCATGTCGTCCGTCTCGTCGCGTCTTTCGCCGGCCTTGCAGGTCGTCACCCAGGCCGTGCGCAAGGCCGGGCGGCGGCTGCTGCGCGATTTCGGCGAGGTCGAGCAGCTCCAGGTCAGCGTGAAGGGCCCGTCCGACTTCGTCTCGACCGCCGACCTGCGCGCCGAGCAGACGCTGAAGGAGGAACTGTCCAAGGCGCGGCCCGGCTTCGCCTTCCTGATGGAGGAATCCGGCGCCTCGGGCGATGCGGATTGGGAATGGCGCTGGGTGGTCGACCCGCTCGATGGCACCACCAACTTCCTGCATGGCATCCCGCATTGGGCGATCAGCGTGGGCATCGAGAAGCGCATCGATGCCAACCGCACCGAGATCATGGCCGGCGTGATCTACAACCCCGCCTCCGATGAATTGTTCTGGGCGGAGAAGGGCGTGGGCGCCTTTCTCAACGACCGGCGGCTGCGGGTGTCCGGGCGCAAGGACATCCGCGAGGCGGTCTTCGCCACCGGCATCCCCTTCGCCGGCGTGCCGCGCAAGGCGGAGTTCAGCGCCATCCTGCACCGCGTCATGCCCCAGGTGGCCGGCGTGCGGCGCTTCGGCGCGGCGGCACTCGACCTCGCCTGGGTCGCGGCGGGGCGCTACGACGGCTTCTGGGAGCTCGGCCTGCAGAAATGGGACATCGCGGCCGGGCTGGTGATGGTGAAGGAGGCCGGCGGCTTCCATTCCGACCCCGAGGGCGGGGATGGCTATGCCTCGGGCAATGTGGTCGCGGGCAACCAGGCGTTGCACCCCAAGCTGCGCGAGATGGTCGCCGAGGGCATTGCCGCGGTGAAGGCGCGCCCCGCGGGATGAGCCGCCCGGGACGGCCGATCGGGCGGGCGTGGCCATGAAGCGTCGCGGCTTCCTGGCCGGCATCCTCGCGGCCCCGGCCGCGCGCGCCCAGGACACGCCGGCCGAGCTGTTGCCCGACCCCGCCCCCGCGCCGCCCGCGCCGCCGCGCCTGGCGCCGGAGGGCGAGGCCATGGCCCCGGCCGAGGTGCCGGCACGGCCCACCCCTGCCCCAGGGCATGGACATCCTGCCCGAGGGCGGCGTGCGGATCGTGATGGCCTCGAACACGCTCACACCCGCGCAGGCGCAGGCGCTGGCGCTGCTCGGCGGCCGCCTCGCCGCGCTGCCCGCCGGGCGCGTGATGGTCGAGGCGCAGGTCAGCGGGCCGGCCAATGACGTGTCCCTGGCGCGGCGGGCCTCGCTGGCGCGCGCGCAGGCGGTGAAGGCCGCGCTGGTGGCCGGCGGGCTGGACGCGACTCGGATCGATCTGCGCCCGTTGGGCCGGATGGGCGCCGGCGCGGACCGGGTGGATGTCCTGCCGCCCGGCGTGGCGAGCCCGAATGCGGAGAGGCGCGGCCGATGACGCAGCCCCTGGTGTACCTGTGGCGGATGCTGGGCTTCCTGGCCTGCGTGCTGGTGCTGGCGATCGTGCTGTTCGACCAGTTGCAGCACGCCTTCGCGGCGAACCCGGTGCTCAACGGCGTGATCCTGCTGGTGCTGGCGGTCGGCATCGGCTGGAACCTGCGCCAGGTGCTGGTGCTGCGCCGCGAGGTGAGTTGGCTGGAGGGCTTCCGCAACGTGCGCGGCACGGTGGCGCCGATCCAGCCGCGGCTGCTCGGGCCCATGGCCTCGATGCTCTCGGCGCGGCGGACGGAGCGGGTCTCGCTGTCGCCGCTGGCGATGCGCAGCGTGCTGGATGGCATCCTCTCGCGCCTGGACGAGACGCGCGAACTCTCGCGCTACATGACCGGGCTGCTGATTTTCCTCGGGCTGCTGGGCACCTTCTGGGGGCTGCTGCTGACCATCTCCTCGGTGGCGGATGTGATCGGCACCATGAGCGTGGGCTCGGGCGACCTCAACCAGCTGTTCAACCAGTTGAAGGCGGGGCTGGCGCGGCCGCTGGAGGGCATGGGCACCGCCTTCTCCACCTCCATGCTGGGCCTCGCCGGCGCGCTGGTGCTGGGGTTCATGGACCTCACGGCGGGGCAGGCGCAGAACCGCTTCACCAATGAGCTGGAGGAATGGCTGGCCGGGCTCACGCGGCTGTCCTCGGGCGTGCTCGGGCAGGAGGGCGAGGGCTCCATCCCCGCCTATGTCCAGGCGCTGCTGGAGCAGACGGCGGAGAACCTCGAGGGCCTGCAATCCATCCTCGCACGCGGCGAGGAAGGCCGGGCGGCGACCTCGGGCGCGCTGATGAAGCTGACCGAACGCCTGACCGTGCTGACCGAGCAGATGCGCGCCAACAACCAGCTGATGCTGCGCGTGGCCGAGGGCCAGGCCGACCTCGCCCCGGCGCTGACCCGGCTGGCCGAGGCGCAGGGCGGCGGCGCGATGGACGAGGCCACGCGCGGGCATATCCGCAACCTGGAACTCTACCTCGCCCGGTTGATCGAGGATGTGGCCAAGGGCCGCACCCAGGCCACCAACGAGATCCGCAACGAGATCAAGATCCTCACCCGCACCATCGCGGCGATCGCGGAGGAGCCGCCGAAGTGAGGGCGTGGGCACCCGACAGGCGGGCCGGCAGGCACGCGCCCTGCCGGGCGCGGCGGGGCTGACGCGCGATGGCCGGCCCGAATGACCGCCGGCGCGGCCGTGGCGGCCTCGATGCCTGGCCGGGCTACGTGGATGCTCTCTCCACGCTGCTCATGGTCATCATCTTCGTGCTGCTGGTGTTCGTGCTGGCGCAGGGATTCCTCTCGGTGGCGCTCAGTTCGCGCGACCGCGCGCTGGACCGGCTGAACCGCCAGGTGAGCGAACTGGCCGAGATGCTGGCGCTGGAGCGCGGCCAGGCCGAGGAGCTGCGCAGCGGCCTGACGCGCGCCTCCAGCGAGCTGGCGGCGGCGGCGGCGGCCCGCGACGCGGCCGAGGCTGCGCTCGGCACGCTGCGCGAGGAACGCGTGGCCCTGGTCGCGGCGCGCGACGCCACGGTCGCCGAGCGCGACAGGCTGGCCGCCCGCCTGGCCGACCTCGGCGTGGCCGGGCGCGGTGCCGAGGAGCGTGTCGCGACGCTGGAACGCCAGCTTGCCGAGGCATTGGCCCGCGCCGAGACGGTCGGCACCGACGCCGCGCGCACCACGCGCGACCTGACCGAGACGCGCCGCGCCCTGGCCGAGGCGGAACAGCGCCGCACCACGGTGGAATTGCAGGTCGCGGCCACCGCCGCGCAGCTCTCGATCACGCGGCGCGAGCTCGACGCGCTTCGGCAGGAAGCCGCGGCGCTGACCCAGCAGACCCAGGCCGACCGCGCGACGATCGAGGCGCGTGTTGCCGACCTCTCGCGGCTGACCGAACAGGTGCAGGCCCTGACCGCCTTGCGCACGGCGCTGGAACGCCAGGCGACCGATGCCCTGGCGGAGGCGGGTGCGCAGGAGCGGGCCCGCCGCGCCGCCGAGCAGGCCGCGGCGCAGGCGACCCAGGATGCGGCCGCGCGCGCCGCGGCGGCCGAAGCGGCGCTGGCGCGGGCGAACGAGGCCGAGGCTGCTCGCGCGGCAGCCGAACGGGCCCAAGCCGGTGCCGAAGCCACCGCCGCTGACGCCGTGCGGGCCGGGGCCGCGCGGTCGGCGGAAGCCGAGGCGGCGCGCGCGCGCCTCGCCCAGAGCGAACGGGCCCGCACCGAGGCCGAGGAGGCGGCGGCGCGCGCCAGCGCCGAGGCCGCCGAGGCCGCGCGCGCGCGTATTGCCGCCGAAGGCGCGGCCGCGGCGGCGCTCTCCCGCGCCGGGGCCGCGGGGTCGCAGGCGCAGGCCGCGCTCGGGCGCGCCGGTGCGGCCGAGGCCGCCGCCGCCGAGGCTGCCCGCCGTGCCGGCTTTGCCGAGGAAGCGCAGCGCCAGGCCGAGGCCACCGCGCAGGAGGCGGTGGCGCGCGTCGCCGCGGCGGAACTGGCGCGGCAACGCGCCGAGGATGCCGCGCGCCAGGCGGCGGCGATGCAGCAGGCGGCCGAGCAGGCGCTCGCGCAGGCGGAACAGGCGACCGCCGCGCGGCTCTCGGCGGCCGAGCAGGCGCGCGCCGAGGCCGAGGCGCTGCGCCGCGCCGCGTCGGGCGAGGCAGGGGCGGCGGATCGGGCCCGCGCGGCGGCCGAGGCGCAGGCGGCGGAGAACCTGCGGCTGGCCGATGGCGCGCGCGCCGAGGTGGCGGCGCTCACGCGCCAGGTGCAGGCGCTGCGTGGCGAGCTCGGGCGTCTGGCCGCCGCGCTCGACCTCGAGCAGACGCAGGGGCGCGACCGCGAGGCGACGATCGCGCAGCTCGGCGCAAGGCTGAACGCGGCGCTGGCGGCGCGGGTGGAGGAATTGCAGCGCTACCGCAGCGACTTCTTCGGCCGGCTGCGCCAGGTGCTGGGCGAGCGGCCGGAGGTGCGCATCGTGGGCGACCGCTTCGTGTTCCAGGGCGAGGTGCTGTTCGCCCCCGCCTCGGCCGAGTTGAGCGAGGCGGGGCGCCAGCAGGTGCGCGACCTCGCCGCCGTGCTGCTGGAGATCGTGCCGCAGATCCCGCAGGGCTTGTCCTGGGTGCTGCGGGTGGATGGCCATGCCGACCGATCACCGCTGCGCGGCGGGCGGTTCAGCAGCAACTGGGAACTGGCCGCGGCGCGCGCCATCGCGGTGGCGCAGTTGCTGATCGCCGAGGGGCTGCCGCCCAACCGCGTGGCGGCGACCAGCTTCGGCGACACCCAGCCGATCGACCCCGGCGAGGGGGCCGCGGCCTTCGCGCGCAACCGGCGGATCGAGGTGCGGCTGACCGACCGGTGAGCTGCGCCTCAGATCAGCCGCGCCTCGAAGGGCGGCACGAGGTCCGGCGCCTCGAATTCCAGCACCCACAGGTCCGGGTCGCGCTGCACCTGGCGCGCGACATAGGCATCCGCCACCGCCTCCTCGACCGGCGCGGCGCCGCTGCCGCGCAGCCAGGCCGGCCGGCCCTCCGCATCGCGCGCCTGGGAGAGCACCACCACACCCTCCCGCCCGCGCAGCACGCACAGGATGCCGCCCGAATCCGGGTCTCCCTTGCGCAGCACCGCGGCCGGGCGCCCCGCCATGTCCGACAGCCGGATCGCCATCGAGACCCAGATGCCCGCCTTTACCTTCGCTTCCATGCCACAGACTCGCATGCGCAGGCCCTTGCCGGAAGGTGCCGGGCGCGCCATTCACCTGAGCGGTGGATGGGGTTCGCGCCATGAACGATCGGAAGATGACGGATGCGCAGCGCGCCTATGAGGCGAAGCGCGCGGCCAAGGCCGGGATGAGCCTGGAGAAGTGGCTGGCCGACAAGGACCGGCGCGCCGCGGCGGATGCGCGGGAGGCGGCGGCCGCGGCACCGAAGGTGGCCGAAGCCACCCGGAAGCCGGGCTTCTTCGGCCGCCTGCTCGAAAGGGCGCAGAAGCCGCTGTGAGCGCCCCGGCACGCGGCGCAGGCCCGTGTCGGACAGATGGCCGCACCTCCGCTGCGTCGGCGCGTCTGTCCGGCGGACCGGCGCGGCGGGGAAAGGACCAGGACGGCCGCGCGCCGGTGCGCCGCCTGGCATGGCTGTGGCGCGGCCGTATCGGCCACGGCTGCGCATCGCGCCTGACGCCATGGAGGGCTTCGCTGCCTGAGCGTGTTGTGGGCTTGGCGCTTTCGGCCATGCTGGCGGCGGCGCCGGGTGGCGCGGCGCGGGCGGCGGACTACGTGGCGGATGCCTCGGTCATGCTGTTCGAACCCGGCAGCGCCGCGATCAGCGAACCGGCGCGCGACGCGCTGCTGGCCTTCCTGCGCCCGCCGCGACCGCCGGGCTTCCGCGGCCATTGCCTGCGCGGCCATGCCGATCCCGGCCCCGGGGCGGACGCGCTGAGCCTGGCGCGTTTGCACGCGGTGGCGGCGATGATGGCGCGGCAGGGCATCGACCCGGCGGACATCGCGCTGGAGGCCCGCGGCGGGCGGGCGCCGGCGCGCATCGCCGCGGCGGGCACGCCGGAGCCGATGAACGACCGGGTGGAACTCATCCCCTGCCCCGGCCCGCGGCTGGCCGACGTGCCGGAAGCGGCCGAACGGGCGCTCGATGCCGCGGTGGTGCCGGGTTTCGTGGCGGCGCTGGCGCCGCTGGTGGCGCGCGCGATCGGCTGCGCCGATCCTGAACCCGCCCGCGGCGCGCTGGCGGCGCCACCCTTCGATTGCCCGGCGGGGATGGACGTGGCCGATGTCCCGGCGCTGTCGGTGCTGCGGGTGGCGGGCACGCGGCGCGTGGCGGTGACGCTGGACTGGCCCGCCGGATTGCCGGCCGCCGCGGCCCGTTGGCGCATGGCCGCGGCGGCCGGCGCGGTGCTGGACCTGTTCGGCCATGTACCGGCTGCACCGGTGCTGCGGGCGCTGATGGCCGAGGAGCCGGCGGCGCGGCGCAGCGATTTCGCCGGGCCGCTGGTGCGCGCCGAGGTGGAGGCGGGCCCTGGCCCGCTGCGTCGCCTGCGCGTGGTTACGCTGGGCGCGGCGGGGGAGTGACCGGCCGCACGGCAGGCATGTCGCGCTCCGGCAACTTGCGCCCGGCGGCGCAGGAACAGACCAGCGCACCATCTGCAAGGCGATTGGCCAGCGTGACCTCGCCGCAATGCGGGCATTCCATCGGCTCCCGCCAGCGGGGCGAAGCAGGTGGCGGGGTCATGGCCACGCTACAGCATCCGCATCAGCGTGCCGTCGCGGCGGATCGCGTGGTGCATGATGGCGGCGCCGATATGCGCGATGAGCAGCACCAGGAACAGGTAGCCACCAATGGTGTGCGCCCAGGACAGCACCCCGGCGAGGCCGACCGAGGCATCCATGAATTTCGGCAGGTCGATGAAGCCGAAATAGGCGGTGCGCCCCTGCATCGGGAAGCCCCAGGCATTGGTCGCGAAGAAGCCCAGCAGCGGTTGCAGGATGAGCAGCGCATAAAGGCCGTGATGCGTGGCGGTCGCGGCGATGCGCATGGCCGGCGGCAGGTGGTCGGGGTGCGGGGGCGGCTTGTGCGTGGCCTTCCAGGCGATTCGCGCCAGCGCCGCGAACAGGATGGTCAGCCCCGCCGTTTCATGGATGGCGTAGAAGGCGAACTTGTACACGCCATCGGAGTCGCCGGTGATGAACTTGATGACGAAGCCGGTCGGCAGCGCGATGGCGATCAGCCCCACGGTGACCCAGTGGAACCATTTGGCGACGGTGCCGTATTGCCCGTCGGGGTGCGCGGCGTCCTGGCCCGGCAGGGGCCGCGTGGTGCTCGCATCCATGTCGCGCCTCCGCTCGGTTGACGCGCCAGCCTACATGAGGTGGCGCGTGTTGCGCAGCGCGCAATGATCGCCGCGCATGCCGATTGGTCCATCGACCCGCGCAAGCGCTGGATCAGCGTCGCGCGGCGCGGGGCGGCAGGCTGGCGCGCGCAGGTGCCGGTGCCGGTGGGCGATCCGACCGGGCGCGTCGCGGGGTTGATCGCGCAGGGCGTGCCGGTGGCGCTGGGACTCGATGTGCCGCTGGGCGTGCCGCGCGGCTTCGCGCGGGCGCGGGCCGAGGCGGGGTTTCCGGATTTCCTGCGCGGATTGGCGGGGCGGCCGGGCTTCTTCGAGATGGCGGCGGTTCTCGATGAGGTCTCGCGCGAGCGGCCCTTCTATCCGGCGCGTGCGGTGAAGGGGATGACGCGCGCGGGCCATGCCGCGGCGCTCGGGCTGGGCGATGCGGCGGGGCTGTCGCGGCTGTGCGACCGCGCAACCGCCGAACGCCCGGCCGGCGCGCCGGTGTTCTGGACGCTGGGGGCCAACCAGTCCGGCCGCGCGGCGATCGCGGCCTGGCGGGATTGGCTGGCGCCGTCGCTGGCGGCCGGCGCGCCCTATGCGCTGTGGCCCTTCGAGGGCGGCCTGCACGGGCTGCTGGCACCCGGGCGGGCGGTATTGGCGGAGGTGTATCCGGCCGAGGCGCTGCGGCATCTGGGCCTGGTCATGCGCGGATCCAAGCGCGTGCAGGCGGACCGCGCGGCGCTGGCGGGGCGGCTGCTGGCGGCGATGGCGGCGCTGCGGGTGGCGCCCGAGCCCGCCCTGCGCGCCATGGTCGCCGACGGGTTCGGCGCGGATGCGGCGGGGGAGGACCGCTTCGATTCGGTGATCGGGCTGCTTGGCCTGGTGGGCGTGCTGGATGGCGCGCGGGCGGACTGGGTGCCGGATGATGACGCGGTGCTGGCCTGGGAAGGCTGGGTGCTGGGGCAGACGGCGCTGCCGCGGGCGTAACGACGGGCGGCCCGCCGGCGAAACCATCGGCACAGGCGAACCGGAGCACCCCCATGCAGCACGACCCGCGCGGATTGGCCATCACGACAACGAGCGGCGCGGCAGCCCGCGGGCTGGAGGCCGCCGTGATGGGGATGCTCGGCCAGCAGGCGGCGGCGGGCGCGCATCTGGGCGCGGCGCTGGTGGCCGACCCGATGCTGGTGGCGGGCCACGCCATGGCCGGTTTCGCGCAGATGATCGCGGCGCGGCGGCCGATGGTGGCTGAGGCCGGGCGCAGCCTGGCGCGGGCGCGCGATGGCCTGGCCGCGCGCGGCGGCACCCCGCGCGAGCGCGCCCTGGTGCAGGCCCTGGCCGCCTGGCAGGAGGGCGGCGACATGGCCCGCGCCGCCGCCGGGCTGGAAGCGATCGTGACCGAGCATCCGCACGACATCCTGGCGCTGCGCCTGGCGCATGGGATCCGCTTCATGCTGGGCGATGCGGGCGGGATGCGCGTGGCGATCGAGGCCGCGCTGCCGCGCTGGGATGCCGCCATGCCGGGCTATGCGCATCTGCTGGGCTGCCACGCCTTCGCGCTGGAGGAAACCGGCGAGGCGGCGCGCGCGGAGGGCATCGGCCGGGCCGCGGTGGCGATGGAGCCGACCGACCTGTGGGGCGCGCATGCCGTGGCGCACGCGATCGGCGCCCAAAGGCGTGTGCGCGAGGGCATCGCCTGGCTGCGCTGGCTGGAGCCGCATCTGGGTGGCGGCAGCAATTTCGTGCGGCATGTGCATTGGCACCGCGCGCTGTTCCATATCGAGCTCGGCCAGTACGAGGCGGCGCTGGACTTGCACGACCGCAAGGTATGGGCGGCGCCGAGCGAGGATGTGCGCGACCTGATGAACGCCGCGTCGCTGCTGTGGCGGCTGGAGGCGGCCGGCGTGCCGGTCGGCGCGTGGCGGTGGGAGGAGGTGGCGGAGGTCGCGCAGCGGCGCATCGGCGAGAATTGCTGGGCCTTCGCGGACCTGCACATCCTGCTCGCCCTGGCCGGCGCCGGGCTGCGCGCCGAGGTGACGACGATGATGGCCAGCATCGAATGGCACGCCGCCCAGGAGACCGACAGCCAGGCGCGCGTGCATGAAGCGGTCGGGCTTGGTGCCGCGCGCGCGGTGGTGGCGGCGATGGTGGGCGACCCGGCCGAGGCGGTCGCGCTGTTCGATCCGCTGCTGCCGGTTCTGCACGAGATGGGCGGCAGCCACGCGCAGCGCGCGGTGTTCGACGCGATGCGCGACCGGGCGGCGCGCGATGCGGCCTATGGCGGGCAGCGGCGGGGGTGACGCGCCGGCGCGGAGCGGGAAGACTGCGCGGCTCAGTTCAGGGGCAGGCGCATGCGCATCGCGGTCATCACCGACATCCACGGCAATGTCGCCGCACTCGAGGCCGTGCTGGGCGATGCCGCCGCGCGCGGGGTGCGGGACATCATCTGCCTGGGCGACATCGCCTCGGGGGCGGGCTGGCCGAGGGAGACCGTGGAGATGCTGCGCGCGCTGGGTATCCCCTGCCTGCGCGGCAACCACGACCGCTGGGTGGTGGAGCACGCGCCCGAGACGATGGGCCGGCAGGACCGCTTGGCCTTCGATGAACTCGATGCGGCGCAGCAGGCATGGCTGGGCGCGCTGCCTGCCACGCTGGAGCCGGCGCCAGGGGTGCTGGCCTGCCACGGCACGCCGGAGTCCGATGTGCAGAACCTGATCGAGGAGGTGGTGGCCGAGCGGCTGCGCCCGGCGCCCATGGAGGTGCTGCGGCAGCGCCTGGGCGCGGCAGGCATGGCCGCGCGCGTGGTGCTGTGCGGGCACAGCCACCGCACGGGGATGGTGCAGGTGCCAGGCGGGCCGCTGGTGGTGAACCCGGGCAGCCTCGGCCTGCCGGGGTTCCGCATCTCGCGCGAGCCCGCGCATCGGCAGGAGGCCGGCACGCCGCATGCGCGCTATGCCGTGCTGCACCTGGGCGAGGCCGGGCTGGGCGTGGAGATGCTCGCGGTGGCCTATGACTGGGACCGCGCGGCGCGCCGTGCCGAGGAGGTGGGCATGAGCGCCGCCTGGCCGCATGTCATCCGCACCGGGTTGCTGCCCGAGAGCGCGTGAGGCGGTCGCGTCAGAGGCGCCCCGTCACCACCAGGACGACGACCGCGATCAGCACGATGCCAAGCAGGCTGACCCCGCCATGGCCGAAGCCGTAGCCATAGCCCCCGATCCGGCCGGTGAAGCCGCCGAGCAGCGCGACGATGAGAATGATGATGAGGATGGTGCCGAGCGACATGGCGCGAACTCCTGTGGAGACGTTGGGGCGGCGCGGACGCGCCCCATGGCCGAGCGGGATGAGGGGAGGCCGGGCACGCCCGGCGGGCGCTACCGTTCGCGGATGCTGACGCCGTGGCCGCCGATGCTGATGTCCACGCCCGACCGGCTGCGGTCCTGGTAGAACCAGTACCCAGCCCCGATCATTGCGGCGAGCAGCGCTCCGCCGATGAAAAATAAAGAATTCCGAGTCATGATGATTAGCCCCTTCCGGGCGCCGGATGCGGATACTTGGATCCGCACCCAGATCATTTAGCACGAAGTCATGCCCAAGGAGTCATTTATATTTGTATTCGCCGGCCGATTGATGGGGCACGGGCGTCGGGCACGCTCAAGACTGCGCCGCGTAGAGCCCCGCCGCCACGGCCGCCTGCGCGGCCAGTTCGAAGGTGGGCATCGGCACTCCGGCCTGCCGCGCCATCTCCAGCGGCACAGGGAACCGCGCGTCGATTTCCATCGCCCGGCCGAGTTTGAGGTCCTGCAGGATGGAAGGCTTGTGCGCGATCAGGCCCGAACGGCGGATGCGCTGCTCGGCGGAGGTCGCGAGGTCGTGGCCGTGGGCCATCGCCGCGCCTTCCTCGGCGATACCGATACCGTCATGCGCATGCCGCGTGACGCCGCGCGAGCGATGATGGCGACATCCGCGCCGCCGAGGGCCGCGTGGGTGGCGAGGTGGCTGCCGATGGCGCCGGCGCCGAAGACGCAGATGCGGTCATGCTGAGGTCCTTGGAAGGAAGGTTTTGGGGGAGGAGAACCTCCCCCAACCCCCCACCCTTTTTCTGTCACCTGGCACTGGCCTCGGCTGTCAGTTCGCAGGTGCCAGAAGAAGGAGGGGGTTCGGGGGAGTTCTCTCCCCCGACCTATCCGATCAGATCCAGCGCCGCGCGCGACAGCGCCTGCACGCCGGGTGGAATGCAGCGTTCGCCCGGCTGGTGGAAGGCATCATGCAGCCGTCCGTCGCGCCCCGGCGCGCCGGAGCAGATGCGCGGGCGGCGCCCCTCGGCATGGTGATCGGCGTGTCCATGGCCGTCGGGTAGCTGCGAGGTTGTGGCGCCGGGCCCACCCCGCGACGTTGCCGTTCATGCGGGCGGTCGGGCGCGTGACGCCCGACCGGTTGCTGCGCAGAATGAGGCGCCTGTGATACAGATCAAGCAATGGCCTGGGATAGCCGGGCATTCTTGCCGCTGCAGGCCCGGCTTCTCGACCGGGCCAAGCGCGGCGCGGCAGCGTCAAAGGAATAATGGAGCACGAATGTGAGCGTCACCGGCGCCAACCTCAGCGCCCAGGCAATCTGGGACACTATCGCGCAGAAGAAGAAGGCGGCCGAGGACCAGCGCCTTGCGCAGGAAGCCGCCGCCAAGGCCGAGCGTGATGCCATCCGCGAATCCTTCACGGAGCGCGTCGTGCAGCCCGAGGCGATGGAACGCATCGCGCTCGCGGTGCGCCGCGCCATCGAGAATGGCGACAAGCGCGCGCAGGTGCTGCAGTTCCCCTCCGAATGGTTGCCCGATTCCGGGCGCGGGATCACCAGCAATGATCCGAACTGGGCCGACAGGCTCGAGGGCTTCCCGAAGCGCGCCCATGATTTCTACCTGAAGGAACTGGCACCGCGCGGCTTCCAGTTGCAGGTCGAGATCATCGACTGGCCGGGCGGCATGCCGGGCGATGTCGGCTGGTTCCTGGCCTGGCAGCACCCGGACCAAGTCTGACACCAGGCGGAACGTGCAAGGGGCGGGGACAAGAATGGCAAAGAAGCACAAGGCGCCGAAGGGCCAGGACACCGCGCGCGCGCGCGACAAAGCCAAGGCGCCGCCCCCCGCCCAGCCCACGGCCGGCGCGAAGGAAGGTTCGCCCTTCAAGGCGGACGGAAAAGTGTCACGCAAGGCCTATGAGCGCGCGCTGTTCGACCTGCATGTGGAACTGGTGGCCTTGCAGCGCTGGGTGCAGGAGACCGGCGCAAAGGTCTGCATCCTGTTCGAAGGGCGGGACGGTGCCGGCAAGGGCGGCACCATCAAGGCGATCACCGAGCGCGTCAGCCCGCGCGTGTTCCGCGTGGTCGCGCTGCCCACGCCGACCGAGCGCGAGAAGTCGCAGATGTACATCCAGCGCTACGTTCCGCACCTACCCTCGGCGGGCGAGGTCGTGATCTTCGATCGGTCCTGGTACAATCGCGCGGGTGTCGAGCGGGTGATGGGCTTCGCCTCGGACGAGCAGGTGGACCGCTTCCTGGAGATGGCCCCGGCGGTCGAGAAGGCGATCATCGGTTCGGGCGTGATCCTGCTGAAGTACTGGCTGGAGGTGAGCCCCGAAGAACAGACGCGGCGGCTTGCGGCGCGCATCGAGGATGGGCGGAAGCTGTGGAAGCTCTCGCCCATGGACCTGAAATCCTACAATCGGTGGTACGATTATTCCCGCGCGCGGGATGCGATGTTCCTGGCGACCGACACCTCCTGGGCGCCGTGGTACGTCGCGCATTCGGACGACAAGCGGCGGGCACGGCTCAATGTCATCCACCATCTGCTGCGCCGCATTCCCTACGAGGCGCCCAAGCGGGAGAAGGTCAAGCTGCCCAAGCGGCAGGGGCCCGGCGACTACAAGGACCCGGACTACCCGTTCAAGTTCATCGCGGACACGCTGGACGGTGAGGCCGGCTGACGCATCCCTGCGACCAGCGCCAACGCTATTGGTATAGTCCCGCGGCGCGGGCGGCCTGCGTGGCCAGCCGCGCGGCCAGTTCGAAACTCGGCATCGGCACACCGGCCTGCTGCGCCATCTCGAGCGGCACGGTGAACAGCGCGTCGATCTCCATCGCCCGGCCGAGTTCGAGGTCCTGCAGGATCGAGGGCTTGTGCGCGATCATGCCCGAGCGGCGGATGCGCTGCTCCGCCGAGGTCGCCAGGTCGTGGCCATGGGCGAGGGCCAGCGCCGCGCCTTCCTCGGCGATGCGGATGGCGGCCTCGAACACCGCCGGTTCGGCCAGCGTGGTCTTCATGTCGCTGCGCGAGAGGATGCATAGCGGGCCCGAGGTGAGGTTGCCCATCAGCTTGCCCCAGACACGATGGCGGATGTCGTCCACCACCGGGGCGGGCATGCCTCCGGCCTCGATGGGGGCGGCGATCATCCGCGCGCGGTCGCTCATGGTGCCGTCAGGCTCGCCCAGGAACAGACGGATATCGGCGTGTTCGGAGGTGACGACACCAGGCTCGGTGACGGCGCTGGCGGAATAGACCACGCCGCCCAGCGTGCGCGCGATGCCCACGCCATTCTCGATGGCCGCGCCGGGGTCGAGGCGGGTGATGCGCTCGCCATCGCGCGCGCCGCCGTGGCGCAGGAAATACCACCAGGGGATGCCGTTGGTGACGAAGGCGACGGGCGTATCCGCGCCCAGCAGCGGCGCGATGGCGCGCGCGACGGCGGGCAGCGCGGGCACCTTGGTGGTGACCAGCACGGCGTCCACCGGGCCGATCTCGGCGGGGTCGGCGGAGGCCTGCACGCGCACATTGTGCGTGCCGTCATGCGCATGCAGCGTGATGCCGCGCGCGCGCACCGCATCGAGATGCGCGCCGCGGGCGATGATGGCGACATCCGCGCCACCGAGGGCCGCGCGGGTGGCAAGGTGGCTGCCGATGGCGCCGGCACCGAAGACGCAGATACGGGGCATGGTGGGTGTCCTTGGAAGGGAAGGTTGGGGGAGGAGAACCTCCCCCAAACCCCCACCCTTTTTCTGGCACCTGGGAACTGACATCCGAAGTCAGTTCCCAGGTGACAAAAAAAGGAGGGGGATCGGGGGAGTTCTCTCCCCCGACCTATCCGAGCAGATCCAGCGCGGCGCGCGAGAGCGCCTGCACGCCGAGCGGAATGCAGGCTTCGTCGGGCTGGTAGAAGGCGTTGTGCAGCCGGTCGTCGCGCCCCGGCGCGCCGGAGCCGATGCGCAGGTGGAAGGCCGGCGCGCGGGCGGCGAATTCGGCGAAGTCCTCGGCACCCATGGAGGCTTCGCCTTCCTCGGGGGCCGTGCCCATCTGGCGCGCGACGGCGGCGATGACGGGTTCGAGCACGCGCGCGTCGTTGACCAGGGCCGGCACCATGCGCCGGTAGTCGAGCTCGCAGCGCACGCGCATCGTGGCCTGGAGGCCGTCCGCCAGGCGCTTGAGCGCGGCCTCGGCGGTGTTGCGCGCATCGGCGTGCAACGTGCGCACCGTGCCCTTCAGCTGCACGCGCTCGGGGATGATGTTGTAGGTGGTGCCACCCTGGACCATGCCGACCGTGACCACCGCCGGATGCAGTGGGCGGATCTCGCGGCTGACCACGGTCTGCGCCTGCGCGATGAAATGCGCGGCGGCGACAATGGGATCGACGGCGGCATAGGGGTGGGCGGCGTGGCCGGACTTGCCCTGCACCACCAGGTCGAAGCGGTCCGACGCCGCGAGGCAGGCACCGCGCACGAAGCCGAAGCGGCCCACCGGCATGTCGGGGTGGTTGTGGAAACCGAGCGCGATGTCGATGCCATCGGCGGCGCCATCGGCGATCATGGCGGCGGCACCTTCGAGCACTTCCTCGGCGGGCTGGAACACCAGGCGCACGGTGCCGGCGAGTTGCGGGGCGAGGTCGCGCAGCACGGATGCCACGCCGAGCAGCGTGGCGGTGTGGATGTCGTGGCCGCAAGCATGCATCTGGCCATCGACGGTGCTGGCGAAGTCGAGGCCGGTCTCCTCATGGATCGGCAGCGCGTCCATGTCGGCGCGGATGGCGAGCGTGGGGCCGGGGCGCCCGCCCTTGATCTCGCCGACCACGCCGGTGCCGCCGATGCCGGTGCGGTGCGCGATGCCCAGCCGCGTGAGTTCGGCAGCGACGATGCCCGCGGTGCGCACTTCCTGGAAGGCGAGTTCCGGCACGCTGTGGATGTCGCGGCGCAGGGCGACAAGGTGCGGAGCGGCGGCTTCGGCCGCGTCACGGATCGCGCGCTGCGGATCATTGGCGAGCATGGTGGTGGTCCCGATGCATGACGACTGACCGCCGAGCATAGGTACGCGCGGCGCCACGGCAAGGAGGCGGTGTGCGCCCCGCTTGCCGCGCCTCAGTGTGCGTGCGATAGGGCAAGCCACGTTCTCGGGAGGCAAAAATGTCCTTGATTTCCAGCCGGAGAGCCCTTCTGGCGGCGTCCGCCGCCACGGCATTCCTGGCCCGCCCCGCCCTGGCGCAAACGGCCGCGTGGCCCTCACAATCCATTCGACTTGTCGTGCCTTTCGCCCCCGGCGGCACGACCGACATCGTCGCGCGCCTGCTGGCGGCAGGGCTGCAGGAGCGCCTGGGCGTCTCGGTCGTGGCTGAGAACCGGGCAGGCGCCGGTGCCACGGTGGGCAGCGAGATGGTCGCGCGCGCGGCGCCGGACGGCTACACGCTGGTGATCTCCAACATCGCCAGCCACGGCATCAGCCCCGCGGTGTACGGCAACCGTGTGCGCTACAACGCGGTGGATGACTTCGCGCACATCGCGCTGATCGTCACCAACCCGACGGTGTGGGTGGCCAACCCCAATGCCGGCATCCGCACGCTGGCCGATGCGGTGGCCAAGGCGCGCAGCCCGGCCGGGCTCGATGTCGCGACCTCCGGTGCCGGGTCGTCCAACCACCTGCTGGTGGTGCGCATGGGCCAGTTGATCGGCAAGGAACTGACGCATGTGCCCTTCCGCGGCGCAGGGCCGGCGATGCAGGCGGTGATCGCGGGCCAGGTGCCGATGATGTCCGACAGCCTGCCTTCGGCGAGCGCGCATATCCGGCAGGGATCGGTCGTGGGTGTCGCGATGTCGTCGGAGCAGCGCCACCCGGCCTTCCCGGACGTGCCGACCTTCCGTGAGCAGGGCTTCGACCTGGTGAGCAATTCCTGGTTCGGGCTCTCGGCGCCGGCCGGCACGCCGGCTGCGGTGGTGGAGCGGCTCAGCCGCGAGACGCTCGGCTTCGTCGGCTCGCCGCAGGTGCGGGCGCGGTTCGCGGAACTCGGCGGGACACCGGGCGACCTCACGCCAGAAGGTTACACGGAATTCGTGAAGCGGGAGGTGGCGCAGTGGGCGCCGCTCGTGCAGGCTGCCGGTGCTTCCGCCGACTGACGACCTGAGTACGGGCTGAGACAGCATGACCGCGGGGATGGACGAACGAGCATGAAGCTGAACACCAAGGACCTGATTTCCGCAGGGCTGCTGATGTCCTTCGCGGCAATCGCGCTGTGGCTGAACCTGGACCACAACCTGGGATCGGCTAGGCGGATGGGGCCCGGCTACATGCCGATGCTTTCATTCTGGATCCTGATGGGTCTGGGCGGGCTGACGCTGTTCTTCGGGCTGTTCAACGGCCCCGACCCGATCGCGAAGTGGACGGGGTCCGAGATAGGCTTCCTCATCGCAGGTGCGGTGGTTGGCACGGCCGCCGGCCTGATCGCCGCGCGTGCGCCGGGCTTCGCCTCGGTGGGCTGGAACCCGCTCGGTATCGGCCTGTTCGTCGGCTGCATGGTCGTCAGCTTCGTGGAATCCTGGCGGCCGCTCTTCCTGGTGAGCGCGGCCTTCTCGCTGTTCGGCATCATTCTCGAACCGCTCGGGCTGATGGTGGCCATCGCCGCTTCGGTCGGGCTCTCGGCGCTGGCCGACAAGACGCATACGCCCTTGGGCGTGTTGGGGCTGATCGTATTCCTGTGCGTGCTGTGCTGGGCGGTCTTCATCTACGAACTCGACATCCGCGTGCCGGTCTGGCCGCAGTTCTGAACGCAGGGAACAGACCGCCATGGATCTCTTCGGAAACCTCGCACACGGCTTCGGCGTCGCACTGACGCTGAACAACCTGATGTTCTGCTTCATCGGCTGCATCATCGGCACCGCGATCGGCGTGCTGCCGGGCATCGGCCCGGTGGCGACGATCTCGCTGCTGCTGCCCATCACCTTCGGCCAGCCGGCCACCACCGCCATCATCATGCTGGCGGGCATCTACTACGGCGCGCAGTACGGCGGTTCGACCACGGCGATCCTGCTGAATTTGCCAGGCGAGGTCAGTTCCGTGGTGACCACGCTCGAAGGCTACAAGATGGCGCGCAACGGGCGGGCGGGCGCGGCCTTGACCGTTGCCGCCTGCGGGTCGTTCTTCGCGGGTTCGTTTGCCACCATCCTGGTCGCGGCATCGGGGCCGCTGCTGACCGAGGTGGCGCTCTCCTTCGGGCCAGCGGACTACTTCTCGCTGATGTTCCTCGGGCTGATCATCTCGGCGGTGCTGGCGCAGGGGTCGGTCGCGAAGTCGATCGCGATGGTCTGCCTGGGCGTCTCGCTGGGCATGGTCGGCACCGACGTGCAGACCGGCCAGCAGCGCTTCACCTTCGGCATTCCCGAACTGTCGGATGGCGTGGGCTTCGTCTCGATCGCCATGGGCATGTTCGGCATCGCCGAGATCATCATCAATCTGGAGCGGCCGGAATCGCGCTCGGTGATGTCGGGCAAGGTCGGCAGCCTGATGATGACGCGTACCGAGGTGAAGCGTTCCATCCCCTCGGTGCTGCGCGGCACGGCGGTGGGCTCGATGCTGGGCATCCTGCCCGGTGGCGGCGCGGCGCTGTCCTCCTTCGCCTCCTACATGATGGAGCGCAAGCTCTCGAAGCACCGCCACGAGTTCGGCCGGGCGCCATCGAGGGTGTCGCTGGGCCGGAAAGCGCCAACAACGCGGCGTCGCAGACCTCGTTCATCCCGCTGCTGACGCTGGGCATCCCGGGCAATGCGGTGATGGCGCTGATGGTGGGCGCGCTGATCATCCAGGGCATCCAGCCGGGGCCACGGATGGTGGAAGCGCAGCCGGACCTGTTCTGGGGCCTGATCGCCTCGATGTGGGTCGGCAACCTGATGCTGCTGGTCATCAACCTGCCGCTGGTCGGCATGTGGGTGAAGCTGCTCGCGGTGCCCTACCGCTACATGTACCCGTCCATCATGATCTTCTGCGCAATCGGCGTGTATTCGCTGCAGAACAACGTGTTCGACGTGTACCAGACGGTGGTCTTCGGCATCTTCGGCTACCTGTGCTCCAAGCTGAAGCTGGAGGGCGCGCCACTGCTGATTGGCTTCGTGCTCGGGCCGATGATGGAGGAGCACCTGCGCCGCGCCATGCTGCTCTCGCGCGGCGACTGGGGCGTGTTCATCGAACGCCCGATCAGCGCGACGCTGCTGGCCATCGCGGCCGTGGCGCTGGCGGCGATGCTCCTGCCGAACATCCGCAAGAGCAAGGACTCCGCGTTGGCCGAAGGCGGCTGATCGCGGCCCTCCGGGCGACGGTGCCCGGGGTACGGAACGGAAGGCGGGTCCTGCGGGGCCCGCCTTTCTGCGTTCCGGGGGGTCACGCCGCGCGCGCCATGCCAAGGGCACGAGCCTTCGACTCATGCCGGGTCAGCGAACGCGGCCCGGCGGGAGGCCGGTGAAGGCCAGGCAACCCGGATGGGTTGCGCACGGCGAATGGGGGCACGCAGGAAGCATGACCGCGCCGGTCGAGGAATGCGACCGCTGGGGTCAGCCCTTGGGCCGCGGCAGGCTGAAGATGCCCGAGGCGCGCAGAACGGGTGTGCCGTCGGCGGTGACGCGCGCCTCGACGAACATCAGCCTGGCGGTCCGGCGCAGCAGCACCGGGCGGCATTCGAGCCAGGTTCCGCGCGGCGCCGGCGCCAGGTAGTCGCTGGTGAGGCTGATGGTGATGAAGGAGCCGGGCGTGCCCGCGAGTTCGGCACCGCCGATGCCCAGCGCGAGATCCGCGAACGTGGCCAACATGCCGCCATGCGCGACATCCTGGTTGTTGCAGTGGCGCCGCTCGAGGCGCAGGCCGAAGCGCGCGCCGCCGTCGGGCTCCGGGCGCCGGAAGATCGGCCCCACAGGTTCGAGGAACGGGCCGCCGGCGTGGCGCGCCACGAAGCCCTCGGGGATATCGGCGCCCGGACCCGCCTGCACATCGTCATTCACCCAACCAAAACCCCCTGTGGCGACCCTGGCAGCGCCGCCTTCCCTTTGCCGCCATTGCGCTGCATGGTCGCCCCGAATCCTGACACATAGCCATGGCGACATGACCGCGCACGATATGAACATCCTCCCCGTCATCCTCTCCGGCGGCACGGGCACGCGCCTGTGGCCACTTTCGCGCGAGGGGTATCCGAAGCAGTTCTGGCCCCTGGCATCCGCGCGGCCGATGCTGGAGGAGACCGCCGCGCGCGCCGATGGCGAGGGCTTCCTGCCGCCGATGGTGGTGTGCAACGAGGCGCACCGCTTCCTGGTGGCCGAGCAGTTGCGCGGACGCGGCGCACGCATCGTGCTGGAGCCGGAGGGGCGCAACAGCGCGCCGGCGATCGCCGCCGCGGCCCTGCTGGCGGAAGAGGCGAACCCCGGCACGGTCATGTGGATCATGGCGGCCGATTCGGCCGTGAAGGACGTGCCCGCCCTGCATGCCGCACTCTCACGGGCCGCTGCCGCGGCGCGGGCAGGACGCATCGTGACCTTCGGCATGCGCCCGACCGCGCCCGAAACGGGCTATGGCTACATCGAGGCGGGCGACGACCTGCCGGGCCTCGAGGGCGTGCGCGCCATCACGCGGTTCGTCGAGAAGCCGGATGCGGCGCGCGCGGCGGAATTCGCCGCCGACGGGAAGCACCTGTGGAACTCGGGCATGTTCGTGGCCACCGCCTCGACCCTGCTGGCCGAGTTGGAACGCCACGAGCCGGCGCTGCTGCACAGCGTGCGCGCCGCCGTGGAGGGTGCGCGGCGGGACATGGACTTCGTGCGCCTCGACCCGGATGCCTTCGCGGCCGCGCCCTCCATCAGCATCGATGTCGCGGTGATGGAGCGCACCGGCCATGCGGCGGTGGTGCCCTCGGCGATCGGCTGGTCGGATATCGGCTCCTGGGCGGCCCTGTGGGAGATCAGCGCCAAGGATGCCGCCGGCAATGCGGCGGAGGGTCCGGTCGAGATCCTCGACAGCCGCCGCTGCTATGTGCGCAGCGAGAGCATCCTGACCGGCGTGGTCGGCCTCGACGACGTCGTGGTGGTGGTGACCGACGATGCGGTGCTGGCGATGCACCGCGACCGTGCGCAGGACGTGAAGAAGCTGGTGGACCGCCTGCGCGCCGGCGGCCACAAGCAGGCAACCGAGCACCGCCGCGCCTATCGCCCCTGGGGCCACTACGAGGGCCTGATCATGGGCGAGCGCTTCCAGGTGAAGAAGATCCAGGTACGCCCCGGCGCGAAGCTCTCGTTGCAGAAGCACTTCCACCGCGCCGAGCACTGGGTGGTGGTCTCGGGCACGGCGATCGTGCGGCGCGACGCCGAGGAGATCCTGCTGCGCGAGAACGAGAGCATCTACCTGCCGCTGGGCTGCGTGCACCGGATGGAGAACCCCGGCATCATCCCGCTCGTGCTGATCGAGGTGCAGTCCGGCTCCTATCTCGGCGAGGACGACATCGTGCGCTTCGAGGATACCTACGGCCGGGCGTGAGCGCACCGCCGGCTTGATCCGGCGCAAGGCACGCAGCGGGCATTGGCGGCACATGGGGGGCAAGTCGCAACCGATGAAAGACCCGCCATGAACCATCGTCACCGCAAGGTGCTGCATGCCATCTTCGCCCATCCGGTCAGCGCCAACATCGACCCCAAGGCGGTCCATGCCGTGCTGGAGGGCCTCGGTGCCGAGGTTGCGCATACCGGCACCGGCCGGATCGGCGTGACGCTGAACGGACATTCCCACGCCTTCCACGACACGCACCACAGCCTGTCGAAAGAGGAAGTGGTCGCGATCCGGCATTTCCTGACTGAGGCGGGTGTCGATCCGGCAGCCTTTCCCGCCTGACAACGGCAAGCCTCGTTGATGGCGTGACGTTGGCAGGTGCAGCAGGACGGGCCCGCGAAGGCGGCCCGCCCGCGCACTCGGCCCTCCGGGCTGCAGGTCGAGATTTTGGGCAGATCCCGATCAGGTGGAATCACCTGATCGGATGAAGATGCTCGCGAAAACAACAGCCTGGAGTTGTTGCCGTGAGCCGAGGCGAACGGAAACGGCTCAGGCGCGCAAAGTAGCAGATGAAGCGCGTGCCGGCATAAGGCGCCTCCGGGGGCATGGCCTGCGCTGCGCGAGTGGCGTTATCCTGGCCTCATGGGCCGATGCGTGACGCTTCGGCTCGATGAGAGGAAACACCATGACATTCCACCGCCGCGCCCTGCTGGGCGCCGCCGGCCTTGCCGCCCTCGCGCCCCTTACCGCCAAGGCGCAAACGCGCTGGCAGATGGCCAGCCCCTATGCCGATGGCAATTTCCACACCCGCAACATCCGCGCCTTCCTGCAGGAGGTCGAGCAGGCGGCCGGTGGCCGGCTTTCGGTGCAGTTGCACAGCAATGGCGGCCTGCTGCGCATGCCCGAGATCAAGCGCGGCGTGCAGACCGGCCAGGTGCAGCTGGGTGAGATCCTGCTCACCGCCTACGCCAATGAGGACGCGCTGTTCGACGCCGATGCGCTGCCGCAGCTGGTGACGAATTTCGCGCAGGCGAAGAAGCTCGCGGACCTGCAGCGGCCCTTCATCGAGGCGCGGTTCGCGCGGCAGGGCCTGGCGTTGCTCTATATGGTGCCGTGGCCGCCGGCGGGGCTCTATGCGCAGCAGCCGGTCACCAGCCTCGAGCAGCTGCGCGGCGCGCGCTTCCGCACCTTCTCACCGATGACCAACCGCTTCGCGCAATTGATCGGCGCGCAGCCGACGCTGGTGCAGAGCGCGGAGCTGGCGCAGGCCTTCGCGACCGGCGTCGTGGTGGCGCAGATCACCTCCGCCGCGACCGGCGTGGACACCCAGGCGTGGGACTATGCGCGGGTGTTCACGCCGCTCGGCTTCTCGATGACCAAGAACGCCGTGCTGGTCTCGCGCCGCGCCCTGGAGGGGCTGCCGGCCGACCTGCAGGCAGCCATCCGCACCGCGGCGCAGCGCGCGGAGGCACGCGGCTACGAGCTTTCGGAAGCCGCGCAGCGCAGCACCGAGGCGACGCTGGCCGAGCGCGGCATGCAGGTGGGCCCGCCCTCGCAGCAATTGCTCGACGACCTCGCGCGCGTCGGCGCCACGATGGCCGATGAATGGGTACAGCGTGCCGGCGATGACGGGCGGCGGCTGCTCGAGCAATACCGCGCGGGCTGACGCAAGCCCGCGCCGTTTTACATGAGGCATGATGCAGCCGTAGCGTGCATTTCGGCAGTCACGGCGCATTCTGCGTTGTATTTTTCCGGAATTCTCCACCTGGGGGTTTCCGGCCACTGAGGGGATGGCCGCCGCGGATGCGCGGCGTGCCGCCCGGGCATGCAAAGCGGGGCTGCCTGGCCCATGAGGCAGGCAGGCGGGGCGCGCCGAGGGACGTTCCTTGGGCGCCCCCCCTTGCGCTCCATGTCGCGGAGCGCCGAAACTGCACCGCAGCAAGAACCAACAGAAAAAGGGGCTTCATGATGACACAACTTTCCCGGCGCGGCCTGCTCGCGGCGTCCAGCGGCCTCGCGGTCGCCGGCCTCGGCACCGGCCAGGCCCAGGCGCAAACGCGCTGGCAGCTCGCCACGGCCTATGCCGACGGCAACTTCCACACCAAGAACCTGCGCGAATTCGTCACGGCCGCACAGGCGGCCTCGGGCGGCGCGCTGCAGATCCAGATGCATTCCAATGCCTCGCTGTTGCGCATGCCCGAGATCAAGCGCGGCGTGCAGACCGGCCAGGCGCAGATGGGCGAGATCCTGCTCTCGGCCTATGGCAACGAAGACCCGATGTTCGAGGTGGACAGCATCCCGCAGCTGGTCACCAGCACCGAGATGGCGCGCAAGCTCGCCGAGGTGCAGAAGCCCTATGTCGAGGCGAAGCTGAACCGCCAGGGCATCACCATGTTGTACTGGGTGCCGTGGCCGCCCTCGGGCCTCTACACGAACGTGCCGGTCGAGAGCGTCGAGACGCTGGCGGGCACCAAGATGCGCACCTTCAACTCGCTGACCAACCGCTTCGCGACCCTGTGCGGCGCGACGCCGACCCTGGTGCAGAGCGCGGAAGTGCCGCAGGCGTTTGCCACCGGCGTGGTGAACACCATGGTGACCTCGGCGGCGACGGGCGTCGATGTTCAGGCCTGGGACTTCGTGCGCATCTTCACGCCGATCGGCTTCACCCGCACGAAGAACGCGGTGATGGTCCGCACGCGCGACCTCGAGGCGCTGCCGGCCCCGGTGCAGGCGGGTATCCGCGCCGCCGCCGCGGCGGCCGAGGCGCGTGGCTGGGCTGCGTCGGACACCGAGACGACCGAGCGGCAGAACATGCTCGCCAGTCGCGGCATGACCATCGGCACGCCGACGCCGGCGCTGATGCAGGGCCTGGCACGCATCGGCGCGACCATGGTCGATGAATGGCTCACCAAGGCCGGTGCCGACGGGCGCGCTCTGATCACGGCCTATCGCGCCGCCACTGCCTGAACCTACGCCGCCTGGCCCGTCGCAGCAGCGGCGGGCCACACCGGGGGCGCATGCCCTGAAGGAGACCAGCCGCATGTCGCCAGAACTGCGTCGCGCGATGCGCGCGGCATGACGATCCTGCGCCGTGCGCTTGATGCGCTCTACATGCTCGGGGGGATCGGAGGCGCGATTGCCCTCGCCTCCATCGGGCTGATCATTGCGGCACAGGTGATCGGGCGGCAATTCGGCGCGACCGTGCTCGGTGCCGACGATCTTACCGCCTTCTCGGTCGCGGCTTCGGCCACGCTCCCGCTGGCCTATGCCTTCCGCCATGGCGCGCATATCCGCGTGGACCTGATCATCGGGCGGTTGAACGGCGCGCCGCGTTTCGTGATGGAAACCATCGCCCTGGCGCTGGCGGCAGGTCTGGTGTGTTTCTTCGCCTATTCGATGGTGGACCTCGCGACCGACAGCCTTGCCTTCGAGGATGTGGCGCAGGGCTCCGTCGCCTGGAAGCTCTGGGTGCCGCAGAGCCTCGTGGGCTTCGGCGCCTCGTTGTTCGCGCTGTGCCTGTTGGATGACCTGGTGGTGCATCTGAGCGGTGGCACGCCGTCCTATCGCCGGGCCACCGATGGCTCGGCTCTCGATCGCGCGGCCGAGGAAATCTGACATGATGGAACTTGCCCAGACCGAAGCGGGCGTGCTGCTGCTCGGCTTGCTGTTCCTCTTCCTTGGCCTTGGCATCTGGATCGGCGTGTCGCTGATGCTGGTGGGCCTGGTCGGGGTGGTGGTGCTGCCGGTGCTGATCCCGGCCATGCCCGACCTTCCCCGCCGAGAAGGTGATGGGCACGGCCATCTGGCAGTCCATCGCATCCTGGACGCTGGCGGCGCTGCCGCTGTTCATCTGGATGGGCGAGATCCTGTTCCGCACGAAGCTCGCGAGGACATGTTCCGGGGCCTCGCGCCCTGGGTGCAGCGCCTGCCGGGGCGGCTGATGCATGTGAACATCATCGGCTGCGGCATCTTCGCCGCGGTGTCGGGCTCGTTCCGCCGCGACCGCGGCGACGATCGGCAAGATGTCGCTGCCCGAGCTCACGCAGCGCGGCTACCACGAGCCCATGGCGATCGGCTCGCTGGCCGGCGCCGGCACGCTGGGGCTGCTGATCCCGCCCTCGATCGTCATGATCGTCTATGGCGTCGCGGCCGAGGTTTCCATCGTGCGGCTGTTCATCGCCGGCGTGTTTCCCGGCCTGCTGCTGATCGGCGCTGTTCAGCGGCTACATCGCGCGTGTGGTCCATGCTCAACCCGGGCACGCACGCCGCCGCGCGACCCGCCGACACCGATCCGCCAGCGCCTGCGCGAGAGCGCCAACCTATTCCCGGTGATGCGGGCTCATCCTGTTCGTGATGGGCGGCATCTATTTCGGCTTCGCGACCGCCACCGAGGCCGCCGTGTTCGGGGTGGTCGGCGCGCTGGCGCTATCGGCCTGGGGCGGCACGCTCAACCGCAAGTCCTTCACCGACAGCCTGATGGGCGCGGTGCGCCTGTCCTGCATGATCAACCTGATCCTGGCCGGGCGGCCTTCCTCACGCAGGCCATGGCCTATACCGGCATTCCCGCCGCGATGGCGACCTGGGTCGGCGCGCAGGGCTTCAGCCCGTACATGATCATCCTGTGCCTCACGCTGATCTACCTGGTGCTGGGCTGCTTCATCGACGGCATCAGCATGATCGTGCTGACCGCCTCGGTGGTCCTGCCGATCATCCAGGCGACGGGGTTCGACCTGATCTGGTTCGGCATCTTCATCGTGCTGGTGGTGGAGATGGCGCAGATCACGCCACCGGTGGGCTTCAACCTGTTCGTGCTGCAGGGGCTGACCGGCAAGAGCATCTTCGAGGTGGCGCGCTACACCATGCCGTTCTTCGCGCTGATGGTCATCGCGGTCGCGCTCGTCACGGTCTTCCCCGCGATCGTGACCTGGCTGCCGCAGACGATGCTGGCGCGGTAGGCGTGGTGGGCGCGGATCTGTCGTGATCCGCGCCACACCAAATCAATCCTCGAAGCGTGCGTACCACTCCGCTGATCCGCCGCGCTGCCCATTGAGGTAGACATGCACGCGTGCGCTATCGCCGTTGCCCGCGATGCGGATGTCGTCCCCATCGAAGCTCGTGAAGCGAACCGAAACCGGCTCGCGGTACAGCGAAAGCTGCTCCTCGATGATCGAGACAGCGATGCGTTCGCCCAGCCGCAGCGACTCATAATAGTCGGTGTAGTAGTGGACACCCGCCATGTTGCGCGCATTGGCGATGTTCATCGCGAGCTTGTCGAGCTCGCCCTGCACCGTATAGCCGTGCGACGCGCCGGCGGCGGCGATCTGGCGCAGTTCGCCGCCCTCGAATTCGTTGCCGGCGGGGTTGGCTCCTGGGCGAAAATCCACGTCGTGCACCGGCAGCGGCCAGGCGCGCGGTTGCGTGCCGGTCGCGTCGAACATCTCGAAGAACGCCTTGAGCACCGTGACGCAGGCGCCCGCCACGGTGGCATGGCCGGCGCCATAGGCCGGGTGCGTGGGCGAGCCTTCCGGGAACGCCATCGGCAGAAGGTAGTTCTCGGCGTCGTCGATGTCGGGAAAGCCCGCAGGCAGCGTGCTCTTGGGCGTGAAGCGCGCGTTGGCGTTCTGCGCCTGGTTGTGCGCCGCGATCAGTGCCAGGAGGTTCGCGGGGATCGCCCCGTGGAGCATACCGACCGCGTCGCGTAGCTCCTGATCGGGGATCAGCAGCGGGTCCCTTTTGTGCAGCGTGATCAGCGCCGCCGCCACCTCCGGGCGCATGCGGCGGTGATGCAGCCATTTCTGCCGCCAAACCGCCTTGAGAGCGCGCGTCGCCACCTCCGTGACCAGTGACAGGACATGCGGGCCTCCGAAGGACGCGAAGGCCGAGCGCGTGCGGCTGCGCGTTTCCGGCATGCCGCTGTCCTTGGGGAAGTTCCCTCCGTCATTCGCCATCAGCAGGCAGGCGACGAGGTAGGCCTGGTAGAGGGCGTCATAATGGACATAGGTCGCGATGTCGCGCGGCGTCAGCAGGTAGCGCCGACGGCCAAGGAAGATGTCGAAATTGTTGAAGTCCACGCCGTTCTGGCAATCCAGCCAGGCAGCCCAGTTCGTCAGGTAGTCGATGCCGGGCTTGGCGACGATGGAGCGCTGGTCGATCACCTGCGTGCCGAAGAAGACGAAACCGTCATTGATGCCGGTCTCGGCGCGGATCCCACGGAAGGTAGGTGTGGGCCCATTCGCCGGGGCGGCGGTGTTGTCGAGGTTGCGGAATTCGAACCGCTCGTTGCTGTTGCCGGTCAGCAGGAACTGGGAAACCCAGTGCCCATGCTTCGACCCTGGCGTCGATCCGCGGAACAGATCCGCCCCGCTCGAGACGGTCCCGCGCGTGGCATGGCGGCGTGCCTCGGCAGGCGTGGCGGCGACATGGCCGGCCTGGAAGAAGGGCATCGCACCCAGGGCGGCAACGATGGTCGCGACATTGGCGCCCGTGCCGTTCGCGATTTCGGTGAAGGGCACATCTCGCAGCAGCGCCATGGCGTAGAGTTCGACCATCTCGGCAGCGAATTCGGCGCTGGCGATCGTGGGCGCGGCGCCGATCGCGAGGGCTCCGGCATCGGCCCCCTGTGTATCGAAGACATGCCCTGTCAGAGGGCTTGTCAGCTTGCGGTAGCCCAGCGGACCACCGCCATCGCTGTAACGCTCGGGGTTGGTCGTGGATGGAGCGCCATCGCTGCGGTTGGCGCCCACCGGCAACGTCTCGAGACCGCCGGCATCGTGGCCGGCCAGCATGCGCACCATCTGATGGTAGGTTTCGCGATGGACATTGCCGAGCACATCGTGCGGCAGCGCCTTGTGGTAGTTGGCGGCAAAGCCGAGGCCGTAGCGCGTTTCTTCTCCGTTCGGCATGGTCACGCCGCGGCCACGGCCTTGGCCGAGCAGCCCGACAGCCTCGCGCCTGGCACGTGCCGCGTTGCTACGCTCGCCACAATCCGGCGAGGGTGTTCCTATCGAACCCGTCATGGCTGCAGATCTCCTTGGATTGCGGCGGGCTGGCGCCTGGTGGCGCAGCCGGGCGATATCCTTGGATACGGCGGGCCCGATCGCGATGCGCAGGATCACAACGCGATCGATACGAAAATCGCGCCTCAAGCCGACACGCTGCCTCACCGCGGGTCATGTTCGCGAGGGCGTGTGCTCTGCGGCCACTGAATCACCTTATGAAATCGGACATGGCCGGGACTGCCGTATGGCGCCATCATGGAGGGCCAACAAGGAGGGCCTCGCCATGTACCTGGACGTCCCTTTCGTGAGCCAGCTCGACTATGGCGGCGCGCTCCACCGCGACGACCCTACCGGGTGCTGGTATGCGAGCGCCTGCATGATCGGCTACGCCTTCGAGGTCGGGCCGCGCCAGGGCGTGCCGGCGCTGTATTCACGCCCCCTTCCCCAGCCGGACGGCACCATGCAGACCGGGCATTGGAACATCAGCTACGACTGGTTGCCGACACTGATGGCCAATGAGAATCTCACGCAGCACATGGTCGGCCTGCCGGCCAATGGCGCTGCGCTGGAGCAGGACCTGCGCCGCTGGGGCCCGCTGTTCCTGCCCTGGATGAAGACGCATGGCGGCAGCACGTATGGCCATGCCTCGGTGATCATCGGCGCGCGCGGCGAGACGCTGATCTTCCACGACCCGGAGAATGCGCCGCGCAGCGAGATGGCGCTGTCGCAGATGCGCAGCCAGTACGCGCAGGGATGGCCGGTGCTGCGCCGCGACGCGGAACCCTTCACCTGCGGAGCGCGGGCGCGCAATTGAGAGCACCCGCGCACTTCCACTCGCGTCGATATGGGCTGAGGGGATCTTCGTGAGCGCCCCCTCCCGATCGGGATCCGCTCCATCTGCCGGCGCCGGCACGCTTTCCTGAGCGCCGGGAGCTTCAGCGACCCGCGCTACCCTGCCGCGGCGCGGGCCGCAGCCCTGGCAATGGAGCGCCGCCGGACCTGGCGCAGCACGAAGAACGAGATCGCCGTCACCGCCAGCCCGAGCAGGGCCCAGCCGAGATTCTCCGGCCCTACCAGCGCGCCGAGATACCAGCCGGCGGCGACGAAGCTTCCAGCCCAGAGGCCGGCAGCGACGAAGTTCAGCACGGCGAAACGCCCCCAGTTCATGCCCGCCAGGCCGCAGGCAGCCGCGGCGACGTTGCGCACGCCGTAAAGGAAGCGGAAGCTCAGGACGAAGAGCGTGCCATGACGTTCCAGCAGCCCGCGCGCCGTCTCCATGCGCGCCTCGGCGGCGGGAATGCGGCGCAGAGCGGCCGGCCCGTAGCGGCGCCCCAGATAGAACCACGTCTGGTCACCGAGATAGGATCCGATCCAGACGCAGGCCATCAGCAACAGCGGATCGACCACGCCGGTCGCCGCGCCAAGCGCGGCCGCCGCGATGACGAAGGTCTCCCCTTCGAAAAACGCCCAGAGCCCCGCCGCCAGATAGGCGTAGCCGCCCCAGCCTGCCCAGATTTCCGCCAAGAGGCCCCCTTCCCGCACCGCCTGACGTGGCCCGGTTCCCGCGCGATCCGGCCCAGGAAACACTCTTGGAGCAAGACGTGCCGCGCGGCCGGACCACAAGCAATCGGCCCCGTTGACCGCTCTGCCAGCACACTGTGCCCTGCCGTGCCGCGGGGGGGAATTGCGAACTGGCGCCCTGGCGACGGATCCGGATCGCGCCGGCGCTCCGTGGCTGGAACGCAACGCCTGCCATGGCGCGGGATGCCTGGCGAAGTCCGTTCCGGTCCCCAACCCGGGCCGCGCCCGCCCGGCTCACCCCGCCGGCGCAGGCCAGTCCGGCCGTTCGAAGCGCTGGACCTCGAGCGTGTAGCCGGCCGGGTCGCGAAAGAAGAAGGACGTGACGCGATATGTCTCGGAGAATTTCGGCGCCTGCGCGATCTCCACGCCCTTTGCGGCGAGCCTGGCATGCCAGCCTTCGACATCCTGATGAACGAAGGTGATGACGGCGCCGCCTTCCACGCGCGGATTCTCGCTGGCGCGCGGCGCGCGTGCCCTGCACACGCCCAGGAAGGCGCGCCCGCCGGGCGCGGCCGCGTAGATGCGGCAGGAGCCCTGGTCTTGCGCCACCGGCAGTCCCAGCACCTCCTCGTAGAAGCGCCAGGATGCCTCGGGGTCCTCGGCATAGAGGAACGTGACGTGCTGGTCGAAGGGCGCGTTCATGCAGCCAGGATGGCGCGCGCAATCCGCGCTGCCAAGCCGTTGGCGGGTGCCGCGGGATTGCCGCGCGCCGCGCGCCGTCGCAGGTTCGCGCGGATGCGCCGCCCGTTCGCCTGGATGATCCGCCACTGGGCGCTCAGCGCCAGCCTGATGCTGGTCGCCTGCGCGGCGCTCGGATACTCCTTCGCCGCGCCGGCGCCACCGCGCGAGATCCGCATCGCTGTCAGCACCGCGCCCGGGTCCACCTACGGCCAGGCGGCGGAGGCCTACGCGACGCGTCTTGCGGCGACAGGCTTTCACGTCATCCGCAGGCCGACGGGCGGCTCGCTCGAAAACCTCGCGCTGCTGCGTGCGCGGGAGGTGGATGTCGCGCTGGTCCAGGGCGGCATCGCGGACCCGCAGCGCGATGCCGGGCTGGAATCGCTCGGTGCGGCCTTCCCTGAACCGGCCTGGGTATTCCTGCGCACCGATCGCGGCCATGCACGATTGGCCGACCTGCGCGGGCGACGCGTGGCGATCGGCCCGCCGGGCAGCGGCACGCGAGCAGTCGCGCTGGCGATGTTCGCGGCGAACGACATCGCACCGGTGGACATCCAACCCTTGCCCCTGGCCGGGCAGGAAGCCGCCGACGCCCTGCTGTCGGGCGCAGTGGATGGCGCGATCATGGTCTCGGCAGGCGTCACGGGGTGGATCGACCGCCTGATGCGCGCAGGCCCGGAAGTGGCGCTGATGGACTTCACAGGATCCGCCCAGGCCTACGGCGCGCGTCTGCCGTTCCTGGCACCGGTGAAGCTGCCCGAGGGCGGTTTGTCGATCGGCGCGGACCTGCCCCCGCAGGCGGTCACCTTGCTGGCGCCGGTGGCGTCGGTGGTGATGCGCGCGGATGCGCATCCGAAAGTGGTCAGCCTGCTGGTCGGCATCATGCGGGAGGTGCAGCGGCCGCGGACATTGTTTGTCGCCGAGGGGGAATTCCCCAACACCAGGATGCAGGACCTGCCGATGAACGCGGATGCCGAGCGCACCTACGCGCATGGCCGCAGCACGCTGCAGACCTGGCTGCCCTTCTGGGCGGCGGTTTGGCTGGAGCAGGCGCTGTTCATCCTGGTGCCGGTGCTGGGCATGGCGCTGCCGCTCACGCGCTTCGGCCCGGCGCTCTATGCCAGGCAGATGCGCAGACGCGTCTGGCGGCACTACGACACGCTGCGCGCCATCGAGTTGGAGGCGGCACGCACGGGCGACGCGGCGGCCTGGGCCGCGCTGCGCGATCGCCTCGAAATCCTGGAGGAGCGCGTGGCGCGGCTGGCCATGCCATTCACCTTTCGGCGGTACGTCTATGCGCTGCGCCACGACATCGCCTATGTGCGCGCCAAGCTGGCGCGCGGGCCCGCCGGGGCGCCGGCGCACACGGACCGGACACAGCCGATGGACAGGATCCCATGAGCGACCTCGCGAACGGAAACACCAGCCGGATCCCGATCAAGGAGCCGGGCTGGCTCAAGGAGTTCAAGGCCTTCATCACGCGCGGCAACGTCATTGACCTTGCCGTTGGCGTGGTGATCGGAGCCGCCTTCACCGCCATTGTCTCATCGCTGGTGGAGGACCTGATCAACCCGGTGATAGGCATCCTGCTGGGCGGGATCGACTTCTCGAACCTGTTCATCGTGCTGTTCGGGGAGCGCAAGCCCTCACTCGAACTGACGCGGCAGGGCGGAGCCGCGGTGCTGGCGGTGGGCTCCTTCCTCAATGCGATCATCAAGTTCGTGATTGTCGGGCTGGCGATCTTCTGGCTGCTCAAGGTGCTGGCGAGGCTCAGCCTCTCGGTGAACGAGAAGAAGGGGCCCTCGGCCTCCGAGATTCTGCTGGCCGAGATCCGCGACGAGTTGAAGGCGCAGCGCAAGGGCGAGGCGCCGCCTGCGCCCTGACGCTGACGTCCGCACGCTTCGGCTGGCGCCATGTCCTGGCCCCTGGCAGGCCGGTCGGCCGGCATCCGCCGGCCTTGGCTTCGCGCCATTTGGCGCTGGCCACAGGTGACATCCCGAGGTTTTGGTTCGGCGCGCGGTTCAGCCCGGCGCGGCGAGCGCCCAGTCCAGGATCGCCGCCGTTTCCTCGCTCGGCCAGGCGTGCGGGAGGTCCTGGATTTCGCGGAAGGTCACCACGGCGCCGGCGCCGGCCAGCATGCGCGCCGCCTCCCGCGCGGTTGTCACCGGGAACATCCAGTCCCGCGTGCCATGCACCAGGCGGATCGGCAGGCCGCGCAGGCGCATGGGGTCGGCGAAGGCCATGAGCAGCGGGTTGAAGGTGCCCGCCACGGGGGCGAGGTGGGTGAAGCCTTCCGCGCCGCGCAGCGCGGCAAGGGTGGTCAGCGTCCCGCCGTCGCTCATGCCGGTGAGCAGGCGGCAGCCAGGCGCGACGGGCCAGCGCGCGGCGACATCGGCGACCATGCTTGTGATGGCAGCGAGGTCCGCCTCCGGCGCCTGCAGCGACCAGGTCGGCCCGGCGGAGGTGGGCGCCAGCACGATCGCGCCACGCGCCCGCGCCGCCCGCAGCCAGGTCCAGAGGAAGGCGCCGCCATGGCCGCTGCCACCATGCAGCGCCACGACCAGCGGGGCGGGATGCGATGCCTCGAACGTCTCCGGGACATAGAGCGAGAAGCCGCCGCGCGTGCCGGACGGGCCGCCCAGGTGCATCACGCCCGTGCCTTCGCGCCCCGGTGGCACGGCGGCGAGGCGGGCAACAAGCGCGGCATCCACGCGTGACCCGGCGTCGAGGAAGTGGCGGCTGACCACCGGCAGGAAGGCGGCGAGCGGGTAGAGCGCGGCCTCGGATGCGGCGCGCCCGCGCAGCGCGCGATAGGCGGCGCGCATCGGCACATCGGCGCCCGGCGCCTCGCGCAGGTCGGCGAGCGCACCGAGCGCGACGGCGGCGGCCTCCGCGAGGCAATCGCGCACCGGTGCCAGGCGCTCGGGCCAGGCGAAGATGCGGAAGGCATCGAGCGATTTCGGCCAGCGCCGCCTCCTGCGCCGCGGGCGCCTCGGCGATCCGCGCGAGCGTGTCGGGCGCGATGTGGCGCGCGGCGTGATCCAGCGTATCGAGCGCGGGCAACAGCACGCCGAGCAGGCCGGCAATGGCCTCGCCCTCGATCATCCCAGGCGGATCGTGCCGGCACCGACCAGTGCGGCCAGGCGCGCGCCGATCGCGACCTGCGCGGCGGGTTCGAGGCCGAGCAGGGCGTGGATGTCCCGCGCCAATTCCGCCTCGGTGGTCACCGTGCGGCGGGCGAGCAGCGCCTGCGCAGCGGCGGCGATCTCGGCGGGCGGCACGGCGGCGGCGCGGCGCAGATGAGGCGCGGTGGCGCGACGATCGCGAGGGGCGATGGTGGTGCTGGCGGTGGCCAGCAGGCCAGCGGTTTCGATGACGCCGTGTTGCGCCTGCGCGGCCGCCAGCGCCTGCTGGATGGCGGTGCGCTCGGCGGGCGAGAGCGCCTCGCGCGCGGTGGCGAGGCGCAGGCGCTCGGCCAGGCTCTCGGGGGTGATGGGGGCTTCGATGGCGACGATCTCGCCGATCGCAGCGGCGAGAATCGCGACGGGCAGGTCCACGAGAGGCGTGTCCATCGGCAGGGTGGGCGCAGCCTCGCGGTAGGGGGCGGCAAGGCCGGGTTCGGGCGGCGGCGCGGGCGTGTCCGGGGCGAGCCTGGGCGCGGGGTCGGCGCCCAGCGCGGTGGCGATACGCGCGGCCTCGGCCTCGGGGCGCGCATACCAGGCGAGGGACCAGGCGCGGGTGAGCCGCCAGCCCATCATCTCCAGTGCGCCGGGGCGGCCGCGCTCGCGGTCGCGCGCGCAGCGCAGCGCGGCCCAGTCGCCGGCATCGGCCTCGATGCCGAGTTCGTAGCCCTGCTCGCCCTTCGCCGCGACATCGAGGAACAGGCCGGCGAGGCCGACGCGCTGAACCGGTTCGCGCCCGGCGGCGCGGACGGCTTCGGAGATGGCCTCGCCGATGGGCGTGCCCGGCGCGTCGGTGCCGGTGCGCAGCGCCGCGGCGGGTGCGGCGGCGAAGGCGAGGAAGGTCTTCAGCGCCGCGACGCCGCGACCGGTGGCGCGCTCCAGGTCGATGTCGTCCGACCCGATGCCCGAGAAGGCGATGCAGCGCTTCTTGGCACGGGTGATCAGCACGTTGAGGCGCCGCTCGCCGCCCTCGGCGCTCAACGGGCCGAAGCGCATGGCCAGCCGGCCGTCCTTGTCCCGGCCGTAGCCGACCGAGATCATGATGGCGTCGCGTTCGTCGCCCTGCACGTTCTCGAGATTCTTGACGAAGAAGGGCTCGTCCGCGTGATCGGCGAAGAAGGCATCGGCGGAGGGGTCCTCGCGGCGCGCGGCCTCGATCGCATCCATGATCGCGTCGCGCTGGCGGATCGAGAAGGCAGCCACGCCCAGGGTATCGCCGGGCGTTTCCTTTGCGTGGCGCATCACCGCTTGCGCCAGCGCCTGCGCCTCGGCGCGGTTCACGCCCTCGCCGGTTTCCCAGGCGCCGTCGATGCGCACCAGCGACAGGCCGAGCACCGCCGAGCGCGGCTTGGGCGAGGGCAGCACCAGCAGCCGATTCTCGTAGAACTCCTGGTTGGAGGTGGCGATCAGGCTCTCGTGCCGGCTGCGGTAGTGCCAGCGCAGCAGCGCCCGCGGCACGCCCCGCGCGTTGCACAGGCCGAGGATGGATTCGACATCGCGCGCTGCCACCGCATCGGGCGCGTCTTCCGGTGCGACCTCCTCATCCTCCTCCGTCATGCGCTGGAAGAAGCGGGTCGGCGGCATCTGCCTGTCGTCGCCCACCACCACCACCTGGCGGGTGCGCGCGATGGCGCCGAGCGCGTCCACGGGTTCGATCTGGCTCGCCTCGTCCATCACCAGCAGGTCGAAGGTGAGGCCGGGGCGCAGCCCGTGCGGCGGCGCGAGGAACTGCGCGACCGACAGGGGACTCATCATGAAGATGGGCTTGGCGGCCTGGACGGCGGGGGCGGCGCGCAGGAGCAGTTCGCGCACCGGCAGATGGCCGCGCTTCTTTTCCATTTCGCCGCGGATCACGCTCATGCCCGGCGCGCCGTCCCGGGCCTGTTTCACGCGCTCGGCATGGGCACGGGCGGCCTCGGCACGGGTCAGCACGATGCGCGCGCGGTCGGCCTCGCGGAACTCCGCCACGGTGCGGTCGGTGGCCATGGCGTCGAAGGCGGCGAGTTCGGGGTGCTGTGCCATCGCGGCGCGCAGAAGGCCTTCGTGCAGGGCGAAGGCGAAGGTGGCTTCGGCAGTATCGGGGGCGAGGCGGCCATCGCGCAGCCGGTCCACCAGGGGGCGCAGGCCCTCGGCACCGGCCAGCGCGCGGCGCCAGCCCTGCCATGGCGCCAGCGCCTCCGGGCGCCCGGCCCATTCGCCGAGACGGTCGGACAGCGCGGTAAAGGGTGGATCGGCCACGCCGAATGCAGCGAGCGGATCGAGCCCGGTTGCGGCGCGCAATTCCTCCCAGGCGGAAAGCGCGGCATCGAGCACGGCGGCGTCGGCCGCGGGCGCGTCGGCGGCCAGCGCCGCGGCGGCCTCGGCGCCATGCTTCTGGCGCCACAGGATGAGCGCGGACATGGAAGAGGGGTCGGTCTGCTCGCCCTGCCACAGCCGGCCGAAGGCGCCCTGGCCGAGGGCGTTGCCGGCACGCACCCGCGCGCGCGCGGCCTGGCCGGCGATGGCGGCGTCCAGCGCCGCGATCGGGTTGGCCCCCTCGCGCGCCACCTGCCCGGCCACGGCCTGGGCTGCTCGCTTGGCGGAGTTGAGGAAGCCGAAGAAACCGCCCGAGGCCGCCAGCGCGTCGCGCGCCTCGGCCAGCCCTGCGACGTCGAGCGCGCCGGGCTTGAGCCGTGGGTCGCGTCGGGCGATGGCGAGGTTGGCAACGGCCTCGGTGAGTGCAACCAGCGGCGCCGGGTCGGCCCGCCAGGCGGCGCTGGCCATGGCCGCCTTGTCGTGTGGCGGGGCCTCCCGCAGGGCGGCGGCCGAGCGCGACAGCGCCGCGAGCGAGGCCGGGCCGGGCGCGGCGACGCCATCGCGCGCGAGCGCGGCGCCGGCAGCGGCGAAGCTGCGGATCCAGCCCAGCAGGCGACCCATCAGGCGTTCGGCATCGGCAGGGCCGAGGTCGGCGGTGACCCCGCGCCAGGGGTTGCGCGCGCCATCGGCAGCGGCGGCGCGGGCGGCGAGGTCGCGCACGGTGCCCGACCGCGCGGCGATGGCCTGTGCATCCCACCCGGCCGGGTCGAGGGTGAAATCCGGCGCCGCGATGCCCTGCCGGCGCAGGCCGACCAAGGTGCCGACAACGGCATGGAGCGGCAGGCCGGAGGCACCGGTGGATGAGCGCATGGCCGCCGCATGGCGGTTCAACCGGCCGCGCAGGGCGCCGAGCCGCCCGATCACCGCCTCACGCTCCGGCTTGCGCGGCGGCGGCAGGGAGAGGGTGGCGCGCAACTCGTCCATCACCGCGCGCTTGGATTGCTTTTCGCTGTGCAGTTCGAGACAGGCGGCGCCGAGGCCGATATTCTCCAACCGGCGCTTCACCACCTCCAGCGCGGCCAGTTTCTCGGCCACGAACAGCACGGTGACCGGGCGGATGGTCCAGCCCTGGCTGCCCAGGACAGCGGCCTCGGTGGCGCCGGCGGTGCCGGGCACGGCCGCATCGGGCAAGCGGCGCGGGGCCTCGGCGCTGCCATCGGGGGGCACTGCCATGGCATCGAGCAGCGCCTGGGCGAGCAGGGTCGCGATGGTCTGCGACTTGCCGGTGCCCGGCGGTCCCTGGATGACGACATGACCGCCACGGCGCACGGCTTCGGCCGCCAACGCCTGAGAGCCATCCATATCCATCACGTGATCGAGGCGCTCGACCGGGATCGCCTCGTCCACATCGGCATCGTCGGGAAAGGTCGGCTGTGTGGCGAGCGGCGCGCCGCCTACCAGGGCCTGCACCAGCGGGTGGTCGGCGAGGCCGGGATTTTCCTCCGGGCCGAGGTCGCGCCACATCAGGAACTTGGCGAAGGAGAACAGGCCGAGGGCGAGCGCGTCGGCCTCGACCGACCAATCGGCGCGGTCCGTCACCGCGGCGGCGACCGCCTCGGCCCAGGCCGTCGGGTTGTAGGAATCGGCGTCGAAGGCGGGCAGCGTGGTGTTGAAGGTGACCTTCAGCATCTCCCGCAGCGAGAGGTTCTCGTCCACCTCGTTGCCGCTGGCGCGCAGGCGGAAGGTCTGGGAGACGCCCTCGCGCTCGATGGCCACGGGCAGCAGCGCGAGCGGCGCGCGGCGTTCCGTACCGGGCGTGCCGGGGTCGCGCCACACCAGCGCACCCAGGGCCAGGTAGAGCGTCGGCACGCCGGTTTCCTCGCGGGCGGTGCGTGCATCGGTCATCAGGTTGCGCAGTCGGCGCGCCAGGTCGGCCGGCGGCAGGCTCACGCGCAGCAGGGCGTCGCGCTGCCAAGCCTCGCGGTCCGTGGCGCTGTCGGCGCGGGAGACGCCCTCGGCCTTCGCCGCCGCCTTGCTGGTGCGCCGGCGCGGCTTGCGCCCGGACGCCGGCGCTTGCACATCGGGCGGCGGGTCCTCGCCGGCGGCCTCGAAGCCGAAGGCGCGGCCGGCGGCGAGCGCGCCGAGCACAAAGTCGGCGTCCTCGTCGTCGAGGATGAGCACGCCGCGGGAGCGGCCCGGCTTGGGCAGCGAGAGCAGCCGGTTGCGGGTGGAAAGGTCGAGCAGTGCACGGCGCGCTTCCTCGAGAGCCTGGCGGAGATCCGTCATGGCGTTCCTCTCACGTGGCGGGTGCAGGATGCGGCCGTGGGGAACCTATCCGGCGCCTCACGCATCGGCGACCCCCAACAGACGACGCAGGCGCAGTTCCTCAAGGTCCAGTTCCTCGATCAGGCCGGCGAGCAGGGCTTCCTCCACCCCGTCCTCGTCGCGGTGCCGCAGCAGGCGGGTCCGCGCGGCACGCAGGGCATGCAGGCGCAGTTCGAGCCGCGCCGCGCGCTCGGCGGCGATGGCGCCGGTGCCGACGCCATCCAGCAACCGCACCAGGTCGCGGTACTCGGGCACCAGGTCCCGCGCGATGGCACCCGCCAGCAGGTCCGTGCTGCGGCGTTCCATTTCCGCGAGCGCGGCATGCGCGACCAATGCGCGTGCGGCCGCTTCCTCAACCGCCATGCCGGGGCTGCGCTTCTGCTCCGCGCCGAGGCGGCGGATCAGCCATTCGAGCGTGGTGCCCTGCAGCACCAGCGTCGCCAGGATGGCGCAGAAGGCGAGGAAGACGATCAGGTCGCGTTCGGGAAAGGTGGTGGGCAGCGCGAGAGCGGCGGCCAGCGAGACCACGCCGCGCATCCCCGCCCAGGAGATGATGGTCGCTTCCTTCCACGGCGCCGCTGATCGGCGCCGCCGAAGCGAAGGCACCAGCCATTCGAGAGCCGTGACCGGGAACACCCACAGGAAGCGCGAGGCGATCAGCGCCAGCGACAGCGCGACCGCGAGAAGCGCCAGTTGCACCGGCCCGTAGGCATCGAGCTGCCCGAGGATCCCGTTGAGCTGCAGCCCGATCAGGATGAACACCAGGCTGGTCAGGATGAATTCGATGAACTGCCAGGAGACGTCGGAATCGCGCCGCGTGCGGGCGGAGAAACCATGCTGCGCGCGACCCAGCATCAGCCCGGCCGTCACCACCGATATGACCCCCGACCCGCCCAACGCCTCGGCGCCAAGGAAGGCCACGAAGCAGGCGACGAAGGACACGGCGGTCTCGAGCAGCGTATCGTCCAGCCAGCGGATGGTACGGATCGTCAGCCACCCCACCACGACGCCGAACCCCGTGCCGATGGCGGCCAGCACCACGAAGCCGGTGCCGACGCCCCACCAGGTCAGCACGCCCACGCCCACCGCGCCGAGCGCCAGGTGGTAGAGCACGAGCGCGGAGGCGTCGTTCACCAGGCTCTCGCCCTCCAGCACCGTGACCAACCGGCGTGGCAGGGAGAGACGCTTGAGCACGGCGGCGGCTGCCACCGCATCGGGCGGGGCGACGATGGCGCCGAGCGCGATCGCCGCCGCCCAGGGCAGGTCCGGGATCAGCACCTTGGTGACCGCGGCGATGGCGAATGCGGTGAACAACACCGCGCCGACCGCCAGGAACAGGATGGGGCGGATGCTGCCCTTGAAGGCCTGCCAGTCGGTCCGGTAGGCGCTGGCCTGGAGCAGCGGCGGCAGGAAGAATGCGAGCGCCAGTTGCGGGTCGAGTGCGACATGCGGCGCGCCGGGGACGAAGGCCAGCACCATGCCGCCCACCACCAGCACCACCGCATAGGGCAGCCGAGCACGCCGCGCCAGCAGGGCAAAGCCGATGCAGGCCGCGACGAGTGCGAGCAGGGTTTCGACGATGGGCACGCGCGGGGCTTAGAGCATCATGCGTTCAAGCGGAATTATTCGCAGGAATGTCCATGCACGCCCGGATATGAACCGGAAGCTCGTGGATGGTGTGAACATGGATGCGGAACGCGCCGCCGGGCGACCGGGATGGTCAGCGCAGGCAGCACGGCGGGGCCAGGCACTATTCGTCCTTCCTCCAGCGCCACAGCACCACCAGCAGCACCACGCAGACGAGCACGATGGTCGAGAGCATGCCCTGCACGACACCGAAATTGGGCGAATCGCGCGCCACGAACAACGCCGCGAGCGCACCGCCGCCAGCCAGGACCATCCGGACGATGAGATTGATCATGCGGGGCTCCTGCCGCCTTCAAGGGTGTCGATCCGCGCCAGCGCGGCCTTCAACAGGCCCAGCAGTTCCGCCATCTCGCGTTCGCGCAGCATGTCCATTTTCTCGTGCAGCAACGCGATCTCGGCCTCCGATCGCAGGTTCACCTGATAGTCGGACAGCGCGTGCTCGCGATCCACGCCGGACGCTCGGTTCTGGCTCATCATGATGATCGGCGCGGTATAGGCCGCCTGGAACGAGAGCAGCAGGTTGAGCAGAATAAAGGGATAGGGGTCCCAGGCACCAGCGCCGACCACCGCGTTGCCGACGATCCAGCCCGCCAGGAGTGTCGATTGCACCAGGATGAAGCGCCAGGACCCGACCGCCGCGGCGACCGCGTCCGCAAGCCAGGTTCCGAGCGGCACCGCCGGCACGGGACCACTTTTTCGGCGCCGCCGCGCCCGGGCGATGGTGCGACGGATGTGGTTGGGGCGCACCCTGGCGTGGCGCGGTGGGGCGGTCGTCGCTTCGGTATCGCGCGTCATCGGAGCGTCCTCGGCGGAGGGTTCAGTGGCTGGAGCGCAGCGTGCCGCCATCCACGTGGATCACCTGGCCCGTGATGTAGCGTGCGCGCGGTGAGCACAGGAAAGCGACCAGCACTGCGAGGTCGTCGGGTTCGCCGATGTAGCCGACCGGGACTTCCTTCTCCGCCCAGGCGCGCCGGGCTTCATCAGTGGTGAGCACGCGCGCGTCGATCTGTTCGGAGCGAATTCGCCCGGGCGGGACGCAGTTCACCGTGATGCCATCGGGCCCAAGCACGCGCGACAGCGCCTTGGACCAGATATGCACCGCGCCGTTGGGGGCATTGGCGGGGTTGATGGAGAAGGGCTCGTCGGTGCCGGTCAGGCTGACGATGCGGCCCCATTTGTTCGCCTGCATCGTGGGCACCAGGGCGTGGGTGATGCGCCGTCCGGCCTCGAAGTTCAGCAGCATCGCTTCCTGCCAGACCTCGTCGGTGCCGAGGTCAGCCTGCGGGCGGGAACCGCCGGCATTGTTCACCAGGATGTCGCAACGCCCAAAATGACCGAGCATGGAATCGCGGATGCGCGAGGCAGCATCGGGGGCGGTGATGTCCTGCTCGATGATGAAGGGGGTGGCGGCGGCGGGCAGTTCGGCCGCCAGTTGCTCCAGCAGCGGGCGGCGGCGCGCGAGGATGGCAAGGCGGCAGCCCTCGGCTGCCAGGGATTTCGCGATGCTGCGCCCCAGGCCGGCCGAAGCGCCGGTAACGAGGGCCACCTTGCCGGTGAGATGAAGGTCCATGCGCTGCGCTCCGGTTGGCTGGCAGGCAAGCCTGCCACGACCGGAAGCGCCGCGCGACGGGTGGGGGAAGGCGGATCCGGCGATCCATCGAAACCAGCCCGAGGCCCCGTCCCAGGCCGCAAGCGGACATCGCGACCGGCATTCACCGCAAACGCACCGACGCCGCGCGAAAGCCACACCGGCGCAGGCCGGCGCCAGCGCCTGGGGCTCAGGAAACCCGCGCCTCGAGCGCTGGGTTCAAGCCGCCGTGACGAAGGCGCGCAGGTTTTCCGCTTCCTGTTCCGCCTCGGCAATGCGCGCCTTCACGAGGTCGCCGATCGAGACCATGCCGACCAGCCGCCCTTCCTCGATCACCGGCAGGTGCCGGCAGCGATGCGACGTCATCAGGCCCAGCGCCTCGGCGACCTGGGTCGCGCCGGTCACGGTGACGAGGTCGGTCGTCATCAGGTCGCGCGCGGTATGCGCCAGCGCCCCCGCACCCTCGCGCGCCACGGCGCGGACGATGTCGCGCTCGCTGACGATGCCGAGCACCTTGCCCTCCTGGTCGCGCACCAGCGCCGCGCCGATCCGGTGCTGCGAGAGCGACCGCGCGATGGCGGTGGCGTCCTCGCCGGGGCCGACGGAAAAGACATCGCTGCCCTTGCCGCCGAGAATGTGTTGGATGTTCATGGCCAGTTCCTCCCGCTCCCGGTGACCGGGACATGTCTGGGTGCGGCATCCGGCTGCCGACCTTGCGCGAGGCGGAGGGGGGCCGGCGGGCCCGATCCACGCAACCGATGCGCGAGCCTGCCAGGGTCGGGGCGCGCGACGCAAGGCAGAAGCGTGCTGCACCGCACATCAGGGTCACGGCGACGTCGAGCCCGGGGATGGCTGCGCCCGGCTTTCGCGCAACCACCGCACGGCCTGCAGCGCAGCCTCCATCGCCGCCGCGCGGGTTGCGAACACGCGCGGGGCGTGGAACTGCACCGGCGTCCAGGCGCCGCGATCCTCGACGTCGCGGCGGAATTCCTCGAAGCCGAAACTGCCATCGGGGCGACGAAACATGTCGATGCAACGATCGGCCTGGTCGTTCTCGATGCTCGCGATGACGATCCAGGCGGGATCGATGCGGCGGGACATGACGGGGTGCCTCAAGGCGCCGGCGCAGCGCCGCCCGAAAGCTGCGTGCGCACCAGTTCGGCGAAGCGGCCATCGAGTGCCACCAGTTCGCGGAAGGGGCCGCGCTCGACGATGCACCCGCCCTCGAACACCAGAATCTCGTCAGCCTCGCGCACGGTGGACAGGCGATGCGCGATGATGAAGGTGGTGCGCCCGGCCATCAGCGCGGCCAGCGCCTTCTGCACCCGCGCTTCGGTCGCGGCATCGAGCGCGCTGGTCGCTTCGTCCAGGATGAGGACCGGGGGGTTCTTGATCAGCGCGCGCGCGATGGCCAGGCGCTGGCGCTGGCCGCCCGAGAGGTTCGAGCCGCGCTCCCCCACCACCGTCTCGTAGCCGTGCGGCTGGCGCAGGATGAAGTCGTGCGCCTCGGCCTGGCGGCAGGCATCCTCGATCTCCTCCTGGGTGGCGTCGGGGCGGCCGATCAGCAGGTTCTCGCGGATGGTGCGGCTGAACAGCATGCTCTCCTGGAAGACCACGCCGATGTTGCTGCGCAGGCTCTCCAGGCGAACGGCGCGCAGGTCGTGACCATCCAGTGTGATACGGCCCTGCGAGGGGTCCCACAGACGTTGCAGCAGCGCCATGGCGGTGGATTTGCCGGCCCCGGTCTGTCCCACCAGCGCGATGGTCTGGCCTGGCCTGGCCATGAGGCTGACGCCGGCCAGGATGGGCGGGCCGCCGGGATAGGCGAAGCCGACATCCTCGAAGGCGACCTCGCCGCGCGCACGGCCGACATCCTGCGCATCCGGCGCCTCTGGCACCGAGGAGCGGGCATCGAGCACGCCGAACAGTTCCTCGATCGCCGGGCGCACGAAGACCATGTGGGAGATGAAGGCGACGGCGCCTTCGAGCCGGCCGATCAGCAGCGTGGCGAAGCCCATGAAGGAGACGATCTCGCCCACCGTGGCCTGGCCGCGCACATGCAGCACGGTGCCCAGCACGAAGATCGCGATGACGCAGATGGTGGAAGCCGCGCGCGTGAGCACCGAGACGATGGCCCACCAGTTCAGCACCGGGAACTGGTGGTCCAGCACCTGGCGGACCACGTCGCCGAACATCCGCGCCTCGGAATTCAGCCGCGTGAAGGACTGCACGACCACGACGTTGGACAGCGCATCCTGCGCGCTGCCGGCCAGGCGGGAATGGAAACGCTCCACCTTTTCCTGTGCGTCCTGGGTGCGGCGGATGACGTAGCCCGAGACGACAGCGAAGACGACGACCAGCGCGATAAGCAACAGCCCGAGCCGCCAGTTCATCGCAAGGGTGAGCGGCAGCAGCACCACCGCCGAGACGAAGGTGATGAGGTGTTCGCGAAAGAAGCCGAGCCACAGGCCGAACAGGTTGTCGGTGCCCACCAGCATGATTTTCATCAGCCGGCCGGACTGCGTATCGCCATGGAAGGACAGCGGCAGCGCCAGCACATGCTGGAAATAGTCGTGCATCACCCGCAACCTGTTGCGGTGCGCAATGCGGTCCGCGATCAGGCCGAGGGTGACGTTGGTCGCGATGCCGCTGAGCCCGACGGCGCCCCAGACCAGCAGCAGGGTGGTTGCCTCGCGCCAAAGGGCGGTGCTGTCCATGCGGTCCGACCGCGCCAGGAGGTCCACCACACGGCCGAACAGCACCGGTTCGAGGAATTGCAGGGCGGCCAGGGCCAGCGCCGCGATGGCGAGGCCGAGCGCCACCGGCCGGTCGGCGCCCAGCATCAGCAGTACGCGCCAATACAGCCTCAGGAAGCCCATCGAACCTTGTCCCCTGCCCCGCCATCCCCGGGCCCCGATGCAGACTAACCACGCCCTGCATCCCACGCGAGGTTGATCCCTGGCCCGGGTTTCACCAGTCTCCTGCCGTCCGAGTCAAAGTCGCGGCCCGAAACACGGGCCGTGCGGAGGAGAATGCCATGATCGACCGCCGCGCCCTGCTGGGCGCCGTTGCCGCCGCCCCACTTGCCCGCCCCGCCTTCGCGCAGGCCTGGCCGACCCGCCCGATCCGCCTGGTGGTCGGCTTCCCGCCGGGCGGGACCACCGATATCGCCGCGCGCATCCTGGTCGAACCGCTGACCCAGCGCCTGGGGCAGAATGTGGTGGTGGAGAACCGGCCCGGTGGCTCGGGCGGCAATGTCGGCGCCGACGTGGTCGCGAAGGCGGATCCGGATGGCTACACGCTGCTGATGCAGACCGTCTCCTCCGGGGCGATCAACCACGGGCTGTTCGGCCCGCGCATGCCCCACCGCCCGGACGCGCTGACCGGCGTGGCGCTGGTTGTGAAGGTGCCCAACGCGATCTTCGTGACGGAATCGCTGCCGGTCCGCACGCTGCAGGAACTGGTGGACTACGTGAAGGCACGGCCGGGGCAGTTGAACATCGGCTCCTCGGGCGTGGGCACGTCGCTTCACATGACAGGGGAGTTGCTGAAGCAGGCGGCCGGGCTCGACATGACGCACGTACCCTTCCGCGGCGCGGGGCCGATGCTGCAGGAGGTGATCGCCGGGCGCATCCAGGTGGCGGTGGACAACCTGCCCTCGGTGCTGGGGCATCTGCGCGAAGGGCGGCTGCGGCCGCTCGCGGTGACGGTGCCGGTGCGCACGCCCGCACTGCCCGACGTGCCCACCACCGCCGAGGCGGGATACCCGGCCGTGGAAGCGACCGCCTGGTTCGGTATCGCCGCGCCGGCGCGCACGCCCGCGCCGATCGTCGAGCGCGTGGCGCAGGCGGTGAACGATTCGCTGAAGCAGGAGGTGATCTGGAAGCGCTTTGCCGACCTCGGCGGCATGAAGCCCGACCTGACGCCGGATGGCTTCTCGACGCCCGCGGCGTTCAACGCCTTCATCGCCGCCGAGATCGTGAAGTGGACCGAAGTGGTGCGGAAGGGGAACATCACGGTGGACTGAGGCGGCCGGGCCGGCGGGGCGTGCGCGTGAGTACGGCGCGCCCCGCATCGAGGCCAAGGTTGCGCGACAGGCGCAGTTCCGGGTGGAATGGCGCATGCACCGCACCTTCTACGGCTGGGCCTCGCCCAATTCGCAACGCGCCTCGATCATGCTGGAGGAGTGCGGGCTGGATTATGAGGTGCGCGGCCTCAACATCCGCAAACGCGAGACGCATACGCCCGACATCCTGGCGCTGAACCCCTATGGCAAGGTGCCGATCCTGGTCGAGGATGCGCAGGATGGCAGCGCGCCGCTGGTGCTGTTCGAGAGCGGGGCGATCCTGATCCACCTGGCCGAGACGCAGCGCATGCTGCTGCCAGCCGAGACGCGCGCGCGGGCCGAGACCATGGCCTGGCTGATGGTGGTGCTGACCTCGCTCGGCCCCTTCTCGGGCCAGGCGCATCACTGGACGGAACTCTCGCCGGAGAAGCCCGAGGTGGCGCGGGTGCATTCCGTGGGCGACGGTCGACGCGGGTGTATCGCGTGCTGGAGGCGCGGCTGGCGGCGCATCGCCACATCGCCGGCGATGCGTACTCGATCGCCGATGTCGCCGCCTATCCCTGGGTATGGCGCCATGGCTGGGCGGAGCAGCGCCTGGAGGACACGCCCCACCTGCTGCGCTGGTTCGAGGAGGTGGGCGCGCGCCCCGCCGTGCAGCGCGGCATGGCGACGCCACACGGCGCACGACTGGAATAGCGCCCGGTCACGGGATCAAAGGGCCTTTCGGCCCTTTGCGGGGTGAGGTGTGGAGAGGGGCGGCGCCCCTCTCCGCCGCTACAGCCAGGCCCGCGGGACGTGCCGGAACGCCAGCGCGGCGAGGTCGAGTGCGGCCGGCCCCGGCGCATCGCATTCCACGATGGCGCTGCAGCGTTCGCGAAACGCCGCGCGGAAGTGGTTCTTGCCCTTGTTCGCCAGCAGGCGCGTGGCCGCGAGGTCGATGCCGTGCAGCGCAAAGAAACCGGGATCGACCGCCGAATTCCTTGCGTTCGGTGCAGATGATGCGCAGCGCGCCGGCGCGCAGCACGCAGGTGGCGCCGAGATCGACCGGCGCGCCGCGTTCCATCGGGCCTTCATTGATGAAGCGGCCATCGGTGAGGCGCTCGACCTCGACCTCGGTGATGACGGGGCGGCCGAAGGCTTCGGTGATGGTGGCGCCGAGGTGGCGGGTGAGCGTCGCGCCCGGGCCTGCCTCGCGCGCGGCGGCGACGCTGGCGGGGTCGTGCAGGAAGGCGAAGACGGCGGGGATGTCCAGGCGCGCATCGATCAGCGTGCGCAGCAGTTCCGGCGTGTCGGCGATGCCGCCCGAGAGCGGGTTGTCCGCCGGGTCGAGCAGCGCGACCAGGCCGGGCGGGGCGGCGAGTGCCTGGCGCAGCGCGGTGGCCGGGTCGGGCAGCGTGACGGCGAAGCGGGCGCGGCGGGATGCGATGGCATCGGCAAGGCGTTCGGCGAGGTCGCGCGCGGCGGCGGCCTCCTCGGCCCAGACCATGGCGGAGGGGCCGGCATGGGGGCTGTCGCCCCAGGCGAAGCCGCCAAAGAGGCTGGCATCGAGGATGGGGGCGTGTTCGGCCGCGGCGGCCTCGGCCCAGACCTCGGCCATCGGGCCTTCCTCGTGGCGCATGTGGAAGGAGTGCAGCACCATCGGGCGCTTGGCGATGAAGCCGTATGCGCGCGGGGCACCGGACAGCGCGCGTTCCAGCAGGGCCAGCGCGCGGGTGGCGGCGGCATCCATGTCGATATGCGGATAGGTGCGGTAGGCGGAGGCGCCATCCAGCCACGTCGCGATCTCGGGCGCCATGTTGGCGTGGAAATCGAAGGAGGCGGTGAGCGGCGTGTCGCGGCCGATGATGGAGCGGATGCGACTGATGGTGGTGGCATCGGCCTCGGGGTCGCTCTCGGTGACGCAGGCGCCGTGCAGCGAGAGATAGACGCCATCGAAGCGCCTGGCGCGCAGCGCGGCCTCGACCGGTTCGCGCCAGGCGCGCATGGCGTCGTCGGTCATCGGGCCGCCGGGCTGGGCGCCGATGCAGGGCAGGATGGTGGCGTGCCAGCCGGGCCGGGTGGCGAGAAAGGCGGCGAGCGCGCCGAGTTCGGTGGCGGTGCCGGCGTAGCGCGCCAGCGCCTGTTCGCCCTCAGCCCATTCGCGGCTTTCGAAGGCGCTGCGCGGGGTGGGGATGGGGGTGAAGGAGTTCCCTTCGAACCACAGGCGGGCGACGGCGATATGCGGCATGGCCGGAGGCTAGATCAGCACCGCGCGCGCGTCACCACATCCCCGGCAGCCACAGCGACAGGGCGGGGGCGGCGACCAGCAGCACGATGCGGAGCAGGTCCGACGCCACGAAGCCGGCGACGCCGCGATAGGTGGCGCCCATCGGCACGTCCTTGGCCATGGCGTTGATGACGAACAGGTTCAGGCCGAAGGGTGGCGAGATCATCCCCACCTCCACGCTGACCAGCACCAGGATGCCGAACCACACCATCACCTGCGGCTGGGTCAGGCCGAAATCCAGCGCCAGCATCAGCGGCACGAAGATGGGCAGCGTCAGCAGCACCATCGCCATGCTTTCCATGAAGCAGCCGAGCACGAAGTAGATGAGCAGGATGGCGGCGAGGACCACCAGCGGCGGCACATCGAGCCCGGCGATCGCGGCCGAGAGTTCCGCCGGCAGGCGCGACAGCGCGAGCGAGGCGCTGAACAGTTCCGCCCCCAGCAGCACGATGAAGATGAGGCCGGTGGTCTCGGCGGTGGAGAGCAGGCTCTCGCGCAGCCCCTGCCAGCGCATGCCCCCCAGCGCCACGGCGATGACGCCGGTGGCGACGGCACCGACCGCCGCGCCCTCGGTGGCGCTGAACCAGCCCGAATAGATGCCGGTGATGACCAGCACGAAGACCAGCAGCACCGGCCAGACCTCGAGCGTGGGGCGCAGGCGTTCGCGCCAGGGCAGGCGCGCGGCGGGCGGGGCGGCGGCGGGCGCGACGCGCGCGTAGATCGCCACCACCAGCATGTAGCCCAGCACCGCGAGGATGCCGGGAATGACGGCGGCGACGAACAGGATGCCGATGCTCTGCTCGGTATAGATCGCGTAGATCACCAGGATGACCGAGGGCGGGATGAGGATGCCCAGCGTGCCGCCCGGCCGCCAGCGTGCCGGTGGCGAGTGCCGGGGAATAGCCGTGGCGGCGCATCTCCGGCCCGGCCACCTGGCTCATGGTGGCGGCGGTGGCCAGCGACGACCCGCAGATGGCGCCGAAGGCCGCGCAGCCGCCGATGGTGGCGAGCGCCAGCCCGCCACGGCGATGGCCGAGCCAGGCCCGCGCGGCGGCGAACAGCGCGCGATTGAGCCCGCCCTTGGTCGCGAAATCCCCCATCAGCAGGAACAGCGGAATCACCGAGAGCGTGTAGGAGGAGAATTTGGAGAAGGTGATGCTGCGCAGCGTGGCGAGCAGCGGCGTGGTGCCGGCGATATAGGCATAGCCGAGGCCGCCCACGAGCAGCATCGCCACCCCCACGGGCATGCGCAGCGCGATGAGCAGCAGCGCGCCCACGAACATCGCGATGCCGATCTCGATCACGCTCAGGCTTCCAAAGGCGGGCGGCGGGCGGCGGCGAAGCGCTCGACGGCGACGAAGGTGGCGGTGACGGTCCATAGCGCGAGGCCGGCCGCAGCCCCCGCATAGCCCCACCAATAGGGCAGTTCGAGGAACATGCTGGCGCGCTCGCGCTCCCAGATGGCGTAGGTGCCATCGGCGATCTTCACCGCGAGCACGGTCGCGACCAGCGCCACCGCCGCGCGCATCGCGGCATCGAGCCAGGCGAGCGGGCGCGGCGGCAGGCCCTTGGTGAAGACATCGACCATGACATGGGCGCCACGCATCTCCGCCCAGGGCATGAACAGCGCGACGGCCACGCCCATGCACAATTCCACGATCTCGGTATCGCCCAGGATGGGGCGGCCAAAGGCGCCGCGCGTGACCGAGACGCAGGTCAGGACGGCGGCGGCGAGCAGCAGCGCGCCGCCGAGCAGCGCCGCACCCTCCGAGACCGCCGTCAGGATGCGGCGCGCAGCCTTCACCCGGTGCGACCGTGGCTCCGGGTGATCGCCTGGATGTCGTCGAACATCGCGCGGCCGTTGCGGCCGCGGCGGTTCATCTCGGCGATCCAGGCTTCATAGACGGGCTGCACGGCGGCCTGCCAGCGGGCCTTCTCGGCGGCGTCGATGTCGATGATCTCGTTGCCCGGCGCGGCCTTGGTGGCGTCGATGGCGGGCTGGGTCTGGCTGTCCCAGATCTCGCCCAGGCGACGCGAGAGCGGCACGCCGGAATCGGCGTCGATCACCGCCTTGAGGTCGGCGGGCAGGCGGTTGTAGGCACGCATCGACATCAGCGTGAGGATGCAGCCCTGGAACAGCCCGCCCGAGGGCTGGGTGTGGAACTTCGCGACTTCGTAGAAGCGGTAGGGCTGGGTGATGGCCCAGTTGATCAGCATGCCATCGACCTGGCCGCGGGCCAGCGCCTCGTACACGCCCGGCAGCGCGATGCCCTGCGGCGTGGCGCCGAGCGCGGTGACCGCCTCGCCGATCCAGCGGCCGGCGACGCGCAGGCGCAGGCCGCGGAAATCCTCCAGCGTGCGGATCGGCTTGCGGGTGGTGTGGACCAGCGCGCGGTCGGTCGCGTTGATGGCGATGGGCTTGATGCCGCGCAGTTCATTGTCCGATAGGTGCTTCAGCGCGAATTCCATCGCCGCCGGGGACTGCGTGACCGACAGGCCGGTGTTCAGGAAGGGCAGTTCCAGGCCCTCGATGCCCATGAAGCGGCCAGGGGTGAAGCCCGGGACGGTCCAGATGAGGTCCACCACGCCGTCCTCGAGCTGCTGCACCAGGTCGCGCGGCGCGCCGCCGAGCTGCATGCCGGGATAGACCTCGACCTTGATGCGCCCGCCCGAGGCGGTGCCGATGCGCTCGGCCCAGCGATCGAGGTGCATCGTGTGGTCGAGTGCGGTGGGCGAGGAGAAGGAATGCAGGCGGAAGGTGAATTGCGGCGCCCCCTGCGCGCGCACCAGGGCGGGCAGCGCGACGCCCGCCATCGCCAGGGAGAAAAGCCCACGCCTGTTCATCATTGCCCGATCCTTCCATGGCCGCCGGTGGCGACATTCCTTCACGCCCCGGCTGCGCGTGCAAGACGCGTTCCAGGCGCGCGCGCCTCAGCCGTCGCCGCGCAAGAGTCCTTCCAGCGCGGAGGACAGGCCGATGGTGCTGCGCCCGGCCGGCGCCGCGAAGGACCCCGTGCGCGGCTTGGGCAGGTTGAGCGCGACCAGCATCTCCGCCATCCGCACGCCGCAGGCCATGCCATCCAACAGGGCCACAGGCGAGGAAGCCTGCAGGCGGCGATCGAATCCGGCGAGCGCGGCACCGGCCAGCACCACCGCATCGGCGCCCTGGGCGGCAAGGTCCGCCACGGCAGCGAGCACCTTGCGCCCGACGCCCTCGGGGTCTGCCACGGCCTCGGGCGGCGTCGCATCGACGCTGGCAAGCCCGGCGAGACGGGAGGACAGCCCGTGGCGGGCCACCAGTTCGCGGTAGGTCTCGACGCCGCCGAAGGTGACCAGGCCGAACCGCCCACCCACCATGCAGCCGACCAGGCAGGCGGCCTCGGTCATGCCGACCACCGGGCAGGGCATCATCTGCCGCGCCGCGTCCAGCGCGGTGTCGTGGCTGACCGGCGAGCAGGCAGGCATCGACCCGGCCGGCATGCTCGGCGAGCAGTTCAAGCAGCGCGTGCCCGGCAATCACGTTCTCGGCGCGCGAGGAGATCACCGCGGGGCCGAAACGCGGCGTGGCGGCGATGATCTCGGTGCCCGGCGCGGCGGCGGCGCGCGCCGCGGCAGCGCAGGCATCGGTGATGGCCTGCGTGGTGTTGGCGTTGGCGACCAGCAGGCGCATCAGGCGGGTTCGGCCACGGTACGGCGGGAATGCTCCATCATGATGCGCAGGCGACGGAACTCCTGCGGCGCGTCGGGCACATCCGCCTGCGTTTCGACCAGGGTGCGGCGCTTCCAGACCAGATGCGGGTTGAACAGCAGCAGGTCGCCGGGGCGCGGTTCCAGCTTCAGCAACAGCGCGGGTTCCGCACACACCTTGTCCAGCAGGTCGAAGGCCGGGCCGAGCTCGGCCGGCAGCGGGGCGGCGCCGGGCTGCGGCGCGGCGGCGGCGGCTTCCACGGCGTTGCGCGTATAGCGCGCGGCGAAGGCGCCGCCGGTCATGGTGAAGACCGCGCGCGAGGCCACCGCGCTGCCCTCGAGCACCGGGGCGGGGGTATAGAGCTCGGCCAGCAGCGCGCGGTCGCGCTTCATCACCTCGTTGTGCACGGCACCGGCCGAGACGAGGATGTGCGCCGGCGAGTCGGGCGCGTTGGCCAGGCACAGCAGCGCGATGGCGTCGCAGGCCTCGATGTGGAAGCGCGGCGGGCCTGAGCTGGCCCTGTCGGCTTCGGGCGGCGGGCCGATCAGGCGTGTGACATGCGCCCCCTGCCCGTCCAGCGGCTTGCCCATATGGGCGCCCAGCGCCAGCAGTGCCGCTTCGGCCGCCGCCGCGCCGTGGCGGTCGAAGGGCAGGCCGCGCAGCAGGCAGAAGCCGCGCCCGGTATCGAGCCGCGACACGACATCGCCCAGCACGCGCGCCAGGCGGGTGAGCGGCGGCACCGGCGCGGCCGCCTTGGCGGCGGTCAGCGCGGCTTCAAGCTCGGCCGCCTCCTCGGCGCCGAGCGGCACCATCCAGTCCGCGGCGGTGAGGTCGGCGGCCTGCCAGACGGCAGGGCCGGTCTGGGGCACGAGCCGCGGTTTGGGACGTGTCGGTTGGTTCATGCACGCGAGGGTAGCATGCGGGGCGGGGCGGGGCGAAAGGCGTCCCGCCTGCATGGAGCGGGCGCCACCCTTGCCGGGGACGCCCGGCCGGTGGAGGCTGCGACGCAGCATTGCCGGAGACGCGACATGAGTGCTGCCCAGGCCGATTTCCCCGCCACCGCCCTGCCCTTCGAGGCCGACGAGATCCTCGCGCGGCTGATGCGCTGGGCGGCGTGCGAGAGCCCCACCTTCGACGCCGCCGCGGTCAACCGCATGATGGACATGGCGGGGCGCGACCTGGCGCTGCTTGGCGCGCGGGTGGATCGCATCCCGGGGCGGATGGGCCTGGGCGATTGCGTGCGTGCGCGTTTCCCGCACCCGGCGGGCAATTCGGCACCGGGCATCCTGGTGATGGCGCATCTGGACACGGTGCACCCGGTCGGCACGCTGGCGAAGCTGCCGATCCGCCGCGAGGGCAACCGCTGCTACGGCCCGGGCATCCAGGACATGAAGGGCGGCACGGTGCTGGCGGTGGAGGCGATGCGGCTGATCGTCGCGGCCGGATTGGCCACGAAGCTGCCGGTGACCTTCCTGCTGACCTCCGACGAGGAGATCGGCAGCCCCTCGACGCGCGACATCATCGAGGCCGAGGCATCGCGCAACCGCTTCGTGCTGGTGCCAGAGCCGGCACGGCCCGATGGCGGCGTGGTGACGGGGCGGTACGCCATCGCGCGCTTCAACCTGCGCACCACCGGGCGGCCCTCCCATGCCGGGGCGCGGCTGGCCGAGGGGCGCAGCGCGATCCGCGAGATGGCCAAGCAGATCGTCGCGATCGAGGAGATGACCAGCGACGACTGCACCTTCTCGGTCGGCGTGATCCATGGCGGGCAGTGGGTGAACTGCGTCAGCACCACCTGCGATGCCGAGGCGCTGTCGATGGCCAAGCGGCAGGAGGACCTCGATGCCGGCGTGCAGCGGATGCTGGGCCTGCGCTCGGGGGCGAATGACGTGACGCTGGAAGTGACACGCGGTGTGACACGCCCTGTGTGGGAGCCGGATGCGAAGGGCATGGCGCTGTATGACCATGCGCGGAACATCGCGCAGTCCATCGGCTTCGACATCAGCCACCAGAGCAGCGGCGGCGGATCCGATGGCAACTTCACCGGCGCGATGGGCGTGACCACGCTCGATGGGCTCGGCGTGCAGGGGGCGCTGGCGCACACGCTGGAGGAGCATGTGCTGATCGACAGTCTCGTGCCACGTGCGCGGCTGATGGCGGGATTGCTGACGACCCTCGCCTGACGCCGTCGTGATGGATGCGCGCATGGCGGTGTGACCTCGCTGCCTTGCACGCGCCATCATCAGCGTCGACTCTCTCCCTCGCCACGGCATGCCGTGGCCGCGAAAAAAGGAGAAGGCCGATCATGGCTCATCGCCGGATGTTCGTATTCGCTTTGCTGGCGCTCACTGGCGCGCGCGTCGCCGCGGCCGCGCCCAGCGCGCCGCAGCCTGCCACGCCGCCGCAGGATGCCGAGGACGCGCAGTACTACTACCCGGAGCGCCGCCGCCGCCGCCGACGCCGGCGTGTGTGCTGGACGGAACGCCGGCGCGTGTTCGTCGGCTATGATCGCTGGGGCCGCGCCTTGTGGCGCAGCGTGCCGCGCCGGGTGTGCCGCTGGCGGTACTACTGAGCCGGCGCGTGCCTCGCGCTCAGCGCTGCGGCGTATCTGCCGCTGTGCCGAGCACGGAAGCCACCTGGCCTTCGAGATGCGCGGCCAGGTCGGGCGGCAGGCGCAGACGGTGGGCCAGTGCCTCAAGCCAGGCGCGCTCGGCGGGGTGGTCGGGGTCGATCGCGATGCGCGCGGCGAGGTAGAGTTCGGCCGCCTGTTCCTGGGTGGCGGCACCGGCGGCGATCTCGTCGAAGCCGGGCGGTCGCTGCAGGGTCTCGAACACGAAGCCCTTGGCTTCGGCATCGAGGCCGAGGCGATCCACCTGCGCGAAGATGGCTTCGCGTTCGGCGGCATCCACATGGCCGTCGGCCATGGCCGCGCCGGCCATGGCGCGCACCAGGGCAAGCTGGAAATCGGGCGTGGTGGCATCGAAGGCCGGCGGCGGGAGGGCCAGCGGCGCGGCGGGCGCCGGCGTGGCAGCGCTCGGCGGTGGCGTGCCCTGCTGCCAGCCCTGCCAGGCGCGATAGGCCAGCGCGCCGAGGGCTGCCGCACCACCATAGCCGACCGCACCGCCGGCCACCTTGCGCACCTTCTTGCTGCCCAGCAGCAATGCGAGCAGGCCGCCCGCCGCGGCACCGCCGAGCAGCGCGCCGCCCTGGCCGCCGAGGGCGCCGCGCGCACGGTTGGCGATGTCGCCCGCGCCGGCGGCGGCGTTGGGGCCGAGGAAACGATCGAGCAATGCCTTGGGGTCCATTCGGCGCAGGTCGTCCCGCGCAAGGCAGGATTCAAGGGCCCTGGCAGGTGCGGCTGCCCGCGGGCGGCGCGCGGAGGATGGCCGCCAGACCGGCCGTGTCACCGGCGAGGTTCGCGACGCGCGGAGGGTGCCCGCGCTGCGCTGGGCTGCGGTGACGGCTCGGGCGCGGCCTGCCGCGACGTCGTTGGCGCGGCCTGCCGCGACTGCGACGCCGGATTGTCACCCGGAAGTTGAGGATCGTTGCGATAGCGCGCTAAGGTTTTCTGCAATGGGGTGGAGGATGCCGTGTCGGAAAGCCATTACTGTTATGTCTGCGGTGGGAAGTTGCCGTCGACCGCGACCTCCGCGGGTGCGTGCACGGTGTGCCAGCTGCAACTCGCCGCGAAGCACGCACCCGTTCCGATGGCGGCGCCGACCGTGGTGGTGAACACGATCATGCAGGATGCGACGGCGCTCACGGCAGGACGCCTGCCCGCCCTCGGCACTATCGAAAACTACATCGACGCCGTGATGCAATGCATCGAAGACCACCTGGACGATACCAAGGCGACCGCCATCGACGGCCAGGGCACCATCTGGAACGGTGGGGACACGGCGACCGTCGACTACCAGGGCACGCGCGCCGGGACCGGGGGAACCTTCTGGATCGACATCCACGGGCAGCATGGCGGCAGCGGCTCGAAGCGCAAATCCTATTGGGAGATCATGGTGGAATGCGGCGCCCCCGCGCCGGCCAGGGTCATTGTCGAGCGCGCGATCGCCGCCAGCCACGGCTCCAACGTCGTGTCCTCGAAGAAGACCAGCATCGGCCAGCGCGCCGTCATCGTGCGCAACACGACCACCGGGCGGCCCAAGTGATGCGCGCGGCTACTTGCCGCCATCCACGCTCAGCACCTGGCCGTTGATGTAGCCGGCCATCGGCGAGGCGAGGAACAGCACCGCATTCGCGATGTCCTGCGCGTCGCCCAGCCGGCGCAATGCGATGGAGGAGAGCACGCGCGCCTGGCCCTCAGGGCCATAGGATTCCCACTGCCTCGTGCTGGCGGGGTTCGACAGGATCAGTCCCGGCGCGACGCTGTTCACGTTCACGCCATGCGGGCCGAGTTCGTGCGCCAATTGCCGCGTGAGGCCGATCAGCCCGTGCTTGGCGGTGGTATAGGCCTGGATGCCGGTGCGCGAGGGCTGCAGTCCCGCACCGCTGCTGATGGTCACGATGCGCCCGCGCCCCGCGCGCTTCATGCCCGGCGCCACCGCCTGTGCCAGGGCGAAGGCGGCGTGCATGTTGATGGCGATGATGTCGTGCCAGTCGCCTTCGGGCACATCCTCGATCGGGCGCATCACCTGGCCGCGCACGCCGCCGGCATTGCTGACCAGCACGCCGATCGGCCCATCACTGCTCGCCTCGACCTGTTCGATCCAGGCCCGCGCAGCGCCTGGCGCGGTGAGGTCGAAGGCGGTTGTGTGGATGGTGCCTGGGAAGTCCGCGGTCTGTTCCAGCTCCTCGGCCGAGAGATCGCAGGCATAGACCTGCGCGCCCAGCACCGCGAAGGATTGCGCGATGGCGCGGCCGAAGCCGTGGCCGGCGCCGGTGACAGCGACCGTCGCGCCGGCGAAGTCGTATTCCTTCATGGCGTCATCAGCTCCGTGAGGTTGGCGTCGGACATCGGGCGCGTGCCGGCTTCGCATTCATGCGTCATGGCGACCAGGCGGCGCACGGCGGGGCAGGCGATAGCGTGCCGCGTGCCGATTTCGGCGATGGGGGCGATCTGCACGTCGATCTCGGTGCGGCGGCGGCGCACCCACAGGTCGCGCCAGACGCCCGAATGGGTTTTCGCGTTGGGCCGGTTGAAGGCGACCATGGCAGCGACCGAGGCGGCCGCCTGGGCTTCGGTGGCGCCGGGCGAGAACGCCGCGGGGTCGAAGCCGTTGAAGCCGAGTGGGGTGATGCCTTCCGCACGCGCCACCGCGATGGCCTCGCCGCCGAGCGCGCGCCACAGCGGCAGCAATTCGGGACGCGCCAGGCAATCGGCGATGCCCTTTTCGCCCAGCGCCTGCGCGAACAGCATCGCGCCATAGCCGAGCTTGCCCCACAGGTAGCCCCAGATGTTGGGCGTGGTGATGGCGGCGGGCTCGAAGCTGTCGCGCAGCAGGGCGTGGAGCGCGGTGAGGCGCGGCGTTTCGCTGCCATCGAGCTCGCCCAGCACCAGCGCGCCGCGGCCGCCATACATGATGCGCCCGGGGCCGTGCCAGTCGGCGGAGAAGTTCACGAAGCAGCCCATTGTGCGCTCGCGCCCGATGATCGGTGCGATGATGGTCTCGCATAGCCCGTTCTGCAGTGAGAGCACGTAGCCATCCGACGCCAGGTGCGGCAGCAGCGCGCGTGTCGCGGCTTCGGTGTGATGCGCCTTCACGCACAGGAAGATGCGCCGGTACGTGCCCTGCACCGTCTCGGGCGTGAAGGCGGGGGCCACGATGCGATGCGGGTCGATCGGGCCTTCGATGGACAGGCCGCGCGCGGGGTCGGCGATGGCGGCGACGTGCTCGGCCTCGACATCGACGAACACCACGGCGTGGCGCGCGCGCACCAGCGCCGCGCCGATCGTGCCGCCGATCGCGCCCGCACCCCAGATGAGGATCGGGCCGCGGTCGACCGCCGCGCCCGCATGTTCCGTCGCCATCGCGCATCCTTCCCGCCTGGACGGCGTGCCCCCGCGCGCCGCACTGTGCGGAGGGTAGAGCGGTTCGGCGGGTGCGCAAGCCGCGTGCGCGCCGCAGGGAGGCCATCGGTGACGATGCGGCAGGGCGTGTCGGGAAACCTGCGCGGCGGGGCGTTGATGGCGATGGCCTCGGTGCTGTTCGCGGCCGAGGCGCTCGCCATCCGCTTCATGACCGATCGCGGCATTCCCATCGAGATGCAGCTGTTCGCGCGTTCGCTCGGGCAGTTGCTGTGGGTGGCGCCGCTGCTCGCGACCAGCGGGCTTGTCGTGTTCCATACGCGACGGCCGGGGCTGCACATCCTGCGCGGTGCCAGCAGCCTGCTGACCTGGGCATTCTACTACGCCTCCTTCGGCCCGCTCGACCTCGCCACCGCCACGGTGCTCTCGTTCACCAATGTGATGTTCACGACGATGCTGGCGGGGCCGGTGCTGGGCGAGCGGGTGGATCGCTGGCGCTGGGCGGGCACCATCGCGGGGCTGGTCGGTGTCGCGGTGATGCTGCGGCCGGGCACGCAGATTTCGACCTTCGGGATTGCGCTGGCGCTGGCCTCGGCGGTGATGTGGTGCGGCATCACGCTGTCCTCCCGCGTGTTGGCGCAGAGCGAGCGCAACACCACCATCATGGCCTGGGTCGGGCTGGTGACGACGGCAGGTGTGGCGCCCTTCGCGTTGATGGCGTGGGTGCCGCTGGGTCTTTTCGACCTGGTGTTCCTGGCGGGGTTCGCAGTGGTCACGCCGGGGATCATCTGGCTGATCACATCGGCGTATCGGCACGGCGAGGCCTCGGCCATCGCGCCCTTCCAGTATCTGCGGCTGATCGTGGTGGCGGCGTTCGGCTGGGTGATGTTCAACGAGGTGCCGGACGGGTGGACCTGGGCCGGCGCGCTGGTGATCCTGGGCGGTGCGGTGGTGATCACGGTCGCGGAGGCGCGGCGGCGCTGAAGCCCGAGGCGGCGATGGCATCGTCGAGCGGCGCGGTGTCGAAGGCGAAGTCGCGATAGCCGCGACGCAAGCGCTCGACATATTCCGCCGATGGCGGGCCGGCGCGGTGGCGGAGTTCCTTATAGGTCCAGGCGCTGCCGCCATCGGGCAGCGCGACGCGCGTGCGGGCGTAGGTGAAGGGGCCTTCGAAGCCGTCCAGCGCCGCCAGGTGCTGTTCGGTGACGCGCCACAGGCCAACCGGGCAGGCGGCGGTGCGATGGCGCTCGATCAGCGCGAACTTCCGCAGCACCAGCCGCCAGCCCGCCAGCATGGCGATGCCGGCGACCTCGGCACCGGGGCAGCGCCGGCGCATCTGGTCGTGCCACAGGTTGCTGCCATAGGCTGCGTAGGGTTCGGGAAGGAAATTGGTCATGCAGGTGCCTGCGCCGGTGGATCGCATCGAGATCACGATGCTGGTGGACAATGTGACGGACAGTCTGTCCACCACGCCCAGCTTCGTCACGCGCGAATGGGTGCGGCTGCAGCGGCAGGGGATGAAGCGCACCTCGGGTGGTTCGCTGTGCTGCGCCAATCATGGCCTGTCGCTGGTGATCACGATGGAGGCCGAAGGGCGCCGGCGCAGCGTGCTGTTCGATGGCGGGCCGGTGGACTACGCGGTGGAGCGCAACGGCACGCGGCTGGGCGTGAAGTTCGGCGAGATCGAGGCAATGGTGCTCTCGCACGGCCATTGGGACCATGCGGGCGGGCTGCCAAAGGCGATCGAGCTGGTGCGCGCGGGCAATGGCGGGCGCGCGGTGCCGCTGCACCTGCATCCGGGGATGTTCCGCGAGCGCGGCAGCCGCCAGGGCGATGGCGGCGTGATGCCGATGGACCGCGTGCCCGCGCCCGCCGAATGGGCGGCGATGGGGGCCGAGCCGGTGGTCTCGCGCGATGCCTTGATCGTTGCCGGGCATGTGCTGGTCAGCGGCGAGATCCCGCGCGTGACGGACTACGAGACCGGCCTGCCCGGCCAGGTGGCGCGCGAGGACGACACCGCGCCCTGGCAGCCCGACGAATGGCTGGTGGATGAGCGCTTCATCGCGGTGCATCTGCGCGGCCGCGGGCTGGTGGTGTTCTCCGCCTGCTCGCATTGCGGCATCGTCAACGTGCTGCACGAGGCGCGGCGCCTGATGCCGGAGGTGCCTCTGCTGGCCGCGATGGGCGGGTTCCATCTGTCCGGCACGAACGAGCGGATCATCCCGCAGACTGTTGCCGATCTCGGCGGCTTCGGGATGCGCTGGATGTTTCCCTCCCACTGCACGGGCTGGCGTGCGCTGAACGCGCTGGAGCGCGCCCATGGCGAGGGCGTGGTGGTGCCCGGCGCGGTCGGCAAGACCTTCGTGCTGGAGGCGTGACGCTTCTCATCCAGGCGGCGCCGCTGCTGCTGCTGGTGGGGCTGCTGGTGTCCGGCCGGGCGGGGCCGCTGCCGGCGGTGCTGGCGGCGCTGGTGGCCGCCCTGCCCGCGGCGTTCGTCTCCCTCCCCGATGGCGGCGCCCTGCCTGGCTTCGTGCTGGAGGAGGCGCTGCGCGGGACCTTCCTGGCGCTGCAGCCGATCGGCGTGGTGGTGGGCGGGTTGCTGTTCCATGCGGCGGTGGAAGGGCGCGATGGCAGTGCGGAGCGCCGCCCGGCCACGGCACGCGGCATCTTCACCGCCACGCTGCTGATGGGCGTGTTCATGGAGAGCGTGACAGGCTTCGCGGTTGGCGCGGTGTTCGCGCTCGCGGCGCTGCGCGGCATGGGGCTGGGCGGGGCGCCGGCGGCAGCACTCGCGCTGTTGTCGCTGTGCCTGGTCCCGTGGGGCGGGCTGGGGCCCGGTACGGCGCTGGGCGCGGCGCTGGTCGGCGTGCCGGCGCAGGACATCGCGGCGCTGACCGCCCTGCCGAATGCTGCCTGGCTGATGTGCCTGGCGCCGATGTGCTGGCGGCTCAGTGCCGCGGCGGGCGTGGCGGTGCCGGCCGGTGAGATGCTCGCGCAACTGGCGATGATGGCGGCGATGGCGACGATCCTGGTGCTGGGGCATCTCGTACTGCCCTTCGAGATCCTGGGTATCCTCGCCGCTGGCGGGCCGCTGCTGGTCGCGCTGTGGCTGGCCGACCCGCCACGCGATGCGGCGGCCTGGCGGCGCGCCGGGCGCGCGATGGCGCCTTATGTGTTGCTCACCGTAGCGCTGCTTTCGGCCCGGGCGGTACCGAACCCGCCTGCATTCCAGCCCTACATCGCGCTGCCGGCCTTCCCGGTGACGCATGTTGCCGTCGTGCTGCTGGTGGTGGCGTTGACCCTGCTGGCGCTGCGGGCGGATGCGGCGGCGCGCGGCGTGGCGGCGCTGCGCCGCGCGGCGCGCCCGGCGCTGGTGCTGCTGCTGTATGTGCTGTTGGCGCGGCTTCTGGCGGGAAGCGGCGCGACAGCTGCGCTGGCGCAGTCGGCGGCAGGTGCGCTGGGTGCGGCCGCACCCTATGCGGTGCCGGTAATGGGGCTGGCGGCGGGGATCGTCACCGGCAGCAATGTCGGCTCCAACGCGGCGCTGATGCCGGTGCAGAAGGCGCTGGGCCTGGTGTCGGGCATGCCGCCATTGCTCGCGCCATCGGTGCACAACTTCGCCGGTGCAGCGGGCGCGGGCATGTCCTTCGCCGTGACGGCGCTGATGTGCGGGCTGCTCGCGGATGGCACGCGGCCGGTGGCCGTGTGGCGGCTGCTGCTACCCTCCATGGTTGCGGTGCTGGCGATGGGCTGGGCGGCCATGGTGCTGCTGGGCTGACCCTTGGGCACCCGGCGCACGGCGCTGCAATCGGCTGTAGCTGGACGTTGCGTTGATACCCCGAAGTGCGCGATGCTAGGTGCCGAGCACCGATGAGCGACATCGGGCGGATTGCCTGAGGATGCAGGCTCTTTCCGCGTCCGGCGCAGCGGCCGGGCCCGCGAGGCCTGCAGGTGCTGGGCGATGCGTCGCGCTCGGCGGGATGTTCGTGCACGGCGTGGACTATGGACGCGCTTGTTGCGTCGGCGCCGAAGTTTCTGGAAATCCTGTGGCTCTACATCGTTCTGTCGGGGGACAATGCCGTCGTCATCGGCATGGCCGCGGCGGGGCTTTCGCCGAAGCTGCGCTCCCGCGGCTCGCATGTTCGCGTCACGTTTCGGGCCGCCTCCGTTCGTCACCATGCCAGTGGCCGGCTTCGGCACCGAAGCGAAGGTTTGCAGCGTTGGCTGCTTGATGCTGGTGATGTGTGCCAGCCCCATGGCCATCCTCGACCTGTCATGGACCATGCTCGCGCTGCCTCCTATCGTCGTCAGATGAGCCTAGGTTCTGCCGATGTCCTGAAGCACCTGCGGCGCGACCCCGTGATGAAGCGGGTGATCCGCCATGTCGGCCCCTGCACGCTGAAGCCTGTTCGGCGCGAACCCTATGAGGCGCTGGTGCGTGCCATCGCGCACCAGCAGGTGCATGGCCGCGCGGCGGAGGCCATTCTCGGTCGCTTCATCGGGCTGTGCGACGCAAATGCCTTTCCCGCCCCCCAAGCGGTGCTGGCACAGTCGCCCGAGGCGATGCGCGCCTGCGGCCTGTCAGCCAACAAGGTGCTCGCCGTGCGCGACATCGCCGAGAAGGCGGCGGCCGGAATCGTACCGTCGCGCGCCGAGGCGCGGCGGTTGTCGGATGAGGACCTGGTCGAGCGCCTGCTGCCGTTGCGCGGGGTGGGGCGCTGGACGGTGGAGATGCTGCTGATCTTCACCCTCGGGCGCGCCGACATCCTGCCGGTGGACGATTTTGGCGTGCGCGAGGGGTATCGTGTTGCCGCCGGCCTGGCGGAGCAGCCAAAACCGCGCGCACTGGCCGAAATCGGGCTGGCCTGGGCGCCCTATCGCACCACCGCCGCATGGTATCTGTGGCGTACCGCCGACCTGGCAAAGGATGGTGGCTTCAAGGCTCCGCAGGCGATCTGATACCAGCGGTCGAGTTTTCGACCTCCAGGATCCGCATGTCCATGCCCTCAAGCGCCGGGCGCAAACCCCCGGTTTGCTCGTCTTTCGCCTGGCCCCCGGCGGGCCGCATCCGCGGCCTCGGCGCGGGTCGGAGCCTCGTGCCGTTGCCATGAGACCAACGCCCACCGTCGGTGACCCGCTGCATGGTTCTTCGCACCCGCAATCGGTGGGCCGGACCGGGGCGCGGATGCGCGCCGCCGTCGTCTCGCCACACGCGCGTGGCGTGATGCGCCAGTGCAGCGGAATGGATGATTGATGGCGCGATCGGGCATCGGGCGGCGCGGCGTCCTGGCCGGGCTCGGCGGCGTGCTGGCGGCAGGTGGCGGGCTCGCGGGCTATGCCTTTGGGGTCGAGCCGTTGCTGCGCCTTCGCGTGCAGCACCATGCCATCGCGCCATCCGGCTGGCCGGCGATGCTGCGGCTGCGTATCGCCGCGCTCGCGGATATCCATGCCGGAGCGCCGATCATGGGCGAGGCGCGCATCGAGCAGATCGTCGCCGCGACCAATGCGCTCGAACCGGACCTGGTGGTGGTGCTGGGAGACCTCGGGCCATCGAGCAGGTTTGTCACGCGGGTGCTGCCGCACCGGGATGTCGCGCGCCGGCTCGGAGCGCTGCGCGCACCGCTTGGCGTGTTTGCGGTCAACGGCAACCACGATTGGTGGGAGGATCCAGAGGCGATGGCGCGTCGCAGGGGTCCGCCCTCGATCGCCCGCGCTCTGGAGGCGGCGGGCATCGCGGTGCTGGCCAACGCGGTGCTGCGCGCCGGGCCGGTGCTGGTCGGTGGGCTCGAGTCTTCCTGGGCGTTCGGACCCGGGCGCGGGGCCGACGACCTACCGCGGCTGCTCGATGGCGTGGCCGGCGACGCGCCGCTGCTGCTGATGGCCCATGAGCCTGATGTCTTCCCGAACCTGCCGGACCGTGTCGCGGTCACCTTCTGTGGCCATACGCATGGCGGCCAGGTGCGGGTTTTGGGGTATTCGCCGCGCGTGCCCTCCCGCTACGGGAACCGCTACGCCTGGGGGCATGTGCGCGAGGGCGGGCGCGACCTTGTGGTCTCGGGCGGGCTCGGTACCACCACGCTGCCGGTGCGCTTCGGGGTGCCGCCGGAGATCACGCTGGTGGAGATCGGTGGCCAGGGCAGATCCGGATTGGGTGGAACCACCTGATCGGGCGAACACGCTCGCGAAGACAACGGCCCTAGGCTGAATCGGCCAGGAAGGGTTCGAGCAGCGCGAGGAAGCCCCCAGGATTCTCGCTGTGCACCCAATGCCCGGCGCGCGGAACGGTGACGAAGCGGGCGCGCGGGAACAGGGCGGTGAAAGCGGCATGGTGCTCGGGCCGGATGTAGCCTGATGTTTCGCCGGCCATCACCAGCACCGGACCTTCGAATCGGGCACCGGATGGGGCGACGAAATCCTCGATCCCGGGCATCGCGGCGGCGATCTCCGCAAGGCCGAGGCGCCAGGCCGGCGGGGACGTGTCGAAGCGCATGTTCTGCAACAGGAAGGCGCGGATGCCCGGTTCGGGAATGGTGGCGGCCAGCGCCGCGTCGGCGTCGCGGCGGCTGAGGCCGGCATCAAGCGGGATGGCCTGCATCGCCGCGACATACCCGCGCAGCGCCGGCGGGTAGCGCACAGGCGCGATGTCGGCGACGACCAGGCGCTCCACGCGTTCGGGATGCGCGAGCGCGAAGGCCATGGCGAGTTTGCCGCCCATTGAATGGCCGAGCACCGCGGCGCGGGCGATGCCGGCCTCATCCATGGTCTGTGCGAGATCCTCGGCCATGGTGGCGTAGGACATGTCATCCCCGCGCGCGGAGGCGCCATGGTTGCGAAGGTCGGGCGTCAGCACGCGGTGGCGCGGCTCGAGCGCGCGCCGGATCGCGCCCCAGTTCTGCCCGGCACCGAACAACCCGTGCAGCAGGATGAGGGGCGGCCCGTCGCCGGCCTGCGTGCTGGCGAGGATCATGGCCGCGCCGCCATCGGTGCGGATTCACGCGCAGCAAGCGCAACCGAGGCAACGATCAGCGTCCCGCCGGCCAGCATGTCCCAGCCCAATCGCTCGCCCAGCCACAGCGTGCTGACCAGCACACCGAAAGCGGGGACCAGGAGGAAGGCGACCGAGGCCACCGCACCGGGGAGCCGGCGACCAACCTCGATGACGCACCAGGTGCCGATCGGAGCCACGATCAGCCCGATATACAGCATGTAGGGCCAGGCCGGGCCGAAGATGCCGCCCTGCGGTTCCAGCACGAGGGCAAAGGGCAGGATCAGCAACGTTGCCAGCCCAAAGCACCATGGCAGCAGCTCGAATACCGGGGTCGGCGGCGGGAAGCGCCGCGTGGTGACGATGGCGAAGGTCCACAGCAGCGCGGCCATCATCAACATCAGGTGCCCCACCACCTCCGCCTGGTCGGACCAGTCCACCGCCCAGGGCCCGGCGAGCACCGCGACACCCGCGAGGCCCAGCCCCGCCGCGATCCAGCGGTGCAGGGCCACCTTCTCGCCCAGGACAAACACCGAGAGTGGAATGAGCCAGTAGGTGACCACCGCCGAGATGATCGCCGTGCGCCCTGCCTCGATGATCGCGACCGCGGCATGGGCCAGCACGAAGTAGCCGCCCAGTTGCAACACCCCGAGCGCCACGACGGAGGGGATGTCGCCGCGCCTGGGCAGCCTCAGCCGGCCGAGCAACGCGAGCAGCGCCGTGCATACGATCGCAGCCAGGCCCGCACGGCCGAGTGCGAACCACATCGGCGTGGCGTTCGCGAGTGCCGCCTTGGTCACTGGCCACGCCCCGCCGAACAGCAGGATCGCGACGATCAATAGGTGGAAGGCCGATCGCATCAGGGCGCCTGACTGGTTTGCGGGAGTGCATGGAACCGTGTCGCGACGCCGATCCCTCAGGATTTTGAGCGCAATAACGGCATTCTGGAAAGTGGCCCTCGGAATGACGTCGCTGGTGCACCCGGCCTGGGCAACCTCAGGCAAGGCGCGCCACCATCCGCGCCCGCCTCCGTGCCGCGCCGTGGAACCGGGCGTGCGTCAGGACGGAGGATGCCAGCGGCGAGCGCGGTGCCCCGGCAGGCCGCCGCGGCGCAGCATGATGAATGCGGCGCCGGTCAGTGCCAGCACCGCGCTGCCGGCCGCGAAGGCACGCCCGCCGCCGCGCGGCAGCCGGGTGACGAGAATGGCGAGGCTCGCCGCGACAATGAGCAGGCCGATGAACATGGCGCCATCAATCCATGTAGATGCCGCCGTTGATGTGGATGGTCTCGCCGGTGACGAAGGCTGCGGCGTCGGAGGCGAGGAAGGCGATGACCGAGGCGACCTCGTCCGGCGTGCCGAAGCGGCGCATCGGGGTGGCGGCAATCAGCGCGGCGCCGTTCTGCGCCATGATCGACTCCGTCATCGGCGTCGCGATGATGCCGGGCGAGACGCAATTGGCGCGCACCCCGGCGGGGCTGAGTTCATGCACCAGGGACCGGGTGAAGGCGAGCACCGCCGCCTTGCACGCGGCATAATGCGCGTGGCGCACCGAGCCTCGATGCCCGGCCATCGACGCGATGTTCACCACGCTGCCGCCGCGGCGCAGCAGCGGCATCGCGGCGCGGCAGGCGTGGAACACGCCATCGAGGTTGACGGCGAGGGTGCGGCGCCACGCCTCGTCCGTCATGTCGGCGACCCCCTGTTCGAGATAGAGCCCCGCGCCGGTGACCAGGATGTCGAGGCCGCCGAATTCGTGCACAGCCGCGGCGAAGGCATCGTCCATCTGCGCGCGGTCGGTGACATCCACGCGAAGGCTCAGGACGCGGCCATCGGCTTCGGGCAGCGTTTTCGCAAAGGCGTCGAGTGCGCCAGCGTCGAGGTCGGTCAGCACGAGATGCGCGCCAAGCCGGCGGAACAGCGCCGCGGTCGCGCGCGGAATGCCGCCATTGGCGCCGGTCAACAGCGCCACCTTGCCGGTGAGATCGAACATGGCGTCCTCCGTTGCGCCGCGGCGCCTTCAGTCGGCGACGTGCAGCATGATCTTGCCGATCTGCTCGCTGGTTTCCATCAGGCGATGCGCGTCGGCCGCCTGCGCCAGCGGAAAGGTGCGGTAGATCTCGGGACCGCATTGGCCCTTGGCCAGCAGCGGCCAGACCCTGGCTTCCAGCGCACGGGCCAGTTCACCCTTCTGCGCCGTGCTGCGCGGGCGCATCGTGCTGCCGGTGACAGTCAGGCGCTTCGTCATGATTGGCCGAAGGTCCGCCGCATCCACCTGGTGGCCGCCGAGGAAGGCGATCAGCACCAGCCGCCCGTCCCAGTCGAGGCTGCGCAGGTTGCGCTGGAAATACGACGCGCCGACCATGTCCAGGATGACATCGACACCGCGGCCGTCGGTCAGGCGCTTCACCTCGGCGGCGAAGTCCTGGCTGCGGTAGTTGATGGCGGCATCGGCGCCGAAGCGCAGGCAGGCCTCGACCTTGCCATCGGTGCCGGCGGTGGCGAAGACCTTCGCACCGAAGGCCTTGGCGAGCTGGATGGCGGTCAGGCCGATGCCGGAACTGCCGCCATGGATCAGGGCCGTCTCGTCTGCCTGCAGCCGGCCATGGCCGAACAGGTTGGCCCAGACGGTGAAATAGGTCTCGGGCACGGCGGCGGCGCGCAACGCGTCGTAGCCCTCCGGCCAGGGCAGGGTCTGGGCCTCCGGCGCGGCGCAGTATTCGGCGTAGGCGCCGCCATTGGTCAGCGCGCAGACGCGATCGCCGGGCTTGTAGCGCGTGACGGCGGCGCCGGTGGCGACGACCTCGCCGGCGCATTCCAGGCCGATGATGGGGCTGGCGCCGGGCGGTGGCGGATAGGCGCCGCTGCGCTGCGCGACATCGGGGCGGTTCACGCCGGTTGCCAGCACGCGGATCAGCACTTCGTCGGCCTGCGGCGAGGGCACGGGCCCGCGGGCCGGGACCAAGACCTCCGGGCCCCCACCCTCGCCGTGTGCGATGAACGACATCTCCTGCGGCAGGCTGGCCATGGCGCGGTTTTCCCTTTTCGTGTCGGGGCGACCATTCTCCCTGCCCCGCCCGCGCGTCAAGGCGGCAACGGCACGCGGCGCACTTGCCAGCGCGAGGCCGCGCGCGGAACATGGGCGTCAGCGGTGCGCGCATTGCCACGCGCGGCACCAGTCCGGAGGAAGCCATGTTCGCCATCCGTCGCCGCCCGCTGCTGGCGGGGCTCGCCGCCTCGGCGGCGGCGCCGCGCGGCGTGGCCGCCCAGGGCGGGGAGATACGGTTCGGTGCGCTCTACCCGTTCTCCGGCGGGGCGGCGCTGCTGGGCGACGAGAGCTTCCGCGGCCTGGAACTGGCGGTCGAGGAACGCAACGGCGCCGGCGGCGTGCTCGCGCGGCAGATCCGCCTGGCCAAGGGCGATGCGGTGGACGAGACGCAGGCAATCGCCGAGGTGCGGCGCCTGATGGGCGCCGAGCGTGTGCCGGCGGTGTTCGGCACCTATGCCTCCCGGCTCAGCTTCGCCGCGACGCAGGTGGCGGAGGTGCAGGGCATCCCGTATTTCGAGATGGGCGCGATCGCCGAGCAGATCACCGAGCGCGGCTTCCGCTTCGTGTTCCGCACCTGCCCGCGCAGTTCCGATTTCGGCGCGGTGACGGTGGCGGCCGTGCAGGAATCCCTCGCACCGCTCTACAACGTCGACGCCAGGTCGTTGCGCATCGCGATCCTGCACGAGGATACGCTGGACGGGCAGAGCGTCAGCGGATTCCAGGAAACCCAGATCCGCGCACGCGGCCTGCAGCAGGTGGAGAAGCTCGGCTACGCGGCTCGTGCGGCGGATTTCGGGAATCTCGCGCAGCGGCTGCGCGGCGCCCAGGCCGACATCGTCCTGCATACCGGCCAGCAGCACGACGTGGTGCTGTTCTTCCGCGCGATGCAGGAGGCGAACTGGCGCCCGCGCATGGTGATCGGGGCCGGCGGCGGCTATTCCCTGCCGGAGACGGCGCGCGCGGTCGGCCCGGCCTTCGATGGCACGCTGAACGTGGATTTCGCGCAGTTCGCGGTGAACGAACGCTTCGCGCCCGGCGTGGCCGCCTTCGTCGAACTCTACAAGCGGCGCTACGGATCGGACCCGCGTTCGGGCCATTCGCTGGCGAACTACGTGGGTGCGCGCGTGTTCCTCGATGCCATCCAGCGCGCCGGCGGCATGGACCGCGACCGCATCCGCGCGGCGGTGCTGGCGAGCGAGGTGGCAGAAGGCACCACCGCCAATGGCTGGGGCGTGCGCTTCGACGAGAAGGGGCAGAACACCCGCGCGCAGCCCTTCGTCATGCAGTGGCAGGACGGACGCCAGGTGACGGTGCACCCCGCGCGCGCCGCGGTCGCGGAGTTGCGCGGGCGCATGGGCGCAGGGTCCGGCTGAGGCCCATGGCGGCGCGCTCCCCGCTCATCGGTGCAGGGAGACCACGCGCATGCCCGTGACCACGCAGCTGACTCCGGCCGCGCCCTGCCTGCGCCTGACCACCACGCAGGCCGACTGGGACGCGCTGCCGCCCGCACAAGCGCGGGCGATGTGGTGGTCCATGCAAGCCATCCGATCCTTCGAGGAAGCGGTGCTGCGCCTGGCCTCCGAAGGGCTGGTGCACGGCCCGGCGCATTCCTCGATCGGCCAGGAGGGCGGCGCGACGGGCGCGATCTTCGCGCTCAGGCCCGGCGACCAGATCAACGGCAGCCATCGCGGGCACCACCAGTTCCTGGCGAAGGCCTTGCGGCATGTGGGCGCGACGGAGGCGGTGACGCCATCAGGCGCAGGGCGTGCTGCGCCAGGCACTGGCCGAGATCCTGGGGCTGTCGCCGGGATGGTCGGGCGGACGCGGCGGGTCGATGCACCTGCGCTGGGCGGAGGCGGGCGCGCTCGGCACCAACGCCATCGTCGGCGGCGGTGTGGCGCTTGCCGCTGGCGCGGCGGCGGCCATGAAGTTCGCGGGCACCGACAATGTGGCGGTGACGTTCCTCGGCGATGGCGCGACGAACATCGGCGCGACGCCCGAGACGATGAACCTTGCCGCCGCCTGGTCGCTTCCGCTGGTCTTCTTCATCGAGAACAACCTGTATGCCGTCTCGACCACCGTGGCGGAGAGCACGCGCGAGACGCGGCTGGCCGCGCGCGGCATGGGCTTCGCGATCCCGTCCTGGCAGGTGGACGGGATGGACCCGCTGGCGGTGCGCCTCGCGATGGAACAGGCCGTGGCGCTGTGCCGCGAGGGCCGGGGACCCGCGATCATCGAGGCGGAATGCTACCGCTTCTTCCACCAGAACGGCCCCCTGCCCGGCTCCGCCTTCGGCTACCGCAGCAAGGAGGAGGAGGTCGCCTGGCGCGCGCGCGACCCGATCGCGCTGCTGGAGAAGCACTTGCCCAAGGGGCGCGCGGCGAAGATGCGCGCCGAGATCGAGGCGGCGATGGCGCAGATCGTGGGCGAACTGACCGAGCCCGCCGGCAATGCGCGCCGCATCCGACCCGCATTCTGGCCGGAGCCGGCAAGCAAGGACCGGCATATCCGCGGCGACCTGTCGGAGTTGCGCGACGCACGCACGGAGCTTCCGCGGGCGGATCGGTGACGCGCAAGTTCATCGACTGTGTCGCCGATGTCATGCACCGGCGCATGGAGACCGACCCGCGCATCATCTGCATGGGCGAGGACATCCACCGGCTGCGCGGCGGCACCAATGGCGCGACGCGCGGCCTGGCGGAAGCCTATCCCGGCCGCGTGCTCGGCACGCCGATCAGCGAGGCGGCCTTCATGGGCCTGGCCGGCGGCATGGCGATGGATGGGCGCTTCCGCCCGGTGGTCGAGTTCATGTATCCGGATTTCCTGTGGGTCGCCGCCGACCAGGTGTTCAACCAGGCGGCCAAGGCGCGGCACATGTTCGGCGGCACGGCGAAGGCGCCGCTGGTGCTGCGCACCAAGGTCGCGATCGGCACCGGCTACGGCAGCCAGCATTCGATGGACCCGGCGGGGATTTTCGCGACCGCGCCCGGCTGGCGGATCGTCGCCCCCTCCACGCCCTACGACTATGTCGGGCTGATGAACGCGCGCTGGCCTGCGACGACCCGGTGCTCGTGCTCGAGCATGTCGCGCTGTACCAAAGCGAGGGCGAGGCGCCGGAGGGCGACCTCGACTACGTCATCCCGATCGGCAGCGCGAAGGTGGCGCGCCGCGGCACGGCAGCGACAGTGGTCACCTACCTGAACATGGTCGGGCAATGCGTCGCGGCCGCTGAGGCAACGGGCGTGGATGCGGAGGTGATCGACCTGCGCACGCTCGACCGCGCGAGCCTCGACTGGGCCACGGTGGAGGCGAGCGTGCGGCGCACCGGCGCGCTGATCGTGGCCGAGGAGGGCGCGCAGGGCCCCTCCTGGGGCGGCTGGTTCGCCGATGCGGCGCAGCGCCGCCTGTTCGACTGGCTGGATGCGCCGGTGGCGCGCGTGATGGGTGGCGAGGCGAGCCCGACCATCTCCCGCGTGCTGGAAGCCGCGGCGCGCGCCGCGCAACCGGATGTGGAGGCGGCGCTGCTCGCGATGGAACACGCGCGCGGGCGGCGCTGATGCAGACGCGCGCGAGCATTTCCGGCGCCACCGCGATCACCGTCATCCTGGCGCATCCGGTCGGGCATCTGCGCACGCCGCAGATGATGAACGCGCATTTCGACGCGCTCGGGCATGACGGCGTACTGGTGCCGCTCGAGGTGCTGCCGGCGGACCTCGCCGCGGTCGTCGCGGGGCTGCGGCGCGTGGAGAACCTGCGCGGGATCGTGGTGACGGTGCCGCACAAGGAGGCGATTGCGCCGCTGTGCGACGACCTGACCGACGCCGCGCGCCAGGTGGGCGCGGTGAACGTGATCCGCCGCGATGCGGATGGCCGCCTGACCGGCGGGCAGTTCGATGGTGAGGGCTTCATCACCGGGCTGCGCGACGCGGGCCATGAGGTGGCCGGTCGGGCAGTGTTCATGGCCGGCGCGGGCGGTGCGGCGGCGGGGCTTGCCTTCGCGTTTGCCCGGCATGGCGCGACGCGGCTGACCATCCACAACCGCACCGCGGCGAAGGCCGAATCCCTCGCGATGCGCGTGCGCGCCGCCTATCCGGCCTGCGACACGCGCGCGGGTGGGCCGGATCCGTCGGCGCATGACGTGGTGGTGAATGCGAGTTCGCTCGGCATGCATGAGGGCGATGCGCTGCCGCTCGATGTCGCGCGCCTGGCGGCCCCGATGCTGGCGGCGGAGGTGATCATGGCGCCGGAAGTGACACCCTTCCTGGCCGAGGCGGCGCGGCGAGGCTGCGCGACCCATGGCGGCAAGCCGATGCTTGCCGCCCAGATCGCGCTGCTCGCCCGCTTCATGGGCGCGGGGTAGCGCGCGCTACGACGGGCGGATGCCCGCACCGCGGATGATCGGCTCCCACTTCGCCATCTCGCTGGCCAGGAACGCCGCCGCACTTTCGGGCGTGCTGTCGGTGGTGACGGTCATGCGCAGATCGGTCAGGCGGTTCTTCACGGAGTCGATTGCCAGCGCGCGGTTGAAGGCGGCGTTGATGGCGCGCACGGTCGGCGCCGGGGTGCCCGAGGGCACCATCGCCATGTGCCAGGTATAGGCCTGGTAGCAAGGCGCTCGAGCACCGCGAACGGCTGGCCCACCTGTCGCGCGTGAACATGCTCGGCGAGATGGCGACCGGCATCGCTCACGAGGTCAATCAGCCGCTCACGGCGGTGTCTACGTATACGCAGGCATGTCGTCGCATGATCGAGGCGGGATTGATCGACAAGGACCAGATCATCGACGTGCTCGGTCGCATTTCCAACGAGGTCGTGCGGGCCGGTGACATGATCCACGGGCTCAAGGCACTGGTGCGCAAGCGCAACAGCGAGCTGCGGGTGTGCAACATCAACCGGCTGGTGCGCGAGGTCATACCGCTGGCCGAGGTAGAGGCGCGTGCCCTCGGAATCGAAATCCGACTGGACCTGGCGGATGACATCCCGGACATCATGGCGGACGAGGTGCAGGTTCAGCAGGTGGTGCTGAACCTCATCCGCAACGCCATCGAATCCACGGAGACGAGCGGGGCGCCGGTGGAGGTCCATTCCGGGGCGACCGACGGGGAGATGATCGAGGTCGCCGTCGTCGACCACGGAGCGGGGGTCACCGGCACCGATTCCGAGCAGCTGTTTCAACCGTTCTTCTCCACCAAGGAGGAGGGCATGGGGATGGGACTGTCGATCAGCCGCAGCATCATCGAAGCTCATGGCGGCCAGATCGGTTGCCGTCCCGGGAGCACCTCCGGCAGCACGTTCTTCTTTCGCCTTCCGGCCCACCGACGGCACGCCACGACGCGAGGCGAGCGCGAGTACGGACAGTGAACCAGGAGACGAGTGGCTCCGGCCTTCGCCTGCTGCCGGGTGGGCGCCGACAATCGGCAGCCTGCGCCGGCGTCCGCATCGTCGTCGCACGCCCGGACGACGCCCCCTTCCCGGTCGACGCCCTCGTGCTCGAGGAGGACACCTGGACGGTGCTCAGTGCGAGGACCGACACCCTCGTCGTTCCCGGCCACCCGGTTCGCGTGATGACGGCCGCCTGGAAGGCACAGCCTCGAGAACCCGGCACCGTGGTCGTCGAAGCCGGACGCCCGGCGCGACTGCTGGCAATCATCCACGACCTCGACCGCGACCCCTCGTGGACGGTGGAGTGGATCGAACGGGCGCTGGCGGAGGTGCTGCGGGCGGCAGTAACAGGCGGCTCGCCGCGCTCAGGCTGCCGCTGCTGGGAACACGGCACGGTGGCCTTCCGCCATCCGAATTCGTCGAGCTTCTCCGCCGGACGCTCGCAGCGGTCGTCGGTCAATCGCCGGATCCGACGATCTTGCGCCGCATCTGGCTCGTGTGCGGCAACGAATGGGACGCTCAGCTCCTGGCGGATCTTCCGCGCCGCGACGAGCTCGCCTGAGGGCCGTCGGGGATGACACCAAGGGAGGTCATTCCTTGCGCCGCGGGGCAGCACAGGTCGGCGCCAACGCGCTCGGCGAGGGTCATGATCCGGTCCGCAGGGGTGCGCGGGAGAGCCTTTCGGCGGCGCGTTCTAGCAGCTCGCCGAGCTCTTCTCGCGGCAGCCACCGCCCACGTAGAACAACACCCTCGATCTCACGCGTGTTGCCGATGTCGTCCAGCGGATTGTCACCGAGAAGGACCAGGTCCGCGCGCTTGCCGACCGCGATGGTGCCGAAGTCCACCTCGCCGGTAACCGCAGCCTCGAAACGAATCGTGCCTTCGTCGACGGTGGCGTATTCCGTACGCCCGCCGCCACCTCCCCAGCTGACGAAGGCCGCCGGGGAGCGAGTCGCCGACGACAGCGCCGCGAACGGCGTCAACCCGGCATCGACCATCGCTTCGAGCTCACGATGCACGCTGAAACCGTAGAGGAGCATCCATTCCGGCGCGCCGGAGCCGACAAGCAGCTTCCCGCCGGCCTGGTCCAGCTCGCGAACCAAGCGGTTGCGGAGCTCGACGTAACGTCGACGCCGCTCGGGGGACGGTGGGTTCGACCAGAACCGGTCGCGGGAGGACAGTAGATCGGCTCGAACGCTCGGCGACACGAAACCGTAGTCCGGGCTCTGCTCGATGTCGGCGTCGGAGCGCCCGCTGCCGAAGGCGCTCGCGTAATAGGCTAGCGTCGGTGTGTTCCACACCTCTGCGTCGACGGTGGCGCGCACCCATTCCTCGACTCGTTTCTCGTCGACGCGGTCGAGCGCGGCCCAGTTGCCGAGGTTCCAGACGCCGGTTCCGGACAGGCCTTCGGTGAGCCGCTCCGCGCCCATCAACGCTTCGAGGTAGCCGTCGAGGTGCGTGATCTGCTGTCCGACCTCGAGCGCCCGCGGCAACCCGACGGTCGCGGGTACGTGTCCGATCATCGGCACCCCGGAGCCTCGTGCGGTCAGCACGATACCCTCGTAGATCTCGGAGGTGAGATCGAACGACAAGGCGGCGAAGTCGTACCCGGCGCGGGTGTATTCGCGGACGGCGGCGGCGGCCTCGAACGGCGTCGTCAGCACGCGGATGTCCGGCGATTCGGTGACGGCGGCGGAAGTCAACAGCGGGCTGGCAACGTAAAGCGTCGGGCCGACGATGTCGGCGGTGGCGATGCGCTCGCGATCATCCAGGAGCCGCGCGCTGCCGATTGGGTTACACCAGGTGGTGACCCCGTTGGCGACCATTACCGCCAGCTCCTCGTCGACGAACTCGGGGGCGATGCGCCGATCCGAGAGCAGTCGGGCGTGCACGTCGACGAGGCCCGGGACCAGGTACAGGCCGCCCGCCTCGATGCGTCTCGTTCCGCGGGGGAGCACAGCCTCGTCCGATGGGTCGATGGCGACGATGCGATCGCCCTGGATGACGACGGTGTGCCGGGTAAGCACGCGCTCCGTATCCATGGGAATGACGTTCACACCCACGAAAGCGAGGGTACCGTCACTCTGCGCCCCGACGGCCCCGCCGGCGAGCCGAGAGGCACAGGCCGGCGGCGAGTACGGTTCGGCTTGCGCGTCTGCTGTTGGTGCGATTCATGCGAGATTCCCGACTGACGGCGACCTCCGAGGGATCCGCCGGCCCGGCGTCATTCTATCAGGGTACCGAAGGGGGCTCGGGGGCGCTGTTTCCCGCCCCATCCACCCGTCCCGCTTCCGGCGTCGCTCGACATGGCTGCGGCACGCCGGTGTATCCTTCCGCCACCGATTCGGGTGGCCGCCTTCCGTAGCGGCGGCCCCGATTTCCCTGCGGACCCCGCCCACCGGTGTAGGCACAGGTGACCTTCGAAATCGCATTCATGCTGGCGCTGATTCTCGTCGCACTGGTGCTGTTCGTGCTCGAGGTGTTCCCGATCGAGGTCACGGCGATGCTGCTGCTGGCAGTGTTGCTCATTGCCGGCATCATCACCATTGACGAGGCCGTCGCCGGCCTCAGCAACAAGGCGGTGGTCACCGTTGGCGCCATGTTCGTGCTCGGGCACGCGCTCGTCAAAACCGGTGTGCTCGCCGCTGCCGCCGACCGCCTCGCCACCGCCACCGGGCCGCGCGCCTGGCTGGCGATGACCCTGGTGCTGGTGGTCGCCAGCCTGCTGTCGGGCTTTCTCAACAACACGGCCGTGGTCGCCATTTTCATTCCCCTGGTCGTCGATCTGTCGCGGCGCTTCCACATAAGCCCGTCCAAGTTCATGCTGCCGCTTTCATACGCCTGCATCGCCGGCGGCACGCTGACGGTAATCGGCACGTCCACCAACCTGCTGGTGAGCGCCATCGCGGAGGGCTACGATCTCGCGCCCATCGGCATGTTCGAGCTCACGCCGCTGGGTATCGTGTTGATGGTCGTCGGCCTCGCCTACGTGGTATTTGCCGCCCCCTACCTGCTGCCGACACGGTCGACGCCGGAGGCTCTCACCCGCCAGTACGAGATGCGCCACTACCTCACGGAGGTCCAGGTCACCGAGTCGTCGGTGCTCATCGGCAACTCCATCGAGCAGAGCGCGCTGAACCGCGACTACGACGTCACCGTCATCGCCGTGCACCGCGGCGTCGATCACGTCACGGAGAACCTGCGGCACCTACGTATCCTCGCCGACGACGTCCTGGTCGTGCGGGGATCGGCCGAGAACCTCATGCGGCTGAGCAGCGCCAAGGGCGTCGCGCCGCTTTCGGAGGTGCGACTATCCGACGCCGAGATCTCGGAAGAAGGCCAGTTTCTCGTCGAAGCGATCGTTTCCCTCAACAGCTCGCTGATCGGACGAACCTTGCAAGAAATCGACTTCCGCCAGCGCATCGGAGCCTTCGTTCTGGCCATCCGGCGCCAGGGAGAGATCCTGCACGACAAGATCGCCCGCATCCGGCTGCAGTTCGCGGATGACCTGCTTCTGGTAGTCCCCGAAGAACGAATGGGACAGCTCCGACACTCGGAGGACCTCATCATCACCTCGCGCGACGACGTCGTGGAGACTCGCCTGTCCGGCACCAGGTCCGCAGTCCTGGTGGTTCTCCCGGCGGTGGTAATCCTCGCCGCTACCGGCGTCGTCGACATCCTCAAGGCCGCCATCATCGGCACCATCGCGCTGCTTTCGTTGCGCGCCCTGCGCCCCTCCGAGGCCTACCGTGCGATCGACTGGTCGGTCTTGTTCTTGATCGCGGCGTTCGTTCCTGTCGGTGCCGCCATGCAGAAGACGGGAACGGCGGAGTTTCTGGCCGGCGGAATCCTTTTCCTTCGCGATCTGAATCCCGATTTCTTCACCCCGGCGATCATCCTCTCGGTGTTGTATCTGGTCACCTCGCTGATGACGCAGACGATCTCCAACAACGCCACCGCCATCCTGCTGGCCCCGATCGCGGTGCAACTGGCCGTGGACATGGGCGTCGATGCGCGCCCCTTCCTGATCGCGGTGACGTTTTCGGCCTCCGCCGGGTTGATGACCCCCTACGGCTACCAGACCAACCTGATGGTCATGGGCCCCGGCGGCTATCGCTTCGTCGACTTCGCCCGCTTCGGCACGCCGCTGACGGTGATGTTCTGGATCATCGCCTCCTTGCTCATACCTCTACTGTGGAGCTTTTGACCATGGCCCGCTCCGTCGTCGGAAGAACAATCTCGGCATCGATCACCCTGGCTGCCCTGCTCGCCACGGGCGGCGCGGCGAGCGGCCAAGCGCCGCTCATCACGTTCGACCGTTACCATTCGGTGGCGGAGATCGAAGCGTATCTCGGCGCAATCGCCGATCGATACGCGGATCTGGCGACGCTGCAACAGATCGGGGAGAGCAGAGGTGGGCGCCGCCTTCTCGCCTTGGAGATCAACAACCCGGCGACCGGCCCGGCGTCCGAAAAGCCCGGCTTCTACCTCGACGGCAACATCCACGGCGGCGAGTTGCTCGGCGGGGAGGGGGCGCTGCATTTCATCGATACCTTGCTGCGCAATTACGGCACCGACCCCCGGGTCGCCGAGATGATCGACGCGACGGCCTTCTACATCGTCCCGGTGGTCAACCCCGACGGCCGCGCCATCTCCTTCGATACACCGGAGAACCACCGGTGGAACATCCGGCCGGTCGACGAGGACGGTGACGGCCTCGTCGATGAAGACCCCCCAGACGACGTCGACGGTGACGGGCGCATCCTCGACATCCGCGTTCAGGACCCTCGCGGCCCGTGGAAGGTCTCGAGCGACGATCCGCGTGCAATGGTGCGGCGCGGACGCGGCGACCGTGAGGGCCCGTTCTACCAGCTCATCAGCGAGGGAATCGACGACGACGGCGACGGCGAGTTCAACGAAGACCGGGTCGGAGGGGTCGACCTGAACCGCAACTTCCCTGCCAACTGGAACGCGGCGCAGTTCGGCTCCGGGCCGTTTCCGTTGTCCGAACCGGAAGCCTGGGCGCTGGTGAATTACATCACTGCACGCCCCAACATCGGCGCCGTCCACACCTACCACACCAGCGGCGGCCTCATCCTGCGCTTCCCGACACTGGCCGACCAGGACGTCGACTTCCCTCCCGCCGACATCGAGGATTATCGCCTGATCGCCGAAGACGGCGCCGCCGAAACCGGATACGCCAACTACGCGCACGACAAGCAACCGATCGTCGATCTGATGAGCCCGGGACACGGCGTCTTCAACGACTGGGCCTCGAAGGAATTCGGCGTCACCGCGATCACCACCGAGATGTGGCGCAACGGTTTCGGCGAAGGTCCGGAAGCGCGTCTGCGCTGGAACGACGACGTGCTCGGTGGCACCGGCTTCATCGACTGGAGGCCGATCGAGGGCGGCGCGCTGCTCGAG
>CAVQTW010000020.1:0-84196 GCA_963716705.1 uncultured Alphaproteobacteria bacterium
GCCAGCGCCGAGGCGGAGCGCTCTGTGAGCAGCCCCTCGCGGGCAACGGCGGCGAGGCGGCATGCGGCCCAGAACAGGGCACGGTTTCGTCCGCCGGATGCGGCCGTGGCAGCCGCCCTCACCAATCCGGCGATCTGACGTTCCAGCCGAACACCCTCCCGCACCGGCGGCATGGGTGCGCGCGTGACGGGCCGCGGTTCCACCATCGCCAGCAGCCAAGCCGGGGCCGGCGGAGGCGCCACCTCCCAAGGGGCCACGATCCACCGATAGGCGCCGCCTTGGCGCCTTGATGGCGGGATCATCGGGCAACAACGCCCGGCCAGAACGTCGAGGCCGGGCGTCAGGCGCGCGGAGCCGGGTGCGATGGGCGCGCCGGTGTCGCGAAACACCAGCAGGTGCCCGCCGGATGGCGAACGACCATGCGGGCGTTCGGGCAGCGGTCCATGGCGCGCGCACAATTCGCGCAGCGCAACCACGCCATCGGCGGCGTGATCGGCGCCGGGAACATCCACGTCGAGGAACCACACACCCGAACCCGCGGGCACGACTTTCCAGCAGCAGCCGGTATAGTCGGCGTGCCATTGCGCGAACTGATCCAGGTCGTGCGTGGCGGCGTCGATATAGCCGGCAAACATCCCCTTCTTGCTTGCCGTCGCAGGCACGCAGCGCCAGCCCAGCAGCGCGACGCGCTCGATCTCTGGATGGAGCATCATTCGTCGCGCTCCACGGCCACCACAGCGGACGGGAACTGCCGCCCGTCTGCATGGTGTGCCAGCACACCGCGGACCATTGCCGGATCGAGCCGGCGCCAGCACGCGAGCGCATCAGCAATCGCGGCCTCGTTTCCCGTCGCGGCGCCGACCTCGGCGAGGAACTCCGCCAAGCCGCGCGGGCCAAGCGCGACCAGATGTTCGGCACCGCGCCGAATGTGCAGCGGCGGCATCATCGGCCGTCACCATCGCGACGGTCGCGCGGCTGCGCAGGGGCGACGAATGCGGTAAAAGGCGTGCTCGCCCTCATCATCCGCGCGCCGGGGCAGCAGCAGCAGGCGCACGCCGGCCAGCCGCATCGCAAAATACTGAGTGCCTTTGGCGCTGGTCCGTGGATAGACCTTCGCCAACTCGATCATCCTGTTGGGCTTGCTCGCCCCGTCATTCGCATCTGCCACAATCGCCCCCTAACGGGTGCAGACGGGCCTTGCATGAGGCGGCGTCGTTCTGGACGCTGCACCTCGCCGGCCCCCCCCCGGCACCACTGCATGTTGATCCATCGACTGCGCGCGGCCCGGCTTCCCCACCGGGCCGCGGCTTCGTTCAGGGTGGCCGCACCTCCGCGTCCGGTGCCCGCGGGGCGAAGACCACGCGCGCATGGTCGCAGCACCAGGGCGCGCCCGAGGTTGTCGGCGCCCCGCACCGCGACCACGGCGGCCCGTCGTCCTCGATCCACTGGCATGTGCGGTGTTGCAGCGGCGGAAACGTCCGCATGTTCTCAAGCACCGGCGGCGGAGCGAGCGCGCCCGATTGCTGGCGCTTGACCTCGCTGGTGCGCAGGCGCTGGTGCAGGCTGTGCTTCGTCGGCCAAGCCCAGGTGGCGCGCGAGGCGGCGCTCATCAGCCGGGCGCCGCTATGCCGATGGCGGTAGCCCATCCGGGCACAAGCATTGCGACTTCACGCTCTGCCTGCGCCTCGCCGATGGTAGCCCCGGCCGCCCGACGCGCCGCGCGATGCGCCGTCAGCATCGCGCGCCATCCGAAGTTGCGCGCGGAGTTCTCTTCCTCGACGGTTGGAAATTCAGGACCGCCGAGGTCCGCGAGACGCCAGGCGTGGGCCTCATGACCATTGCGGATCAGCGCCCGGCCCTCGTCGGCGTCCGGGTCAACGATCGGCGCATGTCGTGGCGGCTCGATGCCGATGGTCTCGGCTGGCCGGCCACCTTCGGGCAGGCGCAGGCCGAAGCAGCCGCGCTTGAATGCCGGGCGGTGCTGGAACCAATAGGCCAGCCGATCGAATGGGCGGTCGGCGTCTTCCGGCGCCTCGTCATCGCCGATCAGGAGCGCGGCGCGGACCACCGGCGGCACGTTCTTCATGTCCTCCCGACGCCACCGCACACCGACACCGAGGGTAGTCGCAGATGACCGTCGCGGCGTCATCCGTGAGCCGGATCAAGTTTTCCGGCTGCGTCACAGGGACGAGGCGGGCGGGCTGCGGGCCGCGCGCCGAGCGTTCGGCGCGGCTGGCGCTGTGCCATTCGCGCGACTGCGCAGTCAGGGCCGCATCCCCGGTCGTCTGTATGGCATCGAGTTGCGCGCGCTGGGCCTTGCCGGCTTCCAGATCGGCGGCGAAGGCGGCCATGGCTTTGCGCACAACGTGCACGGGATCCACGTTCTCGCCAGCGTCGGCGCGCAGCGCCATGTCTTGCACCGTGCTCATGCCGCCACCGCCTGGGCAACGCCCTTGCGTGCGAGGCGCACCGGCTGCGCGGTCAGGAGCGCCATTAGGTCGTCGGTCTTTACGACCGTGGACCGGCCCGCCTTGAAGGCGGCCAGCTTGCCGGCGGCGATCCACCGATACAGCGTCTCATCGGAGCGACCGGACCAGCGCGCGGCCTGCTGGATGTTTTGGAATGCGGGCGCCGGGCGCACTCGCGGGCGCGATGTAGTTCACACTGCCTCCTGCAATATTCGTCTGTGGAAGACGGTTGCAACAGGCGCCCATGTAGGGCTTACGGCACCAGCGACATGTCCCTCAAAACGTGCGAGGGCGTTTCAAACGGTCAACTCGGGTGCGAAGGCTCGTGTGGGGCCGGTTTCCGCTGGCCGTGCGTTTCGAGAAGATGAGCGGCAGAAGTTGGGCGCGCGCCTCCTTAAGCACCCCTGCGTCACGCTGCTCGGTCTTCAACCCGAGCAATGCCATCTCGGCACACGCGGCGATGAAGTGGAGCGCATCCGGTGGCGCGGTTGTATGCTTCCCATTCCCGGTGGACGGCCATCTCCCCACAAGATCAACCCACGCGCAGCAGGTTGCGTCGAGAAAGGCATCACCGGAATCTTCGGCCGCCTTCCTGTTCGCTTCTGTCGAACATCTCGAACATAGTGGATGGCCTTCAGCGCATCGGCTACTCGCGCCCATCCGCCCGACCGCTTCCTGATTCCCGCATGGAGCGCGAGACGCACACTGTCAGTCCGCGGGCGCGGAGCCGCTCCCCATACTCGAGTCATGCGATCAGGTCCCGCGACGAGCTTTTCAGACGATCTCTTGCCGCCTTAGCCTGCGATGCGCGCGCGGTTTCGCGGCATCCCCATTCGGAGAGCAACAGCAGGTCGGCATAGCCTTGGTTCAGACGACTGGCCGCGACGCGACGCGCGGGGCGAGCGGCTACCCGCCTCGGCGCGGTGAGGTGCAGGATTTCGGCGACGAAAATAGCGCTGAACGGAAAGCCCGCTTCGTCCGCCTCAGGGTCGTCGTATCCTAAATTGCCCGCCGCGCCCGCGGCCGGTTCCCCACAGTTCGAGTAGAGCTCGCTGAGTCCCCGCGAACATTGCGGAGATCTCGTCCATTGCCGGATTACCGGCAGGGTCGCCCCTGCCGGCTACGGTCTTTGGCTCTTTGCTCACCCAGCCGCCCGCATCGCCTCGGGCGCTAGCCTTGCCAGATCTTCGGCAAGGCTATCCGCTAGAGGCACGTCGGCGTAGGAAATCGAGTTGCCGCCAGGATCGGCGTTGAGGCTCCTGCACAAACGGGCGGTCTTCACCGCGATACCCTGCCACCCCGCGGCGGGGATGTCGGCCATCGCGGCCAGAACACCCTTGAGTTCATCCATCGCGGCATCCGCGCCCGGATCGTCGTCCGCTTGCAGCGCGGCCAGATACGCCGCCTCCGCGCCCCGGCTATCCGCCAGCAGCGCAAGCAGGCGGTCGTCTTCTGCGGTAGTGATGGTTTCAGCCTCGATCGTCATGGGTCACTCCATGGTGCCGGGGTCAGGCGCGGCTGGTGGTGATGCGCCATGCCGCGCCGCCCTTGGATGCCGGGAACCGCCCGGCGCGGATTTGGTCCAGGGGGTCACGACAGCGGCCGGCCGCAACGGCGTCACCGTAGCCGGCGGCTTGTCAAAAACTCGCCCCAATCCTGCATCAGCGCCGCGCGCTTGCGGAACAGATCACCACGCTGATACGCGGCCTCGGCCTTGTCCTTGAGCAAATGGGCGAGCGCGTGTTCGATCACCTCGCGCGGATGCGCCCTGTCGTCTCGCCCGCCCAATCGCGGAAGGTGCTGCGGAAGCCATGCACGGTCAGGTCCGTGCGCTTCATCCGTTCCAACACCTTCAACATCGCCATGTTGGACAGCGGCTTGTCGGCGAACTGGCCAGGAAACACGAAGCCATCCGCATCCGCCTCGCGCGCCTTAGCGAACGGCGCCAGCACGGCCAGCGCCGGGGCGGAAAGCGGAATGCGGTGTTCCTTCCCGGCCTTCATGCGCGCGGCGGGCACCGTCCACACGGAGCCGGCCAAGTCGATTTCCGGACCAGCGCGCCCCGATCACTTCGCCAGTGCGGGCCGCGGTCAGGATCAGGAACTCAAGCGTCCGCGCCGCCGTGCCGGATTGCTGCCGCAGCATGGTCAGGAAGCCACCCATCTGCGCCCAGGAAGCGCGGCGTGGTGTTCGACCTTCGCGACTTTGCTCTTGGTCGGCAGAGCATGGGCGAGGTTGCCTTTCCACCGCGCAGGGTTCGGACCCTGCCGCCAGTTGTGCGCCTCCGCGTAGTCGAGGATTGCCTCAATCCTCCCCCGGACCCGCGATGCCGTCTCCGGCTTTTTGGTCCAGATCGGCGTGAGCACGCCTTTCACGTCCTCCATGGCTATCGCCGCCACCTGCATGTCGCCAAGCGTCGGGTAGCAATAGGTCGCGAGCGTCGTGCGCCATTGCGCCGCGTGCTTCTCGTTCTGCCAGCCCGCCTCTTTGCCGGCGATGAAGGCCTCGGCCACGTCCTTGAACAGCCGGGCCGCTTCCTTCGCCTTGCGTTTCGCCGCCGCAGCCTCATCGCGACGGGCCAGGGGGTCGATCCCGTCGCGCAGCAAGTTCCGCGCATCGTCGGCCCGGTCCCGAGCCTCCGCCAGCGTGTAGCCGTCCACTGAATTGGGGATCAGCGGCACCGAGCCCCATCTCGCGCGACATCGGCTTGCCGGTCTTGGAGCGCGTCTCGGCCATGTAGCGCAGCATCCACCAGCCGCGGCCCTTGCCGGTCACTACCAGATACAGCCGGTTGCCGTCGGGGTGCCGGCCTGACCCGCGCCTCTTGAGCAGCGAGGCCACCTGCACCGCCATCAACCGATTGCCTTCGCGTGCCATATATCCTACATTCCAACCCACGACTAAACCCACGTTATATGGCGTGGAGTTGGGCAATGAGAATGATGCAGACATGGCCTTAGAAAAAAGCCCCGTTATCCGGGGCTTTGCCGTGGGCGCTGTGGAGGTCAGAGGATGTGAGAAACTAGGTTCTGGCGGAGAGGGGGGAATTCGAACCCACGGTACAGTTGCCCGTACTTCGGTTTTCGAGACCGACCCGTTCGACCACTCCGGCACCTCTCCACGGGTCGGCGGCGTATAATGCGCCCCGGCGCAGGAGGCAACGCCCTCGCCGCCCTCCCCCGCCCCTCTCCGGGCGCCCGCCCGAATCCCCCTTCCCGCCCGTTGACGCCCACACCCCCCCGCCGCTATACGCCTGCTTCCCGGCGGGGTGCGTGCTCCGCCGCACGTGCTTTGTCCGCGCGCATCCGGCCTTCCGGAGCGGCGGTAACCATCAGGGCCTTCCATGACCTACGCAGTGATCCGCACCGGCGGCAAGCAGTACCGCGTCACCCCGAACGCCATCCTGGCGGTCGAGAAGCTGGACGCCGAGCCCGGCACCACCATCACCTTCAACGACATCCTCGCGGTGGCGACGGAAGCCGGGCTGACCATCGGCGCGCCCGTCGTCGCCGGCGCATCCGTCACCGCCGAGGTCGTCGCGCAGAACCGCGGCGACAAGGTCCTGATCTTCAAGAAGCGCCGCCGGCAGAACAGCCGCCGCAAGAACGGCCATCGCCAGCACCAGACGCTGCTGAAGATCGCCACCATCACCGCAGCCTGACCGCGGAAGGACACACCCCATGGCACACAAGAAAGCAGGCGGCTCGTCCCGCAACGGGCGCGACAGCGCGGGCAAGCGCCTCGGCGTGAAGCTGTTCGGCGGCCAGACCGTGAACGCCGGCTCCATCATCGTGACGCAGCGCGGCACCAAGATGATCCCGGGCGACAACGTCTATGCCGGGCGCCAGCACTCCCTGCACGCCAAGGTCGATGGCCGCGTCACCTTCCGCCGCCGCGCCGAAGGCCGCGTCCACGTCACGGTCACCCCGGCCGCCCAGGCGGCCGAGTAACGGAGCAGCCAGCACCGGCGCGTCTGCGGGGGCCTCGCGGCCCCCGTTTTCGTTCGGGCCGCACGCGATCATGAAGTTCCTCGACGAAGCGAAGATCTGGGTGAAGGCGGCGACGGCGGCGACGGCGTCATCGCCTTCCGGCGCGAGAAGTTCATCGAATTCGGCGGCCCCGACGGCGGCAACGGCGGCAAGGGCGGCGACGTGGTGGTCGAGGCGGTCGAGGGCCTGAACACCCTGATCGACTACCGCTACCCGCAGCATTTCAAGGCCCGCAAGGGCGGCAACGGCGCCGGGCAGCGACCGCACCGGCGCCGGCTGCCGACGATGTCGTCCTCAAGGTGCCGGTCGGCACGCAGATCCTGGCCGAGGACAGCGAGACCCTGCTCGCCGATCTCGACGACGCTCGGCAAGCGCGTGGTGCTCGCCAAGGGCGGCGATGGCGGCTACGGCAATACCCACTTCAAGACCAGCACCAACCGCGCGCCCCGCCGCGCCGACACGGGCTGGCCGGGCGAGGAACGCTGGCTGTGGCTGCGGCTGAAGCTGATCGCCGATGCCGGCCTGGTCGGCCTGCCCAATGCCGGCAAGTCGACCTTCCTCGCCGCCGTCAGCGCGGCGAAGCCGAAGATCGCCGACTATCCCTTCACCACCCTGCACCCGCAGCTCGGCGTGGTGCGCCTGAACGCGACCGAGGAGTTCGTCCTCGCCGACATTCCCGGCCTGATCGAGGGCGCGCATGAAGGGCGCCGGCCTGGGCGACCGCTTCCTCGGCCATGTCGAGCGCTGCGCGGTGCTGCTCCACCTGGTCGACGGCACGCAGGCCGACCTCGCGCGCGCCTATCGCACCATCCGCGCCGAACTCGCCGCCTATGGCGATGGGCTGGTCGACAAGCCCGAGATCGTGGCGCTGAACAAGATCGATGCCATGACGGCGCAGGCCCGTGCCTCGCGCGTGAAGGCGCTGGAACGCGCCTGCGGCGGCCCGGTCATGGTCATCAGCGGCGCCACCGGCGAAGGGGTGCCGCAGGCGCTGCGCGCGCTGTGCGACACCGTCTATCGCGCGCGGGAGGACCGCGCCTCGCTCAGCTCGCCTTCAGCGCGTCCCTGAGCTTGGCTTCCTGCTCGGAGGTCATGTTGGTGCGCAGCACCGTGCCGCCGAACTGCGACATCACCGGCAGCACCTTGTCCGCCGTCACCTTGCGCACCAGCACGCACAGCGCGGCCTGGCCGGGGCTGAGCGCATCCGCGGCACTCTTCATGAACTTGTCGTCGATGCCGACATCGGTGAGGTAGCCGCTGAGCGCGCCGGCACCCGCACCCGCCGCCGCACCCAGCAGCGGGTTGAGGAACAGCAGCCCGATCAGCGTGCCCCACATCGCCCCGCCGGCCGCACCCGCCGCGGTGGTGTTGATCAGCTGGTGCAGCTTCACCGAGCCATCCGCCATGCGCTCCGCGATCACGGCGTCGCCGAGCTCGATGAGGTATTCCTTCTGCAGCTCGATCAGCTTCGCGCGCGCCGCTTCCGCGGTCTTCTCGTCGGGATAGGCAACGATGATGAGGTCCGCCATGGCGTGGTTCCTTCCTGCATGGGTGCCGGGGCGCGGACCATAGCCGCCGGCCCCGCCGCTGCAAGCGACAATGCCGCGCGTCGCATCCCACCTTCAGGCTGGCCGTCCCGCATGCTACAGCCGCGCGCCATGGCTGCCCTCCCTTCCCTCGCCACCGCGAAGCGCATCGTCGTCAAGATCGGCTCCGCGCTGGTGGTCGATGAGGCCAGCGCAACGCCACGCGCCGCCTGGCTCGCCTCCGTCGCGGCGGATGTCGCAGCCCTGCGCGCGCGCGGTGCGGAGGTGGTGGTGGTCTCCTCCGGCGCCATCGCGCTGGCGCGCCGCGCGCTCGGCCTGCCGCGCCGGGCGCTGCGGCTGGAGGAAAAGCAGGCCGCCGCCGCGGTCGGCCAGATCCGCCTGGCCGGCGCCTGGCAGGAGGCACTGGCCGGCCACGGGCTGAACGCCGCCCAGTTGCTGCTCACCCTCGAGGATTCCGAGGACCGCCGGCGCTACCTCAATGCGCGCGCCACCATCGCGACGCTGCTGGGCCTCGGCTGCATCCCCGTCATCAACGAGAACGACACCGTCGCCACCGCCGAGATCCGCTTCGGCGACAACGACCGCCTGGCCGCGCGCGTGGCGGAGATGATCAGCGCAGACGCCCTGGTGCTGCTGTCGGACATCGATGGCCTGTACACCGCCGACCCGCGCCGCGACCCCACCGCACCGCACATTCCGGTAGTTGAGCGCATCACCGACGAGATCATGGCGATGGGCGGCGAGCCGCCGCCCGGCTATTCCTCCGGCGGCATGCGAACCAAGCTCATCGCCGCGCGCATCGCGACCGGCGCGGGATGCGCGATGGCGATCGCGCTGGGCAAGCGCGAGCAACCCGCTCGCCGCGCTGCTCGAAGGCGCGCGCTGCACCTGGTTCCTGCCCGCGCCGGAAGGTCGCACCGCGCGCAAGCGCTGGATCGCCGGCAGCCTCGCCCCGCTCGGCGCGCTCATCGTCGATGCCGGTGCCGCCCGTGCGCTCGCACGCGGCTCATCCCTGTTGCCCGCCGGCGTGCGCGCCATCGAGGGCGCCTTCTCCCGCGGCGACCCCGTGAGCGTGCGCGACGAGGCCGGGCGCGAGGTGGCGCGCGGCCTGTCCGCCTACGATGCCGATGCCGCGCGCCTGATCGCCGGTCACCGCAGCGAGGAACTGGAGGCGTTGCTCGGCTGGCGCGGGCGCGACGAGATCATCCATCGCGACGACCTCGTCCTGGTGTGACGCCACGCGGCGGCTTTTGCATCGCCCCATGGCGTGCCAAAACGCCGGGAAGAAACCACACCGGGGACGATCCGCCATGACGCAGCCGAGCTTCCGCATTCACCGCCGCACCCTGCTGGCCGCCGGCGCCGCGCTGCCATTGGCACGCCCCGCCTTCGCGCAGGAGGGCTTCCCGAACCGCCCGCTGCGCCTGGTGGTCGGCTTCGTGCCCGGCGGTGCCACCGACATCTCGGCCCGCGCCTTCGCGCCGAAAATGGCCGAAGTGCTGGGCCAGCCGGTGATCGTGGAAAACCGCCCCGGCGCGGGCAGCAACCTCGCCTCGGAACTGGTCGCGCGCGCGCCCGCGGATGGCCACACCATGCTGCTCGCGACCCTCGGCGCGCTGGTGATCAGCCCGATGATCATGCGCCTGCCGATCGACCCGGCGCAGGACCTCGTGCCGGTCTCGATCGCGGTGGACCTGTTCAACATCCTGACCGTCCCGGCCGACCGGCCCTGGCGCAATGTCGCCGAGCTGATCGCCGCGGCGAAGGCCAAGCCGGGCGAGATGTCCTGGGGCCACAGCGGCATCGGCAGCGCGCCGCAGCTCGCCGGCCTGCTCTTCGCCAAGATGGCGGGCATCGACACCATCGGCGTCTCCTACCGCGGCGGCGGGCTGGTCGCGACCGACCTCATCGGCGGGCGGCTCGACTACGGCTTCCCGACCGCGCCCTCGGTCCTGTCGCATATCCGCGAGGGCCGGCTGCGTGCCCTGGCGGTGCCGACCGCGCGCCGCTCGCGCCTGCTGCCGGACGTGCCCACGGTCGCTGAATCGGGCCTGCCCGGCTTCGATGTCCCGTCCTGGTACGCCGTGGTGGTGCCGCGCGGCACGCCCACGCCCGCCATCGCGCGCCTGAACGCGGCAATGCGCGTCGCATTGGAAGACGCGGAGGTGACCGCCATCCTCAATCGCAACGGCCTCGAGCCGATGCCCACCACACCGGCGGAATTCGCCACCGCCTGGGCAGAGGAACGCGCGAAATGGGAGCCGATCATCCGCGAGAGCGGCATCCGCATCGACTAGACCGCATCCCGATCAGGTGACCCCACCTGATCGGGATCCGCTCTCGTGTCCTGCCCGCGAAGTTCGCCGGACGTCCCGGGGGCGCAGCGGATGAGCAGGCCATTGAAGGCAAGGGTCCTTGTCCTGAGAACGATGTCCGCAGGACTTCGCAACCAGGACACCAGGACCCGGCCCCTTCAGGCACACGTCGGCGCCGCCTATTGCGCGAGCGCCTCGACCACGCGCAGGGGAACACCCTCATCGGGCCGTGGCCGGGCGGCGACCTCAACGCGGTCGCGGCCGCCGGCCTTGGCCGCATACAGAGCCTCGTCGGCCAGGCGGATCGCCTGCGGCAGCGTCGCGGTGCAGTCAGGCACCGCCGCCACGCCGATCGAGACGCTCACGCGCGGTAATTCTCCCACGCGCCCGTCCCCGATGGCGGCCACCGCCAGGCGCACCTCCTCCATCCGCTCACGCGCGTGATCGAGGCCGGAATCGGGCAGCAGCACGATGAATTCCTCACCGCCATAGCGGCAGATGATGTCGGTGCGCCGCAGCGCCGAGGGCAGGACCTTCGCGACCTCCCGCAGCACCGCGTCGCCTGTCGCATGGCCATGGGTGTCATTGAGCTTCTTGAAATGGTCGATATCCACCATCGCCACCGCGAAGGGGCTTTCGCGCCTGCGCGCCTGCTGCGCCAGCTTCACGCCGACCTCCTCCAGGTAGCGCCGGTTGTGCAGCCCGGTGAGCGGGTCGCGCAGCGCCTGGGCGCGCAGCTTCTCGCGCAGCGCGAGGTTCGCCAGCGCGAGCGAGACAGCATCGGCCAGCGCGGCGGCGAGTTCCTGCGCCGCGGGCCGCTCCGCCATCGGCGTGGCCGCGAATTGCAGCACGCCATGCACCTCCCCACCGGCTGCCATGGGAACGCACAACGCCGCGGCGGCCCCTTCCGCATGGCCGCAGGCGAGCCCAACCGCCGCACAGAGATGCCCCCGCCCCCGCTTGAGCGACCAGCACGCACCCGGGGCGAAATACGCGGCCCCCTGCAGGCCGCCACCCCATTCCACCATGAGGTCCAGCCGCTCGCGGCTTTCGGAAAATGCGTAGAAGGCACCCGGAACCCCAGGCAAGACCTCGCCGGCCGCATGGGCCACCACGCGCTCCACATCGGCCGGGTCGTGGCAGGCCTGGAGCAGTTCGCTCATCCGCAACAGGGAACCGACTTCGCCCGAGCGGCGCGCCAGCGCCTCCTGCGCGGCCTTCTCCGTGGCCGTACGCCAGCGGGTCAGCAACCAGGAGGTCAGCAGCGCGACCAGCGTCAGCCCGATCGACACCAGGACCAGCGCCAGCGAGACCGCCTGCGCGATGTCGAGGCGGTCGCGCAGCGCAACGCGGTGGGCATCGAGACGCGCGATGAAACGCCGCAGAAGCTCCGCCACCTCCTCCGACCGGCCATGGTCATCGCCGGCATGCACCACGGCGCGCAGCCGCTCCGCGCCCTCGTTCATCAGCACCGCCAGCGCCTGGCGGCGGCGCTGCTGCAGGTCCGCCACCAGCGCGGACACCGGCGGCTGGCCGGCCTCGGTCGCGGCACGGTCCACCATCGCCGCGGTCGCCGCGCTGGCCGGCGCGCTCAGCGCGTCGACCGCGGCCTGGAGCGGCGCGACATGGCCCTCGGCCCCGAAGGCGAGCACGCCGCGCAGCGCGGCCTCGCCCTCGCTGAGCACCAGCAGAAGGGCGCTGGCCGCCGCATCCTGCTGCTGCGCCCGCGCGAGTTCGGCCTCGATGCGCCGCGCATCGAGATGGCCATGGGCGGCGGCGGCGGCGGCGGCGCCCAGGCAGGCGGCCAGCGCCACCACGGCAAACAAGGCGTGCGGCGCGCTGGCGCCGCGCCTGGATCGTGTCATGTCCCACCCCAAGGAGCCCGTCGCGACACAGTCGCCGCCCAGCGCTGAACCGAGGCTTAATGGACAGCGCAGGAAGGTTTCACCTTCGCGCGTGCGCCTCGAACGCCGGGCAGGCCACCTCCGTGGCGCCCGGCGTCGCCCCATTTGCCGGGGCGCGCACTCGCCCCTCCGGGCCGCAGCGTGAGCCTTCGCGCAGTCGGGACCATGCCTCATGGCCCGAGGGCATCCGCCGTGTTTCCATGCACCCGGAACATGCTCTAGACACGCGGCTTGGCCCGCGCGCCGGAGACCCTTCGCGTGAACATCATCGCCGACGACGCCGCCCGACTGCTCGACACCGCCGCGCGCGCCGCCCGCGCCGCCGCGGGCACCATCGCGCGCGCGCCATCACCGGCGAAGGATGCCGCGCTGCACGCCGCCGCCGCGGCGCTGCGACGCGCGCCAGGACAGCCTGCTCGCCGCCAACGAGGTCGATGTCGGCGCCGCCACCGGCCTCACGCCGCGCCTTCCGCGACCGGCTGATGCTGACGCCGGCGCGGATCGAGGCGATGGCCGCGGGGCTCGAGGATGTCGCGGCCCTGCCCGACCCGGTCGGCCGCGTGCTCGCCGAATGGACGCGCCCCAATGGCCTGGTGATGCGCCGCGTCGCGCAGCCGCTCGGCGTCATCGGCATGATCTTCGAAAGCCGCCCCAACGTCACCGCCGATGCCGCGGCGCTGTGCCTGAAATCCGGCAATGCGGTCATCCTGCGCGGCGGCTCCGAGAGCACGCGTTCCGCCGCCGCCATCCATGCCTGCATCGCGCAGGGCCTGCGCGCGGCCGGCCTGCCCGAGGCCGCGGTGCAGATCGCCCCCACCGCCGACCGCGCCTTCGTGGGCGCGATGCTGCGCGCGGCGGGCCTGATCGACCTCATCGTGCCGCGCGGCGGCAAGGGGCTGGTCACGCGGGTGCTGGAGGAAGCGCGCGTGCCCGTCCTCGCCCATGCCGAGGGTCTCTGCCACACCTACATCCACGCGCGGCGCGGACCATGCGATGGCGCGCGCCATCCTGGCCAATGCCAAGATGCGCCGCACCGGCGTCTGCGGCGCGACCGAGACGCTGCTGATCGACGCCGCAATCGCGCCCGCGCTGCTGCCGCTGCTGGTGGCCGACCTGCACGCCCTGGGCTGCGACGTCCGCGCCGACGAGCGCGCCCGCGCCATCGTGGCCGACCTGCCCGCCGCGACCGAAGCCGACTTCGCCACCGAATGGCTCGACGCCATCCTGTCGGTGAAGGTGGTGGACGGCGTGGACGATGCGCTCGCGCATATCCGCCGCTTCGGCAGCGAGCATACCGAGGCGATCGTCACGCAGGATGAAGCGGCCGCGCGCGCCTTCCTCGACGGCATCGATTCCGCCGTCGGCATGTGGAACGCCTCGACCCAGTTCTGCGATGGCGGCGAATTCGGCTTCGGCGCCGAGATCGGCATCGCCACCGGCCGGCTCCATGCGCGCGGGCCGGTGGGCCTGGAACAACTCTGCACCTACCGCTACCAGATCATCGGCAGCGGACAGATCCGGCCATGAGAACGGCGGCGCTCGCGCTGGTTGCGGCCTTCGCCGGAACCGCGCCGGCGCTGGCCGCATGCCCGGACATCCCGACTGTCGCGCGCTTCGCCCAGGCGCTGATCGAGCGCCGCGTCCCGGAGCCCTTCCCCGACCTCACCGCGAACGATGCGCGCTGCGCGCAGAACCGCCTGGTCGCCACGCTGGCCCAGCCCTGGGGCGATGTCGAAGGCTGTGCCCTGGCGGCCGAGGCGCTGCCGCCGCTGCGCGGCGCGCTGTTCCACGCCACCTTGCGCGCGCGCTCGGGTGCCACCGTCGCCGCGCAGTTCGGCGCCCGCCCGGCCGTCGCACCTGGCGTGCTGCTGCGCATCGGCCGTGGCGGGGTCGAACGCGCCGCGCCGGCCGGGATTGCCGCGCATGTCGCCGCGGCCAGCCCCTATCTTGCGCTGCTCGACCTCGCGGCGATGCCGGGCGAGGCGGACCGGACCACGCGCATCGCCGGCAATCTTGGCCTGCGCCTGGGCGTGGTCGGTGAAGCGCTGGCGATCACCGGCGGCGCGATCCCTGGCACTGCCGCAACCCTGCAGGCCGATGGCAGCGTGCTGGCGAGCCTCGATCACCTCGGCCTCGCCGCGCCAGTGCGCGACCTGCTGGCAGGCCTCGCGCGCGACCTCGCCGCCGAGGGCCGCGCGCTGCGGGAGGGCGAGCACGTGGCGCTGCTCGCCGCACCGGCGCGCGTCGCGCCGCGCCCCGGCGAAACCTGGCGCCTTGCGATCACGGGCCTCGGTGCCGTGGTGGTGAACTTCCGCTGAGACGGATGGCGGCGGCGCATCGCCGCCCCGGCGCAACCTCCGGCCGGCGCCGCCGCGGGACGGTTCCACCCGGCCAGGCGCTGGTCTGGCGCCGCTTCCGTTCGCCTTGGCGCGCGGCAACGTCTCCAGGCCGTTGTTTTTGCGAGCATCTTCGCCCGATCAGGTGATTCCACCTGATCGGGATCTGCTCTAGCATCCTGCGCAACGCCAACCACGGCGGGAGGAACAATCATGCGCGCTGCCCTGGTCGCCGCATCCCTGCTCGTCCTCGCGCCCGCTGCGCGCGCGGCCTGCCCCGAACCCGCCGCCGTTGCCGCACTGGCGGATGCGCTGCGCGCCAACCGCCCAAGCGCCCCTCTGACCGGCATGACCTCGCTCGCCGATGGCCTTTGCGCGCAGGCACGGTTGGTCACGCTGCTGGCGCCCCACTGGGGCAGCCCGGTCGGCTACAAGGTCGGGCTGACCAGCGCGCCGGTGCAGGCGCGCTTCGGCGTGAACCAGCCGCTGCGCGGCGTGCTGCTCGAATCCAGCGTCAGCCTGCGCGACGGCGCCGAGGTCCCGGCCCGCTTCGGCGCCGTGCCCATCATCGAGAGCGACTTCCTGGTGCGCGTGCGCGATGCCGGCATCAACCAGGCCGGGCGCGACCACGTCGCCATCCTGCGCCACCTCGATGCGGTCATCCCCTATATCGAATTGCCGGACCTGGTGCTGAATGGCGGCTTCGACGGGCCCCAACTGCTCGCCATCAATGTCGGCGCGCGGCTGGGCGTGATGGGCACGCCGATCCCGGTGGAGGCCACCCAGGCCTTCGCCGACCGCCTCGCCAACATGACCGTGACCATGGTGGACGACCGCGGGCAGGAACGCGCGCGCGCGCCGGGCACCGCGGCGCTGGGCCATCCGCTCAACGTCGTCGCTTTCCTCATCGAGGATCTCGCGCAGGCGGGGCTGCGGCTGGAGGCCGGGCAGTTGCTCTCGGTCGCCGGCTATTCACCCACCCTGCCGCTGGAGGCCGGGCGCACCTACACCGTGCGCTACGACGGCCTGGCCGCGCAGCCGGTGAGCGTGAGCGTGCGAACGCGGTGACGCCACCGCGTTTCGGGGATTTGCGCGCGGTCCGCATCGGCCTGCTCGGCGGGTCGTTCAACCCCGCCCATGCGGGGCACCTGCATGTGGCGCGGATGGCACGCCGCGCGCTGCGGCTGGACCAGGTGTGGCTGATGGTCTCGCCGGGCAATCCGCTGAAGCCGGCGCGCGGCATGGCGCCGCTGGCGCAGCGGCTGGCCTCCGCGAGGCGCATCGCCGATGGACAGCGCATCATCGCCACCGACATCGAGCGTAGGCTGGGCACGCGCTTCACCGCCGATACGCTGCGCGCGCTGGCCCGGCGCTTTCCGCGCGCGCGATTCGTCCTGGTGATCGGCGCAGACAACCTGGTGCAACTGCCGCGCTGGAAGGGCTGGCGCGGCATTGCGCGCGGCACGCCGCTCGCCGTGCTGCCGCGGCCGGGCTGGACGCGGCCCGCACTGGCCGGGCGCGCCGCCTCGGTGCTGCGCCACCATCGGCGCGATCCGGGGGCCCTGCTCACGGAAAGGTTTGCGCGCCACGCGCCTTGGTGCTTGGTTCCGGCCCGCGAACACACAGCCTCCGCCACCGCCATCCGGCAAACGGAAGCGGCGAGCGGCCTGGGCGAGAGGAGGGGGCCATAGCCCGCACGCCGAAGACCACCGAGACCACGGCCACCAAGGCCAAGGCGCCCGCGCGCCGAGCCAAGGCAACCGAGCCGAAGGCCGAGGCGAAGCCGCGCGCGGCCGCCGCCAAGACAGCCCCGGCCAAGGCCAAGCCCGCGACCGCGGCCAAGGCGGTCGCGAAGCCGCGCACCACGGCGCCGAAGGCCGCGGCCGCGCCGCCCGCGAAGCCGGCCACCGCAGCCAAGGCACCGGCCACGCGCAGCAAGGCGGCCACGGCCGCTCCAGCCGCTCGCGCGAAGGCGCCCGCCAAGGCGCCCGCATCCCGCGCCAAGGTGGGTGCAGCCGCGGCACCGAAGGCAAAGCCGGCCGCCAAGCCCGCCGCGCCGCGCCCCGCCCGCGGCCGCGCGAAGCGCCCGAAACTCGCCCCCGACCAGCTCGCCCTGCTGGTCGAGGCCGCGATGAAAAGCCTCGAGGACGACAAGGCCGAGAACATCATCCTGCTCGATGTCACCGGCCGCGCCGACTATGCCGACCGGCTGATCATCGCCACCGGCCAGGTCGAGCGGCAATTGCAGGCCATGGCGACGCATCTGGACGAGGCGCTGGGCAAGGCCGGCCTGCCGCTGCGCCGCGATTCCATCCAGGCCTCGGGCGATTGGGTGCTGATCGATGCCGGCGACCTGGTGATCCACCTGTTCCGCCCCGAGGCGCGCGAATTGTACCGCCTGGAACGCATGTGGGGCCCCGAGAGCCCCGGCCAGGCGGAGGCCCCCGACGCCCCGCCCGGCTAGGATCATCGCCGTCGGGCGCATGAAGCCGGGGCCGGAGGCGGCGCTGTTCGCGCATTACGCCGCCCGGCTGCGCCCGCCGCCCGAGGTCACGGAAATCCCGGAGGCCCGCGGCGCGCCCGCGGAAATCCGCCGGCGCGAAGGCGCCGCCCTGCTCGCCGCCCTGCCCGCGGATGGCTGGGCGGTGGCACTCGACCTCGGCGGCGCAGGCGCCGGACAGCGAGCGCTTCGCCGCCCTGCTCGCCCGCGCGCAGGAGGAAGGCCGCACGCCCTGCTTCCTGATCGGCGGCGCCGAGGGGCTCGACCCCGCGGTGCTGGCGCGCGCGGCGCATCGCATCGCGCTCGGGCCCATGACCTGGCCGCATTTCCTGGTGCGCGGGATGCTGGCCGAACAGCTCTACCGCGCCCAGGCGATCGCCCAGGGCCACCCCTACCACCGCGCCTGGCGGCCCTGAGGCGCCACGCCATCATGTCCGCCCCGGCACCGCACGCGGGCACCCGGCGCTGGACGCCGGCCCGGCGCGCGGCGAGACTGCGCCATGATCCTCCTCATCCTCGCCGCCCTGCTATGGGTCGGCGTCCATGTCGGCATCTCGGGCACGGCGCTGCGCGGCGTGCTGGTCGCGAAACTCGGCGCCAGCGTGTTCCGCGTCGCCTATTCGGTGGGCTCGGTGCTGGCCATCGTGCTGCTGGTGCAGGCCTGGCAGGGTGCGGCCACGGCGCCGCTGTGGTTCGCGCCGGGCTGGGCCCGCTTGCTGCTCGCGCTGGCCATGCTGCCGGCCTTTGTGCTGTTCGCCTGCTCGCTGATCGGCAACCCCACGGCGGTCGGCGGCGCGGGGCTGCTGGCGCGCGGGCCGCGCGGCATCCAGCGCGTCACCCGCCATCCCATGCTGTGGTCCTTCGCGATCTGGGCGGCGGTCCACATCATCGGCAATGGCGACAGCGCCTCGCTGGTGTTCTTCGGCGCCTTCCTGGTCACCGCCCTGGCCGGGATGCCCTCGATCGACGCCAAGATGGCCGCGAACAATCCCGAGACCTGGCCGGGCTTCGCGGGCGCATCCTCCATCCTGCCCTTCGGCGCCATCCTGGCCGGGCGCAACAGCCTCGACCTGAAGGAGATCGGCTGGATCGCCCCGGCGGCGGGCATCGTGCTCTGGGCGGGGCTGCTGATCGCCCATCGCCACGTCTTCGGCGTCGCCGCGGTGCTCACGGGCTGAATCACGCGGCTTGAAGCGCGGGCCGCGCGGCCCCAATTCGGCGCTGGCCGCAGCCGGCCCGTTAGGCCCGGGCCGCGCCCGGCCACATGTTCCGGGGCCGCGCCCGGCCACGTATTGGGGGATATCGTGCCGGGTACGCTCACCGCCGACGACATGGGCGATACGCTGCGCGCGCGCACTGCGCGCCTCGTGGCCTCCGACGCCTTCCAGCGCAGCATCATCGGGCTGATCCTGCTCAATGCCGTGACCCTGGGGCTCGAAACCTCGGACACCGTGATGGCATCCTGGGGCCCCGTGCTGCTGGCGATGGACGAGGCGATCCTGTGGATCTTCACCGCCGAGATCGCGCTGCGCATCTACGCCTTCCGCGGCCGCTTCTTCCGCGACCCCTGGGGCATCTTCGACGTGGTGGTGGTGGGCATCGCCTGGATGCCGGCGACCGGCGCGCTGTCGGTGCTGCGCGCGCTGCGCGTGCTGCGCGTGCTGCGCATGATCAGCGTCATCCCCTCGCTGCGCACGGTGGTGGAGGCGATGCTGCACGCGCTGCCGGGCATGGGCTCCATCGTGCTGCTGATGGGCCTGATCTTCTACGTCTTCGCGGTGATGGCGACCAAGCTGTTCGGCGACATCTCGCCCGACCGCTTCGGTTCGCTCGGCGCCTCGCTGTTCACGCTGTTCCAGATGATGACGCTGGAATCCTGGTCCGAGGCGAATCGTCCGCCCGATCCTGGAGGTCCAGCCCTACGCCTGGCTGTTCTTCGTGCCCTTCATCCTGCTCGCCACCTTCGTGGTGCTGAACCTGTTCATCGGCGTGATCGTGGACAGCATCCAGACGCTGCGCGCCGAACGCGAAAGCGCCGATGCCAAGGCCGCGCGCCTGGCCTCGGGCGAAGCCGCCGCCGCCGCCCATGCCGACCAGGAAGCGGTGATCGCCGAGATCCGCGCGCTGCGCGCCGACCTCGCGGCCCTGCGCGCGGAGCGCGCCGGGGGGTAACTCGCGCGGAGCGCGCCGGGGGATAACCCGCGCGGAGCGCGCCGACGCCACGGCCTTGCGTGCGGAGCGCGCCGGGGGGTAACTCGGGCGGAGCGCGCCGGGGGGTCATCCGGGCGCAGCAGCCCCGCCGGGCGTCGGGCCGCGAGCATCGCGCCGGGTCCCCCCGCCCGTCCCGCAGGAGAACGCCGATGCCCAAGCCCCGCCCCGTGATGCTCGTCATCCTCGACGGCTGGGGCTGGCGCGAGGACCCCGCCGACAACGCCGTGCCGCCAGGCGCGCACCCCGACCTTCGACCGGCTGTGGGCCACCTGCCCGCACGCCTTCCTGCGCACCTCCGGCGCCGATGTCGGCCTGCCGGACGGCCAGATGGGCAATTCCGAGGTCGGCCACCTCAACATCGGCGCCGGGCGCGTGGTCATGCAGGACCTGCCGCGCATCTCCGACGCCATCGCCGATCGGCGACATCGCCCGCCTGCCCGCGCTCACCGGCCTGATCGCGCGGCTGAAGGAGAGCGGCGGCACCTGCCATCTGATGGGCCTGCTCTCGCCCGGCGGCGTGCATTCGCACCAGGACCACGCCGCCGCGCTGGCGCGCATCCTCGACCGAGGCCGGCATCCGCGTCGCCATCCACGCCTTCACCGATGGCCGCGACACGCCGCCCCGAACGCCGCCCGCGCGTATCCTCGCCGAACTTCGAGCAGCGACGTCGCCGGCCTCGAGCGACCGATCGCCACGCGTGATCGGCCGCTACTACGCGATGGACCGCGACAACCGCTGGGACCGCGTCAGCCAGGCCTACGACGCCATCGTCGCAGGCCGAGGGCCCGCGCGTCCGCCACCGCCGCCGGACGCCATCGCGGACGCCTACGCCCAGGCCGGCAAGACCGACGAGTTCATCCGCCGCCGCCATCGATCGGCGACTATGCCGGCATGAGCGACGGCGACGGCGTGCTGCTGCTTCAACTTCCGCGCCGACCGGGTGCGCGAGATCCTCGCCGCCCTGCTCGACCCTGGCTTCGCCGGCTTCGCCGCGCCCGCGGCCGGTCCGCTTCGCCGCCGCCGCCGGCATGACCGAATACAGCGCAGACGCTGAACGCCTACCTCGCCACGCTGTTCGCGCCGCAGCCGATGAACGACATCCTGGGCGAGCGTCGTCGCGCGACGCCGGGCTCACCCAGCTGCGCATGGCCGAGACCGAGAAATACCCCCACGTCACCTATTTCCTGAACGGCGGGCGAGGAGACCCCCTTCCCCGGCGAGGACCGCATCATGGTGCCCTCGCCCAAGGTCGCGACCTACGATCTGCAGCCCGAGATGTCGGCGCCCGAACTGACCGACAAGGCCGTCGCCGCCATCGAGTCCGGCCGGTACGACCTCATCGTGCTGAACTACGCCAATCCCGACATGGTGGGCCACACCGGCACCCTGCCGGCCGCGATCAAGGCGGTGGAGACGGTCGATACCGGCCTCGGCCGCATCGTGGCCGCCATCCGTGCCGCCGGCGGCGCGCTGCTCGTCACCGCCGACCACGGCAATGCCGAGATGATGCGCGACCCCGACACCGGCGGCCCGCACACCGCGCACACCACCAACCCGGTGCCGGTCATCCTGCTCGGCGCGCCGGCCGGCGCCGGGCTGGCCGATGGCCGCCTGGCCGACATCGCGCCGACCCTGCTGGCCCTGCTCGGCCTCGACCAGCCGGCGGCGATGACCGGCCATTCCCTGCTGCGACCCGCGCGCGACGCCGCGGCGGCGGAATGAACGTGCGGCGGCGCGCCACCCAAAGTATGGCGGCTACGCACCGGATGGCGCCTACGCACCGGATGACGCCTACGCGCCGGCACGTCCGATGCCGCCCGCCGATGACCCGCCAGCGCACCCCGGCGCGATGACCCACCGGCGGCGCAACCGGCACCCGGCATGGGCGGGCCTGCTTTTCGCGCTGCTGCTTGCCCTGCCCGCACCGCCCGCCCTCGCCCAGCCCTCGCGCCAGGGCGAACAGGCAGCCCGCCGTGCCGCGGAGGCCGAGCGCGCCGCCGCCGCCGATGCCGCCCGCCTCGCCCAGGAAGCGGCCGACCTCGAACGCGGCCTGGCCCGCCAGCGCGTCGCCATGGCCGAGCGTGTCCAGGCCGCCGAGCGCATCCTGGACCAGGCCCAGGACCGCGAGCGCGAGGCGCTGCTCGCCGCCCAGGTCGCGCGCGAGGAAGCCGCCCGCCGCGCCGCCGCCCTGGCACCGCTGATGCCGATGATGCGTCGCCTCGCCCTGTGGCCGGCCGAGACCCTGCTCGCGGTGCCCCTGCCGCCGGAGGAGGCGCTGCGCGGCGTGCTGGTGCTCCAGGGCCTCGCACGCCAGGTCCGCCGCGACCTCGAATCGATGCGGCTCGCCGAGCAGGAGGCCATCCGCCGCGCCCGAATCGCCGCCGAGGAAGCCGCCGCGGTCTCCGCCGCGCGGGCCGAGGCGCTCGATGTCGCCGGCGCCCTCGATGCCGAGATCGCCGCCGCGCGCATGCGCGAGGCGCAGGCCCGCCAGGCCGAGCGCGAGGCCGGCGCCCGCGCCCAGGAGGCCCTGGCCCGCGCCGCGGACATCGCCGAGGTTCTGGCCCGCCTGGAACGCGAGCGCGCCCGCGAGGCCCGCGCCGAGGCCGAGCGCGAGCGCGCCGAAGCCCGCGCCCGGGCCCGCGAGGAACGCGCCGCGCGCCGCGCCGGCCGCCCCCTGCCCGAGCCCCCGCCCGCACCGCCCCCGCCCCCGAGCCGGCGCTGCTGGCCGCCGCACCCGGTCGCGCGGCACGCGCGCAGCCGGTGGCCGGGCGCGTGCTGCGCGGCTTCGGCGACCAGGCCGAGGCGGGGCCGGCGCGCGGGCAGACCCTCTCGGCCCCCTCCGGCGCGCGCGTGGTCAGCCCCTGCGCCGGGCGCGCGGCGTTCAGCGGTCCTTTCCGAAGTTATGGTCTGCTGCTGATTGTCGAGTGCGCGGATGGCCACCATGTCGTGTTGGCCGGCCTGGGCCGAACTCGATGCCCCGACCGGGGCGCGGCTGCTCGCCGGGGAACCGGTGGGCATCGTCGGCCCCGGCGAAGGCGGGCGCGGGCGGTTGTATCTGGAATTGCGCGAGGATGGGCAGGCGATCGACCCCCGGCCCTGGCTCGCGCGGGCACCAGGTGCCGGGTAACCGGCCGGTGTCCAAGGTAACGGACGTGTTTCCATGCGGTTTCGGGCTGCACCCCGGGCCGGTTTGGGCTGTATAGAACAGGGCTTGGACACGCGGCGGCGGTTCCGCCGGCGGTACTGAAGGAAGGAATTCGCATGCGGCGCAGGAGCAGGACCTTCGCGGCGGTGGGCGCGGCCTTTGCGGCGGGCGTGGTCGCGGGCCCCTTCGTGGCTGCCCTGGCGCAGGACAGCGGGCGCGCGGAAACCTACCGCCTGCTCAACCTGTTCGGCGACGTGTTCGAGCGCATCCGCGCCGAATACGTGGAACCGGTCAACGACCGCGACGCCATCGAGAACGCCATCCAGGGCATGCTGACCGGGCTCGACCCGCATTCCTCCTACCTGAACCCGCGCATGTATCGCGACATGCAGGTGCAAACGCGCGGCGAGTTCGGCGGCCTCGGCATCGAGGTCACCCAGGAAGGCGGCTACATCAAGGTCATCTCGCCGATCGACGACACCCCCGCCGCGCGCGCCGGCGTGCGCCCGGGCGACCTCATCACGCATCTGAACGGCAATTCCGTGCAGGGCATGTCGCTGCAGGATGCGGTCGAGCAGATGCGCGGGCAGCGCGGCACCGCCATCCGCATCACCATCCGCCGCGAGGGCGCGGAACGGCCGATCGACCTCAACATCACCCGCGACGTGATCCGCCCGCAGGTGGTGCGCTACCGCCTCGAAGGCGACATCGGCTACATCCGCCTGAGTTCCTTCAACGAACAGACGGAAACCGCACTGCGCCGCGCGATGCAGCAGCTGCGCACCCAGGCCGGCGCCAACCTCAAGGGCATCGTGCTCGACCTGCGCAACAACCCCGGCGGGCTGCTCGACCAGGCGGTGCAGGTCTCGGATGATTTCCTCGACCAGGGCGAGATCGTCAGCACCCGCGCCCGGCGCGCCGAGGACGCCCAGCGCTGGAACGCCCGCGGCGGCGACATTGCCCAGGGCCTGCCCATCGTGGTGCTGATCAACGCCGGCTCGGCCTCGGCCAGCGAGATCGTCGCCGGCGCGCTGCAGGACCACCGCCGCGCCATCATCCTGGGCGTGAAATCCTTCGGCAAGGGCAGCGTGCAGACCGTGATGCCCATTCCGGGCAATGGCGCGATGCGCCTGACCACGGCGCGCTACTACACGCCCTCGGGCCGCTCGATCCAGGGACTCGGCATCGATCCGGACATCGAGGTGCTGGCCACCCGCGAGGACCCGGCCAATACCGCCGCCATGCGCCGCGACCGCGAGGCCGACCTGCGCCGCGCCCTGCGCAACGACAACAACACTCGCCAGCAGCAGGCGGCCCCGCCGCCGCTGCCGCCGCTCAACCTGCCGGCCGGCGTGGCCGAGTTGGTGGTGCGCCAGCCGATCGAGGGCGCCGCCGCCTTCGACCCGACCAAACCCGAGACCGACCATCAGCTCCAGCAGGCGCTCTCGCTGCTGCGCGGTATCGCCGCCGCGCCGGCACCGCAGCGCCGCGCGGCCCGCTGACCACCCGGCCCGCCAGCCTGCCGATGCGCGTGCCGGGTTGGCGGGCCCTGGGGGCCTTCTGGGCGGTGGTGCTGACGCTCGCCGTCGGCGGCACGGTCTGGCTCGCCCGCCTGGGGCCACCCGAGGCAGCGGTTGCCGCCGCGGCCGATGTCCAGGCCGCGGCATCCGCGCCTCCCGCGGCACCCGCGCCGGACCCGCAGGCCGGTGCCCCGCCGGCACCACCCCCGGCGGCCGCCGTACCGCCGCCGGCGCCTGACGCACCACAGGCTGCGCCCGCCGCGCCCGAGCCACCGCCACTGGCCAGCCCGGCGCCGGCCGCGCGCACCGCCGCCCGGCCCATCGCCGCCCCCGACCCCGCCCTGCTGGAAGCCGGCCGCCACGGCCCCCTGCCGCGCCTGGGCCCGAACGGGCGCACGCCGATCCGCGCCTATGGCCGCGAGTTCGACCGTACCGATTCGCGCCCGCGAATCGGCATCGTGGTCGGCGATGGCGGCCTCAATGCCACCCAGACCGGCGAAGCGGTGCGCCGCCTGCCCCCCGCCGTGGCGCTCGCCATCTCCCCCTATGCCGCACGCCCCGAGCAGGCCGCCGAACTGGCCCGGGAAAAGGGCATGGAGACCCTGATCTCCATCCCGATGGAACCGGCCGGCTACCCGCTCAACGACCCCGGCCCGCAGGCCCTGCTGACCGCCCGGCCGATGGCCGAGAACATGGACATGCTCGACTGGGCGCTGTCGCGCAGCCAAGGCTATGTCGGCGCCATCGGCGTGATCGCGGGCATGCGCGGCGAGCGCTTCGCCGCCCTGCCTGAGTTGATCGGCGCGGTGCAGGATGCGCTGTATCGCCGCGGCCTGCTCTACCTCGACCCGCGCCCCGGCGCGCCGCCGCCCGCGCGCGCCTTCGGCCGCGCCGTGGATGTCGTGCTCGACGAACCCGCCGGCACGCGCGGCGAGATCGACCGCCGCTTGGCCGAACTCGAACAGATGGCGCGGGAACGCGGCACCGCGCTGGGCCTGGCGGGCGCCGCGACCCCCGTGCTGGTGGAACGCCTGGTCGCCTGGGCGGCGGGGCTCGACCAGCGCGGCCTGGTGCTGGCCCCCGTCTCGGCAATGATCCGCCGGCCTGAGGGCATCGCGCCCGAAGCCAACCCCGTGCGGCCGGCCAGCGCGCCATGACCGCCCTGCCCTATCGCGACAATGTCGGCGCCGTGCTGTTCAACGCTGGCGGCCTGGTACTCGTGGCCCGCCGCGCCGACCTGCCCAATGCCGAGGGCGCGCCCGGCGGCTGGCAATTGCCCCAGGGCGGAATGGATGACGGCGAGGACCCCGCCATCGCCGTGTTCCGCGAATTGGAGGAGGAGGTCGGCACCGCGCGTGCCGAGATCCTCGCCGAGCACCCGCGCTGGCTGACCTACGACCTGCCGGACCACCTGGTCGGCCACGCGCTGGGCGGGAAATACCGTGGCCAGCGACAGAAATGGTTCGCGCTGCGCTTCAACGGCACCGATGCGGACATCCGCCTCGATCTCGACCCGCACCCGGAATTCGACGCCTGGCGCTGGGCGAAGCTGGCCGACCTGCCCGGCCTCGCCGTCGCGTTCAAGCGCGCGATCTACGAGGATCTGGCGCGGGAATTCGCCCGCTTCGCGGGCTGATGCTGCTGCGCGAAGGCTGCGCCGATGGCCTGTGCGCCAGGCTCTCCTTGCGTGGCCCGTCTCCAGGGCCGCGTGCGCAGGTTTGCGTTTGCATCCACCCACCGCTGCCGCTCCAGCCATTGCCCTTCGCGGGCATCGTCGCTGGCAAGGATGATCCCTTCTGATCGGGATCCGCCGCAGCGGTCGCGACCCTGAACTGCCGCAGGCGTCGTCCAAGAGCAGATCCCGATCAGGTCGAATCACCTGATCGGGTAAAGGTGATCGCGAAGACAACGGGCTGGAGTCGTGGCCATAAGCCAGGGCGATCGGAAACGTCTCCAAGGCCGCTATGCTGTGCTTTCCCGTGGCCTGCTGATCCGCTGCGTTGGATGGAAAACCAGCCGACTTCTCGAGCAGGACAGTAGCGCCCGCGGCCTTCGATCGCGCGTTTGACCGGGCCCTACGACCCGCGCGCCAGGCGCAGAACCGGCGCCCCGCCCGCATTCGTCAGGTGCAGGATGCCGCCATCCATGCGCCACCCGGCCACCTCCGCCAAAGCGCGATGAAAGCGTGCCTCCTGGTCCATCGCCGCGGGCACGCAGGCCATGTTCGTGCTGGCCATCGCGCCGAAGCGCAACGCCGCCCCGTCCAGCGTGTAGCCGCCGGTGAAGCGGTTGCATCCACCGCTGCCATAGGCGCGGCCCTGCCCATCCAGGGTCAGCGTCGTCTGCAGCCGATCCACCACGCCGCGCCCGGCGATGTCCTCCACGATCCAGAGCCCGCCGACCGGCGAGGCCGCGTCCGCCCCGCCGCTCGCCGCCGGCCGAGCGCGGCGCAACAGAATTTCGGCATGCGTCCCTGCCCCGCGCGTGAGCACAGGCGTCACGGTGTCGCTGCGGAAAGCCACCTCGTCGCCGAACATCAGCCGCGCCTGGAGCGAATAGGTGCGGTTGGGCTGGATGCGCGCCGGGTCGTAGGCCAGCGAGAAAGGGATCGGCACCTGGCCCGCGACATCGATCCGCGCCTGCGCGATCCGCTCGGCGGGCGCATCGGCGCGGGAGATGTCGAGCAGCGTCACCTCCAGGACCGCCCCCGGGCGCAAGGCGATGCGCTCCCGATAGGTCGCGGTCCCGGTGATGACGTGGCCCTGGGCGAGGGCGCCTGTCGCGGCCAGCGCGGCGATCGGCAAGGCAAGGGCGGTGCGGCGGGTCATGGTCATGCGGGCGTTCCTACCGAGCGATCGGGGCACCATTCTGGCGCCGGCAGGGCGAGCCGCACGGAAGGCTCATGCAGGTGCTGCATGACCCGCCGCGCGGCCCTCACATCCCCAGCAGCAGGTCCCGCGCCGCATTCAGCCGCGCCGCCAGCCAGGCACTCCCCCCCTGGTCGGGATGGGCCGTGCGCATGAGGCGCCGATGCGCGGCGCGGATCTCGGCCTCGCTCGCCCCTTCGGCCAGGCCCAGCACCTCCAGCGCCTCGCCGCGCGTGAGCGGTCCATCGGACCCCGGGCGGCCCTGCCCCGCCGCCTCGCGCCAATCCGGCTGGCTGCGGTCGAGCCAGGCCTCCAGCAGGGGCACGCTCTCGGGGTCCTGCGCGGCGCATTCGGCCATCAGGTCGCGCAGCGCCGCGAGGTCGAGGTCCGCAAGGTCGCTGCCCGCGAAATCCCCGCGCTTCACGGTGCCGGTCATCAGCCCGGTATCGTGGTGCAGCACCATCTCCAGCATCGCGGTCTCGACGCGGGTTTCCTGCCCCGGCGTGGCCTGACCCCCGCGCGAGAAGGTGCGCGCGCTGCGCCATGACCGGAACGCCTGCAATGCCAGCGGCGCGAAGAAGGCCAGCGACCAGATCGCCTGCAGCCCCCGCCCACTGAACAGCAGCACGCCCACCAGCACGAGGCCGAGCCCGCCGGCCACCCAGGCCAGCGCCTTCTTGATCGAGGCAACCGAGGCCGTGGCGAAGCCCCGCGCCGCCAGCATCAGCACGAACAGCGCCAGCGCGCCGAGCGCGATCCAGGTCATCGCGCCCCCTTCGGTGCCGGCAATTGCCCCGCGATGCGCGCCGCCTGCGGCCCCGGCAGCCCGGCCAGCGCCGCCCGCCCGCCGGCGGCAAACACCGCCACCGCGCGCAGCAGGTCGCGCAACGCCTCCGCGGCCGAGGAATCGAAGGGCGCATAGGCCCCGCCCGAGACCTTCGCCACCTGGCGGAAGGCGTTGGCGGCGACGGGGTTGCCGCCCTCATGGAAGCAGAACACCGGCGTGCCGAACACGCCGAGTTCGCCCGCGGCGTGGCAGATCGCGTCCACATCCTCCTCCACCGCGTCGCCCACCAGCACCAGCGCACCCACCTTGTCGCGCCGCGTCTCGGTCATGGCATGGCGCAGCGTGCGCAGAATCTGCGTCTGGCCGCCCAGGCAGGTCACGGTGGACATCCGCCGGGCCAGTTCCATGCCATCGGTCAGGAAGGGGGTGGCGGCGAATTCCATGAAGCCGCGGAAATAGGCCAGCGACACCGCCAGGCCGCCGAGGTCGCGGGTGGCGAGGAACATCTCCCCGGTCAAGGCGCAGGCCCGGTCCCAGGCCGGCTGGCGGGACGCCGTGGCGTCCACCGCGAAAATCAGCCGCCCCGGCTTGCCGCGGGCCGGACGCGCCACCGGCAGCCGCGCCACCTTGTCCAGGAAGGCGGCGACATCCGTTCCGGGTCCGGTTCGGGCAGGCGGGCGGGTCATGGCGGCTCCGATGCTGTCAGTTTCAGCCCCTCATGTGAAATCGCTCACACTCCGCGCCAAGGCTTGAACCGCAAAGGTAGCCGAGGAACGCGCGGCACGCTTTACTGCGACCTCGCAATAGGAGGGTTCACCGGTATGAACGCAGCAGGCAGGTCGGGCTTCCGGGCCCTCGCGCTCGCAACAGTGGCGGGCTTCACGCTCGCCGGCGCTGCGGAGGCACAGAAGCCACCGGCACCGGGTGCGGCTCAACCGACGCTTCCCACGGCGAAGCCCCCGCCGCTCGGCGCGCCGATGCAGGTGCAGCCGGCGCCGCGCACGCCGGCGCCGCCGCCGGTGGTGCAGGCGCCGCCCGCCCGCCCACCGGTTGCCCAGGCGCCGCAGGCGGTCCCGGCCAATGAACTGGCCGCCATCACGCGCCTGCGCGGGATGCTCGGCGCGCGCACGCGCCTGACCTACGCCAGCGCGCAGCAACTCGACACCGCCGGCGAGAATGTCCGCATGACCGGCGTGGTGCTGGAACAGGGCACCAAGCGCGCCACCGCCGATGAACTCACCATCAACGGCCTGCGCGAGGACGGCGTGGCCGAGGCCGTGCTGCGCGGCTTCGCCACGCGCGAGGGCCGCACCGAGGTCCGCTTCGCCATGCTGCGCCTTGCCGGTCTGACCGTGCCGCGCGGCACACGCGGCCCGCCGCAGCCCGACCAGGTGCGGCTCGAGGAACTGCGCCTCGAAGGGCTGAACACCTCGGGCGAGGCCAATATCCGCCTGACGCTCGCCACGGTGAACAACTGGATCGCCGGCCAGCCTGGCCGTTTCGCGATCCAGGGGCTCGAGATGTCCGATCTCGATGGCGGCTTCGCCGATGCCTTCCGGCTCGATCGCGTGGTGCTCGCCGGCGTCGATGTCGGCAGCATCATCGGCGCGGTGATGCGCGGCGATGCCCCGCCCAACCTGGTCGGCAATTCGTCGCTGGAACTCGACCGGCTGGAACTGACCGGCAATGGCCGCCCGGTCGGCGGGCTGGACGAACTGCGCCTCGCCGCCACCGTCACCCAGGCGAATGGCTCGGGCACCGGCACCCTCGCCTTCCGCGGCATCCGCGTGGAGCCGATCCCGGTGCTGTCCCAGTGGCTGACCAATTTCGGCTACCAGTCGATCAACGCCGAGATCACGGCCGCGACCAGCTATGACGCGGCCACCGGGCGGGTGGAACTCAGCGACCTCACCATCGCCGGCCAGGATGCGGGGCGGCTCAGCTTCGCCCTGACCATGGACGGGCTGACCCAGGCGCGCATGCAGGCCTCGGATTTCTCGGCGGCGCGGCTGATCGGCATGCGCCTGACCTATGCCGACAATTCGCTGTTCGGCCGCTTCATCGCCATGCAGTCGCGCCAGACCCGCACGCCCGAACCGCAACTGCGCGAGCAGTTCGCGCAGATGGCCGGCGGTGCCATGACGCAGCCCGGCGCCGCGGGGCTCGACCCGATCCGTGAGGCGGTGCAGCGCTTCATCCGCGGCCAGGCACAGACGGTGCAGATCAACGTGAACCCGCCGCGGCCGATCGGCATGGCGGATGTGCAGGGCGCGCCGCCGAGCCCGGCGGACGCCCAGCGCATGTTCGGGATCACCGCCGAGGCGCGCTGAACCCGATCGCGGCGATGCCCATGCGGCAGCGCCGAACGCCGCGCCCCGCCCGTCCATATGGGGCGGACGGGGTGGCGGGCCGGATCACGGTCGCGCGCCCGTGCTGAGTGCCTTCCGGATGGTGTGGCGCCGCAAGCGGTGGCGCCATGGCAGGCCAAGGCTGCGCAAGCCGCTGCTGTGGCTGGTGGCGATGGTCGCGATGTTCGTCGTGGCCATGGCCGTCTTCGAGGACATGGACCCGGTGGAGAGCCTGTGGCTGGCGGCGGTGACGCTGACCACCGTGGGCTACGGCGATGTCGCCGCCCGCACGCTGGCCGGCCGGGCCGCGACCGTTCTGCTGCTGATGCTGGGCGGCATCTTCGTCGTGGCGAAGCTCGCCTCGGACTGGTTCGAGTGGCGCGAACAGGTGCGCGAGCGCAAGCGCACCGGATCCTGGAGGTGGGGGATGGACGGCCATGTGCTCATCATCGGCACGCCCGAGAGCGATGCGGTGCGGTTCTTTCGCGGCCTGACACGCCAGCTGCGCGGCACGCCGGGCTACCGGGATACGCCGATCATGCTGCTCACGCGCGCCTTCGCCGGGCGCGCCGAGGGCCTGCCCCAGGCGCTGTGCGACGAAGGCCTGGTGCATGTGGAAGGCGCGCCGACCGACGAGGATGCGCTGCGCCTGGCCGATGCGCCGCACGCCGCCGCCGTGATCGTGCTGGCGGAACGCGAGGAGGATGCGGTCTCCGATGCCATCTCCGCCGATGTCGTCGCGCGGGTGCGCGCCATGGCGGCCGGCGCGGCCCCGCTGGTGGTCACCGAATGCGTGGACGACCGCAACCGCGCGCGGCTGATGCAGTCCGGCGCCGCCGCCGCCGTGCGCCCCTTGCGCACCTATCCCGAGATGCTGGCGCGCGCGCTGGTCGCCCCCGGCGCCGAGCGCCTGCTGGAGGACCTGTTCTCCTCCGAGGGGAACGAGTTGTTCCGCGTGGACCTGCCGCGCACCTGGCAGGGGCCCTGGTCGAAGGTGGCGATGGCGCTGCTCGAACGCGGCATCGGCACGGCGATCGCCTATGCCCGGCCCTCGGGCGAGGTGGTGATGAACCCGCCCGGCACCGAGGCGATCGAGGCCGCCGCGGTCTATGTCATCCTGCGCGACGACCAGAAGGCGCAGGCGCGTGCGCTGGCGGGGATGCTGGCGGCGGCCTGAACCGCGCCGTCATCCGTCCCGCCCCCGGTCGAGCCTTTCGCGGATGCCGCGCAGGCCCGGCAGCAGCGCGGTGATGCTCCCGGCCGGCAGGTCGGCCAGCAGCGGCGCCAGCGCCGCGGTCGCATCGCGCACCGCCGCCGCGCGCCGCGCCCGCCCGGCCGGGGTGAGGAACACGCGCTTGGCCCGGCCATCCTCCGGGTCGGGCTCCAGGCGGATCAGCCCGCGCTCCTCCAGCCGCTGCATGGTGTTGGTGATGGCCCCCTTGGCCAGTTGCAGCGCGCGGGCGATGCGCGCGGGCGGCGTGCCGTCGCCCACGCGCACCAGGTGGTTCAGCAGGATGAAGTGGGACAGCAGCAGCCCGTCCGCCTGCGCCGCGTCGAAGCGGTTGCGGGCGAGCTGCTCGATGATGCCGACCTCGTTCAGCAGCGCGAAGATCGGCGGGTCGTCCGGGGGAGTGCTGGTCACGCCCCCATTATGCGCGATTCGGCCGGCCAGCGCGGGGTGGGGCGCGGCGCGCGCGCGCCTTCGGGCAGGAACCCGATCCGTCCCAGCATCTGCACCCGCCCCGAGCCGGGCGCGATCAGGCGATGCACCTCGGCGAAGGGGCCGGCCATCTCGGGATATTCCTGCAACGCCTGGCTGACCGGATGCAGCGCGAGCCCTTCGCCGGTCGCCGCGAGGTTGAGCCGCAGCCATTGTGCACCGGCCGCCAGCGCGGCTTCGCGCGTGTCGGGCCCGGACAGCCAGGCGAAGGCATTGGTCGCGGCCAGCATCGGCCGGTAGCGGTCGAACATCGCGACATGGCCAGGCGCGCCGGGTGTGGCGAACCCCTCGCGCGTCAGCACGCCCCGGGCAATCAGGTCGTCGAGGCCCGGCCCCCCGACGCTGATGCCATCCGGCTGGGCGGCGATGGCCGGCGACCCCAGGCGCATGAGATTGACCAATTCGAGATGCGCGGCGGGCGTCTCGGCCTCGATCACCCAGGCGCGCCAGGCGAGGTCGCGCAGCGCGGCGACCCGCACGGCAGCGGTCGTGGCGCCGAAGCCCGGCCCGCTCGCCTCGGCGAGGGCGGCGATGGCATCCGCGCCCACCACGCGGTCGGTGTCGAAGGGAAGCTTGGCGCTGCGCCGCGCCGGCGCATGGGCGAACAGCGGGTCCGGTGGCGCGGCCCCGGCGCGCAGGACCAGCCGCGCGACCGGCCGGGCATTGAGCCTCGCGCCCGGCACGCCCGCGGGGAAGGGTTCCACCACCAGCGCGCGCCCCTCGGCGGCGGCAGCCATGCGGAACAACTCGGCGAAGGCGCCGAGGCCGATCGTGATCTGCCGGTCGAAAGGGTCGGTCGATGGCAGACGGCGGTCGAGATCGCAGCGCAGCAGCGCCGAGCCATCCCCCTGGAGGTCCAGCACCCAGGGCTGCCGGTTGTGCGGGTTGGGCGCAAGCACCGCCCAATGGGCCGCGCGCACGCGCCAGTCCGGATGGGCGGCTGCGGGCGCGGCAGCCCAAGGCGCGGTCGGATCGGCGGTAGCGGCGCGCAGGCGGCGGCCATCGAAGGCAAGCAGGGCGCCGGCGGCACCGGCAAGGAGAAGGCGGCGGGAAGGCATGGGGAGATCCTTTCGTTCAACGTCAAACTAAATTGCTTTAACGTTGAACGATTAGCAAGCGCGTTCTGTGCCACCCCATTCCGAGGTGCCCGTCAGCCCTGCGCGTTGGCCTGCGCCACCGCCAGAGCCGTCACGTTCAGGATGCCGCGCGCCGTCACACTCGGCACCAGCACATGGATCGGCTTGTTCATCCCCAGCAGCAGCGGGCCCAGCTGCAACCCGTCGGTCGCCGCCTTCACCAGGTTGAAGGCGATGTTGGCGGCATCGATCCCCGGCATCACCAGCAGGTTCGCCGCACCCTTCCAGCGTGCTGTCGGGCACCGCGCGGGCGCGGATGGCCGGGATCAGCGCGGCGTCGGCATGCATCTCGCCATCCACCTCCAATGAAGGGTCCTTCGCGCGCACCAGCCCCAGCGCCTGGCGCATCCGCCGCGCCGAGGGCGCATGCGACGCGCCGAAGGAGGAATGGCTCAGCAGCGCCACCTTGGGCGTGATGCCGAAGGCGCGCACCTGCTCGGCCGCCAGCAGCGTCATCTCCGCGATCTGCGCCGCGCTGGGCTCCAGGCACAGATGCGTGTCCACCACGAACAGGTGCTCCCCCGCCCGCGTGACCAGGCCCGAAAGCGCATAGACGCGCCCGACATCCTCGCGCTTGCCGATGATGTCGAGCACATGGCTCCACTGCCCCATCCAGTCGCCGGTGCCGCCGCAGATCGCGGCATCCGCGTGGCCCGCCTCCAGCAGCAGCGCCGCGGCCACGGCCGGGCGGGTGGCCACGCGCCGCGCGGCGGCGTCGGGCGGCGTACCGCGGCGACCGGCCTTGTATCGATAGAGGTCGATCAGCGGGCCGAACACCTCATGGTCGCCCCCCGGGTCCAGCACGCGCACGCTGTCGCCGAGCTGCATCCGCAAGCCGAGCGCGCGGGCCTTGGCTTCGATCACCTCCCGCCGGCCCACCAGGATGGGCTCGGCGATGCCCTCATCCACCACCGACTGCACGGCGCGCAGCGTGCGCTCGTCCTCGCCCTCGGCGTAGGCCACCCGGCGCGGCCGCGCGCGGGCGGATTCGAAGACCGGGCGCATCAGGTTGCCCGAGCGGAACACGTTGCGCTCCAGCTCCCGCCGATAGGCGGCGAAATCGGCGATCGGGCGCGTCGCCACGCCGCTGTCCATCGCCGCCTTCGCCACCGCCGGCGCGATCTCCAGGATCAGCCGCGGGTCGAAGGGCTTGGGGATGATGTAGTCGGCCCCGAACACCGGCGCCGTGCCGCCATAGGCCGCCGCCACCACCTCGCTCGCCTCCACCCGCGCCAGGGCGGCGATGGCGTCCGCCGCGGCGATCTTCATCTCCTCATTGATCGTCGGTGGCGCCGACATCGAGCGCGCCGCGGAAGATGAAGGGGAAGCACAGGACGTTGTTGACCTGGTTGGGATAGTCCGAGCGCCCGGTGGCGACGATGGCGTCCGGGCCGCGCGGCGCGCACCGCCTCGGGCAGGATCTCCGGCTCGGGATTGGCCAGCGCCAGCACCAGCGGATTGGGCGCCAGCAGCTTCAGCCATTCCGGCCTTGAGCACGCGCGGCGCGGACAGGCCGAGGAAGATGTCCGCGCCGCGGCAGCACGTCCTCCAGCGTGCGCGCCTCGGTCTCGCGCGCATAGGCGCCGCGATAGGGGTCGAGGTCGGTGCGCCCGGTATGGATCACGCCGTCGATGTCGCAGATCGTGACGTTCTCGCGCTTCAGCCCCATCGAGACCAGCAGGTCGAGGCAGGCGAGCGCCGCCGCGCCGCCGCCGGTGTTCACGAGCTTCACATCCTCGATGCGCTTGCCCTGCAGCAGCAGCCCGTTGCGCACCGCGGCGGCGACGATGATGGCGGTGCCGTGCTGGTCGTCATGGAACACCGGGATGCTCATGCGCGCGCGCAGCGTGCGCTCGATGACGAAGCACTCCGGCGCCTTGATGTCCTCGAGGTTGATGCCGCCGAAGGTCGGCTCCAGCGCGGCGACCACCTCGATGAACTTCGCGGGGTCGCGTTCGTCGATCTCGATGTCGAAGACATCGATGCCGGCGAACTTCTTGAACAGCACCGCCTTGCCTTCCATCACCGGCTTGGAGGCGAGCGCGCCGATGGCGCCCAGGCCCAGCACCGCGGTGCCGTTGGTGATGACGGCGACCAGGTTGCCGCGCGCGGTGTAGTCCCAGGCGCGGGCCGGGTCGGCGGCGATCTCCTCGCAGGCGGCGGCCACGCCGGGGGAGTAGGCGAGGCCGAGGTCGCGCTGCGTCGCCATGCGCTTGGTGGGTTCCAGCGCCAGCTTCCCCGGGCGCGGAAGGCGGTGGTAGTCGAGTGCTGCGCGTCGGAAGTCTTCGTCCATCGGGTCACCTCTGCGCGCAGCCTAGAGGCATTCTCCCCGCCGCGGCAGGGGCGCCCGGGATCGCGACCCCGGCCATGCCCATGCCGCGCCCCGGCGCGATGGCGCCGGGGGCAGCGCCGGGTCAGTTCGCCCGGCTGCGTGCCGCGGTGATCGCCTGCTCGATCTGCGCCTTGACCGCTTCCATGTTGAAGGAGGCACCACGCTGCATCGGCGGGAAATCGACGAAGCTCTGCGCGTAGCGTGCCACCTCCTGCTGGACAAAGACGAAGCGCCAGAAATTGTCCAGGAAGAAGCGATAGTAGTGCAGCGAGCCCTGGGCACCGTTGGGGAACCCCATGCGCTCGAACGGGTCGAGGCGCAGGTTGGTGATGCGCGGCCAATCCACCCGCTGGGTCGCGCCGAGCCAGCCGTCGGGTTGTTCCGTGAAGCGGTACTTGTAGTCGCCGATCCGCACGGCGGCGAGCGTGCTCTCGGTGAAGTAGAACACCTCGTTGCGGTTGGAGGGCCCCTGCCCGGTCAGCATCGGCAACTGGTTGTAGCCGTCGAGGTAGACCCGGTAGGTGCGCCCGCCGAGTTCCTTGCCGGCGCGCAGTTCGTCGCGGATGTTCGGATTGCCCGCTGCGGCCAGCAGGGTCGGGAACCAGTCGAGCCCGGACATGACCCCGTTCTGCACGATGCCCGGCGCCACGCGGCCGGGCCAGCGCACGATCATCGGCACGCGCATGCCGCCTTCGAGCCCGGTGCCCTTGCCGCCGGCGAAGGGCGTATTGCCGCCATCGGGCCAGGTGAAGTTCTCGGCGCCGTTGTCGGTGGTGAAGACGACGATCGTGTTCTGGTCGAGACCCTTCGCCTTGAGGTGGTCCATCACCGCGCCGACGCAATCATCCAGCTGCGCCATGCCGGCTTCCTGCACCGACCAGCCGTTCTCGGCGTTCCGCCGCCGCCTCGTACTTCGGGCGAGAGGTGCGTCTCGACGTGCATCCGGGTCGGATTGATCCAGACGAAGAACGGCTTGCTGGCGGTCGTCGACCTCGTCGATGAAGCGGATGACGTTGTCGCGGATCACCTCGTCGAAGGTCTCCATGTTGTAGCGGATGCCCGGCCGCGGATGCGGCGGCAGCGGGCCCTCATCGACGATGCTCTGCTTGCCGATGCGCCCCCAGCGCGGCTGCTCGGTCGCGTCGTCCACGTCGGTGGCGAAGGATCGCACCAGGTTGCGCGGACCCACCTGCCCCAGCAGGTTCTGCGGGTAGTTGGGCTGGAACGGGTCCTACATCGCGTCGAGGTGGTACAGGTAGCCGAAGAACTCGTCGAAGCCGTGCAGGGTCGGCAGGAACTGGTTCAGGTCGCCGAGGTGGTTCTTGCCGAACTGCCCGGTGGCGTAGCCCTGCGCCTTCAGCGCGGTGGCGATCGTCGGCGCTTCCGCCGGCATGCCGGTCGTCGCACCGGCCTGGCCGACGGTCGTCAGGCCGGTGCGGAGCGGCAGCTGGCCGGTGATGAAGTTCGCCCGGCCCGCCGTGCAGGACGGGCTCGGCGTAGTAGTCGGTGAACATCATGCCCTCGGCGGCGAGCCTGTCGAGGTTCGGCGTCGCCCGGCCATCATCCCGCGATGATAGGCGCCGATGTTGAACCAGCCGACATCGTCGCCCATGATGAACAGGATGTTCGGCCGCTGCTGGCCGCCCGCACCGGTGGCGGTGCGTGCCGGCGAAGGGCTTGCCGGTCGGGTCTGCGCCTGCGCCACCTGCGCCCCGCCAGCCGTGCCCGCGGCGATCGCGACCCCGCCAAGCATCATGTTCCGGCGCGATTGCCCTTTGCTCATTGCCTTGCTCCGTCGTTGCGTGCGGCGCGATGCCGGAGGCCAGCGCGGCACCCCGACACCCCGTGCCGATCGGCGCGACCCTGGGTTCACGGCGGCGTTGCGTCTATGCAGAAAACGTCGGATTTGCACGCCAGCGGAGCACCGAGACCTCGCCATGCGCGGATCGTTCCGGCGTCCGGCCCAGGGTGCGCGAGGGCAATTCGCCGAACAGCCCGCGATACGCGCCGGCAAAACGCCCCAATTCCCAGAAGCCCCAGTCGAAGGCGATGCGGGTCACGGTGGTCGCGGCCGGCTCGGCAGCGATGAGCGCGTTGCGTGCGCCCCACAGGCGGCACAGGCGCAGGTACCGGTTCGGTGTCATGCCGTGGAAGCGCAGGAACATCGTCTGCAGAAGCTTCGCCGAACAATCGCCGGCGATGCACAGCTCGACCAGCGCAATCGGGCGGGAGCGATGGGCCTCGATATAGGCAAGTACCCGGCGCATGATGGCGTATTGCCGGCGCCCGACCGCGTATTCGCGCGCCGGTGTCGTGCTGGCGATCATGGCGAGCAGCGATGTGCACAATTGCTCGTCCAGCGCCCCGGCCGCGACCGGATCGGCGAACACCGCCGGCGCTTCCGCGGCCATCCTCAGGGCGTGCCTCTGCAATCGTGCCACCCTGGCGAAGGCACCGGCGGCCGGACGAAAGGAACCGGACGCGCCCAGCATGGAGGAAAGGCTGCGCTGGAACAGCGCATCGGCCCGCACGGCGAGGGCCTCGCGCGGGATCGACAGGGACCGCCAGCGCGACCATCCCTCCGCACGGTCGTCAACTTCCCCGCCCCCTGCCAACGCCCACCGTGCCTGGTTCGGCTGTCGCGCCGTTGCGCAGGTTCGGCGGCTCGTCATCATGCTTGAGGCGGAAGTAGGTCCGATCGGGCGCGGTGTGGCAGGTCAGGTGGCGCGCCTGCGCCTCCTCGCTCATTGCGAGGTGGATGGTCGGAAGCCGAACCAGGGTCAGCCGCGCGCCATGGGCGCCCCGGCGCGCCGGGCGCACCCTGCCGGTGAAATTATGGATGGCGTGGGCAAAGGCTTCGGGATCATCAAAGACGTTGATGCTGCTGGCGGACATGCCATTACCCTAGAGTGTTTTCCGATCACTCAGGCTCACGCAAAACGCTCTAGCCTCGTTTTTTCGCGAGCATCCTTATCCGTCCGAACGAGTCCGTTTGAACGGATGATGCTCTGGTTTGCCGGCTTCGCCTGCGGCAATTATTCCCTGCTGGTCACGCCGTACGCCGCCTGCCGGTGGTGCATTCACGGCGTTCGGCCGCGGCGCGCGCGATGTATTTCATGCGCGAGCGAAATGAAATTGGTGCGGTCGAGAAGATTCGAACTTCCACAGGGTTTCCCCTACCAGCACCTCAAGCTGGCGCGTCTACCATTCCGCCACGACCGCAAACCGGGTAGAGGGCGCGGCGTATAACCCATGCTCGCGCCGCCATCAACACAGCCCATCGAGTGGATCATCACCGAAGGGCGCACCCCCTATGCCGAGGCGCTCTCGGCCATGCAGGCGCATGTCGCCGCCATCCGCGCGGGCACCGCGCGCGAGCGCGTCTGGCTGGTCGAGCACGACCCGACCTACACCGCCGGCACCTCCGCCAGGCCCGAGGACCTGCACGACGCCCGCTTCCCGATCTTCGCCGCCGGGCGCGGCGGGCAATGGACCTATCATGGGCCGGGGCAACGGACCGGCTACGTGATGCTCGACCTGCACCGCGCGCATGGGCGCGTGCCGGCACGCGACGTGCGGGCCTATGTGCAGGGCCTCGAGGAATGGATGATCCGCGCGCTGGACCGCTTCAACGTGCGCGCCGAACGGCGCGAGGGGCGGATCGGACTATGGGTGGCAGACCGCGCGACGGGGCGCGAGAACAAGATCGCGGCGATCGGCGTGCGGGTGACACGCTGGGTGACCTGGCACGGCGTGGCGCTGAACGTGGAGCCCGACCTGTCGCATTTCGGCGGGATCGTGCCCTGCGGCGTGGCGGAGCACGGCGTCACCAGCCTGCATGCCCTGGGCGTGATGGCCACGATGGATGAAGCCGATGCGGCGCTGAAGGCCGCCTGGGGCGAGGTGTTCGGCGGGTAGCCCTCCCGCATGCCGCGCCGGCATCGCCGGTTGGTCCGCGCGATGCGGATCCCCCTGCACCAGCCATGTCCGGGCCCGCGCGTCAGCGCTGACCCGCGCGCCAATCCCCGGGGTCGTCGAAGCGGCCCTGCCACATCCCGCGACGCGCGGCCCGCGCCTCCCGCTCCTGCGCCACGTAGTCGGTCGAATAGCGGCGGAACGCCACCGCCCAGCCCTGGCGCACGAGTTCCGCCCCGATATCTGCGCCCTCGGCATTGTGGCAGCGCACCACCCGGCGCCCGTAGCGGTCGGTGTCGCGCTGCTCGCAGCTCACCATCCCGCGGCCCAGGATCGCGCCCATCGCCTCGCGCGCCCGCGACCCGCAGGCATAGGCGGCGCCGCCGCGCTCGCAGGACTGCGCCATCTCTGGCGCGTCGATCCCGAAAATGCGCAGGCGGTCGCCCCCGGTGGCCAGCGTATCGCCGTCCACCACCGAGACGCGGGCGGTGAACCGCGCGCGGCCGGCTGGCGCCGGGGTGACGCCGGGCGACGGGGCGTCTGCAGGCGCCCAGGTGCCTTCGGGAATGCCGTAGACCACGCGCGGCAGGCCTGGCACGCCCCCGCCCGCAACCACGTACCAGGCCGCGGCGCCGGCCAGGGCCAGAAGCGCGGCAAGGCCCGCCATGCCCACGCGCCACGGCCGCCGGCCACGGCGGCCATGCAGGCGCTCGGCCGCGCGGAGCGCCTCGCGCAATTCGGCGGGGAGCTTGGATCGCGACATGCCAGGTCTCCCCGAGGGCTAGACGCGCCGCCGGCGCTTGATCAAGGGCGGTCCGGCCAGCCCCCGACCGGGGGTGCGCGGGTCCTGCGGGACTTGGCCCGTGGTCTGGCCCGGCCGGCGCGGAGCCTAGGCGGGGCCGGGCAGCCAGGGCAACACCGCTGCCGGAGCCGATGGCCCTCAGCGCAGCGCGCTGTGCGGCCTGACCGCAGACATCGCCATCGCGCCGCCCCGATCACCGGCGAAGGACGGATGCCGAAGACTGAGTTCCGCGCGATGTTGCGCATCACCGCGAGGACAGCCGCGGAGCAGCAGGCCGGTCAGGTGCCTGCCCATCTGCGGCAGGAACACCTTCGCGGGGAGGACGGGGCCGGCCCGGAGGCATCGCGAGACATCCACCGGCCGCGGGTCCGACCCGATCGCGCCCATCGGCGTCCGGGTGTCCAGCACCACGCGTCGGGGTGGCCGCCACGCAGCCCTCCCGCCGCCCGCGCAGTCACCAAGCCCATGCGGCAGGAAGACGAGCGTTGGGGAACGCCCAGCGCGTCAGCGCGCCGGCATCCGCGCGACGATCGCGCGCATCTGGGCGATCTCGCGTTCCTGGTCGCGGATGATCGCCGTCGGCCAGGGCGCGAACCTCGGGGTCGCGCCCGTGCTCCAAGACGATCCGCGCCATATCGATCGCGCCCTGGTGGTGCGGAATCATCGCTTCGGCAAAGTCGCGGTCGGCATTGCCCGACCATGCGATCTCCATATCGCGGTGCATCCGCACATTGGCTTCGATGAAAGCCCGTGTCGCGGGCGACGCGCCGGCAAGGGCCGGATCCGCGCCGTGCCCTGCGCCGCCATGGCCCAGCATGCCTTGGCCGGGGATCATCGGCATGACCTGGCCCGGCATCATCTGCCCCGGCGTCATTGGCATGCCCTGCCCATGGCCGTGCTGCGACTGCGCCCGGGCAAACATGAAAGTGCCCCCGCCCAACACGGCGATGGCGGCGGTGGCGAGGATGAGCGCGCGGCGCATGAGGCAACTCCATGGTTTCGGTGCCCCGACCATGCCCCGCCGCGCACATCGGAGCCTCTCCGCCGCGTGACAAATCATGTCGCGCCGCGCGGGCTTCAGGCCTCCTGGCGCGGCAGCAGCAGCCTGGCCAGCAGCCCGCCCTCGGGCGCCGTCCGCAATTCGAGACGACCCTCGCTCGCCTCGGCGAAGCGCTGCGCGATGGCAAGGCCGAGCCCCGCCCCGGCGCCGCCGCGCGCCACGTCCAGCTGCACGAAGGGCGCCACGGCGCGGACGCGATCGGCCTCGGCAATTCCGTCGCCCGCATCGGCCACCTCGACGGCGACGGCCGGCCCCTCGGCGCGGATGCGCAGCCGCACCGGGGGGCGGCCATGGCGCAGCGCGTTCTCCACCAGGTTCGACACCGCCCGCTTGGCCGCCTGGGGCCGCAGCGGCAGCACCGCGCGCCCCGGGCCCTCATAGGCGACATCATGCCCCTGGTCGGCGGCGTCCGAGGCCAGGGTCTGCAGGATCGCCGCGAGGTCGGTCGGGCGGATCGGCTCGGCGTCGCGGCCCTCGCGGATGTAGTCGAGGGTGCGGGTGATCATCTGCTCCATCTCGGCGATGTCGGCCTCGAGCCGCGCACGCTCCTCGCCCTCCGGCAGGAAGCCGACGCGCAGCTGCAGGCGCGACAGCGGCGTGCGCAGGTCGTGGCTCATCCCCGCCAGCGCCTCCGTGCGGTCCTCCAGCAGGCGGGCGATGCGGTGCTGCATGGCGTTGAAGGCGGCGGCCGCATGGCGCACCTCCTCCGGCCCCTCGGTGGGCACCGGGCGCGGCGTGGGGTCGCGGCCGATCCGGTCGGCCGCCGCCGAGAGCCGCCGCAGCGGCCCGGTGATCCAGCGCACCACCAGGATCGACACCAGCGCGATGCCGAGCGCCATCGCGACCATCGAGGCGATCGCGCCATGGTCGAGCGCCCCGCCGCCGGCGCCGAGCCAGGGCGCCGAGAAGACGATCCAGCCGCCGCCCGCGGCCGGCAGCGCGCCGATCAGCCGGTGGCCCGGCTCGGCCTTCGGGTCCCAGCCGATCCGCACGCCGGGGCCGAGCCGCGCCGCCGCCTGCGCCAGCGCGTCGGGCGGCGGCGCGGCGGCGAGGGGCGGCACGCGGTCCCAGTGGATCTCGAGGCCGGGGCGGGACACCGCATGCGCCGCCGCGTCGCGCGCATCCTCGGGCAGCGCGGCGACGGCCGCACTGGCGGCGGCCACCCGGTCGGCCAGCCGCTCCAGCCGCGCGCCCTGCTCGGTGTCGCGCAGCGCCCGCTCATGCACCCACATGCTGCCGACATGCAGCAGCATCAGCCCGCCCAGCAGCAGTAGCGTGATGCGGCCGGCGAGGCTCGCGGGCCAGGCGGACCTCACGCGCGCGTCACCTCCGCGACCAGCACGTAGCCGACGCCGCGCACGGTCTTGATCAACGAAGGGCTGTCATCCTCCGGCTCGATCTTGCGGCGCAGGCGGCTGACCTGCACGTCGACCGTGCGGTCGAAGGGATCGCCGCTGACACGCCGCCGCGCGACCTCCAGCAGCTGCTCGCGCGACAGCACGCGCTGCGGATGCTCGAGGAAGGCCATCAGCAGGTCGTATTCGGCGCCCGACAGGTCCACCGCGATGCCCTCGGGCGAGGTGAGGTCGCGCCGCGCCGTGTCCAGCACCCATCCGGCGAAGGCGAGCCGGCGGGATCGCGGGTCGGGCTGCGCCTCGGCGGGTGCCGCGCGGCGCAGCAGCGCGCGGACGCGCGCCACCAGCTCGCGCGGGGCGAAGGGCTTCGAGACATAGTCGTCGGCGCCGAGTTCGAGGCCGAGCACGCGGTCCATCTCCTCGCCCCGCGCGGTCAGCATCAGCACCGGCACGCGCGAGCGCTCGCGCAGGCGGCGCAGCAGGTCGAGGCCCGAGGGCCCCGGCAGCATCACGTCCAGCAGGATCAGCTCCGGCGGGCCGGCGGGGCTGTCGAGCAGGTCCCACATCTCGCGCCCGTCCCGCGCCGCCGAGACTCGGAAGCCCGAATTCCCGCAGCAGCCGGGCAACCAGGTTGCGCATCTCGCCGTCATCCTCGACGACGAGGACATGCGCCTCGGGGTCGAGCAGGCGGCGTTCCGCGCCCTCGCTCATCTGGCCGGTTCGACCGGCGCGTAGCGCGCCTGGATGCGGGGCTGGCCCGCCGCGGGCACCAGCTGCACCACCACGCGCAGGCCCGGTTCGGCGCGGAACTCCCCGCTGGCGACCAGCGCCGTGCCGTCGGGCCGCGGCGCGAAGGTGAGCGTCTGCTGGCGGCCCCCGCCCAGCACGATGGCTGTCGCGGTGGCGCCGTTCGCCGATAGCGGACGGTCATTCGAGTTGGACCAGGAAGAAGGTCAGCCGCCCGTCCTGCGCCAGCAGCTCGGCATGGTAGCTGCCGATATCCTGCATCTGGCCGCCATGGGGCCCGCGCGCGGGGCCATGCGCGAAGGCCGGGGGCGCCAGCGCCACGGATGGCAGGACCAGCATCATGGCGGCGATCAGGCTGCGCTTGGTCGGCATCGGGCTCTCCTGGGGTCAGAATGTCTCGGGGGCGAGCGCCCCGCCAGCACGGCGTTCGGCGGCCTCGGCGCGCAGGCGTTCCAGCGCCGGGCGGCCGAAGCGGTGGAACAGGATGGGCGTGACCAGCGTATCGAGCAGCGTGGCGCTGACCAGCCCGCCGAAGATGGTGATGGCGACCGGATGCAGGATCTCCTTGCCCGGCGCATCGGCACCGATCAGCGAGCGGGATCAGCGCGAGACCGGCGGACAGCGCCGTCATCAGCACCGGCGTCAGGCGCTCCAGGCGAGCCGCGCAGCACGAGTGCGAGGCCCCAGCGCTCGCCCTCGTGCAGCGCGAGGTTGATGTAGTGGCTGACCTTCAGGATGCCGTTGCGCGTCGCGATGCCGGTCAGCGTCATGAAGCCGATCAGCGTCGCGACCGAGAGCGGCTGGCTCCGCGATCCAGAGCGCCGCGACGGCGCCGATCAGCGCGAGCGGCACGTTGCCCATGATGATGGGCGCCAGCATGGCCGAGCGATAGCGCTGAATAGAGCACCACGAAGATCAGCGACGAGCGACACCAGCGACAGCAGGGCGATGGTGCGCATCGCCTCCTCCTGCGCCTGGAAGGTGCCCTCCAGCGCCGTGGTAGTAGCCCGTCGGGCAGTCGGCACGCGGCGAGTTCGCCGCGGATGCCCGCGATCGACCTGCGCCATGTCGCGACCCCGTCGCGTGTTGGCCGAGCACCACGATGCGCCGCCGCGCGTTCTCGCGCAGGATCTGGTTCGGGCCGTCGCCTTCCTCGACCTCGGCGATCAGCCGCGAGCGGGATGCAGCCCATGCGGCGTCTGGACCAGCAGCTCGGCGAGCCGCGGCCGTGGTGCGGTCGCTCGTCGGCCAGGCGCACCACCACGTCGAAGCGCCGCGCTGCCGTCCACGATCTGGCGACGACGACGCCGGCCGTTGGACAGCAGCTCCAGCGTCTCGGTCAGCGCCGCCGGCTGAGACGCCGTAGAGCGCCGGCGCGCTCGTAGTCGACGCGCGATCTCGCAGCTGCGGGATGCGCACCTGGCTTCTCGATCTGCAGGTCGACCAGGCCCGGCACGTTCGCCGCCAGCCGCGCCGCGCAGCGTCTCGGCCAGCGTGCGCAGCGTGTCGAGGTCGTCGCCGAAGATCTTGAGCGCGATCTGCGCGCGCACGCCCGAGAGCATGTGGTCGAGCCGGTGCGCTGATCGGCTGGCCGATGTTGACCGCCGCCGGCAGGACGGCGAGGCGCGCGCGGATATCGGCCAGCACCTCGGCACGCGGCCGCCCGCCCTCGCGCAGGTCGACGTCGAGTTCGGAGGAATGCACGCCCTCCGCATGCTCGTCGAGCTCGGCGCGGCCGGTGCGGCGGCCGACGCGCCTTCACCTCCGGCACCTCCATCAGCAGCCGTTCGGCCACGCGGCCCAGCGCGATCCGATTCCGTCAGCGAGATGCCCGGCTGGAAGGTGACGTTGATGATCAGCGTGCCCTCGTTGAAGGGCGGCAGGAAGGCGCGCGGCAGGAAGGCCACGCTGGCCGCGGCGACGGCGACGCCGCCGAACGCCACGCCCAGCACCATCGCCCGGTGCGCGAAGGCCCAGCGCAGCAGCCGGTCCTGCCCGCCTTCAGGCCGCGCACCAGCGCGCCGTCGCCCGCATGCATCCGCCGCATCCCCGGCAGCAGCTAGTAGGCCATCACCGGCGTGAGCGTGATCGAGGCCACGAGCAGCGAGCCAGGATCGAGACGATGTAGGCGATGCCGAGCGGCGCGAACAGCCGGCCCTCGATCCCGGACAGCGCGAACAGCGGCAGGAAGACCAGCACGATGATCAGCGTGGCGTAGACGATGCCGGAGCGGACCTCGTGCGCTGGCCGCGACCACCACCTCGATCACCGGCTCGCGGCACCGCGCGCGCGGCGGTTCTCCTCAGCCGGCGCAGGATGTTCTCGACTCCGACCACCGCGTCGTCCACCAGTTCGCCGATCGCGATCGCGAGCCCGCCCAGCGTCATGGTGTTGATGGACAGGCCCGAAGACGTCGAAGACGATCGCCGTCAGTCAGGATCGACACCGGGATCGCGGTCAGCGAGATGACGGTCGTGCGCGAGTTCAGCAGGAAGGCGAACAGCACGATCGCGACGACGACGACGCGCCTCGAGCAGCACCTTCTGCACGTTCGCGATCGACGTCTCGATGAAGTTCGCCTGGCGGAACATGATGCTGGTCGGCCCGCACGCCGCGCGGCATGCCGGCGCTGCAGCTCGGCCAGCGCGCGCCTCGATCTCGCGCGTCAGGCGCGATGGTGTCGACGCCGGGCTGCTTCTGCGATGGCGACGATCACCGCCGGCTGGCCGTCGATAGCCCGCGTCGCCGCGCTTGAAGCGCGGCGCCGAACTCGACGTCGCGCGACCTGGCGCAGCGCGATGGGCTGGCCTTCCCGGTAGCCGACGACGAGCGTTGCGCAGGTCCTCGAGCCAGGTGGTGCGGCCGATGTTGCGGATCAGGAACTCGCGCGCTGCTGGTCGACGAAGCCGCCGCCGGTATTGGTGCCGAACTGGCGCGAGCGCCGCGATCAGCGTGTCGCTGAGTCGAGGTCGAGCGCACGCAGCCGGCGAGATCCGGCATGACGCGGTACTGGCGCACCTCGCCGCCGATCGGGATGACCTGCGCGACGCCCGGGATGGTCAGCAGCCGCGGGCGCATCACGAAGTCCGCCAGCTCGCGCAGGTCCATCGGGCCGATCGCGCCGCCGGGCGTCGCCGTCATCGCGACCAGCATGATCTCCCCCATGATGGAGGAGATCGGCGCCAGGGTGGGCAGCGACGCGCGGCGGCAGCTGCGCCTGGATCAGGCCGAGCCGTTCGCTGACCTGCTGGCGCGCGCGATAGATGTCGGCCCCCCAGTCGAATTCGACATAGACGATCGACAGCCCGACGCAGGAGACCGAGCGCACGCGCGTGACGCCCGGCAGCCCGTTCATCGCCGTCTCGATCGGGAAGGTGACGAGCTGCTCGACCTCCTCGGGCGCCAAGCCCTCGGCCTCGGTCATCAGGGTCACGGTCGGCTGGTTGAGGTCGGGGAAGACATCGACCGGCATGCGCGACAGGGTGAAGGCGCCGTAGAGGCTGACCAGCACCGCCGCCGCCAGCACGAAGATCCGGTTGCGCAGCGAGAAGCCGACGATGGCGTTGAACAGCATGGCTCAGCAAATCCCGGTCAGCGGACTTGGGCGATCAGCGCCGCGCCCTGCACCACCACGCGCTTTCCCGGCTCGATCCCGGCGGTCACCACCACCCGCGTGCCATCCAGCGGCTGCACGCGCACCTGGCGGGGGATGAAGCGTTCGGCCGTCGCGTGCTCGAAGACCACGGGCGGGCCCTCGGCGCTGCGCACCACCGCATCGGCGGGCAGCACGATGCCCTGCACGGCGCGCGCCGTGCGCAGCGTGACCAGCACCGAGCTGCCGATCGGCGCGTCGGGCGGCGGCGCCTCGACGCGGAAGTTCACCGGCACCGCCTGCTGGCGCACGGTCAGGCCACGGCCCATGAACACCAGGTCCAGCACCCGCCCGTCCGGCAGGGTGGCGTTGGCGCCGGTGATGCGTTCCAGCACCGCCCGGTCGAAGGCCAGCGCCTCGACCCAGAGCCGCGTCGGATCGACGATCTCGACCACCGTGGTCGCGCTGTCCACCAACTGCCCCACCGCGCCGCGCACGGTGGAGACGATGCCGCGTGACGGGCGCGACCAGCGCCTCGCGGCCCGAAAGCGCCGGCTGGATCGCCGTGCGCCGCTGCCGCGCGCCGGCCAGCTCGGCCTGGGCATCGACGATCTCGCGCTCCGCCACCGTGCCGCGCAGCGTCGTCAGGCGGCGCATCCGCGCCTCCAGGATCGTGATCTGCGCATCCAGCTCGGCGGCGTTCTGGATCAGGCTGCCGCGCTCGGCCGCGCTGTAGGTCGGCGTGACATAGGCCAGCACCTGGCCGCGCTCGACCCGCTGGCCCAGCGCCGGAAAGCCGGCATCGCCTGGCTCCAGGCGCCCGCTCTGGCTGGCCTGCACCCGGCCGGAGGCGTTCGGGTCGGGCACCAGCGTGCCGACCATGCGCAGCGCGGCCGAGGCCTCGCCCGATTCGGTGATCTGCGTGCGAAGGCTGAGCAGGCGCTGCGACGGCTTCGGGACGAAGATGGCGCCGTCCGGCAGGCGGCGGGGCGCCTCCCCCGTCACCAGCGCCTGCTGGGCCTGCGCGGGGCCGGCGGCCAGCGCGGCGCCGAGCAGCAGCGCGGCGGCGCGGCGCGGGATCACCGCGGCAGGGTCGGCCGGGCGGCGCGCGGGTGCCTCCTCCACCATGGGCGGCAGGGGCCGGCGGACGGAGGCACGGCCGAGCAGCACGCCGACCAGCAGCAGGCCAAGGCCGATCCCGGCCTGGACCGGGCCCTGCCGCAGCAGGCTCGTCGCGGCGCCTTCCGCTTGCGCCGGCGCCGGCACCTCGAGCGTCGCGGTGAGCAGGTCCATCTCCTCGCCCGCCGTGACGGTGAACACCAGGTCGAGCCGCCCGGGGCGCTCCAGGGCGGGGTGCCGCGCCACGAAGATGCCGATGCCCTGGCGCTCGGCGGGAACCTCCTGGCCGTCCAGCGTCAGCGTGACGGCGCCGTCGAGCGGGCTGTTGTCGGCATAGCGGTCGAGCGTGATGGCAAGCGCCCCGCCGGGCTGGAGGATCGCCACCACCTCGAACAGGTCGCTATGGGCCTCGGCGCGCGGCTGGGCCGCGGCAATCGTTTCGGGCGCGGCGCCGTGATCATGCCCCTCATGGGCCGTGACCGGCTGGGAGAGCCCGAGCAGGCCAAGCAGGGCGAGCGCGGCAAGCCGGGGTGCGGCCGGCACGTGGCTGAAGGCGGAACGGCGGGGCATCGAGCACTCCTGGACGACCGGTCCATGCCGCCCTGCGTGCGACGATGCAGCGCTGGATCATGACAAACTGTATCACCGACGCGAACCGACGCGTTTGTTCCGGTCTGCAAAACAGTCAGACGGACGGCGCTTCGCCGCTCGCAGCCCACGGCACCATGGCAATTGCGGGGCCTTTAGGCTTTCCGGACACGAAGTGCGCCTTGAAATCGGAGGGAAGCGCGACCGACGCGCCATCTTGCCTTTCTGCATCCTGCCAAGCCTGTGCTGGATTGCAGGGAACTCGCTCGCGTCGAGGCCATCGAGCGGGGCGTGCAAATGGCGCGACGCGGCTATACGCGCACTCGATCGCGTTCATTCTGAGCGAACATCTTGCGGCCGATCCACGCCATTCGCGCATGAATGTTGCCCACCAATTCACGAAACTGCTTAGGGCTCACCGACCAAGCTCGAACGATGCTTAACCGTATGAGACGCGCGTTAAAGGCAAACGCGAGTTGCAGGAGATGCTGCCTGACGGGCCGACTGGTGGACAGCCGACGTGCAGCGTCTGCGGGCACGCGGTTCACCCATCTCTGGACCCGAATTTCTCCGAGGGTCCCTACCCATACCCCCCGTGGCCCGTCGTTGGGTGCCGGGGGGTGGGGGCGGCCCGCACGTGCCGTCCTCCGCCGCCGCCGCGCCTGATCGAACAACCGTCGCGACCCTACAGCCTGGCACACGACGAACACACCCAACCTTGGCCCCCTTCGCGATCGTCTTCTTGTTGTGCTCTCAAAACGGTCACTTCTGGCAACCGAGACCTCGACCGTGCGGGCCCGTCCAGCGGGGCGACGAGCCGTCATCGGCACTGAGAAGGTCGATTCCGATCTTGGCGCCCGGCTTGCCGCTCTCGTAGGCCGCTCACGGATGGGCCCCATCAGCACCGCGCCTGCTTGCGCCTACACGGCTTTCTGGATCCCCCGCAGGCTCCGCGCCTATCGTCCAGTCCGAAACACCTGCTTGCTCACGACAGGGTGGCGCGGCACGCGCCACGCCGAAGCGGGACGAGACGCGAGCGGTCGTGCGCCGGACAGACGATAAGGCGCTGAGGGCAAGGTGCAGGTCGCCAGCGGTCCCTCCGCGCAAGGCCGCCATCGGGTCCCTTGTCGATGCGGGCGTGACCCTCTGGTTGGCGGTCTCGACCACCTGGCATCCGCCAAAGGCTCGGCGATGACTTGGACGAACCGCGCACCGGGGATCGAGGTGAGTTAGCGAGGTGGGGAGACCAGCTGACTTTCAAGCTGCTGGAAGGAAGGACAACGTGTGACGAGTTGCCCCCGGGTTGCCCCCAATGCGGGAAATTGGTAGCGGCGGGCGGACTTGAACCGCCGACCCCGGCATTATGAGTGCCGTGCTCTAACCAGCTGAGCTACACCGCCATCCACGACCTGCGACCGGCCAAAGCGACCGGCACCGCGAGCGAGGGCCGCGAGTTAGGCCGCAGCCCGCGCGCTGTCAACCGATCCGCCGCGCCGCAGGAAGCCGCCCGCCAGCACGCGATCGCCATCATACACCACGCAGGCCTGCCCCGGTGCCACGATCCCCGGCGCATCCAGCACCACCCGCGCCAGCCCCGCCGGCGCATCCCAGGCAATGCTCGCCGCGCGCGGCACCTCCCGCGCGCGCAGCTTCACCGCGCAGCGCAGCGGCGCCGTCGGCGGGTCGATCAACCAGTTCACCTCTGCCACCTCGGCTTCCACGCTCTCCAGCGCGCCGCGCGGCGCCACCACGATGCGCCGGCGCCCCGGTTCCACGCCGGCCACATACAGCCGCGAATCCCCATCCCAGGAGGCTTCGCCGAGGCCGCGGCCCTGCCCCACCGTGTAGCGCGCTATGCCCTGGTGGGCGCCCAGCACGCGGCCATCGGCATGCACAACCTCGCCCGGGGTGGCCGCCTCGGGGCGCAGCCTGGCCACCAGCGCGTCGTAGCGGCCATCGGGCACGAAGCAGATGTCCTGGCTGTCGGGCTTGGCCGCCACCGGCAAGCCCAGCCGTGCGGCCGCGGCGCGCACCTCAGCCTTGTCCGCCATGTCGCCCAGCGGGAAGCGGGCGAAGGCGAGCTGCTCGCGCGTGGTGGCCGCCAGGAAATAGGACTGGTCGCGCGCAGGGTCGGCGGCGCGGTGGAGTTCAGCACCATCGGGGCCATCGACGCGCCGCGCGTAGTGGCCCGTGGCCAGCGCCTCGCAGCCGAGGTCGCGGGCCAGGCCCAGCAGGTCGCGGAACTTCACGGTCTGGTTGCAGCGGATGCAGGGCACCGGCGTTTCGCCGCGGGCATAGGTGTCGGCGAAATCGCCGATGACATCGCGCGCGAAGACATCCTCGCGGTTCAGCACGTAGTGGGGAATGCCCAGGCGGTCGGCCACGTCGCGCGCGTCGTGGATGTCCTGCCCGGCGCAGCAGGCGCCCTTCTTTTGCACGGCCGCGCCGTGGTCATACAGCTGCAGGGTGGCGCCCACCACCTCATGGCCCTGCTCGGCCAGCAGGCCGGCCACCACCGAACTGTCCACGCCGCCGGACATGGCGACAAGGATCCTAGCCACGAACCACCGCCGCGCCGCGCACGGCATCCAGCCCCTGCTGCCAGAAGCGCTGCTCCAGCCGCGCGGCCTCGGCGAAATCCGCCGCCAGCCGCGCGAAGCGGGCCTCGCCGCCATGGGAGACACCCAGCGCATCGATCCGCGCGGCGGCCGCGCGCGCCATCGCCTGGTAGTCCTCGTCGGCGTAGGTATCGATCCAGGACTGGTAGGGGTTGTCGCCCCCCCGCCGCGCGGGGTCGGCCAGGATGCGCAGCGCAACCTCGCCATAGCCCACGGTGCAGGGCGCCAGCGCCACTTCGAGGTCCAGGATGTCGCCGGCCAGCCCGCGGTCCAGCACCCAGCGGGTGTAGGACACCGTCTCGGCACTTTCGGGTGTCGCGACCACCGCCGCCTCGTCCAGCGCCCAGTCGGCACAATACTTCAGGTGCAGCTTGGTCTCGTCGAGGATGGCGAGCACCGCGGCGGCCTTGTCGCGCATCGCGGCCAGGCTCTCGCCCTTCACCACCGCCAGCGCCTTGGCGCGGGCGAAGTGGATCAGGAACAGGTAGTCCTGGATCAGGTAGTGCCGGAAGGCCGGCAGCGGCAGCGTGCCCGCCGAGAGCCCCTGCACGAAGGGGTGCCACGTATAGCCCGCCCAGGCCTGGTCCGCTTGCGCGCGCAGGCGGCGGAACAGCCCGCCGGGGGCGCCGAAATCGCTCTCCCAGCGGGGCGCGGCCACGCGCTCAGCCCCCCGCGTTGCGGGAGCCCGCGGGCAGCTTCACCACCAGGCCGTCCAGCGCATCGGTCATGATGATCTGGCAGCCCAGGCGGGAGGTCTCCTGCAGGTCGAAGGCGAGGTCGAGCATGTCCTCCTCGTCCTCGGTCGGGCTGGCCAGCTTGGCGAACCAGCCAGGCTCCACGATCACGTGGCAGGTGGAGCAGGCGAGCGAACCCTCGCAGGCGCCCTCGATATCGACGCTGTGGCGATGCGCGATCTCGAGCACCGAGAGCCCGAGCGGCGCCTCCACTTCCTTGCGCGTCCCGTCGCGCTGAACGAATACCATCTTCGGCATGTCTACTCCGCCGCCCTGCTTGTGCCTGAAACCGCCCTGGACCACGCATCCGCCAGCATTGCTGCGGCGGCGTCCACATCGGCGGGCGAGGTAAAGCGTCCCACCCCGATCCGCAAGGTGGCGCGCGCGCGCGCCTCGTCCAGCCCGATCGCGCGCAGAACGTAGGACGGCTCGACCGCCGCCGAGGAACAGGCCGAGCCGGTCGAGACGCACACCCCCGGCGCGCCCTCCATGATGGCCTGCGCGCTGACCCCGCCGGGGAAGGCGATATTGGCATTGCCGGCCACGCGCGGTGCGTCGGGCGCGTTCATCTCGATGCCCGGCACGCGCGCCCGCAGCGCCGCCATGAAGCGGTCACGCTGCCCGGCCACGCGCCCGGAATCGAGCATCCCCTCGGTGGCGGCGATGCGGCAGGCCTCGCCGAAGCCCACCACCAGCGGCGCGGGCAGCGTGCCGGAGCGCAGCCCGCGTTCCTGCCCGCCGCCCGAGAACAGCGGCGCGATCCTCACCCGCGGCCGCCGGCGCACATGCAGCGCCCCGATCCCCTTGGGCCCGTACACCTTGTGGCTGGACAGCGAGAGCAGGTCGACGCCCGCCTCCTCGACGTCGAGCGGGATTTGCCCGGCCGCCTGCGCGGCATCGGTGTGGAACAGCGCGCCGGCCGCGCGCGCCAGCGCCGAGATCGCGGCCAGGTCCTGGATCACGCCGATCTCGTTGTTCACCGCCATGACCGAGACCAGCAGCGCGCGGTCATCGAGCGCTTCGGCCAGGGCATCGAGGTCGGCCAGGCCATTGGCATCGACGCCGAGATGACGGGCTCGAAGCCTTCATCGGCCAGGGCGCGGACGCTTTCGAGGACGCATTTGTGCTCGGTGGCCAGGGTGATGATGCGCCGGCGCGCGCTGCCCTGGGAGGCGGCGAAGCGGGCGGCGCCCTTGATGGCGAGGTTGTTCGCCTCGGTGGCGCCGGAGGTCAGCACGACCTCCCGCGGGTCGGCGCCGATCAGGTCCGCGATGTGGCCGCGCGCCTCCTCGACCGCCGCCTCGGCGGCGCGGCCCATGACGTGCTCCACGCTGCCGGGATTGGCGAAGTTCTCCTCCCACCAGGGTCGCATGGCGGCGAGCACCCGCGGGTCGAGCGGCGTGGTGGCGTGGTTGTCGAGGTAGATGGGGCGGTTGGACAGGCTCATGCCCGCAAGATGGGCATTCACGCCGCCCGGCGGGAGAGCCTTTCGCGCATGCCCGCCCAGGCGGCGACGAAACGCTCGGCCGTGTCCTCCGCCGCGTTCCAGGGCAGCGAGACGCGGATCGCGCAGCCCGCCCCCGCGCCCAGCCCCATCGCCGCCAGCACGTGGCTGGCCGCAACCTTGCCCGAGGAACACGCCGCCCCCGCCGAAACCCGCACCCCCGCGAGGTCGAGCGCGATCACCTGCGTCTCCGCCGCCACCCCCGGCAGCAGGATGGCGCTGGTATTGGGCAGGCGCGGCGCGCAGCGGCCAGGAAACACGACCTCCGGCGCGATACGGGCGATTGTGTCCTCGATGGCGTCCCGCAGCACCGCAAGCCTCGCGGCCTGCGCCGGGTCCGCCGCGCGCGCCGCCGCGGCGAAGCCGGCGATGGCCGGCAGCGGCTCGGTCCCGCCGCGGCGCCCGCGTTCCTGCCCGCCACCGGCCACCAGCGCCATCACGTCCACCCCCGCGCGCAGCAGCAGCGCGCCCGCACCCTTGGGCCCGCCCATCTTGTGCGCCGAGAGCGCCAGGCTGTCCGCCCCCGTGGCTTCGAGCGACAGCGCCACCCGCCCGGCCGCCTGCACCGCGTCCACATGCAGCGCCGCGCCATGCGCCCGGCACAGCGCGGCCACCTCGGCCAGCGGGTGCAGCACGCCGGTCTCGTTGTTCGCCGCCATCACGCAGACCAACGCCGGCCCACCCTCCGCCAGCGCAGCCGCCAGGGCGTCGAGGTCGATCCGCCCATCCGCGCGAACGGGCAGCAGCGCGGCGGCGGGTGCGGCGCGCAGCACCGCGGGGTGCTCCGTGGCCCCCACCAGCAGGCGCCGGCCACGTGCCAGGCCCTGCACCGCCAGCGCATTGGCCTCGGTACCGCCGGCGGTGAACACCACATCCTCGGCCCGCGCGCCGAAGGCCGTGGCCACCGCGCGCCGGCTGTCTTCCAGCAGGCGCCGCGCCGCGCGGCCCTCGGCATGGATCGAGGAAGGGTTGCCCGGCACGTCGAGGGCCGCCAGCACCGCCGCGCGCGCCTGCGGGCGCAGCGGCTCGGTCGCATTGGCGTCGAGGTGCAGCGGCGGCGTCACGACCCCGGACGCGCTCCCGCGGGCAGCGCGCTGGCGGGCAGCGCCGTCTCGCGCCCGGCGGGCGGGCGGGCACGGCCCAGCACCTTGCCCTCCACCACCTCGGCCAGCGTCAGGCCGCGCAGGAACAGCCGGATCTGGTCGCCGAGCTCGGCCCACAGGTCATGGGTGAGGCAGCGGTCGCCGGCCAGGCACCCCGGCCCGCCTTCCTCGCACCTGGTCGCGCTGATCTGCTCGTCGGAGGCCTCGACCACCTCGGCAATGGCGATCTCGGTCGCCGGGCGGGCCAGGCGATACCCCCCGCCCGGTCCGCGCGCCGAGGCGACCAGTCCGGCCTTGCGCAATCGTGCGAATAATTGTTCCAGATACGCAACAGATAAATGCTGCGCCGTCGCGATCTCGCCCAAAGTCACCGGCCGGCCCGCATCGCAGCCCCGGGCCTGGCCCTCGCGGGCCGCCATTTCGACCATCGCCATGACGGCATAGCGTCCGCGGGTGGACAAGCGCATGGACGTCTCCGCTGTTCTCGCAACCCTGTTCGACACTGCGAACATGGGGATGGTGTCGTGATTCTGTTATGAAATCGGCGCCGGACTTCGTATAGTGGGGCCGCTCCGGGAGACGGGAACCTCCCCTGGGGCATCACGGCATCGTCGTCCCTTGCTCACGCAAGGGCTCATCAGCACCGCAGGCTCATGTAGTGCGGCGCGAGTGTATTGAGTGCAAGGGGTCGGACACGCCCCTGGCACGCCGTGTTGGTTGGTGGCGCATCCCCCCGCGCCGCCGAAGCGAGGTTCCCGAAACCATGCGGCGGGGTCGCCGTGGGGTCGCTCGCATGGTGCTCGCGCCTGCAGCCCCCAGACACCCCGGCGCAGAGCGTATTGGATGCACGATGCCCGAGGTCATGTTCGCCGGGCCTGATGGCCGGCTTGAGGGACGCTACCACCATTCGAAGCGCCCCAATGCCCCCGTCGCCCTGGTGCTGCACCCCCACCCGCTGCACGGCGGGACCATGAACAACCGGGTCACCTATTCGCTCTACCAGCGCTTCCAGGCGATGGGCTTCTCCGTCCTGCGCTTCAACTATCGTGGTGTCGGCCGCAGCCAGGGCCGCTACGATGGCGGGATCGGCGAAGTGTCGGACGCCTGCTCGGGGCTCGACTTCCTGCAGGCGGTGAACCCCAATTCGTCGATGCTGTGGGTCGCCGGCTATTCCTTCGGCTCCTATGTCGGGATGCAGGTGCTGATGCGCCGGCCCGAAATGGGCGGCTTCATCTCCATCAGCGCGCCGGCCAGCCACTACGATTTCGGCTTCCTCGCGCCCTGCCCCTGCAACGGGCTGATCTTCCACGGCGCGGACGACGAACTCGTGCCCGAGCCCTCGGTGCGCAAGCTGGTGGACAAGCTCAACACCCAGAAGGGCATCACCATCGACTACCGCGTGATGCCCGGCGCCGGCCACGTCTACACGCCCGAGCAGACCGACAAGGTGGTGGACGCCGCCGAGGACCACGTCATGGGCATCCTCAATCGCAGCCGGATGGCGCTCGCCGCCGACTGACCACGCCGCCGCCATCGCACGTCGCCGCAGGGGCCGCCGGAATACATCCGGCGGCCCTTCTGGCATTCGGGGCCTGGCGCCGGCCGGGATGCGGCGGCGCCAGGCATAGGGCCCACGCGCGCCGTTGGGGCTTCCGGCCGCACGCGAACCCATGGGGGAACCTCACCGCCATGAAAGCCGAATGGCGCATGATGCGCATTGATCCGGATCACACGTCGCGCAGCCTATTCCCCAACCGCAGCCCCAGGCATGCTGCCAGGGCGGGGGACCCGGCCACGCACCGGCCATCCCACCCCGCGGAGGCACCGACATGAACCCGCCACCCTTCCGCGGCGTCTGGCCCATCCTCTACGCCTTCTTCGACCGCCAGGAACGGCTCGACCGCGCGGCGATGCGCCAGCAGGTGGAGGCCTGCATCCGCGGCGGCGCCCACGGCATCGCCCTGCTGGGCCTGGTCACCGAATTCCACAAGCTGACGCTGATCGAGCGCCGCACGCTGATCGACTGGGTGCTGGAGGATGTCGCGGGCCGGCTGCCCGTGGCGGTCACGGTGAACGAATCCGGCGTTGCCGCCGCCCTGGAAGTCGCCCGCGCCGCCGAGGCCGCCGGCGCCGCCTGGCTCATCCTGCAGCCGCCCCAGATGGCGGGCATGACCGAAGCCGCCCTGGTGCGCTTCATGGGCGCGCTGGCCGAGGGCGTGAGCCTGCCCTGCGGGCCGCAGAACAACCCCTCCATGATGGATGTCGCACTCTCGGCGGCGGCCCTGCGCACGCTGCACCGCGCCCACCCGCATTTCCGCATGATGAAGGGCGAAGGGCCGATCCTGTATGTCCGCCGCCTGATCGAGGAAACCGAAGGCGCCTTCTCCATCTTCAACGGGCTGGCCGGGCTCGAATTGCCCGACACCCACCGCATCGGCTGCGCCGGCATGATCCCCGCCCCGGACGTGGCCGACGTCCAGGCCCGCATCTGGGACCTGATGGAGCGCGGCGAACACGACCAGGCCGAAGCCCTGCACCGCTTCGTGCTGCCCATCGCCACCTTCATGATGATGCCGCGCACCGCCGAACACTTCGCGGCCTATGGGAAACCCTTCTTTGCCCGGCGCGCCGGCATGGCCGCGCCACACCAGCGGCGACCCTGCGTGGAACCGCACCCGCTGGGGGCCTCGATCCTCGACAGGCTGGGGCGAGGGTTGCCGGCGCTTTAGGTTGAATTCATTTCATTATCAATGTGTTGGCGCGCATGATCCGGCACGAGGGGGCGCTGCCCCCTCGAACTCCCCCGCCAAGGGCCGAAAGGCCCTTGGATCCCAATATCGGGCACCGGCGCATCCAGGGTTGACTATGTGATATAATTCCTATTCAATGCGTCGATGCGCCCGCACCCTTTCCGACCCCTCTCCGACACCGAATACGCCCTCCTCGCCCGACACCTCCCGCCCATCGAGCACAGCCGCGGCCGCCCTCCACAGGATCGCCGCCGCACGCTCGACGCCATCTTCTGGATCGCCTGCTCCACCGGCCCCTGGAAGGACCTCCCGCCAGAATATGGCCGCGCGGATACCGCGAGCCGGCAACTGCGCCGCTGGGCCCGCTCGGGCGTGATGGACCTGCTGCTCAACCTGGTCGCCACGCGACGCCGGCGGGACACACTGCTGCGAAGCCTCGCCTGGCGCATCTGCCGCGCCTATCGCCGCATCACGCGCATTATCGGCCTGGGCAGCCTGATGCTGGCCAGGCGGCTCGGCCTGCAACCCGCTCTGCCCGCCGCGCCCCACCACCTGCCCGACCCCATTTTGTCCGAAATCGTCCAGGCCCGGATCCGCGCCGCGCTGGAAAAGGTGCAGCAGGCTCCCATCGGTCTTTTCGGCGGCCTCGCGCGCCTCATTGGCGCCGCCGGCGGCAACCGCCGCCACTGGCGCCTGCGCTGATGCCCGTCCTGCCACGAGCCCCGGCCTCGATCAGCCGGCCGCCAGATAATCCGGCGCGCCCACTTGCGCGAACACCAGGGCGGGGATGCGCGCCGGTCCGAACGCCAACCGCACCAGGCACCGGCACGCGCCGCGCGCCTGCCCTACAGCAACGACCCCACGATCCGCCCGCCATTGAGCGCCCGCGGCGCCCCCGTCGTGCCCGGAAAGGTGATCGGCAACCCACGCGAAACCCGCACCGCCAGCAAGCCGAAGGCCTGCGCCTCCAGCGCATCCCCGTCCCACCCCGCGACCTCGACCGGGCGCACCGGTTCCTCCAGCGCGCCGGCCAGCGCCTTCATGATGGCCGGGTTGCGCCGCCCGCCACCGGCCACCAGCCATTGCAACGGCGGCTCCGGGAACAGCCGTGCGGCGGCCGCCACGCAGACCGCGCAGAAGGCGCACAGCGTGGCCGCGCCATCGGCGGCCGAGAGTTCGGCGGCACCGGCTTCCTTCAGCGCCCGGTCGAAATCCAGCCGGTCGAGGGATTTGGGCGGCGGGGCCTCCAGGTAGGGATGCGCCATCAGCCGCCCCAGCACCGCGCCATCCGCCTGCCCGGCCAGCGCCAGCTTGCCCGCAGCGTCGTAGTCCTTGCCGGTGTGCTGGCGCGCCCAGTCGTCCAGCGGGCCATTGGCGGGGCCGGTGTCGAAGGCCAGCATCTCGCCGCCCGCGCCCAGCCAGGTGACGTTGCCCACCCCTCCCAGGTTCAGGATCGCCAGCGGCTTGGGCAGCGGCGCCGCCAGCGCGCGATGGAACACCGGCACCAGCGGCGCGCCCTGCCCGCCCGCCGCGACATCGGCGGAGCGGAAGTCGTAGGCCACCGTCATGCCGGTGCGCTTGGCCAGCGCCACCGCGTCGCCCACCTGCCAGGTGAAGGGCGTGATGTTGCGCCCGGCAACCGGCGGGCGGTGCAGCAGGGTCTGGCCGTGAAAGCCGATGATGTCGGCCTCGAGCCCCAGCGCCTCGACCGCCTCGGCGTGGCGGTCGGTGATGCGCTTCACGGCATCGAGCAATTCGGGGTCGGTGTCGGCCAGGCTCTCGGCACGGTCGAGCAACCCGCGCAGCAGCCGCCGCAGTTTCGGATCATAGGGCAGCGTCAGGCGCGGCCCGAGACGGGCGATGGTCGCGCCGTCCGTCTCAAGGTAGGCGGCATCGACCCCATCGAGGGAGGTGCCGCTCATCAGCCCGATGGTTCTCAGCATGCCGGCGACGTGCTAGCCCCCCTGCCCTTCCGGCGGAAGTCCCCGCTTCACAGGACAGCAGCATGACCGGCCCGAAAAGCGAATTCCTGCAGGTGGCCCGCGAGCGCGGCTACATCCACCAGTGCACCGATGAGGCGGCGCTCGATGCCGCGCTGATCGAAGGCGGGCCGGTCGCCTATATCGGCTACGACTGCACCGCCGACAGCCTGCATGTCGGCCACCTGGTGCCGATCATGCTGCTGCGCCTGCTGCAGCGCACCGGCGACCAGCCGATCGCGCTGATCGGCGGCGGCACCACCAAGGTCGGCGACCCCTCCGGCAAGGACGAGGCGCGGCAGCTGCTCACCGATGAGGCGATCGAGGCCAACAAGGCCGGCATCCGCCGCACCTTCGAGGCCCTCCTGGATTTCGACGCCGGCGCGCATGATGGTCGACAATGCCGAATGGCTCGATGAGCTGCGCTACATCCCGTTCCTGCGCGATGTCGGCCGGCACTTCACCGTCAACCGCATGCTGACCTTCGACAGCGTGAAGCTGCGGCTCGAGCGCGAGCAGCCGCTGACCTTCCTCGAATTCAACTACATGGTCCTGCAGGCCTACGACTTCCTCGAGCTGCACCGCCGCCACGGCGCCGTGCTGCAGATGGGCGGCTCCGACCAGTGGGGCAACATCGTCAATGGGCGTCGAGCTGGGCCGCCGCATGGCGGGCAGTCAGCCTATCGCGCTGACCACGCCGCTGATCACGACCGCCTCGGGCGCCAAGATGGGCAAGACCGCGGCCGGCGCGGTGTGGCTCAACGCCGACCGCCTGTGCCCCTACGACTACTGGCAGTACTGGCGCAACACCGAGGATGCCGATGTCGGCCGCTTCCTCACGCTGTTCACCGAGCTGCCGCTCGACGAGATGCGCCGGCTCGAGGCGCTGGCCGGCGCGGAGATCAACGAGGCCAAGAAACGGCTCGCGACGGAAGCCACCGCCCTGCTGCATGGCCGCCCCGAGGCGCGAGCAGGCCGCCGAGACCGCCCGGCGCGCCTTCGAGGAGGGGGCGGCGGCCGAGACCCTGCCCACCATCACCGCCGCCCTGCCCGCGCCCTTCATCGACCTCGTCGTGCAGGCGGGCCTGGCCGCCAGCAAGGGCGAGGCGCGCCGCCTGATCACCCAGTCCGGCCTGCGCCTCAACGACGAACCGGTGCGCGAGGCGACCATGGCCGTGACCGAAGCCGACCTGCGCGACGGCGCGGCGAAACTCTCCGCCGGGCGCAAGCGCCACGTGCTCGTGCGCCCCGGATGACCCGCCCGGGGCCGCACCTGCCGATGGCGCCCGCACAGGGCCGCCACTTCGCAGGCGCGGCTCCGCAGGCCCGGCCTGGTCCGAAACCGCCAGGCGGCAGGGCGTGACGTTGACCGCGGCGGACGAAGCTTCGGTCGGCCGCCCGCGCGAAGGCGCGCCGCGGCGCGCGCCGGCCAGCCCGGGGCCGCGGATGCCGACCACCCGGCGCCTGAGGGGGATGAAGGCGAAACCTTCATGCGCCCGGCATCAGTTGCCGGTGAACACCAGCTCCACATGCCGCGCCCGGTTGCCGATCACGCGCTCATGCGCCGGCAGCACCACGCGCGGCGAAGGCTCCAGCCCCGCCAGCACCTGCGCCAGGTCGTCGCGGACCTTGCGGTCGTTGCGATAGTACTGATGGTCGATCACATCCCAGCTGGTGCCTCCGCCGGGCACCGAGGCCACCAGCCGGTCCTTGGCATCGGCGCCTTCAAGCCCGCGGTAGCAATCGACGACGACCACATTGGCGGGCAGCGCATCGAGGTCCGACGGCCCGGCATGGCCCAGCCGGCGCGTGCCCGGGTTCGCCGCCTCGCTCGCCACGCGCAGGGTGCTGTCATAATTGATGGCGACCGTCACGCGCCGCGCCAGCCAGGCGATCTCGCGCAGCGGCTGCCCGGCGCCGAGATAGGTGCTGGGCACATCGGCGGCCACCAGCACGGCATCCTCGAAGGTCCCCTGCATGTCGGCGGTGAGCAGCCCGTTGCGCATCACCGCCAGCCCGGCCGAGAGCGCCAGGTTGCCCATGCTGTGCGCCAACAGCGCGAGGCGCACCGGCCGGCCGCGCTTCTCCGCCCGGCGCCGCGCGCGGTGCACCTCGCGCAGCATCCGCGCCAGCGCGGCACCGGCGGCCATCGCGTCCTTCTGGTCGGCGCGATACTGCGCGACACCCGATCCGATCAGGTCGGGGAAGCCCTTCAGGTCGAACACCTGCCCATCCGAGGGCCAGGAGAAGGCCAGCGGCGCCAGGCCCAGCCCGACGCCGCCGTAGAACTCCGCCAGTTGCGCCGCCCGCTCGATCGCCGAGCCGAAGCTGTTCGCGAAGCCATGCACGAAGACCAGCGCCACCGCCTGGCGGTCGAAGGCGTCATCGAGCCAGGCATCGAGCAGCAGCGCGGCGGCGCCGCGATCGGGATCGGCGAAGTCGTCGTCGCCGGCGATCTCGGGATGGGCGAGCAGGCTGCGCCGCGCCTCGGTGCGCAGCGGGTCGCCCAGCATCTCCACCGCCGCCTTGCCCAGCCACAGCCGCCGGTCCTGCGGCGGCGCGTCGCTGTCCTTGTCGAAGGCATCCGAGAGGCGGCGGCGGTTGGTGGCGAAGAACACCACCAATTGCTTCGGGTCGGGTTTGGTTCGCGGGCGCTTGGCCATCACCGTGCTCCTTCACCGGAGGGGCAGCATTCCCCATTCCGGTGGCGCAACACAACCCTCGCGCGAGCGCTGCGGCCCTCAGCCGGCCGCGCGCATCGCCCCGGCCGCCGCCACCGCCAACAGCACGTGGCCGACCAGCGAGGCCCAGGCCAGCGGGATGAAGCCCAGGAAGGGCGGGAAGCCCGCGACCAGCCCCGCCATGACGCCCAGGGCAAACACCCACAGGCCCACGCCATAGCCGATCGCCGCCAGCCACCAAGGCAGGCCGAGCCGGGCCGCGATCGGCCAGGCCACCAGCATCCAGGCGGCGGGATAGGCGATGAGCCCGGTCAGCACATGCACGACGAAGGCACCGGTGCCGCCGATGCCAAGGCTCGCCTCGACCAGCGGCGTGGGGTCGAGCGCCTCGCCGATCCACAGCGGCGCAACGAGGCGCGCGAACACCTCCCAGGCGGCGAGACCGGCAACGCCGCCGATGGCCAGCGACTTCAGCGAGAATGCGGAGGGGAGGGTTGCATCGGCTGCGGCGTTCATCGGTGCCTCCTTCAGCAGATTTGCTGTCGGAGATGGTTTCGCTCGCGCGACGGCGTCCGTTACGCCGCGCGCCTATTCGAAGCGGTTGCCGCGCGGGAAGCCGTTCGGCGGCGCCTTGCCCGCGCCCGCGCGGTTGCCCAGCCAGGGGCGCAGGTCGGTCTCGGTGCGCGTGTTGCGCCCGAGCGCCCAGGTCAGCCCCTCGGCGCGACGGAACACCTTGGCGTCCGACAGCCCGCCATCGCGATAGGCCTGCAACTGCACGCCGCGCCCGCGCGTCATCTCCGGCACCTGCTCGATCGGGAACACCAGCAGCTTGCGGTTCTCGCCGACCACCGCGACGGTATCGCCATCGGCGGGCACGCACAGCGCGGCCTCGACGGGCGGCTCCATGTTCAGCACCTGCTTGCCGGTGCGCTTCTCGGCCAGCAGGTCCTCGGCCTTCACGATGAAGCCCTTGCCGTCGCTCGCCGCCACCAGGAAGCGCGCGGCGTCGCGATGGACGAACATCTCCACCACCGCATCCTCATTGGTGAGATCGACGATCAGGCGCACCGGCTGGCCGTCACCGCGCCCGCGCGGCAGCGTGTCGGCCTTGAGCGTGTAGACGCGCCCGTTGGTGGCAAACACCACGATGCGGTCGGTGGTCTCGGCGTGCAGGGCGACCAGCAGGCTGTCGCCTTCCTTGAAGCGGATCTCGCCATCGAGCGGGATGTGCCCCTTCAGCGCGCGGATCCAGCCCTTCTCGGACAGGATCACGGTGATCGGCTCGCGCTCGACGAAGGCGGCCTCGTCCACCAGCACGGCGGGGAGCAGCGCGGCCGGTCTCGGTGCGGCGGCGGCCGAGCGCGCCATCGCCGAACCTCGCGCGCGTGGCAGCGATTTCCTCGGCGATCGCTTCCCAGCGCCTGGCATCGGATTTCATCAGGGAGAGCAGGCGCTTCTGCTCGGTGCTGAGCTTCTTGTGTTCCTTGCGGATCTCCATTTCCTCGAGCTTGCGCAAAGCGCGCAGGCGCATGTTGAGGATGGCTTCGGCCTGGACGGTCGGTGAGCTCGAAGCGTGCCATCAGCACGGGCTTGGGCTCGTCCTCGCTCGCGGATGATGCGGATCACCTCGTCGAGGTTGAGGTAGGCGATCAGGTAGCCGTCGAGGATTTCCAGCCGCGCGCGCGATCTTGCCGCCAGGCGATGCCGGTGCGGCGCACCAGCACGTCGTGGCGATGGTCGAGCCAGGCCCGCAGCACCTCGCCGCAGGCCCATCACGCGCGGCGCGCGCTGCGGCATCGAGCACGTTCATGTTGAGCGGGAAGCGGGTTTCGAGCTCGGTGAGCCGGAACAGGCTCTCCATCAGCACGTCGGGATCGACGGTGCGCGCTCTTGGGCTCCAGCACGAGGCGGATCTCCTCCGTCGCTCTCGTCGCGCACGTCGCCCAGCAGCGGCAGCTTCTTGTCGTCGAGCAGCTGCGGCGATCTGCTCGATCAGCTTGCCCTTCTGCACCTGGTAGGGGATTTCGGTGACGACGATCTGCCAGGTGCCGCGCGTCGAGCGTCCTCGCGTCGTCCCAGCGCGCGCGCACGCGGAAGCCGCCGCGGCCGGTCTCATAGGCCTCGCGCGATGGCTGCCTCGCGGCTCGACCAGCGACGCCGCCGGTGGGGAAGTCCGGGCCCTGGACATGCTCGATCAGCTCGTCGATGCGTCGGCGTCGGGGTCGTCGATCAGCGCGAGGGCGGCATCGCACAGCTCGCCGACATTGTGCGGCGGGATGGAGGTCGCCATGCCGACCGCGATGCCCGCCGCGCCATTGGCCAGCAGGTTGGGGAAAGCCGCCGGGCAGGACGACCGGCTCTTCCTCCTCGCCATCATAGGTGGCGCGGAAATCGACCGCGTCCTCGTCGATGCCCTCCAGCAGCGCCTTGGCGACGTCGGTCAGGCGCGCTTCGGTGTAGCGCATGGCGGCGGCGTTATCGCCGTCGATATTGCCGAAATTGCCCTGGCCGTCGACCAGCGGATAGCGCGCGGCGAAATCCTGCGCGAGGCGCACCAGCGCGTCGTAGATGCGACTGGTCGCCGTGCGGGTGGTACTTGCCCATCACGTCGCCGACGACGCGGGCGCATTTCTTGAAGCCGGTCGCCGGGATCGAGGCGCAGCTGGCGCATGGCCCAGAGCAGGCGGCGGTGCACCGGCTTCAGCCCGTCGCGCACATCGGGCAGCGAGCGCGCGGTGATGGTGGACAGCGCATAGACGAGATAGCGCTCGGACAGCGCCTCGGCGAGCGGCGTTTCGCGCGTGGCACCGCCTTCGGGCAGGTCCTTGATGTCGTCGGGCATGGCTCGGATTCGTGCTTCGTTCTCGTTTGCGTCCGCTTACACGGATGCGGCGAGCGCCGCCACCCGGTCGGCCAGGCGGTGCCGCGCCTCGGGCACCGGGCGGTGGCGGGCGCCGAAGGCGTCGCGTTCGAGGAAATGGCCGGTCAGGCGCAGCCCGGCCTCCCAGGACGACGCGTCGCCCGCGCTTTCGCCATCGCGCAGGAAGGACGGCAGCGGCAGCAGGCGGCCCGCATAGGGCTGCGCGGCGCCGGCGCTGACCGCGCGGCCGGTGCGCGGGGAGACATGGGTGAGGCCCTCGGTGCACGCCCGTGACGGCGCAGGTATCGAGGTTGAGCCCGTAGCCGAGTTCGGACAGCACCAGCGCCTCCCAGCGCACGTAGTCGGCCATCACGCCCTCGGCGCCGCCCGCCAGGTGGCCGATCAGGGAGACCAGGGCGCGAAAGGCGCGCGGATGTGGCTCGCGCTCGGGCAGCGCATCGGCGGCGATGGCGCAGGCGCAGGAGAGCAGCGCCAGCGCCAGCGGGTCTTCCATGGCCAGGGCCGCGGCCGGATGCACCATCTCGCCGCTCAGCGCGCCCAGCTGGTCGGGCAGCCGGGCGACCCAGCGCGCCTCGACCAGGTTGCCCGGCATCCACAGCCCCGACTGCGCGCGGGAGGCGCCGCCCTTGGCGAGCCCGGCGTGGCGGCCGTGCTCCTCGGTCAGCAGCGAGACCACCGCGCCGCCTTCGCCATGCGGGCGGACCTCCAGCACCACGGCCGGGGCGGTCCACTCCACGCTCACCAGCCTGGCTCCGCGTCGGCGGGTGCGGGGGCGGCGCCCCTGCCCTCAGCCCACATCATCCAGCCCGATGGCGCGGATGCGCGCGCGTTCCTCGTCCCAGCCCGTCGCGTTCCTTCACGTTGAGGAACAGGTGCACCGGGCGGTCCAGCAGCTTGGTGAGTTCGATGCGCGCCGATTGCCCGATGGTGCGGATGCGGCTGCCCTTCTCGCCGATGATGATCGCCTTCTGCGTCGCGCGGGAGACGTAGATCGGTGCAGTCGACGCGCACCGAGCCGTCCGGCGTTCTCGGTCCATTGCTCGGTCTCCACCGAGGCGTGGTGCGGCACTTCCTGGTGCGTCTGGCGCAGGATCTGCTCGCGCACGATCTCGGCGGCGAGCATGCGGTTGGGCAGGTCGGTGAGTTCGTCCTCGGGGAACAGATACGGCCCCGGCGGCACGGCGGCGGCCATCATCGGCCAGCAGGCGGTCGAGCCCGTCGCCCTTCTCGGCGGAGATCATGAAGGTCTCGGCGAAGGCGAGGATGGCGTTGAGCTCGGCGGTCAGCGGCAGCAGGCGCTGCGGCGGGGATGAGGTCGGTCTTGTTGAGCGCGAGCCAGACCGGGCGGCGGGATTTCGCCAGCCCCTCGGCGATGCGCCGCACCGGCGTCGGTCAGGCCGGCGCGCGCATCGACCACCAGCAGCGCGACATCGGCATCCTGCGCGCCACCCCAGGCGGCGGCGACCATCGCGCGGTCGAGCCGCCGGCGCGGGGCGAAGATGCCCGGCGTGTCCACCAGGATGATCTGCGCGCCTTCGTGCATGACGATGCGCGCGGATGCGAAAGCGCGTGGTCTGCGGCTTGTTCGAGACGATGGTGACCTTGGTGCCCGCCAGGCGGTTCACCAGGGTGGACTTGCCGGCATTGGGCGCGCCGACGATGGCGACGAGGCCGCAGCGGCGTGTGTCATGTGCCGAGCCCCGCCAGCCAGGCCTCGGCGGCGGCGAGTTCGGCGGCGCGCTTGCTGTCCCCGGCACCTTCCGGCCTCACGCCCCGCGGCACGCACGCGCACCGACGAAGAAGGGGGCGTGCGACGGGCCGGCTGACGAGACCAGGCTGTATTCCGGCAGGCCGCTGGCCGCGGCCCAGCGTGTGTTCCTGCAGGCGGTTCTTGGCCGAGACCGGGGGCTGCGGCGCGGCATCCAGCAAGGCGGTCCCAGTGCCGGCGCACCACGGCGCGCGCCGCCTCCAGCCCGGCATCGAGATAGACGGCGCCGAGCAGCGCCTCCACCGCATCGGCCATCACGGTCTGGCGCGCGCGCAGCCCGGCGCGTTCCTCGCCCGGCGGGATGCGGATGGCCTCGGCCAGGCCCATGGCTTCGCCCACGCGCGCCAGCGTCTCGGAGGCGACCAGGGAGGACAGGCGGCGCGTCGAGGTCGCCCTCGCGTTCGGAAGGGTAGCGTTCGGTCAGCCATTCGGCGATCAGCAGGCCGAGCACGCGGTCGCCGAGGAATTCCAGGCGTTCGTTGGAATCGAGCTGGCCGCCGCGCGCATCGGCGGCGGAGCGATGGGTCAGCGCATGCGCCAGCAGCGCGGGGTCGGCGAAGCGGTGGCCGAGTCGGTGCGCGATGCCGCTCATCGCACCGCGGAGAACAGGCGGGACCAGCGGATCGCGAAGGGCCAGCCCCAGACCTCCCACCAGGCGGCGGAGCCGTCGACGGAGAAGAAGATGAACTCGGCGCGCCCGACCAGGTTCTCGATCGGGATGAAGCCCACCGCATCCTGCGCGCGGCTGTCGAGGCTGTTGTCGCGGTTGTCGCCCATGGCGAACACATGGCCTTCGGGGACCCGGAATTCGATGGTGTTGTCGAAGCGGACCGTCGTCGGTGGCTTCGAGGATCTGGTGCGTGACGCCGGCGCCGCCGCCCGCCGCGGCAGGGTCTCGAGGGAAGCGGCGCACGGTGATGCGCGGACCGTCGCCTTCGACGTGAAGGGGCCGATCGGCTGGCGGCGCACCGCCTCGCCATTGATGTGCAGGATGCCGGCGCGGACCTGGATGCGGTCGCCCGGGCAGGCCGACGATGCGCTTGATGTAGTCGGTCGTGCCGTCGCGCGGCAGCTTGAACACCGCGACGTCGCCGCGCTCGGGCAGCGCGCCCGAAGATGCGCCCGTCGAACAGGTGCAGGCTGAACGGCATCGAATGCCGCGAATAGCCGTAGGAGAATTTCGAGACGAACAGGTAGTCGCCCACCAGCAGCGTCGGGATCATCGAGCCGGACGGGATGTTGAAGGGCTCGAAGGCCACGGTACGGATGCCGATGGCGATCAGCGCCGCATACAGGATGGTCTTGACGCTTTCGAGCCAGCCGCCGGTCTTCTTCTTCGCCATGGGGTGCTTTGACGGCCTGGTCAGGGGTTTGTGCGCCGGCCGGGTCGGGCGGGCGCGGCAGGGAAAACAGCGGGCGGGCGAACTGTCAAGCAAGCGGGACGGCGGTGATGACGACCATGGCCTGCGCATAGGGGAATTCGTCGGTCATCGTCAGCGCGATCTCGGCGCGATGGCCCGGCGGCGTGATGGCCGCCAGGCGCTGCGCGGCCCCGCCGGTCAGGCGCAGCGTCGGCTGGCCGGAGGGCAGGTTGACCACGCCGAGGTCGCGCCAGAACACCCCGGCGCGGAAGCCGGTGCCGAGCGCCTTGGAGGCGGCCTCCTTGGCGGCGAAGCGCTTGGCATAGGTGGCCGCGCGGATGCGTTCGGTGCGCCGTTCCGCCTTGGCGCGCTCCAGCCGGGCGTGAAGATGCGCTCGAGGAAGCGATCGCCGTGATTGGCGATGGTTTTCTCGATGCGCCGGATGTCGAGCACATCCGAGCCGATGCCGATGATCACCCGCGCGCCCTCTCGACCTGCGTGACGCCGGGGCAGGCGCGCAGCGCGGCCAGGATGGCGGCGAGGTGCCCGGTGTCGCGCACCTCCACATCCACCAGCACCTCGCACCATTCGCCCGAGCGGTTGAGGATGCGCAGGTTGTTGACCGCCCCCTCCTGCCGCGCGATCGCCGTGGTGAGGCCGGCCAGCGCCCCGGAACTGTTCTCCGCCATGAGTTCGATGCGCCCCACATGGGCGCCCTTCGAACCGTCATCATATTCCCAGTCCACGTCGATGAAGCGCTCGGGCGTCGCGGCAAAGGCTTCGAGGCCGTGGCAGTCGTGCTTGTGGATGGTGACGCCGCGGCCGGTGGTCACGATGCCGACGATGCGGTCCCCCGGGAGCGGATGGCAGCAGCCGGCGAAATGCACAGCCATGCCGGTGACCAGGCCGGCGATGCCCATCGCCGCCTCGCGCCGGGGCGAGCCCGGGCGTTCCGCCTTGCCCGCCGTGAGCGTGGGCCCCGCACCCAGGCGCCCGCGCGGGCGGGCCAGCGGCATCTGGTCCACCGTGCGCGCGGGGCGCGCAATTCGGGCACGGCGGCATGGAGCACGTCGCGCGCCGAGAGATGCCCCGCCCCCACGGCGGCGCACAGCGCCTCGAAATCCGGCTGTTTCAGCGCCTTGAGCGCCGGCTCCAGCGCCTTTTCCGAGAAGTCGAGCCCGGTGGCGCGGAACACCTTGGCGATCGCCGCGCGCCCTTCCTCCTGCTGCTCGGCGCGCTGGCGGGCATGGACGAAGCGGCGGATGCGTGCGCGCGCCTTGCCGGTGGCGACGAAGCGTTCCCAGGCCGGGTTCGGGCTGCCGCCGCGCGCGGTGATGATCTCGACCTGGTCGCCATTCTTCGAGCGTGTGGCGCAACGGCACGATCTTGCCATTGACCTTCGCACCCACGGTGTTGTCGCCGACCTGGCTGTGCACCTGGTAGGCGAAGTCGACCGGGGTCGCACCGCGCGGCAATTCGATGAGGTCGCCCTTGGGCGTGAAGCAAAACACCTGGTCGCGATGCAGTTCGAGCTTGGTGTGGTCGAGGAAATCCTGCGGGTCGGCGGCGGATTTCAGGATCTCGAGCAGGTCGCGCACCCAGGGGTAGCGCCGGCGCGTGCGCGCGCCGTCATCGCCCTGCTTGTAGACCCAATGCGCGGCGACGCCGTATTCCGCGACATCGTGCATCTCGGGCGTGCGGATCTGCACCTCGATTTTCGCATTGCGCCGCTCGGGCACCGTCACGCCGGTATGGACGGACTGGTAGCCGTTGGTCTTCGGCGTGCTGATCCAGTCCTTGAAGCGGCCGGGCACCACGCGATAGGCGGAGTGGATGGCGCCCAGCGCGCCGTAGCAATCGCCCTTGTCCTTGACCACGACACGGAAGGCCATGATGTCCGACAACTGTTCGAACGCCACGTTCTTGCGCTGCATCTTCAGCCAGATGGAATAGGGCGACTTCTCGCGGCCCTGGACCTCGACCGGCTCGATGCCGGATTCGCGCAGCACGCGCTTGAGGTCCTGCTCGATCTCCTCGATCAGGTCGGCACCCTGGCCGCGCAGGTAGGTCAGGCGCGCGGCGATGGTCTGCCAGGCGTCGGGGTTCATCTCGCGGAAGGAGAGGGTCTCGATCTCGGTCTTCAGCGCATCCATGCCGATGCGCTCGGCGAGCGGGGCGTAGATTTCCAGCGTCTCGCGCGCGGTGCGCACGCGCTTCTCGGGCTTCGCCACGGCCGAGAGGGTGCGCATGTTGTGCAGCCGGTCCGCCAGCTTCACGATGAGCACGCGGATGTCCTCGCTCATGGCGAGGACCAGCTTGCGGAAATTCTCGGCCTGCTTGGTGCGCTCGGATTGCAGTTCGAGGCGCGTCAGCTTGGTGACGCCATCGACCAGCCGCGCCACTTCCTTGCCGAAGCGCTTCTCGATTTCGGCGAGCGATACGCCGGTATCCTCGACGACATCGTGCAGCAGGGCGGTGGCCACGGTCGCGCCATCGAGCCGGTAGTCCGCCAGGATCGAGGCGACGGCCAGCGGATGGACGATGTAGGGCTGGCCGTCCTCGCGCTTCTGGGATGCGTGGGCTTGCTCGGCGAGGCGCCAGGCCGCCTCGATCATCGCGCCATCGGCCCGCGGGTCGTAGGCCAGGACCTGGCGGGCGAGGTTGGCGCCCGGGCTCACGCCCTCCTGGGAGCGCAGCCCTTCGGGGGCCGGCACTGGGCCGCGTCGTCGGGAGCCGCCGGCGCCCTGGCCCATGCCGCGTTCGGTCCTAGCGCTTGCCACCCAGTTCGGCAGCAATCGCCGCCTCGATGTCGTCGGGCGAGAGGTCCTCGCCGGCGGACTCGGGCAGGGCTTCTTCCTGCACGTCCATGATGCCGAAGATGTTCTCGTCGGTGGCGATGATGTCCATCACCTCCTCCTCGGCCGGCTCGGGCTCGGGCGCGCGGCTCAGGGACTTGATGAGATCACCCTCGAGGGCGGCGAGTTCCACCTTCTCCTCGGCGATCTCGCGCAGCGCCACGACGGGATTCTTGTCGTTGTCGCGGTCGATCTCGATTTCCTCGCCGCGGCTGATGTTGCGCGCGCGCTGGGCGGCCAACAGCACCAGCTCGAAACGGTTCGGCACCTTCTCGATGCAATCTTCGACGGTAACGCGCGCCATCAGGAGGCTCCAAACACAATGGGGGCGCGCGGAAGGTTCCTCCCGGCGCCCGGCTTCTCCGGTAGCCTATGCAGATAGACACCGCGACGCTGCACCGCAAGGTGCAACCAGCTCCGGCGGCGCCAGGCGGCGGATATCCTGTGCCTCCAGCCCGGCCATGAGGGTGTGCGCATCCTGACCGAGCAGCGGATGCACCCAGCCAGGAGCAACCTCGGCCAGCGGCAGCAGCACGAAGGCCCGCAGATGGGCCCGCGGGTGGGGCAGGACCGGCGCCGGCCCGGCCCGCACACGCCCGCCAAGATCGATGAGGTCGAGGTCCAGCACCCGCGGCGCGTTTGCGTAGGGGCGCGCGCGGCCGGCCTCGTCCTCGATCGCGTGCAGGGCAGCGAGCAGCACCTCGGGCGTGGCCTCCCCCACCAGGCGCGCCACGCCGTTCACGAAGGGCGGCGAGGCCGGGTCGGGCGGGATCGGCGCCGATTCCCACCATGAGGAGACCGCCTGCACCTGCATCCCCGGAATGGCGGCCAGGCGCCGCACCGCCCAGCGGCAGGTCTCGAGCGGCGGCGGTGCCGTCCGCACTCGGGAGGTTGGCGCCGATCGCGACCAGCGCGGCTTCAGCGGCCATGACAGCGCGTTGCGAAGGGTGTAGCGCAGGCCCGTCCGCATTTGAGCGGGCACGGTGTGAGGATCGGCAAGGTGAGTTCCAGCATGAGGCGAGGCGGCGGCGTGGAGCGGGTGGGGTTGTTCGTGGATGGCGCGAACCTCTACCACACCTCGCGCGCGCTGGGCTTCGAGATCGATTTCGCGGCGATGCTCGATTATTTCCGGGGCGGCACCTACCTCGTGCGGGCCTGCTACTACACCGCGCTGATCGAGACCGAGGACTACTCACCGCTGCGGCCGCTGACCGACTGGCTCGCCTACAATGGCTGGCAGGTGGTGACCAAGCCGGCCAAGCAGCAGACCGACCCGCAGGGGCGCCTGCGCCTCAAGGGCAACATGGATGTCGAGCTGGCGGTGGACATGCTGGAGATGGCCCCGCATCTCGACCACGCCGTGCTGTTCTCGGGCGATGGGGATTTCCGCCGCCTGGTGGAGGCGGTGCAGCGGATGGGCGTGCGGGTGACGGTGGTCTCGACCGTCCGTTCGCAGCCGCCGATGATCGCCGACGAGCTGCGCCGGCAGGCCGACGCCTTCATGGACATCGACGACATCGCGCCGGACATCACGCGGCGGCAGGTGGAGGCGCGCGGCCGGCCGGTGGCGCCCGCCCAAGCCCCAGCCCCCGCACCGGCCGCCGCGGCGCCACGGCCCGCCACGCGCGCAACGCCGGCCGACCCCTTCGCCGATACCTTGCCGGACGCGGAGACGTGATGCGCGCCGCGGCGGATGCCGCCCGCGCATGAGCGATGCGCCGGGGCACGACTGCCCGCTCTGCCCGCGGCTGGTCGCCTACCGGCAGGCCAACCGCGCGGCAAACCCAGGCTGGCACAATGGCCCGGTCCCTTCCTGGGGGCCACGGGACGCGCCGCTGCTGGTGCTGGGCCTCGCACCCGGCGTGCGCGGGGCGAACCGCACCGGACGGCCCTTCACGGGCGACTACGCGGGAAGCTTCTGTACGGCACGCTGCTGAAGTTCGGCCTGGCGCGCGGCGAATTCCGCGAGGACCCGAATGACGGCATGGAACTGACCGGCTGCCGCATCGCCAACGCCGTGCGCTGCGTGCCGCCGGAGAACAAGCCCACACCCGCCGAGATCCGCGCTTGCAACGGCTTCGCGCGGGCGGAACTGTCGGGGATGCCGCGGCTGCGCGCCGTGCTCGCCCTGGGCGTGGTGGCCCATTCCGCGCTGCTGCGCGCCAAGGGCATCCCGGTGGCGCGGTTTCCGTTTGCCCATGGCGCCATCGCCACGCTGCCCGATGGGCTGCTTCTCGCGGATTCCTACCATGTCAGCCGCTACAACACGTCCACGCGGCGATTGACGGCGCAGATGTTCGAGGATGCGGTGCAGGCGCTGCTGGCACGACTGGACGGCTGAGTCGCGCCCCGCATGTCACGCGGCCAGCGGCCGACCAGCGGGAGCGGCGGCGCCTGGAGCGCGTGCCTCGCCGCGCCGCCCGGCACGCGCCGCCCCTTGATGCCGCTCCACCGGCCAGCCGCCGGGTCGCCGGTGCCGTCTTGGACGCGGCGCGATCGTTGCTGCCACCTCACCCATCGCGGCGGGCTGGTCGATCAGGCCGACCAGGACGCAGCCGGCCAGCAGGAGAAGCACCCACAGGCCCAGGGCCAGCAAGATGCCTGCGCCGACGCGGACCTTGCGGGATGACGTGTTGATGACGGCAGCGGCGCCATGGCGGCCGGCGTCACCCGGTCCTGGCCGGGCCGCCGCGGCATCCTTGCGCCAGCGCGCTGCTGCCCGCGCCGCGGCGGTGGCGCATGGTGCAGGCACGGGGCCCTCGTCCGGCGGGGGATCCTGCTCGCCGGAGGCGCTGGGCGGCTGGGCCTCGGGCGGGATTTCCGCTGATGCGGAGGAGCATGCGTCGATCGCCGCTGGCATGGCGCTGCCTGAGCCGCGACGCCAGGGGATGATCCTGGAGCAGGCCGCAACCACCTTCGGCAGCACCGACATGGCGATAGCCCTTCTCCGGCACGGCCCTCGGTCCGATGCGCCCGGCATGACCGGGAACCCAGCGTCGGGTCGGCAATTTGGTGCCGAACCTTTCTTCAGCACCGGGGCAGCACACTAGCCCGTGAACAAATAATCGCATGTGATTTATCTCACAATTGTTTTATCGATCCGCATGTCGATTGAACCCGGAGCCATCGAAAACGAACCGCGGTCTTCAACCGCAGCGGGAATTGGACTGTGGTTGAAAAATTATGGATTTGGTAACTTTGGTCATTATTATTTCAATGTATTGGCTCATTGGCGCCGATTTGTATTGTCATTACCGTTGAAGTAGCGAGTTGCCATTTATGTTTTCGAATCGCGATAAGTTCCAAGCACATGTTCGGGCGTACGGAGCAGACGCTTGTGGCACGCCCACGCGCCACCACCGCGTGAAGCGCCGGCAGCGGGACCTGGCCTTGGCTGATGCCGCGCGGCGCGCAACCCGGAACCTTCTCGAAACGAATATCTCTTGACCCCGGAAGCAGCCCGGCACGCCAATCCGCCGATATGTCGAACCGATGTCGCATCGTCATGTCTGGTTCGAACGAAGGCACGGCCGTGCCTTGGCTCTCGTGACCATCATTTCCGTGGAGGCGGCGGCTCGGCGGCTTACCTCCTTCCAACCGATCGGCAGCACCTTCGCGAACACCGCCACGACGGCGACCTGCACCCTCTCCTCGGTTGGCTTTCCTCCAACCGTGGTGATCGGGGCGTTGCCCGGATCGGGCTTCCCTACACGATCGCCTTCGCGGCGCCGGTCGCCGCGGAGGAACTCATCCCGTGGGCGCGGACTGGGCTGAAACGGCCAACGCGGCATCGATCGCGCGCAACATCTCGGCGCTGTCGGGCGCGACGCGCGTGGCGAAGCCGCGCACTGTCCGCCCGTCCCGCGCCACCAGGTATTTGTGGAAGTTCCAGCGCGGCTCACCGCCGCCGCGCGCTGCCAGCCAGCGAAACAGCGGCGTGGCCTGCGGGCCCTTCACGCGGGAGAGGGTGGCCATCGGGAAGTCGATGCCGAATTGTGCATCGCAGAATTCCCGGATGCGCGCATTGTCCGCGCTTTCCTGGTTGAAGTCGTTGCTGGGCACGCCGAACACCACCAGGCCGCGCGCCTGGTAGCGTTCATGCAGCCGCTGCAAGGCCGCGTATTGCGGGGTGAAGCCGCAGAAGGACGCGGTGTTGACCACCAGCAGCACGCGCCCGCGCCAGGCCGCGAGGTCGTGTTCACCACCTTCCAGCGCCGGCAGGCGGAAGGAAAAGGCATCGGGTTCGGGGGCGGCGGCCATCAGCAGCGGCGCCGCCAGGATCGCGCGCCGGGGAATGTCAGACATAGCGTTCCTCCTGCCAGGGATCGCCGCGATTGTGGTAGCCGCGCACTTCCCAGAAGCCGGGACGGTCGGCGGCCAGCAACTCCACCCGCGTGATCCATTTCGGGCTTTTCCAGAAATACAGGCGCGGCAGCACCAGGCGCACCGGCGCGCCGTGCTGACGCTCGAGCGGGCGGCCTTCCCAGGAATGGACGAACATGACGTCGTCCGCCGCGAAATCATCGAGTGTCAGGTTGGTCGTGTAGCCATCGTAGGAGGTCATGGCGACAAAGCGCGCCTCGGGCCTGGGCTGCGCCAGGGCCAGCACGTCGCGCACCGCGACACCGGTGAAGCGGTTGTCGTAGCGGCTCCATTGCGTGACGCAGTGGATGTCCACCACCATCTCGCGCTGCGGCAGCGCCATGAAGGCGTCCCAGTCCAGCGCCAGGCGGTTCTCCACCAGGCCCTCGATGCGCAGGCGGAACTTCGCCTGGGTGACATCGGGCTGCACGCCGAGGTCGAGCACCGGCCAATCCTGCACGAGCGTCTGGCCGGGGGGCAGGCGGTCGCGCGCGGGGTCGGCCGTGGTGCCGGTCAGCAGGCGGCCTTCCTCGGCCCAGCGCTCCTTGGTGCGGACGAGCTTCTCGCGCACGGCGCCGGTCAGGGGGATGTCGTCCTCGGGCATGGGGGCTCCTTGGGCCATCTACGTGCGATGGGTAAAGGCGGATGCAAGGTTGGGGGAGAGAACTCCCCCAAACCCCCTCCTTTTTCTGGCTTTTGGGAACTGACGGCAGGGGCCGGTGCCAGGTGACCAGAAAACGGTGGGGGATTCGGGGGAGGTGTCCTCCCCCGACCTTACTCCTGCCCCTTGTTGCGCATCATCCGCGCCTTGTCGCGCTGCCAGTCCCGCTCGGCGATCGCGGCGCGCTTGTCGTGCTGCTTCTTGCCCTCGGCGAGGCCCAGCGTGACCTTCGCCAGCCCGCGCTCGTTGAAATGCAGGTCGAGCGGCACGAGCGTCGCGCCCTCACGCGTGATGGCGCCGACGAGTTTCTCCACCTGCTTGCCATGCAGCAGCAGCTTGCGCGGCCGGCGCGGCTCGAACTTCGCCATGTAGGAGGCGGCCTGCCATTCGGGGATGTAGCAGTTGAACAGCCACATCTCGCCCTCGCGCTCGCCGGCCCAGGCTTCGGACAGCGTGGCACGGCCGGCGCGCAGGCTTTTGACCTCGGGGCCGATCAGCATCAGCCCGGCCTCGATGGTCTCGCCGATCTTGTAGTCGTAGCGGGCCTTGCGGTTCTGCGCGGCGATGCCGAACGAGATCAGGCCCTTCTTGTTCTTGGTTTTCGCTTCAGTCACTTTTCTTGCCCTCAGACGGCGGGCGGCGGCCATCCGGCCGCCTGGCCTTCGCGCGGGTGGGGCGCGTTGGCGGCGAAGGGTGGTCGCGCGCGGTCGCGCTTCGCGCTCCCGGCCCGTGGCATGCGCCACGGACCGCAGAGGCGCCTACGGTGATGGTCAGTTCAGCAGGCCCACCGAGACCATGGCCTCGCGCACGCGGGTACGCGCCGCCTCGCTGACGGGGGCGAGCGGCAGGCGGCAATGGTCGGTGCCCTTGGCCAGCAGGCTGGCGGCGTATTTCACCGGCGCGGGGGAGGTTTCGCAGAACAGCGCGTCGTGCAGCGGCACCAGGCGGTCCTGGATGGCCGTCGCCTCGCCAATGCGGCCCTCGCGCCAGGCCTTGTGCATCTCGGCGCACAGGCGCGGCGCCACGTTGGCGGTGACGCTGATGCAGCCCACGCCACCGGCGGCGTTGAACGAAAGCGCCGTATGGTCCTCGCCCGAGAGCTGGATGAAATCCGCCCCGCATGTGCGCTTCTGGTGCAGCGGCCGCGCGAGGTTCGCCGTCGCGTCCTTCACGCCCACGATGTTGGGGTGCTTCGCGAGGCGGCCCATTGTCTCGGGCGTCATGTCCACGACACTGCGCGCGGGGATGTTGTAGATGAACAACGGCAGGTCCACGGCATCGGCGATGGCGCTGAAATGCAGGAACATCCCTTCCTGCGTCGGCTTGTTGTAGTAGGGCGTGACCACCAGCGTCGCGTCCGCGCCGGCCTTCTTCGCGTGCTGTGCGAAGTCGATCGCCTCGGCGGTGCTGTTGGAACCCGCGCCGGCGATCACCGGCACGCGGCCCTTCGCGGCCGCCACGCACATCTCGACGACGCGCTTGTGTTCCTCATGCGACAGTGTCGGGCTCTCGCCGGTGGTGCCGACGGGGATCAGCCCCTCGGTGCCCTCGGTGATCTGCCAGTCCACCAGGTCCTGGAAGGCTTTCTCATCCACGGATCCGTCCGCGCGCATCGGCGTGATCAGCGCGACCATCGAACCCCTGAACATGATGCTTTCCTCCACTTCCACGATGACCGGCGAACCTAGGCGCGTGGCCATGGCGGGACAAGGCTGCGCGACAAGTGTGCACCGAATCGGCTAGGAAGGCGCCATGCGACGCTTCCTGATCCTCGCCGCCCTGGCCCTTCCCCTCCCCGCCGCCGCGCAGCCCTGGGCGCCCGAGGGCGCGCGGCTCGCCGGCCGACAGGCGCTGGCCGCGGCCTCCGCCCAGCGCTGGGGGGAGGCGGAGACCTTCGCCGCCGCCGCCGACCCCATCGCCGCCAAGATCGTGCTGTGGCTGCGGCTGGTGAACCGCGCCGCGCCGGCCTCCGCCGCCGAACTCGTGGCCTTCCAGGTCGAGAACCCCGACTGGCCCTTCCCGGACACACTGGCTCGCCGCACCGAGGCAGCACTCGCCACGGACCAGGACGACGCGCTGGCGCTGCGCCACTTCACGCGCAACCCCGCCCGCACCCTGGCCGGCGCGCTGCGCCATGCCGATGCGCTGGAGCGCACGGGGCGTGGCCAGGATGCCCGCGCGATCGCCCGGCGCGGCTGGACCGACACGCCCGGCGATGCCTTCGCCGAGGAAGGCCTGCTGGCGCGCTTCGGCCCGGCACTGAGCGAGGACGACCACTGGACCCGCTTCGACCGCCTGGCCTTCGACCGCGATTTCGCCGGCGCCAGCCGCGCCGCCCAGCGCCTGGGTGGCGCGCGCCGCGGCGCGGCCGACATGCGCCTGGCCCTGGCGCGCGAGGATGACAGCCTGCTGGCCGCCCGCGCGCCCGATATCGGCGTGGCCTACGAACAGGCACGGCTGCTGCGCCGGCGCGACCGGGACCAGGAGGCCGCCGCCATCTGGGCCGCCGCCGAGCCGCTGCAGGCCGGTCTGGAGGGCGATGCGGCGCGCAGCGTGTGGGTGGAGCGCAACGTGCTCTCCCGCAAGCTGCTGCGCCTGGGGATGGAGCGGGAGGCCTATCGCACCGCCGCCGCACATGGGCAGCGCGCGGCGGGCGAACCGCGCGGCGAAGGCGAATTCCTCGCCGGCTTCATCGCGCTGCGCCGGTTGAACGATGCCGCCGCCGCCGAGCGCCACTTCGCCGCCGTGGGCCAGGACAGCCGCTCGGTCATCACCCGCGCGCGCAGCGCCTATTGGCAGGGCCGCGCCCGCGCGGCGCGCGGCGATGCCTCGGGCGCGCGCACCGCCTATGCCGCCGCGGCGGACCTGCCGGTGGCCTTCTACGGGCAATTGGCGGCGATGGCCCTGGGCGACAATCCGGCCGCCCTGTCCGCGCGCATCCAGCGCGCCCCGACACCGCCGGTGACAACGCCCCGCGCGGCGGATTTCACCGCGCGCGAACTCTCCCGCGCGGTGCTGGTGCTGGCGGATCTCGGCGACACGCGCCGCGCGCGCATCTTCCTGCTGCGGCTGGAAGACCTCGCGAATGATGGCACCGACCGGATGATGACGGCGCGCCTGGCGAACCACATCGGCCGGCCCGACCACGCGGTGTGGGTGGCGCGGCGCGCCGGGGCCGAGGGCGACATCCTGCTGCCCGAGGGCTGGCCCGCGCCCTATCGCCCGCCGGTGACCACGCCCGAGCCCGCCTTCATCCACGCCATCACCCGCCAGGAGAGCAATTTCGACACCGAGGCGGTCAGCGGGTCCAACGCGCGCGGGCTGATGCAGCTGCTGCCCTCCACCGCCGCGCTGGTCGCGCGCCGGATCGGCGTGCCCTACCAGGTCGGGCTGCTGACAGCCGACCCGCAGACCAACATGCGGCTGGGCGCGGGGTATCTCGACCAGATGCTCGACCGCTTCGGCGGCACCCTGCCGCTGGCCGCGGCGGCCTACAATGCCGGACCGGGCCGCGTGGACCAGTGGCTGGGCACCTATGGCGACCCGCGCGCGCCCGAGACCGACATGATCGACTGGATGGAGCAGATCCCGTTCAATGAAACCCGCAACTACGTCCAGCGGGTCATCGAGAACGTGATGGTCTATCGCGCCCAGGACCCCGCTTCGGCGGCGCTGGAACACCCGCTCTCGCGCTACCTGCGAAACGGCCCGTGAGGCCGCGCCGCCTCGCCGTCTCGGCGCATGACGGGTTGCGGCTTTCGGCGCTGGAATGGCCGGGCGATGCGGCGCGCACGCCGGTGCTGTGCCTGTCGGGCATCTGCCGCACCAGCCTCGATTCCGTGTCGCTCGGCGCGCGCCATGGCGGGCGGCGGCGGGTGGTGGCGCTGGACTATGCCGGGCATGGCGAGAGCGCGCGCGCGGCCGAGGCGCGGCGCTACCGCCCCGAGGCGCTGCTGCGCGACGTGATGGATTCCATGGCGGCGCTGCACCTGCACCGGGTGGCGCTGGTCGGCACCTCCTTCGGCGGGTTGGTCGCGATGGTGCTCTCGGCGATGCGCCCGACCTGCCTCGCCGCCGTGGCGCTGAACGATATCGGGCCGCGCATCGAGACGCTCGGGCGCGAGGCGGTGGTGGATTTCATCGGCCGCGACCCGGGCTTCGGCTCCTTCGAGGCCGCGCTCGCCTGGTTCCGCGAACGCCACCCGCCGCTGCCGCTGCTGGATGATGCCGGCTGGCGCGCGCTGTGCGAGCGCACCTACGAACAGGGCGAGGACGGGTTGTGGCACCCGCGCTGGGACATCCGCATCGGCCAGCAGGCGGTGGGCGACGGCGCGGGGGCGGCGCCCGACCTCTGGCCGTTCTTCGGTGGGCTGGCGCGCCTGCCGCTGATGCTGGTCTGGGGCGAGGCGAGCACGCTGCTCAGCGCCGAGACGGTGGCGCGGATGCGCGCGCAGCGGCCGGACATGGGCGTGGTGGCGCTGCCGGGCACCGGGCATGTGCCCACGCTGGAGGAACCGCCGGCGGTGGCAGCGCTCGATGCCTTCCTGGAGACGGTGGCGTGAGCGGCACGGCAATGGCGGTCTCGACGATGGGCGGGGTCGGCCGGTTGCGCCCGGCGCCGGGCACCTGGGGCTCGCTGGTGGTGCTGCCGGCGGCGTGGCTCGGCCCCCTGCCCTGCCTGGTGCTGGCCGCCGGGGTCGCGCTGGCGGGCTGGTGGGCGGTGGCGGCGGTGCTGGCGCAGGGCGGCGAGCAGGACCCCGGCTGGATCGTGGTGGACGAGGCGGCCGGGATGCTGCTGACGCTGGCCGCACTGCCGGCCAGCGCGGGGTGGCTCGGCGTGCTGGCGGCCTTCGCCGCGTTCCGCGCGCTGGACATCCTCAAGCCCTGGCCGGTCTCCTGGGCGGATGGCCTGCCGGGGGCGACCGGCGTGATGCTGGACGACATCCTGGCGGGGGCAATCGGCGGCGCCGCGCTGCTGGGCTTCGCCGCGCTGTTGCCGGGGGTGCTGTGAGCATGCTGGACGATGCCGCGCTGGACCAGGCGCGCGACCTGCTCGCCACATTGGAGGCGAAGGGGCTGACGCTTGCCACCGCGGAATCCTGCACCGGCGGGCTGATCGCCGCGGCGTTGACCGCCATTGCCGGGTCCTCGGCGGTGGTGATGGCCGGCTTCGTGACCTATTCCAACGCCGCCAAGATGCGGATGGTGGGCGTGCAGGAGGCCTCGCTCGCCGCCCAGGGCGCGGTGAGCGAGACGTGGCGCGCGAGATGGCCGAGGGCGCGCTGGCGCGCGCGGAGGTGGATATCGCTCTGTCCTGCACCGGCATCGCCGGGCCTGGGGGGCGACGCCGGGCAAGCCGGTCGGGCTGGTGTTCATCGGCTGCGCGCGGCGCGGCGGGCCGAGCAGCGTCGAACGCCATGTCTTTCCCGGTGACCGCGGGGCGATCCGGGCAGCCACGGTGGTGGCGGCGCTGGCGCTGGCGGCACGCGCGGCGTGACGGCGCACGTCGCGGGAATGCCACAGCGGCGGACGCTCGCAGCGGCTGCGCCACCTGCGGGGTTGCTCCGCGCGATTCGCGGCGTCAAGTTCCCGGCAAGGAATAGGGGCGCTCGGGCATGGGGCGGGAGTTGGGGCGACGGGGTCTGCTCGCCGGCATGGGCGCGCTGGCGTTCGGCGGAGCGGCGCGGGCCGACGGTCCGCCTCGCGAGCGCTGGATCTGGGCGCAGAACAATGCCGGCGAGGAAGTGGCGATCGCCTACCGCGCCGGGCCGGACTACAACATCGCCGCCATGGCGCGGCTGCAGCATCTGTTCCGCGACCTGCGCGCCGACACACCCGGGCCGGTGCCGCCCCTGCTGATCGACATGCTTTCGCTGATCCAGGAACGCTTCGGCTATGCGCGACCGCTGCGGGTGATCTCGGGCTACCGCACGCCGGCGACCAATGCCTCGCTGCCCTTGGCCGCGCCGAACAGCCTGCACATGCGCGGCATGGCGGCGGATATCGTGATGCCGGGAATGTCGCAGGCGGATGTCTGCACCCAGGCGATGATGTTCTCCCACCATCTCGGCTTCATGGGGATCGGCTGGTACGGCTCCTTCACCCATGTGGATATCGGCCCGAAGGCGTCCTGGGCGCGGATGCTGTAGGGCCTGCCCGCCGGCGCGCGGCCGGCGGGGCTGGCTGCGGTCAGGCGGCGAGCGCGGTGCGGATCTCGCTCACCGCCTCCTCGATCATCGGTTCGGTAACGTCCAGGTGCAGGCAGGCGCGCACACGCCCGCCGAGCCCACTGACGGCAACCCCGCGCGCGAGAAGGCGCTGCTGCAGCGTGGCCACGTCGACGCCCGTGGCGGCGATGTCGAAGAACACCAGGTTGGTGTCCGGGTTCCTCGACCACGACGCCGGGCAACTGCCGCAGGCCGCGGGCGAGTGCCTTGGCATTCGCGTGGTCCTCAGCCAGGCGATCGACATGGTGGTCGAGCGCATGGATGCAGGCCGCCGCGCAGATCCCGCCCTGGCGCATCGAGCCGCCAAGGCGCTGCTTCCACCGCCAGGCCTGGCCGATGAACTCGCTGCTGCCGCACAGCACGGCGCCGAGCGGCGCGCCGAGCCCCTTGGTGAAATCGAGCCAGACGCTGTCGTAGCGCGCGACCATGTCGGCCGGCGCGATATCGGCCGCGACGCAGGCGTTCATCAGCCGCGCGCCGTCCATGTGTGTGGCCCAGCCCTGCTCATGCGCGATGTCCGCCAGCGCGTTCAGGGTGGCGAGCGGCCATACCGCACCCCCGCCGATATTCGCCGTCTGCTCCACTTCCAGCAGGCGCTGCGGCGGGGTGTAGCGGGTTTTCGGGCGGATGGCGGCGCGCAGGTCGTCCGCAGTGAACATGCCACGCGGGCCCTTCAGGGGCATGATCTGCACGCCGGTCAGCGCGGCATGGGTGCCGCCTTCGCTGTGCAGGATGTGGCTGGTCTCATGCGCCACCACCTCGTCGCCCTTGGAGCAATGGGTGAGGATGGCGACGACGTTGCACATGGTGCCCGACGGAAGATAGACGGCCGCCTCCTTGCCCATGAGCGCGGCCATGCGGTCGCATAATTCGTGCACGGTGGGGTCATCGCCATGCTGCTCGTCGCCGACCTCGGCGCGCATCATCGCCTCCTTCATCGCGGGCGTGGGGCGGGTCTGCGTGTCGGAATAGAGGTTGATGCGCACGGGCGGCGCACCGGCGGGCGGGCGGGGCGGGGCATGGACCATCGGTGGTGTCGTCCTGGCTGAGGTTGCGCGGAGGATGCCCGCCGCGCGACGATCCGGCCAGAGGGTGGGGGTGCAGAATGGTCGAGATCCGCAAGGTGGCGCTGCTGCGCGAGCAGGCCTTCGCCGAAATGGGCCAGGCGGGTGCGCGCCCGGTGGTGCGCGCGGTGGCGATGGTGGCGATCGCGAACCCGTTTGCCGGGCGCTACGTGGCCGACCTCACCGAGCTGGTCGATGCCGGCGCGATGCTGGCCGAACGCTTCGCGCCGGATCTGCTGCGGATGCTCGACGGGCCGCCTGTGTCCTACGGCAAGGGCGCGGTGGTCGGCCTGGAGGGCGAGTTGGAGCACGGCCACGCCCTGCTGCACCCGCGGATGGGCAAGCCGCTGCGCGCGGCGATCGGCGGCGGGGCGGCGCTGATCCCCTCGGCCGCCAAGATCGGTGCGCCGGGGACGGCGCTCGACCTGCCGCTCGGGCACAAGGATGATGCCTGGTCGCGCGGGCATTTCGACGCGATGACCGTCAGCCTGGGCGACGCGCCGCGCGGCCGGAGGAGATCCTGGTGGTGATGGCGCTGGCGGATGGGGGGCGGTTGCTGCACCGGATCGGGGAAGGAGCGCGCCGGTGTAGGGGGGCTATGGCAGGGGCGGTATGCCCCTGCCCCGCCCTGCGCCCGCCCGGGGACGGGAGGCCGTCCCCGGACCCCGCCGTAAGGAAGGGGGAGGCGATGCTAGAGACCTCGCCTTCGTCGAGCGGCGCTCTCTTGATGCCAAGCAACTCAGAGCGAGGGCCGAAGACGTCGCTGGAGCGCTCCAAGGCGCAACGCCGGACCTGCGCGGCCATCCGCAAGGCCAGGTCGGCGATCGGCCGTCGCCCTGCAACAGCGCCGATTCCAGCCGTGTTTCGCCGTCGCCACGCTGGATCCTCATGCCGTTCATAGCGCCTGCTCATTCGGATAGCGCCTGTGTCGATGAGTGCGATCGTCGAAGCCTTGAAGCGATCCGCTACCATGCCTGTCACGACCACGAACGGATTCGATTGCTCCTGTATCTCGAATTCCTTGCGTTGTTTGCGAAGCGCCCTCTGATTATCGTGGCGTCGTAGCCAGACTCGGCCAGGTCCGGATGCCACGCTCGACATGAACGGCGTAGGCGGCGCCTTCCAGACACGTGCGCATCACCGCCGAAGCTGCCGGCGACTGGCCGCCCATCCGGCCGGCCCCGTCCCCAACGCGCCTCGCGCCATGAAGACGTCGGTGCTTAGAGTTGACCCTCGGATCCTGCCGTGGTAGCGACCCGCCCGAACAGCTCGTCGATCCTGGTCGATCTCGCAACTGGACGCCTCCAGAAACCCCTGGCCCTGGTGTCGTTCGGCTGGATTCAC
>CAVQTW010000021.1:0-388993 GCA_963716705.1 uncultured Alphaproteobacteria bacterium
CAGCAGAACAATGTCACACGAAGAGGTACGTATGAAATCCAGATCTTTGGCCAATATCGCGATAGGCAGCCTGCTGTCTGTGGCGATCACGACACCGGCGTCGGCAACCGAGGCGCAAGACACCTACCTGGGCAAGCTCGAGTATCAGGACTCAGACCATCACCAAGAAGACGGCGGAGTTCCTGCATCGTCAGATCCTGCTGCAGCGCGCCACGCAGCTGGTGACCTGGGCGATGCCGATGATGAATTTCGAGCAACTGTATCCGGCCCTGCTCAGCAACTTGAAGGCTTCCGAGGACGAGATCTTCTTCGGCCTCTATGATGGCTACGACGGCGTCTATCCGTTCATGACCGCCAACATCACGACCCCCTACACCATTGCGTTCTCGGATCTGTCGAAGACCGGTCCGGTGGTGGTGGACCTACCGCCCGGGGCGATTTACGGCGTAATCGACAATGCCTGGATGCAGCCCATCCACGAGATCGACGGCGAGCCGGGCAAGCTGTTGTTGGTCGGCCCGGGGCAGGATTATCCCAAGGAGTTCGACGGCAAGATCGTTCAGTCCGACACCTTCCGCGTGCTCTACTTCTACCGCGCCCTGGGCACCGGGGACGAGGCAAGAAAGCTGCGCACTGCCGTGCAGGCCTACAAGCTCTCGGACGCCGCCAATCCACCGAAGACCCGGTTCGTCAAATACGAGCCCAAGCCGGGCGACAAGATCGCGCTCAACACCCAGCCCCGCGACATGCGGTTCTGGGAGTTGGTGAACGCCTACGTGCAGCGCGAGCCGATGGCCGACCGCGACCGCTTCTTCTATGCCTGGCTGAAAGACCTGGGTATCGAGAAGGGCAAGGCGTTCGAAGCCGACCGACGACCAAAAAGAGATCCTGCAGCAGGCCCTGGACGTGGGCATGGCCATGTCCCAGGCGATCTCCTTCAACAAGACCGCAAACATGTTCCCTACGTCGCTCTACGGCAAGGATTCCGGCTGGGAAGATGCGATGGCCGGTATGGACCCGAAGATCGACCTGGCGACCTACTCCGAGTTCGACCAGCGGGCGTCCTACGGTTTTGAGGCCACCACCACCTCGGCCGGCATGGTGTCACGTGTCCCCGGCAAGGGCTCTGCCTATCTGGGCTCCTACTACGATGCCGACGGCGACGCGCTGATGGGCGGCAACAACTACAGCCTGCGCATCGAGCCCAACCCGCCCGCGGCCAACTTCTGGTCCATCACGGTCTATGACATCGAGAACCGCTTGATCATCCGCAACGACATCAAACGGTCCGGCCGTTCATCCCGTACCGAAGGTCTCATCAAGAACGCGGACGGCTCGGTTGATCTGTACTTCGGGCCAAAGGCGCCAGAGGGCAAAGAGCCGAACTGGGTCCAGACCAATGACGGGCAGTCGTTCTTTGTCTACCTGCGACTCTACGGGCCGGAGCAGGCCTATTTCGATCAAACCTTCCCGATGAACAAGATCCAGAAGGTGAAGTAGGGGGCCAGCAGCCATTGCATGGTACCGGCAGACGGACCTGCCGAGGTCTCCGGAGCGGGATGCCGATTGAACTTGGCGCCCGTGTTTGAACCTAGAAAGAGCAGTTGACCGCTTAGCCTCACATGCAAATGTCTGAGTTTGTTCGGGTTCTGGAGATATTGGAGAATCACCCGCTAGGTGAAGGGCGCTACGGTCGCCAGGGCACGCCCCGCGCGGCGCCCAGCGGCGTTACAACTCGTTGGAATAGAATGACTATTCCGCCTCGTTGTGCCTTGCTGGACACCACGCGGGACGCACCCTGACGACCGTCCAACTGCTCTTTCTAGGTTGAACCATCGACGGTCCGCGCAGCGGACCCTACGGAGACCCTCGCCCGTAGGGTCCGCTGTGCGGACCATCTACCTTCTGTAAATGGAAAGGCAACAACATGAAAGCAAGATCATTGGGTCGGTTGGCATTGGCCGCGCTGATCAGCACCACCATGGCATCGTCAGTCTGGGCAGACAGCATTCCGACGGATCCTTAGGGCGGACAACCACCGGCGGGATCAAAGGCGTCCGTCAATGACCTGACCGACCAGGTGACCTACCAGCGCGCCTTCGAGGCCGTGATCTGGTCCATGCCGGCAGTGGCGAAATACGGCATGCGTCGCGCATCCATCGAGATCGGTGCCGGCGATAACGTGGTCATGGCCTGGTCCGCCGGCGCCACGGCCCTGCTGGAAACCCTGACCCCGAACAACATCACGCCCTACGTCACCTCGACGACCGACCTGCGCAAAGGTCCGGTGGTGCTCGAGGTGCCCAAGGCCACCGACAAGGCCAACCTGTTCGGCCAGGTTGCCGACAACTGGTACATCACCATCGCCGACATCGGCCCCATCGGCGTCGACAAGGGCCAGGGCGGCAAGATCCTGCTGACGCCGCCGGGATATGCCGGGGAGGTCCCGGACGGCTACATCGAGGTAAAGAGCCCGAGCTATATCCTCGACTTCGCCTTCCGCTCGATCCCGACCCCCCAGGGTACGCCGGAGGATGCCTATGCGCTGAGCAAGAGCATCAAGATGTACTACCTCTCGGAGCTGCCGAATCCGAAGCCGACCAAAATCATCGACCCGCTCCATACCCGCTGGTCCACCCTGGCGCGCTATGACGAGCGTTGGTTCGAGGACCTCCACGCCATCATCAATGCGGGCCCGACACGCGAGCGCGACAAGGCGATGATGGGCCTGCTGAAATCGATCGGGATCGAGAAGGGCAAGCCGTACCAGCCGGATGACAGAACCAAGGCGATCTTCCGCCAGGCCGCCATCGACGCCTACTACTACATGCAGCAGCGCTACCTGACGGTGGAGCCGGAAGAGCTCTACTGGCCAGACCGGCGCTGGCGCAACGTCTTCTACGCCGACCCGAACATGGGCTTCAGCTGGGACTACGAAGGGATGCTCGACTACGACAACCGCTCGGTCCACCCCTGGTTCACCGCGATCTACTTCCCCAACAAGGTCACCGCAAAGCCGCCCACCATGTACCTCGCCACGGCGCGGGACAAGGACGGCAACCTGTTCCAGGCCGGCAAGACCTATGCGCTGACCGTGCCCGCCGATGTCCCGATCAACAAGTTCTGGTCGCTCACCGTCTACGACATGGCAACCTGGGCCTTTATCTACACCAAGGAGGAGCGCCCGGGATTGTCCTCGCGCGAGATTCCCGACATGACCAAGAACGCCGACGGCAGTGTTACCCTCTACGTCGGGCCGAAGGCGCCGGAGGGACTGGAGAACAACTGGATTCCAACCGCCGGCAAGGCGCCCTACCTGATGTTCCGCTTCTACGGGCCCGAGGAAGCCTTCTACAACAAGAGCTTCAAGTTGGCCGATGTGGAACTGGTCGAGTAGACGGCTGCTTTGGTCAGCCGCTTTATATAAGGTGCGTAGATGATCAATTTCAAACTGCTTCGTGCCGGCGCTCTGCGCGGGCGCCATGACGATTGCGCCGACAACGGTGTCTGCCGCCGATCCGGGCGCCAGCGATGACTGGCAGTTCAAAGCCGGCATGTATCTCTGGGGCGCCGGGATCAAAGTCGGAACCGCCGCCGGGAGCGACGTCGATATCAGCTTCGATGACTTGATCAGCAATCTCAACATGGCCTTCATGGGCGATTTCGAGGCCCGCAAGTCCAAGTGGTCGCTCGCGGCCGACCTCATCTATCTGAACGTCGGGGCCGGCGGTGGGGGCAGCGTACCCATCTCCGCGGTGCCGGGTGTCAGCTTCGAGGTCGACGCGGACATCAAGCTCCGGGCCTGGGTCATGGGCTTCACCGGCGGCTACAACCTGTGGCAATCGGAGCGGGGGACCTTGGATGCCATTGCCGGCGCACGTTACCTGGAGGTCAAGGTGACTCTGGACGCGACGAAACGGCTCGGGCCCTTCGCCAGGCAGCGGGAGACCACGGCATCCGGCGAGAACTGGGATGCCATCATCGGCGTCAAGGGCGACATCAACCTGGCAGACAAGTGGTACGCGCCCTACTACTTGGACGTCGGGACCGGCGACTCGGACTTCACCTGGCAGATCGCGGCCGGTGTTGGGTACAGATTCAATTGGGGCGAGGTGAACCTCCTCTACCGGTATATGGACTGGGACTTCAAATCGGGCAGCGCTGTCGACAACCTCAACCTCAGCGGGCCGCAGTTGGGGGCTAGGTTCCAGTTTTGAGCAAATTTGAAGGTGACTAGCTCGATGCCTCAGCCAGGTCGCGCGGAAGCGGCTCCCCGCGCGATTCGGGGGATTCGGCATTGCAGGGACATTGACATTCTTCGCGAACGAGGCGACAACGAACGCATGCCGCGAAACATCGGCTTGTTTTCTAGGAGGTCGCCATGTCTACGCCACTACCCGCAACTGAAGCCGGAGCAAAACTCGATCATCTGATCGACGAGGTCACCGATAGCCATCGCCCTGTCAGCATCCTCGGCAAGCGCAACAGTGCGGTGTTGGTTTCCGCGGACGACTGGCAAGCCATCGAAGAGACCCTGTATCTACACCAGGTTCCCGGTTTGGTCGACAGCATTCAGGCTGCACGAGCTGAACCGAACGACCAAGCCACAAGGCTCGAGGACCTCGAGTGGTGAGTTGGGGCGTCATCCTGTCTCGGGAAGCCACCAAAGATGCGAAGAAGCTGAGCCGCGCGGGTCTGCAGGGCAAAGCGACCCGCTTGCTGGAGATCTTGCGGACCGATCCGCTGACCACACCGCCGCCCTATGAAAAGCTGGTGGGTGACCTGAAAGGATGCTACTCCAGGCGCATCAACCTGCAGCACCGCTTGGTTTATTCTATCGATCAGGAGCGACGCGTCGTCAAAGTCTTGCGCATGTGGACGCATTACGAGTGAGGTTCCGGTACGTCTCCTAGATCGGCGTAGAACTCGGCGATCGTGAGAAGATCCTCCAGCACCGATCCCGCGCGCCTAGGTGCTCAGGGGTGCCTGGATTGCCTATCCGTCACTGCCGAGTCTCAATCTCTCGCTGTTCGATGAGCCGCATGCAAAACCAACAGAAGCAGCGCGACTGGATTCTCGCCACCAAGCTCAATCCCCCGCGGATCCGATCGGATATCGTCGATCGGCCTCACCTGCTCGCGCGGCTGGAGCGGGATATCCGCCGCCCCCTGACCCTGATCGGTATGGAAAGAGCACGCTGGCGACGCAGTGGCTGGCAGCCAGTGGATTGCCGGGGGCGTGGATTTCCCTGGACGAGACAGACAACAATCCCCGCACCTTTCTCGGCTACGTCGTGGCCGCCGTGCGGAGCCTTGAGCCCCGGGCCTGCGCCCGCCTCCACGCGCTCCTGGATGCGGCCCAGTTACCCCCGTCGGACATCCTCGCGAGGCTCCTGGCCAACGATCTGGAGGATCTTAGCGAGCCGTTCCTGCTCGTGCTCGACGATTACCACCTGGTTACCGATCCGGCTATCCACGCTCTGCTGGACCGGTTGCTGCGGCATCCGCTCCGCAGCCTGCACCTGGTCATCCTGACCCGTCGTGATCCGCCGTTTCCCCTGATCACGATGAAGGCCCGCGGCCTGGCTGTAGAGATCCGCGAGGCCGACCTGCAATTCGATCCGACGGAAACCGGACAGGTGCTGGAGCAGGTCGGGGGCATTCACCTGGACACGCACGGGCTGGCCCAAGTGATGGACGAGGTCGAGGGATGGATCACCCTAAAAAGAGCAGTACGAGCCCGTCGCGGACCGTTTCCAGCCCGTGCGCGGGTGCCCGCGGCGGCGAAATTTCGGCTATGCCGGGGCCGGTAAACCCGGCGGCGGGTGCAATTGGCGGCCATTGAGGTATTTCACCAGGGCCCGCGAGAGCACGCGGTACCAGCGTTGCATGGGCGTCAACTGCTCCGCAGTTTGGCGCAGGGTCTTGAAGAAGGCCGCGATCTCGCGGCACGCACTTTCTACCCAAGCCGCTTCGGCATGCGGGTGACTGATAACGATGCGGGTTTGGCCGCCATGGCGAGTGAGGCGGGCCGGGGCGTGAAGCAGGAGTGGGCGACTGGTAATCGCCTCGGTATGCTGACGCGGATCGGCCAGGCGCACGAATAGGCTCCACCAGTTGTAAGTCAATGCGGTGAGACGCGCCATGAAACGGCAGCGCTTCAGATCCCGGGTGGTGAAGCCGCCCCATCCCCAATGGTTCTTGAGTTCGTCAAAGGGATTTTCGGCGTCGGCGCGGTCGCGGTACAACTGGGCGATGGTGAGGATCTCGCCGGGCAGCGAGGTCACCAAAACGGCGTATTCGTAGACGATGGTGTCATCGGTCAGTTCGGCAAAGCTCAAACGCAATTGTTCGGGGTTGCTCTTGTCGACCACGGCCAGATCGGCTTTGATTTGCCTTCGCAGTACGATGGTGCGGCGCGCACGACTCCAGCCCGTCAGACGCAGTGGGGCTTCGGCCCCCTGCCAGCCCTGACCGGCATCGGTCCAGTCGGCGCCGCCCATGAGCCGCTCGACGATCTTCTTGACCCCTTTGGTCATGCGCAGCTTGAACAGGTACGGGATCTCTTCCTGCTCGGCCCGCGCCATGTTCCCTTGCGTGCCCCAGTCGCGGTCGCCGCGAATCGCCACCGGCCAGTGTGCTCGCGGTAGGCGCCCGAGCAACTCCCACAACCCGGGCGAGCTGTACTTGGACGCTGTTCGGTTGCCGGCTTGCACCTCCACGTCCAAGACCAAACGCAGGTTGGCGATGAAATAGGTATGGTAGGTATGCGAGGGCCGACCCGGCTTATGCGGGTTATACCCCTTGACCGCCCCTTCCTGGTGGCCATAGAGCGGTTTGACGGTCACGTCCGTATCCAGTATCCACGGCTCGCTTAGCAGTGGGCTTACACAATAGTCGAGATGATCCTGAAGCCACGCGACACCTTCGGTTTCGTCCATCTTGCCCAGATTGCCCCGCACCGAATCCTCGCTCATGACCTTGCTCATACCCAGCAAGGGGGGATTGACGGTGTCACCGCGCAAAGCGCTAATGTGGGCGTAACGTTGATGGCCGGAGAGAATCGCCAGCACCGCGGTGCCCAATACATCCCGATTGCTCGGCGCATTGGGGCTGGTCAACAAGAGCGGGCAGCTTTCCACCAAGGGATCGAAGAGCCCACCCACTTGGAGAAATTCGGTAAAGAATGGCAACTGCCCCAGCGGGGTGACAGCCGCCTGCGGGTCCCACTCGACGTGGACTCTGCCCCCAAAGGTATCCACGGCGACCGGGCCGGCGAACGGCACCAACGCCCTAGTTTCGGTCTCACCCGCTGGGTGATGGTTCGGGTTTGTCATATGCACCTCCTTGAGCATATATTTCAGCCGGTTAGATCAGCCGAGGCAAGCCCGAACTACTCCTTTTAGGTTGATCGGCGCCGTGGACAGCATCGGTTGGGGTATCGCCCAGCAGGACGGCAGCACAGGTGAGGATCTGCTGCCCAGCATCAGTCCCACCTTCGAGTGGATCCGCTTGGCCCAGCGGGTGCCGGTGCGCGTGCACCTGGGGCAGGTGCCGGATGGGGTCGAGCTGCGCGTCGGGACCACCGCATCCGTCCTGGGTGCGGCCTCGACACGATGTCTCTTCGAGAAGTACGATGTAACCTTCTGTAGCAACTAGAGAAGGCTGGCTCATGGCGAAGGTGGTGAGGAGATCGGGAGACGAGGTGACGGTGGAGGTGACTGTGCGGTTGAACAGTAGCCTGCTGGAGATGGAAGGGGCGATCCAAGAGGCGACCAACGCGGTTGGGTGCTGCCTCACCGAGGAAGCACTGAAGCGGTTCGACACGGACGGCAGCCCGATGCATGTGGGAGAGATCAAGCTGACCGCGCGCGGGCGCGATCCGAAGGAGTACCAGACCCCCTACGGCGTGGTCGAGGTCGAGCGCTACGTCTACCAAAGCTCGCGCGGCGGGCGCATCTACTGCCCGCTTGAGCACCAGGCGCGGATCGTGCGCGGAGCGACGCCGTTTTTTGCCAGTCAGATCAGTCACAAGTATGCGCAGCTGAACGTGCGAGCAGTGCAAACGGACCTGGAGCAGAACCATGGACGGAAGGTGGCCGCCTCCTACATTCAGAATGTTGCACAGTGGGTGGGCAACATCGCCACGGCCAAGGAAGAGGACTGGGAGTACGAGATGCCGGTGCTCAACAGCGCCATCGCGACCGTCGCGATCGGCCTCGACGGGGCCATGATCCCGATGGCCGACAGTCCCGGCTACCGCGAGGCCATGGTCGGAACCCTCTCGTTCTACGACGGCGAGGGCGAGCGTCAGCACACGATCTACCTCGCCGCCGCGCCGGAGTACGGCAAGAGCGAGTTCACGCAGCGCATGGAGCGCGAGATTGCGCGTGCCAAGAAGCGCTATCCCGAGGCGCTCTACCTCGGCATCGCCGACGGCGCGGCCAGCAACTGGCGCTTCCTGGAACAACACACGCAGCGTCAGATGATCGATTTTTTCCATGCCACAGAATACGTCGGCAAAATTGCTCAAGCGCTCTACCCGCAACGCCGAGATGAGGTCAAGCGTGCACACTGGCACCACGAGTACTGCAAGAAGCTCAAGAGCGATCCCGAAGCGCTCGAGCTGCTCATCGGCGAGGCCGCACGCCTCTCGCCCCGGCGCAGCCTCTCGCAGCAGGTTCGCGACGGCGCGGTCAGCGCTTGGACCTACTTCACCAACCATCGCCACCAGATGGACTATCCCGGTTTCAGCGCCGACCACCTACCGATTGGATCGGGCGTGACCGAGGCGGCGTGCAAGACCTTGGTCAAGCAACGCCTGTGTGCCTCCGGGATGCGCTGGAAGAACAAGGGGGCCAGAGTCGTGCTCAGTCTCCGCGCCCTCACGCACACCACCGGGCGGTGGGCCCAGTTCTGGGAAAAGATCAACCAATTCGGGGCCGAATGTTGCTGTTGATGACATCATCCAGAGGCCGCACCCTCCGTCCCGGTTATGACCGGGACCAGTGGCAGTAGCGGCGAGACGAGCTCGGTCGCCGCACCCACGGCGCTTCAATAGCAGCATCCAGCGCACAAACGTATACGCCGATCCGGCCGTCCTGTCGGAACACAGCATCGCCGCGCTGCTGTGCGCCATGCTGATCGACTTGTCGATGGATGACGTGCGACTGGCCGGCAACCTGCGCTGCACCATTAGATCCAGCGGTTCGACAAAGTCGCCGCGGGCCATTTACCGCGACTTGGTGAAACGTGAATTTCTCATTTGAATCTCCTGGCAATAACATGCCAGAAAGCTCTATGAATCGTCTGTCGCCCATTTGGGGGAGCTTGCGAATTGGCGCGAGTTGCGCTAGCGAATAGTCCACATACAGCCTGTATTCATTCGTAAGCTATTGAAATAAAGGAGAACGGGGGGTCGAATCCCTCCCTCTCCGCCATTGTTCAATAAGTATGCCATAGGTCGTGAGAACGGCAGACCGTGATCCTCCCTCCCCGCAGACCCGCCTAACGCTCCCGGCCACCGGTCATACCCGAGAGCCATCCGGCCACCGGAATACCCACGGGGTGGCTGGAAAAAACGTCTCCGCGGCTTGCGCAGAGAGCAGGATCGCCGCACCGTCCGGAGTGCTGATCCTCAGCAGGCCCGCTCCGGCTCGGGCTGAAGCTCGGTATCCGGGCGCGAGAGCAGGGCGTGGAGGACCGTCAGGACGGGCTAGCATGCCGGGCGGGGCATCCGCCCCGCTCGGAACGTTTTCCGCGTGCCGCAGCCCGCCACCAAACGTTGGGGGGGTGGCAAACAACCCGTTCCGATGGAGTACCTGCGCAAGAAGAGAAGCCGTTATCGGCCGAGAGACGCGAGAGGACAGCGAGCGCGATCCGCTGCTGGCGCTCAGTACGGGCGGGGGCGGGCGGGTCCCGGAGGGGGCCCGCCGCTCCAAGCGATGACTACTTGACCAATTGGATCACGCCGCAGGCGTCCCGGGCCCCGCCCGCGCAGCCCTTGTGGAGGTCGGATTCCTCGTCGCAGTACGTGTCCGAATTGGTGTGGATGATGATGGCGCTGCCGTCCGCATCGAAGATGCTCAGCCGGCCCGGCGACAGGGTGATGCGGTTAGTGGTGTGCTTCATCGCGCCGACCCCGTCCTTCACATCAAGGTTGACGAGGTCACCCATGTGGTAGGGGTGGTTGACGTCCTTCGCCGGCACCTCGTCGGTGGCGCTATCCGGACGCGTCTGTCCGAAAGGGCCCGGGTCATGGTGGCCCTTGGCGGCGCCGCAGGGCTCACAGGCCCCGGTCTCATGGATGTGCACTGCGTGCTTGCCGTCGGTGAGGCCGCTCACCTTTATCTCGACCGCCACCGCCTTGATCCCCTCGGGGGTCACCTCCTCGGTGAGGGTCGCCGTGCCGGAGATCTTGGGATCGGTGCAGCCCTTAATCTCCGCCGCGGCCTTGAGACCGTCCGCCTGCAAGGCGCCAGCGCCTAAGGCCAGCAGCGCCGCGGTGAGAGATGCGGACAGGACACGCGCACGGGGGGGAAGCCGTTGATTCATAATTGTCTCCTTCATCCTGGATTGTGGGGGTAGGGAATTCAACCGTCCGACAACGTGGTCGGGCGGACGATAGCCTGAACGCGGGTAGCGAGCAAGGCCGGCGGAGGCGCTATCTGGCGCGTGCATGTGGCGAGAGGGGCCACTTCCCGGGGGGGCGAGGGGAAAAAGGCGAACACGGCATGGGACAGAGCACAGGTGGCACGAACGGGCCCGGAACACCGCTTTGAGCGGCGGTTTCTGCAACGCCTACCAATCGATGGTCTGATCGAACTGGTGTTCGGGCTCAGGCCGTGCGATTGCGTCCCAGTCCGGCAGGGGCTCGATCCCCTCGTCCCAACCCGGCGGTCCACGTGCGGGCGTGCTCGGCGGCGGTTTCTGCGGCTCGCCGATGTGGATCAGTATGCGCGCGACTAGAGCGACAGTAGAGCGTCCGCTTTCCTCTGGACTGCCGCCGTTGAGCTTCGGGGAACGGGTGACGGCTGTTGGCCGGCAGGAGTCGTTGGCCCCCGAATCAGAGGGACAACCGAGATGGCGCCCCTGACCGACCTGTGGTCGACTTGGTTGACTGCCCGGTGGGGCATGATGCGCGACGATACTGCCGCAACGTCTTGCCCCTCAAGGTGGCCGATACCCTAGGCCGAGAGCGGCCTCGTGGCGCGCCTACTGACGCTAAGAGCTTGCGGTTGACCTGCTCCGTCATGGGTTGGAAGCGCTTCGCGGCCATTCCCCGAGTCCCCTGCCACCTTGCGCAAACTACCAAGCGACACCCCAGGACCTGAGTCGCGAGGATGCTCTGTTGTCCTTTGCCGCCCAACCCCGTACCGTACCGGGCACGGCTCCGCGAGGGACTCTATGGACCAACACCGACCGCCCGGACAGCCAGACCCGGCTCAAGGTCACCTCGACCTGGAAGACCGAGGCGCCGAGCGGTCTTTGCTTGCCGACTTGCTGGCAAGCTCTCGGCTGTACCACACCGGCAAGGATTACTTGGACCTGCTCAACTTCGTCAGCCGTCTGCGCAACTTCGCCCCCTTCAATGCCATGCTGTTGCAGGTCCAGAAGCCTGGCCTGACCTACGCGGCCTCCGCCTGGGACTGGGAGACCCGCTTCAACCGGGCCATCAAGGAGGGCGCCCGGCCGCTGGTAATCCTCTGGCCGTTCGCCCCCGTCGCCTTCGTCTATGACGTGCTGGATACCGAGGGCGACCCGCTGCCAGCGGATGCCGCCCAAACCTTCCATGCCATCGGACCAGTCACAGACGCCGCAATCCAACAGCACATCCGGCGGCTCAGCACACACGGCATCCATGTCGAGCGCACCCCCTATGGCGATGCCCATGCTGGGTCTATTCGGGTGGTGCGAAAGCCCAAGGACAAGAAGGACAAGCCGGACTACCAATTGCGCATCAACGCGAACCACGACCTGAGCGTCCAGTTCGTCACCGTTGCCCACGAGTTGGGTCACCTGTTCCTGGGCCATCTAGGACCAGACGAGTACCTGAAGATCGCTGTCCGCTCCCGCCCCGACCTTGCACAGCGCGAGCTAGAGGCAGAGTCCCTGGCCTACCTGGTCTGCAAACGGCATGGGGTCGGGTCCAAGTCAGAGAGTTATCTGGCAGACTACGTGGCCAACCACACCACGTTGGACTCCCTGGACCTGGACACCCTGTTCAAGGCGGCCGGCCAAGTGGAAACGACGCTGGGAATTGCCGCGGAGACCCTCTTCAAACCCAAGCTGGGGGCCAAAACCCAAGCCAAGGCGCAAACCGAGACCCGCCCCGCCTGAGATAGAGGACCTGTACGGCTCGACCCAATCCAGCGGTACCCGACAAGTCGGGGACACCACCGCGGCGACGTTGCGGCAGGGCAACACCGCCCGCGCGAATTCGCTTTTCCCCGCCCCCAGCGGCCCTTGCAGCAACACCGCATCGCCCGCGCGCAGCAGGCCCGCGAGGCGCGCGGCCAGGGCGTGGGTGGCGGGGAGGTCGGGCAGGTCCAGTGTCAGGGTCCGGGGCATGGGGCGCTTGCCGGATGCCGGCCCGGCTATGATCTGAAGGCCGACCCGTCTATCACGCGGGCCTGGAGTCGGGGGAGTGGGCATGGCGGCGGTCATCGAAACGGATGTCGCGATCATCGGCGCGGGGCCGGTCGGCCTGTTCGCGGTGTTCGAATGCGGCATGCTGCGGATGAAATCCGTGGTGATCGACGCGCTGGAAGCCATCGGCGGGCAATGCACCGCGCTCTATCCCGAAAAGCCGATCTTCGACATCCCCGCCCATCCCTCGATCGGCGCGGCGGAGCTGATCGGCCAGTTGGAACACCAGGCGGCACCCTTCACGCCCATCTACCTGCTCGGCCGCCGCGTGGAACGGCTGGTGCGGGAGGATGGCGGCATCACGCTGGGCACCTCGGCGGGCGATACCATCCGCTGCAAGGCCGTCATCATCGCCGCCGGTGCCGGTGCCTTCGGGCCGAACCGCCCGCCGCTCGATGGCCTGGCGGGCTACGAGGCCTCCGGCGCCGTGCGCTACCTGGTGGCGCGGCGGGAGGATTTCCGCGGCAAGCGCGTGGTGATCGCCGGCGGCGGCGATTCCGCGGTGGATTGGGCGCTGTCGCTCAAGCAGGTCGCCGCCAAGGTGACGGTGGTGCATCGCCGGCCGAAATTCCGCGCCGCCCCGGAAACCGCCGCGCAGCTGGACGCCGCCGCCGCGCGCGGCGAGATCGAGATGGCCATCCCCTACCAGCTGCACGGGCTGAAGGGCGATGGCACGCGCCTCGAAGCCGTGGTGGTCGCGACCCTGAAGGGCGAGGAACGCGAGATCCCCGCCGACGCACCTGCTGCCCTTCTACGGCCTGTCGATGGAACTCGGCCCGATCGCCGAATGGGGCCTGGGCCTCGACCACCACCACATCGCCGTGGCGCCGGCCACCTGCGCGACGAATGTCGATGGCGTCTTCGCCATCGGCGACATCGCGACCTATCCGGGCAAGCTGAAACTGATCCTGCAGGGCTTCAGCGAGGCGGCGATGGCGGCGCACGCCATCCACCCGCGCGTGTTTCCCGGCGAGGCGCTGCATTTCGAGTATTCCACCACCAAGGGCGTGCCCGCCGGGGCGTGATGCCAACGGCACGCGGCTTCGACTCGTGCCGAGGCCGCGTCCGGGACACGCCGGTGGTCCGGCCAAGCCCACGCGAACCGGAGGGTCGCGCCCGGCGCTTGAGGGCACGGGCATGCGGATACCAGCGGTCGAAGATTTCGGCCGCTGGCATGAGGCACGCTCAGAACGGCCGCGCCGCCGCCGATTGCCCGATCAGCGGCACGACCGCATTGGCCAGCTGCGCGAACAGCGCCTCGTCATCCGCGCCGCTGCGTTCGCAGGTGATCACGGCCGTCCACACCACCCGCCCGCTGCTGCGCTCGCGCAGGTCCACCACGCCGCTCACGCGCAGCACCGGCACGCGCCGCCCGCCGGCGCGCGGCACGTTCTGCGCCCAGGTGAGGTCGTCGCTGTCGCGGAAGCTGCGGCCCTGCAGGGTGTCGGCGAAGCCGCCGAAATTGTCGCCCTCCGCGCTCACGCCGCCGCGCCAGGAGATGATGTAGGGCGCATCCGCCGCCACCCGCCGCCCGCCGCGCTGCAAGGCCGCCAGCACCGCCGCGCGCAGCCGCTGCTCATTGGGCGAGCCGGCGCGGTCGGGCACCGCGATGGCGGCATCGCGCGGCACCGGCGCGAAGGCATTGGCGGAGACGCGGCCGGGGCACACGCCCTGCGCCGCCGCCGGCAGCGCGGCCAGGGCCAGCATCGCGGCGAACACGATCCTGCGGATCATGCGTGCCCTCATGCCCATGCGCCCTACAGCGCGCCGCCCTTGCGCCCGGCCATCGCACCGAGGCGCAGCCGCAGCGCGTTCAGCTTGATGAAGCCCTGCGCGTCGAACTGGTCGTAGGCGCCCTGGTCGTCCTCGAAGGTCACGTGCTTCATCGAATACAGGCTGTGGGGCGATTGCCGGCCCGTCACGATGGTATTGCCCTTGTACAGCTTCATCCGCACCGTGCCGGTCACGCTGGCCTGGCTTTCGTCGATCAGCGCCTGCAGCATCCGCCGTTCCGGGGCGAACCAGAAGCCGTTGTAGATGATCTCGGCATAGCGCGGCATCAGGCTGTCCTTGAGGTGGCAGGCCTCGCGGTCCAGCGTGATGGATTCCATCGCGCGATGCGCCACCGACAGGATGGTGCCGCCCGGCGTCTCGTAGCAGCCGCGGGACTTCATGCCGACGAAGCGGTTCTCCACCAGGTCCAGCCGGCCGATGCCGTTCTCGCGCCCCAGCGCGTTGAGCTGCGTCAGCAGCGTGGCGGGCGAGAGCCGCTCGCCATTGATGCCCACGGCGTCGCCGCGTTCGAACTCGACGGTGATCTCGGTGGGCGTGTCGGGCGCATCCATGGGCGAGATGGTGCGCTGCCAGACCATCTCATCCGGCGCGTCCCAGGGTTCCTCCAGGATCTTGCCCTCGGAGGAACTGTGCAGCAGGTTCGCATCCACGCTGAACGGCGCCTCGCCGCGCTTGTCCTTGGCGATCGGGATCTGGTGCTGCTCGGCGAATTCGATCAGCCGGGTGCGGCTGGTCAGCTCCCATTCGCGCCAGGGCGCGATGATCTTGATGTCCGGCTTCAGCGCGTAGTAGCTGAGCTCGAAGCGCACCTGGTCGTTGCCCTTGCCGGTCGCGCCATGGGCCACGGCATCGGCGCCCATCGCCTCGGCGATCTCGATCTGCCGCTGCGCGATCAGCGGCCGCGCGATCGAGGTGCCCAGCAGGTACATCCCCTCATACAGCGCATTGGCGCGGAACATCGGGAACACGAAGTCCCGCACGAATTCCTCGCGCAGATCGTCCATGAAGATGTTCTCGGGCTTGATGCCCAGCAGCAGCGCCTTGTCCCGCGCCGGGCCGAGTTCCTCGCCCTGGCCGAGATCGGCCGTGAAGGTGATGACCTCGCAGTCATAGCTGGTCTGCAGCCACTTCAGGATCACGCTGGTGTCGAGCCCGCCGGAATAGGCCAGCACGACCTTCTTCACGTCCTTCACGCGCATCTTCGTCCCCGTTGCCGCCATGCCTGCGGCGTCGCGGCCATAAAGCCCGGCGGGCCGCGAAGGGCAAGCGGCTGGACCAGTGGCGGGGGCGCAGGCATCCTCGCACCGTGCACGGCACGATCGACGAACCCTCGCAGGCCGACCCGCGCGCCACCCTGCGCGCCGCGCAGGCCGCGAGGCGCGCCGGGGATCCCGCCGCCGTCCCGCTGTTCGCCGCCTACCTTGCCGCCAACCCGTCCGACCTGCGCGCCAGGCTCGACCATGGCTGGGCCTGCTGGGCGGCCGGCGACCGGCCCGCGGCCGAGGCCATCTGGACCGCCGCGCGCGACCTCGACCCGCGCGCCGCCGAACCGCGCCTGGCGCTGGTCCATGCCTGCCGCGCCAAGGGCGATCGCGCCGCGGCCGAGGCGCTGCTCGCCGAGATCCTGGCCGACCACCCGGGTCATCCGCGCGCCCTTGTGGAACACGCGGTGGTCCTGCGCGAACGCAGCGCATGGCCGGGGGCGGAAGCGGCAGCACGCGCCGCCCTGGCCGCCGGCCCCGGCGACGCGCGGGTGCTGCTCGAGCTGGGCCGCGCGTTGCGCGCGCGCGGCGCGCTCGACGAAGCTCTGGAGCAGTTCCGCGCCGCGCGCCGGCACCGTGCGCCGCCGCCCGCCGCGGTCGTCGAGGAGGCGAGAACGCTGATCGGCGCGCGGCGGTTCGAGGACGCGCTCGAATGCCTGGCCGCGGCCGAGCCGGCCGTGCTCCGCGATGCCGCGGTCCCGCTGCTGACAGCCCAGGCCCTGCGCGGCCTCGGGCGAAGGGATGCCGCGCTCGCGTCGCTCGAGGCGACGAAGGCGCCGAGCCGCCGCGTCGCGGCCCAGATCGAGATCGACCGCGCAGCCCTGGCGCGCCCGGCGCGGTTCCGCGTAGCACTGCCGCGCCCACCCGCCGAGGCCGGAACGACCCTCGCACAAGCGCTGGCCGGCGCCTCGCCTGGCGAGATCGCATCCACCCTTCGCGACGCAACACAGGACGCGCACCCCTTCACCGCGATCGGCGCAGCGCGCGCCCTTCTGCGGACCTCGCGCGACGCCGAATTGCGCGTCGCGGCGGCACTGGCCGAGGCCAATGCGCATGGCTCGATGAACAGGCAGCATTCCGCCGGGCGCGCACTGGAGCACATCGCCTCCGAGAACCTGCCGCTGCCCGCACGCATTGCCGCGCGGCTCGCGACGCAGCGCGCCCATACCGCATTGCGGCTGGGCGAACGGGCGCTCGCCGCGCGCCTGTTCGAGGACACGCTGCGCCTGACCCCGGATGCGGGCTCCGCCGCCGCCATGCTCGAACTGATCACGGCCTTCCCCGCGGAACCTGCGCCGGACACCTGCCTGGCCATGATCGAGCCCGGCTTCTGCGAACCGCGCCTGCGGGCCTGGCTTGCCGACCGCGTCGCGGCGCGGCTCGATCCGGCAGATCCGCGCCTGTCGATGGCCGGTCTGAACGGCGAGAATCCCGAGCTGGTGGAGTGCCTGCTGCGACGCAACGTCGCGCTGGCCCGGGGCGACAGCGCCGCGGCAGCGCGCATGCTGACCGCAGCCTTCGCCCAACAGGGCCTGGTGAGCCCGCAGGCGACGGGCGGCGGCGCCAGCCTGCGGCATTTCTCTCCGGCGCGGCTCGCCCCTGTCGAGGGGCCCCTCGTTACCATCATCCTGAGTGCCTTCGAGGCGTCGCAGACCATCGGCGGCGCGCTCGGCAGCGTCCTGGCCCAATCCTGGCGCAACATCGAGGTGATCGTCGTCGATGATGCGAGCACCGACGGAACGGCCGCAGTGGTTGCCGGCATCGCCGCGCGGGACCCCCGGGTCGTCCCGCTCGGGAACGCCCGGAATGCCGGCACCTACGCCTCGCGCAACCGCGCCATCGCCCTGGCACGCGGCGCCTTCGTCACCTTTCTCGATGCCGACGACTGGATGCACCCGGCGCGCATCGCGACCGAGGTCGCCGCCTTCGCGCGGCCAGGCACCGAAGTCGTCAATTCCTGCTGGTTTCGCCTGAACGAGGCCGGTCACGCGGCCTTCACGCCACGCGCCTGGCTGGTCTACCCCAACCCGTCCTTCGCCATGTTCCGCCGCGACGCGCTGAGGCGCCTCGGTGCGTTCGACCATGTGCGCTACAGTGCCGACAGCGAGATGCTATGGCGCGCGCGGCTGGTGTTCGGCAGCGACGCGGTCGCGATCCTGCCGCAGACCCTGACCATCGGGCTGTCCCGCCTGGACTCGCTCACCAGCGCGCCTGCCACCGGTTTCGACGCCTTCGGCTTCAGCGCCCCGCGCTGCCTCTACAACGAGGGCTGGGCCGCCTGGCACGAGGCCTGCGACGCGCAGGGATGCGTCCCGGCACCGCCGGCCGCGCGGGACTACGCGCTGCCCGACGGGATGGCCGCCGGCGAGGCCTGCTGAACCCGCCGGCCCGCGCCCCTCAGATCCGCAGCGTCCCGTTCCGCGCCGCCTCATACCGCGCCGCGATCTTCTCCCAGTCCAGCACGTTCCACCACGCGGCCAGGTAGTCCGCCCGGCGGTTCTGGTAGCGCAGGTAGTAGGCGTGCTCCCACACGTCGTTGCCCATCAGCACGCGCTGGCCGTCCATCAGCGGCGTGTCCTGGCCGGGCTTGGTCGTGATGGCGAGGTTGCCGGCCGGCGTCACCGTCACGAACACCCAGCCCGAACCGAACACCCGCCCGCCCGCGGTGTTGAAGTCGGTGCGGAACTTCTCCATGCCGCCCAAGTCGCGGTCGATCGCGGCCTTGAGGTCACCGGTCGGGTTCGCCACCGGGTCCGCCCATGATCTGCCAGAACATCGAATGGTTGGCGTGCCCGCCGCCATTGTTGCGGATGGCGGTGCGGATCTCGGTGGGCACCTGGGACAGGCGCAGCAGCAGGTCGTCCAGCTGCATCGCCGCCAGCTGGTCCTGCCCGCGCAGCGCGGCGTTCAGCCCCGCCACCTGGCCACCATGGTGGCGCGCGTGGTGGATCTCCATCGTCATGGCGTCGATCGCGCGTTCGTTGGCATCGGGCGCATAGGGCAGCGGCGGCAGGGTGAACGGCCCCGACGGCGCCTGGGCATAGGCGCGCCGCCGTGGCAGCGCGAGTGTCGCGGCAAGGCCGGCGGCGCCCAGCAGCAGGACCCGGCGATGGAGAATATTCATGGTCTGGCGTCCCTGTCTGGCACTGGCCGGACAATGGGGCGCGGCGCGCGCCGCGGCAACCGCGCCGTGGCGCCGCGCCTCAGGTCTCCTCGTCGCGGTCGGCGTCCACCTCGATTTCCTCGGGGATCGCCTCGGCGTCGTCCTCGAGTTCCTCGGCATCCTCGATCGCCTCGTCGGCGTCCTCCACCTCCACCTCGTCGGCGTCGGACTCAACCGCGGCGGCGCGCTTCTTGATCTTCTCGTCCGGCACCGGAACCGGCGCGCTGCGGCGCGCGCGCGGCTGCTCGGCCGGCTGTTCGGTGCCGCATTTGGGGCAGACCGCGGGCGTGCGCGCCAGGTCGTAGAACCGGGCGCCGCAGGCGACGCAGCTGCGCTTCAGGCCGAGTTCGGGCTTTGCCATCCGGGTCTCGTCCCCCCCGCCAAAGGCGGGAGGCTGTTGGGGCGACCCCGCGCCGTACAACCGCGATTCCTGCGGCCCGGCGCGGGGGCTTGAAAAAAGGTGCGGCGCATTGCCACGCAAGGCCGGGGCGTGTCAAACGCCCGCCCGATGTCCCACCCCGCCCCACGCCCGCTGCGCGCCGCCGCACCCGCCTCGCCCCTCGCCGGACGGCTCGGCGTGCCGGGCGACAAGTCGATCAGCCATCGCGCCCTGATGTTCGGCGCGCTGGCCGTCGGCACCACCGAGATCACCGGCCTGCTGGAAGGCGAGGACGTGATGCGCACCGCCGCCGCCATGCGCGCCCTGGGCGCCGAGGTGGAGCGCCTGGGCCCCGGCGCCTGGCGCGTGTCCGGCCGCGGCGTGGGCGGGCTGGTGGAGCCGGCCGACGTGCTGGACATGGGCAATTCCGGCACCGCCGCGCGGCTGCTGCTCGGCCTGCTCGCCGGCCACCCGGTCTTCGCCGTGATGACCGGCGATGCCTCGCTGCGCCGCCGCCCGATGAAGCGCGTGACCGACCCGCTCTCGGCCACCGGCGCGGCCGTTCTGGACCCGCGAGGGCGGGCGCCTGCCGCTCGCGGTGCGCGGCGCGACCGATCCGCTGCCGCTCGACTACACGCTGCCGGTCGCCTCCGCGCAGGTGAAAAGCGCCTGCCTGCTGGCCGGGCTCTGCGCGCCCGGCACCACCCGGGTGGTCGAACGCGAACCCGACGCGCGACCACACCGAGAACATGCTGCGCCATTTCGGCGCCACGGTCTCGGTGACGGATACGCCCGAGGGCCGCATCGTGCTGCTGGAGGGCCAGCCGGAGCTGGTGGCCGCGCCCGTGCTGGTGCCCGGCGATCCCTCCTCGGCCGCCTTCCCCATCGTCGCCGCGCTGCTGGTGCCGGGCTCGCGCGTGGTGGTCGAGAATGTCGGGCTGAACCCGCTGCGCACCGGGCTGATGGCCACCCTGCGCGAGATGGGCGCGGCCCTGCGGATCGAGAACGAACGCATCTCCGGCGGCGAGCCGGTCGGCGACATCGTCGCGGAATACGCGCCGCTGCGCGGCGTCGAGGTGCCGGCCCGCCGCGCGCCCTCGATGATCGACGAATACCCCGTCCTCGCCGTGGCCGCCGCCGCCGCGCAGGGCACCACGCGCATGCGCGGCCTGGGCGAATTGCGGGTGAAGGAAAGCGACCGCCTGGCCGCCACCCTCGCGCTGCTGGCGGTGAACGGCGTGCGCGCCGAGATCGAGGGCGACGACCTCATCGTGCACGGCACCGGCGGCGCGATTCCCGGCGGCGGCACGGTCGAGACCCACATGGACCACCGCATCGCCATGAGCGCGCTGGTGATGGGCCTGGCCGCCCGCGCGCCGGTGGCGGTGGACGATGCCGCCTTCATCGACACCTCCTTCCCCGGCTTCGCCGCGCTGATGAACGGGCTGGCCGGCAATGGCGCGCCCGGCGGGCCGATCGGCGATGCCTGACGCGCCCCGCGATCATCGCGGTGGACGGGCCGGCGGCGGCGGGCAAGGGCACGCTGGCGCGCCGCCTGGCCGCCGAACTCGGCCTGCCCTACCTCGATACCGGGCAGCTCTACCGCGCGGTGGGCCGCCGCGTGCTCGATGCCGGCGCCGACCCGCATGATGCGGCGGTTGCCGAAGCCGCCGCCCGCGCCCTGACGCCCGCCGACCTCGAGCGCAGCGACCTGCGCGGCCCGACCGCCGACATGGCGGCCAGCGCCGTCGCGGCCATCCCCGGCGTGCGCGCCGCGCTGCTCGATTTCCAGCGCAGCTTCGGCCGCGCCCGCGGCGCCGTGCTGGACGGGCGGGACATCGGCACGGTGGTGTTCCCCGAGGCGCCGGTGAAGCTGTTCGTCACCGCCACCCTGGCCGAACGCGCGCGCCGCCGCTTCCTCGAAGTGCATGCGCGCGACGGCGTGGCGAACGAGGCGCAGGTCGAAGCGGAGCTGCGCCGCCGCGACGCGCAGGACGCGAACCGCGCCATCGCGCCGCTCAAGCCGGCCGCCGATGCCGTCACGCTCGACAGCACGGCGCTCGACGCCGAGCAGGTGTTCGCCGCGGCCATGGCGCTGGTGCGCGAAAGGCTCGGCTAGGGCAGATCCCGATCGGGTGGGACCGGCTCACCGGGGGAGGATGCTCGCGAAAGCAACGGTCTCGAGGCGCCGCCTTGAGTTATGGCGAATGGAGGCGGCGGTGGCACCACCGCGCCGCCCCCAACCCCGCTCACCAACGGTGCGAGCCCCCGGCTCGCGCCGAGACCGCAAACGCGGCCCGCCGGCAGTCCGGCGAAGCCGACCCGGCGGATGCCGGCACCCGGCGCCTCAGGAGGCGACCAGCCCGCTCACGGCGCGGCCAGCAGCATCCGGTTCACCCGCTCCATCGCCCGCGCCAGCGTGGCGAAATCCCGTGTGAAGGCCTCGCGCGAGACGCCATTGGCCGCCAGTTCGTCGCCGATCGCGCCGATGCTCCGCCGCCCATCCACCCGGGAGAGGATGGCGCTGCCCAGCCGCGGCAGCGCCACCGGCACCGTCAGCCCGTCGAAGGCCACGCGCAGCACGCCATCGGCCGGCAGGGAGGCGGCGAGCTTCGCGCCATCCAACTCGCGCAGCACCGGCACCCGCGCGGCGTCGTCCCAGGCCACCGGGGCCGGCGCCGCGCCGCGGCGCACGCAATAGGCGATGTGGATGCCCATGTTGCCGCAGGCCGCCTCGGCCAGCGCGGCGCGCTGCAACGGGTCCAGCAGCGCGGTGCGCTCGCGCAGCCGAGGGTCCGACAGGAAGGCATCGGGATCGTAGCGGAAGGGCTCCACCAGGCAGCGGATCTCGAGCCCCGCGCCGTCGACCAGCGCCGCCAGCCCCGGCACCGTGAAGGCGACATCGCGCGGGTTCAGCAGCAGGTCGTAGATGCCCGCATCGCCGCCCTGCACATGGTCGGTGATCCAGGGGTTGCGGCGCAGCCAGGCGGTCTCGGGCATCTGCCGCCACAGCCGCTTGGCGATCTCGACACGCGCCGGGCCGGCGGCTCGGAGGCCGGCGCGATCAGCCGCAGCGCCTCCTGCACCATGTACACGCCGGTGCGCCCATGCGGCGCATAGACCATCAGCCCGATGCCCCCGCCCGGCGCCAGCGCGCCCACCAGCGCGCGCAGCCCCGCCACGCGGGTCGGGCAGGTGGTGCAGCACGCCGCAGCAATCGATGTAGTCGAAGGGCCCGAGCCCGCTGCCCGGCAGGTCGAGCAGCGAAGCCCTCCTCGAACCTCACATTTCCGAGAGCGCGCGCCTCGACCCGCGCCTGCGCCACCCGCCGCGCCGCCGCCGAACGGTCGAGCCAGGTCACGCTGCCGGCACGCCCGGCGCTGGCCATCTGCTGCGCCAGCATCACCGTGGCGTCGCCCGAACCGCCCCCGGCCACCAGGGCGTTCAGCGGCGTGGTGGCCGGCCGGGCGGCGCCGAACACCCAGTGGTCCACCTCCCGCAGGTGGCTGGGGCTGCCCACGATGAGGCGCCTGGCCTCGTCGCGCGGGTCGCGCTGCGGGTAGGGATAGGCTTCGTATTGCGCCGCCAGGGCGGCATCGGCGGCATCGGTCATGGGCGCCTGTTATCGCGGGACGCGGCGGAGGGCCAGGACCGCCGCGGTTGCCCCGGCGCGCAGGGCTTCGTATCTAGGGCCCCATGCGTCTCGCCCTCATCCTCCCCGCCCTCGTCGCCTTCCTGGCCATGCCCGCCCTCGCGCAGCAGCGCGGCGCGGCGCAGAACCCGCAGCGCCTCGGCGATTTCCAGGACTGGACCGCCGCCGTGCATACCGAAGGTGGCCAGAAGGTCTGCTACGCCTTCACCCGCGCCACCCGCTCCGATCCCGAGCGCCAGGGCGTCATCATGACCGTGACGCACCGCCAGCAGGGCCGCGACCAGGTGGCCATGAGCGCGGGCTACGCCTATCCGCGCAACGCCTCCGTCACGGTCGCGGTGGGCTCGACCCAGCTGGCCTTCTACACCAGCGGCAATTCGGCCTTCGCGCGGGATGGCCGCGCGGCGGTCGCCGCCTTCCGCGCCGGCGCCACCGCCACCGCGCGCGGCCCGCGCGCCGGTGGGCGGGGGTCGCCACCGACAGCTTCAGCCTTTCGGGCTTCACCGCGGCGCATGAGGCGATCTCGCCGCGAGTGCCCGGCCCGGCGATGACCGCCGCCGCCGAACTGAACGCCGAGGAACGCGCCCGCATCCTGGCCAAGGCGGCGATCTTCGCGCCGCCGCCGGCCACCCTGCCCGACGGCAGGCGCGACCTGGTCGGCCTGTCGCGCGAGGACCTCGCGGCCGAGATGGCCTCGATCGGCGAGAAGCCGTTCCGCGCCAAGCAGCTCTGGCACTGGATCTACCACCAGGGCGAGACCGATTTCGCGAAAATGACGACCATCGCCAGGCCCATGCAGGCCAAGCTGGCCGAGGCCTTCGTGGTCGGCCGGCCCGAGGTCGCGACCCAGCAGGAAAGCAGCGGACGCCACCCGCAAATGGGTGTTCGCCTTCCGCGACGGCCAGCGGGTCGAGACCGTCTACATCCCCTCGGCCGATGAGGACCGCGGCGCGGTGTGCATCTCCACGCAGGTCGGCTGCACGCTCTCCTGCACCTTCTGCCATACCGGCACGCAGAAGCTGGTGCGCAACCTCGGCGCGGCCGAGATCGTCGGCCAGTTCATGGCGGCGCGCGATTCCTACGGCGAATGGCCCAGCCCGAAGGACGGCACGGCGCGGCATCTGTCCAACATCGTCGTGATGGGCATGGGCGAGCCGCTGTACAATTACGAGAACGTGGCGAAGGCGCTGCGGATCGTGATGGACCACGAGGGCATCGGCCTGTCGCGCCGGCGCATCACGCTGTCCACCTCCGGCGTGGTGCCCATGATGGACCGCTGCGGGGAGGAGCTCGGCGTCGGCCTGGCGGTCTCGCTGCACGCGGTGACCGATGAATTGCGCGACGAGATCGTGCCGCTGAACCGCAAATACCCGATCGCCGAACTGCTCGCCGCCTGCCGGCGCTACCCGGGTGCGTCCAACGCGCGGCGCATCACCTTCGAATACGTCATGCTGCGCGGCGTGAACGACAGCGAGGCCGAGGCGCGCGAACTGGTGCGCCTGCTGCGCGGCATGCCGGCCAAGGTGAACCTGATCCCGTTCAACCCCTGGCCGGGCAGCGCCTACAAGACCTCGACCACCGAGCAGATCCAGCGCTTCGCCGCCATCCTGAACGATGCCGGCTATTCCAGCCCGATCCGCCGGCCGCGCGGGCGCGACATCCTCGCCGCCTGCGGGCAGCTCAAGACCGAGAGCGAGCGCCAGCGCAAGCCTGCGGCCTGACCCTCGCGGACCATGCCGGCCAGCCTCCCGGCCGGCGCGGCATGAGGGTCCTGTTGCGGCGCGCGGCCGCCGGACATCAGGCGAGGATCAGGTCGGTCACCGCCAGCGACGCGCCTCCAGTCAGCCGGATCATCATCTCCGCCGTGGCGAGGTCGCCATCGGTATCGATCCGCAGCAGGCCGGATTCGGCGTCCCAGGCGACCTGGCGGGCGGCGGTGAAGGCGCTGCCGAGCACGAAGGCCTCCTCCGACCAGCCGTCGATCCCGGTGCCGATCGCCGAGAGGTCGATGCGATCCTCGCCACTGACGAAGCCGACGATCGCATCCATGCCGGTGCGCGGGCTCTCGCTGGCACGCGCAAAGGCGAACACATCCGCCCCCGCGCCGCCGCCCAGCTGGTCGGCGCCCTCGCCGCCGAGCAGCGTGTCCGCGCCGTCGCCGCCGATCAGCATGTCGTCGCCCGCCATCCCGCGCAGCACATTGTCCCCGGCACCGCCGAAGATGCGGTTGTCCAGCGCATTGCCGGTGCCATCGATGGCATCGCTGCCGGCCAGGAACAGCAACTCGACATGGTCCGGCAGCGTGAAGCCGACACTGGCATAAACGGTGTCGGATCCCTCCTCCGCGGCCTCGACCACGGTATCGCCGGCGGAGGTCACGATGTAGGCGTCGTCGCCCGCGCCGCCGAGCAAGACGTTGGAGCCACCACCGCCGACCAGCCGGTCATTGCCCGCGCCGCCCTCGATCGTGTCGTTGCCGCCGCCGCCGCGCAGGAAGTCGTCGCCGGTCCCGCCCAGCAGGCGGTCGTCATCGGCCCCGCCGGTCAGGGTGTCGGCGCCGGCACCGCCGATGAAGGCATCGTCGTTGACGATCGCCACCACCGCGCGCGCCTCGCCCAGGGTCGCCCCGTTGGTCGGCGCCAGCAGCACGACGGCGAAGCCCTCGCGCTGCTCCGCCGCGGTATCGCCGGCAACCTGCACCGTGACGGTATGGGTCGTCTCGCCTTGCCGGAACAGCAGCACCCCGCCCGGCAGCACGTCGCCGGCGAAATCCTCGGCCGCGGCGGCGGTTGGCCCGCCACCATCGGGCCGCACCGCCCAGCGCACGCTCTGCGGCGTGGTGGCGTCGCCGGCGCGCGTCACGGTGAAGGTGACATCCGTCAGGCCGGTGTCGCCTTCGACGACGAGCGGCGTCGCGGTCGCCACGTCGAAGCGGGAATCATCGTTGAGGATGATGCCGAAACCCGTGCCGTCGCCGATCGTGGCACCGCCCCCGGGGTTGGCGAGGATCAGGCGGAACAGCTCGTTGGCCTCGACGATCGCATCGGCGGTGATCGGCACCTCGATGACGCCGCTGCGCTGGCCTGCCGCGATGGTCAGCCTGCCCGATGTCGCCGTGTAGTCCGCGCCCGCCTTGGCGCCGACATCCTGCGTCGCGAAATCCACCGTGATGTCGTTGCCGACCGAATAGGACAGGCCGACATTGAAGCGCATCACCGTGGTGCCATCGGTCCCCTCGCTGACGCGGGAATCCTGGATGGTCGATCACCGGGGCGTCGCGGGCATCGTCGTTGTTGATGGTGACGGTGCCGTTGCGATCGACGATCTGCGCGCCGGCCGCATTGCCCAGCACGATGCGGAAGGTCTCGTTCGCTTCCCACACACTGTCGGAGGCCACGGTGATGTCGATGGTCTTGCTGGTCTCGCCGGGCAGGAAGGTCAGGCAGCCGGTGGCGGCGGTATAGTCCGAGCCGGCGCGCGCCGTGCCGTCCACCGTGGCCCAGTCGACCGTGACGGTCGAGGCGCTGGCGGTCAGCGTGACGGTGGCGCTCGCCGTGGCCGTGCCGCCGGTCCCTTCGGTGATGGTGGCATTGCTGATCGCCAGCCCGTCATCGTCGATGATGCTGCCGGTGGCGCTGGCGCGCAGGATCTCGGCCCCGCCGGTCGGGTTGCTCAGCGTGACGGTGAAGTGCTCGGTCGATTCCGACAGGCTGTCGGCGGCGATCGGCACGGAAAAGGTCCGGGTGGTCTGCCCCGCGTTGAAGGTGAGCGTGCCCGAGGAGGCGGTGTAGTCGACCCCCGCCACCGCCGTACCGTCGGAGGTGGCGTAGTCGATCGTCGCCGCATTCGGCAGCGCCGAGGCGAGCGTGACCGTGAAGGTCATGCTGCCGCCGCCTTCGGACAGCGAGACATCGCTGATCGAGAACCCGTCATCGTCGATCAGCGTGATGGTGGCGAGATTGTCACGGATATCCGCACCGCTGGCATTGGACAGGCGCAGCGCGAAGGCCTCGCCGCCCTCGACCGCCGAATTGCGCAGGATCGGCACGATCACGCTGGCCGAACTCTGCCCGATCGCGATGGTCGCCGTGCCGCTGGTCGCGCTGTAGTCGAGCCCGGCGAGCGCGGTGCCGTCCTCGGTGGCGTAGTCGACCGTGACCTCCCGATCGGTCGGGCCGGCGAGGCGAATGGTCAGGGTGGCGGTGCCGGCGCTGGCCCCGGTGCCCTCCACCACCGTCACGTCGCCGACCGCCAGCCCGTCATCATCGGCGATGGTACCGGTGGCCAGGCCCCGCGCGATCGGCGCGCCGGCGGCGTTGGACAGGTTCAGCGACAGCGTTTCGTCGACCTCGAAGGCGCTGTCGCCCACCAGGTCGACGGTCACGAATTTCAGCGTCTCGCCGGGCGCGAAGGTCAGGCTGCCGCTGGTGGCGAGGTAATCCGCCCCCGCCATCGCCGTGCCATCCGCGGTGGCGTAGTCCACCGTGACGGTCCCGGTCGCGGCGCTCAGCAGCCGCACCTCGAAGACCATGCTGCCCGGGCTGCCGGCATTGCCTTCCACCGCCGTCACGTCGGCCACCGACAGGCCGTCATCGTTGATGATGGTGACGCTGCCCAGCTCGTCGCGCAGCACGGCGCCGCTCGGCGCGAACAGCTGCACGGCGAAGGTCTCGTCGGCTTCGAGCCGCGCATCGCCGAGGATCTCGACAAGGATGTCCTGCTGCGTCTGCCCCGGGGCGAAGGTCAGCACGCCGCGCTGGGCCACGAAATCCTGCCCCGCCTCGGCGGTGCCAGGCAGGGTGCGGTAGAACACCTGCACCGCATCATCCGAGGGCGACGACAGGGTGACCGGCACCGCGACGAAACGCGCCCCGGCGCCATCGCCCTCCAGCACCTGCGCGTCGCCGACCGAGAGCGCGGCCAGCACCGCGCCGCCGCGGATGGCGAATTCGAAGGTGCCGGGCGTGCCGATGTTGCTCGCACTGCCCAGCGCCAGCACGGCGTCCTGGTTGCCCGATTGCGGCAGTTCCAGGAAGTCGAGCCCATTGCCCGAGGAATACCCCGCCCGCGCCACCGTGCCGCCGAGGCCGTTGCTGCCGCCGGAGAAGTCGCCGGTGGTCCACGTCCAGGTTCTCGTAGCGGAAGGCGATGTTGAAGTCGCCCTCGTCGCCGACCTTGGTCAGCGCCAGCTGGAAGGCATTGAGCTTGCTGGTCGCGCGATTGAAGTAGCCGACATCGTCCCAGGTGACGGTGAAGGTGCCGGTCGCGGCATCGAGGTCGTACCAGACCAGGTTGCTGCCGGTGGACATGCCGCCGGCCGAGGGGGCCGCCGGACCCCCGCGCGTATCCACATCGGCCCAGAACGGCGTGATCAGCGGATTCGCCGAACTGCCCGTGATGGCGGTCGGCGTGAAGGAACTCATGGTGCTGGCGAAGCTGACCGACCCGTTGTTGTTCACCCACAATCCGGTGAACACCTGCCCGAAGAAGTTCAGCCCCCCCGGCAGCACCGGCGCCAGGTCGATGAAGGTCGAGGAGCCGTCATCGGTGCGCGGCAGCGCGTTCTCGCCAAAGCCGGCGATGCCGCCCAGCCCGTTGATCAGTGTCGTCGCCATCGGAGCACCCCGGAGGACCCCGCCCTGCTTGGAGGGGTCGCTGCCGCCCCATTAGGCGCGCGGCGCGGCTAACGGCCGGTGAACACCGCGCCAGGCGCGAGCACGTCGGCGCCCTGCCGGCGGCGCAGCGGCATCATCCCGCCCCCCGCACACACCGGCCGTGAAGGCCAAGGCTCAGGCGTCGGGGAAGCCGTAGAGCCGCGCCGGGTTCGCCACCAGCACCGCGTCGCGCAGCGCCGCCTCCGGTGCCCATTGTTCCAGCAGCCCGAGCATGTCGCCGTCATTCGGCATCGGGCCGTAGTGGTGCACGTGCGGCCAGTCGCTGCCCCACAGGCAGCGCGCCGGCGCGGCATCGAGTACGGCGCGGACCATCGCGTGGGCATCGGCATAGGGAAAGGCCGGGTCGGCCGAGATCCGGTACAACCCGGTCAGCTTCACCCAGAACAGCCCGTCGCGCAGCATTGCCAGGAAGTCCAGGAAGCCCGGATGCGCCGCGCCGCCGCGCGCCACCTTGGTATAGCCGACATGGCCGACCACCACCGGCACGCCGAGCCCTTCGGCCAGCGCGCGCAGGTCCGCCGGCTTGTCCTCGACATGCACCAGCAATTCGACGTGCCAGCCCAGCGGCCGCAGCATTGCCCCGACATCGCGCAGCGCACCGAGCGAGCGGAACGGCATGCCGCCGCGATCGACCAGGTTCAGCCGGATGCCACGCGCGCCGGCGGCGTGCATGCGCGCGAGGTCGCCCTCGGTCACCTCCTCGCCCACCGCGACCACGGCGCGCAGTCGGTCGGGGTGCGCGGCGGCGGCATCGAGCACGGCGCGGTTGTCGGTGCCGTGCACGCTCGCCTGCACCGCCACGCCGCGCGCAATTCCCAGCACGTCATGAAGCGCCAGCAGCCGGTCCACGCCGTTGTCGGGCGGCGTGTAGCCTCGCTCCGCCTGATAGGGGAACCGCGCCGCATCGAAGACATGCGCGTGGGTGTCGCAGGCGCCGGGCGGCACCAGCATGGCGGGCCGCCTGGGATTCGGGTCAGGGCCCGGGCAGTCCCGGATCGCCGGACCGGCCATGGCGGGCTCAGACCTTCTCCACCTCGCCCCCCGCATCCACCCAGACCTTGAAGCCACCGAGGTTGCGCACGTTCTCGTAGCCCATGTCGTGCAGGGTCTTCAGCACCAGCGCCGAACGCCCGCCGGAGGCGCAATAGGCCACGATGGTCTTGGCACGGTCGAAATTCGCGTCATGCAGCGGCGAGGCCGGGTCGGCGCGGAACTCCACCAGCCCGCGCGGAATTGCCAGCGCGCCCGGCACCTTTCCCGACGCCGTGACCTCGTTCGGCTCGCGCACATCCAGGAACACCACATCGGGCTTCCCCACCAGCGCCTTCGCCTCCTCGGCGGAAATCCGCGGCACGGCGGCCTCGGCGGTGGCAAGCATCTGTTGAACGGTCACGGGCATCATGGATCCTCCCTGGACGGCCGGCGAACCTGGTGTCCTGCCCGCGAAGTTCGCTGGACCTCCAGCGAGTGCCGCGGGCCAGCAGGCCACTGAAAACAAGGGCTGGTGGCCTGAGAACGATGTCCGCAGGTGTTTGGTATCAGCACACTAGACCATTATCCAGGCAGGTGGAATCGCCGCCCCGGCGCTACCCCCAGCCGGCCACCGCCGTCACCAGCGCCGCCAGCGCCGCCGTCGCGATCACCGAAAAGGTCGCCACCATCCCGCCCACCCGGAAGCGGAAATCCTCCGGCTGGCGCACGATGCCCCAGCCATGCGCCAGGCGGCCCGCCAGCAGCGCCGCGCCCAGCGGATGGATCACCCAGCCAGGCGCGCCGCCTGCCTCGGCCAGCGCCATCAGCACCAGCGCGAAGGGCACGTATTCGGCGAAGTTCGCCTGCGCGCGCATGGCGCGTTCCAGCGCCGCATCGCCGCCGGTGCCGACCGCCACCCGCGCAGCGCGGCGCCGGCGAATGACCCGCAGCGACAGCCAGATGAATACCGGCGCAAGCAGCGCGGCCCAGAACGCGGTGGCCTGCATGGGCGTCATCCCTCGGTTCCACGGGCCGCGCATCGGCGTCCCGCGCCGCCGATGTGGGGCCGGGACCGCCCACGGCCAGGGCCGCTTGCCGCCTCACCACAGCCCGAACCCGCCCCCCAGCGCAAGCGCGCCCGCCGCCACCAGCGCCATCAGCGTCAACAGCATCCCCGCCGCGCGCAGTGGCCGGATATCGGGCTCCGGTGACACGCCCGCGGCATGCAGAACCCGCCCCGCCAGCATCGCAATGGCCGCGCCATGCAGCGCCCAGGGGGCCGCCCCGCATAGTTCCGCCGCCAGCAGCGTGGCCAGGAAGATCGGCACGTACTCCGCGAAATTCGCATGCACGCGCACCGCGCGCTCCAGCCGCCTGTCCTCCCCGGTGCCCAGCACCAGGCCGCTGCGCCCGCGCTCGGCGAACACGCGGAAGGTCAGCCCCAGGAACAGGATCAGCAGCAAGCCGGCATGGATGGCGGTTACACGCGGCATCTGGGGCCCCCTTCGACAGCGGCGCCCGGCCACGCCATATGCCCGGTGTGGACACAGCATTGACCGAACCCCTCGCGCTCTACATCCACTGGCCCTTCTGCGCCGCCAAGTGCCCGTATTGCGACTTCAACTCCCATGTGCGCGACCGCGTGGACGAAACGCGCTTCCGCGACGCATTGCGGCGCGAACTGGCGCATGAGGCCGCGCGGGTGGGCCGCCGCCCGCTCGCCAGCATCTTCTTCGGCGGCGGCACGCCCTCGCTGATGTCGCCCGAGACGGTTGCGGCGCTCATCGCCGATGCCCGCGCGCTGTTCGACGCCGATGCCGAGATGGAAATCACGCTGGAAGCCAACCCGACCAGCGTCGAGGCCGCCAAGCTCGCCGCCTTCCGCGATGCCGGCGTGAACCGCGCCAGCCTGGGCGTGCAGTCGCTCGACGAGGCGGCGCTGCGCTTCCTCGGCCGCCGCCACGACGCGCCCCAGGCGATCGCCGCGCTGGAGGCCGCGCGCGGCATCTTCCCCCGCCTGTCCTTCGACCTGATCTACGCCCGCCCCGGCCAGGACGAGGCCTCATGGCGCACCGAGTTGCGCCAGGCGCTCGCCCTCGCCGCGGACCACCTCTCGCTGTACCAGCTGACCATCGAACCCGGCACGCAATTCGCGACCTTGCACGGGCGGGGCGACTTCGCCCTGCCTGATGGCGAGGAGGCCGCGCGGATGTATGCCGCCACCGCCGAGGAAGCCGCCCGCTTCACCCTGCTGCCCTATGAGGTCAGCAACTACGCGAAGCCCGGCTCGGAAAGCCGCCACAACCTCGCCTACTGGCGCTACGGCGACTATCTGGGCATCGGCGCAGGGGCGCACCAGCGCCTGCTGCTGGACGGCGCCATGATCGCCACGCGCCGCCACCGCGCGCCCGAGGAATGGGCCGCCCGCGTCGAACGCGCCGGCCATGCGGCGGTGCAGGAGGAAACCCTGACGCCGCAGGACCGTGCGCGCGAAGCCCTGCTGATGGGCCTGCGCCTGGCCGAGGGCATCGACCCCGCGCGCATCGAGGCCCGCGCCGGCCTGCCCTTCAGCGAGGCGGTGGACGCCGCCATGCTCGCCGCGCTGCTGGAGGAAGGCTACCTGGCCTGGACGCAAGCGGGCCGGCTGCGGGCCACGCCCGAGGGCATCCTGCGCCTGGATGCGCTATTGCCCGTGCTGCTGCGCTGAATCACCCGTCGCGCCAACCTCGCACGCGCCCATCCGCATCTGCGCCGCGGCCCCGAGGCCGCCGGACAGGTGCGGCAGCGCGCGCGGCCTGCGTTCAATCATCGTCGTCATCATCGTCATCGTCATGCCGATCCCGGATCGAGCGGCGGCGGTCCGGCGCGCCCCGGTCCCAGGTCGCGGGCGCCCGCGCGCCACGCTCGCGCCAGGCCTCGGTCCGCACCCAGCCGTGGCTGCCGCGGTCGTCCTCGACACGCAAGCGCTCCACAACCGTGCAGCGGCCGTTCGAGCAATTGGAGGAGCTGTCCGAGGACTGGCTACCCGCATCGGCCGGCAATGGCGCCAGCCAAAGTGCGAAAAGCCCGGTCACGGCGGCACGGCGGATGTGATGCATGGCGAGGCGCTCCCCTTGCTCGATGCATGACATCCTGGCGGCGCGTCGCGGCGCCGACGGGGCGCGGGCGTGGCAGCATCAAGGCCGCGCGGTCACGTCCTCGTGCCCCCGCCGGGCGGAGTTCCCATCGCGTCGGAAAGCCGCCTACCCGCGCTCGGTCAGCCCCGCCGCGAATCCCGCCACCAGTTCGCGGATCCGCCCCGGGTCGCTCTGTTCCATCACCCGCCGCGCGAAGCGCGCGCAATCGCCGATATCCAGCGCGCGCACCGCCTGCTTCACCCGCGGAATGGCGCTCGCATTCATCGAGAAGGTCCGCACGCCCAGCCCCAGCAGCAGCGGCGTCAGATGCGGGTTGCCCGCCATCTCGCCGCAGATCGAGACCGGCATGCGCAGCCTGAGCGCCGCCTCGGTCGCGAACTGCACCAGGCGCAGCACCGCCGGATGCAGCGGGTCGTACAGATGCGACACCTCGGCTTCCGAACGGTCGACCGCCAGCGTGTACATCGCCAGGTCGTTGGTGCCGATGGCGAAGAAATCGGCCTCGAGCGCAATGGCATCGGCGGCGAGTGCGGCGCCCGGCGTCTCGATCATCACGCCCAGCAGCGGCAGCTTCTCGGGCAGCCTCTCGCCCCGCCGGCGCAGGCGGCGCGCCACGCGCTCATAGATCTCGCGCGCCTGGCGCACCTCCTCGGGCACGGTCACCATCGGCAGCAGCAGCCGCACCTGGCTGTCGGCCCCGGCAGCGGCGGCCACGCGCAGCACGGCGGCGAACTGCACCTCCAGCAACTCCGGCCGCTTGAGCAGCATGCGCAGCCCGCGCAGGCCAAGCGCGGGGTTGCCCCCGGCATGCACCGGCACCACGCCCTCGGCCAGCGCCTCCATGTCCTTCTCGCCGCCCCAGTCGAGCACACGGATGGTGACCGGCTGGCCCTCCATCGCCTCCACCACCTGGGTATAGGCCTCGACCTGCGCTTCCTCGTCGGGCAGGTCCTCGCGGTTCATGAACAGGAACTCGGTGCGCAGCAGGCCGATGCCCTGCGCGCCGGCCTGCGCGATCAGCGGCAGTTCCTGCGGAATCTCGAGGTTCGCCAGCAACTCCACCTGTTCGCCATCGGTGGTCTGGGCCGGCAGGCGGCGCAGCTTCGACAGCTTGGTGCGTTCGCGCGCGAAGGCCGCCAGCCGCTCGCGCGCCGCCGCCAGCGTGGCGGCCGAGGGGTGCAGCGTCACCACCCCTGCCGCACCGTCCAGCACCGCCTGGTCGCCGCGTGCGGCCGCCTCGGTCAGCCCATGCGCGCCCAGCACCGCGGGGATGCCCAGCGCGCGCAGCATGATGGCCGTATGGCCGTCCGCCCCGCCCTCCTCGGTCGCCACGCCGGCGATCCGCGCGGGGTCGAGCAGCGCGGCATCCGCCGGCGTCAGTTCCTCGGCCACCAGGATGCAGCCCTCGGGCAGGTCCTTGAGGCTGCGGAAGGGTGTCGCGGTCAGGTTGCGCGTCAGGCGCCGCGCGATGTCGCGCACCTCCGCCGCACGACGCGCCAGCCCCGCCTTGTCGTCGTCCTTCAGCGCGATGATGGCGGCGATGATCGCCTCCGCCTCCGCGCCCACCGCGGTCTCGGCGCCGAGCAGTTCGGCCTCGATGCGCTTGCGCGCGCCGCGGATCAGCCGGGAATTGCCCAGCATCATCATATGCGCGTCGAGCAGCGGCGCGATCTCCTCCTGCGCCTCCTCGGGCAGCACGCCGATGCGGGTCTTGAGCTTGGCCACCTGCTTGCGGGAGAACACCACGGCAGCGGCCAGCTTCTGGCGCTCCTGCTCGACCGCCTCCGGCATGATCACGCGGCGCGGCGCCTCGGCCGGCGGGTCGGTGGTGTCGAACACCAGCCCGATCGCGACCCCGGCCGAGACCGCGATGCCCGAGACCGCCACTTCGGCGGCGCGCGCCTTCACGCGGCCCTTGGCGGGCGCCTCAGTCTTCATGGAAGCCGGCCTCGACAAGGCCGGCGACCGCCTCGAGCGCCTCCTTCGCGTCCCAGCCCTCGGCCTCGATGGAGATCTCCGCGCCCTGGCCCGCACCCAGCATCATCAGCCCCATGATGGAGCAGGCGGGCACGCTCTCGCCACCGCGCACCACGTTCACGCAGGCGGAAAACCGCTCGGCCATGGTCACCAGCTTGGCCGCCGCGCGGGCGTGCAGGCCACGGCTGTTCGGGATCACCACGCTGCGCCGCAGCACCATGCCCGAAGGGCCGGGGTCGCACCCCTCCGCCGCGGCACCGGTCGCATCCCCGGCCACCACCCTCGCGCCGGGCTCATCGGGCCATTCGTTCACTCGCCATTCCCTCCGTTTGGCGTCGCCGGTGCGGCAACGACGCCAGCCACGACGTCACGCCCGCCGGCGATGTATTTCTTGCCCGCGGCCTTGGCGTGATCCACCGCTTCGCGCAGCGGCTCGCTGCCGCGCACCTTGGCCAGTTTCACCAGCAGCGGCAGGTTCACCCCGGCCAGGACCTCGACCGGCCGGTCGCCATCCATCATCTGCATCGCGAGGTTCGAGGGCGTGCCGCCGAACATGTCGGTCAGCACCACGACGCCATCGCCCTGGTCCACCTCGGCGACGGAACGCCGGATATCCTCGCGCGTGACGTCCAGCGCGTCCTCGGGGCCGATACACACCGTCGCGACCGCCGATTGCGGTCCGACCACATGCTCCATGGCGTGCCGCAATTCGACGGCAAGACGACCGTGGGTGACGAGTACCATACCTATCATGATGCCTGGGTCAGGGCCTCCCGCCCCGCTTCGCGGCCGGCGGCGCATGCCCCGGTCGCGATGGCCGGGGAATCGCGGTGGAACAGTTCCACCCGCAATCCCTCGCCGAGAATATGGTGCGCCAGCCGTTCCGCCACCAGCACCGAGCGGTGCTTTCCCCCGGTGCAGCCCAGGGCGATGGTCAGGTACTTCTTCCCCTCCTGCGCGTAGCGCGGCAAGAGCGGACGGAGCATTTCGGTCATGCACCGCCAGAAGGGTGCGAAATCGGGGTCCGCCTCGATGAAGGCCGCCACCGCCGCATCCCGCCCGGTGAGCGGCCGCAGCGCGTCCACGTAATGGGGGTTGCGCAGGAAACGCAGGTCGAACACGAGGTCAGCCTCGCGCGGCAAGCCTTTCGGGAACGCGAAGGACATCACCGAGATGCCCATTCCAGGTGCACCCTCGATGCCGAACCGCCGCTCGATCATCCGCCGCAGGTCCGGCAGCGCGAGGCCCGAGGTATCGACCACCACCTCGGCCGTCTCGCGCAGGGGGGCCATCAGCGCCACCTCCCGCGCAATGCCATCGGCCACCTTGGCGCCGAGCGGCCCGCCAGGTGCCAGCGGATGCCGCCGGCGCGTCTCGGTGAAGCGCCGCAGCAGCACATCCTCCTCGGCGGTCACGAAAACCAGCGCGGTCGAGAGATCAGGCCGCATCCGCAGGCGCTCCAGCAGCACCAGCGCCCCCGCGGGCTCGAAATCCCGCGTGCGGGTGTCCACCGCGGCGGCCAGCGGCTGGCCGCCATCTTCCACCAGCGCCTCCAGGACGCTCAGCGGCGGATTGTCCACGGTCTCGTAGCCGAGATCCTCCAGCACCCGCAGCACGGAGGACTTCCCCGCGCCCGACAGGCCGGTGACCAGCACCACCTGGCGATGCTCCGGCGCGGATGTCCCGTTCACGCCACGAAGGCCCCGGCGCGCTGGCGGACCTGCCCGAGCGCGCCGGCCAGCGCAAAGCCCACCTTGTCGCAGGCCGAGGCGTCGAAGCCATGCAGCGCGACGCGCGGCACCACCGCCCCGCCGTCGCGCCAGAGGGCCGGCATCGGCAGGCGCTCGATGTCCGCCGGCGGGTCCACGAGGTCCACCACCAGGGCGACCCGTGCCTCGGCCACGGTCTCCAGCCCTTCGAAAATGCCAAGGCCGCGAACCTCGAGCATCCCGCGCAACGCTGCGGGTGCCCGGGCCATCATGCCCTCCACCACCACCTGGTCGTCCGCCACCAGCCCCCAGCCCCGTCCCAATAGTCGCAGCAACAGGTCGGACTTTCCGGCGCCCGAAGGCCCCAGGATCAACACCGCCGCACCCTCACGGGCCGCGCAGCTTCCGTGGACCAGCATGACCGGCCCCCCTGTCACGGGGCGGACGATGGCAGAATTGGGGCGGGGCGGAAAGCGCCCCATTGGCGGCTCCCGCCGCCGTTGCCGCTGCGCCACGCCGGTGCCACGCTCCGGCCCATGCCCACCCAGGACGACATCCGCGCCGCAGCCGCCCGCATCGCCCCGCATATCCGCCGCACACCGGTCATCCGGCTGGCGCCGGAGGAAACCGGGCTTGAGCACCCCCTCACGCTGAAACTCGAGCAATTGCAGGTCACCGGCTCGTTCAAGCCGCGCGGTGCGTTCAACCGCATCCTGACCGCCACGGTGCCGGCGGCGGGGGTGGTCGCGGCCTCGGGCGGCAACCACGGCCTCGCGGTCGCGCACGCCGCTCGCACGCTGAAGATCCCGGCCGAGATCTTCGTGCCCGACCTCACCCCGGAAGCCAAGCGCGCCCGCATCGCCGCCACCGGCGCGACACTCACCGTGGGCGGCGCCGCCTACGACCAGGCGCGCGAAGCCTCCGAGGCCCGCGCCGCCGAGACCGGCGCGCTGCTGGTCCATGCCTACGACCAGGAGGAGGTCCTGGCCGGCCAGGGCACCATCGGCCTGGAACTGGAGCAGGATGCCCCGGAACTCACCCACGTCGTGGTCGCCGCGGGCGGCGGCGGGCTCTATGGCGGCATCGCGTCCTGGTATGGCGAGCGTGCCGTCATGGTCATCACCGAACCCGAGGAATGCCCCACCCTGTTCGTCGCCGGCATGACGCGCACCAGGGCCGACGTGCCGGCCGGCGGCATCGCCGCGGACAGCCTCGGCGCGCGGCGCGTCGGCACCCTCGCCTTCGACATCATGATGACCCATGGCGGGCAATCCGTGGTGCTGCAGGACAGCGCGATCCGCCGCGCGCAGCACTGGCTGTGGGACCGGCTGCGGATTGTCGCCGAACCCGGCGGGGCGACGGCGCTGGCGGCGGTGATCGGCCGCGGCTTCAAGCCGCCGAAGGGCGCGCGCATTGGCGTTGTGGTATGCGGGGCGAATTGCGATCCGGGGTCGGTGATCGCCTGAGCCAGGTGCCGCCGCGCCCCTAACCGGGGTTGCAATTCGGCATTTTTTCCTATACATTTCGGCTTCCCCGTCGCGCCGAGCCCGCCATGCCCCGCCACCCCTCCCGTCCCCGTCCCTGGTCCCCCCTCACCGACGCCGAATACGCCGCCCTGGAGCCCTTCATTCACAAGCCCGGCGCCGGTCGCCCCATCCGCGACCCGCGCGGCCGCCTCGATGCCATCTTCCGCATCGTCACCACCCGCATCCCGTGGTCGCGGGTCACGACCGACCACGGCCGCACCGACACCATCCACCGCCAGTTCCGACGCTGGGCGCATGCCGGGCTGTGGTCCACGCTGCTGCGCCAGGTTGCGCGGCGGCGCTGCCCGAAGCCGTTGCGCGCCCTGCGGGACCGGGTGGCCGCCGCCTATCGCCGCGCCATCCGCATCCTTGGCCTGCCGGGCGTGGTGCTGGCGCGGCGCCTGAACCTGCCGCGAGCCCTGCCCGGGCCGCCCTGGTACTTCCCCAACCCGGATTTGTCCGAAACGATCAGGAAGGTCTTCCTCGACGCGATCCGCGCGCCGGACAGCCCCGACCGCACCGCCCTGATGCGCGCCTGCCGGGCGGTGCTGCGCGTCGCGGATCGCTGGCGCCCGGTTCCCGCCTGCCTGGTCCCGCTCGGTTGAACATATGGTCCGGCCGATGCCGACGAATGGACTTGCCGATGGCAGCGTCATCCCGGCACCGTGTTGTTCTCGCGCGTCCATCAGCCAGGCTTCCATGACCATCGGATCGACCACCGGGACACCGGCAGCCTTCAGGACGGGCCGCCAGGCATGACCTCGATCGCGCTGCGATCCGGCGGCACCCGGCCCATCCCCCTGATCCTGGCCGGCGAGAACGACACGCTGCGCGGCGATGCCGGCCCCGACGACCTGGTCGGCGGCCCCGGGGAGGATGTGCTCCATGGCGGGCCGGGCGACGACACCCTCGGCACCCCGGCTGGCGCCGATCCGCGGCGCAGCCCCGAGGACGGCAACGACACCTTCCACGGCGGCGCCGGCGCGGACCTGATCGGCGCCGGCGCGGGCGATGACCTCGCCGCCGGCGGCAGCGGCGACGACACGCTCGAAGGCGGCGCCGGCCGCGACACGCTGCTCGGCGAGACCGGCCACGACCGCCTGTCCGGCGAGGACGGCGACGACCTCCTGGCCGGCGGCGATGGCAACGACACCCTCTGGGGCGAAGCGAGCGCGGACACGCTGCTCGGCGGCGAAGGCCGCGACACCGGCTTCGGCGGCGATGGCGCGGACCTGCTCGCCGGCGGCGCGGAGGCCGACTCCCTCATGGGCGGCGCCGGGGACGACATCATCGCCGGCGGCTCCGGCGACGACCGCGTCTGGGGCGATGACGGTAACGACCTCATTCTCGGTGGCGCCGGGGCGGACACGCTGCGCGGCAACGGCATCGGCGAAGGCTTCAATGCGCTGGGCCCGCGCGGCAACCTCGAAGCCGGCGCCGACACGCTGTTCGGCGGCGAGGGCAACGACTGGATCGGCGCCGGCGCCGGGGACGACCGCGCCGGCGGCGGCAGCGGCGACGATTCCTGCGCGGCGAGGCCGGCGGCGGCAGCGGCGACAATTCCTGCGCGGCGAGGCCGGCGCCGACACCCTGGCCGGCGGCGACGGTGCCGACCTGCTGGTCGGCGGCTCCATGTCGGCCCTGTACACGCCGCTGCTCGCCGATACCGACCCCGGCGCCGATATGCTGTTCGGCGGTGCCGGCAACGACACGCTGATCGGCGGTGGCGGGCGCGACCTGCTCGCCGGTGGCACCGGCGACGATTTGCTGCGCGGCGGCGACGACGACGACACGCTGGCCGGCGCCACCGGCAGCGATACCCTGACGGGCGGCGGCGGCGACGACGTGTTCGTGCTGGTCCCCGGCGGTGCCGTCACCATCACCGATTTCCGCATCACGCCAAGCGCCGTGGTGCTGGATTTCAACGGCCTGGCCGCCGGTCGCGCGGTTCCGCCGGGGTATGGCGGAACTCGGCTGGGGGGCCTTCGTCGCGCCGGAGACCGGCCAACTGGACAGTTTCGCCCCGGCGATCGCGCGCGCCCCCGGCGTGGTCGCGAACAGCGCGCGCCCGCTCGGCATCTCCGATCCCGAGGGCCACGCCTTCGTGGTCGAGGGCGGCACCGTCCTCAAGGCAGCCGGGGTCGAGGCCAGCATCCGCACCTGGCGCGACGGCGCCGCTGTGGAGACCTTCGCGCTCGACCTGGCCGCCAGCCGCGCCGACCTCGCCGCGGTGCTGGCCGGCATGCTGCCCGCCGACCACATCGAGATCCACGGCGCCACCGGGCCCGACGGCGCGACCACCGCCGTCTCGCTCGACAGCCTCGCCATCCGCTGGCTGGAGGAGGCGCAGGCCGACCTGCTGCGCGTCGCCGGCCCCGCGCAGGCGGCCGGGCTGCTCGCCTCCGCCATCGACGTGGAGGGCGGGGTGGCGATGTCCTTCGGCGGCATCGAGGTCACGCTGCTTGGCCAGACGGCCGCCGCCGCCACGCTCGACTGGTTCGGCTGAGCCCCATGCGCCCCCCGATGACAACGCCGCGCGCCCATGCTGACCTGCGCGCCCGCCTGCGGAACCGCCTCCCATGACCTCCACATCCTCCGCCCCCGGCCTGCGCCGCGATGGCACCCTGCGCCGGGACGTGCTCACCGGCACCGCCAATGACGACACGCTGCTCGGCTATGCCGGCGACGACGACCTGCGCGGCGGCCTGGGCCATGACGTGCTCTATGGCGGGCCAGGCGCGGATGTTCTGGGCACCCCGGACTCCACCGGCGCCTTCGCCGAACCCGGCGACCCACGCGCGCCCGAAGCCGGCAACGACACCTTCCTTGGCGGCGACGGCAACGACCAGATCGGCGGCGGTGCCGGCAACGATCTCGCCTTCGGCGGCGCCGACAACGACTTCATGACCGGCGGCATCGGCGACGACACGCTGCGGGGCCAGGACGGCCAGGACCGCCTGTTCGGCGAGGCCGGCGCCGACTTCCTGCTCGGCGGCGCCGGCGACGACACGCTCTCGGGCGGGTCGTTCTACTTCGACGAATTCGACTTCGGCGACCCCGACACGGACATGGGCCGCGACACCCTGTTCGGCGGCGCGGGCAACGACGCGATGCGCGGCATCGGCGGCGACGACCTGCTCGCCGGCGGCGCGGGCCGCGACACGCTGCTGGGCAATGACGGCGCCGACCGCCTGCTCGGCGGCACCGAGCGGATACGCTGGTCGGCGGCGCCGGCGCCGATACGCTGCTCGGCGGCGACGGCGACGACCTGCTGGTGGGCGGGCTGGTCGCGCTGGCCGGCCCCTTCGCCGCCCTGCCCGACACCGACCCCGGCGCCGACATCCTGGCCGGCGGGGCGGGCCGCGACACGCTGATCGGCGGCGGCGGCGCCGACCGGCTGCTGGGCGGGCCCGGCGACGACCTGCTGCGCGGCGGCGCGGGCGCGGATACGCTGGCCGGCGGGCCTGGCGCCGACACCCTGACCGGCGGCGCCGGCGACGACATCTTCGTGCTGATGCCCGGCGGCGCCACCACCATCGCGGATTTCCGCCCCGCCGCGGGCCGCACCGTGACCATCACCTTCGACGGGCTGGAGGCCGGCACCCTGGTGCCGCAGGGCCTGGGCGGCCTGGCCTTCGGCGCCGTGACCGACCCCGCCAGCGGCGTGCTGGAGGATTTCAACCCGGTCACTTCGCGGGACGGCAATTCGGTGCGCGCCACGGCCGGCACGCTCGGCATCTCGGACCCCGAGGGCCGCGCCTTCGTGGTCGAGGGCGGCACCGTCATCAAGGCGTCCAACAGCAACGCCTCGGTGCACACCTTCCGCGACGGCGCGCGGCTCGAGAGCTTCTACCTGCCCTTCGCCGCCGACCGGCCGGACCTCGGCACTGTGCTCGCGGGCATGCAGCCGGCCGACCACATCGAGATCGAGGGCCGCACCAATATCGGCAACATCGTGATGTCGGTGCCGCTGGACAGCATCTCGCTGCGCTTCACCGATGCGGCCGAGGCCGACCTGCTGCGCGTCGCCGGCCCGGCGCAGGCGGCCGGGCTGCTGGCCTCGGCCATCGACGTGGAAGGCGGGGTGGCGATGGCCTTCGGTGGCATCGAGGTCACGCTGCTTGGCCAGACCGCCGCCGCCGCCACGCTCGACTGGTTCGGCTGAGCCCCATGCGCCCCCCGCAATGCCCGCCCGGGGGCTTGCCGATCCCGCCCGCCCCTGCGATGCACCGCCGCCTCGCAGAAGGACCACGCGCATGCCCCTGACCGCCGCCCAGAAGACCGCCCTTGAGGGCGTGTGCACCGCAACCCTCACCACCGTGCTGCTGAAGAAGGGCGTGCGCTTCTGCTACATCGCGGGCTCCCGCCCGATCGTGCCCGGCGCGGCGAAACGCATCGTCGGCCCGGCCTTCACGCTGCGCTTCACGCCCACGCGCGAGGACCTCGCCACGGTCGATTCCTGGTCCTCCCCGCGCTCCACCCGCGCGGCGATCGAAGCCATGCCCGAGGGCTGCGTGGCCGTGGCCGATGCCATGGGCAGCACCGCCGCGGGCATCTTCGGCGACATCCTGTGCGCGCGCATGGCCAAGAAGGGCGTCGCCGGCCTGGTGACCGACGGCGTGCTGCGCGATGGCGCGGGCGTGATCGGCACCGGCCTGCCGGTGTTCTGCCAGGGCTATGTCGCCCCCGCCTCGGTCGCCGCGCTGAACTTCGTGGGCTGGGAGGAGACCATCGGCTGCGGCGGCGTCACCATCATCCCCGGCGACATCATCGTGGCCGACCAGGATGGCGCGGTGGTGATCCCCGCCGCCATGCTCGATGCCGTGGTGGATGCGGCGGTCGAGCAGGAACGCCTGGAAGCCTGGATCATGACCGAGGTCGAGCGCGGCGTGCCGCTGCCCGGCCTGTATCCGCCCAATGCCGAGACCAAGGCGCGCTACGAGGCCACGCGCAAGTGACGCGTCGGCGCGGGAGGGCCCTGCCTTCCCGCGCCACGCCTCGCCCGGCCGGGATGTATCCGAAACAGCCGCGGCGCCACCACGACCCGCGATTCCGCCCGCTATTCCAGCAGCACGCGGGAGGGGGTCACCACCACGCCGTTGGAACGCCCGGTCCCGGCGGCGAAGGTCTCGATCCGCGTGGCGTAGCCCTGCGCGGCGATCATCCCGGTCGCGGCATCCACCGCGACGCGCGCGAAGATCGCCACCCGCGCCCGCGACTGCCCGCCGCGCAACTGGCCTTCGAGTTCCACCGCGCAGCGCGCCACCACCACCTGGCGGGCGCCGATGCTGGCATTGCCCTCGGCCCGGCAGGTGCCGCCGCGCGCCGAGCCGCCGATCGGCAGCGGGAAATCCTCGCCCGGGGCGATGCGGCGGCGGTCCAGGCTCAGTGTCGCGAACTGCTCCCGCCAGACCTCCAGCAGCGCATCGCGCGGCGCATTGGCCGGCGCGGCCGCGCCATCGGCGGTGCGGGCGGCGAACTCGCCCAGCTGGCCCTCGGCGCTGCGCAGCACGGACATGCGAAGGCCGCTCGCCTCGTGCAGCAGCGCGAGACGCGTGCCCGTCCCTTCGGGCCGCGCCTCGGTCACGTTGACGCAGTCGCGCTGCACCGGGCGGTCCGGGCGCAGCGTCTGCTCGCGGCACAGCCGGCGCCAGGGGCCCCAGGCGGTGCCGCCGATGGCAACCGGGCCGGTCAGCGGGCGCACCGCGCCCTCCAGCGGCAGCGCCGGCGCAGCGGTGCGCCAGTCGGTCTGCTGCGCCAGCGCGGGCGAGGCCAGCAGCAGCGCGCAACCCATCGCCAGCAGGCACCAGGCCCGCTCACGCCATGGCATGCACGGCATCCTGCAGATGCGCGCCCTGTGCGCGCAGCGCGGCGCGGATCGCCGCCGGGTCCACCGCGCGCGGCTCCACCCCCGCCCCCGCCGCCAGCGCCGCCGCCACGCCCGCGGCCTGGCCGGTCAGCCAGCATTGCGGGATCTCGCGCAGGAAGGAGTGGGAGGTGGCGTCGCAGGCCACATGCCGCCCCGGCGCCAGCAGCCCATCCAGCCGCTCGGGCAGCAGCGCGCCATAGGGGATCGAGACATTGGCGAATTTCGGCGCCAGCGACGGCGACACGCCGATCTCGTCGGCCTGCACGCGCCCGTCCCACATCTCCCGCGTCACCGGCCGCACGCCGCGCAGCCGCCGCGCATGGCGCACGCCCAGCTGCGGCGCGCTCAGCATCAGCGTGGCGCCCTCGAAGCCCGGCGCGTCGCGGCGATAGATGCGCAGGTGCTCCAGCATCAGCCGGTGGCTGCGGATCTCCACCTCGGTCAGGTCATCGACGTCGAGGCCCGAATAGCCCGACAGGCGCGGGCCCATGAACAGCGCCACGTCGTCGCGCCAGGAAGCGAAGGCCTTGTCGAACAGCCCGATTTCGGCCTTGGCGCGCGCCATGAACTCGGAGAACTCCGCCGGCTTCTCCAGCCGCCAGGCCATGTATCGCGGCATGTCCACCTGCGCGAACAGCCAGGAGGTGTTGATGCAGTGGTGGATGTCGCGCTCATCGGTGTCGCTGTCGGAGGGCGCGCCGGCGCGGGCGTACAGGTCGCCATCGCCGGTCGCGTCCACCACCACCTTGGCCAGCACCGCGCGGCGGCCCTGCTTGCTCTCGAATACCGCGCCGCGCACGGCGCCGTCCTGCACCATCGGCTCGGCGCCCCAGGCGTGGAACAGGATCTCGGCGCCGGCCTCCAGCACCATCTCCAGCGCGGTCGCCTTCATCCATTCCGGGTCGCAGGTCGGCGAATGGGTGACGGTGCCGTGGAAGGCCGCCGAGCGCAGCGCCCACCAGGCGGCGGTTGCGGCATCGCGCGAGCCCCAGTGCTCCCGCGCCGGGCCCATCACCGCGTGCCTGGGCAGGCGGTCGATGAATTCCTCGGCGAAGCCGCGGATCACGCGGTGGCCCTGCCAATCGGTCATGCGGTCGATCCAGATGACCAGCCCGCCGGTGGACAGCCCGCCCAGATGGTTGTGGCGCTCCATCAGCAGCGTGCGCGCGCCCAGCCGGGCCGAGGCCACCGCCGCCGCGACGCCGGCCGGCCCGCCGCCCACCACCAGCACGTCGCATTCGGCATGCACGGGCACCTCCCGCGCCGCCTCGCGCACCACCTGGCCGGTGGCGGCGCGGCGTGGGCCGCGCGTGGTGGCGAACACCTCCGACTGGAAGAACAGCCGGCCGCCTTCTTTCGGTTCCATGGGGGGCACCCTATCGCGCCGGGCGGGGCGGCGGCTAGAACGGCGCATGGGGATCGGGCGCAGGGGGGCAGGCGGGGGCGGCATGGGTCGCCTTCGTGCAGGGCTTGTGCAGGGCGCGGCAATGGCGTGGCTGCGCACCGCGCCGCTGCTGTTGGCGGGTGCGCTGGCGGCCTGCGCCGCGCCGCCGCCACCGCTCGAACCGCCGCTCTCCTACCCGCCGGCGGCGCGCGAGCGCATGCAGCGCATCGCGCTTGCGGAATGGCAGGAATGGGGGAGCCAGGTGGCCGACGCGCCGCCGCGTGCGCAGGAAGCCGATACGGCGAATTTCCCGCGCGTGCTGGCCTATTGGCGCGCGGTGCCCGAGGGTACCGGGCCGATCGCGCGCAACCGCGCCCTGTACCGCCAGGGCAGCGCGGCGCTGTGGCGCGAACCGGCCTGGTCGGCGGCCTTCATCTCCTTCGTGTTGCGCGGCGCGGGGGTGGATGCGCGGGAATTCCCGCCCTCGGCCGCGCACGCCTTCTACCTCGATGCGCTGATCGCCGATGCGCAGCGCTTCCCGGCCAGCGCGCCCTTCATCCCGCATGATGTCGCCGCACGGGCGCCGCGCGTGGGCGACCTGGTCTGCGCCGACCGCTCCGGCGCGCCGCTGGCGTCGTGGCGCGATCGCGCCGGCGATGGCGGGCGCTTCCGCCCCATGCATTGCGACATCGTGGTGCGCGTGGCACCGGGGGTGGTCGAGGCGGTGGGCGGCAATGTGCGCGATGCCGTGACACTTTCCCGCTTCGCCGCCGATGGCTCGGGCCGGCTGCTGCCACGCCCGCCGGGCGAACCCACCTGGTTCGCCGTGTTCGAAAACCGCCTGGGGCGCCTGCCGCCCTGGCCCCCATCACCTCAGAGCGAGAGCCCCTCATCGTGACAGACCTGTTCTCCCCCTTCACCCTGCGTGGCGTCACGCTGAAGAACCGCATCGGCGTGGCGCCGATGTGCCAGTATTGCTGCGGGCCGGACGGGTTGCCGACCGACTGGCACCTCGCGCACCTGGTCTCGCGCGCGGTGGGCGGCGCGGCGCTGACCATCACCGAGGCCACCGCGGTGACGGCGGAAGGGCGCATCACGCCGGGCGACCTCGGGCTGTGGAGCGAGGCGCATGTCGCCCCGCATGCCCGCCTCGCGGCGGCGATCGCCGCGGTGGGGTCGGTGCCGGGCATCCAGCTGGCGCATGCCGGGCGCAAGGGCTCGCGCCTGCCGGCCTGGCAGAACGGGCCGTCCGATCCCGCCTGGTCCTGCCCGGCGCCCTCGGCGGAGGCCTTCGGCGACTTCGCCACCCCGCGCGCCATGACCGAGGCCGAGATCGGCGAGACCATCGCCGCCTTCGCGACCGCCGCGAAGCGCGCGATGCAGGCGGGCTACCGCTTCGTCGAGCTTCATGCCGCGCATGGCTACCTGTATCACCAGTTCCTCAGCCCATTGGCCAATCGCCGCAACGACCGCTGGGGCGGCGATTTCGACGGCCGCACGCGGATCGTGACCGAGACCGCCGCCGCCGTGCGCGCCGCGCTGCCGGACGACGTGCCGCTGGCCATCCGTGTCTCCCACACCGACTGGGTGGATGGCGGCTGGACCACGGAGGAGACGGTGGAACTGGCGCGGCGGGTGAAGGCGCTGGGGGTGGACCTGGTGGATGTCTCCTCCGGCGGGGTGGATCCGCGGCAGAAGATCCCGCTGGCACCGGGCTACCAGGTGCCCGGCGCGGTGGCCGTGCGCGAAGGCGCCGGCGTGCCGGTCGCGGCGGTCGGGCTGATCACCGAACCGGCGCAGGCGCAGGCGATCCTGTCGGAGGGCAAGGCGGACCTGATTTTCCTCGCGCGCGCCCTGCTGCGCGAGCCGTATTGGCCGCTGCGCGCGGCGGCCGAACTCGGCCGCACCGAGGCGCTGGCCATCCCCCCGCAATACGACCGCGCCTGGGGCAGCCTCGGCAGGATGCCGATGGAACCGGCGATCGGGGCGCCGATGCCGGCGCTGGGCGCATGAGGGCGGGTGCTTGTCCGCGGGCGGCCGGGGCGCCCATGCTCGTGCGCAGCAAGGGGGGACGACCATGCCAGCCTACCTGATCGCCAACATCACCGTGCGCGACCCCGCCGGCTTCGAGGCGTACCGACAGGCCGTGCCGGCGGTGATCGCCGCGCATGGCGGTCGCTACCTGGTGCGCGGCGGCGCGGTGGAGGAGAAGGAGGGCGCGCCCGGCCTCGCGCGCCTGGTGATCCTGGAATTCCCCGACATGGCGGCGGCGCGCGCCTTCTACGACAGCCCCGACTATGCGCCGCTGCTGGCCATGCGCCTGGCCGCGACCGACGGCACGCTGGCGCTGGTGGAGGGCATCGCCGGGTGACGATCGACGCGCTGGCCCCGTTCTATCCCTGGACGAAGTCGCTGCACGTGATCGGCGCCTTCGCCTGGATGGCCGGGCTGTTCTACCTGCCGCGGCTGTATGTGTACCACTGCCAGGTGGCGGCGGGTTCGGCACAGTCGGAACTGTTCAAGGTGATGGAGCGCCGGCTGCTGCGCGCCATCATGAACCCCGCGATGATCTGGACCTGGAGTTTCGGCCTGCTGCTGGTGCTGACGCCGGGCGTGGCGGATTGGGGCTCGGTCTGGTGGTGGGGCAAGGTGGTGGGGCTGTCGGTCATGACCTGGGCGCATCACGACCTGTCGGTGGCGCGCAAGAAGTTCGAACGCGACGCCAATACGCGCAGCGAGCGCAACTGGCGCATCATGAACGAGGTGCCGACCCTGGCGCTGATCCTGATCGTGGTGATGGTGATCGCGAAACCGTTCTGAGCGTAACGATAGCCAGCGCCCCGCGCGCCGGGCTAGCCTCCCTGCCAAGAGAAATCAGGGAGATCGCCGGGATGACGACCATGACCGGGCGGCGCGCGCTGCTCGCCACCCCCGCATTGCTCGCCGCCATGCCGCGCGGCGCCTCGGCCCAGGCCTGGCCGTCGCGGCCGGTGCGCATCGTGGTCGGCTTCGCCGCCGGCGGGGCGAACGACATCATGGCGCGGCTGCTCGCGAGCAAGCTTGTGGAGCGCATGCCCGGGGCGAACTTCATCGTCGAGAACCGCCCGGGTGCGAGCACGATGGTCGCCGCCGACCATGTGGCGCGCTCGGCGCCGGATGGCACGACCTTCTTCTACACCTCGCCCTCGACGCTGATCAGCATCCTGGTGAACCGGACATCGACGCTGGACCCCACCCGGGACCTGGCACCGGTGATCATCGCGCAATCCTCGGCGCTGGCGCTGGTGTCGCGGGCTGATTTCCCGGCGCGCACGCTGGCCGAGTTCATCGCGCTGGCGCGCGAGCGGCAGGGGCGGCTGACCATCTCCCACCCCGGCACGGGGGCGATCAACCACCTCTCGCTGGTGTTGCTGATGCGCCGCACGGGGATCGAGCTGACCATGGTGCCCTATGCCGGCAACCAGCCTTCCATCACCGCGCTGATCCGCGGCGACGTGGATGTGGCGAGCGATTCGCTGTTCGCCCCGCGCGCGCAGCTGGAAACCGGTTCGCTGCGCGCCATCGCGGTGACCAGCGCGGAACGCTCGCCGATTTACCCCGACGTGCCGACCTTCGCCGAGACGCTGCCGGGCTACACGGTGGGGTTCTGGGGTGGCGTCTTCGCCCCGCGCGAGACGCCCGCGCCGATCCTCGACCGGATGAACGCCGAGCTCGACGCCATCCTGAAACAGCCCGAGGTGGTGGAGCGCATCCGCAGCTTCGGCGCCGAGCCGGCCGGGGGCGGGCGCGACCGCTTCGCCCGCGTGGTGGCCGAGGATTGGGAGCGCTGGGGCCAGGTGGTGCGGGAGAACAACATCACCGGCGGCTGATACCAAATCCCACGGCTGCTGACCGACGCCCGCCGCAGGCGGGCGAGCGGCCGAAGGGCCGCCGCGCGCAGTCGCGCGAAGCCAAGCGCCGGCGTCTGAGGCGGTGATCGGTCACGATCACCGGGCTTTGGTATGAGCCGCGCCTTCAGGTATAGCCGCGCTGCGCATCCCGCAGATGGCCCGAGGGCAGCGCCTCCAGCCCCGGATCCGGCGGCAATTCGACGGCGAAATGCCGCCGCAGCACATCGGCGATGACCTCGTAGCAGGAGCCGATGCGCACCACCTCCATGCGGGTGAAATCGATCATGGTGGAGGAGCGGCGGTAGCGGTTGAACTTCTGCAGCCCGTAGTCGATGACCAGGTCCGCGGCGGCGAGGATGGTGGGCTGGATGTCCTCGACCTGGAAGCGCGTGCCGGTGCCGGTCATGTTGGCGGAGGAGCCGAACAGCGGCTGGCCGGCGGCGGCGGCCTGGCGCGTCACCTCCTCCTCGAAGCGCCCGACATTCATCAGCATGGCGAGCGTGCCGCCATCGGTGCTGGCGGCCAGCGCTTCCTCGCCGAGCGCGCGCAGCAGCGGATGGTCGGCGCGGAACGGGGCGACCACCGAGATCGGCAGGCCGTGGTCGAGCATGATGGCGCGCACCATCTCGCGCGCGCGGGCATCGAGCAGTTGGATGTCGTCGTGCAGGTCGAGGTTGCCGAGCATGGCGTTGCGCTTGTGCGCGCCGCGGCCCTTGGCGCGAAAGAAGCGCATCAGCGCATCCTGGCAGCCGCCGATGCCGGCGTAGCCGACATCGGTGGGCATGATGACGACGCCACCGGCCCGCACCGCGGTCACGGCGCGGGCGGCGTCGCCGGGAATGTCGAGCACGGGCATGGCGGTTCCTCCGGGTATGGCTGCGATGATGGCGCCGGGGTCGGCTACACGCCAAGCACCTGCGCGGCCTCGCGCACCGCTGCCTCGAGCGCGCCGGGCACGAAGGGCGAGGTGAGCCCGGCCGAGGCCACCAGCCCCTGGAAGGGCATCGACCCGCCGCGCCCGCACAGCGCGACATAGGCATCGAGCGCGGCGGGCGCGTCGCGGCGCGACCACACCCAGAACTGCAGGGCCACGCACAGCGCCAGCGTGTAGTCGATGTAGTAGAAGGGCGAGTTGTAGATATGCGCCTTGGCCTGCCAGCGCCCGCCCTTCGCGGGCCAGGCGAGGTCGCCATAGTCGCTCCAGGGCATGTACAGGCGTTCGAGGCGCTGCCAGATCGCATGGCGTTCGGCGGGTGTCGCGTCCGGGTTGGCATAGACCTCGTGCTGGAAGTGATCGACGCAGACGCCATAGGGCAGGAACGAAAGTGCCGAGACCAGGTGCATGTGGCGGTAGCGTTCCGCCGCATCCTCGCCGACCAGCAGGCCCATATGCGGATGCGTCAGGTATTCGAGGCCCATGGAGTGGATCTCGGCCGCCTCCATGGTCGGCCAGAGGTAGTCCACGCCGGGCTGGTGGCGGCTTTCCCAGCATTGGAAGGCGTGGCCCATCTCGTGGGTGAACACGCCGATGTCGTTGTGGGTGCCGTTGAAGTTCGCGAAGATGAAGGGCGCGCCGACGCTCGGGAAGGACGTGCAGAAGCCGCCGCCGGCCTTGCCGGGGCGGTTGCGCAGGTCGAGGAAGCCGCCCTCGCGCATCATGGCGTAGAAATCGGCCATGCGCGGGTCCATGCGCGCGAACATCTCCTGCGCGGACATCACCAGCGTGTCGTGGTCGCCGGCGGGCTTCGGGTTGCCGGCGGGGTCGATCAGCGCCTCGTCCCAATAGCGCAGGCGGTCCCAGCCATGGGTGGCGCGGCGCGCTTCGAGGATGCGCGCGACCAGCGGCGTGACATGCTGCGCCACCGCCTCGCGATAGCGCGCGACATCGGCGGGGCCGTAGTCGAGCCGCCGCATGCGCCGGTAGGCCAGGGGCGTGAAGGTGGCGTCGCCCAGCTTGCGCGCCATGCCGGTGCGCAGGCGCACCAGGGCGTCGTAGATGCTGTCAAGCTCCTCGCCATGCGCGGCGAAGAAGGACCAGCGCGCGGCCTCGGCCTCGTGGCGCAGATCGCGGTCGGGATCCTCGGCGAAGGGCGCGAGGCCCGAGAGGTTCACCTCCTGCCCGCGCACCGTGACGCGCGCGCCGGCGAGCAGGGCGGTGTAGCGCGCGGTGAGGCGGCTTTCCTCCTCGGTCTCGGCCGCGATGGCGGGGTCGAAGGCGGTGATGTCGGTCTCCCACAGCGCCACGGCATGCGCGCCGGCCGCGGCTTCCAGCCCGGCGCGGTCGGGATCGGCCAGCAGGCGGCGCTTGAGCGCGGTCTCGTGCGTGGCGGCTTCGGGGGCGAGCGCGTCGGCATATTCGCGCGCGGCCACGGCATCGGCGTTGGTGGTGTCCTGGGCGAAGCGCAGGTGTACCAGCGACGACCAGGTGTCGTAGGCGCGGCGCGCCTCGTCCCACAGCGCCAGCGCGCCGGCGCGGTCGCCGGCATCCAGCCGCGCATCGATGGCGGCATGGGCGGTGGCCAGGCTGGCCTTGTCGGGGCGGGGGGCGGTGATGGCGTCGAAACGGAGGGTCATGGCGGGGCCTGCTGCGCGATTTGGTGCCCACCTCGCGCAGCGATGGCGGGCGCGTCAAGCACGCAGCATGGACGCCCATCGCCGGAGGCGCCACGCTGCGCGCGATGATGGAGGGCGCCATGCCACGATTGATGTCCACCCTCGCGCTGGCCGGCCTGCTGCGGGAGGCCGATCTCGGCGCCGCGGTGCAGATGGACCTCGCGCCGACACGCACGCTGGAGGCACGCATCCGCGACGGCGAGCGGGCCGATGCCGCGATCCTCACCGCCGAATCCATTGCCGCGCTCGCTGCCGAGGGCGTGCTGGACGGGACCACCGCGCGCGCCCTCGCGCATTCGCGCGTTGGGCATGGCGGTGGCGGCGGGCGTGCCGCATCCGGATATCGGCGATGTCGATGCGCTGCGCCGGACGCTGCTGGCCGTGCCCTCGCTGTGCTATTCGCGCGCCGGTGCCAGCGGGATTTTCTTCGCGGGGCTGATCGAGCGCCTCGGCATCGCCGCGGAGGTCAACGCCAAGGCCATCGTGATCCCGCAGGGCTTCACGGCCGAGAAGCTGTTGACCGGCGAGGCGGCGATCGCCTTCCAGCAGGTCAGCGAATTGATGGAGGTGGCGGGCGTGGAGATCGTGGGCGTGCTGCCCGAGGGCGCGCAGACCGTCGCGGTATTCTCCGGCGCCGCTTTCGCGGGCGCGCCCGGCGGCGCGGCGCTGCTCGATGCGGTGGCGCGTGCCTGCACGCCCGCGGCGCTGCGCGCGAAGGGGCTCGACGCGCCGGCGTGATACGCCCTCAGGCGGGTTCGAGCGTGAAGCGCAATACCGTGTCCTGCACCACGATGCCGCCGCGTTGGCCCGGCGTGATGTCGCCGTAGCGCTGCGCATAGACGGGCGGCAATTCGCGCGCCTGCCGCGGGGCAAGCCACAGGCGCAGCAGGTGGCGGCGGCGCTCAATTTCCGGCCAGTCCTCGAAATCGGTGCGCGAATGCAGGATCTGGTGGTTGTGGATGAACTGCATGTCGCCGGGGCGGAATTCCATCTCGAGCGACATCTCCGCGGCCAGCGCATCGAGCCGGTCGAGCGCGGCGTGTTCCTGCGCGCTCAGCCGCCGCGCCTGCGGGAAATTCTCCTGCGCGGAGCGGATGTACTGGCCGGAATAGATCGTGCTGAGCTCGCCCTTGTGCCAGTTGAAGACAGGGATCTCGAACCACGGCAGCATGCCCGGCGGCACCTCGCCACGCCGGTCGGTCGGCATGGGCGTGAACAGCGCGCGCCACAAGGCGGGTTCCTCGGCCAGCAGCCGGTCGTGCAGCGCGATGGAGGAGACGATGCGCGACCCGCCGCCCGCACGCGCCGTGCGCAGGCAGAGCAGGCCCACGATGTCGCAGCTGTCGGTGTGGAATTCGAGCTCCCGGTTGGTCTGGTAGTAGCGCACCTTCGGGTTGCGGATATCGAGGCCGAGATCCTTCACATGCCCCAGCAGGTGGCCCTTGGCGTTCTGCGAACGGAAGCCGCCGAAATGCGCGCCGATGCCCAGATAGGCGATGGCGCTGTCCTCGACACTGCGGTTCGCGACATCGAAGCCACGCAACAGCACGAAGCCGCGGCCGTGCTGGATGTCGTGCAGGATGCGCGCCAGGCGCGGCGCCAGGCCGGGCAGGTGGAAGGTCTCGGGCGTGATCTCGCCCATGGCGCGCCCGGCGGCGCGATGCGCGGCGATGGCGGCGTCGATCTCGGCCAGTTCCACAGCGCCGAGGGTCTCGATCCAGTCGGTGCGGCGCGCCATCTCGGCGCCGGTCCAGGCGGCCTCGCCGCCGATCGGCCCGGGGGGAAGCTGCATCGTTTCCTCCTGTTGTCGTTGTGTTGGCGGGCAGACTAGAACGCGCGCCCGGCGCACGGAAGCGGATCAGGCGGCCGCGGCCCCAAGCGCAGCGCCGCGCCGCCAGCGCAGGCTCCGCCACAGCAGCCACAGGGCGATGGCGAGGTTCAGCAGGTTCCACGCGATGCCGTTCCACATCGCCGCATCGTAGGAGCCGGTGGCATCGAAGATCGCGCCGGCCATCCAGCCGCCCAGCGCCATGCCCACCAGCGTCGCGGACAGGGCGATGCCGACGCGCGTGCCGGCCTGCTCGGGCGGGAAATGCTCGCGCACGATCATCGCATAGGAGGGCACGATGCCGCCCTGGAACAGCCCGAACACGGCGCTCACCACGAACAGCGCGACCATGCCCTCGGCCGGCAGGAACAGCAGCAGCGCGACGCCCTGCAAGGCCGAGCCGAGCGCGAGGGTCGCCAGGCCGCCGATGCGGTCCATCGACCAGCCCGAAGGCGAGGCGCGAGACGATGCCGCAGGCCAGCATGAGCGAGAGCATCTCCGCCCCGCGCGCCGCGCCGAAGCCGAGGTCCACGCAAAGGGCGACGATATGCACCTGCGGCATCGCCATCGCCACACAGCAGGCGATGCCGGCGAAGGCCAGGATGGCCTGCAACACGTTCGGCGGCAGGCCGAGCGGGCGTGCCGGCGCGGCGTCGGCCATGCCGGCGGGCCTGGGCGGCGGCAGCGGGGCGCGCCGGCGCAGGGCGAAGGCCAGCGGCAGCATCACCATGAGGCAGGTGGCGCCCATCACGAGATGCGCGTGGCGCCAGCCGATGGTGGAGATGCCCCATTGCAGCAGCGGCGGCCACAGGGTGCCGGCGAAATAGTTGCCCGAGGCGGCGAGTGCCACGGCGATGCCGCGGCGCCGGTTGAACCACAACGAGACCTCGGCGATCAGCGGGCCGAACACCGCCGCCGCGCCGAAGCAGCCCATGAACACGCCATAGGCGAGGCTGACCATGAGAAGGCTCGGCGCCAGCGCCACGGCGATGCCGCCCAGGGCGAGCGATACCGCGCCGATCAGCACCGGTATCATCACGCCGAAACGATCCGCCACGCGGCCCATCAGCACGCCGCCGACCACGAAGCCGATCATCGTCAGCGTATAGGGCAGGGCGGCGGCGGCGCGGTCGGTGCCGAATTCCGCCTGCACCGCGGGCACCACCACCACCACCGACCACATCGGCGCGCTGCCGGCCATGGACAGCAGCATCGCCGCGCCGAGGCGCAGCCATGCCGTGCGGGAATCGACGCCGCCGCTCATGTCCGGGCTCGGCCGGTGTGATGGTGTTTCGCTCCCACGGCGGCAGGGTGCCAGCGGCTGCGCCCGGGCGCCAGGGGCGGCCGGCGTCAGGCCGTCGCCGGGCGCGCCTGCGGCAGCGCCAGGGTGACCGCCCAGCAGGCCGCGAGCATCGCCGCCGACCCCAGCAGCGCACGCGGCGATGCCGCCCCACTGGTACAGCAGCCCCGACAGCAGCGTGCCGACGAAGCGGCCGAGCGCGTTGGCGGCGTAGTAGAAGCCGACGTCCTCGGCCGCCTTCTCGCGAGCCGGCGTAGGCCAGCATCAGGTAGGAATGCACCGAGGAGTTGACCGCGAAGGCGAAGCCGAAGACGGCGAGGCCCAGACCAGCACGACATCCCCGCCGCTGCGGCAGCTGCGCGAGCACGAGCGAGCGCCAGCGCGAGCGGCACGACGGCCAGCAGCGCAGCGACCACAGCCGCGCGGCCGGCACCTCGGTGCTCAGGCCGTCGGCGCTGCGGCGCACGAGCGCCGGCGCGACCGCCTGCACCACGCCGTAGCCGATGGTCCACAGCGCGAGGAAGCCGCCGACCATCGTGAAGGTCCAGCCCGCGGCGTAGAGGAACACCGGCACGCCGACGACGAACCACACGTCGCGCGCGCCGAACAGCGACCACGCGCGCCGCGGCCAGCAGGTTGATGCCGCGGTTCTTGGCGAACAGTTCCTTGCGCCGACTTCGAGGCCTTCGCTCTTGCCCATCAGCGGCGGCACGAAGGCGACCACGCCGACCAGCACCAGGGCCAGCAGGCCGCGCCATCGATCCACAGCGCGGCGCGGAAGCCGAGCGCCTGCAGCAGCACGCCGCCGAGGAAGAAGCCCACGCCCTTCATCGCGTTCTTGCTGCCGGTGAAGAAGGCCACCCACGGAACAGCTGGCCCGACGCCGCGTCGCCGGCGCGTGCGTGACCTTGATGGCCGACTTGCTGGCGGTCTTGGTCAGGTCCTTGGCGACGCCGCAGATGCCCTGCGCCACCACCACCCAGGCGACCGACAGCGCCGCCGTCCAGCCGGGCGACAGCGCCGACAGCAGCAGGAAGCCGGTGATCTGCGTCGCCAGGCCCGACCGCCAGCATGCGCGCGATGCCGTAGCGCGTGGCCAGCCAGCCGCCGACCAGGTTGGCCACGCACGCCCATCGCCTCGTACAGCAGGAACAGGAAGGCCAGCGTGAACGGCGAATAGCCGAGCCGGTAGAAGTGCAGCAGCACCAGCATGCGCAGCGCGCCGTCGGTGAGCGTGAAGCCCCAGTAGGCGGCGGTGACGATGGCGTAGTTGCGGGTGCCGGCGTTCATGCTGCGACGCCGCTCAGATGCCGACGGCGCTGCAGGTGGCAGGCCAGGTCGACCATGCGGCAGGCATAGCCCATCTCGTTGTCGTACCAGGCATAGACCTTCAGCAGCGTGCCGTCGGTGACCATGCGTCGACGGCGCGTCGACGATGCGAGCTGCGCGTGTCGCGCGCGTAGTCGGCGCTGACCAGCGGGCGGTGTCTCGTAGCCCGAGGATGCCGGCCAGCGGGCCCGGCGGCGGCCTGCGGCGAACAGCGCGTTCACCTCCTCCGCCGTGGTCTCGCGCTGCAGCTCGAACACGCAGTCGGTCAGCGAGGCGTTGAGCACCGGCGCGCGCACGGCGTGGCCGTTGAGCTTGCCCTTCAGCTCGGGGTAGATCAGCGCGATGGCGGTGGCGCTGCCGGTGGTGGTCGGCTGCCAGGCTACAGCATCGCGCTGCGCGCGCGGCGCAGGTCCTTGTGCGGCGCGTCGACCACCAGGTTGGTGTTGGTCGGGTCGTGGATGGTGGTGATCTGGCCGTGGCGGATGCCGATCGCCTCGTGCACCACCTTCACCACCGGCGCGAGGCAGTTGGTGGTGCAGGAGGCGGCGGTGACGATGCGGTGCCGGGCCGGGTCGTAGAGGTGGTCGTTGACGCCGACGACGATGTTGAGCACGCTCGCCGACCTTCACCGGCGCGGCGACGATGACGCGCTTGGCGCCGCGGTCGAGGTGGCCCTGCAGCGTCTCGGGCGTCAGGAACCTGCCGGTGCATTCCAGCACCAGCGTCCACGCCGAGGTCGCCCCAGGGGATCTCGGCCGCGGCTGCGCGTGTGCGGAGAAGCGAGATGCGCCGGTCGTCGATGCGGATGGCGTCGTCGCCGTCGGCGGCGATGTCGGCGCGCCAGCGGCCCTGCACGCTGTCGAATTCCAGCAGGTGCGCGGTGGCCGCGGCGCCGCCCTTGATCTCGTTGAGCGTGCACCACCTCGAGCCGGTTGCCGGCGCGCGGATCGTCTGCCTGGCGATCGGCCGCGCCCAGGGCCGCGCGCAGCGCCAGCCGGCCGATCCGGCCCATGCCGTTGATGCCGACCTTCATGCCCGCGTGCTCGCCAGCGGCGCCGCCAGCTCATCGAGCCGCGCCTTCAGCGCCATGCGGTCCAGCGTGGCGAAGGGCAGGCTGACGAAGATGGACAGCCGCCGGTGCAGCGCGGCGTAGAGCTCGTTCAGCAGGGTGGCGCGCTCGGCCGGCGTGCCGCTGAACTTCGCGGGGTCCGGCAGCGGCCAGGCGGCCGTGACATGCGTGCCTGCGAAATCCGGGCAGGCCTGGAGGTTCAGCGTGTCGCACAGGGCGATCACGAAATCCATGCGCGGTGCGTCTGGCCCGGTGAAGTCGTTCCAGGATGTGGAGCGCAGCGTGGCGGTGTCGTGGCCGAGGCCGCGCAGCTGCGCCAGCACCTCCGGCAACGGGCCATCGGGCGACGGGTCGGAACCGGCGGAGAAGGCGCGGAATCGACCACGGCCGATATCGTTCAGCACCGCTTCGGCCATGACCGAGCGCGCCGAATTGCGCGTGCACAGGAACAGCACGTTGAAGGCAGGTTGCATGGTGGCTTTGTCCATGTGGGGATCGAGCAGCCCGGCGAGATCGCCGCAGCGCGCGGGGTCGCCGCTGCAGCAGGTCTCGACCAGGAAGGAGAGCAGCGCGCGGAGTTCGGCGATCTGCGCGGCATAGACCAGGTAGCGCCCGCGGCGGGTGGGCGCGATCAGCCCGGCCTGTTCCAGCGCACGCAGATGGAAGGAGAGGGTGGAGGCGGGCGCGCCGAGCCGCTGGGCAATGTCGCCCGCTGCCATGCCGTTGGGTCCGGCGGCGAGGAGCAGGCGCAGCAGTTCAAGCCGAATCGGCTGGCCGAGGGCGGCGAAGGCCAGGGCGGCACCGTTCGTTTCCATGCTTCCAGCATAGTCGAATTGATGCGCGCGGTGCGTGACACTTCGATGACCGGGCTCACGGCCAGGCGGCGCAGGCCTCCCAGCCGATCTCTCGCGCCTGTGCCTGCGCGGCCTCCACCCATTCGGCGACCAGGGGATGCGCCAGCAGGGCATCGGCATAGGCCTGGGCATCGGGCGCGAGGGGCACCGAATAGGTGCGGAAGCGCGAGGCCATCGGCGCCCACATCGCATCCGCGAAGCACAGGCGCCCACCGAACAGGTAGGGGCCGCCATCGCCCCAGCCGGCGCGCGTGTCGCGCCAGGATTGCTGCACGCGCTCCACCTGCGCCGCCACGCCGGGGCGACCGAGCAGCTTCGCGTTGGAGGGGATGCCATTGGCGATCGGCCAGCGCTTCACGAGGTTCATCGGCATCGCCGCGCGCAGATCCAGGGAAATGCGCGTGCATCTCGGCCGCCGACATCCGCGCGGCCGTGCGCGCGCGCAATTCTCCCGGCCAGATGTCGCAGCCAGGCGCCTTCTCCCAGAGGTATTCGGCGATGGCGAGCGTGTCGGTCACCACGAAGCCCTGGTCGATCAGAACCGGGATCAGCCCGGTGGGGGAGACCTCGGCGAGCCGCGCCTTGCTTTCGGGGCGCGAGAGCAACAGCGTCTCGGCCGCGAAGGGCAGGCCCGACAATCGGCAGGCCAGCCAGCCGCGCATGGTCCAGGTGGAGGACCACTTCCCCCCGATGATCAGCCGCATCACGCGCGCATCCCCTCTGTCATGCCGGCGGATCATGGCGGCGCGGCGCGCGCCCCGCCAGCCACGGCTTGACGCCGCGCGGCGCGCGCCGAACCATCGCGCGATCCAGTGCAGGGAATGCAGCATGTCCGAACCCGATGTCGCCGCGCGCGTGGCCGCCGCCGCCGAGGCGGGAGGCGAGGCGTCGGTCGCCTTCCTGCGCGACCTGATCCGCCTGCAGCGGCAGGGTGAGGCCGCGGTGCAGGCGCGCGTCGCGGAGGCTGCCGCGGGTTTCGGCTGCGTGGTGGAGCATCGCCGCTACCAGCCCTCCGCGGTGAAGCTGCGCGACGAATTCGCCGCCGAGGCCGCGATGGCCGCGGAGGAACGCGTGGCCGTGCTGGCGCGGCTGCCCGGCACCGGTGGCGGGCGCAGCGTGATCTTCTTCGCCCATCCCGATGGCGAGGCCTTCCGCGACGACCATGGCTGGACGCACGACCCCTTCGCGGGCGTGGTCGCGAACGGGCGCATCCATGGCTGGGGCGTGGCGGATGACCTCGCCGGCGTCGCGACCATGGTGGAGGCGCTGCGCGTGTTGCGCGATGCCGGGCTGAAGCCGAAGGGCGATGTGATCCTGGCCAGCACGCCCTCCAAGCGCCACGCGCGCGGTGTGCATGCGCTGCTGCATGGTGGCGTTGCGGCCGATGCGGCCGTCTACCTCCATCCGGCGGAATCGGGCATCGGCATGCGGGAGGTGAAGGCGCTGGCGCCGGGGCAATTGGTGTTCCGCATCACGCTGCGCGGCCGGCTGCCGGACACGCAGGAACCTGGGCACACCGCTTTCGCGCATCGCGCGGTGAATCCCATCGACCTGGTACCACCGGTGATCGCCGCGCTGCGCGCGCTCGATGAGCGGCGTGGCGCCGAGGTGCATCACCCGGTGCTGGAAGCCGCGATCGGGCGCTCCACCAACCTGCTGATCGGTGACATCCGCGCCCTCGGCGACGGGCGTGCCTCACGCGTGCCGCCGGCGGTGCAATTGTCCTGCGCGCTTGGTTTCCCGCCGGGCGAGCGGCTTGCGGATGTGCAGGCGGCCGTCGAGCAGGCGTTGCGCGACGCAACCCAGGCAGACCCGGGCCTGCGCGCCCACCCCCCGGAGCTGCAGTTCCTGTCGGGTGTGACGGGCGCGGAGGTCCCGCAGGACCACGCGCTGTGGCACGTGACGCGGGCGGCGGTGTTGTCGGGCACCGGCACGACGCCGGAGATCAACCCGCTTCACACCTCCTCGGACATCCGAAACCCGATGGTGCAGTCCGGGATTCCCTGCGTCGGCCTTGGACCCTTGTGCGGAGACCTTACGCAGAATGGCGGGCGCGACGAATGGGTCGATGTTGCGGATTACCGGCGCGGCGTCGCCGTCATCGCCGCGCTGATCGGCCTGTGGTGCGGGGCAGAGGCCGCCTGACCTCCGCCCACGCCATGATCAGGCGAAGATGATCGCCACCGGCGTCAGCTTCACCACGTCGATCAGCGTGATGGTGCCGCCGTCGCTGAGGTCGAGCACCAGGTCGAGCGGACCGCTGCCATCCGTATCGACCAGGTTGCGGTCATCCACCGTGAGGCCGTTGAGCAGGATGCGGTCGGCGGGGCTGAAGTCGATGATGATGTCGTTCCCGCTGCCGGGGCCGAAGATGAAGAGGTCCGGCCCCGAGCCGCCGGACAGGACATCGTCGCCCGCGCCGCCTTCCAGGGTATCGCGGTTGAGGCCGCCGGAGATGGTGTCGTCGCCATCGCCGCCGAACAGGCTGTCGAAGCCGTGCTCGCCGTCAATGGAGTCGTTGCCGTCGCCGCCGAAGATGGTGTCCTCGCGGCGCCCGCCCAGGATGGTGTCGTCGCCCTCGTTGCCGAACAGCAGGTCGAGGCCGGTTCCCCCGTCGATGAGATCGTCGCCGATGCCGCCCTCGATGCGGTCGTCGTTGGTGCCGCCGAGCAGCGTGTCGTTGCCCGCGCCGCCGAGGACGGTGTCGTCGCCGGTCGCGGCCTGCACGCTGTCGTCGCCGGCGCCGGCATCGATGCTGTCATCGCCGCGCGCGCCGAAGACGGTATCGTCGCCGAAGCCGGCCAGGATGGTGTCGGCGCCCTTGCGGGCCGTGATGTCGTCGTCGCGGCCGGTGCCCTCGAGCAGGCCGTTGCCCAGCAGCGTGACGCCGGCGAACACGCCGTCCTCACGCGCATTGAGGTTCTGCAGGCGGGTGTCGAATGCGGCGCCGGTGTCGGCTTCGTCGAAGGCCGCCTCCGGCGTCGCGTGGAAGGCCTGCAGGAACTCCTGCGCCGCCTGCTGCTCGCCGAGCGCATTGGCCGGCGCGACGGCGGTGAAGTCGAGCGATTCGTCGAGCGCGGGGACGATCGTGCCGTCATCCAGCAGGTAGCGGAAATTCGAGCCGTTGGCCTTGATCGGGTAGCTGTCGCCGCCCTGCGCGAGGAAGTTCAGCGTCACCACGCTGATGGTGGCGGTCGCATCGGAGAAGACCACCCCGTCCTCGACCAGCCGGGACAGGATGTTGCCGTTCTCGTCGATCACCGCGATGTTGAGGATGCGGCTGCCGGCCGGCAGGTCCGGATCGTAGGAGATCGCGATGCCGCCGATCTGCGGGAAACGTCCCTGGTTGCCCAGCACCGCGACGCCGTGCTCGAGGATCGCCTTCAGGCCCGCGGCATCGGTGTCGAACACCATCAGCCGGTTGTTGAAGCGCAGCGAATTCTCGATATCGAGCTTCGAGACGCCGCCCTCGGGCTTGCCGGCATCGGGGTTCGCGAGCGGCGGTTCCTTGTCGCCGGTGACCACGTCGACCGAACCGATTGCGGCGCGGATGCCGCCGCCGTTCTTCAGCGCACCGAGCAGGATGCCGCCACCGAGTGCGGCCTCCGCGGCCTCAGGTTGGCATCGGCGGTGAGGTTGCCGAGATTGGTCTCCTGGTTGCGGACCACGCTGCGCTCGCCTTCGAGATAGACATTCGGTGAAGCCCCAGACCTCGCCGTCCTTCGCGGCGATCACGGCCTGCACGGCGTCGGTGATCTCCGCCACCTCGGCGCCCTTGGTGCCGTCGGCGAAGGCGGTGGTCGCGAGGTCGGCCTCGTCCACGCCCCAGGCGGCGGCCACGTTCTCGGCGGTCGCGGCATAGGCGCCGTTGATCGCGGGATCGAGGCTGTCGAGGATGATGTTGCCGTCGGGGTCGAACTCGACGACCAGGCGGCCGAGATAGGTGTATTCGTTGTCGGTGTTGACGATCAGCGTGGTGCCGCCATCCGCGCCGGTGGCCAGCAGCGGATAGGTATCAGCGAAGTTCGCCGCATGGCCGGGGAAGGCCACCGCCGTATCGGTGGCGTCGCCCAGGCGGGTGTTCGAGCCCGCGGCGAGGATGATGTCCACGCCCGAGAGCAGCGGCGCCAGTTCGATCTCGAAGGCGATCTGCTGCAGATGCGCCATCAGCACGATCTTGTTGACGCCCTGCGCGATGAGGTCGTCGATCACCGGCTGCAGCTGGGCGGCGAGCAGCGCCATGTCGTTGCGCTCGGCCCCGTCGCCGGCGAAGCCTTCCACCTCGACGCCGCCGGTCGAGGCGATGCTCTCCAGGATCTGCGTGGTCGCGCCCACCAGGCCGATCAGCTCGCCGCCCTTCTCGACCACGGCTGAGGGCACGATGCGCCCGGCCAGGGTGGCGACGTTCTCGAGCCCGCCCACGCCCACCGTCTCGGTGTAGCGGCCGCGGATGTCGGCATCGCCGGAGAAGTCGAGATTGGCGGTCAGGTAGGGGAAGGCGGCGTCGGCCACGGCATCGGAGAAGGTGCGCGTGCCGAAGTCGAATTCATGGTTGCCGACGGTCGAGGCCTCGACGCCGATGCGGTTGTGGATCTCGATGTCGGCGGCGCCGGGATTGTCGCCGCGCGTATGGGTCGCCGACACCGAAGGATCGGTGCCCGCGGCGAAGAACGGGCCGGGGATGTAGTTGTCGCCGCCGGCCAGGATCAGCGTGTTCTTGTAGGTGCCATCGAAGCCATCGACCAGCGCGGCGAGCAGGGGCGCGGTGGTGGAGGCGAGCAGGCCCGCCTCGCCGTCGGAGAAGTGCAGCAGCTGGAGGGTGAAGTTGCCCTCCAGCGCATAGGCCGTGGTGGTGGCGCTGCCCTCGTTGGGCGCGACCAGCAGCGGCTCGCCGCCTGGCGCATCGGCGGCGGGGATGAAGGTGATCACTTCGGGCGCGGTATCGCCCGGGCGTGTCAGGAAGCCGGCGAACTCGAAGTCGTCCGGCGCGTCGATGCGGAAGGCGGCGACGCCGTTGGCGCGCTCCAGGCCGACGAACAGGTAGGTCTCGCCGTCGACCTGGCCGATGGTGAGGCTCTCGGGCTCGACGCCCTTGTTGTCGTCGCGGTTCTCGTCGTAGTTCGCCGTGAAGTTGGTGGCGATGATCTGGTCGAGCTGGTTGCCGCTGTCGAAGACCAGCGTGCCGTCCGTGGTCCACACCGTGAAGGAGCGGCCGCCGAAGGCATAGAGCTGGTCGTAGTCGCCGTCGCTGTCGGTGTCGCCGAGCGTGGTGGTGACGGTCAGCCGGCCCAGCTCGGCATTGACCGTCGCATTGGGGAAGGCGGTCGGGTCGAGGGTGAGGGAGGAGACGCGGGCTTCCTCGCTGAAGCCGTTGTAGTCGCGCGCATCGCCCTCATTCGCCGTGATCAGGTAGGTGGTGCCGCCGAAATCGACCGCCGCGATGCCGTCGGGCTGGTACATGCCGAACAGGTTGTCGAAGGTCTTGGGCGCGAAGACGTTGTCCTGGTCGTTGACCGAGATCTCGTTGCCCGCGACCGAGTGGTCCTTGAAGCCCAGGGGCAGGATGGCGGTGAAGGTCGCGCTCGGGATGTCGAGCACGGCGATCGCGTTCGCCTCCTGCAAGCGTCACGTAGGCCTTGGTCGGATCGTTGGGATCGACCGCGATGTATTCCGGCTCGAGGTCCTGCGCGACGGTCGCGCCGGGGCCGAAGACGCGCACGCCGGCGGGCAGCGCGATGCCCCCGAAGCCCGCGGTGGTGACGGCGCCGGTCGCGACGTCGATGATGCTGACGGAGCCTTCGGGGTCGACGCTGTCCACCGCGCCGTAGGAATTGGGCTCGCCCTCATTGGCGGTCAGCAGCGTGAGGCCATCGGGGGTGAAGGTGACCTGGTCGGGCAGCGCGCCGACCGTCACGGGGCTGTAGGGGCGTTCGGTCAGCGTCACGGCATCGCCGCTGCGCACCACGTCGTAGACCACGACCACGCCCGGGTCCGTCCTGGGCACCGCCTCGAGCGCAATGGCGAGCACGCCGCCGGCAGCCGCGACGGAATTGACGTTGCCGATGCCGGAGGTGGCGACCGTGGCCAGGATCGCGCCATCCGCCGGGTCCACGATGTCGATGCCCGCGGGGGCGGCCACGAAGAGCAGGCCGGTCGCGGCATCGAAGGCCGCGACTTCCGCGTTGAGCGCGGCGGACCCGTTCGGTGCGGTATGCGCCACGGTAAAGGTGGTGCTCGCGCTCAGCAGCGTGGCGGACATGCGGTTCTCCGGCAGGTTGGATTTGCCTGTCGGATAGGGCGGAGGCGCGAACGCCGCGCGCACGAACCTGTGACGCAAAGATTAAAGAAAGATGAAGACCGGGTTGCCGCAGACAGGGGCCGGGCAGCGCGAACTCAGTCCTCTGGCGGGCAGAACACTTCCTGCAACACGTCCATGATCCGCTCGACCCGCGGGTCCGCGATTCGGTAGTGGATTGTGGTGCCGGTGCGCCGCGTCGCGACCAGGCCATCCTCACGCAGCTTCGCCAGGTGCTGGGACATCGCAGGCTGGGAGAGCCCGGCGCGCTGGGCGAGGCGCCCGACCGGGGCCTCACCTTCAACAATCAACGTACACAGCACCATCAGGCGGCGCTCGCTTGCCAGCAGACGCAGCATGGATGCCGCGGCGGCCGCGTGTTCTTCCATTGCGGCGCCCGGGGCCGGCTTCGCTTCGACAGAAGGCACGGTCGAGGTGCTCATCAGGAACTCCATACCTCCGCAGCCAGCACGCATTTGGATGATCCGAGTCGTACATGTGCGCGAGATGTCCATCTTGCAAGCGTCTGGTCGATGCCGGGCGCGGCACGCCGCGTGCTGTGCTTTTCCAGCAGCCCGCCCCAGGATCCGGACGCCACCCCATGCCGCCTGACGACCCGTACGCCACCACACAAGCCGGGTTCCGCCCGACACGCGCCGCCACACTGGCCGCAACGCTGGCCGAGGCGATTGCTGGCGGGGCGCTGCCACCCGGAACCGCGCTGGAAGAAGAACGCCTGGCGGCCGAGCATGGTGTCTCCCGCACCCCGGTGCGCGAGGCCCTTCGCGCGCTGGCCGCAACCGGCCTGGTGGACCAGCGCCCACGCCGTGGCGCGGTGGTGTCGCGCCCCGACCCTCGCCGCCTGGCCGAGATGTTCCAGGCCATGGCTGAACTCGAAGCCGTCTGCGCCACCCTGTGCGCCCGCATGATGGACGAGGCTCAGCGGGCGGGGTTGCGGGACCGCCACGCGGCGATGCAGGAGATGGTCTCAGCGGACGACCTGGCCGCCTACCGGGGGGCGAATGTGGCGTTCCATGAGGCGCTCTACGCCGGGGCCGGCAATTCCTACATCGCCGACCTGGCGGAGGCGACGCGCCGGCGCCTCGCGCCCTTTCGCGCCGCGCAACTGGGTGGCCTGGACAGGCTCGCGCAGTCCCATGCCGAGCACGGCGCGATCGTCGCGGCCATCCTTGCGCGGAACGAGGCGGCGGCGGCGGCGGCGATCCGCGCGCATCTCGCCGCCACGGAAGGAAGCTGGGGGGTGATGGCGGGACGCCCGCCGGCCAGGTTGCGCTGACCGCACGCGCAGGTCAGTGAAGCCGGCCACCCAAAAGCGCCTCGTTTGTATGCATTGGTGTATGCAATTGCCTAAAGCGTGACGCCACCACGCCACACCATGCTTGACCGCTTCGGGTCCCGCACCGCGGCATGGCCCTTGCTTCGCCCGTGAGCGATGGATCTCGCCAGCCTGGCCTTTTCTCGCGCCGCTCTGCATGCCGCCTATGCGGCGGGGCTGCCCGCGACCGCAGTCGCGGCTGAAGCGCTGCGGCGGTTGGACGCGGCGGCGGATCCGGGCATCTTCCTCGATGTACTGGCGGCGGAAGCCCTCGCCGCGGCGGCCGCGGCGCTGCCGGCCTTCGATCCGCAGCGCCATCCCTTATGGGGCCTGCCGGTCGCGGTGAAGGACAACATTGCGGTGGCCGGGCGGCCAATGACCGCCGCCTGCCCGGCCTTCGCCCATGTGCCGGACCAGGATGCGACGGTCGTGACGCGGCTTCGCGATGCCGGCGCGATCATCATCGGCAAGACCAACCTCGACCAATTCGCGACCGGGTTGGTCGGCGTTCGCACGCCCTATCCCGTGCCGCGCAACGCCGTGGCGCCGGACCGCGTGCCTGGTGGGTCCTCCTCCGGATCGGCGGTCGCGGTGGCGCGCGGCATCGTGGCGCTGGCGCTCGGCACCGACACCGCAGGATCGGGCCGTGTGCCGGCGGCATTGAATGGCATTGTGGGGCTGAAGCCTTCGCTCGGCGTGGTGTCGACGCGCGGGGTCGTTCCGGCCTGCCGCAGCCTCGATTGCGTCTCGGTCTTCGCCACCAGCGTCGAGGATGCCTGGGCGGCCTTCCGCGCGATGGCGGGCGAGGATCGCGCGGACCCGTTCAGCCGACCGATCGCCTGGCATGAACCGGGAGACACGCCGCTGCGGGTGGCGATGCCCGTGGCCGCCGACCTGCATCTCGACGACGAGCCCGCGCGAGCGGCCTGGCGCGGCGCATGCGCGCTGCTGCCCGGCGCGCAGGAGGCGGGCATCGCAGACCTGCTGGACGCCGCGCGGCTTCTCTATGACGGACCCTGGGTGGCGGAACGCGCTGCCGCCTTTGGTGATTTCGCGGCGGCTCATCCGGGCGCGCTGCATCCGGTGACGCAACGCATCATCGATGGCGCGTCCGGCTTCACCGCCGTGGATGCCTTCCGTGGCTTCTATGCGCTGGCGGAACATCGCCGGGCGGCCGCGGATTTCTTCGCCGCGCATGACGTGCTGGTGGTGCCGTCCGTGCCGAACTTCCCGACGCTGGCGGAGCTGGAGGCGGACCCGTTCGGTCCCAATGCGCGGCTCGGCACCTATACGAACTTCGTCAACCTGCTGGACCTCGCAGCCCTCGCGGTGCCGGGGCCGGCGCGGCCCGACGGGTTGCCGGCCGGCGTCACGCTGATCGGTCCGCGCGGGAGCGACGCGTCACTCGCCGCACTCGGCATGGCGTTCGCCCGGCGGGTTGCCGCCCAGAACGAGGCACGTGCCGCATGATCGAGATTGCCGTCGTCGGCGCGCATCTGAGCGGGCTGCCGCTGAACCACGAGCTGGTGGCCCGCGGTGGCGCGCTGCTGCGCGCGACGGAAACGCTGCCGTTCTACCGCTTCTACGCGCTGTCCGGCGGGCCACCGCGCCGCCCCGGCCTGCTGCGCGTGAGCGCAGCCGAAGGTGCCGCGATCGCAACCGAGGTCTGGGCGCTGCCGGCCGATGGCTTCGGCCGCTTCGTCGCCGGCATTCCGGCGCCGCTGTGCATCGGCACGCTGCTGCTGGCGGACGGCACCACGCCGAAGGGCTTCCTGGTGGAGCCGGAAGGCTTGCCGGGCGCCGAGGACATCACCCGTTTCGGTGGCTGGCGCGCCTTCCTTGCCACCGTCACTGCCCCCGCATGACGCTTCATCCACAGGAGACATCATCGATGATCCGCCGCCGCCACCTTCTCGCCGCTGCTGCCATCGGCAGCGTCACCGCACCCCACATCGCCAATGCGCAGCCCGCACGCACCGTGAAGATGGGCTCGCTTCGCCTGATCCATTCCATGACGCCGCATTTCTACCAGCGCTTCGCCCCGGCCGGCCTGACCATCGAGGTCATCACCTTCGATAGCCCCACCGACGGCAAGAACGCCGTGGTGACGCAAAGTGTCGATTTCGGCGGCTTCGGCATCGCGGCCGCGACCTTCGGCGGCGCGGCGGGCGAGCCAGTGGTCGTGGTCGGCGCGCTGTGCAATCGCGGCATGGGCGTGGTCGCCAAGAAGGGTGCCGGGATCGCGGACATCGCAGGGCTGCGCGGCAAGCGCGTGGGGATCTGGCCAGGCTCCACGCAGGAGGTCTTCATCCTGGAGCGCCTGCGCCAGTCGGGCATGACGATCCGCGACATCACCGCGGTGCGCGTGCCCTTCGGCGAGATGAACGCGATGCTCGCGCGCGGCGACATCGACGCCTATGTCGGTGCCGAGCCGGGGCCGGGGCTGTCGATCTCCTCGGGTGTCGGTGAACTGGTCGAGTATCCGTACGGCACCGCGATGGGCGGGCTGAACATGATCTTTGGCACCTCCGAGACGGTCATCGCGCAGGACCCCGCGCTGGTGCGCACCATGCTGACCATCCATCGCCGCGCCAGCGAACACATGATGGCGAACCGCGCCGAAGTGGCCGACGCGACGGTGCGTATCCTGGGTGCGCCGCGCGCCGCGGTGGACCAGGCGCTGGGCGCCGACAATGTCGAATACATCTGGAAGCTCGACGACACGGTGATGACGCAGTCGCGCACCTACGCCCAGCACATGCTGGAACTGCGGCAGATCCGTCGCCTGCCGGATTTCGACAAGCTGCTCAACCCGCGCTTCTCCAATGAGGTGGCGGCCGGCTGATGAGCGTGTCCGCAGCACCTGCCGCCGCCGCCGAGGATGCGACCCCGCCGGCGCGCGCGCCGGGCGGGATGCTGCGGCGGCTGCGCGGAGCGGCCGTCGCGATGATCGTCCCGCTGCTGCTGCTGGCGGGATGGCATTACGCGGTGGCCTGGGGGATGACGCGGCTCATTCCCTCGCCGGCCGAGGTTGCCGAATACATGGTGGATTTCGCGGTGGGCGGCATCTGGGACGATGCCTTCTCGGCCACGCTGCATATCCATCTGCTGGCGTCGATGAGCCGCGTGTATGGCGGCTTCGCGCTGGCGGCGCTGGTGGCGGTGCCGCTGGGCATCCTGATCGGGCGCAACGAGGTCGTGCGCGCTTTGCTCGACCCGTTCCTGCAACTGATGCGCCCTATCCCGGTGACGGCATGGCTGCCGTTGTCGATGATCCTGTTCGGGCTTGGGGCGCGCTCGGCCTTCTTCCTGGTGTTTCTCGGTGCCTTCTATCCCATCCTGCTGAACACGGTGTTCGGCGTGCGCAGCGTCGAGAAGCGGCTGTTCGAGGCGGCCTCGATGCTCGGCTGCACGGGGGCCGCGCAGTTCACCCGCGTGGTGCTGCCGGCGGCACTGCCATCCATCTTCACCGGGCTGCGGCTCGGGCTTGGGCTTGCGTGGTTCGTGATCGTGGTCGGCGAGATGACCGGCGTGCCGCAGGGACTTGGCGCCGTCATCATGGACGGACGCACGCTGAGCCGCACCGAACTCGTGATCTGCGGAATGATCGTCATCGGCATCGCGGGGTTCCTGTCCGACCGGGTGGTCGTGATGGTGATGAACCGCCTGCTGCGCTGGAGCCCGTCGCACCATGGCTGAACTGCCCATCCTGGACCTGCGCGGCGTGGGCAAGACCTACGAGCTCAACGGGCAGAAGATAGAAGCACTGCGCGACGCGAACCTGGTGGTCCGCAAGGGTGAATTCGTTTGCCTGATCGGCGCCTCGGGCTGCGGAAAGTCGACATTGCTGCGCATTGTCGCCGGCTTCGAACCACCCTCCGCCGGCGACGCGCTGATGTGGGACAGGCCGGTCGGCGGCCCCGCACCGGACCGCGGCATGGTGTTCCAGGACTACGGCCTGTTCCCGTGGCTGACGGTGCGCCAGAATATCGGCTTCGGCCCATCCTCCCGCGGGTTGCCGAAGGCCGAGGTGCGCGACGTGGTGGAGCGCTTCGTCACCATGGTGGGCCTGACGCGGTTCGCCGACGCCTTTCCACATCAATTGTCGGGCGGCATGAAGCAGCGCGTGGCGATCGCCCGCGTGCTGGCCAACGATGCCGAGATCGTTCTGATGGACGAGCCCTTCGGCGCACTCGATGCCATGACACGCGAAAGGTTGCAGGATGAGCTGCTGGATATCTGGCAGCGCACCAAGCTGACCGTGCTGTTCGTCACGCACTCGATCGAGGAGGCCATCTTTCTCGCCGACCGCGTGGTGGTGATGGAGCCCGGGCCGGGGCGCATCGCCAGCGAGCACATGATCACGCTGCCACGGCCGCGCGATGTCGCGTCGCCGGAGTTCAACGAGGTGCGGCGCGACCTCTCCGCGCGGCTGCACAGCCACCACGCGCGCAAGGCGGCGTAGCGCCGATGGCCCGCATGGCCACGGTGCATCGGCTGCCGATGCGCCATCCCGGCGATGTATCCGGCGTTGTCGCGTTGATCGAGGCCGGGCTGGACCCGGCGACGATCGTGGCCATCCTCGGCAAGACCGAAGGCAATGGCTGCGTCAACGACTTCACCCGCGCCTATGCCGTGCAGGCCTTGAGCGTGATGTTGGCGGCGCGGCTCGGCTCCACCGCGGATGACGTCGCCGCACGCATCGCCATGGTGATGTCGGGCGGCACCGAGGGCGGGCTCAGCCCGCACCTGCTGGTGTTTGCGGTGACGGAGACCGAAGCGCCCGCCTCGCACGCGCTGGCGATCGGCGCCGCCTTCACGCGCGATTTCGCGCCCGAGGAGATCGGCCGCATGGCACAGGTCGCGGCAACGGCCGAGGCGGTGCGCGCCGCCATGCGTGACGCGGCCCTGACCGACCCCGCCGATGTCCATTACGTGCAGGTGAAATGCCCGCTGCTGACCAGTGAGCGCATCGCCGAAGCTGAAGCACGCGGCGCGACGGTCGCGACGCACGACACCTATGCGTCCATGGGATTGTCGCGCGGCGCCTCGGCGCTCGGCGTTGCGTTGGCGTTGGGGGAGCTGGCGGCGGGGGCGCTGTCGGATTCAGTGATCGGGCAGGACACGGCGCTGTTCTCGGGGCGCGCGAGCGCCTCCGCGGGTGTCGAGCTCACGCGCAATGAAATCGTGGTGCTGGGCAACAGCGCCGCCTGGGCTGGGGACCTGACCATCGCGCATGCCGTCATGCGCGACGCGATCGACCTGCCTGCGCATCCAGTCGGCGCTACGCGGCGCGGGGCTCGATCCCGGTGTCGGGCAGATCGCGACGGATGAGGCGGCTCGCCTGGTGGCGCTGCTGGCCAAGGCCGAACCATCGACGACCGGACACATCCGTGGAAACCGCCACATCATGAACGACGACAGCGACATCAACGCCACGCGTCATGCGCGCGCCCTGGTCGGCGGCGTGGCCGCGGCGGCGGTGGGGCGCACGGATCTGTTCATCTCGGGCGGCGCCGAGCACCAGGGGCCCGATGGCGGTGGGCCGGTTGCCATCATCGCGCGGAAGGTTGCCTGAGATGAGACCCGTCGAGCGCCTGCGATACACTGCGCCCGCCGACCGCCCACGCCATGCCGGGCCGGGTGGGGCGCGGTTGATCGTGTGGCCGGTGGTGAATGTCGAGACCTGGCTGATCGAGAATCCGATGCCGCGCCAGGTGCTGAGCCCGCCTACCGGTGCGGCCCTGCTGCCCGACGTGCCGAACTGGGCCTGGCACGAATATGGAATGCGCGTCGGCTTCTGGCGCTTCCATGCGCTGTTCGAACGCCTCGCCATCCGCCCGACGCTATCGGTGAACGGCAGCGTCGTCGACGCCTACCCCCGTGTTGCCGCCGCGGCGCGCGATGCGGGGTGGGAATTCATGGGCCATGGCTGGTACCAGGTGCCGACGCATCGCGTGGCGGACCAGCGCGACATGATCGCGCGCACCGTGAGCGCGATCCATGATTTCACGGGCCAGCCGTGTACCGGCTGGCTTGGACCGGGCCTGACGGAAACCCCCGAGACGCCGGACCTGCTGGCTCAAGCGGGCGTGCGCTGGACGGGTGATTTCGTGGTGGACGACCTGCCCGCGCGGATCACGACAGCGCATGGGGAGATGCTCGCCATGCCCTACAGCGTGGAGTTGAACGACATCCCGTTGGTGATGATCCAACACCATGACGAGGCCGAATTGCCGCGCCGTTCACGCCTGCAAGCCGCGCGCCTGCTGCAGGAAGCCGAAGGCGCCGCAGGCGTGAAGGTCATGTGCATCGCGATCCATCCCTATATCACTGGCGTGCCGCATCGGATCGGCGCGCTGGAGGGGCTGTTCGATGAACTCGGCGCCGACCCGCGCGTGGTGTTCATGCAGGGCGACGAGATCGCGGCGTGGTACCTCGGAAGCGGAGATCCAGCCTAGTGTCCTGCCCGCGAAGTTCGACGGACGTCCAGCGAGCGTAGCGGTTCGGAAGGCCACTGAAGACAATGGCGAGTGGCCTGAGAACGATGTCCGCAGGACCTTGGAATCACAACGCTAGAGCCGTCTCCGTTCGCCCTGGCTCGCGGCAACGGCTCTGGCTCATCGTTTTCACGAGCATCTGCGCCCGATCGGGTAACTCACTCTGATCGGGATCTGCTCCAGCGGCGCGCCGGCCATATCAGCGCATAAGGTCCGCCAGCGCTTCCACGAGCACAGCGAGGCCGGCGCCGAAATCCTCAATGTCGAGCGCCTCGTGCGGGTTGTGGCTGCCGTTGCGGTTGCGCAGGAACAGCATCGCGGAGGGCACGCCGAGCCCGGCGAAGGTCGCGCAATCATGCCCGGCGCCGGACGCCATCTGTTTCGCCGGCACACCCGCTCGCATTGCGGCCTGTGCGAGGATGTCGCGCAGCGCCGGTTCCATCGGTGCCGGCGCGGCATGCGTCGGCGCACCGAAGTCGAAGGTGACGCCGCGTGCGTGCGCGATACGCTGCGACTCCGCCGCCAGCCATTGGTCGAGATCGGCGAGCAACGCGGCGTCCAGGCTGCGGATATCGAGGCTGAAGCGCAGGGCACCTGGCACCTTGGTGGGGCCGTGATGCGCCGGGTCGGTGGACAGGATGCCCGCGGTGCAGACCAGGTCGGCGCCGGCAGCGTCCAGTTCCATCCAGCGGGCATCGAGTGCCGCGATCAGCGCGACACCGGCCAGCGCTGCATCCTGGCGATACGCGCGCGGCACGGCTCCCGCATGGGCATGCGTGCCCGCCACGCTCGCGCGCGGGTAGCGCAGGCTGCCGCGGATACCGGTGACAATTCCCACAGGCAGCGCATCTTCGACCAACACCGGTCCCTGTTCGATGTGCGGTTCGATGAAGCAGGCCAGGCGCGACGGGTCGAGAAGTGCGCGGCCTTCGCGGATCGGTGCGGCGTCGAAGCCTTCCTCGGCCATGTGGTCGGCCAGCGAGCGGCCGGTATCCGCGCGCCGCAGCGTGTCGGGCGCGTCGCGCGGCAGCAGGCCGAACAGGGCGCGGCTGCCGAGGTAATGGGCGGGGAACCAGCACATCTCCTCGGCGCGGATGCCCAGCACCAGCAGGTCGCGCCGCGGCACAATGCCCGCCGCGCGCATCATGGCCACGGCCGCGAGGCCCATGACGACGCCCGCGGCGCCGTCGTAGTTGCCGCCATGGGGCACGCTGTCGAGGTGGGAGCCGATGGCGACGGCGGGCAGCGCACGGTCACCGCCCGGGAGAACCATGCGCAGCGTGCCAATGGCGTCGGTTGTCACCTCCAGGCCGACGGCACGCGCGCAATCGGCGAGGATGGCATGCGCGGCGCGCTCGCCAGGCCCGTAGGAGGCGCGCGTGACGCCCGGCGCATCCGTGGTGGCGGCGCGCAGCCGGGCCAGGATATCGGTGGCGAGCGCAAGCCCGCCCGCCAGCGCGGAATCGGGAGACGTCATCCGCGGGCGGGATGCACGCCCAGCCAATGGCGCGCGATGTCGACACGCCGCGTCACCCAGGCGTCCGGGCGGCTCGCGATGTGGTCGAGCAACCGCTTCAGCCCCATCGCGCGTGCCGGGTGGCCAATGAGGCGCATGTGCAGGCCGATCGACATCATCTTGGGCCGGCCCTTGCGGCCTTCCTCCAGCAGCATGTCGAAGGCGTCGCGCACGAAGGAGAACCACTGGTCGGAGGTGCCCATCCAGCCGGCATACTTCCCGTCATTGTTGACCAGCGAATAGGGCACGACGAGGTGGGACTGGCCTTCCACCTGCACGTAGAACGGCAATTCGTCGCCGTAGTAGTCGCTGTCGTAGAGGAAGCCGCCATGCTCGGCGACCAGGCGGCGCGTGTTCACCGAGGGTCCGTAGCGGCAGTACCAGCCATCGGGGCGATGGCCGACGGTCTTCTCGAGGCTGGCCACGGCGCGGGCGATGTGGTCGCGCTCCTCCGCCTCGGTCAGTTCGAAGTGCTTCACCCAGCGCCAGCCATGCGAACAGACGTCGTAGCCGGCGGCACGAATGGCGGCGGCGGCTTCGGGATTGCGTTCCAGCGCGAGCGCGCAGCCGAACACCGTCATCGGCAGGCCGCGTTCCTCGAACAGGCGCATCAACCGCCACACGCCCACGCGGCTGCCGTACTCGAACATTCCCTCGGCGGCGAGATCGCGGCCGGACTTCACCTGGTTGAGGCCGTGGGCTTCGGTCAGGCCGCTCTCGGTGACGCCGTCACCGAGTTCGAAGGAGGGCTCGGAGCCTTCCTCGTAGTTCATGACGAAGTTGACGGCGAGCTTGGCACCGCCCGGCCATTGCGGATCGGGCGGGTTGGCGCCGTAGCCGATGAAGTCGCGCGTCACCTCGTAGGGCATCGTATCGCTCCGCATGGATGCATGCCTGTGATGGTGCTAGCCGCTCATGCGCCGCGCAAGACCAACCGCGCGGTCCATCGCCAGCAGCAGGATGAAGGCGAGCGCCACCAGCACGCCCGATGCCGCCGCGACGCGCACGTCGAGCGCGGATTCCATCATGCCCCACAGGCGGATCGGCAGCATGTCGGTCTGCGCGGAGGCGAGGAACAGGGATACCGGCACGTTGTCCAGCGAGGAGACGAAGGCGAGGAAGGCACCCGCCGCCACGCCCGGCATGATCAGCGGCAGCGTCACGCGGCGAAAGGTGCGCCAAGGCCCGGCACCGAGCGCCGCACTCGATTCCAGCAGCGCCGGGTCCAGCCCGGCGGCCGAGGCACCCACGGTGCGCAACGCGAAGGGGGCGGCGATCATCGCATGGCCGGCCACCAGCAGTGCGAGCGACGGCGGCTGGCGCAGCCAGGAGAAGAACATCAGCGCCGCCAGGCCAAAGGCGATGCCCGGCAGCACCAGCGGCGCCATGAAGGCGCCTTCGGCCAGCTTCGCCCAGCCGGCGCGCGTGCGCGCGATGGCCAGCGCCGCCGCGGTGGCGAGCGAGGTGGCGACCACCGCGGTCAGCGTCGCCACCAGCAGGCTGTTGCCGGCGGCGATATGGATCTGCGCGGAGCGCTCGGGATCGAACAACTCGCGATACCATTGCAAGGTGAAGCCCGGCGGCGGGAATTGCAGCGCGCGGGAGGAGGTGAAGGAGGTGACCAGCACCACCACCACCGGCCCCACCAGGATCAGGAAGCCAAGCCCGGCCAATGCCAGGATCAACAGGGCAACCGCGCGATCGGCACCGGTGAACCTATACATGGCTGGCCCTCTGGCCGAGCAGCGACAGCGCGCCGGCGACCATCAGCACCGAGGCCATCAGCGTGATCGCCATGGCGGCGGCAAGCGGCCAGTCGAACACCACCATCGCGTTCTGCCAGACCAACGCCGGCAGGTAGTTGAGCCGCCCGCCGCCGATCACCCCTTGCGAGATGAAGGCGGTGGACGCGCTGGCAAAGACGAGGGTGGCACCGGCGATCAGCCCCGGCAGGGCCATCGGCAGCACAACTTTCCACAGCGTACGCGCGAGGGACCCGCCCAGCGACGCCGAGGCATCGAGCAGAGCGGGGTCGATCCGTGCGAGGGCGGCGAGCAGCGGCAGCAGCATCAACGGCATCTCGATCTGCGTGAGGGCGATGATCAGCCCGTGTTCAGTCTGCAAGAGCGAGACGGGCGCGCTGACGACACCAAGGCCGAGCAGCGTCGCGTTGATCACGCCTTCGCGCCCCAGGATGACGATCCAGGCGAAGGTCCGCACCACCACCGAGGTGAGCAGCGGCAGCACCGCCGCAATCAGGATAATGCGGCGCAGCGTCGGCCCTGCCGCCAGGTGCACGAGGGCGAGCGGCACGGCGAGGAGCGCGGTCGCCACGACCGTGAGTGCGCCCAGGCGCAGCGTGTTGAGCACGTAGTCGATATGGAACCCGTCGCCGAGCACGTCGTGCCAGGCGCGCAGGCTCCACGCCCGAAGGTTCTCGTCCGTCGCGAAGGAGGTGGCGGCGAGCAGCAGCAGCGGGGCGGCGAAGAACAGCGCCTGCGCGATCGCAAGCGGCAGCGCGAGGCGCCAGACGCCATTCTCCGCCATGCCCGCCTCAGCGCGCCATTTCGCGGTTGAAGCGCTCGATCCACGCGCGCGCAGCGGGTTGATCTTCGTCCAGTCATGCGAGACGAAGTTGGTGATCTCGTCGATCGAACGCATCGGCAGTCGGCACCGGGCGTCACGTCGGTGTTCACCGGCACGAAGAAGAAGGGCGCCTGCGAGAGCGTGCCCTGCACGGGCTGCGAGATCATGGTGTCGATGTACTTGTAGGCGCTGTCGAGGTTCTCGGCTGCCCTTGGCGATGTGCATCGTCGTCACGAAGGCAGCGGCGCCGGTCTCGGGCACGGCGAAGTCGATGTTCACGCCACGGGACTTCAGCAACGTCACCGTGTAGGTGTTGGTGTACATGACGTCGATCTGGCCCTGCTGGAACAGCCCGGCCATCGCCGCGGGCGCCGCCACCGCCGCGACCTCGGTCCTTGATCTTGCGCAGTTCCGCGAACAGCGGCTCCACATTGGTCTCGGAGCCGCCGAACAGCTTGGCCATCTCGATCAGCGAGATGGTGCCGAAGGTGGTCTGGAAACCCGTGAGGCCGAGCTTGGAGGCGTATTCCGGCTTGAACAGATCCGCCCAGCCCTTGGGCTTCGCAACCTTGGTCGGGTTGTAGGCGATGCCCACCACCTGCGCCGCCACCGCCGCGCCATGCGCATCGGAGTAGCCGTTGGGAAGCTGGGCGCGGTTGGAGAGCTTCGCCGGGTCGAAGGCTTCGAACAGGCCAAGGTCGATGCCCGAGACGCGCGGACCCGGGTCAAGCACGAACACGTCGAAGGGCGGGATGCCGCGGGCGGCGCGCGCCTTGGCGATCTGGTCGACGGCGAACAGCGGCTCGAAGGCCACGTTGATGTTCTGCGTCTCACGCAGGCGGGGGGCGAGCACGGCGCGCAGCGCCTCGTCCCAGCCGCCGGGATAGACGGCGGCGGTCATGGCGGCCTGGGCGCGCGCGGTCTCCCAGGGCAGAGCGGCGCCGGCCATGGCGGCGCCAAGCAGGTGGCGGCGGCTGAGTGCGGTCATGTCGTCTCTCCTTCGGGGAAAAGTGCAGGCGTCGCACCGGGCAGCAGCCCGATGCGCACGGGGCCCGGCGCGGGTGGCGCGCCGTGGCGTGTGGCATGAAGCTTGAGTTCCGCCGCTCCGGATTCGATGTCGTGGATCAGCGCGGGACCGAGCGGCAGGGACTGCCGCAGCCGCGCGGGAAAGGCGTCGGACGAATCAGCTTCAGGCCGGAGTTCGAGCTGCTCCGGCCGCGCACAGACCACGATCCGCGCGCCGATATCAAAGCCGCGCGGGCTATCGGCGGCGATCGTCGCGCCGGCATCGAGGCGGATGCGGTAGCCTGCGCCCTCGCGCGCCTCGACCCGGCCAGGCAGGCGGTTGGTTGTGCCCACGAAGCCGGCGACGAAGGCGGTGGCCGGGCTGTCGTAGACCTCGGCCGGCGGGGCAATTTGCTCGACGCGACCGGCATTCATCACCGCCATGCGGTCGGACATCGACATCGCCTCATCCTGATCGTGCGTGACCAGCACGGCGGTGACGCCGAAGCGGCGCTGGATGCGCTTGATTTCGAGCTGCAGGTCGAGCCGCAGCGAGCGGTCCAGCGCAGCGAAGGGTTCGTCGAGCAGCAGGATGGAGGGCTCGATCGCCAGGGCGCGGGCGAGCGCCACGCGCTGCTGCTGCCCGCCCGAGAGGGCGCGCGGGCGGCGCTCCGCGAAGCCCTCCATGCGGACCGCGGCGAGCGCGGCCTCGACCTTGCCGGACCGTCTCGGCCTTGGGCAGGCGGCGCGCCTCGAGACCGTAGGCGACATTCTCGGCCGCGCTCATATGCGGAAAAAGCGCGTAGGACTGGAATACGATGCCGACGCCGCGGCGCCCTGGCGGCAGATGGTCGATCGCCGAACCATCCACCAGCACACGCCCGGCATCGGCTCGGATGAAGCCCGCAATGGTGCGCAGCAGCGTGGTCTTGCCACAGCCAGACGGGCCGAGCAGCGCGAGCATCTCACCTGGCTCGACCGTCAGGGTGACATCGCGCACGGCCGAGCGTCTGACCGTAGCGGACGCGCACGCCATCCACGTCGAGGCGATGCCCGCGCGGCGATGGCGCACTGGCCCGGTCAGGCCGGCCCGGTCGTGGTTGATCCAACATGAGCCATTGCTAGGCAATGCCCATGCCATCCGGCGCGCGCCACGGCGACCGTCGCCGGGTCATGCGGTGAAGCGCCGAAATGCACGGTTTTTGTGCATATTTGGGGTCCAAGCTCGCAATCCGGTGATGCGGACGGCTGGCCTCGCCCTTGCTCACATCTCCCGGCGCAATCGATTGGAGGGAAGGAATACGAATGTCACGCGATCTGGTCGGCACGGGCGGAACCTGGCCGGACATGCGCTGGCCGAACGGCGCGCGCCTGGCCGTTTCGGTGGTGGTGAATTTCGAGGAGGGTGCCGAGCAGCAGGTTGGCGACGGCGATGCGCAATCGGAACGCATGGGGGAGGTGATGAGCGTCGTGCCGGCCGGTGTGCGCGACATGGGGCAGGAGCAGATCTTCGCCTATGGCACGCGCGCGGGGCTTTGGCGGATGCTCGATGCGCTGGATCGCCAGGCGCTGCGCGCGACCTTCCTGATGTGCGGCCGGGCGGTTCAACGTGCACCATCCCTGGCTCGCGAGGTGACGGCACGCGGGCATGAGGCGGCAGCGCATGGCTGGCTGTGGCGCCCCCATGCCGACTACCCAAGCGAAGCCGCGGAAGCGCATGACCTCGACCGTTGCATCGCGGCGATCGAGGCCGCCTGCGGCACCCGACCGCGCGGCTTCTTCTGCCGTGGTTCGGAAAGCGCCTGGACGCGCGGGTTGCTGGCCGGGCGAGGGTTCGCCTGGGCGTCCAACGCCTTCGACGACGACCTGCCCTATCGCGACCCAGCGCACCCCTCGCTGCTGGTGGTGCCCTATGCGCTCGACACCAACGACATGAAGTTCTTCCACCCCAACGGCTTCGTGCGGGCGGGTGACATGATCGACTACGTGCAGGATGCGCTGGAGGTCCTGTTGGCCGAAGCCGAGTCCGGCAGGCCGCGCCTGCTCAACATCGGCTATCACCTGCGCATCTGCGGACGCCCGGGGCGCTTTCCGGCCTTCGAACGGGTGCTCGCGCGCCTGGCGGCACTTGGAGACCGCGTCTGGATCGCACGGCGCGACGAGATCGCTGCCGCCTGGGGGGCTGCGCAGTGACGCAGCAGGCGTCGCGCCGTCAGCCGATATCGACCTCGAACGGCGCCACCTCGACGAACTCATCATCGGCCGCCGTGCCGTCCTTCCACATGAACACCGCGAAGCGCCCGGGTTGGTCGATCACCGTGAATGGGTGATGCCAGACATCGGCGCCATAGGTCACGCCCTGGTCGGCGCGCGCGAGAAACGCCGCGGCGCGCGCCATGTCGGGCAATCCGTCCGCGCCATGCGGCGCGACGATCGCGAGCCATCGCCCGGCATCCATCGGCACGAAGGATTGCGAGGAATGGAGGTGCGCGCTCCATCGTGGTGGACATCAGCGGCAGGGCCGAGGGCGCCTTGAAGGTGAAGGACAGGCTGGGCTTCGCCTGCGGGCGGCGGTTCGCCAGCGCGGCCTCGATGTAGGTGCGCCCTGGCGCGTCGGGGGCGGCGAGCACCTCGCCAAAGGGCGCGAAGGCCTCGGCGGTCAGGGGGCGGGCGATCAGGCGCATGGGGAACTCCGGCATGGGTGAACACATGATCAGGCCAGGGCTCGCGATGCGTCCAGGGGGCGGGCATGCTGTGGCGATGCAACTGGCGGGGACACGCGCATGAGGCTCAATGGCAAGGTCGTCATCGTCACCGGTGGCGCATCGGGAATCGGGCGCGCCATCGCCACGTTGTTTGCGCGCGAGGGGGCGCGGGTGGTGATCGGCGATGTCACCGAGGCGGTGCTGGAGGGCGGCGCGCCGACGCGGCAGGTGATCGCGTCGGCGGGTGGCACCGCGCGCTTCCGCGCCTGCGACGTGTCGGTCTGGGCGGAGATGGATGCGCTGGTGGGTGCCGCGGTCGAGGAGTTCGGCCGCCTCGACGTGATGGTGAACAATGCCGCGATCCGCGGCGCCGGCACGCCGCTGCTGGAGACCTCGGAGGAGGATTGGGACCGCGTGATGGCGGTGAACGCCAAGGGCGTTTTCTTCGGATGCAAGCGCGCGGTGCAGCAGTTCATGACGCAGGAGCCCGTGGACGAGGTGCGCGGGCGCATCGTCAACATCTCCTCCCAGCACGGCATGGTCGCCGCGCCGGGCAAGATCGCGTACGGCACGGGCAAGGCGGCGGCGGCCTACATCACGCGCCAGGTCGCGGTGGATTATGCGAAGGATCTCATCGTGTGCAACGCGGTGGCTCCTGGGCGCATCCTGACCGGCAGGCCGCTCGACGGGCCGGGCACCGATGCCCTGGAGTATTCGCACATGCGCACGCCGATGCCGCGGCTCGGGCGGCCGATGGATGTCGCGCAGGCCGCGTTGTTTCTTGCGAGCGACGAAGCGACGTATCTCACCGGACACAACCTGATGGTCGATGGCGGGTGGATGGCGTTTTGACGCGCCACGAATGGGCCGGGCGCGGCATTGCATGATCGCCATCGGACATTTTTCGTTGTGCAACGCAGCATTGATCCGTTAGGGTTGCGGCTCACAAACAACACTGTGTGAAACGCGCGCATCTTGCGCCGGCTGTTGCCAGTGCCGCGCGCGTCGCACGGCCACCAGCACGGGCCTTCGTGTCCGACACGCCCGGCCAGAATCGTCACCGGAGCCCGCCTCATGTCCCTCGCCCGGCTCCGCGCCGAATGGTTTCCCAATGTGCGTGCCGACATCCTCGCCGGCACCGTGGTGGCGCTTGCGCTGATCCCGGAGGCGATCGCCTTCTCGATCATCGCCGGCGTCGATCCGAAGGTGGGGCTCTATGCCTCCTTCTGCATCGCGGTGGTGATCGCCTTCACCGGCGGGCGGCCGGGCATGATCTCGGCCGCGACCGGCGCCATGGCGCTGGTGATGGTGACGCTGGTGAAGGAGCACGGGCTGCAATACCTGCTCGCCGCCACCATCCTGGCGGGGGTGCTGCAACTCGTGGCGGGGGCGCTGCGCCTGGGCGTGCTGATGCGCTTCGTCTCGCGCTCGGTCATGACGGGCTTCGTCAATGCGCTCGCCATCCTGATCTTCATGGCGCAGCTGCCCGAACTGATCGGCGTGACCTGGATGACCTATGCGATGGTCGCAGCCGGGCTCGCCATCATCTACCTGTTCCCGCGCATCACCACGCGCGGTGCCTTCGCCGCTGGTGGCGATCGTGGTGCTCACGACGCTGGCCATCACCTTCGGGCTCGATGTGCGAACGGTGGGCGACATGGGCGAACTGCCCGCCGACCTGCCCGCCTTCCTGCTGCCCGACGTGCCGCTTCACCCTCGAGACGCTGCGCATCATCCTGCCCTATGCGGCGACGCTCGCGGTGGTCGGCCTGCTGGAATCGCTGATGACGGCGCAGATCGTGGATGACCTGACCGATACGCCGTCGAACAAGAACGCGCGAATGCTTCGGCCAGGGTATCGCCAACATCGTCGCCGGCATGTTCGGCGGCATGGCCGGCTGCGCGATGATCGGCCAGTCGGTCATCAACGTGAAGTCGGGCGGGCGCGGGCGGCTCTCGACGCTGTGGGCGGGGCTGTTCCTGCTGTTCCTGCATCCTGGTGCTGGCGGCATTGGGTGCGGCAGATCCCGATGCCGGCGCTGGTGGCGGTGATGGTGATGGTCTCGATCGGCACCTTCTCCTGGCATTCGCTGCGCGACCTGCGGGTGCACCCGAAGTCATCCTCCTTCGTGATGCTGGCGACCGTCGCGGTCATGGTGGTCACGCACGATCTCGCGCAGGGCGTGCTGGTGGGCGTGCTGCTCTCGGGCATCTTCTTCGCGCGCAAGGTGGCGCGCATCTTCGAGATCGGTTCGACGCTCTCGGCGGATGGCTCGACACGCACCTACACGGTGACAGGGCAGATCTTCTTCGCCTCCGCCGAAGCCTTCGGTGATGCGTTCGATCTGCGCGAGGCGATCGAGCGCGTGGTGATCGATGTTTCGCGCGCGCATATCTGGGACCTCACCGCGGTTGCCGCACTCGACCGCGTGGTGCTGAAGTTCCGTCGCGAGGGCACGGAGGTCGAGATCCTCGGCATGAACGAGGCGAGCGCCACGCTGGTCGATCGCCTCGGCACGCATGACAAGCCGGGCGCGCTCGACCGCCTGGCCACGCATTGAGGAGGCCGCGATGGCCCGCATCCTGGCCTGCACCGATGGCTCGCTCTACGCGGCCAGCGTCTATGACCACGCCGCCTGGGCAGCCATGCGCCTGCCCGGCGCGGGGGTGCAGGTGCTGCATGTGATCGAGCGCGGCACCGATGCGGTGCCGGTGGACCGCAGCGGCACGCTCGGCTTCGATGCCTCCGAGGAATTGCTGAAGGAACTGGCCGAGGTCGATGCCGCGCGCGGGCGCGTCGCATTGCGCCGCGCGCGCGCCGTGCTGGCCGATGCGGAGCAGCGGCTGCGCGCCGCCGGCGTGGCCGAGGTCACCACCACGCAACGCCACGGTGCCGTGGTGGATACGGTGGTGGAATTCGAGGAAGGCGCGGCGCTGCTGGTCATCGGCAAGCGCGGCGAGGCGGCGGATTTCGCCACCGGCCATCTCGGCGCCAGCCTCGAACGCGTGGTGCGCGCCAGCCGCATCCCGGTGCTGGTCGCGGCGCGGGCGTTCCGGCCGATCCGCCGCTTCCTGATCGCCTATGATGGCGGCCCGGCGGCGCAGAAGGCGGTGGAGTTCGCCGCACGGCAGCCATTGCTCGCCGGGCTCGACTGCCATCTCGCGACCGTGGGCGACGGCGCGCTGGCCGAGCCGGCCGCCGTGCTGCGCCGCGGCGGGCTGGAGGTGACCACGCATAGCCTGCAAGGGGATGCCGAGCACGCCATCGCCACGCATGTCAGCGCAGCGGAGATCGATTTGCTGGTCATGGGTGCGTACGGCCACAGCCGTATCCGCAACCTGCTGATCGGCAGCACCACCACGGCGCTGCTGCGCGCCTGCCGCATCCCGGTGATGGTGTTCCGCTGAACGGTCAGGTCAGCACGAAGTCCTTCAGCACCTCGGGCCGGAAGGCCAGGCCATGGCCTGGCGTCTCGGGCGCGGTGATGATGCCGCGCTCGATCTTCGGCAGGCTGACGAACACATCATCGAGCAAACCCATCTGTTCAGCCCAGATCCCGTTCGGGATGCTCGCGAGCAGATGCACGTTCAGTTCCGGGAACAGATGCGGCGCGATGGTCATGCCCCAGGTGTCGGCGACGGTGGCGATCTTGCGCAGCTCGGTCAGGCCGCCGCGCATCGGGTCCGGCTGCAGGATCGGCAGGCGCGGATTCTCGAAGAAGGGCTTGAGGTCGGCGCGGCCGAAATGCGTCTCGCCACCCACCACCCGCATGTCGAGCGCCTCGGCGCAGCGCAGGTAGCCGGCGAAATCATCCGGCAGCACCGGCTCCTCCAGCCAATAGACGTCGTAGTCCTCGAACTTGCGCCCCATGGTGATCGCGACATCGGCGGACCAGCCCATGTTCACGTCGATCATGATCTCCACATCGGGGCCGACGGCCTCGCGCATGCGGCGCACATTGTCGAGGTCGGTGCGCAGGTCGCCGATATGCGCCACCTGCATCTTGATGGCGCGATAGCCCTGCGCGACGTAGCGGCGCGCCTTGGCGATCATGCCATCGCCGCGCGCATTGCGGAAACAGCCGCTGCCATAGATCGGGATCTCGGCGCGGTGGTGCCCCCACAGGCGGTGCAGCGGCATGCCCGCCGCCTTGCCCACCACATCCCACAGCGCGATGTCGATGGCCGATTGCGCCATCATGGTGACGCCGCCGCGCCCGGCGGTGATGGTGCTGCGCCAGAGATCCTGCCAGATCGCCTCCACCGCGCTGGCGTCGCGCCCGATGATGCGCGGCGCCATGGCATCGTCGATGCAGGTGCCGATGGTGCGCAGCAGCGGCAGGTTCAGCAGGTGCAGGTAGCCCATGCCGGCGAGGCCCGAGGCGGTGACCACCTCCACCACCACCAGGTCGCGCATCTCGCCGAGCGGATGGCCCGCCAGCCACGGGTCGTCGGGCCAGGGCATGCGCAGCAGCGTGGTCCGCACCTCGCGGATGGTCAGGTCGGCCATGGCGTGTTTCTCCCGGATGCGCGCGAATGCTGCGCGCCGGACAGGCTGCGGGCAAGGCCCCGGCTTGCCGTTGCCGGCATCGGTACCGACCTGTAGGCATGCGGCGGAAAGGTTGTCGGCATGCGGGATCTTGGGCGCGACGCGGTGCTGGAGCGGGTGCGGCAAGGCCCCGCGCCGGAGGTGCTGATCATCGGCGCGGGCATCAACGGCGCGGCGGTGTTCCGCGACCTGGCGCTGCAGGGCGTGCGCGTGTTGCTGGTCGATCGTGGCGACATCGCCGAAGGGGCCAGTTCCGCACTGTCGCGCATGGTGCATGGCGGGCTGCGCTACCTCGAAACCGCCGAATTCGCGCTGGTGAAGGAGGGTGCCACGGAGCGCAACCTGCTGCTGCGCAACGCGCCGCACCTGGTCTCGCCGCTGCGCACCATCGTGCCGCTGTTCGACCGCTGGGGCGGCACGATCTCCGCGCTGCGCAAGCTGATGCGACGGCGCTCGGGTTCCGGCCGGCGCGGCGCGGTGCTGATCCGCATCGGGCTGACGCTGTATGACTGGCTCGGCAGGCATGCGCGCACCCTGCCGAAGCACCGCATGCTGTCGCGCCAGCAGGCACGCGCCGCGATGCCCGGCCTCACGCCCGGCATTATCGCCGCGGCGGAATACTGGGACGGCCAGGTCTCGCATCCCGAACGGCTGAACCTCGAACTCGTGCTGGATGCGCTGCGCGAGTCACCGCAGGCCGAAGCGCTGACCTACGCCGCGATGGAGGGCCTTTCCGATGGCGCGGTGGTGCTGCGCGACATCATCGGCGACGAGGTGCTGCGCGTGACGCCGCGGCTGGTCATCAATGCCGCCGGCGCCTGGATCGACCGCATCAACGCGCCGCTGGGCATCAACACGCGGATGATCGGCGGCACCAAGGGCTCGCACCTGGTGCTGGACCATGACGGGCTGCGCGAGGCGCTGGGCGGCGCGATGCTGTATTTCGAGGCGCCGGATGGGCGTACGTGCATCACCTTCCCGTATCTGGGCCATGTGCTGCTCGGCACCACAGACATCCGCGTGGACGATCCCGACGCCGTGCGCTGCGAAGAAGACGAGGTGGATTACCTGCTGGCGGTGCTGCGCGAGGTGCTGCCGGGCATCGATGTTGGGCGCGAGCACATCCGCTTCCGCTTCTCCGGCGTGCGCCCCCTGCCCCATGTGGATGCCGCGGCGACCGGCCTCATTCCCCGCAGCCACAGCCTGCCCGCGCAGGAGGCGACGCCCGGGCGCCCCTTCGCGGTGCTCTCGATGGTCAGCGGCAAATGGACCACCTTCCGCGGCTTCGCCGAGGAAGCGGCGGACGCTGCCCTGCACCGCCTCGGCCGACCGCGCCTGACGAACACGGCTGCGCGCGCGATCGGCGGCGGCGCGGGCTTTCCCATCGACGCTGCCGCGCGCACCGCCTGGCTGCGCGAAGCGGCGCGCGAGACCGGCCTGCCCGAAGCGCGGCTCGATGCGCTGCTCGCACGCTACGGCACGCGCGCGATGGATTGCGCGCGCGCCATCGCAACCGCGCCCGATGCGCCGCTGGCGAGCCTGCCGGACCATTCGACCGCGGAGATCGCCTGGATCGCCGTGAACGAGATGGTCGTGCGCCTGCCGGATGTGGTGCTGCGGCGCCTGCTGGTGGCGCTGCAGGGGCGGGCGGATGAGGCCGTGGTGGGCGAAACCGCGGGCATTGTCGCACAGGCGCTCGGCTGGTCCGCCGAACGGCGCTCGGCGGAGGAGGCAGAGACGCTCCAGCTTCTGCGCACGCGGCACGGGCTTGGTGCGCAGGCTCAGCCGTTGAAGGCGACGCGCCCGGTCTCCTCGGTGTCGTAGCCACCCATCCGCGCCGCCCGCGCGGCGAAGACAGCGCCGCGGGCGAAGGCAAGCAGGGTCTGCACCGGCGGTTCGAAGTAGTCGCGCCGCGCCATCACCAGGTCAAAGCGCTCGCGCACCAGCGGCACGAAGCCGAGGCCACGCGCCAGCGCCTCCGCGCGGATGCCGAAGCCTGCCTCGGCGCGGCCATCGGCGACGGCGGCGGCGACCTCGTCCTCGGCCAGGGCGGGCTGTGGCAGGAAGGCGATCTGCTCCAGCCTCAGCCCGGCCTCGTTCAGCAGGTGCACCAGCAACACATGGCTGCCTGCACGGTTCTGCCGCCCGATCACCCGCAGCCCCGGCCGGGCAAGGTCGGCCACCGCACCGAGCCCCAGTGGATTGCCCGGCGCCAGCAGCAGCCCCTGTTCGCGCCAGGCCCAGGTGATGCCGACATGCGTGCCCGCACCCAGCACCTCGCGCGATGCAGGGGTGTTGAAGGTGCCGCTGTCGGGGTCCAGCAGGTGCACGGCGGCGGCGATCGCCTGGCCGGCCGCCAATGCCTCCAACCCTTCCAGGCTGCCGCCGCTGCGCAAGGCCAGGCCGCAGCCTGATTGCCGCACCGCCCAATCCAGCAGCGGGTCGTGGCTGCCGGCAAGCACCGGCGGTGGGTCCGAGCGATGCGGCGCATCCGGCCCCTCGGCGCGCGCCGAGAGCCAGCGCGCCAGCAAAGCGCGTGGAAACAGCCACTTTCCGCCGAGCAGCGCCGCGGGCACCTGCCGCGCGCGGGCAAGGTCGTACAGCGCGCGCTCCGACAGGCGCAGCCAGGATGCGGCTTCCTTCAGCGTCATGACATCCGGCAGCATGTGGCAAATGGTGGCAAATGCCGCGTCTGCGTCAAGACCTTCAGGCGTTGACGCCACGATCTGCCGGGCTCACCTAGGTCGCAGGGGAATGCGCGGTGGCGCTGCGGAACCCGATCGGGAGGACCAAGGTGCGCGCAAGCCGCCCAGGGACACAGGCGACCAGCCAGGCAGGCACCCGCTTCGCGGGCCAGGCTTGATGCGCGCGCCGGAGACCATCCTGCCGCTCGAGGCGCGCAACCTCGGTTTCGCGGCGGGTGGCGTGCGGATCCTGTCCGATGTCTCGCTGAGTCTCGCGCACGGCGCGCCAACCATCATTGTCGGGCCGAACGGCGCGGGGAAATCGGTGCTGCTGCGCCTGCTGCACGGACTGCTGGCGCCGACCGAGGGCGAGGTCGTCTGGGCCGGGTGCCGCGACGATGCCGCGCGCCGCCAGGCGATGGTTTTCCAGCGGCCGGTGCTTCTGCGCCGCTCGGCGCGCGCCAATGTCATCTATCCCCTGCGGTTGGCCGGCGTGCCGGCAGCCCAACGCGAAGCGCGCGCGGCCCAGGCGCTCGGCCTGGTCGGCCTCGAGGCGCTGGCCGAACGCCCGGCGCGGCGGCTTTCGGGCGGGGAGCAGCAGCGCCTTGCCCTTGCGCGCGCGGCAGCCATGGCGCCGGAAGTTCTGTTCCTCGATGAACCCTGCGCGAACCTCGACCCCGCTGCGACGCGCTCGGTGGAGGAGAGCCTTTCGACCCTCGCCACGCGCGGCACCAAGATCGTGATGACCACGCACGACCTTGGCCAGGCGCGGCGGCTCGCTGGCGACGTGCTGTTCCTGCATGGCGGGCGCGCCGTGGAACACACCGCGGCGGGCACCTTCTTCACGGCGCCCGCCACGGCACTCGCCGCCGCGTTCCTGCGCGGCGAGTTGCTGCCCCGATGAGCCGCCACGCCAGCCGCACCGAGGGAAACGCCATGCTTCGCCGCACACTCGCCAGCTTCGCCCTGTCCGCCGCGCTCGCCCTGCCAGCGGTGGCGCAGGAGCGCAGCATCACCGTCGCTTCCACCACCTCGACCGAGCAATCCGGCCTGTTCAGGCACATCCTGCCGCTGTTCACCGAGGCCAGCGGCATCACTGTGCGCGTGGTGTCGCTCGGCACCGGCCAGGCGCTCGATGTTGCGCGGCGCGGCGATGCCGACGTGGTCCTGGTGCATGACCGCGCGGCCGAGGAACGCTTCGTGCGTGAGGGCTTCGGCCTCGCGCGGCATCATGTGATGTTCAACGACTTCGTCATCGTCGGTCCGGCCGCGGACCCGGCACGCGTGGCCGGCCTTACGGACACGGCCGAAGCGCTGCGCCGCATCGCCGCCGCCGGCGCCCCCTTCGTGAGCCGTGGCGACCGCAGCGGAACCCATGCGGCGGAGCTGCGCCTGTGGCGGGCGGTGGGCATCGACCCGGCAGCCGGCCGCGGGCAATGGTACCGCGAGGTCGGGCAGGGCATGGGCCCGGCGCTCAACACCGCCGCCGCGCAGAACGCCTATATCCTGACAGATCGCGGTACCTGGCTGTCCTTCCGCAATCGCCAGGACCTGCGCATCGTGGTCGAGGGCGATGCGCGGCTGTTCAACCAATATGGCGTGATGCTGGTGAATCCGCAGCGCCATCCGCATGTGAAGCAGGCGGATGGACAGCGCTTCATCGACTGGATCCTGTCGGCCGATGGGCAGGCGGCGATCGCCTCCTACCGCATCAACGGCGAACAGTTGTTCTTCCCCAACGCCGCACAGCCCGAGCCGGTGTCGTGACCCCGCGCTAAAAGCCGTATAGCCGCGCCGGGTTGTCCACCAGCACGCGGCGGCGTTCCGCCTCACCCGGCGCCCATTCGCCGAGCAGGTCGAGCAGCGCGCCATCCTCCGGCATCCAGTCGGCGAGCGAGGGGTGCGGCCAGTCCGTGCCCCAGACGCAGCGATCCGGCGCCGCGTCGAGCAACGCGCGCGCGAAGGGCACGACATCGGCGAAGGGCGGCCCGGCGGAGGAGATGCGGTAGCCGCACAATTTCACCCAGGCGCGGCCCGAATCCAGCAACCGCAGCAGCGCCTGGAAACCATCGCCATGCACGCCATCGGCGGTGCGCACGCCGCCCATATGGTCCACCACCACCTCGACCGGCAGTTTCGCGAGGCGCGGCGCGAGGTCCGGCAACTGATGCCCCTCGGCATAGAGCTGCAGGTGCCAGCCGAGTGGCGCGATGCGGGCGGCGAGCCCCTCCAGCGCATCGAGCGGCGTGCCGTTGCCGCTCACGGCGTTGAAGCGCACGCCACGCACGCCGCGCTCATGCAGGGCGCGCAGCGCCGCGGCGTCCACCTGGTCATCGACCACGGCGACGACGCGCGCGCGATCGAGCCCGAAGCGTGCCGCGGCATCGAGCGAACATTCATTGTCGGTGCCATAGACCGAGGGCTGCACGATCACCATGCGCCCGATGCCAAGCGCATCGGCCACGCGCAGGTAATGCGGGATCAGCGCTTCCGCCGGTTCGTAGTGCCGACCGGCATCGAGCGGGAAGCGACCATAGGGACCGAAGATGTGGAAATGGCAGTCGCAGGAGAGCGCAGGAGCGCGCCAGGACGGGCGCGGTTCGACATCGAGGGGTGGCAGGCAGGGCTTCATGGCTCGGCTCCTTGCGGCGGCACTGCGTCATCCTGCGATGCGCTTTGGCATGATACTCGGCCCAGCACGCAGCCGCCTATCCCGCCCAGCGCACGGATGCGCTGCGTAAGCCTTGCGCCAGCGCGTTCACCGTCAGCACGATCGCCATCAGCACCATGCCCAGCGCCAGCGCCAGCGGCAGGTCCCCCTTCGAGGTCTCCAGCGCGATGGCGGTGGTCATCACCCGGGTGAAGCCCTCGATATTGCCGCCCACGATCATCACCGCGCCGACCTCCGCCGCGGCCCGGCCGAAGCCCGCCAGCAGCACCGTGAACAAGGCGAAGCGGCCATCCCACAGCAGCGTCGGCACCGCCCGGGCGGCGGAGACGCGGAAGGAGCGCAACTGCTCGGCATATTCCTCCCACATCCCTTCCAGTACCTGGCGCGCCAATGCCGCGACGATGGGCGTGATCAGCACCGCCTGCGCCATCACCATCGCCGCCGGCGTGAACAGCAGGCCGTAGGCGCCAAGCGGCCCCGAACGCGACAGCAACAGGTAGATCAGCAGCCCGCAGACCACGGGCGGCAGCCCCATCAGCGCGTTCAGCGCCACGATCAGCACCTGCCGCCCCGGAAACCGCGCGACCGCCAGCAGCGCGCCGAGCGGCAGCCCGATGACCGCCGCAATGGCCAGCGCTGCCAGGCTCACCTTCAGCGACAGCGCGACAATGCCCCACAGCGCCGGGTCCGCACCGGACACCAGCCCGATTGCCGCAGAGAAGGCGCCGCCGGCTTCGTTCATGCGCCCATCATGCCACGGCGGCGGGCCAGATGAACCAGACATACAGCGCATAGAGCGCCACCAGCGCCGCGCCCTCACGCCGGCCGATCCGCCAGCCGGTGCGCGCCACGACCAGCAGCAGCACGGCGGCCGCCAGCATCACCGGCGCATCGAAGCGCGCGATCTCGGCCGGCACCCCGGTCGGTGCCACCAGCGCGGTGACGCCGCCGATGCCAAGCACGTTGTAGATGTTGGAGCCCAGCACATTGCCGATCGCGACATCCATCTGCCGGCGCATTGCCGCGACGACCGAGGTGATCATCTCCGGCATCGAGGTGCCGACGGCCACGATGGTGAGGCCGATCACCGCCTCCGACATCTCCAGCGTCCGGGCGAGCGCAACCGCGCCATCGACCAGCAGCCGCCCGCCCAGCACGACCAGCACGAGCCCGCCCAGCAGCATTCCACCCGACACCAGCAGGCCGCGCCACCCGGTGCCGGGCACCGCGGCGTGGGCGCCATGCAGGCCGGCGGGGTGCACCTCCTCGAAGGCCTGCGCCTTCTCGAAGGCGGCGGTGTGGCCCGCCGTGCCGCGCGATTCCTGCATCCAGGCAAAGACCAGGTAGCCCAGCAGCGCCGCGATGAAGGCGCCGCCCACCAGGCGGTCCAGCGTCCAGGTCAGCGCGATCGCGACCAGCACCGCCGCCGCCGCGGCGCCGATCACCCCATCGCGCGCCAGGGCGGCGGAACTCACCCGCACCGGGAACACAAGGGCGGAGATGCCCAGGATCAGAAGCGTATTCGCGATGTTGGAACCGACGATATTGCCGACCGCGATGCCGGGGGAGCCCGCCAGCGAAGCCTGCACGCTGGTCACCAGCTCCGGCGTGGAGGTGCCAAATCCCACCAGCGTCAGCCCGATCAGCAGCGGCGAGACACCGACGCGCTCGGCGATCTGCACCGCCCCGCGCACCAGCCCCTCACCCCCGAGGGCGAGCAGCACCAGCCCGCCGATGATCAATCCCGCCGTCTCCATGCGCCCCGCCTGTTCCGCTGAACCGAGCAGATGGGGAGCCGCCGGCGATCAATCCACCCGCGCGCCGCTGACGCGGATGATCTCGGCGTAGCGTACGCGTTCCGAGCGCATGAAGGCGCCGAATTGCTCGGGCGTCATCGACAGCGGTTCCGCACCGAGTTGCTCGAGCCGTTCCAGCAGCGCCGGGTCCGCGACCATGGCGCGCATCACCGTGTTGATGCGCGCGACGATCTCGGGCGGCGTGCCCTGCGGTGCCGTCACGCCGAACCAGGAGGTGACGTCGTAGCCGGGCACGCCGGCCTCGATCATCGTGGGCAGGTCGGGCACGAAGCGGGAGCGCTCCTTGCTGGTCACCGCCAGCGCCCGAACGGCGCCGCTGCGCACGTGCGGCAGGATCTGCGGCAGGTTGTCGAAGGCGATCTGCACGCGCCCGCTCAGCAGGTCGGTCAGCATCAGCGAACCGCCGCGATAGGGCACGTGCACGATGTCCACGCCCGCCTGCATCTTGAACAGCTCGCCCGCCAGGTGGACGGAGCCGCCGGCGCCCGCCGAGCCGAAGTTCAACTGCCCCGGCCGCGCCTTCGCCACCGCGACCAGTTCGGCGATGGAATTGGCCGGCACGGAGGGGTGCACCACGGCAACACTCGCGATGGTGGCGAAGGCACCGACCGGCGCGACATCGCTGATGCCGTCATAGCCCGGCGTGGCAAACAGGATGGGCCCGGTGATGTGCGTGGACGGCGCGGCGAAAGCCAGGGTGTAGCCATCGGGCGCCGCGCGCACGGCGGTCAGCGTGCCGGTGGTGCCGCCGGCGCCGCCGCGGTTCTCCACCACCACGGTCTGCCCGAGTTCGGCGCTGAGCCGCTGCGCGACAATGCGGCCCATCACATCGCTCAGCCCGCCGGGCGGGAAGGCGACGACCAGGCGCACGATGCGGTTGGGCCAGGGCGCTTCCTGGGCGAGGGCGGGGGCGGCCAGCAGGCCGGCGGGAATGAGGGCAAGGCTGCGGCGACGGATGGTCATGGTGATGCTGTCCCGGTCTGACATGGCTGCAGGGCTGGCGTCCTGGTTGACGCAGCACGGCATGGCGGGGCGCGCGGCGCAAGCCTTGCCGACGAGTGGCGGCAGGCGGTTCAGCCCGGCCGCGGCCCGATCACGACAGGCCGCGCGGGGTCCGCGCTCCAGGCCGACCAGGAGCCGGGGTACATCGCCGCCTGGATGCCGATCGAGGCCAGCGCCGCCACGCCATGCGCGGCCGAGACGCCGGCGCCGCAGGTCACGCCCACCGGCCGCGTGCCATCGGCGCCGAGCCCGCCGAACAGGTGCCGCAGCGTCTCGGCATCGAGGAAGGTGCCGGCCTCGGTCAGTGCATCGGCGGCCGGCGCGCTGACCGAGCCGGGGATGTGGCCGCGCGGCGCCTGCCCTGGCGCGACGGCGCCGCCGATGTAGTTGCCGCGGATGCGCGTATCGAGCAGCACGCCGCGCCCGGGCATCGCGGCGGTGGCGTCTGCATCGAGCACGGGCATGTGGCCGGGGGTGAGCACCACGTCGCTGGCCGTCGGTGCGCCGGGCATGGTCGCCACGGGCAACCCTGCCGCCTGCCAAGCCGCGAAGCCGCCATCGAGCAGCAGCACCTGCGCCAGGCCTGCCCAGCGCAGCACCCACCAGCCGCGCGCGGCGGTCAGGCAGCGGTCGTGGTCGTAGAGCACCACCGGCACGTCGCGCCGCAATCCCCAGCGGCGCGCATGGCCCTGGAGCGTGTCGATCTCCGGCAGTGGGCGGCTGCCGCGCGTGCCGCCGCCGGGCGCTGCGAGGTCGCTCGCGAGGTCGATGTCCACCGCGCCGGGAATGCCGGGGCGTTGTGGCGAAGCCGGGCAGCGCCTGCGGCGCCGCATTGCGCACGGCGAGGATGGAGAGCGCCTCGCCCGCCTGCATGCGGCGGCTGAGCGCATCGGCGGTGATGAAGACCGTCTCGCGCGGGTCCATGGAGCCTTCCTTCAACCGATGCCGATGACGCCGCGATGGTCGAGGCTCAGCGGCGGCATGCCGGGGCGCGCGGCGGCTGCCTCGATGGGGTGGAACAGGTAGAGCCAGGGCGGGTTGTCGTGAAGCCGGCGCAGGCAGCGGGCATAGGCCTGCGCACGCGCCTCATCGTCCATGATGCGGCCGGCCTCGGCGATCATCGGCTCCAGCACCGCATCGTCATGGCCCTGCCACCACTGGCCCTGGACCGTGGACGAGATTTTGTCGTTCAGCACGCGGAAGGTGGAGTGGGGCGAACTGTCGAAGATCGCCATGTCGCCGATCTGGCCTCGGCCGACCTGGCGGGCGTAGTCGGGGCGGTCGGCCTGGGTCTCGATGCGCGCAGGGATGCCGGCGCGGTCGAGGAAATGCGCGACCATGGCGGTGATGGCGGGGGCCTTCTCGGGCATGTGCAGCGGCGTGCGCAGCACCACCTCGCCGCCGTCGCCGGACTGCGCGAACAATGCGCGCGCGGCGTCCCGGTCGTGCGGGATGGGGGCGAGCCCGGCCTCGCGATGGCCCATGTGGAACGGGCTCACGATGCTGGAGGCAGGCACGCCCATGCCGTGGAACACCTCGTCCAGGATCGCCTGCGAATCGACGGCGAGATTGGCCGCACGACGTGCCGCCGCGTCGCGGAACCGGCCGCGGCGCGCATCGAGGTAGTACATCACGGACAGCGTGTTCGCCGCCTCGACCCATGCGAGGCCTGGCGCGCGCGCGCGCGGATTGGACATGCGTTCGAGGTTGGCCGCGACATCTGCCGCACCTTCGGCCAGCATCCGGTGGCGCCCATCGGGATCGGGTTCGGCGACCAGGCGCAGGCGCGCGGGCGTGCGCGCGGGGTCGACGGCCTGCAGCACGGCGTGCGAGCGCGGCGCCTGGTCGAGCACCCGCCACGGGCCGGTGCCCAGCGTCATCGACCCATCGGGCGCGGCCCGCATGACGAAGAACTCCGCCAGGACTTCCGGCAGGTCGCCGAGCGGCTGCGGGGTGGAGATGGTGATCATCCCCGGCCCCTCCGGCGTGAATCGCGCGCCGGCGAGATAGCGCGCATAGGCCCAGGGCATGCCGAACATGTCGAGGCCATGCAGATGCGCGCGGATGGTCTCCGCGACATCCTCGGCGGTGCAGGGCTTGCCGTCGTGGAATGTCGCGCCGGCGCGCAGCGCGAATTGCCAGGACCGGCCGCCATCATCGTGCTGCCAGGCGGCGAGCAGCCCGGGGCGCACGCGGCCATCCACCCAGCGACACAGGGGTTCAAACACCAGCGAACGCAGCGTCAGGATGGACGTATCGTCCGTCACGCGCCCGAGCGGCAGGAACTCAACGCGCTCGAGCGCGAGCGTCAACACCATAGGCCCTCTCCCGGCTTGACGGCGCCGTGGCCGCGCCCGAAGCCATTTCCGTTCGCCTTGGCTCACGGTACCGGCTTTAGGCTGTTGTTTTCGCGCGCATCTTCACCCGATCAGGTGATTCCACCTGTTCGGGATCTGCTCTAGCGTCGCGACCCGATGGAGAGCGCCATGACCCCTGATTATTCGATCACCTTCTTCTACTACGACAGCATCGCGAACATAGCCCCCTTCTATGAAGACACGCTCGGCTTCGAACTGGTGCTGGACCAGGGGCTGGCGCGGATCTACCGGATCGCCGGGCGGAACTATTTCGGCATCGTGGACGGCAACAAGGGGCACCTGCGCCACCAGCCGCGCAGCGCCGTGCTGCTGACCATCGTGGCCGAGGATGTGGCGGGCTGGCATGCGCGGCTGCAGGCGAAGGGTGTGCCGGGGCTCAGCGAGATGCTGCGCGGGACCTATTGCGAGCACTTCTTCTTCGAGGATCCGGCCGGCTACGCGATCGAGGTGCAGCGCTTCCATGACCCGGCGGTGGCGAAGCTGTTCGCGTAGGCGGCCGCCCGGAACGAAGACGCCGGGTACATTTTGCCGATTCTTTGTTCACACACATCCATTTCGCCCATGAATCCAGCGCTTTTGGTCAGCGTCGCTGGTTTTTCGTGCATAACTCCCAAGGACTTGATTGCGGTGCGCCGCACCGGGCGTTTAGCGTCACCCGCGAAGCTGATCGGGGGCGATGATGAAGCTCGGAGTCTTCTTCCCATCGGTAACAATGGTTGGCTGATCTCGACCACGTCGCCGCAGTACATGCCAAGTTTCGATCTCAACAAGGAGGTCACACTCAAGGCAGAGCGGTTCGGCTTTGACTTTGCCTTGTCGATGATAAAGTTGCGGGGATTTGGCGGACCCAGCCGGTATTGGGACTATAATCTCGAAAGCTTCACGCTGATGGCGGGGCTCGCGGCGGTCACCAACCGCATCAAGCTGTTCGCCTCGGTCGCTGTGCTGTCCATCCCGCCGGCGCTGATCGCCCGGATGGCCATGACGGTCGATTCCATCGCGCCAGGGCGCTTCGGCGTGAATATCGTCTCTGGCTGGCAGAAGGCCGAATACGAACAAATGGGCATGTGGCCCGGCGAGGCGCATTTCGCCCGCCGCTACGAGTATTGCTCCGAATACGTGCAGGTGATGAAGGACCTATGGGCCGCCGGAGTTTCGGACCACAAGGGCGAATTCTTCCAGATGAGTGATTGCCGCGTGGGCCCCACGCCGGCGGGCAAGATCGACATCATCTCGGCCGGGCAGTCCTATCGCGGCATGCGGTTCGCCGCCGAGTACGCCGATTACAACTTCATCAGCGCCGGCGGCATCAACGATGTCTCCCAGGTTGCAGCCGCACACGCAGCGTCTGCTCGCCGCCGAACGCGGAGGCGGGCGCCTCCTGCGAAGCCATGCTGCTGATGATGGTGATCGCCGACGAGACGGACGCCGCCGCCATGGCGAAGTGGGACCATTACGTCGCCGGGACCGACCTTGAAGCCCTGGCCTGGCGCGACTCCCAGGCGGCGGCGGATGTGAAGGCGGAAGCGCACTCCACCGTCGGGCGCATGGTGCGATCCGACCGCGTGCCGACCAACATGCTGCGGCTGATCGGCTCCTACGAGACGGTGGCGAAGCAGATGGACGAGCTTGCCGCCATTCCGGGCCTGGCCGGCGTGATGCTGACCTTCGACGATTTCCTCATCGGCATGGAGCAGTTCGGCACGCGCATCATGCCGCTGATGAAGTCCCGCTCCCACGTCCTGCAGGCGGCCTGAGGGGTGCCGGAAGCACCGCATGCGATCGCGCAGCTCGACCTCGAACTGCGCGGCATCCGCAAGCGCTTCGGAAGTTTCCTCGCGGTGGACGATGTCTCGCTCAAGGTCGAGAAGGGGCAGTTCGTCTGCCTGCTCGGCCCCTCGGGTTGCGGCAAGACCACGACGCTGCGCTGCATCGCCGGCCTGGAGGAACCCGACGATGGCGATGTGCTGATCGGCGGGCGCCAGGTCACGGACGATCCGCCCTGGAAGCGCGACATCGCGATGATGTTCCAGGATTTCGCGCTGTTCCCGCACATGAGCGTCGCGAAGCAGATCGGCTTCGGCCTGGAAATGCTGAAGAAGCCCCGCGCCGACATCGCGAAGCGGGTCGCCGAGGTGCTGGCCGCCTTCGAGATCACGCATCTGGGCGAGCGCCGGCCGGCGCAGCTCTCGGGCGGGCAGAAGCAGCGCGTCGCGCTGGCGCGGGCGATGATCACCGAGCCGCGCATCCTGCTGCTCGACGAGCCGATCGGCGCGCTCGACTACTCTCTGCGCGAGACGGTGATGCTGGAGCTGAAGTCGCTGCAGCAGCGCACGGGCATCTCCTTCATCTGGGTCACGCATGACCAGAACGAGGCCTTCTCGCTCGGCGACCACGTCGTGGTGATGAACCACGCGAAGATCGAGCAGCAGGGACCACCCGACGAGGTGCTGGGGCGCCCGCGCACCGCGTTCGTCGCCGGCTTCATCCAGGGCAACAATGTTCTGCTCGGCACCGCCGGCGCGGCGTCCGGCGGCGTGTTGCCGGTCGAGACGAAGGATGGCGCGTTCCTGGTGCCGCTGGCCGGGCGCAGCGCGCCGGGACCGGGGGCGGATGTGTCCTTCTCCATCCGCGCCGAGCGAGTGCAGGAGGGTGACGGGAGCGCGCTGCCGAACCGGATCGCCGCGCGTTGCACGACGGTGGAGTTCTTCGGCGCCTTCCGCCGCCATGTGCTGGAGACCGCCAGTGGCATGGTGGTGAAATACGACCAGTTCGGCGCCGAGCCGCAGCGCCTGCGCGCGGGCGAGACCACCACCATCGCCTGGCGCACCGAGGATGCGGTGCTGCACGCATGAGCACGATCCGCCTGCGTTCACCCGCCGCCTTCTGGCTGGCCGTGCCCGCCGGGGCCTGGATGCTGGCGGCGGTGGTGGTGCCCACGCTGCTGATCCTGTGGGTGTCGTTCTGGGAAGGACGCGCCTTCTCGGCCTCCAATCCGCTCACCTTCGACAACTACCTGCGCTTCTTCACCAACGAGGCGTATCTGCGCCTGGTGGCCAACACCTTCATCCACGCGGCGACGCTGATGGTGGTGTGCGGCGTACTCGGCTACTGCATCGCCTATTTCCTGGTGGTGAAACTGCGCAGCGCGCGGTGGCGCACGGCGCTGTTCCTCGCCTTCATCATCCCGTTCTGGACCAGCACGCTGATCCGCGCGATTGCCTGGGTGCCGTTCCTGGGCACCGGGGGCGTCATCAACCGGGGGCTGATGGCCACAGGGCTGACATCGCAGCCGATCGAGATCTTCCTGTATTCGATGACCGGCGTGACGATGGCGCAGGTGTCGCTCTACACCATGCTGGCCGCGGGGCCTGTGGTGTACATGCTGGCCAGCATACCGCCCGCGCTGCGCGAGGCGGCGATGACGCTGAAGGCCGCGCCGCTCACGGTGTTCCGGCGCATCATCTTCCCGCTGACGCTGCCCGGCGTGGTGATCGGCCAGGTGCTGGTGTTCCTGAACGTCATGGCGGACTTCGCCACAGTCGCCACCATCGGCGGCAACAAGTACGCGTTGCTCGGCAACCTGGTGCTGAACTTCTACGAGGGTTCGCAACTGCGCTTCGCGGCGGTGGCGGCCGTGCTGCTGATGGTGTGCATGCTGGTGGGCGTGGTGCTGGCGCTGCGGGTGGTGGACATCCGCAAGCTGGGGGCGCGGTGATGCACTGGAAGACGCGATCCCGGCTGACCGGCTGGCTGCTCGGCACCGTCACGGTGCTGTTCCTGCTGTATCAATGGATGCCGATCCTGACACTCGGCCTGCTGTCGTTCTCGGGGCCCACGGGCGGCACCACCTTCCCGATGAACGGCGTCTCCCTGCACTGGTACCGGGAGCTGTGGGACGCCTCCATCATGAACGACTTCAAGCCGCCGCTGCTGCGCTCGTTCCTGTTGGCACTTGCCTGTTCGCTGACCACGGTGGTGCTGTCCATCACCGCGGCGCAGGCTGTGCGCGGGCAGTTCCGCGGGCACAACTTCTTCTTCTACCTGCTGCTGCTCGGCATCATGGCGCCGGGCATCCTGGTAGGGTTCGGCTTCGCGCTGCTGATGCGCCTGCTGGGCATCGATCCATCCTGGGACACCACTGCCTTCATCACGCATGTGTCATGGACGCTGCCTTTCGGCTTCCTGACCATGCTGGCGGTGTTCAACCGCTTCGACCCGCGGCTTGAGGAGGCGGCGCTCACGCTCGGCGCATCCCGCATCACGACCTTCCGGCGCATCACCTTCCCGCTCGTGCTGCCTGGCGTGATCGGCGCGGCGCTGTTCGGCTTCTCGCTCTCCTACGATGAATATCCGCGCAGCCTGTTCACAACGGGAGCGGACATGACGTTGCCGCTTGCCGTGATGGCACAGCTCGACCGCCAGCTCACGCCGGAACTTTACGCGATCGGCACCACCACCACGGTGTTCTCGTTCCTGGCCATCGGCATCTTCACCTTCACCTTCTGGATCCTGCGCCGGCGCGTACAGCCCGGCTGACCCCCGCCTTCAAAAGGAGACACGCATCATGATGATCGGACGTCGCCACCTGATCGGAGCCTCCGCGGCCGGCCTCGCCATGCCCTCGCTCGCCCAGGCCCAGGCACGCCAGCTCAACCTGGCGGGCGCCAGTTTCGACATGCGCGAGCCTATCCTGCGGGAGTTCGCGCGCCGCACCAGCATCGCGCCGCGGCCCTGGATCAACCCCTCGACCCAGGCGCGGGTGGATCGCATCCGCACCGCACCGATGGACTGCGTCACCACCGACGCGCCCTTCGCCGCCTATGGCCGGGGCGAGGGCCTGACGCAGCCCATCGACATCTCGCGCATCCCGAACTGGTCCAAGATGCATCCGCTGCTGAAGGATGGTCGGGCGACGCCGACATCGCCGCTCGGCCTCGGCGCCAATCCGGGACGCATGATGTACACCGACGATACGCGCAGCAAAGCCATCTTCATGCCGAGCTTCTTCCAGATGGACAGCATCGGCTACAACGCGCGCCACGTCGAAGCCGTGAACAACGAGCTCTCCTGGGGCGAGCTGTTCAATCCGAAGTACCGCGGGAAGGTCGCGCTGTTCGGCATCGACTGGCTCGGGATGCTCGATGCCGCGCTGGGGATGAAGGCGCTGGGGCTGATCAACCCCGCCGATATCAGCAATCTCACCAATAGCGAAGTCGATACCGTCGTCGATTTCCTCAAGGACAAGAAGAAGGAAGGCCATTTCCGCGCGCTGTGGCGGGCCTATGGCGAGCTGGTGAATCTCATGGCCTCCGAGGAGGTCTGGATCGCCGATGCCTGGTGGCCGGTGATCGTGGAAGTCTCCGGCAAGGGTATTCCGGTCCACTACGCCGTCGCGAAGGAAGGCTACCGCGCCTGGTGCCAGGGCTATGCCATCTCCGAGACCACCCGCAACCTCGATGCCTGCTACGAGTGGTTGAACTTCTGGCTGGAGGGCTTCCCCGGCGCGCGGCAGTCGGAGATTGGCTATTTCTCGACCGTCGATACCTACGGCCCGTACCTGCCCGAACAGACGGTTCGCCAGGTCTATGGCGGCGAAGGGCGCGATGGCGGCTCCCTGGAAGACCGTTCCCAGCGCGTATTCGTGTGGAACACCCGCCCGACCAACCTTGAATACTACACCGAGAAGTGGAACGAGTTCCTCGCAGCCTGAAGGAGCGGGGATGATCGAGGACGGAAAGACGGCACGGCAGCTCTATGCCGAGATGAAGGCCGCGCCCGCGCGGCGGCGCTTCGGCTTCGGCCGGCGCGCCGCGCTGGTGAACATCGACGTGCAATGCGCCTATACCCAGCCGGGCACCTACGCCACGGCCTATGAGACCGACCCGAACCAGATCGCGCATATCAACGCGTTGGCGAAGGCCTTCCGCGCGCGGTCCTGGCCGGTGGTCTGGACCTATGTCGCCTACCTGCCCTCGGGGGAGGATTGCGGCATCTGGGGCACACGCTCGGACACGCCCGACAGCCTGCAGAACATCAAGGAGGGCTCGCCGCGCTCGATGCTCGACCCGCGCACCGAGCGCGCGGCCTCGGACATCCTGATGAACAAGCGCATGGCCTCGGCCTTCTTCGAGACCAACTTCCGCTCCCTGCTGACCTTCCACGGCATCGACACGGTTGTGGTGACGGGCGGGTCGACCTCCGGCTGCGTGCGTGCGACGGTGGTCGATGGCCTGTCCTGCAACTTCCGCATGATCGTCCCGGAGGAGTGCGTGGCCGACAAGCACGAGAGCCCGCATTTCGCCAACCTGTACGACATGGCCGTGAAATACGCCGATGTCATGCCGGTGGCCGAGGTGCTGGCCGCCATTCCCCGCATGGAGGGCTGAGCCCATGCTGCGCACGGCCGGACACTACGACTACATGCCCTGGCGGCGGCGCCCGCGCATCACCTGGCCGGGTGGTGCGCGCGTCGCCTTCTGGGTGGCGCCGAACATCGAGCATTACGAACTACGACCCGCCGCCCAACCCGCGCGCGCAACCCCTGGCCGCGACCGGTGCCCGATGTGCTGGGCTATTCCTGGCGCGACTACGGCAACCGCGTGGGCTTCTGGCGCATGGCGGATGTCATGGCGAAGCACGGCGTGCGCGGCTCGGTCTCGCTCAACGTCGCGGTGTGCGACCATTACCCCGAGATCATCGAGCGCTGCTGCGAGCTGGAGCTGGGAGTTGTTCAGCCACGGCACCTACAACACCCGCTACTTCTACGACATGAACGAGGATCAGCAGCGCGCCGTGATTCGCGAGAACCGCGAGACCATCCTGCGCGCCTCAGGGCAGTCGCTGGACGGCTGGCTCACGCCCGCCATCTCCAACGACGAAGCGACGCAGCACATCCTGGCCGAGGAAGGCATCAAGTACACGCTCGACCTGCTGCACGACGACCAGCCGACGCCGGTCAAGGTGCGCAGCGGCAGCCTGGTCAGCATCCCCTATTCGCTGGAAGTGAACGACGTGCCGCTGCTGGTGATGCGCAACACGCCGCCCGAACGCTATGCCGAGATCTGCAAGGCGCAGTTCGACCAGCTGTATGAGGAAGGGGCGGAGTCCGGCACCGTGATGTGCATGCCGCTGCACCCGTTCCTGATCGGCCAGCCGCACCGCATCGCCGCGCTCGACGAGGTGCTCCGCCACGTCGTGGGGCATGACAAGGTCTGGCTCGCGACCGGGCGCGAGATCGCGCAGCACTACATCGACCATCACCTGGCGGACCATCAGACCTGGATCGCGGAGGGCACGCCATGAGCGGGCTGCCGGAAGGCTATCTCGACTACCCGCTGCGCAAGCGTGGCATGGACCACGACCGCTACCCTTATCGTGCCCTGCCGCAGGCGCGGCCCGTCGCCTGGCCGGGCGGGGCGCGGGTCGCGCTGTGGGTTGCGGTGCATGTCGGGCAATTCCCGATGGACATGCCGCTCAAGCCCTTCGTGGCGCCCGGCGGCATGGAACGCCCCTATCCTTCCTATTGGGACTATACCCAGCGCGACTACGGCAACCGCATCGGCATCTATCGCATGATGAAGGCGATGGGGGCGCGCAACCTCAAGGCGACCGCGCTGATCAGCGCCGCAGCTCGCGCGCGAATATCCCGTGCTGATGGACGACATCGCCGCAGGCCGGGTGGGAGCCCGCCTGCGCCGGGCTCGACATGGGCCACCTGCACCATGGCGGCGTGGCGGAGACGGACGAAAGCGCCTGGATCGACGAAGCCACCGCGCTGCTGCGCGGCGCGCTTCGGCGATGCCGTGCGTGGCTGGCATTCGCCGGCCCATTCGGAATCGCCACCGCACGCCGGACCTCGTGGCCGAGGCCGGCTACGACTGGACCAGCGGCTGGGCGAATGACGACATGCCCTACGCCTTCGCCACACCGGCCGGCGTCGCTCACCGCCATGCCGCTGCCGCAGGATCTGTCGGACCAGCGCATGCTGCTCCAGCAGAACATGGCGACGGAGGATTTCGCGCCGCGATCCTCGCCGCCCATGCCGACGCTCGATGCCGAGGCGGCGGCCACCGGCAGCGGCCGCATCCTGACGCTGGCCGTCACCCCCTGGCTGATGGGCCAGCCGCACCGCATCAAGGCCTTCGGCGCGATGCTCGATGCCATCCTGGCGCGCGGCTCGGTCTGGACCGCGACGGGGGCGGAGATCGCAGCCGCCTGGCGCAAGCAGCAGGGGTGAATCCAAGCCACCGCGCCGGGCGGCTCAGGGCCCGGCGCGGTGGTGCAGCAGGCGGAACACCGGCGGTGTCAGCACCGTCACCAGGAAGATGCGCGTGACGTGCAGCGTCACGATCAGCGCGACCTCCATGCCCAGCACCTTGCCGGTGAGGCTCATCTCGGCCACACCGCCCGGCGCGGTGCCCAGCAGCATCGCACCCAGCGGTTCGCCGAAGGCCCAGGCCAGCAGCCCGCCCGCCACGGCGCAGCCCAGCATCAGCAGCACGACATGCAGCAGCGCCGCCGGCATGAAGCGCCGCAGGGGGCGGATGCTCTCACGCCCGAAGGCCGCGCCCAGGCTCACCCCGAGCACGACCTGCGCGAGCGCGACCAGCCAGCCTGGCACGCCCGAGAGCGGCACGCCCGAAGCGGTCAGCGCCGCCGTCACCGCCAGCGGGCCCAGCATCCAGCCCGCCCGCACGCCGATACGCACCAGCAGCGCCGCCGCCGCCAACCCGGCGAGGAACAGCAGCAGCAACCTCGCCGGCATGAAGGGCAGCACCGCGGATGCCACCGGCACGTCTCCGCGCATACCCGCCAGCGCGAACAGGTTGGGCACGATCACGACCACCGCACAGACGCGCAGCAACTGCGCGAGTGCCACGGGTGCGGGCCGCCCGCCGTAGGATTCCGCGAGCATCGCCATGTCCGCGACGCCGCCGGGGATGGAGGCGAACCAGGCGGTCGCGATATCGACCTTGCCGCGCCGCACCAGCAGCGGCGCCAGGGCTGCGCCGACCGCCAGGGTCATCAGCGCGGCGATCAGCAGCAGCGGCGCCTTGGCAAGCAGCAGGGCGGCTGTCGTGGGCGTGAAATAGGCGCCGAGCACGATCCCGATAATGCCGAGGAAGGCGTTGCGCAGCCGCGGCGCGCCTTCCGCCGGCGCCCCCAGCAGGCGCGCCGCCGCCACCGCGACGAGCGCGCCGATCAGCCAGGGCAGCGGCAGGTGCAGCCAGGCGAAGGCCGCACCGCCGGCAGCGCCGATCGCCAGGCCAAGCGCGAGGCGCGCCGCGCGTTGCCAATTCATGATGCGTGCATGAGGCCCGCGCGCGGCCGCCCCGGTTCGTTCTGCATGCCACCGGCCTCCAATGCGCTGCTCCACCTGCCTGCTACCGCCCGGCGACGCAGCATTGCGGCACGCCGCATGGATCACGCAGCAGCGATTGACGCAACTTCCGCGCCACAGCGGCCGGGCCGGCCGTGATCGCCGCCCGCGTGCAACCCGCCGCGCAGGACCGGGGGCAGGAACCCGCGCTGTCGGCGGCACACGGACACGCTGTCGCCGCGGTGACGGTGGTGGGCTTCCCGCGCGTGCTGCTGCGCCGCGGTGGGCGGCGCGCACGCCGGCGTGATGCGGCGCTGACGCTGCTGCCATGGTGCACCTGGCTTTCCATGCTGCTGGCCGCAGTGTGGGCGCCGCGGATGCCGCTGCGGGTGGTGCTGGACCGGTAGCGCCGCGCCTTCACCCGGCCGGACAATAGGCTTGTCGCGGCGGATCTCGGCGCGCAGGCCGCCGCACTTCCGGCCCTGCGCCAGGCGCGACATGACGGTCCATCACGACGCCGAAGGTAGGGTGGTGCGCGTCGATACGGTCACCTGGCTCCTGCATGGCGCCACACTGCCTTCCCCAGGTAGGATACGCGCGCAATATGCCGGGGGTTCGCTTCGATGTCCTTCGCCGACCCGCGCGACGGGGACCTTGAGGATGACGCGTCCAGCACGTCGCGCCATTCGCTGCTCGGCCACGCCTCCCACATGTTGCTCGAGATCAGTCTCCCGAAGCTGCTTCTTGCCGCCGTGCTGCTGCTGGTGGTGCCGGCCCTGCTGATCGGTGCGGCGCCCAAGGCCGCGGTGTGGTTCGTCGAGGCGGTATGGGCCCAGGTGACCGAATCGGGCCGGGTGGTGACCGTGCTGGCGATCATCATCGTGGCGGCGCTGGTGGCCTGGCGTTGGGGCATGCCGCTGTTCCGGTCGGTGGAACGCAACTTCTGGGCGCTCAACGCAACGCTGGTGCAGCCGCTGTATGTCGGCCTACGCGAACTGATCGGCCTGGTACTGGAACGCGTTGCGCCGGAACGCGGATTCGTGGGTGCGCGGCGGATCGCGGGGCTGGCGGCGGGCGGCCTGCTGGCGGTGTGCGCGGGCATCGTGGCATGGCTCGCCGGCCCGCTGCCGGTGGTGATCATCGAGGATGCGAGCCTCGCCGGGCTGGCGCAGGGCGCAGGCGACTCCCTGCGCAACGGAATCTGGGCCGTGGCGATCTACCTGATGATCGGTGCACCCGCCTGGTCGATCGCGGAGGCCCATGCCGGAATGCCCGAAGACCTGGGCGATGCGCTCGTCCACGGCGCACCGGTGTGGCGCGTCGCCCACCTGTCGGACATCCATATCGTCGGGGACCCATTCGGTTTCCGCCTGGAATGCGGGCGCGACGGGCCGCAGGGCAACCTCCGCCTCGCCGCCACCCTGTCCTTGCTGGCTCAGGAGGATGCGCGAACGCCGCTCGATTGGATTCTCATCACAGGGGACATCACGGACGCCGGCCGCAACGCGGAGTACATTGCCTTCGAGGACGCGCTGGACGCATATCCGCAGTTGCGTGAGCGCGTGCTGATCATCCCCGGCAACCATGACGTCAATATCGTGGACCGCGCCAACCCTGCGCGATTGGAATTGCCGATCTCGCCAGGCGGATCCTTGCGGCGCATGCGCTTCCTCGCTGCGATGGCGCGGGTGCAGGGGCATCGCGTGCATGTCATGGAAACCGGCGCACGGCGCATCGGCCCGACGCTGAATGCCTGGCTCGCGGCCGAGGACCGCGGCACCACCCTGGCCGCCTTCATGGACGGTGGCGGGCTGCGCGCGGGCATTGTCGCGCGGCGCTGCTGGAACGACGCCTTCCCGATGATCGTGCCGCCGCCCGCACCCGACGGGCTGGGCGTGATACTGCTCGATTCGAACGCCGAGACGCACTTCTCCTTCACCAATGCGCTCGGGCTTGTCGGCATGGCACAATTGCGCGCGGCGGAAGCGGCGATGGCGGCTTATCCTGGTGCGCGCTGGCTGGTGGCGCTGCACCATCACCTGGTTGAGTATCCGCGCCCGGGTGCTCCCTTGGCGGAACGCATCGGCACGGCATTGGTCAATGGGCATTGGGTGCTAGGCCGGCTGCGCCGCGCCGCTGCGCGCATCCTGGTGCTGCACGGGCATCGCCACATCGACTGGATGGGGCATAGCAACGGGCTGCGCATCGTCTCCGCGCCGTCTCCGGTGATGGGCCCACCCGATCGCACCGATGGACACTTCTGGATCCACGACCTCGCGGCAGGCCCCGAGGGTGGCCTGGTCCTGCTGTCGCCGCAGCGCGTGGACGTGCCGGCCTGAGGGCGGCGGGCCTTGCGGGCGGCCCCTGCGCCCCATAGCCTTCGGCCTAATCTTCATGCTGGAGAAAGACATGCGCCCGACCGATCGCCGTTCCCTGTTCGCCCTGTCCGCGGCGCTCGCCGCCGGCGCGGCGTTGCCCGCCGCGCAGGCGCGCCCGCTCGACCAGGTGCTGTCCACCAAGCGTCTGCGCGCAGGCATCAACCCCACGCTTGCCGCCCTTCGGCACCTTCAACGACCGCAACCAGATCGACGGCTTCGACGCCGACATCGCCCGCGAGATCGCGCGCCAGTTGAATGTCGAGCTCGAGATCGTGCAGGTCGGCAGCCCCGACCGCATTCCCTTCCTGCAGGCCGACCGCATCGACATCGTGCTCGGCGCCATCACGCGCACCGTCGCGCGTGCCCTGGTGATCGACTACACGCAGCCGCTGCACACGCAGTCCGTGGTGGTGCTGACCAAGGAGAGCGGCACCGCGAAGCCGATCGCCCGCCTGGCCGACCTCAACGATCCCGCGGTGCGCCTGGTGCAGGTGCGCGGCACCATCGGCATACCCTGGATCCAGGCCAATGCGCCGCGCGCGCAGGTCACGCTGCTCGACAATTATCCCGACACGTTCCGCGCCCTGGCGCAGGGCCGTGCGGATGCGATGGTCGATGTGTTCGAGAGCGTCGTCATCCCGATGCGCAACTTCCAGGGCACGCCGTGGAAGATCCTGGACGAGGTGATCGCCTCCACCTGGGTCGGCATCGGCGTGCAGAAGGGCAATGTCACGCTGCGCGACGCGCTGAACGTGGTGCTGTTCGAGATGCACCGCACCGGCTTCGTGAACACCACCTGGGAGAAGTGGTTCGGCAGCCCGATGCGCACGCAGATCCCGTTCAACCCGATGTTCTGAGATGAGCCTCCAGTACGGGCAGGTCCTGCACTACCTGCCCGACTTCCTGCTCGGCGCGGGCATGGCGCTGTGGATCGCGCTGGTTGCCTTCGCCGGCGGGCTGGTCATTGGCCTCGCCGGCGCGGCGGTGCTCACGCAGGGGCCGCGCTGGGCGCGCATCCCGGTCATCATGTATGTGCGGTTCTTCACCTACACGCCGCAGCTGGTGCAGATCTTCTTCCTGTTCTTCGCGCTGCCGGAATTCGGCATCCTGCTCTCGCCCATCACCGCCGTGCTGATCGGCATGACGCTCAACGCCGGCGCCTACCTGACCGAGATCGAGCGCGCCGGCTTCGCCTCCGTGCCGCAGGCGGAACTCGATGCGGCGGAGACGCTGGGCTTCGGCCGCGTGCAGACCGTGTGGTACGTGATCGCGCCGCATGTGGTGCGCGCGCTGTATCCCGCCTTGTCCAACCACTACATCATCATGACGCTCGGCACGTCCATGGCGGCCATCTTCGGCGTCGAGGAACTGACCGGCCGCGCGCTCAACGCCAATGCCATCTCCTTCCGCTCGGTCGAGATTTTTTCGATCACCGCGCTGATCTACATCGCGCTGACCATCATCGCCTCGACGCTGCTTTGGGCGCTCGGGCGCTGGCTTTTCCGCGTCAAGGCACGCGTGTTCTGATGTCGGCCTGGCAGATCCTGGCCAACGAGGCACCGCGCTTCTTCACCTGGTGGAACATGCTGTTCCTCGGCCAGGCGGTGATGAACACGCTCATCGCCTCGGTGATCGGCTGCGCGATCGGCTACGCGCTGGGCTTCGTGCTGGCCACGCTGCGGCTGAAGCAGGTCATGCCCTTCGCGTCGGTGCGCACGCTCGCCATCCTGTGGGTGGAGGCATTCCGCCGCATCCCCTTCCTGGTGTTGCTGCTGCTGGTGTTCTTCCTGACGCAGGCGCTGCGGCTGGAGGCACCGCTCTGGGTGGTCGCGGTCGCCGCGGTTGCCATCCGCATGAGCGCGCTGGCCGCCGAGAATGTCCGCGCCGGCTATGAGAGCGTCCGCCCGCAGCAATGGGAAGCCGCGCTCACCATGAACCTGCCGGCCCTGACCGCGCTGCGCCGCGTGGTGCTGCCGCAATCCTGGCCGGTGATCCTGCCGCCGTCCATCGTGCATGTGCTGAGCATGGTGAAGGAGACGTCGCTGGTGTCGCAGATCGGCTTCATCGAGATCACCTTCGCGGCCAAGATGCTGACGCAGCGCGGCTTCAGCGCCATGATCACCTATGGCAGCGCGCTGGTGCTGTATTTCTGCATCTCCTGGGCGCTCGCCTCGATGGCGCGCGCGGCCGAGCGTCGGTTGACCGCGCGGCCCGGCGCTACAATCCCGACGCCTTGAGTGCCGCGCGCAAGGCCGCGGCATCGGCTTCATCCACCGGCGGTTGCGGCGGACGGACCGTGGCGTCGGGGATGATGCCCATCTCGCGCAGGCACCATTTCAACCGCGCCGTTGCACGGCCGCCGGGCGGCGCGCCGTAGATGGCCTCGGCCAGCGGTTCCAGCGTCTCGTGCAGGGCCCGCGCGATCTGCAGGTCGCCTTTGCGCACCGCGGCATCCAGCGCCACGATCTCGTCGGGCATGATATCCGCCAGGGACACCAGGCTGCCGTCGCTGCCATGGACCATGCAGGCCAGCAGGTGTTCGTCGCCGCTGGCGCAGACTGCGACATCGGGGCGCAAGGCGCGCACCTGGCGGCGCAGCGCGTCGTAGCCGTTGACCTCCCAGCCGCCCTCCTTGATGCCGACCACCGCTTCCATCTTCAGCAGTTCCGCCATGGTCTGCGGCGTGAAGCCCATCCGGCCCGCGCCGTGATGCGCCTGGAACAGGAAGATGGGCATGCCCGGCACGGCATGGGCGATGGTGTGGTGGTGCAGCACCGCCATCGCCGTGGTGTGCGCCAGCGCGAAGGCATTGGGCAGGAAGACCATGATGGCATCGGCGCCGGCGGCGCGCGCGTCCTTCGCCTCCTCCGCCGCTTCGAGGCTCGATTCCGCGTTGACGCCGGCGATGACCAGCCGCGCGGCATCCAGTGTGGCGCGTGTCACTTCCACCGCCCGGCGCTTCTCCGCGCGGGTGATGACGTAGTTCTCGCCGGCATGTCCGTTGATGAGCACGCCGCGGATGCCGGGGCGCATCACGCAATGTGCGGTATGCGCGGCATAGGCGTCCCAGTCCGGCGCGAAGTCGGCGCGCATGGGCAGCACGGTGCTGGGATAGATGCCGTGGAAATGCGTCTCGCTCATGCGGCGCTCCTGTGCGGTGCCATCAGTCGGTCGGGCGGGAACAGCGGCATCTCCGGTTCCTCGCCGAGCAGCGCCTGCGCCAGCAGTTTCCCCATGTAGGGGCCGCTGGTGTATCCCGAATGCACGCTGCCGATCACCCACGCATCCGCAACGCCAGGCAGCGGGCCGATCGCCGGCAACGCGTCTGCCGTCTCGGCTTCCAGCCCAAGCCAGGAGCGCACGATTCGCGCGGCGCGCAGCGCCGGCACCGTATGCGCCGCCAGGCGCACATTGCCCAGGAAGTTCTCGGGCCGGACAGCCAGGCCACCACGCGCGCGGTCGCCGATTCCCTGCCAGCCGCCGCCGATCAGCACGGTGCCATTGGCGTATTGCTTCAGGCTCAACAGGCCGGAAGCGACGCCGAGCACCGTACGCATCACCGGGGCCATGCGTTCGGTGACCACGAGCTGGTTGACCAGCACCTTGATCGGCAGCGTCACGCCGAACCAGGCCGCCATCTCCTCGAGCCACACGCCGCCGGAGAGCACCACGCGCTTCGCGCGCAGCGGCCCGGCCGGCGTGTCCAGCACAAAGCCCTGCGCGGCGCCGCGCACCGGCGTGTTCTCCATCAGCATGACGCCGGCTTCGATCAGTGCGGGGCGGAAGGCGCGGCCGGTGAGATAGGCGGAGGTGAAGCCGTCGATCGGGCAATGGCCCGCGAGCAGCACGCCATCGGCCAGCCCCGGCTCGATGCCTTGTGCCTGCGGCCCGGTGATGAGTTCGATCGGCGCACCGGCGGCGCGGCGGATGCGCGCGCGTTCCTCCAGCATCGCCGCCTCGCCCTGCGTGAAGGCCACGGAAAGCCCGGGGCAGGCGGTGGCCAGCACATCGCCGCCGGCGCACCATTGCGGCATGGTCAGCCACATCTCATGCGCGCGTAGGGCGTAGGGGATCAGCGCCGCGCGCGTCATCTGCATGGTCAGCGTCCCGGCATTCACGCCGGAGGCCTCGCGGCAGATCTCGCCGCGATCCAGAAGGGCCACGCGCATCCCGCCGCGCGCGAGGAACAGCGCCGTCGAACAGCCCATGATGCCGGCGCCGATCACGGCGCAGTCGTATGTGTCGCTCATATCGGCGCGGGGGCCGGCACGGGAATATCCGCGTAGTCGAAGTCACCGAGGATCGCCTCCATCGGCACCGGGCGCAGCGGGACGCGCCCGGTCGCGAAACCCACCTGTGCGACATCCACGCCGCGTCGCAGCGCGAGTACGCTGCCGGCCGCATCGCCGCACATGCGCCCCTGGCACGGCCCCATGCCGCAGCGCGTGAAGTGCTTCAACTGGTTGATGGTGGTCGCTCCGGAATCGGCGGCGGCATCGATTGCGGCGCGCGTGACGCCCTCGCAGCGGCAGATGATGGTCTCGGGTGGAATGGCGGCGACCAGTGCGGGCCGCAGCGCCATCATCCGCGCCATCGCCGCACCGGCACGTCGCGCGCGCGCCAGGGCCGCCACTGCGTCGCGCTGCCGCGCCGCGCGATCACCGGCCAGGCCGAGATCATCGAGCGCCGCCAGCGCCGCGACGCGTCCGGCCGAGGGCGCCGCCGCGGCGCCGCGCACCCCGGCGCCATCGCCGGCCACGTAGAGGAGCGGCACGCTGGTGCGTTGCTGCGCGTCGAGCACCGGCACCCAGCCACCATCCTCGCTGCGATGCACATGCTTCGCGCGGAAGCTGCGCGCGGCTTCGGTGGCCGGCACCAGGCCGTGGCCGACGCACAACGCATCGGCCTCCACCACGCGCTCCGCTTCACCGGTCGCGATCCGCACCCGCGCGAGATGGCCTTCGCCTTCAGCGGCCAGGATACGAGACGCCTGCAGCACCGGCACGCGCGCCGCCAGCAGCGCCGCGCGCCAGGCAAGTCCCTGCGCCAGAACATCCGGCCGCGCCGCCAGCGCCGGCAGGGCGCGCAGCCATTCGCCGGTCGTCGCCGCATCCACCACCGCCGCGACGCGCGCGCCGCCGGCGATCACCTTCGCCGCGACGGCGAACAGCAGCGGCCCCGCACCCGCGACGACCACGCGCCGCCCGGGCACCACACCCTGCGCCTTCAGCAGGATGGTCGCCGCCGCCAACCCGATCACGCCCGGCAGCGTCCATCCGGGGAAGGGAATGATGCGTTCATGCGTGCCGCAGCATAGGATCAGCGCGCGCGCCGTCACGGTGAAGGGGGCGCCGTCCAGTCTCAGGGCGGAGAGCGTGAAGGGCTCCGGCGCATTGCCTTGCGACACCAGGGGGCCTCCGCCCACAGCCCAGACGCGGCATCCCGTGTGCTGCTCAGCGCCGCTGGCGGCAAGCGCGGCGCGCAATCCATCACCTGTGCGGCGGTCCCTGTCGGGTGTCGCGGTGAACCCCGTCGGCAAGGCGCGATAGACCTGCCCGCCGGGCAATGGCGATTCTTCCAGCAATACGGTGCGTGCGCCGGCAGTCGCGGCCTCGGTCGCCGCCGCCATGCCCGCCGGGCCACCGCCCAGTACGGCGATATCGTGGATCATGCCGGCGTCACCACCTGGCCGGCCACCACCGGCGTCAGGCACGCCTGCACGATCCGTCCGTCCACGCGCAGCAGGCATTGCTGGCAGACGCCCATCATGCAGAAGGCGGTCCGTGGGCGGGCCGCATCATCGCCCTCGCCGAAGCGCCAGATTCCGGCCACGATCAGCGCCGCCGCCAGGCTTTCGCCGGGATGCGCAGCCACATCGCGCCCATGCACGCGGATCGCGACGGCGGCCGGGCGCCTGAAGCCGGCAATACGGGGGTTCATGAGGCAAGGATAGGCGAGGTCCGTGCGCACGCAACTCCCGCACGGGCTTGACGCGCACGCGTTTCCGTCGCGACGATGCGCTGCAACAAAACTCGGGGCTTTGCGTTTGTCGTTCCTGTCCATCGAAGGCCTCACGGCGAGCTATGGCGGCAAGGCGAATGTCCTGCGCGACGTTTCGTTGCAGGTCGAGCGCGGCGAGGTGATCGGCCTGATCGGCCCCTCCGGGTCCGGCAAGTCCACCATCCTTCGCACGCTGGTCGGCCTGCTGCGCCCGAGTGCGGGGCGCGTGACGCTGGACGGCACGGCGGTCGACTACGGCAGCCGCGGCAGCCTGCGCGCGGCGCGCGATCGCTTCGCCATCGTGTTCCAGCAATACAACCTGTTCCAGAACATGACCGCCCTGCGCAATGTCGCCATCGCACCGACACTGGTGAAGAAGCGCGACCGCGGGCAGGTCGAGGCTGAAGCCCGCGCGCTCCTCGCGCGCGTCGGCCTGGCGGAGAAGGTGAATGCCTATCCGGACGAACTCTCCGGCGGCCAGCAGCAGCGCGTGGCGATCGCCCGCGCGCTGGCACTCAAGCCCGACATCCTGCTGCTGGACGAAGTGACCGCGGCGCTCGATCCCGAACTGGTGGGCGAGGTGCTCGACACCATCCGCGCCCTGCAGCAGGACGGCATGACCATGCTGATCGTCAGCCACGAGATGGGCTTCATCCGCGAGGTGGCGAGCCGCGTGGCGTTCCTGGACCAGGGATCGGTGGTGGAGGTCGGCCCGCCGGCCGAACTTCTCGACCAGCCGCGCAGTGCGCGCCTCAAGGAATTCACGTCACGAATCCTGCGCCACTGACGGCGCTGGACACGCAGGAAAGGAAAGCACCATGACAGACCGCCGGGCCCTGTTCACGGGTGGCGCCGCCGCCGCAGCCGCCGCAGCCGCGCTGCTCACGCCCAAGGACGCCGCCGCGCGCTCGCTGAACGACGTGCTGAGTGGCGGGGAGATCCGCGTCGGCGTCAATCCCACCTTGCCGCCGCGCGCCCTGTTCAACGAGCGCAACCAGATCGACGGCTTCGAACCCGAGGTCGCCGCCGCCATCGCCGAGAAGCTCGGCGTGCGCCTGGTGCTGCAGGCGGTCGGTTCGCCCGAGCGCATTCCGATGGTCGCCTCCGGGCGCATCGACTTCGTCATGGGGGCGATGAGCCGCACCTCCGAGCGCGCCAAGGTCATCGACTACACGGTGCCGGTGCATTCGGAGAACTACGGCATTGTCGCGATCCAGGGTCGCGGCCACACCAGCATCGAGGCGCTGAACAAGCCCGAGGTCACGCTGGCGCAGGTGCGCGGCACCACCGCCATTCCCTACATCCAGCGTTCGATTCCCAATGCGCAGGTGCTGCTGCTCGACAACTACCCCGACCGCAACCGCGCCATCGCGCAGGGCCGGGCCCAGGCATCCTTCGACGGCATCGATTCCGTCCGCTTCGCGCTGCGGCCCTTCCGCCAGGTGCAGTGGGAAGTCACCGCCGTGCCCGCCTTCGGCGTGACCTATTCGGGTCTCGGTGTCGCCAAGGGCAACGATACGCTGCGCCTGTGGCTCAACCTCGCGCTGTACGAGCTGCACACCAACGGCACGATCGAGCGCGCCTGGGAGAAGTGGTTCGACGGCCCGATGTTCACCAAGGTGCCGGTCAGCCCGTTCTTCTGATCCGGCGTGAGCTACACCCTCATCTATTCGCAGGTCACGCCGTACGTCCCCTATCTGCTGGGCGGTGCGGTGCTGACCCTCCAGCTCGCGGTGATCTCCTTCCTCGCGGGCTGGGCGATAGGGCTGGTGAATGCCTCCGTCCTGCATTTCGGGCCGCGCGCGGCGCGGCTCGCGGTGAAGGGCTACGTGACCTTCTTCATCAACACGCCGCTGCTGGTGCAGATATTCTTCATCTTCTTCGTGCTGCCCGATGCCGGCATCCTGCTCTCGCCCTATGCCGCGGTGGCCATCGGCATGTCGCTGAATGCCGGCGCCTACCTCACCGAGATCCAGCGCGCCGGCTTCCAGTCGCTGCGCCGCGAGGAGCTGGATGCCGCGGGCGCGATGGGTTTCTCGGTGCCGCAGATGGTCTGGTACGTGATCCTGCCGCACATCGCCAAGGCGCTGTACCCGCCGCTATCCAACCAGTTCATCATCCAGGTGATGACTACCTCCATCGCGGCGATCTTCGCGGTCGAGGAACTCACCGGCCGCGCCTACAACGTGAACTCGCTGACATTCCGTTCGCTCGAAGTGTTCTCCATCGTCGCCGTCATCTATGTGGTGCTCACGCTGGCCTGTTCGCTCGCGCTGGCGCTGCTCGGGCGCTGGCTGTTCCGCGTCAAGGCGAGGATCCTCTAGCACCATGTGGGCGCAGATCGTCGAGGACGCGCCGCGCTTCTTCGGGCCGTGGAACCTGCTGTTCCTTGGCGAAGCGCTCCTCAACACCCTGTTGCTGTCGTACATCGGCGCGGGCATCGGCTTCGCCATCGGCTTCGCGCTCGCCATCGGGCGTCATCCGCGGCTGTATGGCATCCTGCCGGTGCGCATCGCCGCCACCGCCTATGTCGAAGTGTTCCGCCGCATCCCGTTCCTCGTGAAGCTGATGTGCGTGTTCTTCGCCTTCCAGCTGTCGGGCACGCAGGCCACGCTGTTCACCATTGCACTGGTGACCGTGGTGCTCTCCGCCGCCGCCTTCGCGGCCGAGATCGCGCGCGCGGGCATCGAATCCGTCCCCGCACCGCAATGGGACGCGGCGGAGGCGATGAATTTCTCGCGCTGGCGCGTGCTCACCCGCGTGGTGGCGCCGCAATCCTGGCGCGTCGCGCTGCCGCCGCTGTTCGGCTATGCGGTCGGCTTCATCAAATCCACCTCCATCGCCAGCCAGATCGGCGTGCTGGAACTGACCTACGCGGCGAAGATCCTGAACACGCGCGGCTTCTCCGCCGCGCTGTGCTTCGGCACCATCCTCATCGTGTATTTCCTGATCTGCTGGCCGACCAAGCGCCTGGGCGAGAAGCTCGAAGCGCGGCTTGCCCATCGCGCCAAGACCTGAGGACCGCACCCATGCCCTTCACCCCGCCCGGTATGAACCTCCTGAAGGGCGCGATCGACTGCCACATCCATTGCGCACCACACCTCAGCGGCCGTTCGGTGAACGTGTTCGACGCGGTGCGCCAGGCCGCCGCGGCGGGCATGCGTGCCATCGGCATCATGTGCAATTTCCAGAACACGTCGGGCTTCGCGGCCCTGGCCAACGACGAGCTGGGCCATATGGGCGTCGAGGCCTTCGGCGGCCTGATCATGCAGCCGACCGCCGGCGGCGTGACGCTGGAAGCCGCGCGCACCGCCATCGGCTATGGCTTCGGCCCCGGCACTGGCGCCCGCTTCGTCAGCCTGCCGACCCACCACACCCGCCATGTCGCGACGCGTGAAGGGCGCAGCCCCGCCTTCCTCGAGACGACCTTCTCCGTGCCGGAAAACGGCCGGGTACCGGAGCCTGTGCCCGCGATCATGGAACTCTGCGCCGCGAAGGATGTGGTCTTTGATTGCGGACACGTCTCGGGCCGTGAGGCCATCGCCCTGGCCGAGGAAGCGAAACGCCGCGGCGTCACGCGCCTGCGTACGCATTGCGCCCGCTACGCGCCGGAGGAGATCGCCGCTATCGTTGCCCTTGGTGGCTACGCGGAATTCTCCTTCTTCGTGCTGACGCATGCGACGCAGGTGGGTCTCACGCATGTCGATGAGGAGAAGCACAAGATCGCTTCCAACAGCGTCATCCAGGACTACACGCCGCGCATCCGTGCAGCGGGAGATCGCGCCATCCTCTCGACCGATGCGGGTGTCTATCTCCTGCCGCCGCCGGTCGAGGCGTTCCGCGAATACCTCATGCTGGTCGAGAGCGAGGGCTTCACCGAGGCCGAGATCCGCCGCATGACCGCCGACAACCCCGCCGCGCTGTTCCGGATCGGCGGCAATTGAAACCGCGTCACGCGGTGCCGTGAACCACGCGCCCGCCGACCAGCGTCACCTCAGCCTCGATGGTGCATAGCGCCTCCTCGGCGACACTCAGCGGGTCGGCGCTCAGCACCGCAAAATCCGCCAGCTTTCCTGTCTCGATGGATCCCTTGCGGTCCTCATCCATGGTCAGGAAGGCGCCGTCGATCGTCACGGCGCGGATGGCCTCGGCACGGCTCAGGGCCTGGCCTTCGCCGATCGGGCGACGCTCCACGCTGCTCAGGCGCGTCACCGCCTGCGCTACCGGGTGCCATAGGGATATCGGCACGTTGTCGGTGGCGAGGCTGACGTGAACACCGGCGTCGCGCAGCGACCGCAGCGGCACGATAGCCTCCTCATCCGGCAGGCCGTGGCGTGCGCGCAGCAGGTGGCCCTCCTTCGCGATGTAGCGGTTGGTGTGCGTCGTCACGACCAGGCCAAGGTCGCGGACCCGGGCCACCTGGTCGGGCGTCAGCACCGAGACATGACCGAGGACCCAGCGCAGATCGCGGATCGGCACGATACGGTCGACCTCGGCAAAAAGGTCGAGCATATCCGGCCAGATGCCGGTGACGCGGATACCCTGTCGCGCGCATGCGACCAGCACCGCGCACGCGCGCTCGCGCGGCAACCCCATGTCGTAGTTGAAGCCCGCCCAGCCGGTGGTCGCCGCGGCCGCCCGAACATCGTTTTCGGGGGTCCGGCCGATCTCGGTGATGAGACCCCCCACGCGCAGCATGTCGTCGCCCAGGCCCCGCCCGGCCAGCCAATGCGCCCAGCCGGCCACCAGGCGCTCGGCATCCACTCCATCCAGCCCTCGCCAGTCCGGGCAGAACACCAGGCTGGAGCGCATGGTCAGCCGTCCGGCCTCGTGGACCTGCCGGTACGCGCGCAGCAGTTCCGCCGCCACGCCGTGGCCCTCGTAGATGCTGGTGGTACCGAAGGCGTGGTAGGCGCGCGCAGCACGCGGCAGGCTCGCCACCCGGTCCGCCACGGTGAAGCCTGGTGCCACGCCCATCAACGACAATTCGACGAGCGGCATGAAGCCCTGTTCGCGGAACACGCCGGTCGGTTCGCCGCGCGCATCCCGCTCGATCTCCACGCTTTGTGCGGGCGGCGGCGTGTCGCGCCCCACACCGGCCAGGGCCAGCGCGCGCGAATTCGCCACCGAGACCAGCGGCAGCGTGTGCCGCCAATAGCCCCAGATAGGCTTGATATACACCGGGTTGTCCGGCGCCGCGGCATCGAGGTCGTGGCGGTTCGGCCACCGCCCTTCCACCAAACCCTGTTCGGGGTCGCGGTAGAAGGGGGGTTCGCCGAGCGGCATGGTGACGATCCATTCGCCTGGCCGTTTCGTCCTGGCGAGTGCGGCAATGCGCGCCTGCACATCGGCGATCGAGCGGCATCCGGCGAGGTCGGGCAGGATACCGCGCAGACCCGTGCGGTCCATGTGCGCGTGGCCATCGACCAGCCCCGGCAGCATGGTGCGGCCGCGCAGAGGAATCTCCCGCGTGCGCGCCCCGCGGTGCCGTTCGATGGCAGCATCGCTGCCCACCGCGAGAATGCGGCCATCGCGCACTGCCACCGCCTGCGCGAGCGAGAACCGCGCATCAACCGTCACGACCTTGCCGCCGGTCAGGACCAGGTCGGCCTCAATGGAATCCATGCCACGAGGCTCCCGCCCCGCGCGCGACGGGTCAAGCGGTGCGCGGCGTTCAGTGCGACATCAGCACCGGCACGGTCATCTGTTGCAGCAGCGTGCGTGTCACACCGCCCAGGATGGTCTCGCGCAGGCGCGAATGCCCATAGGCGCCGATCACCAGAAGGTCCGCCGAGAGTTCCGCCGCGCGGTTCAGGAGCATGTCGCCCGCGCCGATTTCGGGGGCGGTCGTATGCTCCACCTCGACCTTCACCCCGTGCCGCGCCAGGTGCCGCGCAACATCCGCGCCCGGTTCCTCGCCATGGCCATCGATGCCGGTTCGCGGATTGACCGAGGAGACAACAACCTTGCCCGCCCGCGCCAGGATCGGCAGCGCGTCATGCACCGCCCGTGACGATTCGGCGCTGGCATTCCAGCCCACCAGGACACGCTCCCCGAGGGTCGTGAAGTCACCGGCATAGGGCACGACCAGCAGCGGACGCCCGGATTCGAACAGCGCCGCCTCCAGCATCGCCGTCCCCGCCGGCTGGCCGCCCTCGGGATCGTCCTGGCCAAGCACCACAAGATCCGCGTACCGCGCATGCAGCGCCACCACCGTGGAGGCCGAGCCCTCAACGAGCCGCCATTCGCCGGCGACACCTTCGCGCCGGAGCGTCTCGCGGAATCCGGCCTCGACGCCGGCCGCCGCCTCCATGGCCTCGCTGCGCATGCGGTCGAGCAACTCGCCCATCATGGCGCCGCTGCCCGCATCCGCGCTGGCGATGATGGGCAGCAGGATATCGACGACATGCAGGCCGGTCAGGTGCGCCTGGTGCCGGCGCGCCAGATCGACCGCCAGGCGCAGCCGCAGCGCTGATCGCGCCGTACCGTCGAGATGGACCAGTATGTCCTTCAGCGCCATCACATCCTCCTGCACGACCGCGGGGGCCGCCGTGGTTGATGGCGCGATCCTAGCCTTCCTGCGCGATGTCTTCTTGATCGGTATCAAGTGCGGCGTCGCGCCGGCCGCCGCGACGCCGGAAGGCCGTCGCCGCCAGCGTCGCGACATGGTCGTGGCCCATCCGCGCGAAGGTCAGGGGGTCCGCCTGCGCCGGGTCCTGCTCGGCCTCCACCACCAGCCAGCCGCGGTAGCGCGCCTCGGCAAGCGCGGTGAAGACAGGCGCGAAATCCACGGCGCCATCGCCCGGAACAGTGAAGACGCCTTCGAGCACCGCGGCCAGGAAGGAGCGGTCGTTCCGCAGCGCCTCCACCATGATCCCGGCGCGCACATCCTTGCAGTGCACATGCACGATGCGCCCGGCGTGGCGCCGCGCCACCGCCGCGGGGTCGCCGCCCGCGAAGGCCAGGTGGCCGGTATCGAGCAGCAGGCCCACATCCGGCCTGGCTGCGTCCATCAAGCGGTCGATCTCGGCTTCGGTCTGCACCACCGTGCCCATGTGGTGATGGTAGGCCATGCGCAGGCCGCGCTCGGAGAGCCGGCGCGCCATCTCGTCCAGGCGCGGCACCAGCACGTCCCACGCCTCATCGTCCAGCACGGGGCGCTGCGACAGCGGCGTGTTGCGTTCGCCATGCACGCTGCCGCTCACCTCCGCATGCACAATCACCGAACAGCCCATTGCGGCCAGCAGCGCGATGTGAGGCTCGGCGGCGATCATCTCGGCATCGACATCGCGTTCCAGCAGGCGGGAGCCATACCAGCCGGAGGCCAGCACCAGCCCGTGGCGTTCCAGCACCGGCTCCAGCGCCGCCGCCGTGCGCGGAAACTTGTTGCCGAGCTCGACGCCGGCGAAGCCCGCCTGCTTCGCCTCCGCCAGGCAGGTCTCGAGCGGCGTCTCCGCGCCGAGTTCCGGCATGTCGTCATTGGTCCAGGTCAACGGATTGATGGCGAGGCGCGGGATCATGTCAGGCTCCGGGGCGCTGGCGTGCGCGGTGGGTCTCGTAGGCACTCCGCGCGCGCTTCTGCGCCGTGTCGCGCGGCAGGGCGGTCACCGGCACGTCCCACCAGGCACCACCCTGCTGCGTGGTGGCGGCGGGATCGGTCGCGATCACCAGCACGGTCGTGCGCTTTGCGCGAAAGGCACGCGGCAGCGCAGTTTCCAGCGCGGCGATGCCCTCCACCGTCACCGCCTCCGCCCCCAGCGCGCGCGCATGGGCCGCGAAGTCCACCGCCGGCGCGGCATCGTCCAGCAGGTTGTTGAAGGCCGCGCCGCCAGTGCCCTGCTGCAGGCGGGAGATACAGCCGAAGCCACGATTGTCGAGCACCACGATGGTCAGCCGCGCGCCCATCGCCACCGATGTCGCGATCTCGCTGTTCATCATCAGGTAGGAGCCGTCACCGACCAGCACGACCACTTCGCGCCCAGGCATCGCCATCTTGGCGCCAAGGCCGCCGGCGATCTCGTAGCCCATGCAGGAATAGCCGTACTCCACATGGTATGAGGCGGCGTCGGTCGCCCGCCAAAGCTTGTGCAACTCGCCCGGCAGTCCACCCGCAGCGCAGACCACGATGCCATCCTTCGGCATGGTTCGATTGACCGCGCCCAGCACCTGCGCGTCGCTCGGCACTTCGGCGCCCGCCGGCGCGGCCGTGACGCGCGCGACAGTCGCGTGCCAGCGCGCGGTGCCGGCCGCCGCGCGCGCCGTCCAACTCGCCGGTGCCGCCCATCCCGCCAGCGCGGCATCGAGTGCCCGCAGCCCGCGCGCCGCATCCGCCACCAAAGGCAGCGCTCCATGCTTGGCCGCGTCGAAGCCCGCCACGTTCAACGCAATCAATCCGGCCCGGGCAAACAGCGCACGCGATCCGGTCGTGAAATCCGCCAGCCGCGTGCCGATGGCGAGCACGACATCCGCCTTCTGCGCCAGCCCGTTCGCCGCCGCGGATCCGGTCACGCCGATCGAACCCGCATTGCATGGGTGGTCCCAGGCCAGGCTGCCCTTGCCGGCCTGGGTTTCCGCCACCGGCACACCATGCGCATCGGCGAAGCACGCCAGCGCGGCTTCGCAACCGGCGTATTTCACGCCGCCGCCGGCGATGATCAGCGGGCGCCTGGCGCCGCGCAGCGCGGCGGCCGCTTCCGCCAGTTCGGCAGCATCGGGCTCCGGCGCGCGGATGCGGTGCAGGCGCCGACGCAGGAAGGCGGCCGGGCAGTCGAAGGCCTCGGCCTGCACATCCTGCGGGAAGGCGATGACCGCGGGGCCGCATTCGGACGGGTCGGTCAGCACCCGCAACGCGGCGGGCAGGCTGTGCAGTACCTGCTCCGGGCGGGTAATTCGGTCGAAGAAGCGTGCGACAGGGCGGAAGCAGTCATTGGCGCTGAGCGTCGGGTCGCCGAAGGCTTCCACCTGCTGCAGCACCGGGTCCGGCCGGCGGTCGGCGAACACGTCGCCCGGCAGGAACAGCACCGGCAGCCGGTTCACATGCGCCAGCGCCGCCGCGGTCACCATGTTGGTCGCCCCCGGCCCTATCGAGGTGGTGCAGGCCATCATCCGACGCCGCGCATGGGTCTTGGCATAGGCGATCGCGGCATGCGCCATCGCCTGCTCGTTATGCGCGCGGAAGGTGGGCAGCCGCTTCCCGGCCGCCTGTAGGGCCGGGCCGAGTCCCGCCACGTTGCCATGACCGAAAATCGCGAAGACGCCGCCGAACAGGGGTACGCGCCGGCCCTCGATCTCGGTGTCCTGGGCGGCGAGGAACCGAATGGTGGCCTCGGCCGCGGTCAGGCGGATCACGGCCATGGCGATTCCCCCACGGGTTGACGGATGTGCAGTGTTACGGATGGATGGCGCGCCCCACAAGCGGGGCTTCGGGACATCGCCATGCTCACCTTCGCGCAGTTCGGGGCCGGTCGCATCGGCGCCATCCATGCGGGCAACCTCGCGGCCAGCGGCGGTGCGCGCCTCGCCCATGTGGTGGATGTCCATGAGGCGGCCGCGGTGTCCCTCGCCGCCCGCCACGGCGCCGAATGCTCCGATGCGCTGACCGCCCTGCGCGACCCGGCGGTGGATGCGGTGATCATCGCCTCCTCGACCGACACCCATGCCGACCTGGTTATCGCCGCGGCCAAGGCGGGCAAGGCGATTTTCTGCGAGAAGCCGATCGACCTCTCTCTTGCGCGTGTTGACCAGGCCCTCGCGACCGTGCGCGCCGCCGGCGTGCCCATGCTCGTGGGGTTCAACCGGCGCTTCGACCCGTCCTTTGCCGAGCTGCGCCGCCGCATCGCCATCGGCGCCATCGGCCGGGTCGAACAGGTGGTCATCACCAGCCGCGACCCCGCGCCGCCACCGATTGCCTACCTGCGCGCCTCGGGCGGTCTGTTCCGCGACATGACGATCCATGATTTCGACATGGCGCGCTGGATGCTCTCCGCCGGCGAGGCCGGCCAGGGCGGCGAGGAACCGATCGAGGTCTTCGCCTACGGCTCCGCGCTGGTCGATCCCGCCGTCGCCGCCGCCGGCGACATCGACAGCGCCATGGTGCTGCTGCGCACCGCCACGGGCCGCATCGCGCACATCAACAATTCCCGCCGCGCCGCCTATGGCTACGACCAGCGTGTCGAGGTGCATGGCAGCCTCGGCCGGCTCATTGCCGGTAACCGCGTGCCGTCCACCGTGGAACAGGCGGACGCCGCCGCGGTCAGCACCGACACGCCCATGCCCTTCTTCCTCGAACGCTACGCCGATGCGTATCGCATCGAACTGGCCGCGTTCATCGAGGCCGTCACGCAGGGCACGCCGATGCCGGTAGGCGCGGCGGATGGCCGCCAGGCACTGGTGCTGGCCGAAGCCGCGCTACGCTCCCTGCGTGAGCGCCGCCCGGTCTCGGTGCACGAGATCGGATGAGTGCATTGCCGAAGGTTTCACTGGAGGGTCGCGTGCTGCTGGTCACCGGCGGCACGCAAGGCATCGGCGAAGGCATCGCGCGCGCCGCGGCCGAAGCCGGCGCCGCCGCGATCTGCATCACGGGCCGCAACGCCGCGCGGGGCGAGGCGGTCGCGGCCTCGCTGGGCACAAGGTCGCACTTCATCGCCGCCGACCTGGCCGATGCCACCGCCACCGCGCGCATCGTGGAGCAGGCGGAGGCGGCGCTGGGCCCGGTCGATGCGCTGGTCAACGCCGCCGGGCTGACTGACCGCGGCACCATCACCGATACCAGCATCGACCTGTGGGACCGGCTGTTCGCGGTGAATGTCCGCGCGCCCTTCATTCTGACCCAGGCGATGGCGCGACGGCTGCAGGCGCTGAAACGACCGGGCGCCATCGTCAACATCATCACCATGTCGAGCCATGGCGGGCAGCCCTTCCTGACCGCCTATGCGGCCTCGAAGGGTGCGCTCGCGACGCTGACGAAGAACACCGCGCATGGCCTGCGCACGCAGCGCATCCGGGTGAACGGCATCAACATCGGCTGGGCCGACACGCCGGGTGAGCACGCCATCCAGGCGCGCGACGGCAACCCACCGGACTGGCTCGAACATGCCGGCCCGGCCCAGCCCTTCGGCCGCCTCATCCGCCCGGACGACGTGGCGGGCCTTGCGGTCTATCTGCTTTCGGACGCGGCGGCGATGATGACCGGCGCGCTCATCGATTTCGACCAGAGCGTGATCGGAGCCTACGGATGACCAACCTCGCGCAGCGCCGCGACATCGCCGCCGCCATCGCCGTCGAGGCCGCGGCCCTCGCCCAGCGCCTGCGCGCGGAGGGCGGCGGCGTCGCCCGCCTCAAGGGCGCTCAGGACTTCATCACCGAGGCCGACGGCGCAACCGAACGCTTCATCCGCGACCGCCTGGCCGAACACTTCCCCGGCGAGGCGGTGCTCGGCGAGGAGATGGGCGGCAGCGCCGAGGGGGCCGGCCCGCTCTGGGTGCTCGACCCGATCGACGGCACCTCCAATTTCGCCCGCGGCGGCGACCGTTGGTGCGTCTCGATCGGCCTGGTCATGGAAGGCCGCGCCGTGGCCGGCGCCATCGCCCGCCACGCGCCGGGCGAGATCTTCGCCGCCGCCGAGGGCCTCGGGGCCACGCTGAACGGCGCGACCATCCGCGCCGCGCCCACCACCGACATCGGCCGCGCCATCATCGAGGCAGGCTGGTCCCTGCGCCTGCCCATCGCGCGCTTCCACCTCCTGGCCGAGCGCGTCAGCGCGACGGGTGCGGGCCTGCGCACCGGCGGGTCGGGCGCGCTCGGTCTGGTGGAAGCGGCGGCCGGGCGGCTCGACGGCTATCTCGAACTGCACATCAACGCCTGGGACGCCGCCGCCGCCATCGTGATCGCGCGCGAGGCCGGCTGCTGGACCAACGCCTTCGACAGTGGCGACTGGCTCGCGCAGGGCAACCCGATCGGGGTCGGAGCCCCGGCGCTGGGCGCGCATCTCGCCTCGCTGCTGGAGGCTTGAAGCCAAGGCCGATCCGGGCCTTAACTGACACGACACAATACTGACCCGGGCGCCAAGTCCGGGCTCTGGAGGAATTTCGTCATGGCGTCACGCCGCCCCCTGGCCCTGGCACTCACCGCCGGTGTCCTCGCCGCCGCCCTGCCGGGCGCCGCGCGCGCTCAGGGCAACCTCACCGTCTATTGTTCGGTGCAGGAGGAATGGTGCCGTCCGATGATGGCAGCCTTTGAGCGCGCCACCGGCGTCAGCGTCGCGATGACGCGCAAATCCTCCGGCGAGACCCTCACGCAGATCCGCGCCGAGGCGTCGAACCCGCGCGGCGACGTGTGGTGGGGTGGCACCGGCGACCCGCACATGCAGGCCGGGCAGGAGAACCTGACCGCCGAATACCGCTCACCGCGCCTGGCCGACCTGCAGCCCTGGGCGGTGCGCCAGGCGGAGCAGTCGCAGTTCCGCACCGTTGGCATCTATGCCGGCGCGCTCGGCTACTCCTACAACACCACCGAACTGGCACGCCGGCGCATCCCCGCACCGACCTGCTGGGCAGACCTGATCAAGCCGGAATTCCGTGGCGAGGTGCAGGTGGCGGACCCCAACACCTCCGGCACCGCGTACACCATGCTCGCGACGCTGGTGCAGCTGATGGGCGAGGAACCCGCCTTCACCTACCTGCGCGCGCTGAACCGCAACGTGAACCAGTACACGCGCTCCGGCGCCGCGCCCGCGCGGGCGGCGGCCACCGGCGAAACCCTGGTTGGCATCACCTTCCTGCATGACGCCGTGACGCAGAAGTTGGCCGGTGCGCCGGTCAACATCGTCGCCCCCTGCGAGGGCACGGGCTACGAGATCGGCTCCATGTCCATCATCCGCGGCGCGCGCAACATGGACAACGCCCGGCGCTTCTACGACTGGGCACTGACGCCCGAGGCCCAGGCGATTGCCGCCGGGGCCAATTCCTTCCAGCTGCCCTCCAATCGCGCAGCGCCCATCCCGCCGCAGGCACCACGCTTCGAGGATGTGCGTCTGATCGACTACGACTTCGCGCGCTGGGGCACTGCCGCCGAACGTACCCGCCTGCTCGAGCGCTGGACCCGCGAGGTCCGCGCCTCCGCACGCTGAGGACGCCAGGCAGCACCACGGCATGGGCGCGCTGACGCTCGGGCGCGCAGCCTTGCTGGCGGTGCTGGCCGGCATCCTTCTGGCGCCTTGGCATGGCATGGAGGGTGGGTTCGGCGAACTCGCCTCCTGGCCGTCCGGCACTGCCGCGCCGCTCGTGGCCTTGCTGGCCGGCGGCGCGAGCGGGTGGCTGTGGCCGGTTGCGCTGCTGCCATTGCTGGCGGCACCGGGGCTGCTGGCCGGGCGCAGCGACGCGCGGCTGCTGGTGGCGGCGGGCGCTGCAACCATCGCCTATGTGTTCCTGCAGGGCCATGCGATCGGGCTGCGCGGGCTGGCCTGGCCGGTGTTGGAACCCCTGCTCGGCACACCGGCACCGCAGGCCGCCTTCGGCTGGGGCGCGGCCCTGCTGCTGGGCGGATGCACCGGGCTGCTGGCGGCGGGGCTGGCTGCCGGCGGGCGCTTCGGCGGCGATGCCTTCGTCGCCTTCCTGGTGACCGCCAGCGCCGGGATGCTGGTGCTGTTCGTGTTCCTGCCTCTCGCGACCATTCTCTCGGCGGCGGTGATGGATGAAGGGCGTATCGCGCCTGGCGCGCTGGTCGAGCGCGTTACCGCACCGGAGGCCTGGAGCCTCGCCTGCCTCACCGCCGAGCAGGGCTGCGGCGTGGTGTGGAACACGCTGGTGCTGGCGACGCTGACGGCGGTGATCTCGACGTTGATCGGCCTCGCCTTCGCACTGTTGGCCGCGCGCGGGCAGGTACGCGCGCAGCCGGCCTTCCGCGCCATGACCATCCTGCCGCTGATCACGCCGCCCTTCGTCGTCTCACTGGCGCTGATTGTGCTGTTCGGGCGCACCGGCATGGTCACGACGGCGCTGTGGGAATGGTTCGACATCCCGCGCAGCCGCTGGATCTACGGACTGCCGGGCGTGCTGCTGGCGCAGGTGCTGGCCCAGGCGCCGATCGCCTTCGTGCTGCTGGAAGGCGCGGTGCGCGCCATCGGACCATCGCTGGAGGAAGCCGCCTCCACCATGGGCGCGCGGCGCTTCACCGTGTTCCGCACCGTGACATGGCCGTTGCTGCGCCCGGCACTCGCCGCCTGCCTGCTGCTCGCCTTCGTCGAGAGCCTGGCGGATTTCGGCAATCCGCTGGTGCTGGGCGGGGATTTCGACGTGCTCTCCACGCGCATCTTCTTCGCCATCGCCGGTGCGCGGCATGACCCAGGGCGCGCGGCGGCGCTCGCGCTACTGCTGTTGGTGATGACCTTCGGCGCCTTCGCGCTCCAGGCGCTGTGGCTGGGCAAGCGGCGCTACACCACGGTCACGGGCAAGGGCGATTCCGGTGCGCCGGCGCCGCTCCCGCGCGGGCTGAAGCTCGCCTGCGGCAGCATCGCCTGGCCATGGATGATCTTCACCGCGGCGGTCTATGGCATCATCCTGGTCGGCGGCTTCGTGCACGACATCGGCCGCGGCGACATGTCCTTCACCTGGCGCCACATGGTGACCGGATTCGAGGTCGAGTGGCAGGGCGGGCCAGCCTTCCGCGGAGCGGCCTGGGACAGCCTGTTCACCACCATCCAGGTCGCGGCCATCTCGGCGCCGCTGACGGCGGGGCTCGGCATTCTGCTGGCCTGGCTGCTCTCGCGACAGACCTTTCCCGGGCGCGGCGCGCTCGAATTCATGACCATGCTGTCCTTCGCGATTCCCGGCACGGTGGTCGGCGTGTCCTACATCATGGCCTTCAATGAACCCCCGGTGGAACTGACCGGCACGGCGCTCATCCTCATCATCTGCTTCGTGTTCCGGAACCTGCCGGTCGGCGTGCGCGGCGGCATCGCCGCGCTGGCGCAGATCGACCGCTCGCTCGACGAGGCCTCCGCCACCATGGGCGGCGGCGCGCTGGATACGTTGCGCCGCGTGGTGCTGCCGCTGCTGCGCCCGGCGATCGTGGCGGCACTCGCCTTCTCCTTCGTGCATGCCATGACGGCCGTCTCGGCGGTGATCTTCCTTGTCTCGGCGCGGCACAACCTCGCCACGGTGTACATCGTGGGGCGGGTGGAGGCGGGCGAGATCGCACTCGCCATCGCCTATTCCACCGTGCTGATCGTGGTGATGCTCGCGGTGGTGCTGGGCATCGAGCGTGTGGTGGGCCGTGCGCAGATCGGCCGCCGCGCGGTGCCCGTCACGCCGCTGCGGACCGGAGCCTGACCCATGACCGACGCTGCCATCCGCTTCACCGGTGTCACCAAGGCCTTCGGCCAGGTTCGCGCGGTGGATAACGTGAATTTCGACCTGCCGCAGGGCGCGCTGGTCACGCTGCTCGGCCCATCGGGCTGCGGCAAGACCACCACGCTGCGCCTGGTTGCCGGGCTCGAACTGCCGACCGAAGGGCGCATCGAGATCGAGGGCCGGGATGTCACGCGCCTGGCCGCCGCCGAACGGCGCATCGCCATGGTGTTCCAGTCCTACGCGCTGTTTCCCCACATGAACGTGCTGGAGAATGTCTCCTACGGGCTCGTGGTGGGGGGCGCGCGCCGCCAGGCGGCGGAGGTCGAGGCCCAGGCGATGCTCAAGACGCTCGGCCTCGAAGGCCTCGGCTCCCGACTGCCCTCGGAATTGTCGGGCGGGCAGCAGCAGCGTGTCGCGGTCGCGCGCGCGCTGGTGCTGCGGCCAAAGGTGCTGCTGTTCGACGAACCGCTCTCGAACCTCGATGCGCGGCTGCGCCGCCGCGTACGGGAGGATATTCGCGACCTGCAGAAGCGGCTCGGCCTGTCCGTGGTCTATGTCACGCACGACCAGCAGGAAGCACTCGCGGTCTCCGACCTGGTGGTGGTGATGCGCGACGGCCGCATCGCGCAGAAAGGCACGCCCACCGAACTGTATGACGACCCCGCCGACGCCTTCATCGCCGACTTCATGGGCGAGGCGAATGTGCTGCAGGGCGAGGTGCTCTCCACGGAGGCTGGCACCGGGCGTATCATGATCGGCGGAGTGACGCTGGATACGGCGACCCGCGCACACCCGACCGGCCCCGCCGCACTCGCGGTGCGGCCGGAGGCGATCCGACTCATCGAACCTGGCAGCGAGGCAGCGTTGCCCGGCCGCATCCAACGCGCCGCCTTCCTCGGCCAGACGCGCGAATACGAGGTTGAGACCGCTGCAGGCATGCTGTTCGTCGTGACACAAGCGGCCGCACCCGCCTGGGGCGAGGGCGCCGCCGTCGCCTGCCGCATGGAACGCGTGATCCCGCTGCGCGGCTAAGGGACGAGCCGGGCGATTTGACCGCCGGCGCTATTCCTCTAAGCCGTTCCTGTTCGCCATGACTCACGGCAATGTCTCTAGACGGTTGTTTTCGCGAGCGTCTTCACCTGATCAGGCGATTCCACATGATCGGGATCTGCTTTAGTGTCCTGCCCGCGAAGTTTCGTGGACTTCCAGCGACGCGGCGGCTCAGCAGGCCGCTGAAGACAAGGGCTCACGGCCTGAGAACGATGTCCGCAGGACTTCAGAATCAGGACACGAGGACATCCGGCACCAGCGAGGAGAACGACATGGCACGCCATCTCAAGCGCGGCCGCGACGCCGAGGCCGTCGCCGAGGACGATGCGAAGGTCCGCAGCACAGTCGAGGGAATCCTGGCCGACATCAAGGCGCGCGGCGATGCCGCGGTTCGCGAGATGTCGATCCGGTTCGACCGCTGGGACCGCGCGGACTACCGCCTGACCGACGCCGAGATCCGCGACTGCCTCGCGCAGCTCACGCCCCGCGACCTCGACGATATCCGCTTCGCCCAGGCCCAGGTGCGCAACTTCGCCGAACACCAGAAGGCCGCGCTGCGCGACATCGAGGTCGAGACGCTGCCCGGCGTGATGCTCGGCCACAAGAACATCCCGGTCAATTCGGTCGGCTGCTACGTGCCGGGCGGCAAGTATCCGCTGCTGGCCTCCGCGCACATGTCGGTGGTCACCGCCAAGGTCGCCGGCGTGCAAGCGCATCGTCACCTGCGCGCCGCCCTTCGAGGGCAGGCCGGCGCCGGCCATCGTGGCCGCGCAGCACCTGGCCGGCGCCGACGACATCTACTGCCTCGGCGGCATCCAGGCGGTCGGCGCCATGGCGCTCGGCACGCAGAGCATCGAGCCGGTCGACATGCTGGTCGGCCCCGGCAATGCCTTTGTCGCCGAAGCCAAGCGCCAGTTGTACGGGCGCGTCGGCATCGACCTGTTCGCCGGCCCGACCGAGACGCTGGTCATCGCCGACGACACCGTCGACGGCGAACTCTGCGCCACCGACCTGCTCGGCCAGGCCGAGCACGGCCCGACCTCGCCGGCCATCCTGCTGACCAATTCCGAGAAGCTGGCCCGCGAGACGATGGCCGAGATCGAGCGCCTGCTCACCATCCTGCCGACCGCGCGCCATCGCGCGCCAGGCCTGGGACGATTACGGCGAGGTGATCGTCTGCGACAGCGAGGAGGAGATGCTGCGCGAGGCCGACCGCATCGCCTCCGAGCATGTGCAGGTGATGACGCGCGACCCGGACTGGTTCCTGCACAACATGACCAACTACGGCGCGCTGTTCCTCGGCCCGCGCACCAATGTCTCCTATGGCGACAAGGTGATCGGCACCAACCACACGCTGCCGACGAAGAAGGCCGCGCGCTACACCGGCGGGCTGTGGGTCGGCAAGTTCATGAAGACCTGCACCTACCAGCGCGTGCTGACCGACGAGGCGACGCGCGATGATCGGCGAATACTGCTCGCGCCTGTGCATGCTGGAGGGCTTCGCCGGCCACGCCGAGCAGGCCAATATCCGCGTGCGCCGCTATGGCGGGCGCAACATCCCCTACGCCACCGCGGCGGATTGAGCGCGATGCAGCTGCCTTCCACGCCCTCCTTCCGGCTCGATGGCAGGCGCGCGCTGGTCACCGGCGCGGGCCGGGGCATCGGCCTCGCCGCCGCGGCCGCGCTGGCCGAGGCTGGCGCGCATGTCACGCTCGCCGCGCGCAGCGCCGCCGAAATCGAGGAGGCCGCCGCAGCCATCCGCGCGCGCGGCGGTGCGGCCGCGGCACTGCCGCTCGACGTGCTGGACCTCGACGCCGCCGCCGCCGCCATCGCCGCCGCCGAGCCGTTCGACGTGCTGGTCAACAACGCCGGCACCAACCGCCCCAAGCCCTTCGTCGATGTCACGGTGGGCGACTACGACGCGGTGATGGACCTCAATCTGCGCGCCGCGTTCTTCCTCGCGCAGGCCGTCGTGAAGCGGCTGCTGGGCGCGGGGCGGGCAGGCTCGATCATCAACATCTCGTCGCAGATGGGCCATGTCGGCGCGCCCAACCGCAGCATCTACTGCGCCTCGAAATGGGCGATCGAGGGGCTGACCAAGGCCATGGCGGTGGAACTCGGCCCGCACGGCATCCGCGTGAACACGCTCTGCCCCACCTTCATCGAGACGCCGATGACGCGCCCCTTCCTCGCCGCGCCCGGCTTTCGCGAACAGGTGGTGGCGAAGATCAAGCTCGGCCGGCTCGGCCAGGTCGAGGACCTGATGGGCGCCATCGTGTTCCTCGCCGGCGACGGCGCGGCGCTGATGACCGGCGCATCCCTCGTGGTGGATGGCGGCTGGACGGCGGAATAGCGCCCGCGCCTATCCCAGTTCCTGCCGCACCAGGCCCACCCAGAAGGCCACGCCGTGCGGCAGCGCGGCGTCGTTGAAGTCGTAGCGCGGCGTGTGCAGCGCATGCGCCACGCCATCGGGCCCTGCGCCACCGCCGAGGAACACGAAGGCGCCCGGCTTGGCCTGCAGCATGAAGGCGAAGTCCTCGCCGCCGGTGACCGGCGCGGTGTCCTCGTCCACCGCCGCGTCACCGGCCAGGGCACGCGCAGCCGCGGCCATCACGCCGGTCTCCCGCGCATGATTGACCAGCGGCACGGTGCCCCACCACAGCGCGATCTCCACCGTCGCGCCATGCATCGCGGCGGCGAGGTCCGCCAGCGCGCGCATGCGCTCCTCCACCAGCGCCTGCATCGCGGGGTTGAAGGCGCGCATGGTGCCGCCCAGCACGAGCTCCGCCGGCATCACGTTCAGCGCCTCGGGCGCGCCAGCGGCGATGTGGCCGACGCTGACCACCACGCTCTCCAGCGCCGGCACGTCGCGCGCCACGATGCCCTGCAATGCCTGCACGAACACCGCCTGCGCCAGCACCAGGTCGTTGGCCAGATGCGGCGAGTTACCGCCATGCCCGCCCGAGCCGCGGAAGGTGACGGTCCAGCGCCCGGACGCCGCCATCAGTGCGCCCGGCCGCAGTGCGAAATGCCCGACCGGAATGCCCGGAATGTTGTGCATTCCATAGACGGCATCGCAGGGAAAGCGGTCGAACAGCCCATCGGCCAGCATCGCCCTGGCACCACCGCGCCCTTCCTCGGCGGGCTGAAAGATGAAGTGCACGCTGCCGGCGAAATCCGGATCCTCAGCCAGAACGCGCGCCGCACCCACCAGCATGGCGGTGTGCCCGTCATGCCCACAGGCATGCATTCGCCCGGCATGGACCGAGGCATGGGGCAGCCCGGTCTGTTCGGTGAGCGCCAGCGCGTCCATGTCCGCCCGCAGGCCGATCGCGCCCTGGCCGGGGCGCCGGCCCTTGAGCGTCGCCACCACGCCGAACTTCCCCACGCCTTCGGTGACATCAAGGCCGAGCGCGCGCATCTCTGCCGCCACGATCGCGGCGGTGCGTGCCTCCTCCATGCCGAGTTCGGGATGCGCGTGGATATCGTGGCGCAGCGCCGTGAGTTCCGGCAGGTGCCGCGCGATGCGCGCAGCGGTGTCATCGCGGTCCATGGCGGTCATCCCCTGATTGTCCACGCGCATCCGATACCGGCGGGCCGGCGTCGCTACTTGACGGCGGAGAAGGATGTCGGCTGCAGGATCGTGGTGCTGACATTGGCCACGATCTGGCCATCCTTCTCGGTCTCGGCACGCCCGGCGATCCAGTCGGGGTCATTCACGAATGCGGCCCACTTCGCCTCACGCTCCGCCAGGGACGACCATTCCAGCAGGTAGTGCAGTTCCTGGTTCGATTCGCCGATCACCGTGGTCCAGAATCCCGCCTGGCGGATGCCATGCTTCTTCCAGATGCCGAGGGTGAGCGTGTCGAAGCGCTGGAGCAGCGCCGGCAGCCGGCCCGGCAGGCAGCGGTAGATGCGCAGTTCATGGAGCATGGTGATGTCCTTCCGTGGCGGTGCGGGCGCACCGCCCGTCCGCATCGCAGCCAAGCGGGCTTCGCCGCGCGTGTCCAGCCGCGGCGTTCACGGCGCCGTGCCGTAGTCGGCGAGTTCCGGGCGCATCGCCTCGATCACGAAATCGACGAAGGCCGCCGGCACGTCGAGGAAGAACTCGCGGTCCGAATAGGCGCCCACGCTCGCCGCCAACCCGCGCGCTTCGAACCATGCCGCCAGCGCCTTCAGCGCGGCCTCCGGCTCATCGCTCAGGAACGACACCTGGGAGCGCTGCTTGTCGGCATCGCGGTGGGCGGTATCGCTGCGGCTGAACTGCAAGTCCACATTGGCACCCGGCTGGCGTAGCCAGATGGCGCGCGCGGTGCGGCGCAGCACGACGAAGCCGAGGCGGGCGGCCAGCATCTCCACCACCGTCTCGAAGTGCCGGTCGTCGAGGCGGTTCGCAACATGGTTGAACCTCACGGCGAACCCTCATCGAGGAAACCACACACCAGGTCCCGGATCGCCGCCGCATCCTGCGCGTTCGCCACCGGGTTGCCGGCGCGGTGGCCCCAGATGCTGCGGATGGGCTCCAGCCGGCCGTGGCGCAGGTGCTCCAGTTCCGCGGCATTGTCCGCCACGCGGAAATAGAGGTCGGTCTCGGATGGCATCAGCAGCACCCGCGCCTCGATCGCGCGCAGCGCCCGCGCCAGGTCGCCGCCATGGGCGGGATGGTCGGCGATGTCCCCGGCATCCCAGGTCCGCATCTGCGCGAGCAGGTCGGCGGCATCGCGGCGCGCGAAGCGTTCCTCCCAATCGGTGCGCAGGAAGGTCGGCAGGTCCGGCGCGCCGAGCGCCGACAGATGCAGCCCGGCGCGATAGAAATCCTGGCTCAGCGCCCAACCCGCATACAGCCGGCCAAAGGCGCGAAGCGCTGCCGCGGGCGGGGCGCGGAACAGCGCCGTGCCATCATATTCCGCCGCCGCCTCCAGCACCGCCATCATGCCGGCGAGGAACACCCGGTTGTGCGTGCTGGTGCGCGCGCTGCCGCAATTCACCACGATGCGTGATACCGCCTGCGGAAAGGCCGCCGCCCAGTGGTAGGCCTGCTGCGCGCCCATCGACCAGCCATAGACCGCATGGACGCGCTCGACGCCGAACACCTCGCGCAGCAGGCGGTGCTGCACCGCCACATTGTCCCAGGCCGTCACCAATGCCGGCCAGGCCGCCGCGTTGCTGGGCGAGGAGGACAGTCCGCCGGCGAGCATGTTGGGGATCACGATGAACCATCGTGTCGGGTCCAGCACGCCCTGCGGCCCGATCAGCCATTCGAGGTCGGGGTGCTGCGCGCCGTAGCTGGTCGGATAGACCACCACATTGTCGCGCGCCGCCGAGAGCGTTCCATGGGCACGCCAGACGACGCACGCGCCCGCCAGCATGCCGCCTCGGTGCATCGGGAGGTCGCCAGCCTCGAACACGCCTTCCTGCACCGGCCAGCCCATGCCTGCACCTCCGTGGATCTGCGCAGCAGCCTGCCACCCGCCGCCGCGGGCAGGCAAACCCGCCGCCCAGGCCTCAGTCACGTTGCGCGTGCCTCAGCGTCTCGGAGGGCATCTCCCCGAACAGCGCCCGGTATTCGCGTGCGAAGCGCCCGAAGTGCCAGAAGCCGAAATCCAGCGCCGCCGCCTTCACCTGCGCGGGGCCGCCGGCGTGGCTGCGAAGGGCCTCGCGCACCAGGTTGAGCCGCCGCAACCGCAGGAACCGGTGCAGGGACATGCCGCGCACCGCCAGGAAGGCATCGTGCAGCGCCCGTCGCGACACGTCGAGCACGGCGCAGACATCCTCGGAATACTGTGGTGATCCGATGCAGGCCTCCATCAACTCCTCCGCATCGCGCACCAGCCGGACCCGGCGGCGTAGCGCGCGCAGGGTCGTCGTATCCGGCCCGGGCGCGCGCAGCACACGGGCGCCGTGGTGAATGAACGCGTCGGCGATGTCCCGGCACACCACTGGGGCGGCGAACCTCGAAGGATCGGTACAAGCCAGGGCGCCGACCTCCGCCACCAAAGCGACGATGGGCGTGAGCACCGCCGGCGCGCAATGCTGGGCCGCGAAACTGTCCGCCTTCGGCGCGAGGTCATCTCCGGCGGCCGCGCGCAGGGCCTGCGCGTCGATGGTCAGGCCGGCCCAGCGGTGCGGCCCAAGCACCCGCGCGTGCAGCCCCGATCCGGGCCCGAGCACCATGGCGTCCTGCGCCTGCATGGCATGGCCGTTCAGCAGCGTGCCGTCCGGGAGCGCGTCCATTGAAAACAGGATGAGCGACCGCTCGGCATCGATCGTGCCGCGAGTGATGTGAGCGTCGTCGAATGCGTCCTGCAGCCGTACCGGCCCGAGATCGACCGAGGTGAGCCGCGCCGCATAGCCGGTCGCGGCCAGCGTGAGGTACTCGATCGCAACATCGCGCAGCGCGAGGGACACCATCGCCGGGTCGTTGAATTCCGCCACGATGGCCTTGGGGGCCGAGTACTCCATCCGCCGCCGCCTCTCCCTCTCGCACGCACTGTTCCCTGGCCTGATGGAATAGGCGAGTGCCCTCGCTGCCGTGGATGCCCGATATAGTTGTCCATGCCCAGCACTGCCAGAAACGGATAGGAAAAACGAGTCGCGCTTGAGCCACCGGACCCTGCATTGGCAGCATGACATGGGCGGTCGTCGACCAGGCCGACAGACCGGGATTCGCGCTCATGCATGCGGCCGGCTCACGCAGAGAACCGCAACATGCCGCTGCGGCCGATGCAACGCGATTGTGCGCGCGATTGCCGTGGACCGCCGAGGCACATCCACGCGTGCGGTTCGGCCATTCTATCGTTGTCGATGGCGCCACGACCTGTGACCATGGCACGCCAGAACAGCAGGGAGCGCAGAACGAGCATGAAGCGATGGATCGGCGCGTGCCTGGTCACCTTGGCCGTTCTGTTGCAGGCCACACCCGGCGCAACCGAAACAGGCGGCCTGCGCCCCGCGCTCGACACCTCCACGCCCTACGCGACCTATCATGCCTTCCTGACGGAGGCTCGACGGATCGAGGCGCTCTACAACGCCTATGAAGCGCGACCGACATACGAGAAGCAGTGGGACATCGGTCGCGCCATGCTGCGTGGCGGCCCGCAACTGCTGGACCTCAGCCACTTGCCGCCGGCCACGCGCGCAAAGCACGCGGCGGTGTCGCTGGGTTTCCTCGCCGATATCCTGAATCGCCTTCCCGATGTGCCAATGACCTGGCCGGAGGGAACGGCGCTGCCCCCCCACTGGACTGTGCCGGGCACCGAGCTTCGCATGGATCGGCAGGCGACGGGTCCGCGCACGGGCACCTACATGTTTTCCGCCGAAACCGTGGACCGGTTGCCGGAGTTCCACGCGGCGATCATTCACCAGCCGCTTCTGCAGCCCACCACCATCCCCAACTGGCAGCGCGCGCAGGAACGTTTCGCCGGACCGCTTCTGACGCGCCTGCCGCTGGCGCGGATGCCCGAGGTGCTGCAGTTCACCGTGCTCGAAACGCCGGTGTGGAAATTGATGCTCTCGCTGATCGCATTGGTGGCGGTAGTGACGCTCGCCATCCTCTGGTCGCGGATTGTGCGGCGCTTGAGCGTGGGTGCCACCTCCTGGAAGCGTCGTGCCGTCGACCTCACGATGCCGCTGGTGCTCTGCGGCTTGATTACGGTCGGCTATTTCACCGTGAGTTTGCAGATCAACATCTCGGGCCCGATCGCCGATGCCGCGACCATCTTCGCAACGCTGGCGCTGTATTCGGCGGCAGCCTGGGCGGCCTGGGTCGCGTGCTGGCTGCTGGCCGAGATGATCATCGCCTCGCCCATGTTCCCCGACAACATCTACGATGCCAACCTGCTGCGGCTGCTGGCGCGCGTGGGATCGCTGGTGGCGGCTGTCACGCTCATCCTGCTCGGCGCCAATGATGTCGGCGTTCCGGCGCTGGGGCTGCTGGCAGGTGTCTCGGTCGGCGGCATCGCGCTGGCCCTGGCGGCGCAATCGACGGTCGAGAACCTGTTCGGCGGCGTCTCGCTGTTCGCCGACCGCCCCTTCCGCGTTGGCGATTTCATCCGCTTCGGCGGCAGCCAGGGAACGGTCGAACGCGTCGGCCCGAGGTCGAGCCGGATCCGCGGCCTCGATGGCACGCTGACCACGGTGCCCAATTCCGACCTCGCCAAGATGCAGCTCGTGAACGTGACGACGCGGACCAAGTGCCTGTTCCGCCACAAGATCGGCGTGCGCTACGAGACTTCCCGTGCGCAGATGCAATGGCTGCTGGAGGAGTTGCGCATCCGCATCGCCGCGCACCCGATGGTCGAGAACGTTCCGGGATATCCGCGCATCCGCCTCATAGGGTTCGGCGATTCCTCCATCGACATCGACATCTTTGCCCATGTCCTCACGCCGGTGATGGTCGAGTTTCTCGCGGTGCAGGAGGAACTGATTCTGGAGACGATCAAGACAGTGGAGGAAAGCGGCACGACTTTCGCCTTCCCCAGCAGCACAACCTACCTCGCGCGCGATGGTGGCCTCGATGCAGAGGCGACGCGACGCGTCACCGCCGAGATGGTGCTGCGTGCGCAGGCCACACCGGCGGGGCCGTTGTGATGCCCTGGCGCGGGTGCCAGCGAAGCGCCGCCTCCGCTACGTCGCCGCACGCAGCGAGGAGGCATGGCGAGCGGAAGCGGCTCCAGCGCCGGCGCGATGCCCGCGATGTTGCCACCGCGGAGCCTCGTTGGGTTGATCAGAAATCGATCGGGTTGAGGAAGTTCAGCCAGGAATATCGGCGCAGCGCAACACGCCGCAGCGCGCCAAATCCGCGGTTGCCCGTGTAGATCGCGGCCACGTGGGTCCGAAGGGACCATCGGCCGGCTTTCGATGAATCGAATTGCCGCGCAGCACGAAGGACGGCTGCGCGGCCGGCAAGGCTTGCGAACTTACCTGTACATGAAGGCGCGGCGATACACCCTGCGGCGCCGCCCGGCGAAGGAGAAGGGCGTCAGCGGCATGCCGATGATGTCGATGAAGACCGAGACATCAGTGCCGCTCGCGGGCATCTCGCCTTCCACCACCTGCACGGCGTAGCTCAGCGCGTTGTCCTGCAGCACCGGGTCGCGCAGCACCACCACGACCTGGCGCAGCTCGTTGCCCTCCAGGATCGAGACATCGGCATTCGGCGGGTCGCGCAGGAAGCTGTCGCTGCCCATGCTCCAGAACGGTACGAAATCCGCGGTGCGCAGATTGGCCGCGATGCGTTCAGGACGGTCGGAGAAGGCCAGCGTGATGGGGCTGACATCATGCAGCGTCATCCGGTGGGAACCATTGTCGTAGCTCATGCGCCGCGCGGTCTGCACGAACAGGAAGTCGGCCATGCCGTGCGCCGGCGCGCTCGCGGCGGTGCCCGAGGACTGCGCCTGGGCGGCGCTTTGGGCGGCGGCGGTCATTGCGGCTGCCGCGAACAGGATACGTCGGGTTGTCATGACGAGGTTCTCCAAAAATGGCCAGGGCGCGCCGGTCCATGACAACGCGCGCCTGGTTGCTGCAGGCGATGTTCCGGCCGGCGTGGCGAGGCTGTCGCCGATGCCCGTCGTGAGGCGGTTCAGACTGCCCGGGAAGGCGAATTGCGAGTGTTCGTCCCGGTCATCGCCCGCTGCGGCCTCCTGCTTCGCATGGTGCGATGGCCGGTCCAGCCGGCCGGGGCAGGTACCGGGCACGCAACAGGAACGCCCGTATCAGTCCCGGACTCCTACGAATTACGCTAGTCGAGAAGGCACCCCAAACGCACCCATCATTCGCTATCCGTTTTTGGCGTTTCGACGCCCACGCCCCGCCCGTGGCAGACTGCCCCGGCCCCATGAAAGGACCCGCCATGCCGAGCCAGGACACCGATGCCGCCTGGGCCGCCCTCCAGGCGCTCGGCCGCCGCCCCGATGCCGCGGCGATCCGCCCGCTATTCGCCGCCGAGACGGACCGCTTCGCCCGCTGCGCGCATCGCGCCGGGGATGTGCTGCTCGACCTGTCGCGCACCGCGATCTCATCCGAGGTGCTCGTCGCGCTGCTGGCCCTCGCGCGCGCCACCGATGTGGCGGGCTTCCGCGATGCCATGGCGCGCGGCGAGCCCGTCAACGCCACCGAGCGCCGCGCCGCGCTGCACATGGCGCTGCGCGCACCGCCCGGCGTGCCGTTCCGCGCCGGCGAGGAGGATGCCGCCGCCGCCGTGCAGGGCACCCTCGCCCTGATGCGCGCCTTCACCGAAGCGGTGCATGCCGGCGAGATCCGCGGCGCCACCGGGCAGGCCTTCACCGATGTGCTGAACATCGGCATCGGCGGGTCCGACCTCGGCCCGGCGATGGCGGCGCGCGCGCTCTGGACTCCGGCCGCGCCGCTGCGCGCGCATTACCTCGCGAATGTCGATGCCCATGCCTGGGAGGAGATGCGCGCGCGGCTCGACCCCGCGCGCACGCTGGTGCTGGTCGCCTCGAAAACCTTCACCACGCAGGAGACCATGACCAACGCCGCGCTCGCCCGCGACTGGCTGGCGCAGGCCCTGGGCGCGGACAAGGCCGGGCTGCATCTGGCCGCGCTGTCCACCAACCTCGATGCCACCTCGGCCTTCGGCATCGCGCCCTCGCGCGTCTTCGGCTTCCGCGACTGGGTCGGTGGGCGGTTCTCGATGTGGAGCGCGATCGGGCTGTCGCTGGCGCTCGCGCTGGGCTGGGACGCCTTCCTGAGGCTGCTCGCGGGGGCGCGCATGATGGACGAGCACTTCCTCGCCGCGCCGCTGCACACCAATCTGCCGGTGCTGATGGCGCTCACCGAAATCTGGCACGTGAACGCACTGGGTTATCCCGCCCGCGCCGTGCTGCCCTACGACGAACGCCTCGCGCGCTTCCCCGCGCATCTGCAGCAGCTGGAAATGGAGAGCCTGGGCAAGCGCGTGACGGTGCAGGGCGCGCCGGTTGGTCACGCCACCGGCCCGGTGGTGTTCGGCGAGCCGGGCACCAACGCCCAGCATTCCTTCCTGCAGCTGATCCACCAGGGCACAACACCGGTGCCGGTGGACTTCATCCTGGTCGCCAACCCCGACCACGGGCATGCGGACAGCCACCGCAAGCTGCTGGCGAACGGGCTGGCCCAGGCCGAGGCGCTGCTGCGCGGCAAGGACGCGGCGGCTGTCGCGGCCGAGATGCGCGCGGCCGGCGCCAGCGAAGCCGAGATCACCCGCCTCGCGCCGCATCGCGTGTTCCCCGGCGACCGGCCGAGCACCGTCCTGCTCGTCCCGCGCCTCGATCCGCATGTGCTCGGGCAATTGGTGGCGCTGTACGAGCACAAGGTGGCGTGCCTCGGCGCGCTGTGGAACATCAATCCCTTCGACCAATGGGGCGTGGAGCTGGGCAAGCAGCTGACCGGCGGGGTGCTGGCGGCGCTGGAGGGCACGGCCACCGCGCGGGACCCGGCCACCGCGCCGCTGGTGGCCGAGATCAGGCGGTTGCAGGGCGCGGGGTGAACGCGCCCACCCGCGGCCATGCTATGTTGAGAGCATGTCCGCCGCCGCGGCCGAGTCGCCCCCCCGGCCCCCGATCCGCCTGCTCTCCGAGACCACCGCCAACCGCATCGCCGCCGGCGAGGTGGTGGAGCGCCCCGCCGCCGCGGTGAAGGAGATCGTGGAGAACGCACTCGATGCCGGCGCAAGCCGTATCGCCGTTGTGCTCGAAGGCGGCGGCATGGACCGCATCCTGGTCGAGGATGACGGCATCGGCATGGATGCGGCCGACCTCGCCCTCGCCATCCAGCGCCACGCCACCTCCAAGCTGCCCGAGGAAGCGACGCTGTTCCGCATCGCGACGCTCGGTTTCCGCGGCGAGGCGCTGCCCTCCATCGGCGCCGTCGCGCGGCTGTCCATCACCTCGCGCCCGGCCGGCGGCGCGGCGCACCGCTTGATCGTGGAGGGCGGGCATGTCGGCGCCGTGACCCCTGCCGCCGGCGCGCCGGGCACCCGCGTGGAGGTGCGCGACCTGTTCTTCGCCACCCCGGCGCGGCGCAAGTTCCTGCGCCACCCGCGCACCGAGGCCGACCATGCGATCGAGGCGGTGCGCCGCCTGGCGCTGGCCTGGCCGGAGGTGGCCTTCCGTGTCGAGACCGATGGGCGGGAGGCGCTGTCCCTGCCCGCCACCGACCAGGCTGGGCGCATCCACCAGATCCTCGGCCCCGGCTTCGCCGCCGCCGCCGTGCCGGTCGAGGCGGTGGGCGCGGCCTTCGACCTGCGCGGCCTGATCGCCCTGCCGTCCTTCACGCGGCCCACCTCCATGGGCCAGCATCTGGTGGTGAACCGCCGCCCGGTGCGCGACCCGCTGCTGCGCGTGGCGCTGCGCGTGGCCTATCGCGAGCTGATCGCCGAGCGCCGCCACCCGGTCGCCGCGCTGTTCCTCGACGTGCCGCCCGAGAGCGTGGATGTGAACGTGCATCCGATGAAGACCGAGCTGCGCTTCCGCGAGGGCGAGCAGCTGCGCGGCGCGATGATCTCGGCCCTGCGCCGCGCGCTGGCGGTGGGCGCCGGCGCGGCGGTGGCGACGGCGGTGGTGGGGTTCGCGCCGCCCGGCGCAAATGAAACAGCAGCGGCATCAGGCGATGCAGCCGCGCAGCCGAACAGCGCCACAGACCCCGTCTGGCACAGCACCCGCCCGCCCGGGGCCCCTGGCGCATCCATGGCAGGCTTCGGGGAGGGCACTGCCGCCTTCCCACCGCTGCATGCCGGACCCGCGGTGCAGCACCCGCTCGGCCTGGGCTTCGCGCCCCCGGCACGCCCGCAGCCGCTGTCCGGCCGCGTACCGGATGCACACCCCCTCGGCCGCGCCCTGGCGCAGATCCTCGACACCTATGTGCTCGCCGAGGCCCCGGATGGAGCGCTGGTGCTGGTGGACCAGCACGCCGCGCATGAACGCCTGACGCATGAGGCGCTGAACGCCCAGTTGGTGGATGGCGGCGTGCGCGCCCAGCCGCTGCTGCTGCCCGCCGTGGTGGACCTGCCCGCACGCGACGCCGCGCGGCTGCTGGAGCACGCCGAAGCCCTCGGGCGCCTCGGCCTCGATATCGAGGGCTTCGGCGCCGGCGCGGTCCTGGTGCGCGCCATGCCCGCGCTGCTGGGCGCACCGGACCCCGCGCCGCTGTTGCGCGACCTGGCGGAGGAACTGGCCGAGTTGGGGGAGGCGGCGTCGCTGCAGCGGCGGCTCGATGCCGCGGTTGCGCGGCTGGCCTGCCACGGCAGCGTGCGTGCCGGGCGCCGCCTGCTGCCCGCCGAGATGGACGCGCTGCTGCGCGCGATGGAGGCCACGCCGCGGGCGGCCACCTGCAGCCATGGCCGGCCGACCGTGCTGCGGCTGGATGCGGCGGCGCTGGAACGGATGTTCGGGCGGCGCTGACGCCGCCCGGCGCGGATCAGGCGGCCGCCTTCACGCCAACCTCAAACGCCGCCTGAGTCTTTTCGCGGATCTCGGCCTCGCTCACCCCCGGGGCCAGTTCGGTCAGCACCATCCGCGTTTCACCTTTGCGCGCCAGTTCGAACACGCCGAGGTCGGTGATCACCACATCCACCACCCGCGCACCGGTCAGCGGCAGCGTGCATTCGCGCAGCAGCTTCGGCTTGCCGCCGGCGGTATGCTCCATCAGCACGACCACGCGCTTCACGCCCGCCACCAGGTCCATCGCGCCGCCCATCCCCTTCACCATCTTGCCGGGGATCATCCAGTTCGCGAGGTCGCCATTCGCCGCCACCTGCAGCGCGCCCAGGATCGACAGGTCGATATGCCCGCCGCGGATCATCCCGAAGGACGTCGCGGAATCGAAGAAGGAGCTGGTCGGCAACTCGGTGATGGTCTGCTTGCCCGCGTTGATGAGGTCGGCATCCTCCTCGCCCTCGTAGGGGAACGGGCCGAGGCCGAGCATGCCGTTCTCGCTCTGCAACTGAACGTTCACGCCCGGCGGCACGTGGTTGGCCACCAGCGTCGGAATGCCGATGCCGAGATTGACGTAGAAGCCGTCCTGCAGTTCGCGCGCCGCGCGGGCGGCCATCTCGTCACGGGTCCATGGCATGGGGGTCTCTCCTCGGTCAGCGCGGGAGGTGGTCTGGGCCGGCGGCGGGCGCCGGATGGCGGCGCACGGTGCGCTGCTCGATGCGTTTCTCGAAGCCCGGCGGGCAGACCACCATGCGCTTCACGAAGATGCCCGGCGTGTGGATGTGGTCGGCCTCGATCTCGCCGGCACGGACCAGGTGCTCCACCTGCGCGACCGTCACCTTCGCCGCCGTCGCCATCATCGGGTTGAAGTTCCGCGCCGTCTTTCGATAGACGAGGTTGCCCTCGGAATCGCCCATATAGGCGTGGACGATGGCGAGGTCGGCCATGATGCCGCGCTCCATCACATAGGTCTCGCCGTCGAACTCGCGGGTCTCCTTGCCCTTCGCCACCTCGGTGCCGACACCGGTCTTCGTGAAGAAGGCGGGGATGCCGGCGCCGCCGGCGCGGATGCGTTCGGCCAGCGTGCCCTGCGGGTTGAACTCGATCTCGAGTTCGCCGGCGAGGAACTGGCGGGCGAATTCCGCGTTCTCGCCGACATAGGAACTGATCATCTTGCGGATCTGCCGCGTCTTGAGCAGCAGGCCGAGACCGGCATCGTCGATGCCCGCATTGTTCGACACGACCGTGAGGTCCTTCACCCCGCTCTCGCGGATCGCCTCGATCAGCAGCGAAGGGATGCCGCACAGGCCGAAGCCGCCGGAATGGATCACCATGCCGTCGCGCAGCACGCCGGCCAGCGCCGCCATCGCGTCAGGATACACCTTGCCCATGCGAACTCCCCGATCCGGCCCGTGAGGCCTGTTCCCTAGCCGCCCGCGCCCTTCGCCGGAAGGGGCTTCCAGGGCCCCTTGCGGCGACGCAAGGCGAAGGCTATACCGCGCGCCTCTTCCTGGGGGGGCCATAGCTCAGTTGGGAGAGCGCTTGAATGGCATTCAAGAGGTCGGGGGTTCGATTCCCCCTGGCTCCACCACCCAGGAAGACAGCGGCGCAGCAGGCCGTTTCCCCACGAGCGGTCAACCAACACCGGGCCGTGCGCGCCCTGCCCGCCGCCGGCTTATCCCACCCCGACAACTCGATACGTGGATTCCGCCGGCTCCGGCCCGACCACCGTCACATAGCCTCCCGGCCGCACAGGCTCGGTCCCGAAGCCGAATTGCGTCTCCGGCGCATCCGGCCCGTCGGCCGCCTCGGCAAAGAAGCGCACGGACCAGCCATGGTCGGCATCGTGCTGCACATCGCCCGACAAGGCTTCCTCCCCGGGCGTGAATCGCGCCGCGCGCCACGCTTCTGGGTCCGCCCACCACGCCGCCACATCCGGCGCACCGTTGGCGTCGAGCACCAGTTCCAACTCATAGCGATGGTCCGGGTTGCCGTCGGGAAAACCCGGACCAGACGCCAGCGCCAGGCTCACCGTCACCTTGGCCTGCACCGCACAGCCTCCTTCAGATCGCCACCCGAACACCAAGTTCCACAACCCGGTCGGACGGTATCCTGAAGAACTCCGTAGCCGGCACGGCGTTGCGGCTCATGATCGTGAAAAGCCACTGCCGCCAGCGCGACATCTTGGGCACCGCCGCCGCGACCACCGTCTCGCGGCCCAGGAAATAGGAGGTCTGCATGGGCTCGAAGGGGATGCCCTCATCCTTGAGCGACTCCAGTTCGCGCGGGATGTTGGGGCTTTCCTGGAACCCGTAGCGAAGCGACACGCGATGGATATCGGGCGCCAGTTGCTCCACCTCCCGCCGTCGGTCGGCGGGCACGAAGGGGATGCCCTCATTCGCCACGGTCACGAACAGCACACGTTCATGCAATACCTTGTTGTGCTTCAGGTTGTGCAGCAGTGCACCGGGCAGGTAGTCCGCCTGGCTGGTCATGAACACCGCGGTGCCCGGCACGCGCAGAGTGCGCGATTGCGGCAGCCGCGCGATGAAGGATTTGAGCGGCAGACCATCCTGCCGGAAGCGCGCGAACAGCAGGTCCCGCCCGCGCTTCCAGGATGTCATCATCAGGAACAGCGCGAGGCCCAGCAGCACCGGGAAATACCCACCCTGAGGCACCTTCAGCAGGTTGGACGCGAAGAAGGTCACGTCGATCACGAAGAAGGTGCCGAACAGCGGCGCCGCCACCCACAGCGGCCAGCGGAAGTGCTTCCAGAACACCACCGCCGCCAGCAGGCTTGTGCACACGAAAGTGCCGGTCACCGCGATGCCGTAGGCCGCCGCCAACGCATCCGAGGAGCCGAACTCCAGCACCAGGATGATGACACCGATCAGCAGCATGAAATTCACCTGCGGCAGATAGATCTGCCCTTCCTCCGTCTCGCTGGTGTGGCGCACCACCAGGCGCGGCAGCAGGCCGATCTGCACGCACTGCCGCGCCACCGAGAAGGCGCCCGAGATCATGGCCTGGCTCGCGATGACCGTCGCCATGGTGGCCAGCAGCACCAGCGGCAGCCGCAAAATCTCCGGCGCCAGCAGGAAGAAGGGGTTCTCGATCGCCGCCGGGTTCGCCAGCAGCAGCGCGCCCTGGCCGAAATAGTTCAGCACCAGCGCCGGCAGCACGATGGTGAGCCAGGCGAAGCGGATCGGCCTCGCGCCGAAATGGCCCATGTCGGCGTACAGCGCCTCGCCGCCCGTCACCGCCAGCACCACCGCGCCCAGCGCGAAGAAGGCCACGAGCTTGTGGTCGGCGGCGAAGCCCAGCGCATGGTGGGGCGAGAGCGCTTCCAGCACGGACGGGTTCTGCACGATCTGCACGATGCCCAGCAGCGCCAGCACCGCGAACCACACCGCCGTCACCGGCCCGAAGATCGCGCCCATCTTGCCGGTGCCGCGGTACTGCACGAGGAACAGGCCAAGCAGCACCACCAATGACAGCGGGATCACCGCATCATCGAAGGCGGAGGAAACCACCTTCAGCCCCTCCACCGCCGAGAGCACCGAGATCGCCGGCGTCACCATCCCGTCGCTGAAGAACAGGCTGGCACCCGCGATGCCCACGATCACCGCCGCGCGGCGCAGCCAGGTGCCTTCCGGCAACGCGTTCATCGCCAGCGCGGTCAGCGAGATGATGCCACCCTCGCCGCGATTGTCGGCGCGCAGCACGAAGCCGACATACTTCACCGTCACCACGATGATCAGCGACCAGAACACCAGGGAGAGGATGCCCAGCACCTCCGATCGGTCGATGCCATCCTCGTTGAAGAACAGCAGCGAGGCGCGCATCGCATAAAGCGGTGAGGTGCCGATGTCGCCATACACGACGCCGAGGACGCCCAGCACCAGCGGTGGCGTCAGCGCGCCGGACTTGTCGGCGCCATGGGAAGAAGGGGTCACGCGGCCTCGCTGCGGTGCGGCAAGGCTGCAAGGCATAGGCCGGGCGGGGCGCCCCGCGCAATCCCGTGCCTCGCCATAGCTGCATGGCCCGGCCGACGAGATCGCGCATGTCGTTGGCCGCCCTGCGGCCCCCGGCGTCAGTGCCCGCGCAGGATCTGGCTGAGGAACATCTTCAGGCGGTCGGTCTTGGGGTCGCCGAAGACCTGGTCGGGCGTGCCCAGTTCCACGATCTCGCCCTGGTCCATGAACACGACCCGGTCGGCCACCTGGCGGGCGAAGCCCATCTCGTGCGTCACCACGATCATGGTCATGCCGGTGTCGGCCAGCATCGACCATGGTATCCAGCACCTCCTTGATCATCTCGGGGTCGAGGGCGGAGGTCGGCTCGTCGAACAGCATGATCTTGGGCTTCATGCACAGCGCGCGGGCGATCGCCACGCGCTGCTGCTGGCCGCCCGAGAGCTGGCCGGGATACTTGCCCGCCTGCTCGGGGATCTTGACGCGCTCGAGGTATTCCATCGCCAGTTCGTCGGCGTCCTTCTTCGGCATCCGGCGCACCCAGATCGGCGCCAGCGTGCAGTTCTCGAGCACGGTCAGGTGCGGGAACAGGTTGAACGACTGGAACACCATGCCGACCTCGCGGCGGATGGCGTCCAGCGCCCGCAGGTCGTCGGACAGCTCGATCCCGTCCACCACGATCTTGCCTTCCTGGTGCGTCTCCAGGCGGTTGATGCAGCGGATCATGGTGGACTTGCCCGAGCCCGAGGGCCCGCACACCACCACGCGCTCGCCCAGCGCCACCTGCAGGTTGACGTCGCGCAGCACATGCAGCGCGCCGAACCATTTGTTGACGCGGTCCAGCACGATCGCCGGCGGGGCGTCGGTGCGGGCGGCGGAGGCGATATGGCTCGCGGTCTCGGCGGATGCGCTCATGATGTTCTCGTGTCCCAGGCCATTGTTTCGGCGTTCAGCGACGGCGGTGGCGGTTGAGATCCGCCTCCAGGCCCGAGCTGTATTTCGACATCGCGAAGCAGAACATCAGGTAGATCAGCCCGATGAACACATAGACCTCGACACCGAAGCCCTGCCAGGCGGGCTCGACGATCGCCGTCTTGCCCGCGGTCAGCAGGTCGAAGATGCCGATGATCAGCACCAGCGACGTGTCCTTGAAGAAGCCGATGAAGGTGTTGACCAGCGGCGGGATCGACCACGCGCAGCGCCTGCGGCAGGATGATGAGCCCGGTCTTCTGCCAGTAGGACAGACCCATGGCATCGGCGGCCTCGTACTGCCCCTTGGGCAGCGCCTGCAGCCCGCCGCGCACGACCTCGGCGAGGTAGGCGCCGGCGAACAGGATGATGGCGATCTGCGCGCGCAGCAGCTTGTCGATGTTCATGCCCTCGGGCAGGAACAGCGGGAACATCACGCTGGCCATGAACAGCAGGCTGATCAGCGGCACGCCGCGGATCAGCTCGATATAGACCACGCACAGCACCTTGATCGCCGGCAGCGACGACCGCCGACCGAGCGCCACCAGGATCGACAGCGGGAAGGCGAAGGCGAGCCCGAAGGTGGCGAGGATGCAGCGTGATGGGCAGCCCGCCCCAGCGCTCGCTGCGCGACATGGACCAGGCCGAACACGCCGCCCCACATCAGGATGCCGATCGCGGTCAGCATGCCGATCCAGATCGGGATCAGCGTCCAGTTCCAGAAGCGCTGCAACGCCGAGATGACGTACAGCGCCACGAACAGCACGCAGACCAGCGCCGGGCGCCAGTGCTCCTCGTACGGATAGGTGCCGAACAGCATGAAGCGGTGCTTTTCGGTCGACCACCGCCCAGCAGGCGCCGGCCCCTTCGAGGTCGCGGCAGGCCTGGGTTTGCGCCACCCCGGTCGGCGAGACAGGCACCGACCAGATGGCGTTGATGAAGGCCCAGTCGATGAAGGAGATGGCGAAGCGGATGATCAGGTAGCCCAGCACCAGCGTCACCGCGGTGGACAGCCAGCCGGAGAACAGGTTGGCGCGCATCCAGCCCACCGGGCCGATGGCGGTGATGGGCGCGCGCCGCGCCTGCTGCATCGGCGCTTCGCCCTGCGCGAGGGTGATGTCGCTCATGTCGGGCTCCTCACCGTTCCACCAGCGCGATTCGGGCATTGTACCAGTTCATGAACAGGCAGATGGACAGGCTGATGGTCAGGTAGACCGCCATGATGATGGCGATGCCCTCGATCGCCTGGCCGGTCTGGTTCAGCGTGGTGTTGGCGATCGAGACGATGTCCTGGTAGCCGATCGCCACCGCCAGCGAGGAGTTCTTGGTCAGGTTCAGGTACTGGCTGGTCATCGGCGGGATGATGACGCGCAGCGCCTGCGGCAGCACGATCAGCCGCAGCACGCTGCCATGGCGCAGGCCCAGCGCCTGCGCCGCCTCCCATTGCCCACCGCTCACCGCCTGGATGCCGCCGCGCACGATCTCGGCGATGAAGCCGGCGGTGTAGGTCGACCAGGCCGATCAGCAGCGCGAAGTATTCCGGGCTGACATTCATCCCGCCGCGGAAGTTGAAGCCGCCCAGCACCGGCCAGTCGATCGCCCAGGGCGCGCCCATCGCCGCCCACACGACCACCGGCAGGCCGAGTATCAATGCAAGGGCCGTCGGCCATACCTTGCGCGGCTGGCCGTCGGCCATCTGCTTCGTCCGCGCGGCACGCGCATAGAGCCAGGTGCCGATGATGCCGGCGATGCAGGCCAGCACGGCATAGGTGTGCGGGCTCTCCCACACCAGCGCCGGCAGCTTCAGCCCGCGGTTGGACAGGAACACGCCCTCCGCCGGGTTCAGCGCCTGGCGCGGGGAGGGAAGCCCCTGCAGGATGGTGTACCAGAACAGCAGCTGCAGCAGCAGCGGCAGGTCGCGGATGATCTCGACATAGGTGGCGGCGATCCTGGACACCAGCCAGTTCTTGGACAGCCTGGCGATGCCGATGATGGTACCCAGGATGGTGGCCAGCACCACGCCCACCACCGCGACGTTCAGCGTGTTCAGCACGCCCACGATCAGCGCGCGCAGGTAGGTGTCGGTCGGTTCGTAGGGGATCAGGCTTTCGCCGATCGGCAGCCCCGCCTCGCGGTTCAGGAAGCCGAAGCCGGTGGCGATGCGCCGCACTTCGAGGTTGTGGACGGTGTTCGACCACAGCCACCAGATGATCGAGCCGATCAGCGCGACGACCAGGACCTGCCAGACGATGCCGCGCACCCGTTCATCGGACCAGGACAGCCGCAATGGGCGCCGTGGTGGGCGGCGGTCATATCTACGGTCCGCGGTTGCGTCGGACATGCTTTTTTTGCCTCACCTGTCTTGTTGCCCGCGCAAGCGGCGGGGTAGGCGCCGCGGGGCAAGGGCCTTGCGGCCTTCGCCCCGCGGGTCGTCACTCAGCGGAAGGGCGGCGGGTATTGCAGGCCGCCGGGCGTGGTCCACAGCGCGTTCGGGCCGCGCTGCACGCCGATCGGCGTGAGGTGCCGCTCGAAGATCTGCCCGTAATTGCCGATCTTGGTCACGATGTTGACCATGAAGGCGTTGTCCACGCCCAGCATCCGGCCAAGGTCACCGGACCTGCCGACGAAGCGCTGGATGTCGGGCCGGGGGTTGTTCGCCATCTCGCCGATGTTCTGGCTGGTGATGCCCATTTCCTCGGCCGTCAGCAGGCCGAAATGGACCCAGCGCACGAGGTCGGCCATGGCCTGGTCGCCGTGGCGCACCACGGGGCCGAGCGGCTCCTTGCTGATCACCTCGGGCAGGATGACGTGATCGGCCGGGCGCTGCTGCACCGCGCGCGTGGCGGCGAGACCGGAGACGTCGGTCGTGTAGGCGTCGCAGCGGTTCGCGAGATAGGCACCAACGACTTCTTCCAGCCGCTCGATCACCACGGGGCGGAAGTTGATGCGGTTGGCGCGCGCCCAATCGGTCAGGTTCTGCTCGGTGGTGGTGCCGGGCTGCACGCAGATCGTCGCGCCATCAAGCTGGCTCGCGCTGGTGACCCCGAGGCTGGCCTTCACCATGAAGCCCTGGCCGTCATAAAAATTCACGGCCGGGAAATCCAGGCCGAGCGACGTGTCGCGCGACAGCGTCCAGGTCGTGTTGCGCGCCAGCATGTCCACTTCGCCGGATTGCAGCGCGGTGAAGCGGCTCTGTGCGGTGGTCGGCACGTAGCGGACCTTGTCGGCATCGTTGAAGATCGCGACCGCGACAGCGCGGCAATAGTCCACGTCGAACCCGCGCCATACGCCCTGGCTGTCCGGCTGCGCGAAACCGGCGAGGCCGGTGTTGACGCCGCAGATCAACGTGCCGCGAGCGCGGATGGCGTCGATGGTGGGGCCGCTGGGCCCTGCGGGTTGCGCAATTGCCGGAAATGCCATTGTGGCAGCGATGGCCGCCGCGCCGATCGCGCCAAGGAAACCGAGCCGTGAAACCTGCATTCTATCGAGCTCCCCTAGGGTGCCTGGCCGTCATCGGGCCTGGGCTAAGACTTGTTCATTCTTCCGATGCTGCGCCTTGGCCCGATGCGGATCAATGTGCATCTGGCCAAAAAGGCGGCGTGCGGTCGGAACACGGGCCTAGCAAACCCGGGGCCGTAAAGGCAAACCCCTCGCTTGCGGGCGCTTTTGCGTAGAATCATTGCCGCGACAGGGGGCTCGATGCTGCATCTGAACCGCGACGCACTGCGTGCCGCCCTGCCCTGGGATCCGTTGATCGAAGCGCTTTCCTCCATGTTTCGAGAGGGTTGCGAGGCGCCGCTGCGCCACCGCCACACCATGCCGGGCGCGGCAGGGTCGGAAAACACGCTCCTGCTCATGCCCGCCTGGCGGGCGGGCGCGCATTCGGGCGTGAAAATCGTGCATGTCGCGCCCGCAAATGCGGCATTCGGCGCACCCGCGGTGCATGCCGCCTACCTGCTGTCGGATGCCGTGACCGGCGCGCCGCTCGCGCTGATGGATGGCGGCGAGTTGACCGACCGGCGAACCGCGGCCGCCAGCCTTCTCGCCGCGCACCACCTGGCCCGGCCCGAGAGTTCCCGCCTGCTGCTGCTGGGCAGCGGCAAGGTCGCCCGCGCCTTGGCGGAAGCCTATGCCGCGCGCTTCCCGATCCGCGACATCGCCATCTGGTCGCCGACCCCTGCCAATGCGTCACGCCTGGCGGCAGCACTGGCGCAGGAGGGCCTGCCGGCGCGCGCGTTGGACCAGCCCGACCCCGCGCAGGCCGACATCATCGCCGCCGCCACCCTGTCCACCGTGCCCCTGCTGCGCGGGGCACAGGTCGCGCCTGGCACCCATGTCGACCTGGTCGGCGCCTATCGGCGCGACATGCGCGAATCCGATGGCGCGCTGCTAGCCCGCGCCACGCTGGTGGTGGACACCTTCGCCGGCGCCCTGGCCGAGGCCGGGGACATCGTGCAGGCGATCACCGAGGGTGCGATCACCGAGGCCCATGCCGTGGCGGATCTCGCGGCCCTGGTCCGCGGCACGCATCCGGGGCGCCGTTCGCCGCAGGAGGTGACGGTGTTCAAGTCGGTCGGCTGGGCCGGCGAGGACCTCGCGGCTGCGGTACTGGCGCATGAGCGTTCGGCAGCGGGGTAATCAACCCGTGCGGTGTGCCTCACCACGCCGCGCGCCGGTGTGGCCGGTCAGGCTTCGCGGCTGTCGGGCAACCTGCCCAAGCCTGCTGAATCCCACAGCCCCGCCCGCGCGCTACAGCGCCTGGAAGCCCGCCGGCGTCAGCGCGAAGCGCCGGATATCGATGCCGTGCTGCTGCACCACCGCCGCGGCCACTTCCTGCCGGTAGGAGACCATCGCGGCGCCAGACCCGCCCGTGCGCAGGTCCTGGTGCCGCGCGGCCATGGCCATCGCATGGAAAGCCAAGGTTTCGGCTGTTGCCTGGCGTTCTGCCTCGCTCAACCCGGCGAGGTTGGGCGCGCTGGCCAGCATTTGCCGCGCCTGGCCGCGCACGGCCGCGATCCCGGCAGGCTGGACCGTGGCGTCGCCACCCGTCGCGACTTCCCAGGCAATCAGGTAGAAGGCGGCGACCACATCCGCGAGGTCGCGGCTGTCATAGCCATGCGCGGCGAGCAGCCGGTCGAACTCCTGCCACGGTCGGCCGGCCTCGACGCTGGCGCGCAGCGCGGCGGGATCCGGGCTACCGGGCAGCGCGGCGGCCAGCACCTGCTCGCGCACCCGCGCGCTGACCTCCGCGGAGGGTGTGAAGGCAGTGGGTCTCGCAGCCGGGGCGGCGGCCTGGCGCGACAGCGGCTCGGGCTTACCGGCCGGCAAGGGTGCCGCGGCGGCCACCCCGGCGGCGACCGGCTTGGCGCTGGGCAGCACGGGGCGCGGTGCCACTGCTGGCGCGGGCGTGGTGGCAACCACGGGCGAGGGCATCGGCACAGTCACCACAGCGCTTGCGGGCGCGGGGAACAGGCGCAGCCCGGCGCCGATCGCCGCCGCGCCCTCGGCGCCCAGCGCCGCGACACCAAAGGACAGGACAGCGGGGCTACCATTCGCCCCGCCGGTCTGGCCAAGAGCCGAACAGGGTGCCGCAGCAAGGGCGATCAGGGCAGCGTGGCGAAGGGAGAGCCAGGGCATCGTCGTGTCTTCCGTGCTGATGGCCGTTCCGTAACACTTTCGTTTTCGCGACGCCGGGGGTCAAGCATTGCGTGTGCCGGGCCCTGAAGCGTTTCGGGGGCGCCTCATGGGCACCCCCGTCGGGTCAGCCGCCGCTCCCGGGCCCCGAAGCCCTCACTCGAAGCGCGCAGCCTCCTCGATGTCGAGGCGCGGGCTGCGCGGGAACAGGCCCGCAGCGTCGCCATAGCCGAGGTTGAGCAGGAAGTTGCTCTTCCAGTTGCTGCCGGCGAAGAAGGCTTCGTCCACCTTGGCATTGTCGAAGCCGCTCATCGGTCCGGCATCCAGCCCGACCGCACGCGCTGCCAGGATCATGTAGGCGCCCTGGAGCGAGCCGTTGCGGAAGGCGGTGCGCTCGGCGAACTCGGCCGAGCCGGTGAACCAGGACTTGGCGTCCGGCGCATGCGGGAACAGCGTGGGCAGGTGGTCGTAGAACTGCAGGTCATGCGCCACGATCACCACGACCGGCGCGGTCATGGTCTTCTCCATGTTGCCCGCCGAGAGCGCCGGCTTCAGCTTCGCCTTGCCCTCGGGCGTGCGCACGAACACGAAGCGCGCCGGGGAGGCATTGGCCGAGGTCGGCGCCATCTTCATCAGGTCGTAGACCTCGCGCAGCTTGGCGTCCGGCACCGGGCGGTCCTGCCACTTGTTCTGGGTGCGGGCCTCGCGGAACAGCTGGTCCAGCGCGGCGTCGTCGAGGGTCTGGGGGTCGCTCAGCATCGGCTTGGTTCCGTTCAGGATGTGTGGTCGGGATATGGCACCGCGCCGCGGAAGGCCAATCCGCCGGCGCGATGGCCGTCATCGCGCCCGCCAATGAAGGTGCGGCCGAGGAGGGTGTCAGGCCTCGACCTGCTCCACCGCCACCACTTCCGGCACGTAGTGGCGAAGCATGTTCTCCACGCCGTGCTTGAGCGTGGCGCGGGAGGAGGGGCAGCCCGAGCACGCGCCCTGCATCACCAGTTGAACCACGCCCTCGCGGAAGCCGCGGAACACGATGTCGCCGCCATCGCCGGCCACCGCCGGACGCACGCGGGTGTCCAGCAGTTCCTTGATCTGGGCGACCACTTCCTGGTCAGCGGGGTCGAAATCCTCGCCGTGCTCGCCCTCGGCCGCGCCTTCCAGAACCTCCATGCCCGACAGGTAATGCTCCATGATCGCGCCCAGCACGCGCGGGCGCAGCATCTCCCACTCGGCATCGTCGGCCTTTGTCACGGTGACGAAGTCGGAGCCGAGGAACACGCGCGCCACGTCTCCCACCTGGAACACCCGTTCAGCCAGTGGCGAGCGGCCCGCGGCCTCGGTGGCGACGGAGAAGTCAGCGCTGCCGCGCGGACCCAGCACATCCCGGCCGGGCAGGAACTTCAGCGTGGCGGGGTTGGGCGTGGCTTCGGTCTCGATGAACATGGCGGCGATCCCGCTGCTGGTGTTTTCAATCCCGACCTATGTGGTCCGGTTTCGTGGCGCGTGCAACCGCGGGCGCGTCCGGGGCGCGGAACTCAGCCGAATTTCAGCGTCGGCAGGGCATCCGCCGCACGCACCAGGTAGCGGTAGCGGTAGGCCTCGGCCATGCCCAGGCCGCCATTCAGCGCGATGGAGGCCGCGTTCGCCGCGGCGACCTGGCAGAAGATCCATTCCGCGCCCTGCCCGGCCGCCCAATGCGCGGCCGCGCGCACGGCACGGGCGGCAAGCCCCCTGCGGCGAAGTTCCGGCCGCACCGCGAGGTCGAAGAACCCGGCCATCGGACCGGCGACAACAACCGAGATGACGGCGGCAGCCGTTCCTGCCTCACGAAGCGTGATCCAGGCGCCCGGCACCATCAGCAGCCCAGGTGTGGCTTCCTTTTCCCGCCGCCGGGCAGGACTCTGGTGTTCGGCCGTGGCGGTTACGGCCATCCAGTCGGCATCGGGTGCGCGCAGCGCGAGGGCGGTGGGGTCCGGTGCGGCGATGGCCGCAACCGCGGCGAGAAGGATGACCGTCTCGTCCTTCTCGACGTAGCCGCGGGCGGCGAGATGATGCGCAAGGCCTGGCGGATCGAGCGGCGTCGCGCGGAAGCGTGGCGGCAGCGCAAGGGCTTCATACCACGCTTCGATCCGCATGATCCGGGCCGCGAGCCCCGGATCGGGCGCCGGGTCGAGGCACGACGCCGCGTTGGCCCGCCCCGTGCCGCCGGCATGGCCACGGATCACGAAGGGGCCGTCGAAGGCGATCCGCGGCGCGGGAACGGTGGTGAGTGTCGCGCGCTCGAGTGCGAGCACGCCGGGCCGCGCCGCGGCTGCGGGCATGTCGCGCCGGATCAGCATGATGCACGCGCCTCGGTGATGGCGTGGGGAACGGCGTCGGCCTCGATGAACATGCCGGGTACCCGCGACTGGCGCCTCGATGCGGAGCCTTGTGGTCCGGACCGCGGGTGCGTGCAACCGGCCGATCACCGCGCCAGGGCGGCACGGCGGCGTTGCAGGAACGCACGCTCCCCCGGCTCCGAGGACAGGCCGATGGCGCGATCGTAGGCGTCCCGCGCCTCCTCCAATCGGCCGGTCCGCGCCAGCAGATTCGCCCGCACGGCCCAATAGGGCTGCCAGGCCGGCGGCACATCGGCCGCCATGACATCCAGCAGCGCCAGCCCATCCGCCGGCCCGCACGCCTGCCCGGCCGCCGCCGCCCGACCCAACAGCGCGCCCGCCGAAGGGGCCACCCGCACCAGCAATTCGTAGAGTGCAGCGATCGCGCCCCAGGGCGTGCCGCCCAAGACCGTGCGCGCGGCATGGGCAGATTGTATGGCGGCTTCGACCTGGAACCGCCCCGCACGACCCGCCCGCCCGGCAGCGGCGAGATGCGCCTCCGCCTCGGCCGCCAGCCCAGCATCCCAGAGTGCCGGATCCTGCTCATCCAGCGGCACCAGGTGTCCCGCGCCATCGCGCCGGGCCGGCCGGCGCGCCTCGCAATGCAGGATCAGCGCCGCGAGGCCGCGCGCCTCTGGCTCCTCGGGCAGCAGCGTGGCGATCAGCCGCGCCAGGTGCAGCGCCTCCGCCACCAGGCCGGTCAGCCGCGGGTCCACCCCCGCCATGTCCGGCCAGGCGCTGCCATAGGCGGCATAGACGGCATCGAGCACGGCGCCGAGGCGGGGCGCCCATTCCGCCGGCTCGGGCACTTCGAAGCGCAGCCCGGCCTCGCGGATGCGGGCCTTCGCGCGCACCAGGCGCTGCCCCATCGCCGCCGGGGAGACCAGGAAGGCGCCGGCGATCCGCGCCGCATCGAGGCCGAGCACCGCCTGCAGCATCAGCGGCGCCCGCAGCGCCGGCTCGATCTCCGGATGCGCGCAGACGAACATCAGCGCCAGGCGTTCATCCGGCACCGCACCGGCGGGGCGGTCAGCCTCCTCGGCCAGTTGCACCAGCGCGGGCATCGCCGCCGCCTGCACGCCGGCATGGCGGGCGCCGCGCGTGAGGTGACGCCGCGCCACGGTCAGCAGCCAGGCCTCCGGCACCTCGGGCACGCCGCGCGCGGGCCAGGTTTCCAGCGCGGCGCGCAGGGCCTCGGCCAGCGCATCCTCGGCCGCCGCAAGGTCGCGCGTGCGCGCCGAGAGCCGCGCCAGCAGCCGGCCATAGGAGGTGCGCGCGGCCGCCTCGGCCGCCGCGCGCGCTGGCCCGTCGCTCACCCCTGCGGCGGCGGCATCACGGGCCGGATCTCGACCGCGCCGCCGGGAAACACCGGGCAGCGAGAGGCCCAGTCCAGCGCCGTGTCGAGGTCGGGCACCTCCAGGATGAAGTAGCCGCCCAACTGCTCCCGGCTGTCGGCATAGGGCCCGTCCTGGACTTGGCGCCCGCCGGGGCCCATGCGCAGCGTCGTCGCCGCCGACCAGGGCTCGAGCCCGTTGCCTCCGACCATCAGGCCGGATTCCCGCACCGCAGCCGCATAGGCCGTCCAGGCGCCCCAATAGGCGGGGGCAGCGGCGGGGTCGCTGCGCTTCGCGGTCTCGGATTGCGGTTCATAGATCAACATGCACACTTGCATGGGATGGCTCCGTTCTGCGGACGGGGGAATGCCCGCCCACCATCATGAGGCGCGAGCGGGTGCGTGTCAGACATCGCGGCAAGAAGAATTCGCCCGCCGCACCGGCGGTTCCCGTCGCGCCCTTCGATCCCGCCTGCCGGACGCGCGGCATTGGCCCGAAGGACCAGCACATGCCCGTCGCGGGCCCCGCCCGCTGCGCCGGCCGGACGCGCTTCAGCACACCCGACTCCGGGCACCGGGAGACCTCGACATGAGCGACACCGATATCGCCGCCGCGCGCGCCGCCATGGATGGCTTCATGGCCGCCTTCAGCGCCGAGGATGCCGAGGCGATCCGCACCCGCTGGTACCATTTCCCGCATGTCCGCTTCCACAGCGGCCAGGTCACGGTGTTCGAGCGGCCGGAGGATTTCCGCTCGATGGTCTTCGACCGCCAGGGCCAGGCCCGCGAATGGGCGCGCAGCGCCTGGGACTACGTGGAGGTGGTGGATGCCGGCCCCGGCAAGGTGCATTTCCGCGTCCAGTTCAGCCGCTTCCGTGCCGATGGCAGCGTGATCGGGTCGTACAGATCCTTCTATATCGTGACCCTCAAGGACGGCCGCTGGGCCATCCAGGGGCGCTCCTCCTGGGCGGAATAGGGGTCACACCGGCACCAGCCGCGTCAGCCGCGGCGGGTTCTGCTCGCTGAGGAAAATGCTGCCATCGGGGGCCGCCCACATCCCATGCGCGCCGTTCAGCACCGGCCGGCAGCGGCCCAGGATGGTCCCGTCCGGCCCCAGCATCGACAGCTGCGGCACCTGGTCCGTCACGTACAGCCCGCCGCCGGGCGCGCCATGCACGCTCATCGGCTTGTGGTTGCCGCGCCAATCCGCCAGCCACTCGCCCTCGGCGGTGAAGACCTGCACGCGGTTGTTCTCGCGGTCCGCCACCGTGACGCGGCCATCGGGCAGCACCCAGACCGAATGGGGCGTGGAGAACTCGCCCGGCCCGCTGCCCTCGCGGCCCCAGCGGCCGAGCGGCGTGCCCTCGGCGCTGAAGCGGTGCACCACCGAGGCGGCGTAGCCATCGGCCACATACATGCTCCCATCCGGTGCGAAGGCGATGTCGCAGGGGGCGTTGAAGGGCTCGCCCGGCCGGCCGCGGGCGCCGATGCCGCCCAGGCGCCTGCCCTCGGCGCTGAACACGATCACCTCATGCGCGTCGCGATCCACCACGAAGACCCGGCCATCGGGATGGACGCTCAGCATGTGGCCGTCGGCCACTTCCGCGCCACCCCAGGCGGCAACGCGCCGGCCATCGGGCGCCAGGACCACCACCGCGGGCGCCTGCGCATCGGTCAACGGGTCCTGGCGCATCTGGCAGTACACGCGCCCCTGCGCGTCGCAGGCGACATCGCTCGGCACGCCGCCCCCGGAGGGCACATCGCCCCAAGGGCGCTCGACGCGATAGCGCGTGTCACCGAGGCGGACGAACAGGGCGTGGGCAGGCATGGCGGGTTCCTCGAGCACAGGCGGGCAGCCTGCCGCCGCCCCGCCCGCACCGCAACCGCGCCGCGGTGCTTGACGCGATTCGGCGCCGCCCCGCACACCGGGCAGGACCGACCACGCCGGAGCCACCATGCCGCCTCCTTCGCCGGAACCGCCCTCGCGCATCGGCTTCGCGCTCGTGGCCTTCGCACTGGTCCTGGTGGTGGTGCTGAACGTCGCCGGGCTCGGCGGGTGGAACGCCATCCTGCTCGAAGGCAAGCTGACCGACGCCGACGCCTACCTGCGCCTCGTACGCATCCTGGACCTGTGGCAGGGCGCGGGCTGGTACGACGACATGACATCGCCTCTCGGCGCGCCTGACGGGCTGCTTATCCAATGGACCCGGCCGCTCGATATCCTGATGTTCCCGCCGGCCCTGGCGCTGGAGCGCTTCTGGGGCTTCGAGCCGAAGCCGGCGCTGCTGGCGGTGGGGCTGGTGATTTCGCCGGTGCTGCTGGTGGCGGCGGCGGTGGCCGCGGCCTGGGCCGCCCGGGCAATCTGGCCGGGCACGGCGCCATTCTTCGCGGTGCTGCTGCTGGTCGGCGCACCGGTCGCGGTGACCTACAGCTCCGCCGGGCGCAGCGACCACCACGCGCTCATTCTCCTGGCGCTGACCCTGGCGCTGGGCGCGGCGTTGCACGCGCTGGTGCCGCAGGGCAGGGGGCGCGCCGCGGCGGGCTCGGGCGCGGCGCTCGGGTTGGCCCTGTGGATCGGTCCGGAGGCGCTGATCGTCATCACACCCATGCTGGCGGCAATCGGCCTGGCGGCGATGCTGGCGCCGGACGGGCGGTGGCTCGCGGCCCAGGGGCAGCGCCTGTGCCTTGGGCTGGCGGGCATGGTGGCCTTCGCCATCGTGGTGGAACACCGGCCCGACGAATGGCTGCGTGTGGAATACGACCGCATCACCATCCAGCAGCTGTGCTTGGCGCTGTTCGCGGCGGCGGTGTTCCTGGTGGCGCGATGGGTGGGGGCGCAGCCGCGCCCGCGGCGCGTGATGGTGGCCGGCGGCGCTGCCCTGGCCGCCCTGGCGCTGCTGGTGGCGGTGTTCCCCGACATGCTGCGCGGCCCTCTCGCCAATGCCGACGCGGCGTATCTCGCGCTGCTGCACGAGACCATCCAGGAGAACCGCCCCATCGCGCCCTTCGGCCCCGGCACCCTGTGGGACATCGCCGGCTTCGTCGGCGGTATCGTCGTCCTGGGCCTGCTCGCGGTCGCGATGGGGATGCCCGGCTGGATCCGCGACGGGCGCTGGCCGGCGGGGCTGATGCTGGGCGTGACGCTGCTGGCCGGGGTCGGCGCCACCTTTGCCGCACGGCGCTTCGGGCTGGACCTCGCGCCGGCCGCCGCCATCGCCGGCGCAGGCATTGTCGGGCTCGTGCTGAATGCATCTTGGCCCCGCGGCCAGGCGGTTCGCGCCGCGCTTGCACTGATACTGTTCTTCGGCGCGCTCGGCGTGCCGTTCCTCAGCCTGGTTGCGCCGCGCGACGCCACGGCGTCAGCGACAGGGCGCGGCGCCCAACCCGCCTGCGACTGGACCCGGATGGCTCGCTGGCTGGCCGCGGAAAAACCCGCCCTGCGCGCCGGCGAGACCGCGCCGATCCTGATGGCATCGGACCTGTTCATGGGCCCCGAACTGGCCTGGCGCACGCCCTATCGCATCGTGGCCGCGCCGCATCATCGCGGCGGCCAGGCCATCGAGGACACCGTGCGGGTGATGCAGGCGCGCGACCCCGCCGAGGCGCGGGCGGTGCTCGCGCGGCGCGGCGTGGCGCTGGTGGTGGCCTGCACGCTGCCGCCCGAGGGCAGCCCGCGCGAGGGCACGCTCGCCGCCGCCATGCGCGACGGTCATGCACCGGCCTGGCTGGAGCCGGCGCCACTGCCCGAAGCGCTGTCGGCCTTCCGGCTGTTCATCGTGGCGCCGGGTCGCTGATGTCGTCGCGAAGCCGATGATGTCCCGCCGGCACTCCGGCCCCACGGCGCTGGCGTGCCGGCTGCGTAGGTGGATGCGGCGCCCGTGGCTCGAGGGGCGTTTTCGCACCAACGAGCATGCGTGCCGGCATGAAAGGTTCAGCCTGGCCGGATGATGGTCTAGCCTCACCCGGCAACGGGAGACGCACCTTGCCGCATCACCGCCCCGCGACCTGGCGACCAATGACCGTTCTGCTCGGCCTCACCCTGCTGGCCGGCTGCGAGCAGGTGGGCGGTGCCGCCGGCAGCGCCGCCGGCTCGGCGGTGGCCGGCGCGGTGGGCGGTCCGGCCGGGCAGATCGCCGGCGCCGCGGCCACTCCCGCCGCACAGCAAGTCGCGCGCATGGGTGCGGCCGCGGCCCGCAATGCCTGGGACAGCATCGCTGCGGAGGAGGTCCCTGCCTGCACCGGCCCCGCCGACAAGGACTGCGCCACCGCCCAGGCGCTGCGCGCGCGCGCCTGCCGCCGCCAGGCGGATGCCGTCCCGGCAGGGCAGCGCGCCGCCCTGCATGCCTGCGCCGTCTCGGCCGGCCAGGCGGCGCTGGCCGCCGGCGGTGCGAACACCCAGGCCGAACGCAACACCTGGCGGGCCGAACTTCTCGAGGCTCTGTACGACCGCCGCGCCGTCACGCCGCGCGCGGGCATCTGCCCGGACAACGACCTGATGCGCGCCGAAGCCGACATCCTGCTGCGCGACGCACCGGGCAATGCCACCGCCCGCTTCCATGGCGCGAGCGCACGGATGATCGGCGTCTCGGTCGCCTGCGGCGCGGAGGACCAGCGCTGCGCGGACCTTGCGGCGGCTGCGCGCCTGCTGAGCCCCGCGCAAGCCGGGGATTCGCGGTGGGCACAGACAGCCGAAGGGGTGCGCACACTGCAGCGCGTCGTGGTGGGCTGTCCCGAGGGCTGATACCCGTCACTGGACGGGGCGAAGGTTGAGGCTTCGTGGGCTTGGTATGCCGCCCAGGATTGCTTTCGACGACCCGCCGGTCCTTCTCATGGCGTGGATCGCCGGGCGTTCACGCCGCGCCCTTGGCCAAGCAAGGCAGGCGCGCGCCGAGAGCATATCCCGATCGGATGGCGTCACCTGATCGGGATCCGCTCTAAATCCCCAGCAGGCCCGCCAATGCCGCCATGTCCTCGAAAGGTTCTGCGCCCTGCGCGGCGAGCAGCGCGCGCGGCGTCTCCCGCGCGAAGCCCAGCACGCGGCAGCCGGCGGCGATGCCGGCACGCACGCCCGGCACGCTATCCTCGATCACAACGCAATCATGCGGTGCGGCATCGCAGGCCGCAGCGGCCGCCAGGTACATGTCCGGCCAGGGCTTCGGGCGATGGACATCCTCGAACGAGAAGATGCGGTCCGCGAACACCGTCGCGAGGCCGAGGGAACGCATCTTCGCGGCCAGTTCGGCCCGTGCCGAGTTGGACGCGACCGCAACCGTGATGCCGGCCGCCACCACCGCGCGCACCGCCTCCACCGCGCCCGGCACGGCCGGGGTGCTGGCATTCATCTCATGCGCGATGAGGGTCGAGATGTCCTTCGCCCAGCGCGGCGGCAGCGGTCCGGTGCGGGCCTCGATGCGCGGCACCATGTCGGGCAGGGCCAGGCCGAGGAAGGCTTCGCGGGACTGCGCCGCGGTCAGCGGCCAGCCCAGGGTGGTGAGCTGGTCGGCGACGATGGCGTTCACCACCATCTCGGTATCCGCCAGCACGCCGTCGCAGTCGAACAGCACCGCGCGCGGCGGGCGGGGTGGGCTCACGCCAGTTCCTTCACCGCTTCGCGCACCGGCGCCGGCGCCTTGGCATGGGGGCAATCCCCGTGCTGCTTCGGGCATTGCCGACCGCCGGCGAAGGAACACAGGCTGCGCCCCGAGCCCAGCGCCGCACGCGTGATGGACGCCAGCGCCGCGATGAAGCAGGGATCGGAATTCTGCGCGGGCACGCGGAAATAACCACGGATGCCGAGCTTGTCGGCCTCCTCCCTGTATTCCACGTCCAGTTCCACCAGCGTCTCGGAATGTTCCGAGACGAAGGCGATGGGCGAGATCAGGATCGCGACCCCGTCATGCGCCGCGCGCTCGATCTCGTCCTCGGTGGAGGGGCCGATCCATTTCTGCGGCGTGACGCGGGATTGGTAGCAGACCACATGGTCCAGCCCCTCGATCGCCAGTCTCTCGACCACCGCCGCGACCGTACGCTCCACCTGCCACTGGTACGGGTCGCCAGAGTTGATGATGCTTTCGGGCAGCCCGTGGGCGGAGAACAGAACGCGCAGCGGCACGTCCTGCGGCAATTCGGCCCGCGCCTTGTCGTAGGCGTCGCGCACCAGGGATGCGGTGGCGGCGGCGAAGCCGCCATGCGAATGCCAGCAGCACAGCGTGGTGGTGGGCACCGACAGGCCGGCACGTCGCGCCGCCTGGTCCCACGCGACAATGCTGCTACCGGTCGTGGTGGTGGAGAATTGCGGATAGAGCGGCAGCAGCAGCACCTCGTCCGGGGCCCAGGCGGTGACATCGCGCGCCGCCTCGTCGCTCAGCGGGTGCCAGTAGCGCATGGCGACGAAGCAGCGCGCCTCCAGCTCGGGGTCGCCCGAAAGCGCCGCCTCGAGCGCGAGGGCCTGTTCCTCCGTCAGTTCGCGCAATGGCGAACGGCCACCCAGCACCGCATAATTCTCCTGGGCGGGCTTGGTGCGCCGCCAGGCGATCAGCCGGCCGAGCCATGGGCGGATGAATCCCGGCACGCGCAGGATGGCAGGGTCGGTGAACAGGTTGACAAGGAACGGCCGCACGCTCTCGGTCCGGTCGGGACCGCCGAGGTTGAACAGCACGATGGCGACGCGGCGCTTTCGTCATGGTCCCTCCCGACATGACGCGGGCGGCCCCCGCGTCAAGGCCCGGCCCTCCTTCAGGCATTGGCCACGGGGGCCGGCGCGCCCGAGGGCTGGCCGCGGCGCGGTCTGCCAGAGTTGCACGAAATCGATCGGCGCGAGCAGCACGGGCGGGAAGCCGCCGTCGCGCGTGACATCGGCCAGGATGTTGCGCGCGAACGGGAACAGCAGGCGCGGGCATTCGACCAGCAGAACCGGCTCCAGCATCTGCTCCGGCACGCCGGTCAGGGTGAAGATGCCGCAATAGACCAGTTCGGCGATGAAGGCGGTCGCGCCCTCGTCGGTCTTGGCATCGGCACGCACCTGCAGGGAGATCTCATAGACCTCCTGCCCTTCCTGGATGCGTCGGGCCTGGACGTCGAGCGCGATGTCGATGCGCGGCGCCTCGCGCATGTTCATGTAGATTTCGGGCGCGCCGGGCACCTCGAAGGAGAGGTCCTTGGTGAACTGGAGGTTCAGCACCACCGGGCCCGTCCCGGGATTGGCGGCATTGGCGCCCCCAGGGGCGCCGTTTGCAGGCGGTATCGGCTGGTCGGACATGTCGGAGCCTCTCGGATCGGGCGCGCGGAGCGGGCCGAAAGATACGGCGGGGCGGTTAGCACGCGAGGGCGGGGGCGGCAAACCTCATGACGGTACGAAACGACCCTGTCGGCAGCGGTTTGGGTTGCCACCGGCGCACCGCAGCCACTGGTTCGTGCGGGCAACTCACCCGATCAGGCCCGTTCCATCCGAGCGCGGCCTGCTTCAGTCGCGCGGGCCCGGTGCCAGCACCTCGCGCTTGCCGACATGGTTCGCCGCGCCGACCACGCCTTCCTTTTCCATCTGCTCGATGAGCTTCGCCGCGCGGTTGTAGCCGATATTGAGGTGCCGCTGCACGAAGGAGGTGCTGGCCTTGCCCTCCCGCGTCACCAGCGCCACTGCCTGGTCGTAGAGCGAGGATTCCGCATCGGTATTGCCGCCGAGCATGCCGGGCAGGCCGCCCATGCCGTCCTCGTCGGCCTCCTCGGTCACTTCCTCGATGTAGTGCGGCTCGCCCTGCTCGCGCAGGTATTCCACCACGCGCTCGACCTCGGTGTCGCTCACGAACGGACCATGCACGCGTGAAACCCGCTGGCCGCCGGGCATGTGCAGCATGTCGCCCTGGCCGAGCAGCTGCTCCGCGCCCTGCTCGCCCAGGATGGTGCGGCTGTCGATCTTGGACGTCACCTGGAAGGAGATGCGGGTCGGGAAGTTGGCCTTGATGGTGCCGGTGATGACATCCACCGAAGGCCGCTGCGTCGCCATGATCACATGGATGCCCGCGGCGCGCGCCATCTGCGCCAGGCGCTGCACCGCGGCCTCGATCTCCTTGCCGGCGACGATCATCAGGTCGGCCATCTCGTCGATCACCACCACGATCATCGGCAGTGGTTCCAGGGCGAGGGGCTGTTCCTCGAACACGGGCTTGCCGGTCTCGGGGTCGAAGCCGGTCTGCACCTTGCGCGTCAGCACCTCGTTGCGCGCGCGCGCGGCCACCACCTTCTCGTTGTAGCCGCCGATATTGCGCACGCCGAGCTGGCTCATGGCGCGGTAGCGGCGCTCCATCTCCCGCACCGTCCATTTCAGCGCGCCGATCGCCTTGGGCGGCTCGGTGACCACCGGGGCGAGCAGATGCGGGATGCGGTCATAGACGCTCAGTTCGAGCATCTTGGGGTCGATCATGATGAAGCGGCACTCATCGGGGCTCAGCCGATAGAGCAGCGACAGGATCATGGTGTTGATCGCGACCGACTTGCCCGAGCCGGTGGTGCCCGCGATCAGCAGATGCGGCATGCGCGCCAGGTCGGCGATGACCGGCCCGCCGCCGATATCCTTGCCCAGCGCCAGCGGCAGCCGGCCCCCGTTGCGCCCCCAGGATTCGTCGGCGAACATTTCGCTGAGATAGACTGTCTCGCGCTTGGTGTTGGGCATCTCGATGCCGATCACGTTGCGCCCCGGCACGGTCGCGATGCGCACCGCGATCAGCGACATCGAGCGCGCGATGTCGTCCGCCAGCCCGATCACCCGCGATGACTTCGTGCCCGGCGCCGGTTCCAGCTCGTACAGCGTGACCACCGGGCCGGGGCGGATCTCGGCGATGCGCCCGCGCACGCCGTAATCCTCCAGCACCGATTCCAGCAGCCGCGCATTGGCCTGCAGCGATTCCTCCGACGGCCGGCCCACGCGCTTGGCCGGCGCCTCGGTCAGCAGGTCGAGCGGCGGCAGGCGCCAGATGCCCTCATTGAGGTCGAGGGCGCGCTGCTCCGGCGGGCGGCGCGCCGCACCCGCCGCCTGCGGCGTGACATGCACGCGGGTGGTGAGCTTCGGCTTGCTGGCCGGCTCGGTGCCGGGGCGCGCATCGCCCTCCTGGCCGGGCAGGGGCGCGGGGGCCGCGGTGGGGCTGGGCGGCACGGCGGCGGCGGCTTCCTCGGCGGCGCGCAGCATCGCGCCCAGCGGCACGTCGGTGGGTTCGCGCCGCCACAGCGCGCCGGCGCTGCTGGACATGCGCCGGAACGGCGAGGACAGCCGCGCGAGCAGCCCCGGGCGCGCGGGCCGTGGCGCCGGCGGCTCGGGCCGGCGCAGCGCCGCGGCACCGGTCCGCGCGGCATCCACCGCCACCTGCCCGGCACCGACCGCCACCCGGCCGGCGCCGCGCCATTCGCCGATGGTCAGCCCGCAGGCGATGAACACCGATCCGACCGCGCCGACCGCCAGGACGGAATGCGCGATGAACGCCCCGAACGGCCCCAGCATCGCCGAGAAGCCCATCCGCCAGAGCGCCGGCCAGCAGCGGCCCCGCGGCCCCGCCCGGCCCCGCCTCCACCGGCACGCCGGCCGGCAGCGGCAGCAGCGACAGCGCGGCGGCGGCCAGCGGCAGCCCTGCCAGCAGCCCCGCCAGCCGGGTGGGCACCGAACCGAGCCCGCGATGCGTCACGAGCCGGAAGGCCCAGGCCAGCAGCGCGAGGGACGGCAGCGCCCCGGCGAAGCCGAAGCCCTGCAGCAGGATGTCCGAGACGATGGCCCCGGCCGGCCCCGCCAGGTTGGTGGTGCCGCGGTCGGTCGCCGTGTTGAGCGAGGGGTCCGCCGGGTCATGCGTGCCCAGCGCCACCAGCAGCGCCACCGCGCGCGAGGGCAACCACCAGGCCCAGCAATTCCATCGCGCGGCGGCGCAGCACGGCGCGCACCGCGGTCGAGGCAAAGCGCCCGGAGGCGCCACCGCCACGGGCAGGGCTGCGAAGGTCGTCGGACAGGGCGGCGCGGGGCATTCCGGTGTGACGCTTCAGGTTGGCTGGCAAGCCTACACGCGAAGCCGTTCGTATGCATCGCTTTCACGCTGGCATGACCGACCGGAACACACCGGGCGTGGCCGCCACGCCACGGTTGCCGTCCCTGCCACCCCGCGCGGCCGGGGCGTGCGCCCTGCCCGGCCGCCCTCAGCGGCGGCGGGCGGGGCCTGCCGGCTGGGTCGCGGCGCTGCGCCCCGCATCGAAGCCGAGGAAGCCCTCCTCCGGCCGCGGCGTCCCGCCATCATTGACGAACAGGCGCGGGCGGAGCGTCGGCGCCGGGCCGCGCGCCACCGGGGCGCGCCCGCCACGGGCCGCGGCGCGGGCGGTGCGGGCGGCCTCCTCGCGGAAGGCACGGTCGCGGGCGGCGCGCTGGGCCGGGGTCAGCGAGGCCTCGGAGGGCGGCGCCGGACCGCGCACCGTCCCGCGCGCCGAGAGCAGGAAGAACAGGATCTCGTTGCGTCCCTGGTCCACCGCGGCATCGATCGCCGTCAGGCCCAGCACATTGCGCTCGTCCAGCCGCGCGCCGCGCGTCATGGCATCCCGCGCGGCGGCAAGATCGCCGCGATTGATGGCGTCGAACAAGGCGGCGGTCGGTGGCAGGTTGGCGTTGGGGTCGCCGGGAATCGGCTCCGGTGCGCGCCTGGCCGCCAGGCCCGGCAGCGCGGGCGGCGGTGCCGGTGCCGCGCCGCGAGCCTGCGGCGGCGGCCCGGCGAATTGCGCCAGCGCCGGCCCGGCGCCCAGCGGCAGGCCGGGCAGCAGGGCAAGGCCAAGCAGGAGCAGCATTGCGCGCGAATGTCTCATGACGGCAATTCTAGATCATCCCGCCGCCGGGTGAAATCATCCGGTGGCCTCGCGCCGCGGCGCGGTCGCACGGGCGGGCATGGCGCCACCCTTCCCGGCGCGGCGATGCCGGGCGCTGCGTTCGCGGTGTCGCCTCGCCCGCGCCTCAGCGCCCCTCCCGCCGCCAGGCCATCAGCGCGGCACCCATCACCAGGACCAGCGCCAGCCAGGCCGGCAGCAGCGGCAGGGCGCTGATGCCGGTCACCGTGTGGTCGCCATTGCGGCGCAGCCCGATCCAGCCCGGCCCCGCGACATCGCGCCCCGGCGCCACGCGCCGCAGGTCCGGCAGGGCGGGCACCGCGCCCGTGCCCATCCAGCGCGCGGCACCGCCCGTGCCCGTCAGCAGCGGGCGCAGGCGCTCGGGGTCCGCGCGCAGGTCCGCGATCTCGAGCGGATTGGCCGCGGCGGCGGCGGCGAAGGCGGTGCGCCGGCCGTCATTGGCCTGCCACACGCCGGCCAGCGCCGCGGGCAGCGTCAGTTCCGCACGACCGCCGCCGGTCACCTCCGGCGTCGCGCGGGTGATGGTGCCATCCGGCGCCGTCACGGTGATCTCGGGCGGCGGCGCATCCTCCAGGCTGCGGCGGGTGACGGTCAGGCGCCCGGCCTCGATGCGCGCGGTGAGGTCTTCCTCCTCGAGCTCGGTCTCGCGCATCAGCCAATGCGCCACGCGGCGCAGCACTTCCTGCTGCGGGCCGCCGCCATCATGCCCACGCGACCACAGCCAGATGTGGTCCGACAGCAGCAGCGCGACGCGCCCCTCGCCGACCCGGTCGAGCACCAGCAGCGGCGCGCCCTCGGGGCCCTCCATCACCGTGCTGCCGGCGCGCGCATCGGTGCGCAGGTGGCGATACCAGCGGCCCCATTCGGCCTCTGCCTGTTCGGTATTGGCGCCGGGCAGGCCCTCGGTGACCGGGTGGCGGAAGCCCAGCGCCGAGACGCGCGGGCGGAACGGCCCCTCGGCCACCGCGTTCTGCCGCCCCGCCGGGCGGGCGGGCAGCACCTGGCCCAGCGGCGTCAGCGCCAGCGAGACCGGGCCGCTGAATTCCGGCCCGGTGCTCATCAGCAGCGCCCCCCCGCCGCGCACGTAGTCGGCGATGTTGCGCAGGTAGGACAGCGGCAGGATGCCGCGGTTGGAGAACCGGTCGAACACGATCAGGTCGAAGTCGCGCAGCTTCACCTGGAACAATTCGCGCACCGGGAAGGCGATCAGCGCCAGCTCGTTCAGCGGCGTCAGGTCGTCCTTCTCCGGCGGGCGCAGGATGGTGAAATGCACCAGGTCCACATTGGGGTCGGCCTTGAGCAGGCGCCGCCAGGTGCGCTCCCCGGCATGCGGTTCGCCGCTGATCAGCAGCACGCGCAGCCGGTCGCGCACGCCGTTGATGGTGACGATCTGGCGGTTGTTCAGCGCGCTCACCTCGCCCGGGCGCGCCTCGGCCTCGATCTCCACCACCGTCGGCCCGCCGCGCTGGATCGGCACGGCGATGCGGTGGTCGCGGCCGATCGGCACGCTTTCGCTGCGCGCCGACTCGCCATCGCGACGGATGGTCAGCCGCGCCGCGCCGGTCGGGTTCGCCACGCCAAGGTCGTCCACCGCAACCCGGATCGCCACCTCGCGCCCCACGATGCCGAAGCCGGGCGCCTCGATGATGCGCAGCCGCCGGTCGGTCTCGCCGTCGCGGCCGGGCATCAGCGCGTGGAAGGGCGCGTCGAAGGGCGACGGCTTCGGGGATGTCGTGCGCCTGGCCGTCGGTCAGCGCGATCACCCCGGCCAGGCGCGCGCGCGGCACCTCGGCCAGCGCACGCTCGATGGCACCGAACAGCCGCGTGCCCTGGTTGCCGGCCTCGGGCACGTCCACCACGCGCAGTTCCATCTCGGGCAGGCGGCCGGCGCGGGCCTCGATCTCGGCGCGCGCGGCGGCGATCTGCGCGGCACGCTCGCCGATGCGCGCGGAATCGCTGCGGTCGACCACCAGCAGCGCGATGTCCGGGCGGGTCTCGCGGGATTCCTCGACCAGGCGGGGGTTGGCCAGCGCCAGCAGCAGCAGCGCGAAGGTCACGCCGCGCCACAACGTGCCGCGCGCGCGCCGCCACGCGCCAGGGAGCAGCGCCAGCACCGCCAGCAGCGCGGCAGCCGCGAGCAGCCACAACGGCAGGACGGGAGCGAAGTCGATGCCGGCGATGGTCTGGGTCATGGCGTGGGTCCGGGGGTGGGGCGAGAGGGGCTTTGCCCCCCTCGAACTCCCCCCACCAAAGGCCGAAGGGCCTTTGGAAACCGATACTCAAGGAAGGGTGGCGCGGGCATCAGTTCCCCAGCCTTTCCAGGATGGCGGGCACGTGTACCTGGTCGCCCTTGTAGTTGCCGGTCAGCGCATACATCACGAGGTTCACGCCGAAGCGATAGGCCAGGATGCGCTGCCGCGCGCCGCCAGGAATGGTGGCGTAGGGGTTCTGGCCGCGCGCATCCATCGCCCAGGCCGCCGCCCAGTCATGGCCGCCGATGATCACCGGGACTCACGCTGTCATTGGCACGGTCCTGGTCGCGCGCCACCCAGACCTGGCCGCCGGCGAAGCGGCCGGGCAGTTCCGGCAGCAGGTAGAAGGCGCGCTTGAGCACGTGGTCCTCCGGGATCGGCGCCAGCGGCGGCACCGCGAGGTCGCGCGTCACGCGCCGCAGCGCCGCCCGCGCGCCGGGGAAGAAACCCTCGCCCGAACCTTCGTCGCGCGTGTCCAGCAGCAAGATGCCGCCATTGCGCATGAAGGTGTTGAGCGCGGCGGCGGCGGCGGCATCGGGCGTATTCGCCTCGGGCAGCACCGGCCAGTAGATCAGCGGATAGAAGGACAGGTCGTCGCGCCCGGGCACCAGCGGCTGCGGGTCCGCCAGCGCGGCGGCGGTGCGGCGGTTGACGAAATCCGACAGCCCCACCAGCCCCAGGCGCGATACCTCATCCACCTGCGCATCGCCGGTGACGATATAGCCCAGGCGCGTGGCGATCGCCGCGGCACCCTCAGGCTCCTGCGCCATGGCCGGGGCGCCCGCCAGAACCGCCAGCAGCACCGCCCCGACGCGCGCCACGCCCCGCGCGCCCGCCACGCCGATCAGCCCGCGTTGCACCAGCGAGATCACCAGGTCCGCCGCCAGCAGCGCCAACGCCAGCGCCAGCAGCCAGGGCCCGAGGTCGCGTTCGGCCGGCACGCCGCCGATGGTCTCGCTGCGCACGCCCGGCGGCGGCGCGGCGGCCGGGCGCGGCGCGCGGCAGGTGCGCCGAGAGGTTCAGCGCGCGCCGCCAGGCGGCATCCTCCGCCTGGCCCGGCGTGCCGTACCAGCCCGGCGGATGGCGCGGGGACGCCACCGTGCCCTCCACCTGGTTGGCCGGGATGGGCGCGGCGGCGGGTGGTGCGGGGCCGAGCCGCCCGAACCCGTCGAGGCTCTCCAGCGGCGCGAGCGGCGCAGCCCCCTCCGCGCCCGTCACGCCGGCGGAGAGCGCCACCAGCCGCCGCAGCATGTCCACGAACAGGCCGGACAGCGGCAGGTTCGACCATTCGGCATTGGCCGTGACATGGAACAGCACGATCCGCCCGCGCCCGCGCGCCACCTCGGTCACCAGCGGCGTGCCATCGGCCAGCCGTGCCCAGGACCGCTCGGTCAGCCGCGGCGAGGGCTCGGCCAGGACCTGGCGTTCCACCGTGACCTCGGCCGGCGGCGTCAGCCCGGCGAAGGGGGAATGTTCCGGGAAGGGCGCCAACACCTGCGGCCGGTCCCAGGAAAGCGCCCCGCCCAATTGCCGTTCGCCGGCGCGCAAAGCCACCGGCAGCAGCGGGTCCGGCCGTTCCGCCAGGCGCGGGCCGGCGAAGCGGATCAGCATCCCGCCTTCCTCGACCCAGCGCGTCAGCGCCTCGCGTTCGCGCCCGGCCGGCACCTCGCGGTCGGCCAGCACCATCACCGCGAGCTGGCGGCCCAGCAGCGCCTCGGGCGTGCCGCGGCGGATCTCGGCATAGGGGGCCAGCGCGCGGTCGAGGTAGAACAGGTCGCCGGTCAGCGGCGCGTCGGCGCTGGTCTCGAGTGCGGCGGAAAGCCCCACCGGCCGGCGCCGGAAGCGTTCATCCAGCAGCACGGTGCCGCCCGCCCCGGCCTCGGGTTCGAGGTCGAGCCGCACCACCTGGTTGCGGATCTCGATGGGCAGGTCGAGCGCGGCCTCCGCTTCCGAGGCGCCGGGCGGAAACGCCAGCACGGCGGAGGCGATGGCGCGGCCATCCCCGGTGCGGGCCAGCACGGTGGCCTCGGTGGCGGCGCCCACGGGGGTTTGCAGCGCGCGCACCACCAGCCGGTCGGCCTCGGCCACCGGCGGCGGCAGGATGCGGGCGGGCCGCGCCTCCGCACGCGCCAGGGTCAGCGGCCCGGCCGCGGCCAGCGCCTCGGCCAGAGGGGTGAAGCCGTCGCCCTGCGCGCCATGCTCCACGCCGTCGCTGACATAGAAACCGGCGAAGGGGCCGGGATGGGCGGTGCGGAAGGCTGCCAGCGCGGCCAGCGCGGCGGCGCGGTCGGGTGGCCAGGCCAGCGGGCGCAGCGCGGCGAGGCGTGCGCGCGCCTCCGCGGCCGGCATCAACCCGGTGGCGGCGATCGGCTCGCCCGAGGCCGGTGGCGCGGTGGTCAGCAGCGCCACACGCCGTTCCTCCCGCCCCGCGGCATCGAGCGCGGCGGCGGCGGCGGCGATGCGCGCCGGCCAGTCGGTGGCGGCTGCCCATCCATCATCGACCACCACCAGCAGCGGGCCGGTGCCGCCGCCGCCCACCTGCGGCTGCCACACGGGGCGCGCGAGGCCGATGATGAGCAGCGCCGCCGCCGCCAGGCGCAGCAGCAGCAGCCACCAGGGCGTGCGGTGGGGCGTTTCCTCGGTCGGCGGCAGGTCGCGCAGCAGGCGGATGGGCGGGAAGGCCTGGCTGCGCGGGGCCGGCGGGCTCACGCGCAGCAGCCACCACAGCAGCGGCAGCGCCGGCAGTGCCATCAGCAGCCAGGGTGCTGCGAAGGCGAGCGGCCCCAATTGCCACATCAGGCGGGCGCCAGGCGGCGATGCAGCGCCAGCAGTGCGGCTTCCGGCGGCTGGTCCGTCCGGTGGGTGGCGAACGACCACCCGGCCGAGGCCGCCACCGCCGCGAGGCCTTCGCGGTGGCGCGCCAGGCGGTCCTCATACAGCGCGCGTACGCCTTCCACGCGCGGCACCAGCGCGTGTTCGGCCGCGCCCACACCCTCGAATCGGATGCGGCCGGTGAAGGGCAGGGTTTCCTCGGCGGGGTCCATCACCTGCAGCAGATGGCCCCGCACCGCGCCCGCCGCCAGCGTCGCGACGATGCGCTTGGTATGTTCCAGCGGTGCGAGGAAATCCCCGATCAGCACGGCCCGCGAATGGCGGGGAATCCGGCCATCCTCGGGCTGCGCTGCCTGGCGGGAGAGGGATTGCCCCAGGCTGGCCAGCGCGCCGCGCCCGGCAAAGGCCCGCGGCAGCCCGAACAGCCGCACTCGCTCGCCACCGCGCAACAGCAGCGCGGCGAGGGCCAGCAGCAGCAACTCGGCCCGGAATCGCTTGGTCGGCAGATCGCGGTGGCTGCGCCAGCCCATGCCTTCATCCCCCGCGCACCACAGGGCCACGGTCTGCGCCGCCTCCCATTCGGTTTCGCGCACGAACAGTCGGTCGGATTTGGCGGATTGCCGCCAATCGACGCGGGAGGCGGAATCACCGGGGAAATACGGCCGGAACTGCCAGAAGGCGTCGCCCTGCCCCGGCCGGCGCCGGCCATGCACGCCCTGCATGACGGTGGCGGCCACGCGTTCCGCCTGCACCACCAGCGGCGGCAGGGTGGCGCCGAGCGCCTCCGCCCAGGGTATGGCGACGGTGACAGGCGCGCTCATGCCCCGGTGCCAAATGCCGGGGTCCAGGGGCCTTCCGGCCCCTGGCGGGGTGAGGTCTGGAGAGGGGCGGCGCCCCTCTCCAGGATATCGCAGGTCATGCCCGGCTCAGCCCAGGCTGGCCTTCAGCGCGTCGATCACCTCGCTCAGCCGCACGCCATCCGCCCGGGCGGCGAAGGTCAGCGCCATGCGGTGGCGCAGCACCGGCTCGGCCAGCGCGATCACGTCGTCCACGCTGGGGGCGAGCCGCCCGTCCAGCAGCGCGCGCGCACGGGTGGCCAGCATCAGCGCCTGCGCCGCGCGCGGCCCCGGCCCCCAGGCCAGGTGCTGGCGCACGCTGTCGAGCCCGGTGGTTTCCGGCCGCGCGCCGCGCACCAGCTTCAGGATGGCTTCCATCACCTGCTCGCCCACCGGGATGCGGCGGATCAGCGCCTGCGCGGCGATCAGCTCCATGCCGGTCAGCACCTGCACGGGCTTGGCTTCCCGCGCGCCGGTGGTGGCCAGCAGCATGGCGCGCTCGGCGGCCTCGTCGGGGTAGCCGACCTCGATTTCCAGCAGGAAGCGGTCGAGCTGCGCCTCGGGCAGCGGGTAGGTGCCTTCCTGCTCGATCGGGTTCTGGGTGGCGAGGACGTGGAAGGGCGTGGGCAGGGCGTGGATCTCGCCGCCGATCGCCACGCGCTGTTCCTGCATGGCCTGCAGCAGCGCCGATTGCGTGCGCGGGGAGGCGCGGTTGATCTCGTCCGCCATCAGCAGCTGGCAGAAGATGGGCCCGCGCAGGAAGCGGAAGGCGCGCTTGCCATGCGCATCCTCCTCCAGCACCTCGGAGCCCAGGATGTCGGAGGGCATGAGGTCCGGCGTGAACTGCACGCGGCGCGGATCGAGCCCCAGCACGGTGCCCAGCGTGTCCACCAGCTTGGTCTTGCCCAGGCCCGGCACGCCCACCAGCAGCACATGCCCGCCGGACAGCAGGGTGATCAGCACGCGCTCCACGACCAGCTCCTGGCCGAAGATGACGCGGCCCACCGCCTCGCGCACACGAGACAGGCGGGCGCCCAGCGCTTCCACCTCCGCAACCAGGGCGGAAGGATCCTGTGGCTCGGCCACTTCAATCATGCGGGCAGGGCTCCCTATATGACATGGGTGGCGGTGCGCTGGAGTTTGCCACCCTAGGGTGAATATGCTCGCATCGGCGGCGCCGAGTGCAAGGGTTGCTGGTGGCAAACAACGCAAAGATAATTCAATGACGCACCACGGCATGGAAAAGACGCCCGGCACGCCCCCCCCCGCAGGGGTCGTGCTGTCGCGCGCGAAAATGGAATGTGGCGACTACGCCATCCGCATCGCGCGCGACGGCACCTGGCACTACCGGGGCAGCCCGATCAATCGCAAGCCGCTGGTCTGCCTGTTCGCATCGGTGCTCAAGCGCGGCGAGGACGGTTCCTTCTGGCTGGAAACCCCCGCCGAGCGCGGCCGGATCGAGGTCGAGGACGCGCCCTTCATCGCGGTGGAGCTGTTCTGGCGGGATTGCGATTGCGGGCACGCCATGCCGCGCCAGTGCCTCGCCTTCCGCACCAATCTCGACGAGATCGTGACCGCCAGCGCCGACCACCCGATCCGGGTGGCGCTCGACCCCCGCACGCGGGAGCCGCGGCCCTACGTGACCGTCCGCCCGGGGCTGGAGGCGCGGATCAGCCGCGCTGTGTTCTACGAGCTGGTCGCCCTGTCCCAGCCCGAGACGGTGGACGGGCGCACCATGCTGGGTGTGTGGAGCGAAGGCGTGTTCTTCCCCATCGACGAGGCGCCGAGCGCGCTCGACATGGCCGCGGAGTGAACGGGCCACCGCCGCATACCGCGCTGCACGCGGCGCATCCCCTCGCCACGGCACCGCCGCCACGCATCATGCTCGACGCCCCATCCCTGCGCGCCCGGCTGGCCGACCCGGCCCTGCTGCACCACGACCGGCCAACCCCGCTGGATGACCTTGAACGCGCCGCGCGCGCCGGCGGGCGCTGCGTGGAAGCGGCCGTGCTGGTGCCCCTGGTGGCCTGGCCCGAGCCCACGGTGCTGCTGACGCTGCGCGCCGCCACGCTGGCCTCCCATGCCGGCCAGGTCTCGTTTCCCGGCGGGCGGATGGAGCCGGGCGAAACCCCCGAAGAGGCGGCGCTGCGCGAGGCGGAGGAGGAGGTCGGGCTCGACCGCGCCCTGCCGCAGGTGCTGGGCCGCCTGCCGCCGATCCTGACCGGCACGGGCTACCTCGTCACGCCGGTAGTGGCCCTGCTGGCCCCGCCACTGGCGCTGCGCCACGACCCGGCGGAAGTGGCCGAACCTTTCGAATACAGCCTGGCGCAATTGCTGGACCCCATGGCGCCACAGCGACGGTCGCAGGAGTTCCGCGGCCGGATGCGTGAGTTCTGGGTCTGGCCGCATGAGCGCCACTACATCTGGGGCGCCACGGCCTCCATGCTGGTGACGCTGGCAGCGGTGCTGCGCGATGCCTGAGCCGGCGATGGCCCACCCCGCCGGCACCGGGGCCGCCCCGCGCGCCATGGCCTGACCACCCCCCGGCGGGATCGCCCCGCGCCACCGCCACCGCGCGGCCGGCCGGGATGCGAACCCGCCACAGCGATCCCCCACCACACACGAGGAAACGCCGCATGAGCACCAATATCGCCGCCGAACGTCGCCTGCTCGGCAATGATTTCGACATCGTCGCCCCGAGCCACTACCCCGCGCTCGGCGAATTGCCGGCCGACGAGGTGCTGGCGCTGGCGCGCCGCCTGCGCGAACACCGCAAGCAGGCGCGCGACCAGGTGAATGCCAGCCGGCGCGCACGCCGCGGCAAGGCCGACCCGCGCGGCGGCGCGCTCGACGAGGCGGTGCTGAAGCGCAAGCAGGTGTTCGCCTCGGCGCTCAAGCGGGTGAATGCGCGGCTGGAGACCCTGCACGGGGAAGTGCGCCGCGCCTACCACGCGGCGGCGCTGCGCGATGTGCTGGCGCGCAAGCGCGAGGCGCGCGCCCACCACCCCGGCAGCGACCCGAGCGCCGCCCAGGGCATGCGCGCCAAGGTCAGCCGCAAGCGCACGGTGCGGATGGACCCGCGCGAAATCGGCCGCGTGTCCCAGGCGGTCAAGACCGCGCAGGCGCGTCGCGACGGGTGATGCCCCGGGGCGTCCCGGCGCAGGCGGGGGCGCCCATCGGCGCGTGAGGCGCAGGGCTCCGCCCCGACAGCCTCACACCAGCGCGCGCACCACCAGCATCGCCGCCAGCCCCGCCAGCAGCGCCGGCAGCATGCGCTTGCGCAGCGCCAGGCAGGCGACGATCCCGACCACCAGCCCGGCCAGCCGCGCCACCAGCGGCACATCCGCCAGCGCGCCGGCCGGCGCCACGATGGCCAGCGCGACGAAGGCCGCCAGCGTCGCCTGCGCCACCGCCGTGGCCCAGGCGATCACCGGGTGTTCGGCGCTCAGCCCGCCCGCCAGCCACACCCCCGCCAGGCGCAGCGCGAGGCAGGCGAGGCCGGTCAGCAGCAGCGCGAGGTCAGCTGGCGCCACGCCGCCGCCCCAGCAGGAAGGCCAGCGTGCCGCCGACCAGCCCGGCGACCAGCAGCGCCATCGAGGTCGGCAGCACGAACGCCACCGAGGCCGCCGCCGCGCCGCACAGCACGGCGCGCCGCGGCGCCGGGCGGTCCACATCCGCCGCCAGCAGCAGCGCATAATACAGCGGGTTGACGAACAGCAGCGCCGCGCGCGCCTCGGCCCCCAGGGCGCCGGCGACATAGAAGCCCGACAGCGCCGCACTGCCCGCCACCACCCAGGATGTCATGCCGAAGCCGAGGAACCAGGTCAGGCGCGCCGGCTTGTCCACGCCGGGCAGCGCGCGCATCGCGGCCGCCCAGGGGGTCACGGCGATGAAGGGCACCGCGGCAGCAGGCGCCAGCGGCTGCGCGCGGCCAGCACCGGGGTCAGCGAGACCGCCATCGGCAGGAAGCGCGCATTGACCGCGACCGCGCCCATCACCGCGGCCCCCACGCCGCCCGCCCATCCGGCACTGGCGGATTGCACCAGCACCAGCTGCCCCGGCATGCCGTAGATCCCCCAGCAGGCGAGCAGCGCCCAGCCCGCCGGCAGCCCGGCCTCCTGCACCGCGGCGCCGAAGGCGAGGAAGGTGGCCGCCATGGCGACGCCGGGCGCGCCGAGCGCCTCGCGCAGGCCCGGGAGGAAGCCGGAGGCGGATGGGGTGGTCACGCCGGCATCGTGCCATGCCCGGGCGCGGCTGCCACCCTGCGGCGCGAGCCGGGTTTGCGGATCGCATCGCGGCCATGCCGCGCGCGGCCGGGTCACCGCCCGGGCGATGGCGCCGTCGCGGATCAGGCGCCGGCCCGCGCATGCCCAACGCCGGGAGGGAGATTGGCGCCGCGCCGCCGCTTGGGCATAAGCGCGCGCATGACCCTGACACTCTATCCCGCCATCGACCTCAAGGGCGGCCAGGTGGTGCGCCTCAAGCGCGGCGAGATGGACCAGGCGACGGTCTATGCGCAGGACCCGGCGGCGCAGGCGCGCGCCTTCGTCGATGCCGGCTTCGCCTGGGTGCATGTGGTGGACCTGGACGGCGCCTTCGCGGGCAAGCCGGCCAATGCCGATGCGGTGCGCGGCATCCTGGCCGCGGTGCCCGGCGCGCGGGTGCAACTCGGCGGCGGCATCCGCACCATGGCGGTGGCGCAGGCCTGGCTGGCGGCGGGGGTGGCGCGGATCATCCTCGGCTCGGCCGCGGTGAAGGACCCGGATTTCGCGCGGGCGGCGTGCCGCGCCTTCCCCGGCCAGGTGGCGCTCGGGATCGATGCGCGGGACGGGATGGTGGCGACCGAAGGCTGGGCGGAAACCAGCGACGTCTCCGCCACCGACCTCGCGCGGCGCTTCGAGGGCGCCGGCGCCGCGGCGGTGATCTACACCGACATCGCGCGCGACGGGATGCTGGGCGGGGTGAATGTGGAAGCGACGGCAGCGTTGGCGCGGGCGGTGGCGCTGCCGGTGGTGGCGAGCGGCGGGGTCGCGGGCGTCGATGACCTGCTGGCGCTGCGCGCGGCGGGGGCGGGGATCGAAGGGGCGATCATCGGCCGCGCGCTGTATGATGGGCGGATCGATCCGGCGGCGGCGCTGGCGGCGGCACGGTAGGGCACGCCAACACGCGGAAGGCCGTTCGCACCCGCCGCACGGGAACGGCGCCGCCGCCGTGAAGAAACAGCCATGGCCACGCTACCGGTCCGGCACATCGGGCGGCCCGCCGTGATGCTCGCCCGTGAAGGGCTCCGAGATCGTTGCCACATGCGCCCCGGCGCGCGGCCGGCCATCACGCCCGGGCACGGTCGTTCCATCCGCCGGCGCTTCCACCCGCGCCGCCAGCGCATCCCGATACGCCGCCTTGCGCGCCGCGCCCCACCACCAGCGCGGCGCCCCGCGCGCCAGGTCCTCGTCCCGGAACGGAAACCCGTCCTGCACCACGCCGATCCCGCGCATCAGCCCTGCATCCCTGCCTGTTGCCGTCACTTGACCTTCGCACCATTCCGTCGGATTCGCTGACATCATCCGGATAAGACATGGTCCGGCGCCGAATTCCGGACAACGCGAAAGGTCATCCGCAATCGTGCTCGCGCTGCGCGTCATCCCCTGCCTGGACGTCAAGGACGGCCGCGTCGTGAAGGGCGTGAACTTCGTCGAACTGCGCGACGCCGGCGACCCGGTGGAGCAGGCGCGCGCCTATGATGCCGAAGGCGCGGACGAGATCACCTTCCTCGACATCACCGCCAGCCACGAGAACCGCGACACCATCCTCGATGTGGTCTCGCGCACCGCCGCGCAGGTGTTCATCCCGCTGACCGTGGGTGGCGGCGTGCGCAGCGTGGAGGATGCCCGCCGCCTGCTGCTGGCGGGTGCCGACAAGGTCTCGATCAATTCCGCCGCCATCGCCGACCCCGACGTGGTGCGCCGCTGCGCCGAGGCCTTCGGCAGCCAGGCCATCGTGGTCGCGATCGACGCGCGCCGGCGCGACGACGGCGAGGGCTGGGAGGTCTTCACCCATGGCGGGCGCCGCGGCACCGGCATCGATGCGGTGGCCTGGGCGCAGCGCGTGGAAGCCCTCGGCGCCGGCGAGGTCCTGCTGACCTCGATGGACCGCGACGGCACCAAGCAGGGCTTCGACCTGCCGCTGACACGCGCGGTGCGGGCGGCCATCCGCCTGCCCATCGTGGCCTCGGGCGGTGTCGGCACGGTCGGCCATTTCGCCGAGGGTGCGCAGGCCGGCGCCACCGGGCTGCTGGCCGCTTCCGTGTTCCACTACGGGGAATTCCGCATCGCCGACGCCAAGGCCTCGCTGGAGCGGGCCGGGCTGCCGGTCCGCCACGCCCCGCCGATGATGAGGGCCGCCTGATGGCCAAGACCACCAAGACATCGAAACCGGCCAAGGCGTCGAAGACGGCCAAGACCGCCAAGAAGAAGGCCGCCACGGGCAAGGCCCCGCCCGCCACGGCGCGCGCCAAGCGGCTCGCCGCCCCGCCAACCCCGCCCAAGGCGGTGCGCAAGGCCGACGCGCGGGTGCTCTCGCCGCTGACCGCCGCGGTGGCGGGTGCCGATGCCGCCATCCTCGACCGCCTGTGGGACGTGGTGGAGGAACGGCGCATCGCCGCCGATGCCGTGACATCCCATTCCGCCCGGCTGCTGGCCCGCGGCACCGCCAAGATCGCGCAGAAGCTGGGCGAGGAAGCGGTGGAATGCGTGATCGAGGCGGCCATCGGCAACCACCAGGCGACCGTGCTGGAAAGCGCGGACCTGCTCTATCACCTGGTCATCGTCTGGGTGGATGCCGGTATCCGGCCGCAGGAGGTCTGGGCGGAGCTGGCCCGGCGCCAGGGCATTTCCGGCATCGCCGAGAAGGCCGCGCGGCCCGCGGGCATCCTGCGCACCGCCGGCACGCGCAAGCTGCCCTGAACCTGGCTATTCGGCCGCGACCGGCAGGCCCCGGCGCTGCTCGGCGAATTCCGGCGCCTGCGCCCACAGTTCCGGCTTCAACTCCTCCTCGCGGTCGGGGAAGGCGAAGGCGCAGACCAGCGTGACGCCCGCCACCGCCGCGAGCACCAGCATGGCGACCGCCAGCGAGCCCGTGGCCTCGTGCAGGAAGGCGATCAGCGGCGAGGCCAGCGCGGCGCCGAGGAAGCCCACGGTGAAGCGGATGGAATACAGCTTGGCGCGCAGTTCGGGCGCCACGTAGCGCGCGGTCATCGTCTCGTTGACCGTCACCTGGCCGAACACGCAGCCCGCGACCAGCCCGGCCACCGGCAGCACCGCCCAGCCATCCAGGAAGGACAGCGCGATCAGCCCCGGCACGACCGCGAGGCCCAACGGCATGAACACGCGCTTGAGGGTGGAGCGGTCGATCATCCGCCCCACCGTGTATTGCGTCAGCCCGCCGCAGATGGTGGCCAGGAAGGCCAGCAGCCCGACCACCGGCAGCAATTCCGGCGACGCCGGCCAGGCGTTCCTGCATCAGTTTCGGGATCAGCAGCGTATAGGCGTTGAACACCAGCCCCGAGACGGTGGCGATGGCGAGCAGGATGGCCACCGCGCGGCGCACCACCACGCGCGGGATCTCGGCGAAGGGGCGCGCGCCGCCGCCGGCCTTCACCGCATCGAAATCCGGCTCGCGCAGATAGAACAGGCCGATGGTGAAGCAGGCCAGGCCCGGGATGATGAAGGCCCAGCGCCAGCCCAGCGTGGCGGCGGCGAAGGCGGTCACGATCGGCGCGCTGGCCACGCCGAGGTTGCCGAACACCCCGTTGATGCCCATGGCGCGGCCCACGCGCTCGCCGGCGGCCTCCACCAGCACCGCCGTGCCGATCGGGTGGTAGATGGCCGCGAAGCAGCCCATCAGGCCGAGCACGATGCCGATTGCCATGGGGCTGTCCATCAGCCCGGCCGTCGCCATGAAGAAGCCGGTGCCCAGGAAGAAGGCGGTCATGAGTGCGCGGCGCCCCAGCCGCGCCGCCAGCCAGCCCATCGGCAGCGCGCCCAGGCCGTAGGTGACGAACATCGCCGTGCCCAGGGCCAGGATGGGGCCGTAGTCGCGGCCGAAGGTCTCGGGCTCCTGCGTCACCATCGCCAGCACGGCGGTGGCCAGGATCAGCAGGCAGTAGTGCGTGAAGGAATGGGCGGCGTTGATGAACACCACCTGGCGCGTGGCCGGGGTCATGGCGGTCCCTCTGGCCGAGGCTTCCGCCCCGGTATGGATGAAGCCTAGTCCTGACGGACGGCCGCCGTCAGGCCCAATCCTGCCGGCCAGCCATGCATCCCGGTGCGGCCGACGCGCCAGGCCGGCGGTGCGGGCCGCTTTTCCGGCGGCCCCGGGGCCTCCCGACAGATAGCGGTGGTGTTTTCCCCCGATCCGCGCCATATGCACGCCCGGGCGACGACCGGTCAGACACGGGCGCACGCCCACCGCCGCGACCGCGGCGGGCTGACAGCGAAAGCCGCGGGACCCGGACCGGACCGCCGCGGCGTTTCCGGCCACATGGGCGGCCTTCCCGTCGCGCACCCCGCGATGGGCCCACCCCATGCCGCCCGAGACGCCGAGCAACCGGCCCCCTCGTCCGACACCGACGGTTCACCTGTTTCGCCCACCGCGGCGCATTCCGGGGCCCATCGCGGCCCCATCCCGCCGTGCCGACGCCCCCGACCCGGGCGTGCGCGGTTCGCGCCAGGCCCAAAGGGGGCAGGGCGCCCAAGAGGACGACAGATGTTCGAAAGCTACTTCCGCAAGGAAATCGCCTGGGGCGACAAGACCCTGGTGCTGGAAACCGGCAAGATCGCCCGCCAGGCCGATGGCGCGGTGCTCGCCCGCCTGGGCGACACCATCGTGCTGTGCACCGCGGTCGGCTCCCGCTCGGTGAAGCCGGGGCAGGATTTCTTCCCGCTGACGGTCAACTACCAGGAAAAGGCCTTCGCGGCCGGCAAGATCCCGGGCGGCTTCTTCAAGCGTGAAGGCCGGCCCTCGGAATTCGAGACGCTGACCTCCCGCCTGATCGACCGCCCGATCCGCCCGCTGTTCCCGGACGGGTTCCGCAACGAGGTCCAGGTGGTGGCCACCGTGCTCAGCCACGACATGGAGAACGAGGCGGACATCGTGGCCATGGTCGGCTGCTCCGCCGCGCTCACCCTGTCGGGCATTCCCTTCTTCGGGCCGATCGCCGGCGCGCGCGTGGGCTATATCGGCGGCCAGTACGTGCTGAACCCGACCGCCGAACAGCGCAAGGAAAGCGTGCTCGACCTGGTGCTCGCCGGCACCGCCGAGGGCGTGCTGATGGTGGAATCCGAGGCCACCGAGCTGACCGAGGACGTCATGCTCGGCGCCGTGGAGTTCGGCCATCGCTCCTTCCAGCCGGTGATCCAGGCGATCATCGACCTCGCCGAGGTGGCGGCGAAGGAGCCCTGGCCGGTCGCCGAGGAGAGCGACGCGACCAAGGCGCTCGAAGGCGCGCATCGCCGAACTCGGCCGCGCCGACATGGCCGTGGCCTATACCGAGACGCAGAAGCTGGTCCGGCAGGACAAGGTGGGCGCGGTGAAGAAGGCCGTGGTCGCCGCACTCGAGGCCGAGGGCGCCGACGTGACCGTCGCGCAAGGGCCTGCTGAAGACGCTCGAGGCCGACGTGGTCCGCGACAACATCCTGGACACCGGGCTGCGCATCGACGGGCGCGACACCAAGCACCGTGCGCCCGATCATGTCGGAAGTGGGCGTGCTGCCGCGCGCGCACGGCTCGGCGCTGTTCACCCGCGGCGAGACGCAGGCGCTGGTGCGTGGCCACGCTCGGCACCGGCCAGGACGAGCAGATCATCGACGCGCTGGCGGGCGAGTACCGCGAAGACTTCATGCTGCACTACAATTTCCCGCCCTATTCGGTGGGCGAGACGGGGCGCATGGGCTCGCCGGGCCGGCGCGAGATCGGCCATGGCAAGCTCGCCTGGCGCGCCATCCATCCGCTGCTGCCGGCGAAGGAAGAGTTCCCCTACACGATCCGCGTGGTGTCGGAGATCACCGAATCCAACGGTTCGTCCTCGATGGCCACCGTCTGCGGCACCTCGCTGTCGATGATGGATGCCGGCGTGCCGCTGAAGCGCCCGGTGCGCGGGCATCGCCATGGGCCTGATCAAGGAGGACCGCGGCTTCGCCGTGCTGTCCGACATCCTGGGCGACGAGGATCATCTCGGCGACATGGACTTCAAGGTGGCCGGCACCGAGCAGGGCATCACCTCGCTGCAGATGGACATCAAGATCACCTCCATCACCTAGGAGATCATGAAGGTCGCGCTCGAACCAGGCGCGCGACGGCCGCCTGCACATCCTGGGCGAGATGGCCAAGGCGCCTGACCGGCCATCGCGGCGAGGTGTCGGCGAACGCGCCGCGCATCACCGTGATCAACGTGCCCAAGGACAAGATCCGCGACGTGATCGGCACCGGCGGCAAGGTGATCCGCGAGATCTGCGAGCAGACCGGCGCCAAGATCGACATCGAGGATGACGGCACCATCAAGGTGGCGGCGACGTCGATCGAGGCCGCGCAGCGCGCGATCGACTGGATCCGCGGCATCGTCGCCGAGCCCGAGATCGGCGTGATCTACAACGGCAAGGTCGTGAAGATCGTCGAGTTCGGCGCCTTCGTGAACTTCCTCGGCGCCAAGGACGGCCTCGTCCACATCAGCGAACTCGCGCAGGACCGGGTCGAACCAGACCACCGACGTCGTCAAGGACGGCGACCAGGTGAAGGTCAAGGTCATCGGCTTCGACGATCGCGGCAAGGTGAAGCTGTCCATGCGCGTGGTCGACCAGGCCACCGGTGCGGACATCTCCGAGCAGGTGGGCGCCCGCCGCCCGCGTGAAGGCGGCGACGAGCGCCGCGGCGACCGGCCCGACCGTGGCCCGCGCCGCGAGCGCACCGAAGCGGCGGAATAAGGCAAACATCATCCGCCATCGGCCGGGGTCCTGCACAGGGCCCCGGCCGATGCCATATCCGGGTCATGAAGAGTCCAGGAGCGTCCGACCGTTGAAGGCCATCAATGCGATCCGTATGGGGGGCGTCGAGGTCCTGCCGCTGGTCGAAGGCGGCAAGGGCGTCTCCACTACCAACGGTGCGTCGTGCGGGCGCCTGGGCGGCCGCGGGCGGCATCGGCACCGTCTCCGCCGTCAATGCCGACAGCTATGATCCGGACGGCAAGCTCATCCCGCAGGTCTATCACGGCATGACGCGCGCGCGACCGGCACGAGGAACTGATCGCACTACGCGATCGACGGCGCCGTCACGCAGGTCAAGCGCGCCTGGGACATCGCCGGCGGCAAGGGCGCGCATCAACATCAATGTGCTGTGGGAAATGGGCGGCGCCGAGCGGTGCTCCACGGCGTGCTGGAAGGCGCCAAGGGCCTGATCCACGGCGTCACCTGCGGCGCGGGCATGCCCTACAAGCCTGGCCGAGATCGCCGCGCGACTACGGCGTCCACTACTACCCGATCGTCACCTCCGGCGCGCGCCTTCCGCGCGCTGTGGAAGCGCGCCTATCCAAGACCGCGCGAATGGCTGGGCGGCGTGGTCTATGAAGATCCCTGGCTGGCCGGCGGGCACAATGGCCTGTCCAACGCCGAGGACCCGCAGGTCCCGGAAGATCCCTATCCCCGCGTGCTGAAGCTGCGCGAGCAGATGCGCGAATTCGGCCTGGACGACGTGCCGATCATCATGGCCGGCGGCGTCTGGTATCTGCGCGAATGGGAGGACTGGATCGACAATCCCGAACTCGGCCCGATCGCCTTCCAGTTCGGCACGCGGCCGCTGCTGACGCAGGAAAGCCCGATCTCGGATGCCTGGAAGCAGCGGCTGCTCACGCTCGAGAAGGGCGATGTGCTGCTGCACCCCTTCTCCCCCACCGGCTTCTATTCCTCCGCGGTGCGCAACGCCTTCCTGCGCGAGCTGGAGGACCGCAACGAGCGCCAGGTGGCCTACACGAGCGAGGCGGTCGGCGAGCACCTGGCCGAGTACGGCGTCGGGCCGCGCAAGCGCACCGTGTTCCTGGCGCCCGCACGACCTCGCGCGCGTGAACAGTGGGAGGCCGAGGGCTTCACCGAGGCGCTGCGGACGCCGGACAATACGCTGATCTTCGTGACACCCGACCAGTCGCGGGAGATCCGTGAAGGACCAGGTCGACTGCATGGGCTGCCTGTCCCAGTGCCGCTTCTCCAACTGGGCCGCAGCACGAGCGGAATACTCCACCGGCAAGAAGGCCGATCCGCGCAGCTTCTGCATCCAGAAGACCTGCAGGACATCGCGCATGACGGCGCGATCGACCACAACCTGATGTTCGCCGGCCACAATGCCTATCGCTTCGGCAGGACCCGTTCTACTCGAACGGCTTCGTGCCCACCGTGAAGCAGCTGGTCGAGCGCGTTCTCACCGGGCGCTAGAGCCGTTTCCGTTCGCCTTGGCTCACGGCAACGTCTCCAGCCTGTTGGTTTCGCGAGCATCTTCACCCGATCAGGTGATTCCACCTGATCGGGATCTGCTCTAGCCTTCCTCGGGCGCGCCTGCACACGCGCCCAACTGCGCAAAAACGGGGGAAGGTTCTGATGTTGGCATGGGCGGCACTGGTTCTCGCCGCGGCCGGCGTGTGCCTTGGGTATGGCCTTCTCGTGTTGCGCCTCGCGGAGCGACTGAGCCCGCGTTTGAGCAGCGCCGTGACGATCGGCGATCTCGGACTGCTCGGCTATGCCGGCCTTGGCGTTCTTGCGACGGTACTGAACGTCTTTGTCCCGCTGTCCGGCCTGGCGGTGGCGCTTCCCTGCCTCGTCGGCCTAGCGTTGCTGGTGCTTGAACGACGGCGCTTCGCGGCCCAGGCACATGTGTTCGGCTGGAGCACGGTCGCCATCGCCGTGGCGCTCGCGGCGTTCTGCCTGTATCTCGGCGCCCTCATTCCGGGCTCGACGAACAGCCACTACGACACGGGCCTGTACCATACCCAGGCGATCCGCCAGATCATGGAATACCCCATGATCCTGGGCGCCGCGAACATCCACATGCGCCTGGGCTACAATTCGAGCCTGTTCCAGACAGCGGCGATGTTGCCGGGCGGCGTAGCCGGCCTGCCCGGCGCGGTGACCAGCAACGCGCTCCTGGTCGCCTTCGTGGCACTCGCCGTGCTGCAGCGGGCGACAAGCCGGCCCGACACCGGTTGCGCGCGATCAACAATCTTCGGTGCCCTTGTCGTCGCAGTGGTCATCCTGACGCCAATTCTCCTGCTGCGGAACTGGGCCGGTACGCCCAACACCGATATCCCGAGCGGAATCATGGTGTTGTACGGCTTCTATCTGGCGCTCCGCCTGTCCGACCTTGCCGCGCAGGCGGACCGGCGATCAGGAAGTGCCGGGGACACTGCTGCTGCTCATGGCCTTCCTCGCCCTTGCGGTCACGCTGAAGCTCTCGGCGGCGCCGGTGGTTCTGGTCGGCGCGGTGGCATTGCTGGCCTGGTGGCGCGGTCGCGCCACAGGCCGTGACCTCGCCGTGGGGGCAGCAGCGGCCTTGGCGATCGGGCTGCCGTGGCTGGCGCGCGGCATCGCGACCTCGGGCTGCATCGCCTATCCGCAGCCCTCGTCCTGCCTGCCGGTTCCCTGGCGCATCGCCGAAGTGGTCGCGAGGTCCGACCTGGACTGGATGCGGGCCTGGGCGCGCAAACCCGACACCCTGCCCGAGATCGTGCTGGCAGACTGGACCTGGTTGCCCGGATGGTTCGCGGCGCTGGCGAACGAACCGGCGCGACCGGCCTTCATCCTGCTGGCGAGCGTGGCGGCGGCCTGTGTCGCGATACGGCTGCTGGTGCCTGGCGCCATCACCGCCGGGAGCGGGCCGACCCGGGAGCGCGCGGTGGATCTGGCGGTCCTGATCGGGGTCGCGCTTGTCGGGATCGCGTTCTGGTTCCTCTCGGCACCGCTCGTCCGCTATGGGCAGAGCTGGCTGGTCCTGCCGCTTCTGCTGCTGATCGCGCACTTCGCCCCGATCGGCATCCGGTTGCGGGGAGGGCTGCTGAGCGCCTCGCGCGCGCTCGCGGCGCTGGAAGGTCCGAGGTCCAACATGGCCATTGCATCGCTTCTCGCCCTTGCCGTCGTTGCTGGCATGGCGCGGCGGCCGGTTGACCAACTGCTTGCGGCCACCGACCTGCGCCTCCACGAGGTCGAGGTGGAGTCCCGCGGAGTCCATGCCGGGATCCCGATCTACGTCCCGGCGCAGGGCAACCAGTGCTGGGATGCGCCACGCATCTGCACGCCGCACCTGAGGGGTGGGCTGGTCTTCGAGCCGCTCCTGTGGTCGTGGATCGTACGTGACCCGTCATGACAGCCGATGATCGAACGATGCACGACGGCCCGGCCACGCCGGCACCGCGCATCGCCGTCCTGATCCCCTGCTACAACGAGGAGATCGCCGTCCCGCGCGTCGTCGCCGCATTCCGTGCGGCGCTGCCCACGGCGGCCATCTACGTCTACGACAACAACTCGCGCGACCGGCACCGCGGCAGGCGGCGCGCGGCCGCCGGTGCCGTGGTGCGCGGCGAGCCGCTGCAGGGCAAGGGCCATGTGGTGCGCCGCATGTTCGCCGACATCGACGCCGACGCCTATTTGCTGGTGGACGGCGACGACACCTACGACGCCTCGGCGGCACCCGCAGATGGTGCGCCAGCTGCTCGATGAACGGCTCGACATGGTGACCGGCACGCGCCTGGGCGGCGGCGCGGGCGCCTATCGGCCCGGGCACCGCTTCGGCAATCTCGCACTCACCGGAATGGTGCGGCTGGTCTTCGGCACCGGCGTCACCGACATGCTCTCGGGCTATCGCGTGTTTTCGCGGCGCTTCGTGAAGTCCTTCCCGGCCCTGGCGAGCGGCTTCGAGACCGAGACCGAATTCACCGTCCACGCGCTGGAACTGCACATGCCGATCGGCGAGGTGCCGACAGCCTACGGAGAACGGCCCGAAGGCTCGACCAGCAAGCTCAACACCTGGCGCGACGGCATGCGCATCCTGCGCACGATCGTCGCGCTGGTGAAGCGCGAACGCCCGCTGCCCTTCTTCGGCGCCATCGCGGCGGTCCTGTTCCTGCTGGGCGTCGGGCTGTTCGTGCCGGTGCTGGTGGAATACGCGGAAACCGGGCTGGTGCCGCGCCTGCCCACGGCGGTGCTCTCGCACCGGAATGGTGCTGCTGTCCTTCCTGGCACTGGCCTGCGGGCTGATCCTGGATACCGTCACGCGCGGGCGGCAGGAGGCGAAGCGGATGGCCTATCTCGCGCTGCCCGCCTGGCCGGGGAAGGGGTGAACGCGGCGCCGGCTTGACCCGTGCTGCCTGCGCCGCTTACGTAACCAGGCAGTTACCGCTTCGGGAGGATGCCGTGGGCCTGCAATGGGAGGAATGGCCGGAAGGCCTCGCCGCGCGCCTGCGCGCGGGCACCGTGATCCCGGCGCATCCGCTGGCGCTGGATGGCACTCGCACGCTCGATGCACGGCGGCAGAAGGCGCTGTCGCGCTATTACCTCGATGCCGGGTCGGGCGGGCTCGCGGTCGGTGTCCACACCACTCAATTCGCGATCCGCGAGCGGGGCCTGTATGAGCCGGTGCTGCGCATCGCCGCCGAAGCGGCGGCGGAGCAGGCATTGGCGCCCATCCTGGTGGCGGGTGCGATCGGCCGGACGGAGCAGGCATGCGCGGAGGCACGGATTGCCCGCGACCTCGGCTACCACGCGGTGCTGCTTTCCCTCGCCGCCTGGAAAGGCGCCAGCGAGGATGAGATGGTCTCGCATTGCGAGGCCGTCGCCGCCGAGATGCCGTTGTTCGGCTTCTACCTTCAGCCCGCCGTGGGCGGCGTGAAGCTGCCCGCCGGTTTCTGGCGGCGCTTCGCGGCGATCCCCAACGTGGCGGCCATCAAGATCGCGCCATTCAACCGCTACGCCACGCTCGATGTGCTGCGCGGCGTGCTGGAGGCCGGCGCCGAGGACCGCGTCGCGCTCTATACCGGCAATGACGACCACATCGTGGCCGACCTGCTCACCCCCTTCGCACTCACCCATGGCGGCGAATTGCGCGTGCTGCGCATCGTCGGCGGGCTGCTCGGGCACTGGAGCGTCTGGACGCGCGCGGCGGTGGAACTGCACGCGCGCACCAGCGCGGTGGGCGACACCATCCCGCGCGACCTGCTGGCACTCGATGCCGCGGTCACCGAGATGAACGCTGCCGTCTTCGACGTGGCCCACGACTTCCGCGGCGTGATCGCCGGCTGCCACGAGGTGCTGCGCCGCCAGGGCCTGCTGGAAGGCATCTGGTGCCTTGATGAGCACGAGGCGCTCTCGCCAGGCCAGGCGGAGCTGCTGAGTGCCGTCGCCGAGCGCTACCCGCACCTGACGGACGACGCCTTCGTCCGCGACAACCTTCATCGCTGGCTTTCGTAGGAATCCCACCCATGGCGGAACGCCGCATCGGCCTCATCATGAACGGCGTCACCGGCCGGATGGGGATGAACCAGCACCTGATCCGCTCCGTCGCCGCCATCCGCGCCGATGGCGGCGTGCGGCTCGCGAATGGCGACACGCTGATGCCCGACCCGGTGATCGTGGGCCGCAACCGCGCGAAGCTGGAAGCGCTGGCCAAGGCGCATGGGATTTCCCGCGTCAGCACCGACCTCGATGCCTGCCTGGCCGACCCGAAGGACGAGGTGTTCTTCGACGCCGCCACCACGCAGATGCGCGCCGGCCTGCTGCGCAAAGCGATCGCCGCCGGCAAGCACATCTATTGCGAGAAGCCGACCGCCGACAACCTGGCCGACGCGCTGGACGTCGCGCACCTGGCCAAGGCCGCCGGCATCAAGAACGGCGTGGTGCAGGACAAGCTGTTCCTGCCCGGCCTGCGCAAGCTCAAGATGGTGATCGAGTCCGGCTTCCTCGGGCGGATCTGCTCGGTGAAGGGCGAGTTCGGCTACTGGGTCTTCGAGGGCCACCTGCAGGCGGCGCAGCGGCCTTCGTGGAACTACAAGAAGAATGAGGGCGGCGGCATCATCCTCGATATGCTGTGCCACTGGCGCTACGTGCTGGACAACCTGTTCGGCAATGTCGAGGCGGTCTCCTGCCTCGGCGCCGTGCACATCCCCGAGCGCATCGGCGAGGATGGCAAGCCTTATGTCGCGGATGCCGACGACGCCGCCTATGCGACCTTCCAGCTCGAAGGCGGGATCATCGCCCACATCAATTCCTCCTGGGTCACGCGCGTACGGCGCGACGACCTCGTGACCTTCCAGGTCGACGGCACGCATGGCTCGGCCATCTGCGGGCTGCACAAGTGCTGGACTCAGTCGCGCGTCGCCACACCCAAGCCGGTGTGGAACCCCGACCAGCCGCAATCCATCGACTTCTTCGCCGGCTGGCAGGAAGTGCCGACCACGACCGACTTCCCCAACGGCTTCCGCGTGCAATGGGAGGAATTCCTCAAGCACGTGGCCGGCGAACGCGCCGACTACCCGTGGGATCTGCTGGCCGGTGCGCGCGGTGTTCAACTCGCCGAGGCCGGGCTGCAATCCTGGGCGGAGCGCCGCTGGATCGACCTGCCGAAACTCGATGCGTGAAGGGCAGGGGAAGGGGAACCTTCCCCCGCACCCCAATCCCTTTTTCCGGCACCTGGCGCCGGCCGGCCATGACGAGCCACCCCATCACATGCTGATCCACGGACCACGCGCGGAAAGGATTTCGGGATGCCGAGCATAGACCTGCCGAACACCGATGGACGGATCGAGGGCTTCACCACCTCCACGCCGCGCGACTTTCCCCGCGCCACGCCGCCCTTCCCGCGCATCGCACTCGCCGCCGCGCATGTCGTGGCCGACCCGCTGGCCGAACAGGACCCTTGGCTGGACGCGAAGGTGGATTGGGACCGCACCATCGCCTTCCGCCAGCACCTGTGGTCGCTCGGCCTGGGCGTGGCGGAAGCGATGGACACCGCGCAGCGCGGCATGGGGCTGGACTGGACGGGCGCGCAGGAACTCATCCGCCGCTCGCTCGATGCCATGCAGGATGTCCCCGGCGCGGTGATGGCCTCGGGCGCGGGCACCGACCACCTCGCCCCCGGCCCCGATGTGAGCGTGGACGATGTGATCCGCGCCTATGAGGAACAATGCGCAGCGGTCGAGGCCATGGGCGGGCGCATCATCCTGATGGCCTCTCGCGCGCTGGCCAAGGCCGCGAAATCCCCCGCCGACTACGAACGCGTCTATGCGCGCGTGCTGTCGCAGGTGAAGCAGCCCGTCATCATCCACTGGCTGGGCGAGATGTTCGACCCGGCGCTGGAGGGCTACTGGGGCAACCACGACCACATGGCGGCGATGGACACCGCGCTCGCCGTCATCGCCGCCCATGCCGACAAGGTCGATGGCGTGAAGGTCTCGCTGCTGGACGACACCAAGGAAATCTCGATGCGCCGGCGACTGCCACGCGGCGTGCGCATGTACACCGGCGACGACTTCAACTACGCCGAACTCATCGCCGGCGACGAGCACGGCCATTCCGACGCGCTGCTGGGCATCTTCGACCCGATCGCCCCGGCGGTGGGCGGCGCGCTGGCCGCGCTGTCACGCAACGACCTCAGCACCTTCCACGACATCCTCGCACCCACCGTGCCGCTGTCGCGCCACATCTTCAAAAGCCCCACGCGCTTCTACAAGACCGGCGTGGTGTTCATGGCCTGGCTGAACGGCCACCAGGACCATTTCGTGATGGTCGGCGGCCAGCAATCCACGCGATCCATCCGGCATTTCTCCGAACTGTTCCGCCTGGCCGACCGCGCCGGCCTTTTGCGCGACCCGGACATGGCGGTGGCGCGCATGCGCTCCCTGCTCGCGCTGCACGGGGTGGCGTGATGGGCGCGCCCGGACCCCTCAGCCTCAACACCATCACGGTGAAGTCGCTGACCCTGCCGCAGGTGATCGAGGCCTGCGCGCGCCACGCCATCCCGGGCATCTCCCCCTGGCGGGACGTGGTGCAGGCGATGGGCACGCAGGCCGCGGCGAAGCACATCCGCGATGCCGGCCTGAAGGTGACGGGCCTGTGCCGCGGCGGGCTGTTCACCGTGGGCGACCGCGCCGCCGCGATCGAGGACAACCGCCGCGCCATCGAGGAAGCCCACGCCATCGGCGCCGATTGCCTCGTGATGGTCTGCGGCGGGCTTCCCGCCGGCAGCAAGGACCTGCCCGCCGCGCGCGAGATCATGCGCGAGGGGCTGCACGCCATCCTGCCCGAAGCTCGCGCCGCCGGCGTCACGCTGGCGCTCGAACCGCTGCATCCGATGACCTGCGCGGACCGCTGCGTGCTCTCCACGCTGGGCCAGGCGCTCGACCTCAGCGACGAACTCGGCGAGGGCACGGGCGTTGCCGTCGATGTGTATCACGTGTGGTGGGACCCCGATCTCGCGCGGCAGATGGCGCGCGCCAAGGGCCGCATCGCCGGCTTCCATGTGTGCGACTGGAAGGTGCCGACCACCGACCTGGTGTTCGACCGCGGCCTGCCAGGCGAGGGCGTGATCGACATCCCGGCCATCCGCGCCATGGCCGAGGCGGCCGGCTGGCATGGCGGCGTGGAGGTGGAGATCCTGTCCAACCGCTGGTGGGCCGAGGACCCCGAGACAGTGATGCGCGCGGTGCTCGCCAGCCACCGCTTCTGCTGAAGCGCGCCTCAGCGCGCCGGCAGGAAGCCCACGATCTCCCGCGCCTTCGCCGCGATCGGCTCGGCGATCGCGCGCGCGCGCTCCGCGCCCAGGTGCAGCGCCGCATCCAGCGCATGCGGGTCGTCCAGCAGGCGTGTCATCTCGGCGGCGATGGGTTGCAGGTGCGCCACCAGCGCATCGGTCAGCGTGGTCTTGAAGGCGCCGAATCCCTGCCCGCCATGCTCGCGCAGCACGTTCTCCGGCAGGGTGTTGGTGATGCCGGCCAGTATGCCCACCAGGTTGCGCGCCTCCGGCCGGCCTTCGAGGCCCGCCATGTGGTCGGGCAGCGGCTCGGCATCGGTCTTCGCACGACGCACCTTCAAGGCGATGGTGTCGGCATCGTCGGTGAGGTTGATGCGGGACTGGTCCGAGGCATCGGATTTCGACATCTTCTTCGTGCCGTCGCGCAGCGACATCACGCGCGCGGCCACGCCCTGGATCAGCGGCTCGATGTTGGGGAAGAACGCCACGCCATAATCGTGGTTGAACTTCTGCGCGATGTCGTTGGCCAGTTCCAGGTGCTGCTTCTGGTCGTCGCCCACCGGCACCTTGGTCGCGTGGTAGGTCAGGATGTCGGCGGCCATCAGGTTCGGATAGACATACAGCCCGGCGCTCGCCGCCTCGCGGTCCTTGCCGGCCTTGTCCTTGAACTGCGTCATGCGGTTCAGCCAACCCAGCCGCGCCACGCAGTTGAAGATCCAGGCCAGTTCGGCATGCGCGCGCACATGGCTCTGCACGAACAGGATGCACCGCTTGGGGTCGAGGCCGCAGGCAATCAGCGCGGCCGCCATCTCCCGCGTCTGGCGGCGTCAGTTCCGCGGGGTCCTGCCACACGGTGATGGCGTGCAGGTCCACCACGCAATAGATCGCCTCGTGCCGGTCCTGCAGCGGCACCCAGTTGCGGATGGCGCCGAGGTAGTTGCCGAGGGTGGGCACGCCCGAGGGCTGGATGCCGGAAAACACGCGGGTCATGGGCGGGGCCTGCTAAGGGAAAGGCGGTGCGGCGTGATCCCGCGCCCGCCCCGGGGCGTCAAGGCCCGCGTGCCAGCAGTTCGATCACCCGCCGCCCCGGGTCCACCCGCACGCGGTCTCCGGTGCGGATCACATCCCGCGGATGTTCGGACCAGCCCTCGGTGATCGGCACGCCGGCCAGCACCGCGCCCTGGACCATCACCGGGTTGGTCACGCCGAACACATAGGCGAGCGGCGATATCCCCTTCGCCTTGATGTCGTAGAACGCCCAGCCCGCGGCGATGCCGCCCTTCGCGGTGGGGAAGAAGCAGACTTTCCCGACGATCGAGGTGCCTTCCAGCCGGTGCCCGGGCTTGGTGATCATGCCGGTCCAGCGGTCGAGGTCGTAGCGCGGGGAGAAGCCTTCCTCGGAGACCACCGCCTCGCCCTCCACCACCGGGCCGAAGGCGCGCTCCACGCGGATGGTGTGCAGGATGTCGCTCACGTCAGCCTCCCGGTGCAGGCGATCTCCACGCAATCGGCGGTGCGGCGCAGGATGGTGCGGAAGCGGTGCGCGCCGATGATGTTCACGATCTTGGCGGAGTTGCTGATCATGTTGCGCCAGTTGTTGCGCTCCCTCATCGGCGACAGCGCCTGCAGGATGTAGAAGCACACGCCCTCCAGCACCGCGACGCCGGCATCCTCGAGCGGCTTCATGTAGCCCAGCGCGCGCGCGGCGCTGATCACGCCGTTGCTGCTGGTCACGAACACCGACGTGCCGCGCTGCACGCGCCGCCCCTCGAACAGCGCCGCCAGGTTCTTCAATTCGAACAGCGAGAGCTGCGGCCCGGAGAAGACGATCAGCGAGCAATCCCCGTCGCCCAGGCCGATAGCCGCGATACACCGCCTCGATCGCCGCATCGTCCACGGTGATCGTCTCCCATGGCGTATTGCCGCCGAGCGCCGCCTCCAGGCTTGGCGCCTCGGGCGTCACGCCGACGAAGTGGTACATGCCCATCGAGCCGTAGGAGGCGAGCGCACAGCCGAGCTGCTTCATCTCATCGGCCAGCGGCGCGCGGCGGAAGCCGGTGAACACCGGCACCGCGTAATAGTTCTGGTGCCGCTCGCCCACGATCTTGCCGACCGCGCCCCAGTCCGCGAGGTCGTCGAGCGCGGCACCGGAGAGGTCCACCACGAAGCAGCCGCGCCGGTGCTCGTCCAGGTGGAAGCCGTATTCCGGCGTGCGCCCGGTGATCGCCGCCGCCAGCGCCGCCGGCCCGCTCTCGAAGTTCGAGCGCGCGCCGAACAGGCTGTTGGCGTAGATCACCGTGCCGGTATCGCCCCAGGCCACGTGCTCGGACCGGTTGCGGCTGGTACAGCGTCTGGTAGTTGATGCAGGTGTCCGTGGTGATCACGCCCATGCCCTGCAGGGCTGCGATCACCTGGCGTTCCTTGGCGCATTCGCCGGCATCCTGGCCGAGCCGCTCGGCCCAGGCGAAGTCGATGCAGCGCGCATTGGTGGTGATGCGGGATGCGCGCCTTCGCACCGGCCGCCTCGGCCTCGCGCAGGAAGGCCAGGCCCGCATCGCCCAGCACCTCGATGTCGCCCATCATGTGCGCGTTGCTCACGGGCACGAAGCGCTCGGCGCCGAAGAAACGCCCGACCTCGACCTGGTAGGCGATGGCGCGGCGCACGCCTTCGCCCTCGGCGCCGTCCAGCATGCGGCGTTCCTGCTCGCTCAACTGCATCGCGTTTCTCCCTGCGGCGAAGGCTAGTGCGGTTTCGCGCGGGATGAAAAGCACGGCGCGCCGCCGGCCGGCCTGTGATGCAGGCCACACGGGCCGAACCGCTGCACGCATTCGTCCTTCCCGTACCGGAACATGCGCGCTAGCGTTGCATCGAGGGGCGTGAATGCCCGCATTGGAGCGAGGAGACCCGCATGTCCAATGTCGCCGGCAAGGCCTACGGGATGAACGTCCTCACCCCGATGCCGCCGTGGAAGACCTGGATCAACCGCCTGTTGTTCATGGTGGCGCGCACCCAGCCGCAGCAACTCGGCGGGCTGTTGGGCCTGTCGATCATCCACTTCGCCCGCTGGGTGATGATCAAGCGCAAGCAGTGGCCGGACCTCGGGCAGCCGCGACCCAGGCTGCGCCACGACTACATGCTGTTCGTGAGCAACTTCAACGGCACCTGGGACCAGTACATCGACGCCTTCTCGGACGGCATCCCGAACGGGCTCGACCTGTTCTGGTATTCCAGCACGAAGTATCCGGGGTCGATCCCGATCTCGCCGTTCAAGGCCTACATCCGCGCAAACCAGGTCGATACGGACTACTACTACAACGCCACGCCAGGTGCTGCGCAGCGCGACATCAAGGCCGCGCTGCGCAGCTGGGAAGCGATCGAGGCGCTCGCCCGCCGTCACGCAGCGCTCGACCCGCAGGCCTTCGCGCAGGCCTACCGCGAGACACTGGTTGCCGTGCAGAACGACCTGCCCTCGGCCGGCCATGCGCCGGTGGCGAGCAACGACACCCGCAATGCCGATCTGAACCGCTGTGCCTTGATGCGGTCTCCGCCAACGTGAAGGGGCGCCCATGCCGAGCTTCGATGGTGGCCACTACTTCCTGACCGTCCTGATCCCGGTCCGCACCGATGCGGTGGAGGACCCGCGCTCGGCGCACGGCGTCACCTCCCACCTGCATGCGCTACGCGAAGTGCTCGCGGCGCTGCCCACGGCGCAGCAGAGCCCCGCGACCGAGGCGAGCGGCCTGAACAGCCCCTTCGCGCGCGACCCGCGCACCCATTTCGCGCGGCTGTTCGTGGTGGACGAGGTCGCTTTCAACGGCCGCGGCCAGCGCGACCCGATCAAGGTGGCGCTGGTCGGCCCGCCCCCCTCCCAGTTCGACCCGGTGGATCGGCTCGAGGGCGCCTGGCTCGCCTATGTCACCGATTTCGACGCGGCGGATGGCGATGCCGCCACCATCGATGCCTATCTCAGAAATCTGTTCGGCGTGATGGAGCCGGAATGGCGCGAGATCCTGCAGCATTGCCACGGCTATGACCGGGTGGATGGCCCGGACGGCTTCGCGAAACTGATCCGCGCCTGCGAGGTCGAGACCACCATGCCCTTCAACGACTACTGGGCCGGCGGGCTTTCGCTCACGCCACTCGACCTCAAGCCCTTCATCTACGGCGCGGCGGGCGGTGCCGCGGCGCTGGTGCTGGGCCTGGTGCTGGCGATCGTCCTCAGCGGCGGGTGGTTGTGGCTCTCGCTCGTCGGGCTGCTGGCGGTCGCGGCGGCGGCGGGCCTCGCCTTCGTGAAGATCTCACGCGAAGGCGCCAAGCCCTTGCCGACGGCGCCGCGCTCCGACCTGCCGAGCGTGCTGAAATCGCTCTACCTGCAGCAGCACTTCACCCGTTTCGCGATCGCGCAGCAGGGCGCGGCACCGGATGCGCTGCACGCCGCCTTCGGCGCATTCCTCGCGGAACACAGGCCGGCCGAGGTCGCGGCGCCGACGCAGCCGCGCGGCGTCGTGCGCTCCTAGAGCCGTTTCCGTTCGCCTTGGCTCACGGTACCGGCTCCAGGATGTTGTTTTCACGAGCATCTTCACCCGTTCCGGTGATTCCACCTGATCGGGATCTGCTCCAGACGGCGAGGAAACAGCCATGTCCGTTCAACTCGAACTCGCCGACATCCAGGGCAACATCCTGTCGGCCTATGGCCGGCTCGGCTTCCCCAAGGGCCGCTTCCTGCTGCTGCATGTCGCAGATGGCCGCGCGGGACGCACCCTGCTCGACATGCTGCGCCGGCGGGTCACGACGGCGCTGCGCTGGCCCTCCGCACGCAAGCCCTACCCGCCGGGCACGGTGTACCAGAAGCGCCCGGCGGTGGCGCTGAACTTCGCCTTCACCTTCCACGGCCTGCTGGCACTCGGCGTGCCCATCCGCACGCTGCGCGGCATGCCCGACGAATTCATCGACGGCATGGCCGCGCGCGCCGACATCCTGGGCGACAACCACCCCCGCCCGATCAGCGAGATGTGGGACGAGGTCTGGCTCCAATCCGACACATCGGGCGGACGCGTGCACATCCTGCTCACCCTCAACGCGCAGATGGGCGCGGACGGGCAGCCGGTGCCGGAACTGGAGGTGATGACACGGGAGATCATCGCCCTGTGCGACGCCAGCGAAGGCGGCGTGCGCGTTCTGTCCGGCCATCGCGGCGCCGATCCGCGCTGGCAGGACCTCTCGGCGCGCCTGGCGCAGACCGCGGATGGCCAGTGGCAGCCCACGCCGATGGAGCATTTCGGCTTCGTCGATGCGATCGGCGATCCGACCTTCGACGGCCAGGTGCCGGCCGAACTCATGCCACGCGCCGTGATCGGCCAGGGCAAGCTGCTGCCCGACCAGAGCTGGGCGCCGCTCGCCACCGGCGAATTCCTGCTGGGCTACCCCGACGAATCGCAGGAGATTCCCGGCGGCGCCATGCCTCTCGACTTCAGCCGCAACGGCACCTTCTTCGCCTATCGAAAGCTGCACCAGAACGTGCACGCCTTCGACACATGGATCGCCACCACGGCGAAAACCTTCGCGGCGGTGATGGAAATGCCCGAACACGAGGCGGTCGAGACGCTGAAGGCCAAGATGGCCGGCCGCTGGAGCGACGGCGTATCGCTGATCCAGGCCGCCACCCACGCCGAATGGCAGGCGGTCCGCGCCCGGCGCGCCGCCGCCATCGCCGCGGCGACACGGCGACCATCGCCGCGCTGGACCGCGCGCTGGTGGACTTCACTTTCCGCGACGACGGGCAGGGAACGAAGTGCCCGCTCAACTCCCACCTGCGCCGCTCCAACACGCGCGACATGCTCGACCCCTTCCTGTACGCCGAGGACCCGGCCAAGCGCGGCGGCTCGGTGCTGAACAACCGCCGCCGCATGCTGCGCCGCGGCCTGCCCTATGGCGCGGCACGCGAGGACGGCGACGACACCGACGAGCACGGCATCGTCATGCTCGCCGCCTGCGCCAACCTGTTCCGCCAGTTCGAATTCGTGCAGCAGCAATGGATGCAGTACGGGCTCGACTTCAACAGCGGCAACGACACCTGCCCGATCATCGGCAACCATGATGCGGAGTCGAAATTCGTCATCGCTTCGGACGGTGCCTCCGGCAAGCCGCCCTTCTTCTGCTCGGGCATGCCGCAATTCGTCGAGACGCGCGGCGGTGACTACTTCTTCGTCCCCAGCATGACCGCCCTGCGCATGATCGCGAGCGGCCTCGTGGACCCGACATGATCGGCGCGCTGCGGCTGCGCTTCGCCCTGTGGGGCACGGGCTTCGCCGCGCTGTGGCAGTTGCTGCGCCAGGGCATTCCCGCCTGGCGCGCCGGGACGCTGGCGGAACTGCTGGCCGGCACGCCGGGGCAGCGCCTGGCCTTCGGCGCGCTGCGCGCCTTCTGGCCGAACCTTGTGCTCCGCCGGCGCCTCATCACCGCCTACGAGAACACCGGCACCGCCATCGTCACCCGCCATGCCGACGTGACCGAGGTGCTGGAACGCGAAGCCGATTTCGCCGTGGTGTACGAGCCCAAGATGCGCGCCATCACCGGCGGCGAGAACTTCTTCCTCGGCATGCAGGACAGCGCGGCCTACACGCGCGATGTCGCGGCGATGCGCCTGGCCGTTCGCCGCGAGGACGTGACCGAGCGCGTGATCCCGATCGTGGCCGAGGAATCCGCCGCCATCATCGCTGCCGCCGGGGCCGAATTCGACCTCGCCGAGGCCCTCACGCGCCGCGTGCCCGCCCGCCTGGTTGCCCGGTATTTCGGCACGCCGGGGCCGAGCGAGGCGGCGATGATCGACTGGACCACGATCATGTTCTGGTACCTGTTCGTGGACCTCAAGGGCGAGGAGCGCGTCAGCGTCCCGGCGCTGGCGGCGGCGGCGGAGTGCCGCGCGTACCTTGATGCCGCCATCGCCGCCCGCCACGCCACGCCCGGCGACGGCGACGATGTGCTGGCCCGCTGCCTCGCCCTGCAGGCCGCCGGCGTGCCGGGGATGGACGACCTGGGAATCCGCAACAACCTCATCGGCCTGTTGATCGGCCTGGTGCCCACCCTGTCGAAATCCGCGGTGCTGGCGCTCCAGGAATTGTTCGCCCGGCCGGAGATGCTGGCCCAGGCGCAGGCCGCCGCCCGTGCCGATAATGATGCGCGCCTGGCCGAGATCATCTTCGAGGCCTTCCGCTTCTCGCCGATGAACCCGGTGATCTATCGCCGCGCGACGGTCGATTGCGTCATCGCGCGCGGCACCCGGCGCGCCGCGCGCATCAAGGCCGGGACCATGGTGCTGGCCGCGAACCTCTCGGCGATGTTCGACCCCTTCGCCCTGGACGACCCCGAGGCCTTCGCGCCCGGCCGCCCCTGGGGGCAGTACATGCTGTGGGGCTATGGCATGCACGCCTGCTTCGGCGGCCACATCAACCGCGCCGTGATCCCGCAGATGCTCAAGCCGGTGCTGCGCCGCCCCGGCCTGCGTGCCCTGGCGCCACCCGACGGCGCCGGCACGCCCTTCCCCGCGCATTTCATGGTGGCCTTCGACGCCTGACCCCCGGGCCCGGCACCAAATGACAGAAAAAGGGTGGGGGCTTGGGGGAGGTTCCCCTCCCCCAACCTCACTCCGCCACCGGCCGGCTCCCGAAAATCGCCGTGCCCACCCGCACCAGCGTGGCCCCCTCGGCGATCGCCGCCTCGAAATCCCCGCTCATGCCCATCGACACCACGCCGAGCCCATGCCGCGCCGCCATCCCGGCCAGCAGGGCGAAATGCGGGCGCGGGTCGTCCTCGGCGGGTGGGATGCACATCAGCCCGGCCACGGGCAGCCCGTGTTCCTCGCGGCAGGCGCGGATGAAGGCATCGGCCTCGGCGCGCGCCACGCCGGATTTCTGCGCCTCGTCGCCGGTGTTCACCTGCACCAGGCAATCGGGGCGGCGGTTCTCCTTCGCCATGGCCTGTGCGAGGGCCTGCGCCAGCTTCGGGCGGTCCAGGCTCTCGATCACATCGGCGATGGCCACCGCCTCGCGCGCCTTGTTGGTCTGCAACCCGCCGATGATGTGCAGCCGCAGGCCCGGATGCGCGGCGCGCAGCGCGGGGAACTTGCCCGCCGCCTCCTGCACCCGGTTCTCGCCGAACACCTGCTGGCCGGCGGCAAGGGCCGCCACCACCGCCGCCTGCGGGTGGGTCTTGGAGACGGCGACCAGCGTCACCTCCTCCGCGCGGCGGTTGGCGCGGGCGCAGGCCTGCGCGATCCTGTCGCGAATGGTGGCGAGGTTGGCCGCGATGTCGGGGTCATGGGGCATGGGGTGGGCAGGCTAGTGCGTTTTTCCCGCGGGCGGAATCGCCAGGCGGCCATCATGCCCGGGCGCGAACCGGCCATGGCCGCTCGCCGCGGTGGATAGCGCCACGCGCCTGGCTGCCGCCGCCCGTCGCTGCCATCCGCCCCGCCGCCGCGGCCGGCGCCTGCCGGCCCTCTGGCTCGTATCGGACCCGGTGCGCCTGCCCGACCCCCGCGCCGTGGCGTCCAGGCTGCCGCGCGGCGCGGGCGTTGTGGCACGCGGCACGGCACCCGCCGCGCTGGCGGGCCTGGCGGCGCTGGCGCGCCGGCGCGGGCTCGCGCTGCTGGTTGCCGGGGACGGTCGGGCGGCGCTCGCAGCCGGGGCCGGGCTGCACCTGCCCGAACGTCGCGCGGCGCGGCACCTGCTTCCTTTCCTGCTGGCCCGCCGGGCCGGGGCACCTGGCGCGCTGCTGACCCTGGCCGCGCATGGCGGTGCGGCGGGCGCGGCGCGGGCGCGGCGCCTGCGGCCCGACCTGCTGTTTCTCTCGCCGCTCTTTGCCACGGCGAGCCATCCCGGGGCGCGGCCGCTCGGCGTGTTGCGCTGGCTGGCCGCGGCGCGGCGGCTTGGCTTCGCACGCGTGGCCGCGCTTGGCGGGGTCGGCGCGGGCACCGCCGCGCGCGTGCCGCGCCAGGCCGCCGGCATCGCCGCGATCGGTGGGTTCGCGCCACAGTCTGTTGCTGCTTCGCCACAGTGTCTCAGGTAAGTCGCGGCGGGGGTGAATGCGCGGTTGCCCGCCGCCGCACGGCCGGGACATATTCGGCCCCAGGCCACGAAGCCGCTGTTCCGTCCATCCGGGGGAAAGCGGCTGAGGTCCTTGTCCGGGGGGGCAAGGGGGCCGACGGAACTGCCGGATAGCCGGCCTTGAGGAGGACTAGAATGCGCAAGATTCTGCTGGGGACCACGGCGGTTGTCGGCGCCGCCCTGCTGTCGACCGGGGCCTTTGCCCAGGGTGCGGTGCAGTCCGGGGGCATTCCCCAACGCGCCGCGCCGGACATCACCATCGCGCCGGGCAGCGCGACCCAGACCCCGGTGACGCAGGCGCCGACGCCGCGCCTCGCCGGCGCCGGCGGCCTGACCATTCGCCTGGGCGGCTACTTCGCCTTCACCGGCGCGTATGTCCAGGACGACAACGACTACGCCCGGACCCGCAACTCGCAACAGGGTGCGAACAACCGCAACGCCCGTTCGCGCTATGACTTCCGCAACGATCTCGAACTCAACGTGTTCGTCGATGGCCGTGCCTCCAACGGCATGACCTACGGCGCGCAGTTCGAGTTCCAGATGGACAACGGCACCGGCACCGCCGGTGACAACTCCAACGTCTCGATGGACGAGGCCTGGGGCTTCCTGCAGTTCCCGAACCTCGGCACGCTGCAGTTCGGCGCGGCGGACAGCGCGGCCAACCAGCTGCAGGTCCGTGCGCCTGCCGCCGGCGCGCTGGGTGGCGACGCCGAGTGGGACGAGTTCATCGTCAACACCGGCCTGTTCTCCTCGCCCTACATCACCTCGGGCATCAACGACGGCAACGACGCGACGAAGCTGATCTACCTGTCACCGCAGTTCGCCGGCTTTGACTTCGGCTTCTCCTATGCGCCGAACGCAGGCGAGGGTGAGCGTACCAACCTGTCCAACGGCGTGGCGCAGCGTGACCGCACCACGATCGAGAATGAACTGTCGCTTGGCGTCCGCTATCGCGGCACTTTCGGCCCGGTCGGCGTCTCGGCAAGCGCCGGCGGCATGTGGGCCAACCCGGAGAAGCTGAGCGCCACCGGTGTGCTGGACGTTCCGCAGAACCAGTCGATCAACGCCTACTTCTTCGGCGCCGCCATCCAGGCCTACGGCTTCTCGTTCGGCGCGGAATACTCCTTCGGCCAGTACAATGGTTCCTCGGTCGGCCGCACGACCATGGCGCCGGGCCTCGACGACAGCCAGCCATTACCTGGTTGGCGCCACCTACACGATGGGCGCGCTGGTGTTCGGCGGTGTCTTCGGGCAGGGCTTCCAGGACAACGGCGTCGCGGTCACCCGCGCTGCCAACCAGGTCGTGACCAGCGTCCGTTCGCTCGACGACCGTACCCACACCGTGTGGGGCGTCGGCGTGCTGTACAACCTGGCACCGGGCCTGGGCCTGTTCATCGCCTACAACGGCATCAACGACGAGAACATCCCGACCTCCGGCGGCCCGTCGAACGGCCTGTATGGCGGCTCGGGCACCACGCTCGCCACCTTCAACGGCAGCAACACCCGCACCATCAACATCGGGGTCGCCGGCATCCGCATGGCCTTCTGATCGGCCTCGGACCTACCTTCAGGGGGCGGCGGGGGAAACCCTGCCGCCCTTTGTCTTTTCAGCGACCCCATTCAGGGGCTACAAGGCGGGGCCATGACACGCGCCGCACCCCCCGCGACCCTTCGCCGCCTCCTGACCATCGCCTGCGCCCTCGGCGCGGTCGGCGTGCTGGGAGCCTGCAATTCCTCCAGCATCCGCGATGTCGGGCGGGACGAGTACAACTCTGGCAGCGGCCGCTCGCGCGTCGCCGGGCGCCTCACCGGCCAGGATGACGGCGTGGTGCTGTTCGGCACATCCCGCACCCCGCGGGAGGATTCCTCCAACGGCGGCGGCGCCGGCCTCGGCGTGAACGCCTTCCTGTGGCGCGCCACGCTGGACACGCTGTCCTTCATGCCGCTGGCCTCGGCCGACCCCTTCGGCGGCGTCATCATCACCGACTGGTTCTCACCGCCGGGCGCGGGCGCCGAGCGCTTCAAGGCCACCGCCTACGTGATGGGCCGCCAGCTGCGCTCGGATGGCGTGCGTATCTCGATCTTCCGCCAGGTGCGGCAGGGTCAGAACTGGGCGGATGCGCTGGTGGCCCCGGCCACCGGCTCCGAACTGGAAGACCGCGTGCTGGCCCGCGCGCGCGAATTGCGCAGCCAGTCCTCCGCGGCGCGCTGAGGCACCCCCAGCGGCCGCCATCCGCGCGGCGACACGCCCGCCTGAACGGGCCTCATCCACCGCCGCAGGGTGCGCGCCGTACGCCCCGCGCCACCGCCGCATCCGGCGCCTGCACCAGCGTCAGCAGGCAGGGGCCCTGCAGGCGCGTGAAGCGCCAGTCGTTCACCCCGGCATGGCCGCGCGGCGGCGCCGGCGGGAACAGCGCCAGGGTCGCGGCACTGCGGGCAGAAGCGGCCTCGGCCACCAGCGCGGCGCGCGCCGCCGGGTCCGGGTCGTAGGGGTCGCCCTCGAACAGTGCCACGCCCAGGCGCGGGCCATCGGCTGGCAGGCCGGCCAGCAGGCGGCGGAAATCCTCCAGCGCGGCGGGCAGGTTGTTCGGGCGCTCGGCCTCGCCATGCGCCGCCGGGGCGAAGGCCAGGGCCGCGTGCACGAGGCCGGGCTGCTCCGCCGCCGCCATCACCGATTGCCACCCCCCGCGCGACTGCCCGGCCAGCACGATGCGCCGGTAGCCTTCCCCGCGCAGCAGCGGCAGGGCGCGCACCAGCGTGGTCAGCGCCGCCGCCAGATGGTCCTCCGCCGGGTCGCGGTCGAAGCGCAGCACATCCCATCCGGCATCGTTGAGCATGGCCATCACCCCCGGCGCGGGCCGCGCCCGCTGGTCGGCGGCCGGGCCGGCGTATCCGTGCGACCACACCACCACGCCCTGCGCGGCGGCCGGGCCGTGGCGGAACATCAGCGGCGCGGCGCGGAACGGGCCGATCCTTGCATCCACCGGCGTGAAGCCGGGCCCCTCGCGGCCTTCGATGGCGCCATCCAGCGCCACCAGGCGGCAGGGCGTGCCCGGCGCGAAAATCCGCGCGGCGTCCCGCGCGCAGGCGCCCAGCACCGCGGCGCGCGCGGCCTGCGCATCCGGCTGCCCCGAGACGAATCGCCAGGTCGCCCGCCCCTGCGCATCCTGCGCCAAGGCGAAGGCGGCATGCGGCATGGCGCCACGATAATGCAGCGTGAAGCCCAGCACGGTGGAACCGCCGCGCGCACCACCCAGGCTGCCGAGCGAGAACAGCGACCGGTACGCCGTGAAATCCGTGTCGGGGTTCTGCGCCCGCGCCGGGGCGGCGGCCAGCAGCGCAAGACCTAGGAATCCGACGCGCCAGCGCTTATGCATTCACACCCCTTTCGGCACCGCAGGCACGAGACTCGCGCGCGAGATGAACGACATCACCCCTCCCCAGGACCGTAGCGCGCCGCGCTACGATTTCCGCGCTGCCGAACCGCGCTGGCAACAGGCATGGGAGGCGCGCGGCTGTTTCGCCGTGCCGGACGTACCGCCACCCGATGCGCGCAAATACTACGTGCTGGAGATGTTCCCCTACCCCTCCGGCAAGATCCACATGGGCCATGTGCGCAACTATACGCTGGGCGACGTGGTTGCGCGCTACAAGCGCGCCCGCGGGCACCTGGTGATGCACCCCATGGGCTGGGACGCCTTCGGCCTGCCGGCCGAGAACGCCGCGCGCGAACGCGGCATCCACCCCGCCGCCTGGACCTACGCCAACATCGCGAACATGCGCGAAGAACTCAAGCGCATGGGGCTTTCACTGGAATGGGCGCGCGAATTCGCCACCTGCGACCCTGAATACTATGGCCAGCAGCAGAAACTGTTCCTCGATTTCTTCAAGGCCGGGCTGGTCGAGCGCCGCGAATCCTGGGTGAACTGGGACCCGGTGGACGGCACCGTGCTGGCCAACGAACAGGTGATCGACGGCCGGGGCTGGCGCTCCGGCGCGCTGGTGGAGAAGAAGCAGCTCAGCCAGTGGTTCTTCGCCATCACGAAATTCGCACCGGACCTGCTGGACTCGCTGAACACGCTCGACCGCTGGCCCGAGCGCGTGAAGCTGATGCAGTCCAACTGGATCGGCCGCAGCGAGGGTGCGCGGGTGCGCTTCCGCCTGGCGCAGGAGGCACCGCGCCAGCCGGGCGGAAAGGGTGCCGTCGCGCCAGCGCCCGTCGATGGCATCGACGAAGTCGAGGTGTTCACCACGCGGCCGGACACGCTGTTCGGCATGTCCTTCATCGCGGTCGCCGCCGAACACCCGCTCGCCACGGCCGCCGCCGCGCGCGACCCGAAGGCCGCCGCCTTCATCGCCGAGTGCCGCAGCATGGGCACCTCCGAAGCAGTGATCGAACAGGCCGAGAAGCGTGGCCACGACACCGGTTTCCGCGTGGCGCACCCCTTCATCGAGGGCGTGACCTACCCGGTCTGGATCGCGAATTTCGTGCTGATGGAATACGGCACCGGCGCGATCTTCGGCTGCCCCGGCGCATGACCAGCGCGACCTTGATTTCGCGCGCAAGTACGGCCTGTCCGTGGTGCCTGTCGTGCTGCCGCCCGGCGCGGACTCCGCGACTTTCGACGTCGGCACCGAGGCCTTCACCGATGACGGCACGGCGTTCAATTCCGGCTTCCTCGACGGGCTCGACGTGCGCGCCGCCAAGCGCGCGGCGATCGACGCGGCTGGAGGCACAGGGCGTGGGCACCGGCGTGGTGAACTGGCGCCTGCGCGACTGGGGTGTGTCGCGCCAGCGCTACTGGGGCTGCCCGATCCCGTTCATCCATTGCGACGATTGCGGCGTGCAGCCGGTGCCGGACGACCGGCCTGCCGGTGCTGCTGCCCGAGGATGTGGATTTCGCGAAGCCCGGCAATCCGCTCGACCACCACCCGACCTGGAAGCATGTCGCCTGCCCGCGCTGTGCCAAGCCGGCGCGGCGCGAGACCGACACCTGCGACACCTTCGTCGATTCCTCCTGGTACTTCGCGCGCTTCTGCTCACCGCGCGCGCAGGAGCCGGTCACGCGCGCCGCGGTCGATGCCTGGCTGCCGGTGGACCAGTATATCGGCGGCATCGAGCACGCGATCCTGCACCTGCTCTATTCGCGCTTCTTCTCCCGCGCGATGCAGGCGACAGGCCACCTGTCGGTCGCGGAGCCCTTCGCCGGGCTTTTCACCCAGGGCATGGTGCAGCACGAATCCTACAAATCCGCCGATGGCAGCTGGCTTTATCCGGAGGAGGTGGAGTTCGCCACAGCCGCCGACGGCACCCGCACCGCCACGCTGAAGGGCGCCAATACGCCGGTCACCATCGGCCGGGTCGAGGCGATGTCGAAGTCCAAGCGCAACACGGTGGATCCGGGCGCGATCATCGCACGCTACGGGGCGGACACCGCGCGTTGGTTCATCCTGTCCGACAATCCGCCCGAGCGTGACATGGAATGGACCGAGGCGGGTGTGGCGGGCGCCTACCGCTTCACCCAGCGCGTGTTCCGCCTGGTGGACGAGATGCGCGGCGGGCTTGCCGACGCCGCCGCCACCCCCGCGCTGCTGGCCGAGGCCGGCGCGGACGGCACCGCGAAGGGCCTGCGCCGCGCCACGCATCGCGCCATCAAGACCGTGACCGAGGCGCTGGAGACCTTCGCCTTCAACGTCGCCGTCGCCAGGCTCTACGAATTCGCCAATGCGATCGAGGCCGCGCGCGCTGCGCCGGGCACGCCGGCCATCGCGGCCGCTCAGCGGGAGGCGCTGGAAATGCTCGCTCGCCTCGCCGCGCCCATGATGCCGCACCTCGCCGAGGAAGCCTGGTCCCTGCTGCGCCCCGGCAATGCCGCGCTGGTCGCCGAACTGCCCTGGCCGGACCCCGACCCGGCGCTGCTGGTGGCGGAGACGTTGACGCTGGCCGTGCAGGTGCTGGGCAAGCTGCGCGCGACGATCGAGGTGCCGGTCGGCGCGCCCGAGGAGACGATCTTCGCCGCCGCCGAAGCCGAGGAGAACGTGCAGCGCGCGCTGGGCGGCAAGCCGATCCGCAAACGCATCCATGTGCCTGGCCGAGTGGTGAACCTTGTCGTCTAGGGGCACCCGGGCCAGGCTGCCCCGCCGCCGCCTGCTGGCACTTCCCGCCCTCGTGCTGGGCGGCTGCGGCTTCCGCCCTCTCTATGGCGAGCGCCCGGCCAGCACGGCGGCCTCTCCGGGGCTGAGCGCCGTGCGGGTTGGCCTCATCAGCGAGCGGAATGGCCAGTTGCTGCGCCGGCGGCTCGAGGAACTGGTGGGTGCCTCAGGCACCACCACCACGCGCTACGACCTGCGCGTCGGCTTGGCCTATGGCTCGGAACTGCAGGGCTTCGCGCGCGACGGCACACCAAGTCGCGTGCGTATCACGGCCACGGCCGAATGGTTCCTGTTTGACGGTGGAGCCGCGCCGCGGCTCGTGGCCAATGGCCGGGCGCGCGCATTCGACGCCTACAACATCCCGGAGAACCAGTTCTTTGCCGCCGATGCGGCGCGCGATGCGGCCGAGATTCGGCTGATCGATCAGCTCGCCGAGGACATCGTGCGAAGGCTCACGGTCCGCTTCGAGGCCGGGCCGCCCACGGCCGGCTGAACCTATGGCGAAACTGGATGCGCGGCGCATCCCCGCCTTCCTCACCGATCCGGGCGCCGTGCGTGTCGTGCTGGTGTTCGGCGAGGATGGCGGGCTGGTCCGGGAACGTGCCGATGCCCTGGCACGGGCTGTCGCAGGCCAAGACCCCTTCAGCCTTGTGGACATTGCACGGGAAGCCGCCGCCAAGGACCCCGGCCTGCTGGCCGCCGAAGCCGCCACCCCCGCCCTGACCGGCGGGCGCCGCCTGGTCCGCGTACGGGAGGCGACCGACGGGCTGGCCCCGGCGGCCAAGGCCGTGCTGGGCGGCACCGGGCCGGGTATCGTGCTGCTGGAAGCCGGCGGGCTGGATGGTCGCAAGGGCCTGCGCGCGGCGCTGGAGAAGGCCGGGCCGGAAGCCGCGGTGATCGCCTGCTACGCCGAGACGGGCGCGGCGCTGGAAGGCTCCATCGCAGCGCTGTTGAAGGGCTTCGGCGTGACCGCGGAGCCCGCCGCCGTGTCCTGGCTGGCGCAGCGCCTGGGCGAAGATCGCCTGGTCATGCGCCGCGAATGCGAGAAGCTGGCGCTTTATGTCGGCGCCGGCGGGCGCGTGAGCGAGGAGGATGCGGTGGCGTCCCTGTCGGAGGGGTCGGCGCTCGACCTCGATGCCGCCCTGCTGGCCGCGACCGAGGGCGACGCGGCGCGCGCCGACCGGGCGCTGGACGCCGCCTTCGCCGAAGGCGCGCACGCGGTGCAGGTGGTGCGCGGCGCGTTGCGGCATGTACAGCGGCTGGAGGCCGGCGCGGCGGCGGTGGCGCGGGGCGCCTCGGCGCGCGAGGCGGTTGAGGGGATGCGCCCGCCGGTGTTTTTCAAGTCCCGCCCGGCGATTGAACGCGCGCTACGACTGTGGCGACCTGAAATGCTGGCGGCGGCCGGCGCGGCACTGCTGGACGCGGAGCGGGCCACCAAGACGACAGGCATGCCGGATACGGCGGTGGCGCGGGCGGCGGTGATGGGGCTGGCGCGCGAGGCGGTGCGGGCGAAGCGGGGATGAGGATGGCTACATCTCCGGATCGAGCAGCCGCAGCACCCCTTCGAGTTGGTCGAGGTCGCGATAGGCGATGCTGACCTGTCCGCCCTTGCCTGCCGATTTGATTGCAACCTTCAGGCCGAGCCTTTCCGTCAGGCGCCTTTCGAGCGCGGCAGTGTCGGCATCCTGGCGCGCCGCGCGGCGCGTTGCCGGGTCGCGTGGCGCGGCGGCGGCCAGCGCCTCCGTCTGACGCACCGACAGCCCGCGCACCACCACCAGCCCCGCCAGGCGCTCCGGATCCTGCGCCCCCAGCAGGGCCCGCGCATGGCCGGCAGAGAGCGTTCCGGCCCGCAGCAGGTCCCGGACACGCTGCGGCAGGTTCAGCAGCCGCAGCGTATTCGCGACATGGCTGCGCGACTTGCCGACCGCCTGCGCCAGGCCTTCCTGCTTGAGGCCGAAATCCCCGGTCAGGCGGGCATAGCCTTCGGCCTCCTCCAACGCGTTGAGGTCCTCGCGCTGGAGGTTCTCAACCAGGCCCGCGGCCATGGCGGCGCGGTCGTCGAGGTCGCGCACCACGACCGGCACCTCGTGCAGCCTGGCCTGCTGCGCGGCCCGCCAGCGCCGCTCGCCGCCCAGGATCTCATAGCGGTCCCGGCTGCCTGGCTTCGGGCGCACCAGGATAGGCTGGAGGATGCCATGTTCCTGGATGGAGGCCGCAAGTTCGGCCAGCGCCGCAGGATCGGGCGTGGAGCGCGCCTGGAAGGGGCCGGGTTCCAGCGCCTCGACCGGCACGGATCGCGGAGTGGGGGCGGCGGCGCGTCCCGACGCCTGGCCATCGCCCATCAGGGCGGACAGACCCATGCCAAGGCGCGCGGGCTTCTTCATGCGGCGGTCTTCCTGGCCTTGCGCTCGCGGCGCAGCAACTCGGCGGCGAGTTCCACATAGGCCTGCGCGCCGGCCGAGCGATGGTCGTACAGCAGCACCGGCAAGCCGTGCGAGGGGGCTTCGGAGATGCGGACGTTTCGCGGGATCACGGTCGTGAAGACCTTGGTGCCGAAGAAGGCGCGCACATCGGCGGCGACCTGCTCCGAGAGGTTGTTCCGCCGGTCGAACATGGTGAGCACGATGCCCTCGAGTTCGATCGCGGGGTTGAGAACCCGCTTCACACGCTCGATGGTACGGGTGATCTGCGAGACGCCTTCGAGGGCGAAGAACTCGGTCTGCAGCGGCACCAGGACCGATTGGGCGGCCACCAGCGCATTGAGCGTGAGCAGGCCGAGGGAAGGCGGGCAGTCGATCAGGATGATCTCGGTGCCCGCAAGCGCATCCGCCTGGGCTTCGAGCGCATCGCGCAGGCGGCGCTCGCGGTGATCGAGACCGACCAGTTCGATCTCCGCACCGGCAAGTTCCGGGTCCGCCGGCAACAACGACAGATTCGGGATGCGGGTCGGGCGCAGCAGTTCGGAAAGTGGCTTCTCGCCGGTCAGAAGTGCGTAGGTGCCTGCGCCGCGTTCGTGACGGGGAATTCCGAGGCCGGTGGAGGCATTGCCCTGCGGGTCCATGTCGATCAGCAGGACGCGGCGCTTCGCGGCCAGCGCGGTGCCGAGGTTGATCGCGGTCGTCGTCTTGCCCACGCCGCCCTTCTGGTTGGCTAGAGCAATGATGCGAAGGGGCGCGCGGTCAGTCGCGGGCACGGCGGATCTCACTCAGGCGAAGGATGGTGGCCTCGGCGTCCGTGCGGCTGTCGAACCGCTCAATATTGAAGTGCCAGTCCGTCGCGGCATCCGTCAACTCCTGCTCGGCACCACGGCCCTTGGGAAACACGGCGATGCCGCCGGGAGCGAGGAATCGCGCCGCCAGGCCCAGCAATGCGGACAGTGGCGCCAGAGCGCGCGCAGTGACGGCAGTGAGCGGCGGCAGAGCGGCCTGCTCGATTCGCACCGCGTGAATCTTGACGAGCGGCAGCCTCATCATGCCGGCCGCTTCGACCAGGAAGGCAGCCTTGCGTCGGTCCGCCTCCACCAGATGGACCGGGCGCTCGGGCGAGGCAGCCGCCAGCACCAGGCCCGGCAGCCCAGCCCCGGAGCCGAGGTCTGCGACCGGCCCTTCGGCTGGCAGCAGGCCATGCAGTTGCAGGCTGTCGGCGATATGCCGCCGGTCCAATTCCGCGCTGTCCTTGCCTGCAACCAGGTTGATGGTGGCGTTCCAACGCAGCAGAAGGTCGCGATAGGCGATGAGGCGAGCGTCGCGGGCAGCATCCGGCGGCACGGCCGGAAGGGGATGTTTCACGTGGAACATGCCTCGGCGCGCCGCAGGGCGACCGCCAGGGCGGCCATGGCAGCTGGCGTGACGCCCGGCACCCGTCCCGCGGAACCGAGTGTCGCCGGGCGCGCGTCACCCAGGCGCTGGCGCATTTCGGCCGAAAGCCCCGGCACCGCCGCGAAGTCGAGCGTGTCGGGGATCCGTGTGCGCTCTTCCCGCTCCAACAGTCGCAACTCGGCTTCCTGCCGGCGCAGATACGGGGCGTAGAGCGCCTCCGCCTCCAGCTGAGTGCGCAACGCCGGGGAGAGCCCCTTCAGCCAAGGGAAGGCGCCCTCGACCCGCGCGGGTTCGGCAGCCGGCAGCGCCAGCACTTCGAGAACCGACCGGCGCTTGCCATCCTGGTTGACCGCGATGCCTGCGCTGGCAAGTGCGGCGGGTGTCGCACCTTCCGCACGGGCGCGGGCCTGCGCCGCATCCAGTTCTGCGGCGAAGGCCCGATGGCGTGCGGCGCGCTCGGGCCCGACACACCCCCATGCGATGCCCGTTTCGGTCAGCCGTAGCCCGGCATTGTCGGCGCGCAGGGACAGCCGGTGCTCCGCCCGCGCGGTCAGCATCCGGTAGGGTTCGCTCACGCCCTGCAGAACCAGGTCGTCTACCAAGACACCGGTATAGGCCTCGGCGCGAGAGAGCATGCGGTCCGGCACCACGCCGCCGGCGCGGCGCGCGGCATTCAGCCCCGCCATCAGGCCCTGCGCGGCGGCTTCCTCGTATCCGGTGGTGCCGTTGATCTGCCCGGCCAGGAACAGCCGGGGCACTGATCGAACCTCGAGAGCCGGCGTCAGCGCACGCGGATCGACATGATCGTACTCGATGGCATAGCCCGGCCGCAGGATGCGGGCCCGCGCCAGCCCCGGGATCGTGGCGATCATCGCCGCCTGCACATCGACGGAAAGGCTGGTCGAGATGCCATTGGGATAGACCGTGTCGTCATCGAGCCCCTCCGGCTCAAGGAAGACCTGGTGCCGGTCACGCTCGGCGAAGCGTACGACCTTGTCCTCGATCGAGGGGCAGTAACGCGGACCCACGCCCTGGATATGACCACCATAGACAGCGCTGTGTTCAAGATTTGCACGGATCAGGTCGTGCGTCGCTGCGGTGGTCGCGGTGACGCCGCAGGCCACCTGCCGGTTGGTGATGCGGTCCGTCAGCCAGGACAGGGGTTCGGGTGGGTCGTCGCCGGGCTGGGCTTCCACCGCGCCCCAGTCGATGGTCCGCCCATCCAACCGGGGCGGCGTGCCGGTCTTCAGCCGGGCAAGCGGGAGCCCCAGCCTCTCGAAGGCCAGTGCCAGGCCGACGGACGGCGCATCGCCCACGCGCCCGGCGGGCGTGCGCTGCGTGCCGATGTGAATCTCGCCGCGCAGGAAGGTGCCGGTCGTGACCACCAGCGCCCCGCAGCGAATGCGCTGGCCATCGCCTGTCAGCACCGCACCGATCCCGCCATCGGGGGCGATCTCGACACCCTCGGCCGTGCCGGCCAGCAGAGTCAGCCCCTCCTGCCTGTCGAGCAATGACCGCACGGCCTCGCGATACAGCCGCCGGTCCGCCTGCGCGCGCGGCCCCCGCACTGCCGGGCCCTTGGAGCGGTTCAGCATCTTCACATGAATCGCCGCGGCATCGGCCGCGCGGGCCATGATGCCGTCCAGCGCATCCACCTCCCGCACCAGATGCCCCTTGCCCACGCCGCCAATGGCCGGGTTGCAGGACATCTCGCCGATCGTCTCGAGCTTCTGGGTCAACAGCAACGTGCGCGCACCGGTGCGCGCCGCAGAGGCTGCGGCCTCGCAGCCCGCATGTCCCCCGCCGACCACCACCACATCGAAGGTCAGGTCATTGCTCATGGCAGCGCGATATACGCCCAAGCGCCCCGGAGCGGGAGGTGGCATCCGGTCACTTGCCGATGCAGAAGTCGCGAAAAACAATATCCAGCAGGTCCTCGACACCGACACGACCCGTCAGGCGGCCAAGCGCACGCGTGGCGGCACGAAGGGACTCCGATACCAATTCCGGCAACGTGGCGGCCTGCGCCTCGCGCAGCCAATGCGCCGTCTCGGCCAGGGCGGCGCGGTGGCGCGGGCGGGTCAGCACCGCTGCGTCTCCGGTGCCCGCCAGGCGCTGTGCATGTTCTGCAAGACAAGCGCGCAGTTGCTCCAGCCCTGAGCCAGTGCGCGCGGAGGTGGCCAGCGGCACCCGCCCACCGATCAGTTCGGCCGGGTCCGCCAGATCGATCTTGTTCGCCACCACCACGCTCCCGGGCCGCACCCAGGCGAGGGTCGGGGCATCCATTGGCACGTCCGCCGCGAATACGGCCAGGACAAGGTCGGCCTCCTCCGCGCGGCGGCGTGCGCGGCGCATCCCCTCCTGCTCGATGTCGTCCTGCGTTTCGCGCAGGCCGGCGGTGTCCGCCAGCGTGACAGGCACCCCGTCCAGGATCAGGCGCACCTCGACCACATCGCGAGTTGTGCCCGCTCGCGCTGAAACGATCGCCGCCTCGCGCCCCGCCAGGGCATTCAGCAGGGAGGATTTGCCCGCATTCGGCGCACCCAGGATGGCCACCACCAACCCCTCCCGAAGGCGCTCCCCCTGCCCGCCATCTGCCAAATGCTGCTCGATCGACGCGCGCAATACCCCGGCGCCGGCGCGGGCACGCTCGCCGAGGTCGCTCGGCAGGTCGTCATCGGCGAATTCGATCGCTGCTTCCTGATGGGCCAGCAGGCGGGTCAATTGCCGCGCCCAGCCATCGGCCAGCCGGGCCAGGGCGCCGTCGGCCTGGCGCAGGGCCTGGCGCCGCTGCGCCTCGGTCTCGGCCGCAATGAGGTCGGCAATGCCCTCGGCGGCCGTCAGATCCATGCGGCCGTTGAGGAAGGCGCGGCGGGTGAACTCGCCGGGCTCGGCAGGACGGGCGCCCAAGGTCACAAGCGCGGCGCCTACTGCCGCGACCACTGCGACACCGCCATGAAGATGCAGCTCGGCCGCGTTCTCGCCGGTGTAGGAGGATGGGCCCGGAAACCACAGCACCAGGGCATGGTCGAGTGTCGCACCACTGCCAGGATCGCGCAGGCGCCGCAGGCTGGCCATCCGCGGCTTGGGCAGCCCGCCGGCAAGGCGTGCCAGCATCGCCCCACTCGCCGCGCCCGACATCCGCATTACCGCGATCGCCCCACGACCGCTGCCGCTCGCGAGGGCGAAAATCGTGTCTGTTGCGCTCACCCCACAGCGACCGGCAGGCAGCGATGTTGCACGTGAAACATTATCCTTTCGGTGGCGGCACGTCCTTCTCGGTCAACATCAGCCGCGACACCCGCCCTTTCCCGATGACATGGACCTGCAGGATTTCCTCCACATCCTCCACGCTGGTCGGCCTGTACCAGACCCCCTCGGGGTAGATGACCATCGCCGGGCCGAATTCGCACCGCTCGAGGCAGCCTGCCGTATTGACGCGAATATCGTGGATTTTCAGCTCCTTGGCCCGTGCCTTCATGTAGTCGCGCAGCCCTTCGCTGCCTCGCGCGGCACAGCAGCCACGCGGGTGGCCATCCTGCCGGCGGTTGGTGCAGACGAACACATGCGCGTCATAGAATGGCGGCGGGTCGGCATCGGCCATGCGGGTGTTTCCTTGCAATGTCCGGCCTGCATGTAGCGCCCGGCGGGCACCCCTCCAACCCGCACAGCGCGCACTTGACGCGACGGGCCACGCGGTGTGCTGTCCGCCCCGGCCATGCCGCAATTGTCCCTCCACACCCCGCTTGGGGACCTCACCCTTTCGGAAGAGGACGGCGCCATCGTCGCGCTGGACTGGGGCCGCGGGCGCGACCAGATCGAGACCCCACTGTTGGTTCGTGCGCGCGACCAGTTGCATGATTATTTCGACGGTACGCGCACCGCCTTCGACCTGCCGCTTTCGCCCCATGGCACGGCATTCCAGCGGAAGGTCTGGGACGTGCTGTGCACCATCCCCGCGGGCGAGACACGCTCCTACCTGGACATCGCACGCCAGGTCGGCTGTCGCGCCGCGCGGGCCATCGGCCAGGCCAATGGTGCGAACCCGATCCCCATCCTTATTCCCTGCCACCGTGTCGTGGCTGCCGATGGCTCGCTCGGCGGCTATTCGGGCGGCGAGGGAGCGGCTACCAAGCGCTACCTCCTGGACCTCGAGCGCGCCGCGCCCGAGGCACCTTCCCTGTTCACGGCCGCCCTGCCGGGGGCCAAGCCACGGAGCCGCGCACGATGACACAGGCCATCCGCATCCATGAAACAGGCGGCCCTGAGAAACTGGTCTGGGAACACGTTCCTCTGCCCACCCCCAAGGCCGGGGAAGCACTGGTCCGCCACAAGGCGGTGGGACTGAACTTCATCGACGTCTATTTCCGAACCGGCCTGTACAAGGCCCCCTCCCTGCCCGCGACCATCGGCATGGAAGGTGCCGGTGTCGTGGAAGCGGTGGGCGAGGGCGTCACGGAGGTCGCACCCGGTGACCGCGTCGCCTATGCCACCGGGCCGATCGGCGCCTATGCCGAGGCGCGCTGCATCAAGGCCGACCGCCTGGTGAAAATGCCCGACGCCATCGGCTTCGAGCAGGGTGCGGCGATGATGCTCCAGGGCATGACCGCCGCCTTCCTGATCCGCAAATGCTACCCGGTGCAGATCGGGCCAGACCGTGATGGTCCACGCCGCCGCCGGCGGCGTCGGCCTCATCATGTGCCAGTGGCTCAAGCACCTGGGCGCCACCGTCATCGGCGTGGTCGGCACCGAGGAGAAGGCCGCGCTCGTGAAGGCGCATGGCGTCTCGCACGCCCTGCTTACCACGACGACGTGCCCGCCCGCGTGAAGGAGATCACCGGCGGCGCCATGCTGCCCGTGGTCTTCGACAGTGTCGGCCGTGACAGCTTCAACGTCTCGCTGGATTCGCTGGCCCCCTTCGGAATGATGGTGTCCTACGGGAATGCCTCCGGTCCCGTGGCGATCCCCGATCTCGGCATCCTCGCAGCCAAGGGGTCGCTCTATGTGACGCGCCCGACGCTCGCGACCTATACCGCCAGGCGCGAGGACCTCATCGACCGCGCGAACGACCTGTTCGCCGTCGTCTCCTCCGGCGCGGTGAAAATCCGCGTGAACCAGACCTTCGCCCTGAAGGATGCCGCCGACGCCCACCGCGCGCTCGAGGCGCGGCAAACCACGGGCAGCACGGTCCTTATTCCATAACCGCACGCACCGGGTGCTGCCGTTCGGCGGCACCCGCGCGGCCCGCTCTGCGCGGCCGTCCGACGCGCAGGACGCGCCGAACGAAACAGGGATGAGTTGGTGTCGGCGTGTGCGCCCGTCATGGCACCGATCACCGCCGCCCGTTGCGCAGCGACGGCGCGACCACCTCCCCTTCGTGCCGACCAACAATGGGCGAGGTGATCCCGTCGCCGTTGGGCGGTTTCAACATGCTGGTCTGGCCGCAGGGGTCGTGCCCACGGGCCAGCGTCTCATGCTCACGCCAATCCCAGCGCCGCGAACAGGCGGGTTGCCGGCGGCCAAGCCTCCATCACCTTGCCGCGGAACACCAGCAGCGCCAGGACAGCCCCGATGACCAGGGCCAGCGATGCCGCCCAGGCCCGCGCCAGGCTTGGCGAGTGGCGTAAATCCGCCGGGACAAGCGGGCAGTCCGGCACAGGCAGGGGCGGTGGTTCCGGCTCGGGGCGCAGCGCAGCCGGCGGCACAGATGGCGGCTCCGGCACCTCCGCAGGGATGGCAACCTGCGCGACGGGCGCCTCAGGCATCTCGTCTCGCGCCGGCGCATCCTTCCGGGGCAGCGGAAAATCGGCACCGCAGCGCGAACAGCGCAGCGTGCGCGCCCCACCGGCCAGCAACCGGTCAGGCACGTCATAGGCCGAGGCACAGGCAGGACAGGCGATGCGCATCCAGGCCTTATCCTCGGCCGCCGCCGGGCACTTCGCAAGCGGCACCCATGAGCGGCTGCACCATCCCTCGCACGCGCCGCGAAAAGGCAGCGGTTGAGACGTCGGCCCGGCACGGGCACAACACACCATATGGTGCAATTCGCCCGCGTCGCCCTGGCCTACCCCGACGCGCGCGGGCGGCCCGGGCAGGAAGTGCTGCGTGACCTTTCCTTCACTCTCGGGGAAGGGTCCTTCACCTGGATTCTCGGCCCCTCGGGCGCGGGCAAGACCTCCGTGCTGCGCCTGATGCACGCCGCGCTGCGGCCCAGCCAGGGCGAGGTGGAGCTGCTGGGCCTCGCACTCTCGCGCGCCCGGCGACGGGAGCTGCCGGCGCTGCGCCGGCGCATCGGCGTGGTGCACCAGGAGTTCCGCCTGCTGTCGCACCTCTCCGCCTGGGACAATGTGGCGCTGCCGCTGCGCCTGGCCGGCGTCGCGGAATCGACCGTCCGCTCCGATGTCGCGGACCTGCTCGAATGGATCGGCCTCGATGGCCGGGAGGAACGCCGGCCGGAGGAACTCTCGGGCGGCGAGCAGCAGCGCCTGACCATCGCGCGCGCCGTCGTCACCCGCCCGGCCCTGCTGGTGGCCGACGAGCCGACCTCCGACCTCGATGCCCGCCAGGCGCGCCGCACCCTGGCCCTGCTGGCCGAGATGAACCGCATGGGCACCACCGTCGTGGTCGCCACCCATTCGGAGGACCTGCCCGGGCGCCACCCCGCGCGCACCCTCACGCTCGAAGGCGGGCGGCTGGTGGCCGATGACTGACACATCGCGGCGCCTGGCGCGCGATCCCCTCGGCCTGCGGAAGGCGCTGGCGGACCGGCTGCTGCTTGGCCTGGTGGCGGCCATGGCGCTGCTCGCCGCGCTGGCGCTGGCTGGGCGCGATGGCGCGGACCGCCTCGCGCAGCGCTGGCGTGACGGCGCGCAGGCCGCCGTCACGGTGCAGGTGCCGCAGCCCGACCCGGCGCGCATGGCCCGCGCCCTGGCCGTGCTGCGCGCCATGGCCGAGGTCGAGCACGCCGAGGCAGTGGACCCGGAGCGCATGGCCGAACTCCTGCGGCCATGGCTCGGCGCTGCCGAGGGGTTGCCGATACCCGGCGTCATCGAATTGCGGCTGAACGACCTCGCGGCCGACGCGATCCTCATCGGCGACCGCGTGGCCGCCGAGGTTCCGGGCGCGGTGACCGAGGCGCATGGCGTCTGGGTGGCCCACCTGGCCGCGCTGGCGCGTGCGGTACAGGGCGTCGCACTCGCGGTTCTCGTGCTGGTCGCGGGCGTCGCCGCGGCGGTGGTGGCGGTGGCGGTGCGCGCGGGGCTCTCGGCGCGGCGCGATGCGGTGCTGGTGCTGCATGGGCTCGGCGCCACCGATGCCGATGTCGCCACCCGCTTCGCCCGCCGCGCGGCCACCCTCGCCGGGATCGGCGCGGCCGGGGGCACCGCGCTGGCCGTGCCGGCCCTGGCGGGCCTGGCGCTGCTGGCGGGGCCGGTGGCGGGCACGGCGCGCTGGCACGCCCTGCCCTGGCTCGACCTGCTGCTGGTGCCACTGGTGGCGGCGCTGGTGGGATGGATCGCGACGCAGGCGACGGTCCGGCTGTGGCTGCGACGCCTGCCGTGAGCGACATCCCCCCCTCGGCGCCGCCGCCGGAACCCGCATCACCCGCGCCCGCGCCGCCAAGACGCCGGCGCGCGCGGGCCATCATGGCCGTGCTGCTGGTGCTGGCTGTCGGGCTCACGGGCGGCTTCGCCGTGTTCCTGCGCGCCGCGCTTGACCCCCCAACGCCCGCTCCGGGCACGACCGATGCCATCGTGGTGTTGACCGGCGGCAGCGAGCGCGTCGCGACCGGCTTCCGCCTGCTCGCCGCAAACCGTGCGCGGCGGATGCTCATCTCCGGCGCGCATCCCGAAGCGGGCCTCGCCGAGATCGCCGCCGCCGCCGGCATCGACCCCGCTCCCATCGCGGGGCGGGTGACGATCGGCCACGCGGCTGCCTCCACGCGCGGCAATGCGGCTGAATCCGCTGCCTGGGTACGCGCGGAGGGTGTCGGCTCCCTGCGCATCGTCACCGCCGGCTATCACATGCCGCGCGCGATGCTCGAACTGCGCCGCGCGATGCCCGAGCGGGAACTGGTGCCCCATGCGGTGCCCTCGGCTGCGCTGCGGGCGCCAGGTGCGCTGCGGCGGCCAGGCGTATGGGCCTTGCTGCTGGGCGAATACGGCCGCTACCTCGTGGCCCGCGCCGGGCTCTCGGGATGGAGCGTGCCGCGACGGGAGACCCGCGAGCCGTGATTTTCCTGCGTTCCGCGCTGTACAACGCATTCTTCCTCGGCGGCACGGCGCTGACCGTGCTGCTGGCGCTGCCGCTGCTCGCCTTCCCGCCGCGCTTCATGATCTTCTACCTGCGCGGCTGGGCCTGGCTGATGGTGACGCTGCTGCGCCTGACCTGCGGCATCCGGCTGGAGGTGACGGGGCGCGAGCATATCGGCATCGGCGGCGGCTTCATCGTCGCCGCCAAGCACCAATCGGCCTTCGACACCTTCGTCTGGCTCATGCTGCTGCCCGAGCCCGTCTACGTGATGAAGAAGGAACTGCTCTCCATCCCGCTGTGGAGCCTGCTGGCGCGCCATGTCGGCCAGGTGCCGGTGGACCGCGAGGCCGGCGGCGCGGCGCTGCGCGGCATGGTGCGCGGCGCCAAGGCCGCGATGGCGGCAGGGCGGCCCATCGTGATCTTCCCCGAGGGCACCCGCAGCGCGCCCGGCGAGCACATCCCCTACCAGCCCGGCGTCGCGGCGCTGGCAAGCGCCACCGGCGCCACGGTGGTGCCGGTCGCGACCGACAGCGGCCGCTTCTGGGGCCGGCGCGCCTTCCACAAGCGGCCGGGGACCATCCATGTCTCGATCCTGCCGCCGCTGCCCCCGGGCCTGCCGCGCAAGGCCTTCATGGAAGTGCTGGAGACCACCATCGAGACCGAGACGGCGCGCCTGATGGCCCTGGACGAGCCTGTGGACAAGTCTGTGGAGGAAGCCGCGCCCGAAATTCATCCCGAAGGTCAGGACGGCGGATCAAGGCCCTAAATCCGGGTGTTTCTGCGCCACCCACCGGCGCCTGTGGATGACCTGGCGGCCGCCGCTCTCACTTGGCCGGGAGCAGGGACGCGATGCGGTCGAGCCCGGCATCGCGCACGCCCATCTCGCGCAGGTGCTGCACGGTGTTGAGCAGGTAGTCCCGGTTGGCGCCCATCTGGCCATGGCCACCCGCGATGGCCGCCGCCGCGTGGTCCGGCGCGAGGCGGCCGCAATACAGCCGGCAGCCGCGGTTCGCGACATAGGTCACGGCGCGGACCAGCCGCCCGCTGTCCAGCAGCCGCACCGGCAGCGTGCGGCGGTGATAGACCTGCTCCGCCCCGTCCGGGAGTTCGCGCTCATCGAGATAGGCGAGCACCGCAGCGGCCTGCGGCGCCGCCACGCGGAAGCCGAGCCCGCGGCACGCACCGCCGCGATCGAGCCCGAGCACCAGCCCCGGACGCTCCGGCGTGCCACGATAGCGGTGCGACCACAGGCAGAAGCGCCGGTGGAAGCCGCGCAGCAATGCCGGATGCGCCGCCGCATGGGCGAAGCCCGGCCGCCAGATCAGCGAGCCATAGGCGAACACATACAGATGCCCATCCGGGTCGAGAGCGTGCTGCAGGGCGGCGTCGTCATGGCGCATGGCATGGTCCCGCCCCCTGGCGCGGGCGGGCGCTGTCGCGCATCTGCGGGCGCGGCGCTATACCCGCGCATGTGACACAAGCCAAGGCCAAGCATCGCCGTTCCGCCGGGCGCGCGGTCGCCCGCACCGCACTCGGCATGGTGCTGCTGCTCGCCACGCTGCTCGCTGGCCACTCCCTGGCCTGGCGGTGGATGACCAGCGAACTCGCGGCCGGCTTCGCCGATTGGACGACATTGCGCCGCGCGCAGGGCTGGAGCGTCCAGCATGGCGTGCCGGTGCGCGGCGGCTGGCCGCTCTCGGCCAGGCTGACCGTTCCGGATGTTCGCATCCAGGGCCGGCCGGTGGCATTGCCCGAGGGCTTCACGTGGGAATCCGGGCGCGTCGTGCTGCGTTTGACGCTGCCACGGCTCGACCGGCTGGTTCTCGACGGCACCTGGCCCGCAGCGCCTATGGATCGCCGGCACCATGGTGCCCTTCGCCGCCGACCGGCTGGAGGCCGTGCTCCCGCTCGAACGGGGGGTGCCTCCGCGCATGGCGGATGTGCTTGTCGAGCGGCTGCGCGCCGGCACGCCCGACGGCGTTCTGGAAGCGCGCCGCGCACGGCTTTCGCTCGCCGGACGAATCACCGCGACGGATGCGGAACCGGCCCTGCTGCTCAGCTTCTCCAGCGACGGCCTGGTGCTGCCGCCATGGCAGCAGGTGCCGGCGGTGGCCGCGCTCGGCCGGTACATCGAGCGGCTATCGCTCGAGGCGGTGATCTCAGGCCCGCTGCCGCCGCCTGCCCCGCCCGCCCCGCGCGCCGAAGCCTGGCGCGATGCCGGCGGGTCGGTGGAATTGCGCAGCCTCTCGCTGCTCTGGGGGCCACTGCGCAGCGACGCCGCCATGACCCTCTCGCTCGACGAAGCCCTGCAGCCGATGGGTGCGGGCACCTTGCTGGTTGCCGGCGGGCCCGAGGCGCTGGACGCCATGGCCGCGGCCGGGCTGGTCGGCAGGCGCGCGGCCGGCACGGCGAAGGCCGTTCTGGCGCTGATGGCGCGCGTGCCCGATGGCGGCGGCCCGCCGGAGGTGGAAGTGCCCGTCACGATCGAGAACAGCACTCTCGCCATCGCACGGATCCCCCTCGCGCGGATCGCGCCGCTGGCCTGGCCGGCAAGCCCCGCCGCACCGCTGCGCTGAGGCGGTGCCCATGCGCGGCGCCCTACAGCGCCGCAGCCGCGGCCAGGGTTCTGCGCGCATCCTGCCGCGAGCGGATGATCCTGTCCGATCGGGACGTGTTCCATGCGCCGGCGCGCAATTTTCCTCGCCCCGTGGGCCTCGCCGCGACATTCACCCAATGGACTAACGCGAAACAACCGCAGGTTCATCATCAGGGCCAGGGCGCGCGATAGAGGCGTGAAAACGCCGTCAAACCGCGTCTGCGCTGCGTCAGAGCCCTGTCGTCCAGCGCCATGGCAGCGTTAAAACCCAGGGAGAGGTCACTGCTCTGTTACCGGGGCGGGCGGACAAACCGGGTGCAACGAGAGACAGTGATGGATCAGGTGAACTCGACATTGCAGGCAGACGGCGAAGAAACCGACCGCAGCGCCATCCTGATGATGCTGACATATGTCGAAGCGGAGTGCCGCCGGCTCGGTTCAGAAGAAGCCGCGCGCCATGCCGCGCTGGCCGCTATGCTTGTGCAAGGCGAACCCGTGAGCACCATTGCCGAGCGCCTGCCCAACACCCTGGTGCCAAGACCTCTGCAACAACACTGACGTCGCGGCTTCCACATCGCCGCCGCCGCGCCGCATCAACCAGCGCGCCGCAACTGGAACAACGCCTGTTCGCCGAACAGATTTGCCAGGCGCACCGAGCGCCGCCAGGGCGCCTTCAACCCCCGCTCATCCACCGCAAGCCAGCGTTCCACCGCATAGCCGTCCTTCTCGCACAGCGCGAGGAAGTCCAGGATGGTGCAGGGATGGATGTTCGGCGTCTCGTACCACGCCCGGTTCCAGGTCTGCGGTGTCGGGCATCCGCCCGCGCGTGAGCAGCCGCCAGCGCAGCTCCCAATGGCCGAAATTGGGGAAGGAGACGATGGCGTGGCGGCCGATGCGCAGCATCTGGCGCAGCACCTCGCGCGGCTTCTCCACGGCCTGCAGCGTGCGCGAGAGCACGACGAAGTCGAAGCCGCCATCGGGGTAGAAGGCGAGGTCGTGGTCGGCATCGCCGTGGATGACCGCGAGGCCCGGCCGAGACCGCCTTGGTCACCTCCGCCATGTCGATCTCGATGCCGCGGGCGTCGGCCTGCTTTTCGCGGGCGAGGTGCTCGATCAGCGCGCCGTCGCCGCAGCCGATGTCGAGCAGCTTGGCGCCGTGCGGGATCATCTCCGCGATCAGGCGGAGATCGCAGGCGCATGTTCTTGGCGACGTAGCGGATGTCGGTCGGGGCTTCGGGCATGGTCACAACCCCCGCCTTCTCGGCCGCGCCACGCAGGAACCCGCCCAGCGCCGCATGGAACTCCGGCTCCTCCAGCAGGAAGGCGTCGTGCCCCTTGTCGGAGGCGATCTCCACGAAGGACACGTTGGCCCCCGCCGCATTCAACGCACGCACGGTCGCGCGGCTCTCGCTGGTGGGGAACAGCCAGTCGCTGGAGAAGCTCGCCACGAAGAACCGCGTCCCGGTGCCGCGGAACGCCGCCGCCAGGTCGCCCTCATGCTCGGCCGCGAGGTCGAAGAAATCCATCGCGCGCGTGATGGTCAGGTAGGAATTGGCATCGAAGCGCCGCACGAAGGTCGAGCCCTGGTGGCGCAGATACGACTCCACCTCGAACACGTCCTCGAGGAAGGTCAGCGCGGAAGCGCCCCTCAGCCGCCGGCCGAACTTCCGTGTCAGCGCCTGTTCCGACAGATAGGTGATGTGCGCCACCATGCGCGCCACCGCCAGGCCGCGCGCCGGGATGCGCCCATCCTCCCAGTAACGCCCGCCCATCCAGTCCGGGTCGCCATGGATCGCCTGGCGGCCGACCTCATGGAAAGCGATGTTCTGCGCCGAATGATGCGCCGCGCAGGCGATGGGTGCCGCGGCGAACACCGCCTCGGGATAGGTCGCGGCCCATTCCAGCACCTGCATCCCGCCCATCGAGCCACCCAGCACCGCGAGCCAGCGCGACACGCCCAGGTGCTCCATCAGCCGCTTCTGCGCGCGCACCATGTCGCGGATGGTCACCTGCGGGAAATCGGTGCCCCAGGGCCGGCCCAACCCGTTGCCCTGCGCATCGGTCATTTCGCTGCGCGGGCCGGTGGAGCCCATGCAGCCGCCCAGCACATTGGCGCAGACGATGAAATAGCGGTCGGTATCCAGCGGCCGGCCGGGGCCCACGATGGTCTCCCACCAGCCGGGCTTGCCGGTCAGCGGCTGCGGCTCGGCCAGGTACTGGTCGCCGGTCAGCGCATGGCAGACCAGCACGGCATTGCTCGCCGCCGCGTTCAGCGTGCCATAGGTGCGGTAGGCAACGGTCATCGGCACCAGCACGGCGCCGCAATCCAGCGGCAGGCCATCGGCAAACACGGCGTGCTGGTGGGCCACTTCCGGCAGGGGGGCGATCGCCTGGGACATCGCGCGCAGGATTAGGGCCGCCGCGCCGCCGCGGCAACGCCCACGTGGCCCGGCGGATGTGCGCCAGGGCGCTTGGCGGGCGGTGCGCTGGCGTCTATTGGGTCGGTGCCCATGCCAGACACCGCCCCGCCCGCATCTGCCGAGGCCGACATCGCCGCGCTGCGCGCCGAGATCGACATGCTCGACGACGCCATGCACGACCTGCTGATGAAGCGTTCCGCCGTGGTGGCGCGCCTGGCCAGCAGCCGTGCCAAGGGCTCCGGCACGCCGCTGCGCCCGGGGCGGGAGGCCGCCGTGCTGCGCCGCCTGCTGGCACGCCACACCGGCGCGCTGCACCGCGAGCGCGTGGTGCGCATCTGGCGCGAGATCTTCATGGCCAGCACTGCCATCCAGGGTGGCTTCTCGGCCGCCGTCTTCGCGCCCAATCCGCAGTCGGGCCATGCCCGGCTGGCGCGCGAGCATTTCGGCCCGATCTCCGCGATCCGCGTGCACCCCACCCCGGCGCGCGCATTGGCGGCGGTGAGCGACGGCGAGGCCTCGGTCGCGGTGCTGCCCGCCCCCACCGAGGACGCCAACGGCCCCGACACCGCCTGGTGGGCGCGGCTCGATGTGCCGCGGCTGCAGGTGATCGCACGCCTGCCCTTCGTGGCGGATGCCGGCGGCCCGGCCGCGCTGGTCGTCGCACCGGTGGCACCCGACCCGTCGGGCCAGGACCGCACGCTGCTGCTGATCGAGGCCGAGGGCGCGGCGGCGCGCGGCCGCCTGGCGGCATCGCTGACTGAGGCACGGCTGGATGCGACTTCCCTGCTGGTCACGCGCGCCGGCGACGCGACGCTGGCGCTGGCCGAGGTCGAGGGCTTCCTCACCGCCGAGGATCCGCGCCTGGCGGCGCTGCCCTGGGCGCGCTGCACCATCCTCGGCGCCTATGCCGTGCCGGTCGCCGGAGATGCCGCATGAACGTGATGCCACGCCCCTCGATCCTGTCGGTCGAACCCTATGTGGGGGGCGAGTCCAAGATCCCCGGCGTCAACCGGATCATCAAGCTGTCCTCGAACGAGGGCGCCTTCGGCCCCCCGCCCGCCGCCGTGGAGGCGATCCGCGCCATGGCCGGCGAGGCACACCGCTACCCCGATGGCGGCGCGAAGGCGCTGCGCGAGGCGATCGGCGCGCGCTTCGGCCTCGACCCCGCGCGCATCGTGGTGGGCAACGGCTCCGACGAACTGCTGGCGCTGCTCATCCTCGCCTATGGCGGCGAGGGCACCGAGCTGGTGATGAGCGCGCATGGCTTCCTGATGTACGACATCACCGGCCGCTGGGCCGGCTGCCGCATCATCAAGGTGCCCGAGCGCGACCTCACCGCCGATGTGGACGGCCTGCTGGCCGCGGTGGGCCCGCGCACGCGGCTGGTGATGCTGGCCAACCCGAACAACCCGACCGGGTCCATCCTGCCGCAATCCGAGGTGGAGCGCCTGCGCGCCGGCCTGCGCGACGACATCCTGCTGGTGCTCGACAGCGCCTATGCCGAATACGTCACGCGCGCCGACTACGATGCGGGTGCGAGGCTGGTCGATGCCGCCGGCGGCACGGTGATGACGCGCACCTTCTCCAAGATCTTCGGCCTGGGCGGGCTGCGGCTGGGCTGGTGCTACGCGCCCGCGGACGTGATCGACGTGCTGGGCCGCGTGCGCGGGCCGTTCAACGTGAATGCGGCGGCGATGGCGGCCGGCATCGCCGCGCTCGGCGAGCGCGCCTGGATGGATGCCGCCATCGCGCACAACACCGCATGGCGCGCGCGCGTCGTGGCGGCGCTGGAGGCATCCGGCATCAAGGTCTGGCCGAGCGAGGGCAATTTCGTGCTGGCGGATTTCGGCACCCCGGCGCGCGCGGGCGCGGCGGATGCGGCGCTGAAGCAGCGCGGGCTGATCGTGCGCGCCATGGGCTCCTACGGGCTCGGCTCATGCCTGCGCATCACCATCGGCACCGCCGAGGAATGCACCATGGTGACCGAGGCGCTGGCCGCCTTCATGGCGCAGCATGGCTGAGCCGGTCTTCGAGCGGCTGTGCCTGGTCGGCATCGGGCTGATCGGCTCCTCCATCGCGCGGGTCGCGAAGGCGCGCGGCGACCTCGCGCGCACCGTGGTGGCGACGGCGAAGCGGCCGGCCACGTTGGCGCGGGTGCGCGAACTCGGCATCGTCGATGTCGTCGAGGATGATGTCGCCAAGGCCGTGGAGGGCTGCGACGGCGTCATCCTGTGCGTGCCGGTCGGTGCCTATGCCGGGGTGATGCGCGCCATCGCGCCGCACCTCGCCCCCGGCTGCGTGCTGAGCGATGTCGGCTCCACCAAGGGCAGCGTGGTGCGCGACCTGACACCGCTGCTGCCCGCCGGCGTGCACCTGGTGCCCGCGCATCCGATGGCCGGCACCGAGCATTCCGGCCCGGATGCCGGCTTCGCGGAACTGTTCGAGGGGCGCTACTGCATCGTCACGCCGCTGCCCGGCTGCGACCCGGCGGCGGTCGAGAAGGTGCGCGAGTTCTGGCGGCGCTGCGGCTCGATGATCGAGACGCTCGACCCGGTCACGCATGACCGCGCCGTGGCGATCGTCTCCCACCTGCCGCACCTGATCGCCTTCACCATCTGCGGCACGGCGGATGACCTGGCGGAGGAGACCAAGGAGGCGGTGCTGAAATTCGCCGCCGCCGGCTTCCGCGACTTCACGCGCATCGCGGCCAGCGACGTGGACATGTGGCGCGACGTGTTCCTCAACAACCGCGAGGCGCTGCTCGAGATGCTCGCGCGCTTCAGCGAGGATGCGCACGCGCTGGGCCGCGCGGTGCGCTACGGGCAGGCGGATTTCATCGAGGACCGCATCCGGCGCGGGCGCAAGATCCGCAGGGAACTGATCGAGCGCAAGCAGGCGTGAGGCCCCGCCCGTCGCATCACTCCAGATGCGACAGGTAGTGCGCCAGCGCCGCGACATCGGCGTCCGACAGGCCGAACACCGCCCCGTTCATCTGCGAATCCACGCCCACGCGCCGCCCGTCGCGATACTCGACCATGGCGCGGGCCAGGTATTCCTCGCGCTGGCCGGCCAGGCGCGGCACCTGCTCCCGCCCCGCGTAGCCGGGCAGGTGGCAGACGCCGCAATTGCGCGCCGCCGCCAGGGCCTCGCCTGCCGAGAACAGCGCCGCCTGCCGCGGGGCGCGGTCCTCCGCCGGGCCGGGCGGCAGGCTCGCGTAATGCGCCGCGAGGTCTTCCACCGCCTGGTCCGGCATGTTCTCGGCGAAGGCGTTCATGGCGGACACCTGGCGGATGCCCTCGCGGAACAGGATGAGCTGCACCGTGACGTAGCCGGCCGGCTGCCCGGCCAGGGAGGGGATGTCCGCCAGCCGGCTGCGCCCATCCATGCCGTGGCAACTGGCGCAGCGATCGGCGGCGATCTCCGCGCCGCGCCGGGCGTCCTGCGCCGTGGCCGGGCAGGACGCGGCGGCGGCCAGGACGGCCGCCGCCAGCAGGGCACGCAATGTCACCGGCTGTAGGTGATGCGGTAGATCGCACCCATCTGCTCGCCGGCCACCAGCAGGGAGCCATCGCGCATCACGTGCACATCGACCGGACGGTCCAGGAAGCGCTGGTTGGCGTCGTCGCGCAGGCCGGTCATGAATTCCTCCAGCCGCGTCACGTTGCCCTGCGCGTCCAGGTGCGCCACCACCACGTCATAGCCGGTCAGCCGCTCGCGGTTCCAGGAGCCGCGGCGGGCAATGAAGATCTGGTTGCGATACTGCTCGGGGAACATGGTCCCGGTGTAGAAGCGCATGCCCAGCGCCGCTGTGTGCGGCCCGAGCAGGGCTGCGGGCTGCACGAATTCGCTGCAGTTGCGCCCGGCATTGTATTGCGGATCGGCGCTGCCGCCGGAGCAATAGGGGAAGCCGTGATCCTCGCCGCTGCGGCGCACGCGGTGCAGCGTGTCGTTCGGCCAGTCGTTGCCGGCCCAGTCGCGGCCGTTGTTGGTGGCCCACAGCTCCCGCGTCAGCGGATGATGCGCCATGCCGACGCTGTTGCGGATGCCGCGCGCCTCGATGCGCCGGCCGCTGCCGTCCGGGTTGAAGGAGACGAGCAGCGCGAACTTGTCGCGGTCCGTCTCGCAGACGTTACAGTTCACCCCGACATTCGTGTAGATCCGCCCGTCCGGGCCGAGCGAGGCGAACTTCCAGTGGTGGTTGCCGGCGTGCTGTTCCGCCGTCGGCAGGTCGAAGGCGGCCGTCAGGTCCACCGGCGCGGGCACGTTGTCGAGGTTGGCCTCGATATTGTCGTAGCGCAGCACCCGGTTGACGGCGAGGACGTAGAGGCTGTTGCCGACCATCACCAGCCCGTTCGGCTGGGTGAGGCCCTGCGCGATGATGCGGGTGCGCGTCGTGCCGTCCGGATTGCGGCTGACGGCATAGACACGGCCGATCGCGCGCGTGCCGGCGAAGATGGTGCCGTTCGGCCCCTCGGCCATCATGCGCGCGCCCGGGATGCCATGTGCGTAGACCTGCGCCTGGAAGCCCGGCGGCAGCCGCAGCGCGGCGACGGGCACCTGGTCCAGCGGCGTGGCGGTCAGCCGCGGCGCGTGCGGGGCGAGGGTGGACCCTTCCGGCCGTCCGACAGCCCAGCCGGGCACCGCCGCCGGCTGCTGCGCAAACACCGGTCCAGCGACCATCGCCGCGGCGAGGCCGAGAAAAAGGCGTCTCTTACTCATGGCGTTCTCTCCCTGCATGCCCGCGTCGGGCACGCAGGGGGATGGAAGGCCGAATGCCCGGCCATCCGCAAGGGCCAACATCGCGGCGATCAGGCCAGGCTTCGGTCCGCCTCGGGCGGACGCGGCGCCGCCCTCAGCGGGGAGCCGGCGCCGGGTCGAACCCATCCGGCACCACCCCGCGGGGCCGGATGAAGTCATACGGCCCGCGCGGCAGGAATCGCCCGGTGCCGGGTTCCGCCTGCACGTGGCCGTCCCGCATCACCACCTCTCCACGGCGGATGGTGGTGACGGGCCAGCCGGTGACGTCCATGCCTTCATAGGGCGTGTAGTCGATCGCGTGCTGCATCAGCGCGTTGGTGATGGTGACCTTCTTCACCGGGTCCCACAGCGCGAGGTCGGCATCCGCACCCACCGCGATCATGCCCTTGCGCGGAGCCAGGCCCATCAGGCGGGCCGGGTTCGTGCTGGTCAGGCGCACGAAATCATCCAGCGAGATGCGGCCCTTGGACACACCCTCGCTGAAGATGATCGGCAGGCGCGCGGCGAAGCCGGGGATGCCGTTGGGGATGTCGCGGAACACCGCGTCCGAGCCGTTCTGGCGCTTGCCCTTGTCGCCTTCGAAGGAGAAGGCGCAATGGTCGGAGGAGATCACGTCGAGCGTGCCACGGCGGATCATCTCCCAGATGCGCGCGTGTTCCTCGGTCGTGCGCGGGGCGGGGCTGCACATGAACTTCGCCCCCTCGAAGCCCGGGCGGTCCATGTCGGCGGCGGTGAGTGCCACGTATTGCGGGCAGGTCTCGCCCCACACCTTCACCCCGCGCGCCTGGGCGCGGGCGATTTCCTCCGCCGCCTCGGCGCAGCTCACATGGAACACCTGGATCGGCTGGTCCACCAGTTCGGCGAGCGCGATGGCGCGGTGCGTCGCCTCGCGCTCCACCACCGGCGGGCGCGCCCAGGCGTGGTATTTCGGCGCCGTCATGCCGTGCTTCAGCAACTCAGCCGTGCGCCAGTTGATGGCTTCGTAGTTCTCGCAATGCACGGTGACCAGGCAGCCATGCCGGCGCGCGGTGGTCAGCACGCGCAGGTATTGCGCGTCGTTCAGGTGCAGCGGTTCGTAGGTCAGGAACACCTTCAGGCTGCGCACGCCCTCGGCGACGATGCGCGGCACCTCCTCATCCATCACCGCATCGGTGGGGTCCGAGATGATCTGGTGGAAGGAATGGTCGAGCATCCCGCGCGCGGCACGGGCGCGATAATCCATGTAGCGGTCCCAGATCCCGAAGCCCTTCCATTGCGGGATGAAGCACACGACCGAGGTGGTGCCGCCGGCGAAGGCCGCGGCCGAGGCGGTGGCGAAGGTTTCCTCGTTCACCGTCAGCGGCGGTTCGGCGGCACCCGTGCTCGCATAGCCGCCGCGCGAGGGCTCCTCGATATGGCAGTGGCTGTCCACGCCGCCGGGCAGCACGAGCAGGCCGCCGGCATCCACCACGCGCGCGGCATCGGTGATGCGCTCGGCCAGGGCGACGATGCGCCCGTCCTTCACGCCGATATCGCAGCGCGTGGTGCCGAAGCCCGTCGCCACCTGCCCGCCGCGCACCGCGAGGTCGTATTCCGCCATGGTCCTGCTCCCATCCGCTGCGGTGCAACATTGCGGCGCTGCGGCGGAGGCGTAAAGCGTCAGCGCGGCGCGATGCGCAGGTGCATGCCGCCGCGCGGGCGCAGCGCCAGGCGGCAATTCGGCCTGGGCGTGAAGCCCGGCGCGAGGGTGAAGCGGAAGCGGCGGAACAGCGTCGCGGCAAACACCGTCACCTCCGCCATGCCGAAGGCCGCGCCGGCGCAGATGCGCGGGCCGATGCCGAAGGGCAGGTAGGCGAAGCGCGGACGCTGGCGTGGCGCATCGCCGAGGAAGCGCTCCGGGCGGAAGGCGTGCGGTGCGTCCCACAGCGCCTCATGACGGTGCAGCAGCCAGGGCACGGCGAGCACGATGTCGCCCGGCTTCACATCCCAGCGACGGATGCGGTCCGCGCGCAGCGCCTGGCGCGCAAACACCGCCACGGGTGGATACAGGCGCATCGATTCCTGGATGACGGCGCGGGTGAAGGCGAGGCCCCCCAGCGCCGCGAAACCCGGCGGGCCGGGCGGCTGCGCATCCAGCTCCGCGCCCATGCGTTCGGCGGTCACGGGATGCAGCGCAGCCAGCATGGCGGTCCAGGTCAGGGTGATGGCCGCGCCCTCGCTGCCGGCGAGCAGGAACATCACCACCTCGTCGAGCAGGCGCTCGCCGGTCAGCACAGGCGTGCCGTCGGCGCGGCGCGCATCGCGCAGCGCGGCGAGCAGCGGCGTGCCGCCCTGCGGGCCGGCGGCCTCGATCAGCCGCGCGACGCGCGCGCGCAGGGTGCGTGCAAGACCTCCGGCGCGCCGGCGCGTCAGCCAGCCAAGCAGGTCCGGCAGGCCCATCAGGCCGAGCAGGTCCACCACCTCGGCGGCGTCCTGGTAGGCGGTGAAGGTCTCCGCGATGAAGGTTGCCTCCTCGCGTGGCACGGACGGGCCGAACACCGCGAGCAGCAGCACGCGCGTGATGCCCGCGGCGAAGGCGGCGGCGACATCCACCGCACCCTCGGCACGCGCGAAATCCTCGGCGGTTTCCTCCGCCGCCTGCACGAAGCAGGAGTGGAACTGCGCCAGGCCCGAAGGGTGCAGCGGCGGGGAGATGGCCTGCCGCTTCTCCGCCCAGTCATCCCCCCAGGCGATGAAGGAACTGCCGCCGACCACCGGGCGCAGCGCATCCTCGAGGAAGCTCGATTTGCGCTGGTAGGTCTCGTGGCGCGTGACGAATACCTCGCGCACCACCTCGGGCGCATTGGCCACGACGATCAGGCGCCCGGGCAGGCGGGCGGTGAAGACCTGGCGGCGATAGGCCTCGGCTGAGAAAACCGAGAGCACGTCGCGGCGCGCGCGCAACAGCCCCATCAGTGCCGAGGGTGGCTGCGCGGCCGGCACCGGCATGGGCGGGACGAAGTCGGCTGCGGGCTCGCTCATGATCCGCGGGCAGCGATAGCCTGCCCACGGTTGCGTGTCATCGCCGGTCGGCGGATTCCATGGCGTAGCCGCGGCCGTAGCGTTTCTCCAGCCGCCGCTGCACCACATCCCACAGCGTGGTCATCAGCAGGTAGTACAGCGCCGCCACCAGGAACAGTTCCAGCACCAGGAATCGTTCCTGGATCAGCAACTGGGTCCGCCGCAGCAGTTCGTCGACGCTGATGACGGAGGCGATGGAGGTGGTTTTCAGCAGCCCGTTCACCGAATTGCCGAGCGGCGGGATCATCACCCGCAGCGCCTGCGGCCAGGTCACCAGGCGGAACACCTGCGCCCGGTGCAGGCCCAGCGCGAGCGCGGCTTCCCGCTGGCCCTTCGCCACGGACAGGATGCCCGCGCGCACGATCTCGGACAGGTAGGCGCCCTCGTTCAGCGAAATGCCGATGAGTGCGGCTTCCCACACGTCGAAGCGCAGGCCGATCAACGGCAGGCCGGTATAGATGATCAGCAGCTGCACCAGCAGCGGCGTGCCGCGGAACAGCCAGCAGTAGAAGGCTGCGAAGCCCGACAGCGCGCGACTGCCCGAAAGCCGCATCAGCGCGATGCCGATGCCGATCACGAGCCCGAATACCAGCGAGCCCGCCGTCAGCCCGACGGAAATCAGGGCCCCTTCCAGCAGGTAGGCGTTGAAGAGCGAATCGAAGAAGCCGTCCCAGCGCCAGACCTGCATGGTTCAGGACCCGAGGCGGGCGGTCAGGACGGCCCCACCACCTCGAAGGGCCCGTCATAGGCTGTCACGCCGTAGCGATCGAGCAGCGCGGGCAGCCAGCCCTCGGTCTTCATCACGGTCAGCGTCGCCGCCACCGCCTCGGCCAGCCGCTTGGAGCGGAAGCCGAAATTGATCGGCGTGCCGTACAGGCCCGAGATGGCGCGCGTGAACTCGCCGCGCGTGTCGTATTCCTTGGCGGTGCTGTCGATCGAGATGGCGGCGTCGAGCTGCCCCGCGCGCAGCGCCTGGAAGGACACCGCGAAATTGTCGAAGGCACGGATATTCGAGCGGCGCCAGGCCACGGCGCTGCAGGTCGTTGGACATGTCGGTGGTGCGGCGGAACTCGAAGCCGCCCTGCTCGACGCCCACGCGCAGCCCGGCGAGGTCCTCGATCTTCGTGATGTTGCGCGGGTTGCCGCGCGCCACCGAGACGCTGATCGCCTGCTGCTCGTAGCGCACCAGGTACATCAGCTTCGCGCGTTCCTCGGTGTAGAACATGCCGGTGTTGATCATGTCCCAGCGCCGCGCGGCGAGGCCCGGGATCATCGCGGCGAATTCCACCCGCACATGCTCGGCCGTGAGGCACAGCCGGCGTGCGATCTCGGTGCCGAGTTCCACGCGCATGCCCTTGAGCACGCCCTGCCCGTCCACGAACTGCATCGGCGGCAAGGTGGGGTTGGTGGACATCGTCAGCGTGCCGGCCTTGACCAGTTCGCTGGCGGGAATGCCCGGCGTGCAGGCGGGGGCCTGCGCCCATGCGGGTGACGCCAGCAGCGAGGCGCCGCCGGCGAGAAAAAGACGACGATCCATCGTGAAGTCTCCCTTGTTCGTTCTATTCGGCCGCCTGCGCGGCGATACTGGTCAGGCCAATACCCTGCAAGACCTGCGCCAGCGCGGGCAGATCGCGCGCGGGCAGCGGCAGGCGCGGCGGGCGCGGCGGGCCCATCTCCATGCCCATCAGCGCGGAACGCCGCCTTGGTGCCCGCCACATAGCGCGGCCCGCCCACCCAGGGCAGCAGCGGCGCCAGTTTCCGATACAGCGCCAGCGCCTTGTCCCGGTTCGCCTCGAAGGCCGCCGCCTCGAACATCTCGCTCGACAGCCGCGGCGCCACATTGCTGCACACCGCGACCCAGCCGATGGCACCCAGCCAGGCGCTCTCATAGCCCAGCACGCCGGCGAACACCTCCATGCGCTCGCCGCACAGCGCGATGATGTCGCGCACCCGCGTCGCGTCCAGCGTGCTTTCCTTGACGTAGCGGCAATTCGGGATGCGGGAGATGCGCGCCAGCATGGCCGGCAGCATGTCCACGTTGGAGGTCGCGGGGTTGTTGTACACCATGATCGGGATGCCGATCGCATCCGCCACGGTGGCGTAGTGGTGGAACAGCTCGTCCTCGGTCGGCACCGAATAGAAGGGCGGGATGATCATCACGCCATCGGCGCCGAGCGCCTCGGCCTCGCGTGACAGCGCCACCACCTCGCGCGTGTCCTCCGCCCCGGTGCCCATCAGCACCGGCACGCGCCCGGCCGCGGCGCGGATCACCGTCTCGGTGACGGCGGTGCGTTCCTCGCGCGAGACGCTGAGGAACTCGCCGGTCGAGCCGAGCGGGATCAGCCCGCGCACGCCCTCGGTGATCTGGTATTCGACCAGCCGTTCGAGCGCCTTGAGGTCCACGCGCCGAACCATCGGCGGTGAAGGGCGTGACCAGCACGGTATAGGTGCCGCGGAAGGGTTCGCGGGACATCGGGGCCTCCGGGGATGGACGCGGCGGGGCCGCATGCGATGATCGGAAACCGTTTTCTCCTTCCCGGCAAGGGCATGCGACTTTCCTCCCCGACCATCGCACCGACCGCCACCCCGATCCGCTTCACCTTCGAAGGCCGCGAGGTCGAGGCACTGCCCGGCGAGAGCATCGCCGCGAGCCTCTCGGCGGCCGGCATCCTGGCCTTCCGGCAGACGCCCTCCGGCGCGCAGCGCGGGTTGTGGTGCGGCATGGGCGCCTGCCACGACTGCATCGTCACGGTCGATGGCCGCGGCCGGCCAGCGCGCCTGCCTGGTGAAGGCGGAGGCCGGCATGCGCGTGCACGGGCGCCCTGCCCGCCGAGCCCGCGCCGCTCGCCCGAACCGCCGCGGAGCATCGCCGAACGCACCTGCGACGTGCTGGTGGTCGGCGCCGGCCCGGCCGGCCTGTCCGCCGCCATCGCCGCCGCGCAGGCCGGCGCGCAGGTGGTGGTGCTGGACGAACGCGGCGAACCCGGCGGGCAGTACCTCAAGCCGCTGGCGAAAAGCCACGCCAACACCGCGCCCGACGCGCAGTTCCGCCGTGGCGCCGCGCTGTGCGCGCAGGCGCGCGACGCCGGCATCGCGGTGCATCACGGCGCCACCGTCTGGGGCGGCTTCGCGCCGCGATGAGGTCGCCGCACTGGTCGATGGCGCCGCCGTCACCTTCCGCCCGCAGGCGGCTGGTGCTCGCCCCCGGCGCGCATGAACGCCCGGTGCCGGTGCCGGGCTGGACGCTGCCCGGCGTGATGACCACCGGCGCGCTGCAGACCCTGGCGCGCGCGCAGCGCGTCGCCCGGCCGAGCGCGTGGTGATCGCCGGCAGCGGTCCGCTCAACCTGCAACTGGCCGCCGAACTCCTGGCCGGCGGCGTGCAGGTGGCGGCGGTGGTGGAAGCCGCACCCAGGCCCGGCCTGCGCGCGTGGCGGGAGATGCTGGCGATGGCGCGCACCTCGCCCGACCTCGCCTGGGACGGGTTTCGCTACCTCGCCGCGCTGAAGCGCGCCGGCGTGCCGGTGCTGTGGGGCAGCAGCATCCTGGCCTGCGAGGGCGATGGCGCCTTCGCCGCGCTGCGCATCGCAACACCGGCAGGGCGAACGGCGCATCGCGGCGGGCGTGGCGGCGCTCAACATCGGCTTCCAGCCGGAATCCGGCCTGGCACGCGCGCTCGGCTGCGCGCAGCGCTTCGTGACGGAGGGCCCGGGCGCGGAGATCGGGCGGCTCGAGACCATCGCGGACGAGGAAGGCCGCAGCAGCGTCGCGCAGCGTGTTCGCCATCGGCGATGGCGCGGCCATCGGCGGCGCGCGCGTGGCCTTCGCGCGCGGGCGGCTGGCGGGCCTCGCCGCCGCGCGCGATCTCGGCTTCGCGGTGGCCCCCGATGAGGCGGCGCGGCGCGACCTGCATCGCGCGCTCGCCTTCCAGCGCGCGCTGTGGCGCGTGTTTGCCGCGCCGGCCTTCGACCCCGCCGCGATCGCCGATGCCACCATCATCTGCCGCTGCGAGGAGGTCACCGCCGGCACGCTGCGCGCGGCCATGGCCGGCGGCGCGCGCACACTGGCCGCGCTGAAAAAGGAAACCCGCGCCGGCATGGGCCGCTGCCAGGGGCGCATCTGCGGCGCGACGGTGCGCGCGCATCGCCGGCGCGCCGCGCCGGGGAAGCCGCCTTCGCCGCCCCGCGCGCGCCCATCAAGCCGATCCCGGCGGCGGCGCTGATGCGCGAGGTGCCCGAAGGCTTCGACGCCCCCATCATCCACCACCCGACGCCGCCACGCTGGCGCAGCCCCGCCGTCCCGCTCGCCCCCGAGCACCGCGACCTGCGACGTGCTGGTGATCGGCGGCGGCGTGCTCGGCCTGTCCACCGCGCTGTACCTGGCGCGCGAGGGCGTCGACGTGCTGGTGGCCGACCGCTCCGAACCGGGCCTGGCGGCCAGCACCGCCAATGCCGGCAGCCTGCACGTGCAGCTGCTGCCCTATGATTTCGGCGACAAGGCCGAGGCGCTCGGCACCGCCGGCCCCGCCGCGGCCACCCTGCCGCTCGGCCCGCGCTCGATCGACCTGTGGAAGGAGATCGCGCGCGATGCCGGCGAGACCTGCGGCATCCGCACCGAGGGCGGCGTCATGCTCGCCGAGACGCGAGGCCGAATTCGCATGGCTGCGCGGCAAGGCCGCGGTGGAACGCGGCGCGGGCATCGAGACCCATATCGTCGGCGCCAATGAATTGCGCGACATCGCGCCCTATCTCGCGCCGCGCTTCCTCGGCGCCGCCTTCTGCCCGGCGGAAGGCCAGATCGACCCGCTGCGCGGCACCGCGGCGCTGCTCGCATTGGCCAGGCGCGCCGGCGCGCGGGTGGCCGGCGGCGTCGATGTCACCGCCATCGCGCGGAAGGGCAGCGGCTTCGCCGTCACCACCGAGGCCGGCACCATCCGCGCCGGGCGCGTGGTGGTCGCCGCCGGCCCATGGTCGGGCGGATCGCCGCGCTGGCCGGGCGTGGCCCTGCCGGTCGGCGGCCTGGTGCAGCAGGTGATCGCCACCGAGGCGACCGCCCCGCTGATCCCCCACCTGGTGGCCCATGCCGGGCGGCATCTCTCGCTCAAGCAGGGGCCGCACGGCCACCTGCTGATCGGCGGCGCCTGGCCGGGCGAGCACGACGAAGCCACCGGCGCCACGCGCAACCGGCGCACCAGCATCGAGGGCAATCTCTGGGTCGCGGGCCATGTCGTGCCGGCGCTGTCCGGCCTGTCGGTGCTGCGCGCCTGGACGGGGATGAACGTGCATATCGACCGCGCGCCCATCCTGGGCGAGGCGCCTTCCTGCCCCGGCCTGTTCGCCGCCGTCACCTCCAGCGGCTACACGCTCGGCCCGGTGGCCGGGCGCATGACCGCCGATGCGCTGCTCGGGCACGCGAAGGTCGCCGACGCCTTCTCCGTGGCGCGCTTCGGCTGAACCCCCGCGAGGCATCGCACGCAAACCGACACCTCGGCGCCCGGATATGCTCTACTTGCATCGAACGGCACGGAGGATCCGACCATGCGCCTCGCCCTTCCCATCCAGGCGTTGCTCGCGGCGGCGCTGATCGGGCTGCCGCCGGCGATGGCTCAGGCGCCATCTCCCACCAGCGATCCAATCGCCGACAGCATCGTGCGCAACCTCACGCGCGGGCTGCGTATCCCCGGCCAGGGTGCCGATTCCGTCGTCGCACCCATCACGCCGCTCGACCAGCGCGGCCCGGTGCAGTCCGCAACGACGGCGCCGCCGGAACGCCCAGCCGTCTCGCTCATGGTGGTCTTCGCGACCGGGTCCGCGGCGCTGACCCCGCGCGCCGAGGCGGTGCTGGCCTCCCTCGCCCGCGCCCTCGCCTCGCCTGACCTCGCCGCCTCCCGCTTCCGGATCGAGGGGCACACCGACACGGTCGGAGGCTCAGCGCTGAACCAGGCGCTCTCCGAACGGCGGGCGGAGGCTGTGCGCGACTACCTGGTGCGGCAGCACGGCATCATGCCCTCCCGCCTCGAGGTGATCGGGTTCGGCGAAACCATGCCGCTGGTGCCCACGCCCGATGAGCGGTCCGAAACCCGCAACCGGCGGGTGCAGGTGATCAACCTCGGCGAGAGGTAGCGCCGCCCGCCTGGCGGTCGGTGAAGCGGCGCGCATCCCACACCCGGCGGCGCAGTGCGCCGCGATGTGCGGCCGGTAACGACAGCGGCGCTCCGAGCCTGTAGCATCCCCGCTTTCGCGGATGCGGGAAGCCGGAGACCCCAAGGCCCCATGCTGCCAGCCGAGCTGAACCAGAAGTACGAGGTGCACGGCACGCTCGGTTCCGGCGCCATGGGCACCGTGTTCGATGCCGTGGACCGCATCATCCAGCGCCGCGTCGCCATCAAGGTGGTGAAGCGCCCGGCCGAGAACGACCCCGAGGCGGTCGAGGCCCACGCCCGCTTCCGGCGCGAGGCGCAGGCCGCCGGCCGCCTGTCCCACCCCAACATCGTGGGCGTGTACGACTACGGCGAGAATGCCGAGCAGGCCTGGATCGTGATGGAGCTGGTCGAGGGCGGCAGCCTCAAGGGCCGGATCGACCGCAACGAGCGTTTCCCGGTGCCCGAGATCGTGCGGATCATGGGCGAGGTCTGCCTGGCGCTGCACTATTCCCACCAGCGCGGCGTGGTGCACCGGGACATCAAGCCCGGCAACATCATGATGACCACCGAGGGCCAGGTGAAGATCGCCGATTTCGGCATCGCCCGGCTCGAGAATTCCTCGATGACGCAGGTCGGCACGCTGATCGGCACGCCCTCCTACATGGCGCCCGAGCAGTTCCGCGGCGAACCGGTGGATCTGCGCGCCGACATCTGGTCCGCCGGCGTGATGCTGTATCAGTTGCTGACCGGCGAGAAGCCGTTCGAGGGCGGCTTCTCGGCGGTGATGCACAAGGCGCTGCACACCGATCCGCCGCCACCCTCCCAGCTTTCCGTCACCACCCCGCGCGCCTTCGATGCGGTGATCGCGCGCGCCCTGGCCAAGCGTCCGGAAGACCGCTTCGCCTCCGCCGCCGCCTTCGGCGAGGCGATCCGCGCCGCGGCCGAGGCACCTGCGGCGAGCGAGCCCGGCGGCCTGCCAGGGTTGCCCGGCCTGAACGACGACGCGACCATCGTGACCGCCCGCCCGGCTGGCACGGCATCAAGGCCTGAGGCGCCGGCTCCGCCGCCCGGCGCGCGCAAGGGCGCCCCCGTGGGGATGATCGCCGGCGGCGCGGGCGCGCTGGTGGCGGCGGCGGCCGCATGGTTCTTCCTGTTCGGGCCCGGCGCCGGGCCCGACCCTGCGGTGCTTGAGCGCCAGCGCCAGGAGCAGGTGGCGCGCGAGACCACTGAGCGCGAAGCCGCCGCACGCGAACAGGCCGCACGCGACCAGGCGGCGCGGGACGCCACGGTGCGCGAGGCTGCCGCGCGAGAGCAGGCCGCCCGCGAGCAGGCCGCAGCCGACCAGGCGGTGCGCGAGCGGACGGCACGCGACGCTGCGGCCCGCGAGCAGGCGGCGGCGGACGCCCAGGCCCGCCAGGCCGCCGCGCAGCAGCAGGCAGCGCGCGACCAGGCCGCGGCCGAAACCGCGGCGCGGGAAGCAGCGGCGCGCGAGGCCGCCGCACGCGACACCGCGGCGCGCGAACAGGCGCAGCGCGAGCGCGCCACCGCCGAAGCCGCCGCGCGCGAAGCCGCCGCACGCGAACAGGCGGCACGGGAGCAGGCCGCACGCGACCAGGCGGCACGCGAACAGGCGCAGCGCGAACGCGCCATTGCCGAAGCCGACGCGCGCGAAGCCGCCGCACGCGACGCAGCGGCGCGGGAACAGGCATTGCGCGAGGCAATGGCGCGCGAGGCCGCCCAGCGGGAGGCCGCCGCTCGTGAACAGGCGGCCCGCGAACAGGCCGCACGGGAGCAGGCCGCACGGGAGGCCGCCGCACGCGACGCCGCCGCGCGAGAAGCCGCCGAGCGGGACCAGGCCGCCCGCGACCGGGCGGCGCGCGAGGAAGCAGCGCGGCAGCGGGAGACTCTGGCCCGGCTCGACCTGCGCGCCGCCGCGCAGTCGATCGCGACCGGCACCGCCTGCTCACTGATCGCCTGGTCGGCGACGGAGCGTATGCTGACCCTCTCGGGCGTCGTGAAACGCGGCGATGCCGCGACCGTCCAGCAGGAACTCGCCAGCCGCGGCGTGCCGGAGGGCTCCGCCAGCGTGAGCCTGACGCCCTTCGACGGCCCCTATTGCCCGGCGCTCGACCTGCTGCGGCCGCTGCTGGGGCCCGCCGGCGCCGCGCCCTCGGTCGAGGTGGTGGGCCGGATGCCGTTGCAGAAGGGCGAGTTGATGCGCCTGGACGTCACCATGCCCGACTGGCCTGCGCATCTTTATGTCGCGTATTTCATGAAGTCGGGGGAGGTCGCGAACCTCGTGCCCTCCGCCATCCAGACCGCCGGCGCGCGCGTGCGCCTGGGCGAGCCGCAGGCCGGCTTCACCGGCTGGGAAGTGGACGAACCCTTCGGCACCGACCTCGCCGTGATCATCGCCTCGGACCGGCCGCTGTTCGGCGCGTCGCGGCCGGTGGTGGAAAGCCAGGAAGCCTACGTCGCCGCGCTGGCCGCGGCCCTTCGCTCCGCGCGGGCCAGCGGCACGCGCGTGGTGGTGCGCCCGATCGTGGTGGAGACGGTGGCGCGGCGATAGCGCGGGTCGCCCATGGCCGGCACCGGCCGGGTGCGCAGCCATGCCTTCCCGCCACGCCGGGTCGCGCCGGCGGGCGCTTCCGCCGGGCCGGATCACGCTCTATGACCCGCGCGTGACCCCAACCCGCTTCTTCCTTGTCCGCCACGCGCTGGTCGAGCCTTCCGCCCGCGCCGTGCTCTATGGCTCGATGGATGTCGCGCTGTGCGACCTCGCGCTGCGCGAGGAGGCGGCGGCCTATCGATGGCTCGCCCACCGCCTGCCGCAGCCGGCGCGCTGGGTGGTGACCAACCTCTCGCGCACGCGCGCCACCGCCGCGGCGGTGTTCGCGGCGGGCTACCCGTCCAGCGCGCTGGCGGCCGAGCCGGACTTCGCCGAACAGCACCTGGGCGAGTGGCAGGGCATCACGCATGAGGCGCTGCCGGCGCTGCTGCGCCACCCCGCCCACCCCTTCTGGCCCCATGGCGGGGAGGAACACCCGCCCGGCGGTGAGAGTTTCCGCACCGTGCAGGCGCGCGTCTCGGCCGCGCTGGAACGCATCGCGGCGCATGAGGCCGGGCGCGACGTGGTGGTGGTGGCGCATGGCGGGTCGATCCGCGCCATGCTCGCCCATGCCATGGGGCTGACGCCGGACCAGGCCCTGGTGTTTTCGGTCAAGAACCTCTCGCTCACCCGCATCGAGAAGCACGGCACCGCCTGGCGTGTCGCGGCGGTGAACGAGGAACCCTGGACACCGCCCCCGTCCGAGGTTTGATCCGCGGCCGCTGGAGCCGTTTCCGTTCGCCTTGGCTCACGGCCACGACTCCAGGCCGTTGTTTTCGCCAGCATCTTTACCCGACCAGGTGATTCCACCTGATCGGGGTCTGCTCTACGCCGCCTGCGGCTCGACGATGCGGCCATCCTCCATGGCGACCACCCGGTCGGCGATGTCCAGGATGCGCGGGTCGTGCGTCACCAGCAGGATCGGCACGCCGCGGGACTTCGCCATGTCGCGCAGCAGGTGCGCGACCTCGCCGCCCGAGACCTTGTCCAGCGCCGCCGTGGGTTCGTCCGCCAGCACCAGGCCCGGCCCGGCCACCAGCGCGCGCGCAATGGCCACGCGCTGGCGCTGCCCGCCCGAAAGCTTCGAGGGCGGCTTGTCCTCATGCCCCGCCAGGCCGACCGAGCGCAGCATCGCCCCGGCCCGCTCCAGGCGCTCGGCCTCGGGCATCGCGGCCTCGATCTCCAGCGCCATCGCCACGTTCTGCCGCGCGGTCAGGAAGCCCAGCAGGTTGTGGTTCTGGAAGATGAAGCCGATCGAGCGGCGCAATCGCACCCGCGCACTCTCGCTCGCGCCCAGCATCTCCTGCCCCAGCACGCGGCAGGAGCCTTCCTGCATCGCGCGCAGCGCGCCCACCAGCGTCAGCAGCGTGGTCTTGCCCGAACCCGAGGGCCCGGTCAGCAGCACCACCTCGCCGGCATGCACGCTCAGCGAGATGTCGCGCAGCACAGGCCGGCGCAGCTCGCCCTCGCCATAGGCATAGGTCAGGCGCTCGATGCGGATCGGGTCCATGGCGCTATCCGCCGGGGATGCGCCGCGGCCGGGCCGGGGCGCTGGAGCGCGAGGCACGGCCGCCACGCGCTACCGAGGCGCCGTGCCCGCGCAAGGCTCCGGTGCCCATCAGAACATGTCCGCCGGGCTGGCATCGCGCAGCTTGCGCATCGCCAGCAGCCCCGCCAGCGCGCACATGCCGAAGATCAGCAGGAACACCGTGGTCGCGCGCTCCATGGTCATCGCCAGCGGCAGGAAGGTCGCCCCCCCCACCATGTCGTACAGCCAGATGGACAGCGCCGCGCCGGGGATGAAGCCGATCAACGCCAGGATCAGCGCCGCCGCCATCACCACCCGCGCGAGATAGCCGTTGGAATAGCCGATCGCCTTCAGCGTCGCGTATTCGCGCAGGTGGTTGGCGATGTCGCTGAACAGGATCTGGTACACGATCACCATCCCCACGATCAGCCCCATCACCGAGCCGAAGGCGAAGATGAAGCCGATCGGCGTGGCGTTCTCCCAATAGCCGCGCTCATGCGCCACAAGCTGCGCCTGGGTCAGCACCACCACATCCGGCGGCAGGATGGCGCGCAGCCGCGCCTGCGCCGCCGCCACGTCGGTGCCGGGCCGCAGGCGGATGGCGACCAGGTCGGTGTTGCTCGCCTGCCGTTCGCGCACGATGCGGCGGAAATTCACCTCGTTCATCACGAGGTTGCCGTCGGCGCCGAAGGACGGGCCGATCGAGACCGTGCCCACCACCTCCATCATGCGGTTGCCGACCTGCACCTCGATGGTGCCGTGCTCGGCCAGCAGCCGCGTCACATCGCCGAATTCGGGTCGGGAACGGTCGTCGAAGCCCACCGCGTCGATCCGCCGCAGCGCCGGTGCCACCGCCTCCAGCCCCTCGAAGTTCATCGCCCCCGCCTGCACGTCGAAGCCGACCAGCTGGATGGCGCGGCGCGAGCCGTCCTCCGGGTTCCGCCAGGTGGTCTGCGCGAGATAGACCGGCACCGCCTGCGCCACTTCCGGCAAGGCCAGCGCCTGGTGGGCGCGGATGCGCGGCAGCGGCTCGGGCCGGAAGCTCGCCGTGGTCAGCGGGTGCATCAGGAAGATCTCGGCGCGCATCGCCCCCAGCAGCGCGGTGGCGCTGTCGAACAGCGCCGAGCGGAAGCCCAGCTGCATGAACACCAGCACGGCGGCGAACATCACCCCCGCCATGGCCGAGGCCAGCCGCGAGCGCTCGGCGCGCAACTGCCGCCAGGCGAGGCGCGCGGGCAGCAGGAAGGTTGCGCCCGGCCAGGGGCGGCGCGGCGACGGCGGCTCCTGCGGCACGGCCGGCGGTGCCTGCGGGCCGACCCGCTCGTCGGCCCAGGGCAGCAGCGCCACCTGGCCGGGCGCCGGGCGCGGAGAGGTGCCGGTCAGCGCGTTCATGGCCGGATCGCCACCTGGACCTGCATGTTGGACCTCCGCCGCAGCGCCTGAGCCCCCGCCTCGTCGAGCGCCAGGCGCACTTCCACGGTGCGCGCGTCCACCGCCGCCACCGGGTCGGTATTGCCCTGCGTCACGCGGCGCACGGTCAGGCCGATGCTGCCGACCGTCGCGCCGAAGCGCCGCGCCTCGCCGGGCACCACCACCTCGGCCGGGGCGCCCAGGCGCAGGCGCGGCAGGTCGGTCTCGTACACGTCCGCCACGATCTCCATCCGCCCGAGGTCGCCGATCTCCAGCAGCCCGTCATTGCCCACCTGCTCGCCGGGCCGGGCGATGATGCGCAGGATGGTGCCCGCGATGGGGGCGCGCACGCGGGCGAGCTCGGCATCCGCGCGCGCCTTGGCCGCCGCGGCCTCGGCGCCGGCGAGGCGCGCCTGCGCCAGCGCGATGTCCTCCGGGCGGGAGGATTCCAGGCTGTCGAGTTCCGCCTCCGCCCGGCGGCGTTCGGCGGCCAGCCGCAGCGCCTCGGCGCGCGCGCGCTCGGCAACGGCGATCGCCCCCGCGCCGGTCGGCACCAGGCGCTCGGCGCGTTCGGCCTCGCGGTCCGCCAGGCTCACCTGCGCGGCCAGGGCGGCGATGCGCGCGCGCTGCGCGGCGATCTCCGAGGGCCGGCCAGCGGCCCGGATGCGATCCAGGGCGGCGCGGTATTCGGCCACCACCGCCTCGGCCTGCGCCACCGCGGCGTCCTTCTGCGCGGCATCGGCGAATTCCGCGAGCAGCGCGCCCTCGGCCACCTGGTCGCCCTCGGCCACCAGCAGCCGGTCCAGCCGCGTCACCGCCATGCCGCCCGGCTGGTTGAGCAGGCGGATGCGCGAGGCCGGCTCCACCCGCCCCAGCGCACCCACGCCGACAGGCCCGGCCGGCGCGGCCACCGGGGCCGGCGGGGGGTCGGCACGTTCGGTCCAGGCATAGGCCCCGGCACCGCCCGCCACCACCAGCAGGCCGAGCAACAGCCACGACCGGCGCGTCACGGCACGGGCTCCAGCAGCGCCTCGAGGGCGGTGCGCAGGGCGGCGAGATCGCCCTCCGTCCAGCCGTACAGGCCGAACAGGTGGGCCATGAACAGGCCATCCGTCGCGGCCAGGATGGTCAGCGCGCGGCCGGCCGGGAGGCCGTCGGCCAGCAATTCCCCCTTCATGCCGGCGAGCACGCTGCGCATCGGATCCAGCAGCGCGGGGTCGTGGTGGAAGGCGGCGAGGAACACCGCGGCGGCGCGGTCGTGGCGCTCGTCGCCGGGGGAGCAGTCGGCGTCGCCGAAGGCCCAGGCCAGGAAGGCGCGCGCGGCGCGGCCGGGGCCCGGCGCCTGGCGGTCGCGGTTCTTGTCGAATTCGGCGCGGATGAAGGCGGCCAGGCGCTCCAGCATCCCCATCAGCAACGCCTCCTTCGAGCCGAAGTGATAGAGCAGCCCGCCCTTCGAGACGCCCGCCGCCCGCGCCGCGGCTTCGAGCGTCAGGCCCGACACGCCGCGGGCCTGCACGATGGCCTCGGCGGCATCGAGCAGGCGGGAACGGACATCGGGGGCCGTGGCGGCGGGTGCATTCATGGTGCAGCGCATCTATACCGTCCGGACGGTAAGTCAACCGTCCAGACGGTACACAAACCCGCGCAGCGCATGGCAGGCCCCTGCCGGCCGGCGACGTGGCGGCGCCGGGCCCGCTTCCGCGCGGCGCGCATTGCGGCGATGCTGCGCCCCGCATGCATTCCCGCCTGGCCGGTGTTGCGCTGCAACTCGCGGCGCTGGCGACTTTTGTCGTCATGGACACCATCATCAAGCTGCTGACGGCGGAATTCGCCGTGCCGCAGGTGATGTGGGCGCGCTTCCTGTTCGGCTTCCTGACGGTGGCGCTGGCGCTGCGCATCATCACCGGCCATTTCCCCTGGCGGTCCCGCGCGCCGGGGCTGCAGACGGTCCGTAGCCTGATCCTCGCCGCCTGCAACTGGTTGTTCACCACCGCGCTCGTATACATCCCGCTGGCCGACGCCACGGCGGTCGGCTTTGCCTCCCCGCTGTTCACCGTGGCGCTGGCCGCGATCTGGCTGAAGGAGAGTGTGGGATGGCGGCGCTGGGCTGGGGTGGCCATCGGGCTGGCGGGGGTGGTGGTACTGCTGCGCCCACCCTTCCTGTTCGCCGGGGAGCCGGTTCACTGGGCCATGCTGCTGCCGCTGGGCACCGCCGCGCTGTTCGCGGTGTACCAGATCCTGACACGCAAGCTCGCCACCATCGACGATGCGCGCACCACCATCCTGCACACCAGCTTCGCCGCCGCGCTCATCACCTCCGCCGCGCTGCCCGCGTCCTGGACCTGGCCCACGGCCGAGGGCTGGGGGGCGCTGATGCTGCTGGGCGTGCTGGGCGGCGCGGGGCATGGGTTGCTGGTGCTGGCCTTTGCCCGCGCGCCGGCCAGCCTGCTCGCGCCGATGTCCTACACGCAGATGATCTGGGCGGTGCTGGCGGGCGTTCTGGTGTTCGGCGACGTGCCGGGCGCCATCACGCTGGTGGGCATGGTGGTGATCGCGGCGGGCGGCGTGCTGGTGGCGTTGCCGGACCGCGCGCGCCCGCCATCCTGAGCCGGGCGGGGCGCCGCCGCTCCACCGCCATGCATGCCGCGCGGGGGCCGGTCCCGCATTGCGCGGCCATCAGCCCATCGCCGCGCTTGCGCCGGCGCCTTGGCTGGTCTAGCCAGACCATGCAGGGCCAGCGAAGCGCGCGGCCCTTGCGCGCCGCGACCCCGCTCCTCCGGGCCGCGCATGAGGGACGCGATGGCTGACATCGGAACCGTGAAACTGGCCGGCAAGCAGCACGCACGCGCGGCGCTGGACGCCGACAGCGTGCGCAAGGCGTATCGCCGCTGGGCCGGCGTGTACGACGCGGTGTTCGGCGGCGTCTCGGGCTTCGGCCGGCGCCGCGCGGTGGAAACCGTGAACCGCCTGTCCGGCCCGCGGGTGCTCGAAGTGGGCGTGGGCACCGGCCTGGCGCTGCCGCTCTATCGGCGTGACCTGCAGGTGGTCGGCATCGACCTCTCGCGCGAGATGCTCGAGAAGGCGCAGGAGCGTGTCGCCGAGGAAAAGCTCGGCAATGTCGGCGGCCTGCTCGAGATGGACGCCGAGCACATGGCCTTCGCCGATGGCAGCTTCGACATCGCGGTGGCGATGTTCACCGCCTCGGTCGTGCCGGATGCGCGCAAGCTTTTCGCGGAGATGTCTCGCGTCGTGCGGCCTGGCGGGCACCTCCTGTTCGTGAACCACTTCGCCGCCGAGGCAGGCCCGCGCTGGTGGGTGGAGCGCGCCATGGCGCCGCTGTCGCGCCGGCTTGGCTGGCATCCGGACTTCGCGCTGGCCGACCTGCTGGACCCGGAGACCACGCCGGTGGAATCGATGCAGTCCTGCCCGCCGGCGGGCATCTTCACCCTGGTGCAGCTGCGCAACCCCGAGGCCCTGCCGCAGGCCCTCGCCGCGGAATAACTCCGCCGCGCGCTACTCGCCGATATTGAGCAGCGCGCCGCGCACCCGCGCGGCATGGAATTGCGCGAGGAAAATCCACGCCGCGCCGGCCAGCCACACAGCGTTCAGCAGCATCGCCCAGGCCAGGTGGTCCCAGGCCACCACGCCCTGCACCAGCGCGGCGCGCATGCCCTCGAACACATGCGTCGCGGGAATGGCCAGCGCCACCGGCTGCAGCCAGCCCGGCAGCACCGAGACCGGGTAGAACACCGCCGAGAAGGGCGCGAGGCCGAACATCACCCCCCAGGCCAGCGCCTCCGCCCCCGAGCCGTGGCGCAGGATCAGCGCGGTGACCGCCAGCGCCACCGCCCAGCCCATCGCCATCAGCGCGGCAAAGAACAGCACCAGCACCGGCCCCACATTCCACACCCCGAAGCCGTACAGCACGAAGGCGAGGCCCATCGCCGGCCCGACGCCGGCCGCGGTGCGCAGCACGCTCATCGCCGCCAGCCCCGCCACCAATTCGCGCGGGCGCAGCGGCGAGACGAACAGGTGCCCCAGGTTGCGCGACCACACCTCCTCCAGGAAGGAGATCGCGAAACCCATCTGGCTGCGCAGCGTCACCTCCCACAGCAGCACGCCGCCCAGCAGCACGCCGGCGGCGATCGTCGCGGTATTGCCCTGCACGCCGGCGAGGTAGGCGGTGACGAAGCCCCACACGACCATCTGCAGCACCGGCCAGTACATCAGCTCCAGCAGTCGCGGCCAGGACCGCCGGTACAACGCCAGGTGCCGGTACATCAGCCCCCAGACGCGCCGCAGCGCCGAACCCGGCATGGGCTGCCCCACCGCCGCCCCGCCCGGGCGAACCGCCACGGCGCCCGGGCGCTCCGCCGCCACGCCACCGCTGCCGTCGTTCATGCGCCCACCCCCTCGCGCGAACGGCCGCGGGCGATGTCGAGGAACACCTCCTCGAGGTCGTCGCGCCCGTATCGCGTCAGCAGCGCGGCCGGGCTGCCCTCATCCACCACGCGCCCGCCCTTGAGCATCAGCACGTGCGAGCACAGCCGCTCCACCTCCGCCATGTTGTGGCTGGCGAGCAGGATGGCGGCACCGCTTTCGGCGCGATACGCCTCCAGCGTGCCGCGCACCCAATCCCCGGTATCGGGGTCGAGGCTGGCGGTCGGCTCGTCCAGCAGCAGCAGCGCCGGGCGGTTGATCAGCGCCTTGGCCAGCGCCACGCGCGTCTTCTGCCCGGCGCTCAGCTGCCCGGCCGGGCGCTTCGCGAAATCGCCCAGCGCGAACCGCTCCACCATCTCGGCGATGCGGGCGCCGGCATCCGGCACGCCATACAGGTGCGCATAGACGCGCAAATTCTCCTCCACCGTCAGGCGCAGCGGCAGGGCGATGTAGGGGGAGGAAAAATTCATCCGCGCCAGGGCGGCGAAGCGGTCGGTCGCCATGTCGTGGCCCAGCGCCACCACCCGCCCCGAACTCGGCACCAGCAGCCCCAGCAGCATGGCGATGGTGGTGGATTTCCCCGCGCCATTGCCCCCCAGCAGCCCCCAGGTGCGCCCCATCGGCAGGGTGAAGGACAGCCCGGCCACCGCCGGGGCATCGCCGGGCGTGTAGGTCTTGGTCAGGTCCTCGACGAGCAGCGCCGGCGTTTCCATGGCGCCCATATCGGCGCATCGGCGGCGCGCGCCAAGGCGCGCCGGCCTCACCCGGCGGGGCGATGGCTCTCGATCAGCCGGCCCTGGAACAGCGTGATGCCCATCTCCCACCCCCAGGCGATGGCGGCCGGGCGGTCCACCCCGGCCAGCACCACCGCCTCCGGCTCGGCGGGCAGGGCCGCGCGCAGCGCCTCCGCCGCGGCGCTGCCCAGCGGCGGCAGCGCCGGCGACCAACGCAGCCGCACCAGCCCGACCCCCGCACGCGCCGGCGGAACCGCCATCACCGCACCCGGCCCGGCCGCATCCAGCATCGGCCGGTGGCCCCGCGCCAGCAGCAGGTCGCGCGCGAAGACGAAGCCGGCGGGATCCGACGCGACCTCCTGTGCCGCGATGGCGATGGTCAGCTCACCGCGCAGCGCGGTCGGCCACAGCGCATCCAGCCGCAGGAATTCCGCCGAGGTCACCGCCTGCACCCCCAGCGCCAGGCTCAGCGGCCCGATGCCGCGCAACTCCTCCCCCCGCGCCAGGCCGGCCAGCAGCCTGGCATCCAGCGCATGACCGAAGCGCCGCGCCAGCGCGGGCGCCAGGGCGAGGTCGCAGCCCGGCAGCAGCGCGTCGCGCACATCCTCCAGCGCCACGCGGCGGTCCTCGCGCACCGGTTCGGGCGCGCCGCCCGAGGGCACCAGCCGGCACACCTTGCGCCGCCGCAGGAAGGCGGTGAGGTCGGCCGAGAGCAGCGCGCGCTCCGCCTGGCCGATCGCCGCACCTTCCGGCGCGCGCCCGGCCGGGGCCGGCGCGGCGCGCACCGCCGTCGCGAGCCCCAGGCATTCCTCCACCGCCGCCAGCACCGCCGCCGCCTGCTCCGGCAGCCGCACCAGGGCCAGCGCGGCATCGATTTCCATCGGGTCCAGCATGGCGGCGAGGGCGGCATGCGCTTCGGCCAGATGGTGGCCAGGCGGCGCCTCGACCGCGGCCAGCCCGCCGCGCGGCAATTCGAACAGACGCGTGCGGGAGGTTCGCCGCAACCCCTCCCAGCCATCGCGCAGCAGGGACATCTGCGCCGGGCGGCGGCGCGCGGCGTCGAGCCGGGCGGGGCGGAACAGCAGCACCTGGCGCGACACCCCCGCCGCCACCGTCTCCCGCACCAGGGCCGCGAGCGTGACAGCCCCGGCCGCGCCCGGCGGCACGCCCAGTGCGCCCAGGACCGGCACCTCGGCCAGGATCATGCGCGATGCTCCATCATGCGGGCACCAGCGCGCCGAGCAGCGCCGGCTGCGTGCAGCCCGCGCGCGCCTCCGGCGAGGCGGCGGCGGCGCGGCCAGCGCATTGCCCGCGCGTGCACGCCGCGGCGCCAGGGCAGGTGGCCATGCGCGTCGCCGCCATCAGCGCCGCGATCCATGGCCCGGCGAAGCGCGACACGCCGGTGGCGAGGCCCCATTCCAGCGCCTCCGGCCCATCGCAGCCGGTCAGCACCAAACAGGCAGGGTTGGTACGCCGCAGCGCCGCGGCCACCGCGCGCGCGCCCAGCGCGGGCGACCAGCGCAGCAGCAGCAGGTCCGCCGGCAGGGCGTCGGGTGCGAGCAGCGCGAGGCTTCCGGCATCCAGCCCGCGCACCGCGAGGCCCCAGCCCGCATGATGCAGGGCAGCGCGGCGGGCCGTGAGGCCCTCGGCCATCGCCTCGGCCAGCGAAAGGGCGGCAATCAGCGCCGGGGGGCCGGGCGGCTCGCCCTCATGCGGCGGCGGATCGGGCAGCAGGGCGGATGGCAGGTCGATCAGCAGCGGTACCGGCGGCGTCTGGCCGAGCAGTGCCTCGCGCCGCCCCGCATCCGCCAGCATGGCGAGCACCCTGGCGCGCAGGCGGTCGCGCGCATGGCGCGCCAGGTCCGCATCCGCCGCGGCCGGCCCGAGATGCGGCGCCAGCGCGCCCGGCGACAGCCGCAGGCGCAGCAGCGCGAGGCGCCGCGGCACCCCTGCGGCGATGTGCAGCACCCCGTCGCGCCGCAGCAGGCCGGGCAGCGGTGCGGCATCGGCCAAAGCCTCGATACCTGCGGCGGCGGGCGGCGGCGGCTGCCCAACCTGCACCGGCACCGGCGAGGGCAGCGCGAGCAACCTCGCGCCGCCCTCCGGCAGGTCGACCCGGCCAGGTGGCGCGCCCATCAGCCGCGCGAGGGTCGCGGCTACGCGCTCGGCCTCCGGGGCGGCGGCCTCGGTCAGCAGCAGGTCGCCGTCGGGGGTTTCGAGCACGCTGCCGCCCTGCGCGCGACCCGCCGTCGCCAGCAGCGCGACGGCGACACGGCGGCGGGCCGGCCCCGCCGGTGCGGGCAGGATCAGCGCAACGCGTCCGGCAGGGCCGCTCAGCGCCCGGCGGATTGCCTCTGGGCCCGGCTGCGCGCCGCCCACGGGGCGCTGGGCCACGCCATCCATGGCGGGAACGTCCTGCGGCGGCATCCTGGCATCCTGCGGCGGCCTCGCGGGGTCAGCCCGCGTGCCAAGACAGGATCGCACCAGCGGGTGAAGGAAGCGTGTGTGCGATCGCCCATCGAAATTACCCGGCTGTCATCATATATACCCGACCGCGACCAGCCGGAGACCTGACCCAAGATGCGCCGACCCGCCCTGTTCCTCACCGCCATGGCAGCCCTCGCCTTCGTCCTGACGCCCATCCTCGCCGAAGCGCGACCGGGTGGCCGGGGCTCCTCCGGCAGCCGCGGCAGCCAGACCTATTCCGCGCCGCCCTCGACGCAGACCGCGCCAGGCGCGGCGCAGCGCTTCGACCGCACGGGAACGCAGCCGGCACGCCCCGGCGCCGCCAACGCCGCGCGCCCGGGTGCGGCCCCCGGCGCGGCGCCGCAGCGTTCCTTCATGGGCTCCTTCGGCGGCGCGCTGCTGGCCGGCGGGCTGATCGGCGCGCTGTTCGGCGCCGGGCTGTTCGGCGGCGGCGCGGGCTTCGCGGCCTTCCTGGGCATGCTGCTGCAGATCGCGCTGATCGCCTTCGCGGTGATGTTCGTGCTGCGCCTGGTGCGCGGCCGCCGCGCCGCCACGGCCGGCGGCCCGCCGGCGCAGGCCTTCGAGGGCCACGCCGCGCCCGGGCCCAGGCCGATGGGCGGCATCGGCGGCGGGATGAAGGCGGCCGCGCCGGCGATGGCGCCGCTCACCATCGGCCCGGCCGACTACAAGGCTTTCGAGCACACGCTGGTGGAGGTGAACGCCGCCTGGTCGAAGGGTGACCTCGCGGGCCTGCGCGCGCTCTCCACGCCCGAGATGGTGTCCTATTTCGCGCAGGACCTGCGCGACCTCGAGACGCGCAACTGGCGCAACGAGACCAGCGACGTGCGCCTCGAACAGGGCGACCTGTCCGAAGCCTGGAGCGAGGATGGCGAGGACTACGCCACCGTCGCGATGCGCTTCTCGATGCTGGACGCCACCTTCGACAACGCCACCGGCCAGGTGGTCGAAGGCAGCACCACGGAACGGACCGACGCGGTCGAGCTCTGGACCTTCGTGCGCAAGGGTCCGGGCGGGCGCTGGATGCTCTCGGCGATCCAGCAGACCGCCGGCGCCTGATACCCGGCGCACGAAGGTCTCGCCTTCGTGCGCCTCGGACGCCGGGCCGCGTCCTGGCCTCGGCCCCTCGGGCCGCAGTTCGGAACGGCGCGCGCCTGACACCTCACCCGGCCCCAGCCCCTCCCTCCGCCACGCGGGGGGAGGGGTTTTTCATGCCCGCGCCGCTGTCATCCGCCGAGGAACGCCGCCACAGGTGCGAGCGAGACCTCCGGCGCCTCCTCCTGCGGTACGTGGCCGAGGCCGGGCAGCACCACCAGTTCGGCATTGGGCAGCAACGCCGTCCAGTCGGAGGCGTGGCTCGCCGGGATCATGCGGTCGCGTTCGCCCCACAGCAGCAGCACCGGCATGGCGAGGCGCGGCAGCAGCGGGCGCGGGTCGTCGATCACTCGCTGTTCCATCCGCGCCAGGATGGCCCGCCGCACGCCCGGTGCGAGCAGCATGTCGCGCCCGCGCGTCACATCCGCCTCGGTCATGCGCGACGGGTCGCCATAGGCCGGCGCCAGGGTCTGGCGCACCATGGAGGTCGGCAGGGTGTAGGGCAGGACGCGCATCAAGGGCGGCACGCCCTCCAGCACGCCGTAGTCCTTGCCGGGTGCCGCGAAGCCATCGGGCGCCACCAGCACCAACCGGCTGACGCGCCCGGGATGCGCCAGCGCGAAGCGCCAGGCGAGCCGCCCACCCATCGAGTTGCCGATGACCGCCGCGCGCTCGATCGCGAGCGTATCCAGCAGGGCGGCCAGTACATCGCTGCTGCGCGCATCGGTATAGTTGCCGCTCGGGTCAGGCCCGGTCAGCGCGAAGCCGGGAATGTCGATGCGGATGACGCGGAAGCGGTCGGCCAGCAGGCCCGCCCAGGCTTCCCAGGTGTGCAGGCTGGCGCCGAAGCCGTGCAGCATCAGCACGGCCGGGCCATCGCGCGGGCCGGTGTCGCGCAGATGCACCCGCACCCCCGCCACCTCGACGAAGCGCGAGGGCGGGCCGGCATATTCCGCCTCCAGCGCCGCACGGTCGCGGTCGGGGGCATAGAGCCACACCCCGGCGCCGACCATCGCCACCAGCAATGCGAGGCCGATCCAGGCCAGCACGCGCCTGGCCCGCCGCATCAGGCGCCTTCGCAGCCCTTGGCGCGCAGGGCTTCGAGCACCCAGGCACGGTCGTAGGTGCGTGCGTCGATCGCCGCCTGGGCACGCTGTTCCTTCGCCTGGTGAGCCTCGGCGGCGATGATCACGGCCTCCGCCTCGGCGCGCGGCACCACCACCACGCCATCGGCATCGGCCATCACCAGGTCCCCGGGCATCACCACTTGGCCGCCGCAGGAGATCGGGTGGCCGATCTCGCCTGGGCCATCCTTGTAGGGCCCCGAGGGTGTCGCGCCACAGGCCCAGACGCCGATGTCCAGCGCCGCCAGCGCCTCCACGTCGCGCACCGCGCCATCGAGCACGATGCCCTGCACGCCGCGCGTCAGCGCGTGGCCGATCATCAATTCGCCCATCAGCGCGATGGAGAGGTCGCCGCCGCCATCACCCACGATAATGTCGCCCGGTGCCGCCATGTCGCAGGCGCGGTGCAGCAGCAGGTTGTCACCCGCGCGCGCCTTCACGGTGAAGGCCGGCCCGGCGATCACCCGCTTGCCGCCGAAGGGGCGCAGGCCGCCCCGCATGGTCTGGATGCGGTTCATCACGTCGCCGATATTCGCGGCGGGCAGCTTGAGCGCGCGCGCGCAGAGCGCGGCATCGACACGTTGCGTGACGGGGGCGATGCGGAAGCCGATGGTCATGGTGCTGGAATTCCCGGCAATGGCGTTGCCGCAATCCAGCACGCCAGGCTGCGCGCGGGAAGGCAGGCACCGCCGCCTCGCGCCCCTGATTCCGAAGTCCGGTAGGCTTCGTCATCAGGTCACCCTGGTCTTTCGGTAACCTAGAGCCGCTTCCGTTCGCCATGGCTCACGGCAGCGTCTCTAGACCGTTGTTTTCGCGAGTATCTTCAGCCGATCAGGTGATTCCACCTGATCGGGATCTGCTCCAGGATCCGCTGCGCTCGCCGGAAATTCAGCGACCTTCGCGCGCAGGACGCTATGGCACCACGATACGCATCGGCTTCGCCGCCGCGGTGATCGTCACCGGCAGGCATCCCGCGGCATCGCCATCGGCCTGGGCGGGAATGCCTTCGCAAGCCAGCCGCACGCTGTCGGCGCGGATGATCTCGACACCTCGCAGGCGCGGCAGCATCCCCAGCGGCAGCGCGGCGGAATAGCGCATCGCCGCCAGCATGCCGGCATCGCGGAACAGCGCGACATGGAAGCCTTCCTGATGCGGGTCCGCCCCCGGTGCCAGCAGGAAGCGCCCGGCATACAGCCGCCCCTTGGTGACAATGACGCTGGCGGCACGCTCCACCCGGCCATTCATCGCCACATCGATCGGCGCGAAGGCATAGCGCGGCATCTCGCGCAGGGTTTGCAGCACATAGGCGGCCTTGCCGATGGCGCGCTTCAGTCCCGCCGGCAAATGGTGCACCACCGCGGCGTCGAACCCCGCGCCCAGCATCTGCACGAACAGCACCTCCCGCCCATCGGCATGGCGCGCGAGGCCCGGATGCAGCAGCGCGGTGCGGCCCATCGCCAGCACCGCCGCCGCGCCGGCGGGCGTGCGCGGCAGGCCGAGTTCCAGCGCCAGCACATTCGCGGTGCCGAGCGGCAGCACGCCCAGCGCGCTGTCCGAACCGGCGATGCCGGCCGCCACCTCGGCGATCGTGCCATCGCCGCCGGCGGCGACGATGATGCGCACGCCCTCCGTCGCCGCCTGCCGCGCCAACTCCACCGCATGGCCCCGGCGCAGCGTGTCCGCCACCACCGGGCGCATGCCCAGGCCACGCAGCAGGTCGAGCGCCACCAGCAACCGGCGGCGCCGCCGCGCACCGGCGGCAGGGTTGAAGACGATCAGCATCCGCTTTCGCATGGGTCAGGGCTTCTGGCAGCGATCCGGTGACGATTCGGCGACGGTTGCGCGGCCATCGCATGACATGGCCCGCGCGAGACGCTTCACGATGCATGCGTCACGGAAGATTCTCACGCGCGCGTGCAACCGCAGGCTATCCGGCCCGCGTTACTGCACCACGACGCCGATTCGCGCGCGAGAAGTGGGCGGCCGGCGTCGCTCCGGAGAGGTTCGGATGCACGAGTTCGAATCCGCGACGCCGCTACCGCAGCATCTTCATCTCCGACATCCATCTCGGCACCAAGGGATGCCGCAGCGACTTCCTGGTGGATTTCCTGCGGCAGGTGGAATGCGAGCGCCTGTACCTGGTCGGCGACATCGTCGATGGCTGGCGCCTGCGCAAGTCCTGGTACTGGGACAGCGGCCATGACGAGGCCATCCGCCTGATCCTGCGCATGGCGCGCCACGGCACCGAGATCATCTACATCCCCGGCAACCACGACGAGCTGTTCCGCGACTGGCTCGGCCTCGAGATCGCCGGCGTGAAGCTGATGCGCGAGGCCGAGCACACCGCCGCCGACGGCCGCCGCTTCCTGGTGATCCATGGCGACGAGTTCGACGGCGTGATCCGCTACGCCAAGGTCATCGCCCATCTGGGCGACTGGGCCTACGACTGGGCACTCACGCTGAACCGCTGGTTCAACGCCGCGCGGCGGCGCCTGGGCTACCCCTACTGGTCGCTGTCGCAATGGCTGAAGCGCCAGGTCAAGGAAGCGGTGAAGGCGATCGACCGCTTCGAGACCGCGCTCGCCACCGAGGCGAAGCGCCGCGGCCTGGACGGCGTGATCTGCGGCCACATCCACCACGCCGAGATGCGCCAGGTGGCGGGCATCCTCTACATGAACGACGGCGACTGGGTGGAATCCTGCACCGCGCTGGTCGAACACGCCGATGGGCGCTTCGAACTCGTGGACTGGGTCAGCGAGCAGCGGCTCTCCCCGGCCCGCGCCCCGCAACCCGTGCCGGCTGCCTGAACATGATGGACGATGCCGGCGCGCTGCCCGCCACGGACTCGATCGGCGCGCGGGCGGCTCCGCTGCGCATCCTCATCATCTCCGATGCCTGGCTGCCGCAGGTCAATGGCGTGGTCCGCACCATGTCCATCGTGGCGGATGAGTTGCGCGCCGGCGGCGACACGGTGGAGGTGATCGGCCCCGACCGCTTCGTGAACGTCCCGATGCCGGGCTATGCGGAAATCCGCCTCGCCATCGCGCCCGGGCGGCGGCTGCGTCGGCTGGTCGATGCCTTCGCCCCCGATGTCGTGCACATCGCCACCGAAGGCCCGCTCGGCTGGGCGATGCGCGCGCTGTGCCGCAAGCGCGGCTGGCCTTTCACCAGCGCCTTCCACACCCGCTTCCCGGACTACCTGCACGCGCGCACGCGCATTCCCGTGGCCTGGTCCTGGGCGGTGATGCGGCGCTTCCACGAGGCCGGCGCGGGCACCTTCGCCGCCACCCGCTCCCTGCGCGAGGAACTGGCCGCGCGCGGCTTCACCAAGGTGCGCGCCTGGACGCGCGGCGTGGATCTCGCACGCTTCCGCCCCGAACCGCGCGAGCCGTGGGAGGGCCTGCCCCGCCCGGTGTTCCTCTATGCCGGGCGCGTGGCCGTCGAGAAGGGCATCGAGGCCTTCCTCGCGCTCGACCTGCCGGGCACCAAGGTCGTGGTCGGCGACGGGCCGGCGCGCGAAGGGCTGATGCGCAAATTCCCCGACGCGCATTTCACCGGCTACCGCGACAATGGCGCGCTCGCGCGCTCCTATGCCGGGGCGGATGTCTTCGTGTTTCCCTCGCGCACCGACACCTTCGGCCTGGTGCTGCTGGAAGCCCTGGCCTCCGGCACGCCGGTCGCGGCCTTCCCGGTGACCGGCCCGCGGGATGTCATCACCGACCCGCGCATCGGCGTGCTGGACCAGGACCTGGGCCGTGCCGCGCGTGCCGCCCTGGGGTGCGACCGCGCGGCCTGCCGGGCGCATGCCGAGGCGCTGGTCCTGGCAGGCCTGCGCGGCGCAGTTCCGCGCCGCGCTGGTGCCCATCCTGGCGGGCGTAGCGCCGCGCTATTCGCCGATCGCGCCCGAGATCCAGGACTTCAGCGCGCCCTTGGGCATGGCGCCGACCTTGGTCTCGACCGGCTTGCCGTCCTTGAACAGGATCAGCGTCGGGATGCCGCGCACGGCGTATTCATTCGGCGTCATCGGGTTGTCGTCGATGTTCACCTTGGCCACCGTCAGCTTGCCGGCGAATTCGGTGGCGATCTCGTCCAGGATGGGTGCCACCATCTTGCAGGGGCCGCACCACTCGGCCCAGAAATCCACCAGCACGGGTCCCGGCGCCTCCAGCACGTCCTGCTTGAAGGTGTCGTCGGAGACGGGCTTGGTCATGTCACCCATCGGGCGGTTCTCCACAGGGAAGGGGGCGGAAGGCCCGCTTCGGTTGTAGCAGAGATCGGTCGGGCGCAACCGCCGGTCAAGCGGGGGGCGCCGCATGGCTGTCTGGCGCGGCCTGCGGGCCGCGGAACAGCTTCGCCTTGATGCGCTCGCGCACCGACTGGAACACGACATAGAGCATCGGGATCATGAAGATGCCGATGGAGGAGGCCGCGATCATGCCGAAGAACACCGGCGTGCCGACCGACCGCCGGCTGATCTCCGACGCGCCCGTCGCCGTCACCAGCGGATAGAGGCCCAGGATGAAGGCGATCGAGGTCATCATCACCGCGCGGAAGCGCAGCTTCGCCCCCAGCGTGGCCGCCTCGCGGATGGACTTGCCGAGGTTCTCCCGCTGCTCCTTGGCGAATTCGATGATCAGGATGCCGTTCTTGGCCGCCAGCGCGATCAGCACCACGATGCCGACCTGGGCATAGAGGTCGAGCGCCAGGCCCGCCGGGCCCACCGCCATGATCGCCCCCAGCACGCCCACCGCCACCGACAGCAGCACCGGCACCGGGATGGTCCAGGATTCATACAACCCGACCAGGAACAGGAAGGCGAACAGCACCGCCAGCGCCAGGATGATGCCGGTCTGCCCCGAAGCCGCCTTTTCCTGGAAGGCGGTGCCGGTCCATTCGAAGGAATAGCCCGGCGGCAGCGTGGCGCGCGCCACGCGCTCCATCGCCGCGATCGCCTCGCCGGAACTCGACCCCGCCGCCGGCTCGCCGTTGATGGTGACGGACCGCACGTTGTTGTAGCGGATGACGCTGCCGGGGCCGAACTCCACCCGCGCCTGCGCCAGCGCGCGCAGCGGGATCATCTGCCCGTCGGCGTTGCGCACATGCACGCGGTAGATGTCGGCCACGCTCGCGCGGTCGGACTGCTCGGCCTGCAGCGTGACCTTCCAGGTGCGGCCGAACAGGTTGAAGTCGTTCACATAGGCCCCGCCCATCGCCGCCTGCAATGCCGAGAAGATGTCGGTGATGGACACCCCCAGCACCTGCGCGCGGTCGCGGTCGATGTCGAGGAACACCGAGGGCGTATTGGCCGAGAAGGTCGAATAGACGCGCCTGAGCGTCGGGTCCTGGTTGGCCGCCAGCACCAGCGCGCGCATCACGCCGGCCATCTCGGCCATCGGCCGGCCCTCGAGATTCTGCAACTGGAACTGGAAGCCGCCGCCGGTGCCCAGGCCGATGATCGGCGGCAGGTTGAACGGGATCACCAGCGCCGGCACCTCGGCCGTCTCGCGCGCCACCGCGGCGATCAGCGCGTTCACGCCGGTGGCCGCCGTGGTGCGGTCCTCGAAGGGCTGCAGCGTCACGATGAAGAAGCCGCTGTTGGACTGCGCCAGGCCGTTGAGGAAGGAATAGCCGCTGATGGTCTGCACGTCGCGCACGCCGGGCAGGGCGCGCAGGATGCCCTCCACCTGCACCGCCACGGTGCGCGTGCGGTTGAGCGAGGCGCCTTCGGGCAACTGGATCTCGGCGAAGAACGCGCCCTGGTCCTCCTGCGGCAGGAAGCCCGTGGGCGTGCGGCTGCCCACGCCGATGATACCGCCCATGAACAGCGCGAGCAGAGCCAGGCTGACCACCGCCACGCGCACCAGCCGCCCGACCAGCGCCGCATAGCCGTCGCGCACCACGTCGATCTTGCGCGAGATCCAGCCCATCACGCCCTTCTTGGGGCCGTGATGGGCGCTCAGCAGCACCGCGCACAGGGCGGGCGAGAGCGTCAGCGCGTTGATCGCCGAGAACAGCATGCCCACGCTGACCACCACCGCGAACTGGCGGAACAGCTCGCCCGAGATGCCCGGGATGAAGGCCAGCGGCACGAAGACCGAGAGCAACACGAGCGTGATGGCGATGATCGGCGCGGTGATGCCCTCCATCGCCTTCTTGGTGGCATCGGCCACCGAGAGCGACGGGTGTTCCTCCATGGTGGCCTCGACCGCCTCCACCACCACGATGGCGTCGTCCACCACGATGCCGATCGCGAGCACCATGGCCAGCAGCGAGACGGTATTGGCCGAGTAGCCGATGGCGTTGAGGACCGCGAAGGTCGCGATCAGGCTGACCGGCACCGCGACCAGCGGGATCAGCGTGGCGCGCACCGAGCCCAGGAACAGGAACACCACCAGCACGATGAGCACGAAGGCCTCGATCAGCGTGTGGATCACCTCCTCGATGGTCAGCTTCACGAAGGTGGTGGTGTCGTAGGTGACGGCGTAGTCGAGCCCTTCGGGAAAGCGGGTGCCGAGCTCGCGCATCGTCGCCGCGACCGCCTCGGCCGTGCCGACGGCGTTGGCGCCCGGGGCGAGGAATATCTGGATCAGGATGGCGGGCTGCGCGTTCAGCCGCGTATCGACATCCTGGTTGTAGGCGCCGAGCTCGATGCGCGCGACATCGCGCACGCGCAGCACGGAGCCATCCTCGTTGGTGCGCACCAGGATGGCGCCGAACTCGTCGGCCTGGATCAGCCGCCCCGTGGTGCGGATGTTGAGCTGGTAGGAGGTGTCGGCGCTGATCGGCTCGGCGCCGATGCGCCCGAGTGGTGCGACCTGGTTCTGCGCCTGGATGGCGTTCACGATGTCCTGCGGCGTCAGGTTCAGCGCGGTCAGCCGGTCGGTCTCGAACCAGATGCGCATGGAATAGTCGCGCGCGCCGAACATGATGGCGTCGCCCACGCCGTTCACGCGCTTGAGCGCGTCCATGATGTTGATGGTGGCGTAGTTGGAGATGAACAGCGGGTCCTGCTGGCCGTTCTCGCTGCGCAGCGCGATCACCTGCAGCAGTGCGGAGGATTTCTTGCGCACCGACAGCCCCTGCCGCTGCACTTCCTGCGGCAGCTGCGCGGCGGCCAGCTGCACGCGGTTGTTCACGTTGGTGGTGTTCTGGTCGGGGTCGGTGCCCACCGCGAAGGAGACGGTCAGCGTGTAGGAGCCGTCATTGCCGGAGGTGGACGACATGTAGATCATGTTGTCCACGCCGTTGACCTGGCTTTCGATGGGCTGCGCCACGGTCGCTTCCACCACCTCGGCCGAGGCGCCGGGGAAGCTCGCCGTCACCGTCACCTGCGGCGGCACGATGTTGGGGAACTGCGCCACCGGGATCTGCAGCAGCGAGACGATGCCCGCGATGGTCATGACAATGGCGATGACGACCGCAAGCCGCGGCCGATCGACGAAAACCTTGGAGATCATGGCGCGCTCAGCCCGCGCGCGCTGCGTTCGCGGGCACCGTGCCGGCGGGTGGCGGGTCGGCCGGGCGCGGCGTGACCGCCTGGCCCGGACGCGCGCGCTGGGATCCCTCGGTGATGATCATCGCGCCGGGCTCGAGACCTTCGGTCACGCGGGTCTGTCCGGCCGGGCCGGGCGTGGTGCGGATGCGCTTCACCTCCACCTTGTTCTCCGCGCCCACCACCAGCACGAAGGTGCCCTGCTGGTCGATCTGTATGGCGGATTGCGGGATCATGATGGCCTGTTCGGGCTCGGCGGCCTCGATCACCACCGTCACCGCCTGGCCGTCGCTGAGCAGGCGCCGCGGGTTGGGCACGCTCGCCTGCACGAGCACGGAATCGGTCGAGCGGTTGGAGGCGTTGTCGATGAAGTCGATGCGCCCGGTGGTGTCGAGCATGGAGCCGTCGGGCAGGCGGATGCGCACCTTCAGCCGGTCCGCCGAATCAGGCCCGCCGGCGCGGCGGAAGGCGAGCAGTTCGCGCTGCGTCACCGGGAAGGACACGCGCATCGGGTCGTCCCGCACGACGGTGACGAGGATGCCGGAATCGGGGCCCACCACATTGCCGGGGCTGAGCGGCGAGCGGCCGGCGCGGCCATCGAACACCGCGCGGATCTCGGTGTAGCCGAGCTGGATCTGCGCCTGCTGCAGTTCCGCCTCCGCGGCGGCCAGGTTCGCCTTGTTGCGGTTTTCCTCGGTCACGCGCTCGTCGAAGCGGGCCTGCGACAGGTCGTTGGTGCGCAGGAGTTCCCGCCCGCGCGCCACCTGCGTCGTGGCGTTGGTGAGTTCGGCCTGCGCGCGCTCCACCTGCGCCTGGCGCAGCGCGACCTCGGCGGTGAAGGGGCCCTGCTCGATGGTGAACAACGGGTCGCCCGCCTTCACGTCCTGGCCCTCGGTGAAATGACGGGCCTGCAGGAAGCCGGTGACGCGGGCGCGCACGTCGAGCTTGTCGATCGCTTCGGCGCGGCCGATGAACTCGGTGGTCTGGGTGATCGGCCGGCGTTCCACCTGCATCACCACCACGGCCGGCGCGGGGCCGGCGGCACGCTGGGCAGGCGCGGGTTCGTCACAGGCCGCAAGCCCCAGCGCGAGGATCAGCCCCACCGCCATGCCGCGGCAGCCCAGGCGCGTCGCCCCCGTCCCTAGACCAGCCATGAGGCGACTTTCCTTCATCATCCATCGAGCAACACACAACCGAATAGCCTCATTCTGCCATGGCGGTGCCAGCCTGGGAAACAGCCAAGGGGCGTGCCGCACGGTCAGCGCCGGGCGGCGCGGACGCTTCGCCGCTCCCGCAGGGCGTGCTACCGCCGCAACCGTGATGCGCACCCTCTGCCCCGCCCAATGGCCAAACGCCTGATCCGCCACCCCCTGGTGCAGGGGATGCTGGCGCATGCCGTGGCGTTCTACCTGCGGCTGGTGTGGCGCACGACCCGCTGGACGCTGGTAGGCGAGGACCATGCCCGCGCCTGCGGCGATAGACCGATGATCCTCGCCTTCTGGCACGAGAGGCTGCCGCTCGCGGCGCTGGGCTGGCGGTTGCTCGCGCAGCGGGTGCCGCAACCCGGCGGGCGGCGGGCGCAGGTGCTGATCTCCCGCCACCGTGACGGGCGGCTCATTGCGAATGCGGTGCGGCCCTTCGGGATCGACGTGGTGCATGCCTCATCCTCCAAGGGCGGGGCGACGGGACTGCGCGGGCTGGCACGCATCCTGAACGGCGGCGGCGTTGCGGTGATCACGCCCGATGGGCCGCGCGGGCCGGCGCGCGTGGCCGCGCCGGGCGTGGCGATGCTGGCTGCCCTGTCGGGCGTGCCTGTGCTGCCCTGCGCGGTCGCGTCCTCACGCATGCGGCTGGCGGGGTCGTGGGACCGCATGCGCTTCCCGCTACCCTTCGCCCGCGGCGTCGCGGTGATGGGCGCACCGGTGTTCGTGGCGCGCGAGGGTGCGCAGGACTCGCTGCCGGTCATCGCCGCCGCACTGACCGACGCCTGCGCGCAGGCCGATGCAATGGCGGCGGCATGAGTGCGGGGACGCTGCTGTGGCGCCTGGCGGCAAGTGCCGCCGCACCCTTCCTGCCGCGCTACCTGCGCCGCCGCGCGGCACGCGGCAAGGAGGTGGCGGCGCGCATCCCCGAACGCTACGGGCATGGCGCCGAGCGCCCCGCCGGGCGGCTGCTGTGGCTGCATGCGGCGAGCGTGGGGGAGACGGTCTCGATCCTGCCGGTGATCGAGGCGCTGGCGGCGCGCGACCCGACCCTGTCCTTCCTGGTGACCACCGGCACGGTGACCGGCGCGGCGCTGCTGGGCCAGCGGCTGCCGGGGGCGCTGGTGCCGCGCGTGACGCATCGCTTCGTGCCCATGGACGTGCCGCGCTGGGTGGCCAGGTTCCTCGATGGCTGGCGGCCGGATGCGGCGGTGTTCGTGGAATCCGAGATCTGGCCCAACCTGATCCGCGCCGCGGCGGCGCGGGGCATTCCGCTGGCGCTGGTGAATGCGCGCATGTCGGCGCGCTCGGCACAGTGGTGGGGGCGCGTGCCGGGGTTTGCACGAGAGGTGCTGGGCTGCTTCACGCTGGTGCTGGCGCAGAGCGCGCAGGATGCGGCACGGCTGCGCGCGCTCGGCTGCGCGGCGATGTGCTGGGGGAACCTGAAATACGCCGCGCCGCCGCTGCCGGTGGACGCCACCGAGCTCGCGCGGCTGGGCGCGTCGCTGGCGGGGCGGCCGGTGTGGGTCGCGGCCAGCACGCATCCGGGTGAGGAGGCGATGGTGGTGGCGGCGCATCCGCGGATTGCCGCGGCGCATCCGGGGCTGCTCACCATCATCGTGCCGCGGCACCCCGAACGCGGGGTGGAGGTGGCGGCACTGGCCGCGGAACTTCCGGTGGCGCGGCGCGCGGCGGGGCAGGACCCGGGGCCGGACACCGCCATCCTGGTGGCCGATACGCTGGGCGAACTCGGGCTGTGGTATCGCCTGGCGCGGGCGGCCTTCATCGGCGGCTCCCTCGTGGCGCATGGCGGGCAGAATCCGCTGGAGCCGGCGCGGCTGTCCTGCCCCATCCTGACCGGGCCGCATGTGTGGAATTTCGCCGAGGTGATGGCGCGGCTGGAGGAAGCAAGCGGGGTCACACGGATCGAGCCCGGAACGGACCCCGTCACCGCGCTGGCCGAGGCGGTTGGCGCCATGCTAACGGAGAGCGACCGCGCGAAGGCCCAGTCGGAGGCCGCCGCCGCGGTGGCGGCCGATGAGGCCGGGCTGGTGGACCGGATGGCCGCGGCGCTGCTGCCGATGCTGCCCGGCGCGGGACTTTCGGCGGCCGGGCCGGGCGGCCGGGAGGCGGCGGCATCGGGACACTCCGGGCCGCCGGACACGAGGAAGGTGGACGATACAGTCTGATGCGCGCGCCCGAATTCTGGAGCGGCGGTAGGGGGCTCGCGCCCATCCTGCTCTCGCCCTTTTCCGCCCTGTATGCCGCCGCGACAGCGCGGCGCATGGCCGGGTCCGGCTGGCAGGCGCCGGTGCCGGTGATCTGCTGCGGCAACGCCACCGCCGGGGGCGCGGGCAAGACCACCGTGGCACTCGACCTGGGGCGACGGCTGAGCAACCGAGGCATCGGCACGCATTTCCTGCTGCGCGGGTATGGCGGACGGCTCAAGGGGCCGGTCCGGGTGGACCCGGCCAAGCACGACAGCACCGATGTGGGCGACGAAGCCCTGCTGCTGGCCGCCGAACGGCCGACCTGGGTGGCCGGCAACCGCGCCGCCGGGGCACAGGCGGCGGTGGCAGTGGGCGCGCAGGCCATCGTGATGGATGACGGGTTGCAGAACCCGACGCTGGAGAAAGACCTCTCGCTGCTGATCATCGACGGCACCTATGGCTTCGGCAACAACCGGGTGATCCCGGCAGGGCCGCTGCGCGAGCCCGTGGCCGCCGCCGCCGCCCGCTGCCGCGCCGCCGTGCTGATCGGCGAGGACGAGGCCGGCGCGCTGGCGCTGCTGCCGCCCGGCCTGCCGGTGCTGCGCGCCAAACTCCGCGCCGGGCCGGAAGCGGAACTGCTGGCGGGACAGCCCATCTTCGCCTTCTGCGGCATCGCCAACCCACGCAAGTTCTTTGCCACGCTGCAGGAAGCGGGGGCCTTCCTGGCCGGCAAACAATCCTATGCCGACCACTACCCCTTCGACGAAGGCGACCTGCGCGACCTGCTGGCCGAGGCCGAAAGCCTGCGCGCCACGCCAGTGACGACACGCAAGGACTTCGTGCGCATCCCGCCCGCCTTCCGCAACCGCGTGACCGTGGTGACGGTGCGGCTGGAATGGGAGGAACCGGCGGCGATCGAAGGGTTGCTCGACCCGCTCGCGGCGCGGGTGCCGATGGCCTCCTGAGGGTGAGGCGAGGGGGCGCCGCCCCCTCGAACTCCCCCGCCAAGGGCCGAAAGGCCCTTGGAACCCGATGATTTGGCGCGGCCGCATCAGCGGGGTTCCAGGTAACGGCCGATGGGGCGAGCGCGGGAGATACGCGCGATAATGCGGCCGACCAGGCGCATCAGGGCAGGGGCGTCGGGTTCATTGCGGCGGTGGATCAGGCTGACCTGCACGCGGCGCAAGGTTTCGGACAAATCGGGGTCGGGCAGCAGCCAGGACGGGCCAGGCAAGGCACGCGGCAGGTTCAGCCTGCGCGCCAGCACGATGGCCGAGAGGCCGATGACCCGCACGGCCCGGCGATGGGCGGCGCAGAGCCAATCCCGGATGGCACGCAGCGGCCTGGGGCAGCGGGACTTCGCCACACGCTTGAGCAGGGCAGTCCAGACACCGGCATGGGCCAGGCGGCGGAAGTGGCGGTGGAGCGTGTCTGCCCGACCATAGGGGGAGGCGTGGGCGTTCCAGCGCAGGCCGCGGGTGGTCACGGCGCGGAAGATGCCATCCAGCCGGGCGCGGAGGTCTTGGATGGGACGGCCAGGGCCGGGGGCGCGCAGGTAGGGGCTCAGGGCGGCCCATTCGGCGTCGGCAAGAGGGGACCAGGGACGAGCGGGGGCGGGGCGGCGGGGGAAGGGAGGGAAGGTGAACATCGGGGCGGGCGTTCCGGGCGGGGGGCGTGCAGGATAGAGGAATGTTTTCCTTTTGTCGAGCGGAATGGTGAGGAAGGCGGAGGGGCGCCGCGCCTCCGGACCGCCCCGCCCAAGGCCGAAAGGCCTTGGGGACCCGTGAGTTTGGGGATTCATTTTGGGCGGTAGGGGCGGGCAGACCCACGGCGGATGGGCCGAGGCCGCAGATGAAGACCACGCTGTTCCAAGGGGACAACCTGGGGGTGCTGCGCGGGCGCTGATCGCAGATGAGAGCGTGGGCCTGATCTACCTCGACCCGCCCTTCAATTCGGCGGCGAACTACGACGTGCTGTTCAAGGCGCCGGACGGGAAGTCCAGCGAAGGCCAGTTGGAGGTTTTCGAGGATACCTGGCACTGGGGGGCGCGCGCCCGTGAGGAGGTGCTGACCAACACCACGCATACCGATGCCGAGCGGTTGCCGCCGCTGGGCCGATCGGAGGGCTTCCGACGCACCCCGAGGGAAAAGCGCGGGACCCCTGCGGACCAGCGCCCATTGTTCGAATAGCGCGGCCCGCTGCCGCCCCTCTCCATGCCTTGAGTCACGGTTTCCAAAGGCCTTTCGGCCTTTGGCGGGTGGTCCGGAGGGCGGCGCCCTCCGGCCTTCCCAAGCCCGCACTGGCACCACACCGCGCGCGGATCAGCCCGGCTGTTCGTCCTTGCGGCCGCCGGGTGTTGCGGGTGGCGGCTGAGCGGCGCGTTGCAGTTGCGCGAGGATCGCGGGCATTTTTTCCTCGGCTGCGTGCCGCAGGGTATCGAACAGGTTCGTGCCGTGCGCGTCGATGCCGACCGTGAGCGGGCCGAGCCCGCGCACCGAGAGCCGCACCAGCCGGTAGTGTGCGACAAGGTCGTTCCATGCCACCTCCCGCCCGCAGGCTGCGCGCCTCCTGCCGCGTCATGGGCATGCGCAGCGTGCGGATGGAGGTCATGCCAGGTGCTCCACCGTGCCATCGGCGTGCAGGCGCGCGCGCGTGCGGCGGTTGATCCAGCAGTTGAACCGGCGGCACCTCGCGCAGGGAGCGGTCGTAGAGCTGTGCCGAGAGGCGCTTCACTGCCTCGTAGGTGATGGCCATGCCGCGCGCATCCTTTCCCCGCGCGCAGTCTGGGGCTGGACGTGACAGCCGGGAAGCACTTCAGTCATAAAACTGGTCTAATAGTTCAATAGCCCGGAGGAAGGCGTCCCATGATGAAGCTGCACTGGTCGCCACGATCGCCCTTCGTACGCAAGGTGATGGTCGCGGCGCACGAGCTCGGCCTTGCGGATCGCATCCGTACCGTGCGGACCGTGGTGGCGATGGCGAAGCCCGCTGTTGAATTGCTGGCCGAGAATCCGCTGGGAAAGATCCCGACGCTGGTGCTCGAGGACGGCACGATCCTCTACGACAGCCAGGTCATCGTCGAATACCTGGACAGCCTGGCGGGTCACCACCTGATCCCGCGCGAGGGGCCCGCCCGCTTCACGGAGCTGCGCCGCCACGCGTTGGCGAACGGCTTTCTCGACCTGCTCATCCTGTGGCGCAACGAGCGCGACAAGGCGCAGCCGAGCCAGGCGCTGCTCGACGCCTTCGCGCTGAAGACCGATGCCGTGCTGCCTGCGCTGGAGGCGGAGGCCGGGGCGATCGCGGCTGCTCCGCTCGGGCTCGCGCAGATCACGCTGGCGATCGCCGGCGACTACATGGATTTCCGCTTCCCCGACCTCGGCTGGCGGGCCCGCTGCCCGGCGCTCGATGCATGGCAGCGAGGTTTCGCCGAACGGCCCTCGATGCGCGCCAACGCGGTCGTCGACGGCTGATCGTGGCGGGCCCGCTTTCCCATCTGCGCGTGCTCGACCTGGGGCGGATCATGGCCGCGCCCTGGGCCACGCAGATCCTGGCCGATCTCGGCGCCGACGTGGTGAAGGTGGAGCGCCCCGGCGCCGGCGACGATACGCGCGGCTGGGGTCCGCCCTTCCTGGCCGCGGAGGATGGCACACCCACGGGGGAGGCCGGCCACTTCCTCGCGGTCAATCGCGGCAAGCGCAGCGTCACCATCGATATCGCGAAGCCCGAAGGACAGGCGCTGGTGCGCGAACTGGCACTGCGCAGCGACGTGGTGGTCGAGAACTTCAAGGCTGGCGCGCTGGCGAAATACGGCCTCGCCGCGGCGAGCCTGCGCGCGCTCAAGCCATCCCTCATCTGTTGTTCCGTCACCGGCTTCGGCCAGGACGGGCCGCGGCGCGACCAGGCCGCCTACGACTTCATGATCCAGGCCATGGGCGGGCTGATGAGCCTGACGGGCGAGCGCGACGGCGCCCCGCAGAAGGTCGGCGTGCCAATCATCGACCTGATGACCGGAATGTATGCGACGGTCGCCATCCTGGCGGCGCTGGCGCGACGGGCGGAGACCGGCGAGGGCGAGACGATCGACCTCGCGATGCTCGATGTCGCCGCGGGGCTGCTGGCGAACCAGGCGATGAACTGGCTGGTCGGCGGCAAGGTCCCGCACCGCGCCGGCAACCGGCACCCGAACATCCAGCCGCAGGACGTGTTCCCTGCACAGGACGGCCACATCGTTCTCGCGGTCGGCAATGATGGCCAGTTCGCGAAGCTGTGCGAGGCGATCGGACGGCCGGCGTGGGCGACGGACCCGCGCTTTGCGCGCAACGCCGACCGCGTGCGCCACGAGGCCGGACTGACGCCGCTGCTGGCCGGGCGCATCCAGATCCTGTGCGCCGACGTGCCGGCGCTGATCGCGCTGGTGCGCGCGGGCGCGGTGCCGGCGCTCGCCATCACCGCGACAGAGCGCCTCGCGATCCTGCCCGACCTGCCGACGGCCATCGAGGCCGGCGTGCCCGGCATGGTGAGTGAGACCTGGTACGGCCTGCTCGGCCCGGCCGGCATCCCTCAGGACCGGCTCGCGGCGCTGAGCGCCGCCGCGCGGGCGGCGCTCGAGGATGCGCAGACCCGCGACGTGCTGCTCGCGCAGGGCGGGCGCGTGGTCAACAGCTCGCCGGCCGACTTCGCCGCCTTCATGCGTGCCAACCATGCCGAATGGGGGGAGGTGGTGCGCAGCACGGGCGTCCGGCTGGAGTAGCGGTGATGCAAAGACGCCTGATCCTGGCGGCGGCGGCGGCCGCGCTGCCACTCGCCCGGGCCCACGCCACATGGATGCCGGACCGTCCCATCCGAATCATCGTGCCGCTGGCGCCCGGCGTCACCGCGGACACCATCGCGCGGCTCGGCCAGAGCGTGATCGTCGAGAACCGCCCGGGCGGGACCAACACGATCGCCGCCGCGGCAGTGGCACGCGCGCCGGCCGACGGGCTGACGCTGCTCTACGCGCCGCCGCCGGTGCAGATCCTCAATCCGTTGATGATGCGGTCCCTGCCCTACGACGCCTTTGCGGATTTCGCGCCGGTGGTGGCGCTGATGCGCGCGCCGAACCTGCTGGTGGTGCGGCGCGACTTCCCGGCAGGCAGCGTGGCGGAACTGATTGCACTGGCGAAGCGGCAGCCGGGGGTGATCACCTTCGCGAGTTCGGGGATCGGCTCATCAGCGCATCTGGCGGCGTCGCTGTTCGCGCAGATGGCCGGGATCGACATCACCCACCTGCCCTATCGCGGCACCGGGCCGGCGCTCACCGACCTGATGGCCGGCACGGTGAGCATGGCGCTCGACACGCTCTCGATCCTGCTGCCGCCATCGCAGGCGGGCAGGCTCAGGGCGCTCGGCGTCACCACGCCGCAGCGTTCGCGGCTCGTGCCCGAGATCCCCGCGCTGGCCGAGACGCTGCCGGGCTTCGACGCCGCGCCCTTCAACTACATCGTAGCCACGGGCGGCACGCCGGCGCCGGCGATCGCGACGCTCAACCTCGCCATCGTGGGCATCCTGAACGATCCCGCCTATCGTGCCCGCATGGAAGCGCTGGGCGAGGAGGCGACACCCTCCTCGCCCGAGGAGCTGGCCGCGACCATCGCGGCCGAGAGCGCGCGCTGGAAGCGGGTGATCGACGCCGCGGGGATCAGGGTGGAATGAACCAGGACTTCGAGACGCTGCGATTGGAGGTCGCCGATTTCGTCGCGACCGTCACGCTCGACCGGCCGCCGGTCAATGCGCAGAACCGGCAGGCGAAGGAGGAGTTGATCCGCGTCTTTGACGCGCTGCACGACCGCGCCGATGTGCGCGCGGTGGTGCTGACCGGCGCGGGAAAGGCCTTCAGCGCCGGCGCCGACCTCAAGGAACGGCCCAACATCGCGGGCGAGGCCGGCGCCTATCCGCGCCACAACCGCCTGACGCGCGCCTCCTTCGACTGCGTGATGGAGTGTGGCAAGCCGGTGATCGCGGCCGTGAACGGCCTGGCCATCGGCGCGGGCGCGGTGCTCGCGCTGGCAGCCGACATCATCCTGGTGGCCGAGGACGCCTATCTTTCCATGACCGAGGTCGATGTCGGCCTGGCCGGCGGCGTCAAGCATGTGCGCCGCCATTTCGGCGAATCCGATGCTCGGCTGATGATCTACACGGCGCGGCGCATCATGGGGCCCGAATTGCTGCGCATGAACGTCGCCTCCATGTGCCTGCCGCCCGATCGGCTGTTGGCGGAAGCGCAGAAGATCGGTGGCGAGATCGCGGCGAAGGTGCCGCTGGCGGTGCAGGCCGCCAAGCGCAGCTTCCAGGTGACGGAGTACATGCCGCTGCACGAGGGCTACGTCTTCGAGCAGTCGCAGACCGCCGCACTGTCGCGCACCGAGGACACGCAGGAGGCCTGGCGCGCCTTCGCGGAGAAGCGCAAGCCCGTCTTCAAGGGCCGCTGACATGGCGGGGCGGGAGCCGGTGCTGCTGCTCTGCCCCGTACCGGCGGACCTGCGCGCGGCACTGGCCGACCGCTACGACCTCGTCGAGGGCACGGCGCCCGCGGGGCTGCGCATCGCCGTGACCACCGCGATGCGCGGCGCGGATGCGGCGGATCTCGACCGCCTGCCGGGTCTTGGGCTGCTCTCCAGCATGGGCACCGGGCTCGAACGCATCGACCTCGCCGCCGCGGCGCGACGCGGCATCGCGGTCGCCTATACCCCCGACGTGATGACCGAGGACGTGGCCGACGCCGCCATCGGCCTGATGTACGGCGCGGCGCGGATGGTGGCGGAGGCAGACCGCTTCGTGCGCGCCGGTCGCTGGGGAAGGAACGCATCCGCCCGTCCATCAGCCTGCACCGCAAGACCGCGGGGATCGCCGGCCTGGGGCGGATCGGCCAGGCGATCGCGCGGCGTTGCGCGGGGCTCGGCATGAAGGTGCTCTGGACCGGGCCGCGGCCGAAGCCAGGCCTGCCCTGGGAGCACGTTCCGATGCTGGGCGCCCTCGCCGCGCGCGCCGACGTGCTGGTCCTGGCGGTGCCGGGCGGCGCGGCCACGGAACGCATGGTGGATGCGGCCGTGCTGCGGGCGCTCGGCCCGCGCGGCATCCTGGTGAACATCGCGCGCGGATCGGCGGTGGACGAGGCGGCGCTGCTCGACGCGCTGGAAGCCGGCGTGATCGCGGGCGCGGGGCTCGATGTGTTTGCGAGCGAGCCGGCGCTCGACGCGCGCTTCCTCGCGCTGGAGAATGTGGTGCTGGCGCCGCACTCGGCCTCCATCACCATCGAGACGCGCACGGCGCTGGTGGGGCGCATGATCTCCGACATCGACGCCTTCCGGGCCGGCGGGGAATTCCTGGACGCCGCCGCGGGCGGCGGCTAACGATCCGCGATGCCCCTGGCGACCCGGCACGCGCCCCCGATCGACCTCAATCGCAGCGCGGTGTCGCGCTACATCCAGCTGGCAACGCTGTTCCGCCGCAGGATCGAGCAGGGCGCCTGGAAGCATGGCGACCGCATCCCGACGGTGGACGAACTGGCGGCCGAATACGGCGTGGCGCGTGCGACGATCCGCCAGGCGCTGGACCAGCTCCAGGCCGAGGGTCTGATCGAGCGCTTCCGCGCCAAGGGCACCTTCGTGCGCGGCGCGCCGGCGGCGAACCGGCTGTGGTGCGAGGTCGAGACCGACTGGTCGGGCCTGCTGCGCTCCCGCGACGGCGCGGAGATCGAGGTGCTGGGCGAGACCCCCGGCGTGGCGGGCGACGCGACGCCGCCGGCCGCCATCGGCACCCTCGCGCCCGCCTACACGCATTTCCGCCGCCGGCACTGGCGCGACGGGCAACCCTTCATGGTGGCGGATGTCTTTCTCGATCAGCGCCTGCGGCCGAAGGTCTCGGCGCAGGACCTCAGGACCCGCACGGCGCTGAAGCTCGCGGCAGGGATTCCTGGCGTTCGCGTCACGGATGCGCGGCAGACGCTGACGATCGGCATGGCCGATGTCGAGACCGCGGCGGCGCTGCACCTGCCGCTCAACGCGCCGGTGGCGCATGTGCACCGCGCGGCGGTGGACCAGCGCGGCGTGCGCGTGCTGATCGCCGACGGGATCTACCGTGGCGACGTGGTGCGGATCGACATCAAGCTGCGCTGAGGGCCGGCGCAGCGTGACCGTTTCCGAGCGGGCGATGCCACCCGATCCGTGGCATCGTTCATGGCCAGAGGGTGCGGGCGAAGGCGATGAGTGCCGCTGCCACCGCGTCCGGCTGTTCGGGCAGCAGGGCATGGCCGGCATCGGCGACGACGACGCGCTGCACCAGCGGGCCGAGCGAGGCGCGAAGCGCCGCCTGCGGCGGTGGCGGGGCGATCGCGTCATCGGCTGCGGCCGGGGCGCGACACCTTCGCCACCATCGGTCGCTTCACGCCACGGCGTCGCAGCGCAGCTCGAACCTGCATTCGGGATGCCCGGCCGCGGCGCAGGCCACTTCGCGACATACCGGTTCGCCCGCGCGCCCTGCCATTTCCAGCACATAACGCATGCCGCCGGCGAAGCTGCCCTCGAACATGTAGCAGACGGGCCGCCCGGTCTCGGGCCCATAGCCGAGCGCGAAGGCGCTGTGGCGCACGGTGACGGTTGCCGTGCCGGCGGTCTCGTCCAGCGCCGTGATGTCCAGCAGGCCATAGCCGCGCTGCGACAGCCGCTTGAGGTAGTGGCGGAAGGTCTCGACCGGGGTCAGGCCATGGGTTCTGGCCTCCGCCCGGCACCATTGCAGGGCGGAGAGGTCGCTCGATGCGTAGAGGATCTCGCGATAGGCCTCGGGGCCGATGGCGGCCTCGATGCCCTTCTGCATGTTCACCAGGAAATGGCGCGGCAGGTAGATCATCGGCAGGCCATCGGTGCGCCAGATGCCGGTGTCGGGATCGACGTCGATGGGGACTTGCGGCTGGGCCATGGCTTCTCCTGACGGCGGCCGGCCCGAAGACCGTGGCAGCGATGTGATCGACAAAGCGCGAGCATGGCAATGGGACGGCGCGGCAGCACGCGCGCCCTGCGCGGCACGGATGGGACGTCACGTGCGGGGCATCGCCGCCTGCACCGCACGAGCGCGGCTTCGTGGCCGGCCGCGAAGCCGAAGGACATCGCCGACGAACACTTCCGCGCGGGTGCCGACAGCCCTGGTCACCGGCGGGACAGGCTTCCTCGCGATGAACCTGATCGAGTTGCTCTGCGCTGCAGGGTGGGATGTCGTTGCTCTCTGCGTGCCCGGGGCCGGGGCGGATCGGCCTGGAGGTCGTGATCCTCAATCCCGGCCGCCTGATCGGCCGCTACGACGAAAGGAACCGGGGGCGGCGCATCATCCGCATGGTCGACAGCGGCGCGCTGCCCGGCGTGCCGCGCCTGCGTGGCTCCTTCTGCCATGGTGCAGCGGTCGCGGCCGCGCATCCTGACGCGGCGGGCGCCGAGAATGGGTTCACAAAGGCCTTTCGGCCTTTGGCGGGTGGTCCGGAGGGCAGGGCCCTCCGGCCTTTTCATCCCTTCCCCGGCCAGACCCCGGCCCGCACCGGCACCGCGCAGAACGCGCCATAGGCGGTGATGCCCAGCGCCACCGCGACGAACTGCCCGCTCCAGTCCGAAGCCTGCCACGTCCGCCAGCAGCCAGCCGCCGCCGACGGCCAGGGCGATGCGGGCGAGGCCGGCCGCGACCGGCCAGGCCATGCGTCCGGCGCCCATGGCGGCGAAATAGAGCGCCATGCCCAGGCCGAAGCCAGGCATGGCCCAGCCGATGATGGACAGGGCACGGGTGGCGATGGCCTGGACCTCGGGATCGGCGGTGAAGGCGGCGGCGGTGGTGGCCGGGAACAGCGCAACCGGGATGGCGATGGCGCTGGTGACGGCCAGGGCCAGGGCGCCGCCGGTCCAGGCGATGCGCCGGGCTTCGGCCCAGTCTCCGGCGCCGACGGCGCGGCCGACCAGCGCGGTCAGCGCAGAGCCGACGCCGAAGGCGAGCGGGATCATCAGGAATTCGATGCGCGCGGAGATGCCGTAGCCGGCGACGGCGGCGGCGCCGTGATGGGCGATGCGGGCGGTGACGAGGATGGTGGCCAGGTTGGCGATGGTGGCCATGGCGCAGGCGACCAGGCCCACCGAGAGGATGCGGTTGAACAGGGCGGCGCGCAGGGGGGTGCGCAGGGTGGGGGTGAAGCCGGCGCCGCCGGCCATGAAGACCGCGGCCATGAGGCTGGCCGCGCCGGTCATGGCGATGGCGAAGGCGAGGCCCGCGCCCGGCAGGCCCATGCCCAGGGGTTCCATGAGCAGCCAGGCCAGTGGCGGGAAGGCGATCCAGCCGCCGATGACGCCGCGGGCCGCCAGCGCATGGCGGCCGCCGCCGCGCAGGATCGAGGCCAGGGTGTTGGCAAGCCAGGCCGGCAGGGCACCGGCGCCGAACAGCCAGGCCGAATAGCCGGCGCCGGCCGCTGCCGCCTCCGGCCCGCCGATCAGGGTGAGGATGCTGAGCGGGAAGATGGCGAGCGGGATGGCGAACAGGGCGGCGCCCGCGCAGGCGATGATCAGCGCGTGGGTGGCCAGCGCGGCGGCTTCGTCGGGCCGGTCCGCGCCGAGGGCGCGGGCGATGGCCGAGACCACGCCGCCGCCCATGGCACCCGCCGACATCTGGCCGAGCAGCAGGGCGAAGGGGAGCACCACGGCCCAGCCGGCGAGGGCAGGCGTGCCCTGGCGCGCGGCAAGCCAGGGTTCGATGAGCAGGGCGGCGACCTGGGTGGCCGAGAGCAGGGTGGTGGGCGCGGCCAGGGCGAGGATGCGGCGCAGGCGGGTGGCGGAGGCGGCCGGCGCGGCCAGGGTGGCGGCGTCAGCCATGGGGCGGGCCTTCAGCCGTGTCGGCGAAGCGGCGGCGCACGGCGTCGTTGGCGCCCGGGCCGGGCAGGATGCGGACATCCTCGGGCGTCAGGGGTGTGCCGTCCGTGCGGCGGGGGGTGGGGGCGGTGACGGGGAGGCCTGTGGTGCGCTCGACCATGAGGGTGGGTGGGCCCTCGGCGCCGGAGAAGTGGCGGGCGCCCCAGTCGCGGATGGCCAGGTAGAGCGGGAAGGCGTCGCGGCCGCGGTCGGTGAGGCGGTAGGCGTGGCGGCCGGCTTCGGGTTCGCGGACCAACAGCCCATGGCGGACCAGGGCGGTGAGGCGCGCCGAGAGGATGTTGGGGGCGATCCCGAGATTCCGGGCGAAGCCATCGAAACGGGTGGTGCCGGCGAAGGCCTCGCGCAGGATCAGGATGGTCCAGCGTTCGCCGAGCACGGCCATGGCGCGAGCGACGGGGCACCGCATGCGGGCGAAATCGGTACGGAGCATGTGGCCTCCCGGGCCTGGGCGGCAGGAGGCTTGCATTATGCAAGTTGGTTGTCCAGCAGACGGCATTTGCGCCTGGCGCGATGGCGGGCCGCGGGCGGCGAGGTGTTGCCAACAGGCTTCGGGCGCTACGGCCCACAGGCTTGTCCACAGAAAATTGCATCGCGGTGCATCGCAGAACTTGTATGCCGCGTGGTGTTTACCCTACCGTATCTTGTGTCGGGGGACATTGGGGGATTACGAGCATGGACTGGACGGCGGAGGCGATCGAGCGTCTCAGGGCGCTCTGGGCCGAGGGGCATTCGACGGCCGAGATCGGCCGACGGATGGGCATTTCGAAAAATGCGGTGGTGGGCAAGGCGCACCGGCTGAACCTGTCGGCCAGGCCGAGCCCGATCCGCCGCGACGCCACGCCGCGACCGGCGCCGGTGCCGCGTGCGCCGCGGCCGGTGCCCGCACCGATGCAGCGGATAGCGCCAATGCAGGTGGCGCGCCCCGCTTCGGTGCCCGCACCAGTCCCGGTCGCGGTATCGGCGCCGGTGGTGCGGAACTTCCCGGTGCCCCGCGCACGCTTCGGATCGCGCAGCTGCTGCTGGCCGATCGGCGAGCCCGGCACCAGCGGGTTCCGGTTCTGCGGCGGCGAGCCGATGGCCTCCAAGCCATACTGCACCGAGCATGCGGCGCTGGCCTATGTGAAGCCGCGCGACCGGCGCGAGGACGCGGCTTAGGTCGTCGCCGGCGCGCCGCCCTGCAGGATATGGGCGGCGCACCCACTTGCAGCGCGGCCCGCAGCGACGTAGATGCACCATTGACGTGCGCGGGCTGCCTCCATAGGCTCGCGCTGCTTCCCGCCCGTGGCGCAAGGCTCGCGTTGCCAAGTGCCGCCGGCGTCTTCCATTCCTCCTTCATTTCGGGACACTCACCTCAGCGCCGGTCTTCGGCGACGCCCCTCGGGCCGGGTTCCGGCGCCGATACGGGCGAGCAGGTCGCGATACGCCCAGCCCATTCGGTGCCTGGCGTGTCCGCGGAAAAGTCCCGGCCAATCCCTACGCCACGGACGCCGTCCAGGACCCATGCACCTTTCTGAACTCAAGGCCAAAAGCCCCGCCGACCTGCTCGCCTTCGCCGAGGAGCTGGGCGTCGAGAACGCCTCGACCCTGCGCAAGCAGGACATGATGTTCGCGATCCTCAAGGCGCTCGGCCGAGAACGAGCAGGCGATCTACGGCGACGGCACGCTCGAGATCCTGCCGGACGGCTTCGGCTTCCTGCGCTCGCCCGAGGCGAACTATCCTGCCCGGGCCGGACGACATCTACGTCTCGCCCCGCCAGGTCCGCCGCTTCGGCCTGCGCACCGGCGATACGGTCGAAGGGCAGATCCGCGCGCCGAAGGATGGCGAGCGCTATTTCGCGCTGCTCAAGGTCAACAGCGATCAATTTCGAGCCGCCGGAGGCGCTCGGCACCGCATCAACTTCGACAACCTGACGCCGCTCTATCCGAACCGCCGGCTCACGATGGAAATCCAGCTCGAGACGTCGAGGATCCGACCATCAAGGACAAGACGCACGCGCGTCATCGACCTGATCGCGCCGCATCGGCAAGGGCCAGCGCGCGCTGATCGTGGCGCCGCCGCGCACCGGCAAGACCGTGATGCTGCAGAACATCGCCACGCGATCTCGGCCAATCACCCCGAAGTCTACCTGATCGTGCTGCTGATCGACGAGCGGCCCGAGGAAGTGACCGACATGGCAGCGCTCGGTGAAGGGCGAGGTGATCAGCCTCGACCTTCGACGAGCCCGCCACGCGCCACGTGCAGGTGGCCGAGATGGTGATCGAGAAGGCCAAGCGCCTGGTCGAGCACAAGCGCGACGTGGTGATCCTGCTCGATTCGATCACCCGCCTGGCGCGCGCCTACAACACCGTCGTGCCGCGCTCGCGGCAAGGTGCTGACCGGCGGCGTCGATGCCAATGCGCTGCAGCGGCCGAAGCGCTTCTTCGGCGCGGCGCGCAACATCGAGGAAGGCGGCTCGCTGACCATCATCGCCACCGCGCTGATCGACACCGGCAGCCGCATGGACGAGGTGATCTTCGAGGAGTTCAAGGGCACCGGCAACTCGGAGATCGTCCTCGACCGCAAGCTGGCCGACAAGCGCATCTTCCCGGCGATCGACATCAGCAAGTCCGGCACCCGCAAGGAGGAGCTGCTGGTCGACAAGGCACGCTCTCCAAGATGTGGGTGCTGCGCCGCATCCTGATGCCCGATGGGCACGCAGGATGCGATGGAGTTCCTGCTCGGACAAGCTGAAGTACTCCAAGACCAACGAGGATTTCTTCGACGCGATGAACACCTGAGGCATCGGGGACCCTTCCCGCGGCCCCGCGGTCCTGCCGCGGGGGCGCAACGAACAGGCCATGGCATGGACGCCGTGCGACGACAGCCGCATTCCAGGACTCCCTCGCCGACGCGGCGCCGCCCGAGCGGCTGACGCCGGCGCTCCTCGCGCTGTGGCACGCCGCACGCGGGGAGTGGGACGCCGCGCACGGCATCGTGCAGCAGCATGAGGGCGAGGCCGGCTGCGACTGGGTGCATGCGCTTCTGCACCGCATCGAGGGCGACGCCGCGAATGCCGCCTATTGGTATCGGCGCGCGGGGCGGCCTGTCGCGACGGGCAGCATCGAGGCGGAGCGGGATGCGATGCTCTCTGCCCTCATCGGCGCCTGAACGCGCTTCACCGCGCCGCGCGCAGCGCCGCCTGCGCCGAGCGCACCGCGTTCAACGCCGTGCATTCGTCGAGCGTCTCCAGCGCCGCCAATGCCGCCGCGACCTGTGCCGCGACCGGCAGCAGGCGTGGGCCATCCGCTTCGGCCAACGAATCGCGCACCCGCGCCAGCGCGGCCTGCGCCAGCATCACGCGCCGCATCGCGCGGTTGACGCCATCGGGATCGATCCCGCCGTCGCAATCGCCGCACAGGAAGGCGCGTGCCGCCGAGAGATCATCGGCGATGCGCACCTCGACCCCGCGCGGCGCCTGCGCGCCCAGCAGCACCGCCGCCGCCAGCACCAGTCGCCGCCGAACACGCCCTTGCGCGCCACCGCGCCACACCCTCATGGAGAGCCCATGGAGCCCAAACCCGACACTGCCGCCATCATCCTGCGCGCCACCCTGTTCGCCGCCCATGCCCATGCCGGGCAAACGCGCAAGGGCGCGGCCGCCGAGCCCTACGTCAACCACGTGATCGAGGTCGCCGCCATCCTGGCCGAGCACGGCGCGCCGCAGGAGGCCATCCTCGCCGCCCTGCTGCACGACACGGTGGAGGACACGCCCACCACCCATGCCGACCTGGTGGCCGCCTTCGGCGAGACGGTGGCCGGCATCGTGGCCGAGGTGACGGACGACAAGGCGCTGCCCAAGGAACTGCGCAAGGGCCACCAGATCAGCCATGCGCCGAAATCCTCGGCGGCGGCGAAGCAGCTCAAGCTCGCCGACAAGATCTCGAACCTGCGGGCCATCGCCGACAGCCCGCCGGCCAACTGGATCCATGCGCGGCGAATGGAATATGTCGGCTGGGCGGGGCGCGTGGCGGCCGGGTGCAAGGGCGTGAACCCGGCGCTGGATGCGCTGTTCGACCAGGCCTATCGCGCCGCGCTGGCGCGGCTGGCCGAGGAGGAGCGCGGCTGAACCCCGGCCCCGTCACGGGCCGTCACATGCTGCCGCGGTATGGCCATGGCGCCGCCGCGTGCCTGCCGCGCCCGGGGTGCCTCATGTCCTGACAGGACAAGGAGACACGCCATGCGCCGCCTCATGCCCATCGCCGCCGTGCTGTTCGCAACCCTTGCCGCGACGCCCGCCCTCGCCTGGGAACGGCCGTGGGGCGGCCATGGCTGGCGCCCGGCACCTGCCTGGCACCACCCCTACCGGCCCCACGCGCCGCGCGGATGGCACCGGCCTTATCGCCATGATGATGGTGCGCGCCGCTGGTCGCGCCGTGATGACCGCTGGCGTGGCGACCGGCGCGGCCCGGACCGCCGCCACGACAGGGGCTGGGGCGATGCGCGGCGCTGGTGACGCCGCGCGCCGCCGCCGCGGTCAGGCGCGCCTGGCGACGCCTGCCGCGCCGGGGCGCTGCGCCGCGCGGATCCAGCCCATCGCGCGCAGCGCCAGCGTCATCGTGACACCCATGATCGCCGCCATCTTCCCTCTCCTTCACAGTCATGCGATCAGGAGAGCATCGCCGCGTGACGGCAATGTGCCGCGCGTGCAACGGACTGCAACGGGCGCAGGATGCGCAGGCTCCATCATCGCACGACCGGACCCAGACCCATGCCAGGCCCCTCACGCCGTGCCTTGATCATGGGCACGCTCGCGCTGCCAGGCCTGGTGGGCGCCGCGCGTGCCGCCTGGGCGCCGGGCGGGCCGGTCCGCCTGATCGTTCCCTTCGCCGAGGGCGGCAGCAACGACGAGGTGGTGCGCGCCCTGGCGGAGGCCGCCGAGGGGGCGCTCGGCCAGGAGATCGCGATCGTCAACGACCCCGGGCGGGCGGGCGTGCGCGCCATCGCAGCGCTCGCCCAGGCGCCACCGGACGGGCTGCTGCTGGCGCAACTGCCGGCCTCCGCCCTGCGGGTTGCGCTGGCCGAGCAACTGCCCTTCGACGTGCCGGGCGACATCACACCCATCCTGGCGGTGGCCGGCGCTGCCTTCGGCACCATCGCCAGGACCGACCGTTTCCCCGATGGCTGGGCCGGCTTCATCCGCGAGGCGCGGGAGAAGCCGGGCGCTCTCTCCTACGGCAGCGGCGGGGTGAATTCGACCGGACACCGGACCATGGCGCGGCTGCTGCTGCGCGAACGGGTGCGCGTGGCGCATGTGCCCTTCCGCGGTGCGGCGACCGGCGCGCGTGCGCTGGTGGCGGGTGATATCGACGTGATGGCAGGGCCGGTGCGGATCGGCGCCGCCGTCGATGCCGGCGAGGCGACCTGGCTGAATGTCTGGAGCGGCGAACGCCTGGCGCGCTGGCCCACGGCGCCGACGCTGATCGAACAGGGCTACCGGATGAGGGTGACGGCACCCTTCGGGATTGTCGGCCCGCCCGGGCTGCCGGCGCCGATCGTGGCCGCGCTGCACGATGCCTTCCGCGGCGCGATGCGCGACGAGGCCTTCCGCGCCGCGCTGGCGCTGCGCGACATGACCGAGGACTACCGCGACGGCGCGGCGTATGGCGCCTTCCTCGCGCAATCGGCGCGGATCGAGGAAATGATGGCCGGGCAGCTCGGTTTGCAGCCGTAGTTTCTCGCCCGCACGCGCCGGGCCGGCCACATCCGCGGCCCTTGGCTTCACCGGACTGCCGAGCCGGCGGTTTTTTCGGCTCTCAGGCGCTGGGCGCTTGAACCCTGTTGGGCACATTCACCAGTGGCGTGAGCCCCGGGGCTGGTGCCGAGGCCGCGAAGGCGACCCGCGCCGGGTGGCGCGAAGCCGAGCGGGCCGGATGGCCCGCGCCAGGCGCCCGGGGGCCGGAAAACACGCCGTCAGGCCCGCGGGCCGGGGAAGAAGCGGTTCTGCGGCATCGCCAGGCCAAGATGCCCGCGCAACGTGGTGGCCGTGTAGCGCTGGCGGAACAGGCCGCGGCGTTGCAGTTCCGGCACCACCTCGTCCACGAAGCCGTCGAAGGCGCCGGGGAACCAGGCGGGCAGGATGTTGAAGCCATCCGCCGCGCCGCCCTCGAACCATTCCTGCAAGGTGTCCGCGATGTCGGCGGCGGTGCCGGCGATCACCCAATGGCCGCGCGCCGCGCCGGTCAGGTTGTGCAGGTCGCGCCAGGTCATGCCCTCGCGCCGCGCCTTGCCGAGCATGGCGCGGGCGAAGCCGTGCGAGGTGTCGGGCAGCGGCAGGTCGGGCACCTTCTCGTCGAGCGCGAAGCCGGACACGTCCATGCCCAGGCGGCCCGACAGCATCGTGGCGGCGTTGGTGGAGGTGACGAAGGATTGCAGCTGGTCCAGCACGTCGCGCGCTTCCTGCCGGGTGCGGCCCAGGATGGGCATGACGCCGGGCAGCACCGCGATCTCCTCCGGTGCGCGGCCGAAGCGCGGCATGCGGGATTTCAGCGCGGCATAGGCGGCCTGGGCCTCGGTGAGATCCTGCACCACCGAGAACACCACATCGGCGGTGCGCGCGGCGAGTTCGAGGCCGGGTTCGGAGGAACCGGCCTGCAGGATGATGGGCCGGCCCTGCGGGCAGCGGCCGATGTTGAGCGGGCCCTTCACGCGGAAGAACTCGCCGGCATGGTCGAGCGTGCGGACCTTGGCCGCGTCGATGTAGCGGCCGGTCTCGCGTTCGGCGACGATCGCGCCGTCATCCCAGCAATCCCACAAGCCCATCACCACATCGACGAATTCCTCCGCCACGCGATAGCGCGCGTCATGCGGCGGGTGCTCGCGGCCGAAATTGGGTGCGGAGCGCGGGTTGGAGCTGGTCACCGCATTCCACGCCGCACGGCCGGCGCTGAGGTGGTCCAGCGAGGCGAAGGCGCGCGCCACGGTGAAGGGCTCGCCGTAGCTGGTGGAGGAGGTCGCACCCAGGCCCAGATGCGTCGTGGTGGCGGCGAGTGCGGCGAGCATGGTCAGCGGCTCGAACCGCGCGGTGAAGGAGGGGTGGTCGTTGACGCCGGCCGCCAGCCCGTCGCCGAGGAACAGCAGGTCGAAGCAGCCGCGTTCGGCGATGCGCGCGATGTGCTGGATGACAGGCAGCGACTGGAAGGAATCATAGGCGCCAGGCATCCGCCAGCCGGCGATGTGGTTGCCGGTGCCAAGAACAAAGACGCCGAGATGCATCTGGCGGTCGGGCATGGTGAACTCCGTGGCGGGTGGCGCCACCGTGGCCGCGCCGCGCCATGGCGGCAAGACGCATTGCCTTGCTGGCATATGCCTTGCAGACTTTCCCGGCGTGACAGTCGCGGCCGCCGGGGCCGTGCATCGCGCAGGAGACACCGCCATGCCCCGCCTTCGCCCGACGCTTGCCGCCGCGGCCCTGCTGCTGGCCGGCGCCGCCGTTCCGGCGTCCGCGCAGAACCTGCGCATCGCCTTCAAGGCATCGATGGATGGCGCGGATCCGCACCAGACCTTCACGCCCAATCGCAATGCGCAGCTGCACGTGTTCGAAACCCTGGTAACGCAGGACAGCACGCTGCGCCCGCGGCCACTGCTGGCGGAATCCTGGCGCGCGGTCGATCCGCTGACCTGGGAATTCCGGCTGCGGCGCGATGCCGTGTGGCATGACGGCACGCCCTTCACCTCGGCCGATGCGGCCTTCTCGATCCTGCGCGCCAAGGCCGCCACCGGGCCGCGCACCTATGCCGCGGCAGTGCGCAACGTGGCGACGGTCGAGACGCCGGACGCGCATACGCTGATCGTGCGCACCACCACGCCCACGCCTTTGCAGCCGGACTTCCTGGTGGCGATCGCGATGGTGAACGCGCGCGCGGCAGAAGGTGCGACGGATGCCGATTTCAATGGCGGTCGCGCCGCGATCGGCACCGGGCCCTATCGCTGGGTGCGCTGGACGCCGCAGCAGGATGTGGTGCTGGAACGCAGCGCCAACTGGCGCGGCCCGGCGGAGCCCTGGGCGCGCGTGCAGATCCGCTTCGTGCCCAATGACAGCGCGCGGGTCTCGGCGCTGCTGGCCGGCGATGTGGACGTGATCGACACCGTGCCCTCGGGCCTGCATGCGCGTATCCGCGACAATGCGGGCACGCGGCTGGTCACGGGGGATTCCATCTTCACCCACTATTTCTACCTCGACAGCATGAGCGAGAGCGCGCCCAACATCACCGGCGCGGATGGCCAGCCGCTGCCGGGCAACCCGCTGCGCGACGTGCGCGTGCGCCAGGCCATCTCCCACGCCATCAACCGCGAGGGGCTGGCCACGCGGGTGATGGAAGGCGGCGGCACGCCCACCGGGCAGATCGCCGCACCGGGCTTCATCGGCCACGTACCGGATATCGCGGTGCCGGCCTTCGACCCGGCGCGGGCGCGCGCATTGCTGGCCGAGGCGGGCTATCCGCAGGGCTTCACCATGACCATCCAGTGTACGCAGGACCGCTTCGCCGGCGATGCGCGTGTGTGCCAGGCACTCGGCCAGATGCTGACCGCCATCGGCATCCGCACCAATGTGGATGCGCTGCCGATGCCGATCTATCTGCGCCGCAGCGCCACGCGGCTGCCCTCGGGCGTGCCGGAGCTCACCGCGCATCTGGCGATGTTCGGCTCATCCTCGGGCATCGCGAGCGAAGGCATGACCGCGCTGCTGCGCACGCCCAACCCGGCGCGCGCGCATGGCGGGTGGAACCGCACGCGCTTCTCCAGCGCGGAATTCGACACGCTGCTGGCGCGCGTGGACAGCGAGTTCGACCCCGAGACGCGCGAACGCCTGATGCAGGACGCGGTGCGCTGGGTGGCGGAGAACCTGCCGCTGGTGCCGGTGTTCCACGTGCGCGCCTCCTGGGGGATGCGGGCGAACCTGACCATGGAGCCGCGCGGGGACCAGTACACCATGGCGACAGCCATCCGCCCGGCGCCGTGACGGTGATGCGGGGCGCTGCCTCGCGCTTCGCCAGGAGGGCGCCGCCCTCCTGGACCTCCCGCCAGGTGGCAGGGGCCACCTGGACCGCCAATACGAAGAATCCCAGACCATGAAGCAGCTTCACCTCGGCGCCTTCTTCTTCACGCCGGGAAGCCATTCCTCCGGCTGGCGGCACCGCGACGCGGTGGCCGAGACCGACATGTCCTTCGCGCACTACGTCGCCATGGCGAAGACCGCCGAGGCCGGGTGCCTCGACTGCGTGTTCTTCCAGGACACGGTCGCGGTGAACGGCAGCGCCAATCTCGACGGCGCAGGACCGTGGCGGCCGGGGATGGGGCGGCAGGTCTATCCGGAACCGGCCACGCTGATCGCGGCACTCGCGCCGGTGACGCAGCATATCGGGCTGATCGCGACGGCCACCACGACCTACAACGACCCCTATACCATCGCGCGGCGCTTCGGCTCGGTGGACCACATCTCCGGCGGGCGGGCGGGGTGGAACCTGGTGACCTCGCAGATCGAGGACGAGGCGGGGAATTTCGGCTTCGACCGCCACCCCGACCACGCCAATCGCTACGAGCGCGCCGAGGAATTCTACGATGTCTGCGCCGGGCTTTGGGACAGCTTCGAGGACGGGGCGTTCATCCGCGACAAGGCCTCGGGGCGCTATCTCGACCCGTCCAAGGGGCACATCCTGAACCATGAGGGCGAGTTCTTTCGCGTGCGCGGGCCGCTGAACCTGCCGCGCTCGCCGCAGGGGCGGCCGGTGATCGCGCAGGCGGGGTCCTCGGCGGATGGGCGCAAGCTGGCGTCGCGCTGCGCCGACATGATCTTCACCGCGCAGACCGTGGTGAGCGAAGGGAAGGCCTTCTACGACGACCTGAAGTCGCGCGCCGCCGCGCATGGCCGCAACCCCGACCACGTGAAGATCATGCCCGGCTTCAACACCGTGCTCGGCGAGACCATGGACGAGGCGCAGCAACTCGCCGGCGAATTGCAGGAGATGCTGGACGAGGCCACGGTGATGCGCCTGCTGGCGCGGCTGTGCGGGGACCTCGACATCTACGCCTATCCGATCGACGGGCCGCTGCCGGAGCTGCCGCCCTCCAACGCCGCCAAGGCACGCCAGGACATGATCATGGCCAAGGCGCGCGCCGAAGGGCTGAGCATCCGCCAGGTGGCGCGCTACCTGGGTGCCGCGATGGGGCACCAGATGGTGGTGGGCACGCCGACCACGGTGGCCGACACCATGCAGGAATGGCTGGAAGCCGGGGCCTGCGACGGGTTCACGCTGCTGTTTCCGTTCTACACCAAGCCGCTGGACGATTTCGTGCGGCTGGTGGTGCCGGAATTGCAGCGGCGCGGGATTTTCCGGACGGCCTATCCGGGGACCACGCTGCGCGACACGCTGGGGATACCGGCGCCGGGGAACCGGTTCGCGGCGGGGTGAGGGGACCGGGGGGCCAGCCCCCCGGAGCCCCCCGCCGGGGGCAGGCGTGCCCCCGGACCCGCGGGTTTTGCGCAGGGGCGGGCCGGGGGGGACGAGCGTTGGCGTCAGGGGGACAATCCATCCCCGCTTGCCTGCCGCCGTCGATGGGGTTCATCACGCCAAGGCGGCGGACGAGGATGGAGGCGCTTTTCGCGGTCGTGATGGCCTTCGCGTTCGCCCCGACAGGCTGCGTCACGCTCGTGAATGCGACGCCCGGCGTGGCCGTCTCCGCATAAGTCAGCCCCCCATCCAGGCGGGCACTGATCTACCCCCGCCCCGCCCCTGAAACGCCTCCCGGGTCTGGGGGGCGGCCGCCCCCCAGCGGGGGGTTCCGGGGGGCTGGCCCCCCGCCCGCGCCCTCACCCCCCGGCAGCCAAACCCGGAACGTCGTCCCCACCCCTTCCTCGCTCTCGACATTCAGCGTCCCGCGGTGGCGGTTCACGATGTGCTTGACGATGGCGAGCCCCAGCCCCGTGCCTCCGGCGCGGCGCGAACGGCCCTTGTCCACCCGGTAGAAGCGTTCGGTCAGCCGCGGCAGGTGGTCGCGCGGGATGCCGGGGCCGTCGTCGGTCACGCGCAGCACCAGGCCGGGTCGGCTGTCCGGCGAGGGTCCGGGGGCCACGGCCAGGTGGATCACCCCGCCGTCGCGCCCGTGGCGGATGGCGTTGTCCAGCAGGTTGCGGATGACCTGAGCCACCTGGTCGGGGTCGGCCGGGTCGGCGGTCGCGGCGGCGAGGTCGAGGTCGAGCCGGGCTGGGCGGGCGGCCAGGATGGGTGCCATCGCATCCGCTTCCGCGCGTGCCAGCGCGGCCACGTCGGCGCGGCCGGAGGGGGCCTGGTGTTCCGCCATCTCGATGCGCGACAGGCCGAGCAGGTCGTCGATCAGCCGGCGCATGCGGTCGGATTGCTCGGCCATGATCTGCAGGAAGCGCGCCTGGGCGGCGGGGTCGTCGGCGGCGGGGCCGCGCAGGGTCTCGATGAAGCCGATCAGGGAGGCGAGCGGCGTGCGCAGTTCGTGGCTGGCATTGGCGACGAAATCCGCGCGCATGCGTTCCACCGCGCGTTCGCGCGTGCGGTCCGACAGCAGCACGAGCACCCGCCCGCCATCGGCCAGCGGCGGGTCCATCGGGATGACCTGGGCGGCGACATCGCGCAGCACCGGCACCGGCAGCAGCAGATCCGCCGAGGCGGGCGTGCCGCTGGCCAGCGCCTGGTCCAGCGCCTCGGCCAGGGCGGGGTGGCGCAGCAGGGCGGCGGCGTCGGTGGGGGGCGCGGTGGCGTCGGGGCGCGCGCCCAGCATCTCCCGCGCGGCGCGGTTGGCGCGCAGCGGCACGCGCTCGGCCGAGAGCACCAGCAGCGGGTCCGGCAGGGCCTCGATGATGGCGGCATCGGCGCGGCGCAGGCGTTCCACCAGGGCGCTGCGCTCGGCCAGGGAGCGCGCCAGGCGGGTGACGCCATCCGCGACATCCTGCACCGAGGGCAGCAGGGGGGCGACGGTCAGGGCCGGCACGCCATCGCCCGAGGCGGCGGCGCGGATCTGCTTGGCAAGCCGGGCGAGGTTGCCCAGCCACAGCCGCGCCACGGCGGCGCCGGCCAGGGTGGTCGCCGCCGTGGCCATCACCCCCACGCCCGCGGCCACCTCGCCGGTCGCGACCAGCAGACCCAGGACCAGTGCGGGCGCGCCGGCCACCACCAGCGTGGCGCGCAGCCAGGCGCCGGTGGCCGGGCGTTCACCCAGCATGGGAAGGCGACCTCATGGCTGCACGCCTGGGGTGGGCGCGGCGCCGCGCCCGCCGCGGTTCGCGGGCAGGGCGGCGCGGCGCATGGGCGTCAGGAACCGGCGGTGCCGGGCATGGGTGCGCGTTCGAGCATCCGCGGATCGCCCTCCGGCTCGACGGCAAAGAGCGCGAGGCCACGCTGCACCACGCCATCGGGTTGCAGGCGCACCGGGCCATCCACGCCCTCGAAGATCTCCCCGGTATTGGGGCCGGCCTGACCGCGCGGCGTGAGCACCACGCGCGCCGCCACGCCGGCGGCATCATAGGCCACGCCGGCCAGGCGCGGCGGACGCGCGCCGAAGGCGCCCTCGAAGCGTGCATCGAAGGCGGCGCGGCTGCGCGGGTCGGGTGCGGCGAACAGCGCACCGTGCAGGGCCGGTTCCCGCCCCAGGCTCGAATCCTGGGCCCAAAGCGCGTGGCCGAGGATGCGCGGGCGCGGAGTGTCGAGCCCTGCCGGCGCGAGGCCGCCCGCGATCTCGCGCGCCTGCTGGCCGGTGCTGCCGATCAGCACGGCGTCGATTCCGCCGCTGCCGCGCTGCGCGAGATCCTGCGCCACCGAAGCGCCGGAGGCGCGCTGCGCGTGCATCACCAGCAGCGGTTCCGGCAGGCCCCATTCGGCGGCCACGCTGCGCATCGCCACCGACAGGGCACGGCCGAAGGCATCGTTCGGTGCCGTCAGGGCGAAGCGCTGGGCGCCAGCCGACATCGCCGCACCCATGGCGCGGCGGACCTGCTGTGCCGGTGTCACGCCGAGCGTCCAGACACCCGGTCCCGCCTGCGCCGCATCATTCGTGAAGGCCAGCACCGGGACCCGGCCGGCGCGCGCCGGGGCCGAGGCGGCGGAGGTTTCGGCGGCGGTGAGCGGGCCGACGATGACGCGCGCGCCATCGCCAACCGCCCGCCGTGCCGCGGCGGCGGCGCCGGAGGTGGTGCCCCCCGTGTCCATCGGCAGGAAATCCACGCCGCGGTTGCCGCGTTCGAACAGGGCGAGTTCAGCCGCCTGCGACATCGCCTGGCCAAGCGCGCCCTGCGGGCCGGTCAACGGCAGCAGCAGGGCGATGCGCGAGCGTGGCGGTTCCTGCAGAGGCTGGCCGGAGGTGACGGCGCCGCGCTGGCCTTGCGGCGCGCAGGCGCCAAGGCCCACAAGGACAAGCACCAGCAGGAGGGGCAAGCGGCGTGGCGGGTGAAGGCGAGGCTGACGAGTCACGGTCCGTGGATCCTCCCGATGCGCCCTCGGCCAGGCCGGGGCTGGTGCTCGTCGCGACGCCGATCGGCAATCTCGGCGACCTGTCGCCGCGCGCCCTGGCGGCGCTGAAGGACGCCGATGCCGTGCTGTGCGAGGACAGCAGGGTGACCGGCGGCCTGCTCGCGCGGCAAGGCATCACGGCGACCATGATCCCCTTGCACGATCATAATGAGGCCGTGCAAGCCCCCAGGCTTGTCGAACGCATGAAGGCGGGCGCGCGTTTCGCCCTGGTATCGGACGCCGGGACGCCGCTGGTGAGCGATCCGGGCTATCGGTTGGTCCGTGCCGCGATCGAGGCGGGGGTCGCGATTTCGGCGGTGCCAGGGCCGAATGCGGCGGTGATGGCGCTGTCGCTCTCGGGCCTGCCGCCGCATCCTTTCCTGTTCCTGGGCTTCCTGCCGGCGCGCGCCGGGCCGCGGGGGGCGGAGCTGGCGCGGCTGCGGGCGGTGGAGCGGGCGGGGCTTTCCGCGAGCCTGGTGTTCTACGAGGCGCCGCATCGGCTGGGGGAGTCCCTCGCGGCGATGGCGGAGGCCTTCGGGCCGGAGCGCCCGGCGGCGGTGGCGCGGGAGATGACCAAGCGCTTCGAGGAGGTGCGGCGGGGCACGCTCGGCGCGCTGGCGGCGCACTACCTGGCGACCGATGCGCGCGGGGAGATCTGCGTGGTGGTGGGCCCGGCGGCGGCGGAAGCGCCGGAGGAGGGCGCCACGGTGGATGCCCGGCTGCGCGCGGCGATGGCGGCGGGGATGAGCCTGCGCGATGCGGCGGCGAGCGTGGCGGAGGCGAGCGGGCTGAAGCGGCGCGATGTGTATCGGCGGGCGCTGGAGCTGGGGGGTGCATAAGGCTGATGCCTTGCCCTGCCCCGCTGCCCTGGCTTGCATGATGGGGGCGGGCCAGTTCGAAGGTCGGTCTGGGCGGCATGCACGGCGGCAGCAGCCGGGAAAGACATGTCGCTTTCCTGATGATTCACTCCTAGCTTGGCTGAAACATTGAACCTCGTCTCGTTCCACGGGATCGTCCTGGGGATGTCGGAAACGATCCAATAGGATAGCTCCAGATGGCGTCGCCACTCACCGCATCGGCCGTCCTGTTTCGGGATGATTTCTCGGGGACGCAGGTCAGCGCCGCCAACTGGGATTTCAACCAGTGGGTGGCGGGGCCGAACAACCCATCCTATCTCGGCCAGACACAGATGCGGCAGGAACTGCCGGCTGCCGAGAACGGCGTGGCGCGCATCAGGTTGGATACCTTCAACCCTCCGCCCGGTGGCCCCGATTCGTATTATGGCTCGGAAGCGATCACCAAGCAGGCCTGGGACGTCAGCAGCGGGGGCCTCGGTTTCGAAGGCAAGTTCAGGCTCGAGGGCAGCCAGGGCGGCATGATCGCCGGCTTCTTCACCTACGAGCAATTCCCACCGGGCGCCCGGCGCGAGCCCCATGACGAGATCGACTTCGAGATCATCACCAGCCAGATGCAGAAGATCTCGACCAACGTCTTCCAGCATCAGGAAACCGGCACGCCGCACTCCTACGCGGTGGATGGCGGATTGGGGATCGACCACGTCTATCGCTTCGAATGGCTGCCCTCGGTGGTGCGCTGGTTTGTCGACGGCAGGCTGATTCGCGAAGAAGTGGAGAATGTGCCGACCAGGCCGCAGCAACTCCACCTGAACCTGTGGGGCGCGCCGCAGGCCGGCGGCCCCAATGGCGGGCCGTGGGGCCCCAATCCGGGCGACCCTGGCGGGCCGAACATCACCGACCCGACGCTGCTGATCGCCAAGACCTCCGGTCAGAACAAGAGCTATTATTTCAACGTCGACTACGTGCAGGTCGAGCGACTGGCGACCCAGCTCGGCGACAGCGGCCACAACAACATGGTCGCCAGCGCGACAGGCGAGGCACTCGACGGCGGGGCCGGCAACGACGTGCTCCTGGGTGGCGCCGGCAACGACGTGCTCGCTGGCGGCGATGGCAATGATGCGATGCGCGGCGGCGCGGGCAACGACGCGATGTATGGCGGCGCCGGTGCCAACCTTGTCAGCGGCGGTGCCGGTTTCGACCGGATCCACACCGGCCAGGGCGCGGACAGGGTGCGCGACACCCTTGCCGACCTCGATGGCGACACGATCGTTGCCTTCGGCGCCGACGATATGGTGGACATCCAGGGCACGCTCGCGGGGCGGGGCGGTCTCGGTGTCACGCCAGGTGGCGGCGGCGCGGGGACCACCATGCTCACCCTCGGTGGTTCGAGCTTCGGGATGGAAGGCGATTTCTCCGGCGGCGATTTCATGATGGTCGCCCGCGGTTCGGGCCCCGGCGCCCACACCATGCTGACCTTCGAGAATTTGCTGCCAAGCCTGTCCGAAGGCGTGTCGGTCGATCCGACCGCGATCAATGGCATCGCCAACGAGCCGTTCCTGACCGGCGACGGCACGGTCGGCTTCACCGTGGACCTGAAGTCCGCCGCCTCCGCCTATGCCAACACGCTCGGCGCCTACAGGATTGCCGCGGACGGCACCATCAGCGACGTCCGCATCCTGTTCGACAACACGCTGGATGTGGAACCCGGCGCATATACCGTGGATCTGGGCGCGCCGGCGGATGGCGAGCGCGTTGCCTTCTTCCTCATCCAGAACGGCTTCGACGCCTTCGGGGCGTTGCCGGACGATTTGTCGTTCGTCACGCCCGGGACGGGGGTGCCGTCCGACACCGACACCGGCATTCCGCCGCTGCTGTTGAGCGCGACCCTGGGCGAAATCTCCGCCACCATCTTCCACTCACTCTCGACGCTCAATCCGGAGGGAGCCATGCAGGTCCTCTCCGGCACATCGGTTGGCGGCCGCGAATTGCTGATCGGCTTCGAAGATGAGCTGAGCCGCATCGGCGACAATGACTTCCAGGACGTCGTGATCGCCATCAACGCCAGTACCGACTATTTTCTCGCTTGAACCGCGCATGGTCGCGGAATGAACCGTGGCAGCCCGGTCTTGGGGATTGACGGGTTCGCGGTCCAGGCTTGCCAGATGAAACGGTGATCTGCCGGCCCTGTCGTGGTGGTCGGGCCGCGCTGGAACCGCTTCCGTTCGCCATGGCTCACGGCAACGTCTCCGGACCGTCGTTCTCGCGAGCATCTTCACCCGATCAGGTGATTCCGCCTGATCGGGATGTGCTCTATTCGGCCGCCGCCACCATCCGCCCCAATCGCCGCCCGCCGAAGATGTGCACGTGGAAATGCGGCACCTCCTGCCCGCCATCGACGCCCATATTGGCGAGGATGCGGTAGCCGGCGGGTTCCAGGGCGAGATCCTGCGCGACCTTGCCCACCATGCGCCAGAAGCCCGCGACCTCCTCGGCCGGTGCCTGCGCCGCGAAATCGGCGATCGAGACATAGGCGCCCTTCGGGATCACCAGCACATGCACCGGCGCCTGGGGGGCGATGTCGTGGAAGGCGAGGGCATGGGCATCCTCGTCCACCTTCCGGCATGGGATCTCGCCGCGCAGGATGCGGGCGAAGACGTTGGTGTCGTCATAGGGCGGCAGGCCGGATACGGGCATGGGGTTCTCCTGGGCGCGGTGGGCCATCCTGTCGTGGCCGGGCGGGACTGCAAGGGGTGGTCTTGCCTCCGGCGCGCGGGCGCGGCTTGCTGGCGGCATGCGCCTTCTGTCTGGTCATGCGCGCCTTGCCGGGGTTCTCGGCTGGCCCGTCTCTCATTCCCGATCGCCACGCCTGCATGGGCATTGGCTGGCAACGCATGGCGTGGATGGCGCCTATGTGCCGCTGCCGGTGCACCCGGAGCGCTTCGCGGGTGCCGTACGCGCGCTGGCCGATCTCGGCTTCCGCGGCGCCAACGTCACCATCCCGCACAAGCAGGCGGCCTTCGAGATGTGTGACAGCGTGGACGCCTCCGCGCGGCGGGCGGGGGCGGTGAACACGCTGGTGTTTCGCGACGGGCGGATCGAAGGGTCGAATACCGATGGCTTCGGCTTCCTCGAAAGCGTGCACGACCAGGCGGCGGGGTGGCGGGCGACCGACGGGCCGGCGGTGCTTCTGGGAGCAGGAGGCGCCGCACGGGCGATCGCCGCGGCGCTGCTGGATGCCGGTTGCCCGCGCGTGGTGCTGGTCAATCGCAGCATGGCGCGGGCGGAGGCACTGGCGCAGGACCTGGGCGGTGCCATCGGCGTGGCGCAGGCGCCACCGCTCGATGACGCCGCGTTGCTGGTGAACACCACATCGCTCGGCATGCAGGGGCAGCCGCCCTTGGCCTGCGACCTCGCGCCGCTGCGGGCCGGGGCGGTCGTGGCGGATATCGTCTATGTGCCGCTGGAGACGCCGTTGCTGGCGGCTGCCCGGGCGCGCGGGCTGCGCGCGGTGGATGGGCTGGGGATGCTGCTGCACCAGGCGCGGCCGGGCTTCGAGGCGTGGTTCGGTGTGGCGCCGCGGGTGGACGCCGCGCTGCGTGCCGTGGTGGCGTCTGATATCCCGGCGGGCACGGCATGATCGTGCTCGGGCTCACAGGCAGCATCGGCATGGGCAAATCCACCGCCTCGGCGGCCTTCCGACGGCTGGGCGTGCCGGTGTTCGATGCCGATGCCGCCGTGCATGGGCTGCAGGCGCCGGGCGGGCGAGCGGTGCGGCCGATCGGCGAGGCGTTTCCCGGCACCGTGGCAGGCGGGCGGGTGGACCGCGAGGCGCTGCGCTGCGCCGTGCTCGGCAAACCCGATGCCCTCCGGCGCCTCGAAAGGATCGTGCATCCGCTGGTGCGGGACGAGGAACGGCGGTTCCTGGACGCGATGCGGCGGGCGGGGCAGCGCATCGTGGTGCTCGACATTCCCCTGCTGCTTGAGACCGGCGGGCAGGCGCGGGTGGACCGTGTCGTGGTGGTCTCGGCGCCGGCCGCGGTGCAGAGGGCGCGGGTGATGCGGCGGGCCGGGATGACGGAGGAACGCCTGGCCGCAATCCGGGCGCGGCAGATGCCTGATGCCCGGAAACGACGGCTGGCCGATCATGTGGTGCCCACAGGCCTCAGCCGGCATTTCGCGCAGCGCGCCATTCGCCGCCTGGTGCACGGGTTGCGCGGAAGCGCCTGACGCCGCGCTTGACGCGGTCACGGGCAGGCAGGGAGAGGTAGTGCATGCGGCAGATTGTCCTGGACACCGAGACCACCGGCCTTGATCCCCTTCAGGGTGACCGCGTCATCGAGGTGGCGGCGGTCGAGTTGGTGAACATGCTGCCGACGGGCGCCTCCTTCCATCGGCTGGTGGACCCCGAGCGGGACATCCCACCCGAGGCCACGCGCGTGCATGGCTTCACCCTGGCCGACCTGGCGGGCAAGCCGAAATTCGCGGCGGTTGCGGCGGATATGCTGGACTTCCTGGGGGATGCCCCGGTCATTGCCCATAATGCGCCATTCGACTTCGGCTTCCTGGATGCCGAGTTGCTGCGCTGCGGACGACCACCGCTGGACCGCTCGCGCATGGTGGACAGCCTGGTGATCGCCAAGCAGCGCTATCCGGGCATGCCCAACAGCCTCGATGCGCTGTGCCGGCGGCTCGGCGTCGATAACTCCATGCGCGCCGCCCATAACGCGGTGCTGGACTGCACGCTGCTGGCGCAGGTCTATCTCGAGTTGATGGGCGGCAAGCAGCCGGGTCTTGAACTGGCGGCATCCCGCATGGGCGGACGGGTCGTGCTGGACGCCGGCGAGCAGGTGGAACGCACCGCGCGGCCGATCGCGGTGCCGGCCGAGCGCGCGGCGGCGCATGCGGAGTTCCTTGCGGCGAAGGTCAAGGATGCGCTGTGGTTGCGTCCGCCCTTCGCGGCAGCGGTCGAGGAGCGATGATCCGCATTCTGCTGGGTATCCTCCTGGGCGGGGCGATCACCGGCCTGGGTACAGTGGTTGCGACACTCGCCATCGGCGGGATGATGCATGTCAGTCAGGCCGAGGGCGCCTTCGCGATGGGCGCCATCTTCATGGTGGGCCCCGCCGCCGCCGTGGTGGGTGCCATCATCGGCGGCGTGATGGGCGCGCGGTCCGCCCGCCGCGCGCGGACGGGTTCGGGCGATACCGTGAGATAGCACGGGCCGGGTGTGGCCCGCGCGTGCCCTATGCGGAGCGTAGGATCCGCATGAGCTGGGTCACGTGCTCTGGCGGCGTCTGCGGGACGATCCCATGGCCGAGGTTGAACACGAAAGGCCGCCCGCGCATGGCCGCGAGGATGGAACGTGCCTCCGCCTCCAGCGCCGAGCCGCCGGCGACCAGCGCGAGCGGGTCGAGGTTGCCCTGCAGCGCCATGGTCTCGGGCACCGCCTGGGCAGCCCAGCGTGGGTCCATGGAGGTGTCCATGGCCGTGGCGTCCACCCCCGCCCGCGCGGCGTAATCCGTCAGGAGAGGCCCAGCCAGGCGCGGGAAGCCGATCAGCGGAATGCCAGGGCAGCGCCGGCGCAGGCTGCGCGTGATGGCAGCCGTGGGTTCGATCACCCAGCGGCGGAACTGGCCCGGGGAGAGCATGCCGGCCCAGCTGTCGAAGATCATCAGCGCCTCGGCGCCGGCTTCCACCTGGGCCACCAGGTATTCGGTGGTGGCTTCCTGCAGGGTGCGGATGAGGCGGCCGAACAGCGCCGGGTCGGAATAGGCGAGGCCGCGGGCGGCGGGGAATTCCTTGCTGCCCTTTCCCTCGAGCATGTAGCAGGCGACGGTGAAGCAGCCGCCGGCGAAGCCGATCAGCGTGGTGCGCGGCGCTTCCTGCGCCAGCCCCTCCCGCACGCGGGAGACGGTCTCCATGATGGCGGATGAGCGCGCCACCACCACGCCGGGGTCGAGCGCCGCGATGGCCTCGGCCCCCGAGAGCGGCTCGAGCAGCGGGCCCTCGCCCTCGGCGAAGCGCAGCGGCTGGCCGAGCGCCCAGGGCACGATCAGGATGTCCGAGAACAGGATGGCCGCTTCCATGCCGTAGCGGCGGATGGGTTGCAGCGTGACCTCGGCGGCCAGAGGCGGGGTGGTGCACAGGGCGATGAAATCGCCGGCCTGGGCACGCAGCTCCCGGTATTCGGGCAGGTAGCGCCCGGCCTGGCGCATCAGCCAGGCGGGCGGGGGCCACACCGCCTCGCCTCCCAGGGCGCGCAGGAGGGGCTTGGTCGGCGCGGGCGGCGTGTCACTGTCCATGACCAATCCTTCGCAAAGATTCAGGATTCTAGGAAGGTGGTGAGTGAGGTTGGGGGTGTGGATGACGGGGATGCACGCTGTCCGCGAGGCGTCCACATGGTGCTCCACAGCCCCCCGGCGCGCAGGATCGGCTGTTCGCGCCGGTTTGCCCCATCGGTCCACGGATGCCGGAAAAGCCTCTGCGAACCATCCCTGGTACCGGTGCGGTGCCGCTTGCCCCCGTTCATCCACCGTTCATTGTCCTGGGGCGGATTCCATCCCCCTTATCCACACCAATCCACCGCAGGGCAGCGGTTGCCTGGGTACAACAGTGGGGCGGCGGCGCCGGGCGGGTATGCGCTGCTGAGAAATGGAAGGGTCGCTGGGCGCCATTTCCGTTCGGCCGTTCCTGGTTGACCGGAAATTGCTCTAGTCTGCGCAGGATGCAGCAGCGCCAGATCAACCTTCATCTCGTGTCGGATTCGACAGGCGAGACCCTGAACTCGATCGCGCGCGCCACGCTCGCGCGCTTCGATGACCAGCACGTGCTGCATCACCGCTGGTCGCTGGTGCGTTCACGCCTGCAGCTCGATCGCGTGTTGGAGGGGATCGAGCACGAGCCAGGCCCGGTGCTCTACACGCTGGTGGATTCCAGCCTGCGCCTCGCCCTGGAGGAGACGTGCGGACGGGTTGGCGTGACATGCTTTTCGCCGCTCGACCCGGTGATGGAGGTGCTGCAGGGCGCGCTTGGCGCGCGGGCGAAGGAAAAGCGGGCCGCCCAGCATGTGATGGATGCCGACTATTTCCGCCGGATCGACGCCATGCACTACGTCCTCTCCCACGATGATGGGCAGGGCACGATCGGCATCCGCGACGCCGATGTGGTGCTGGTGGGCGTATCCCGCAGCAGCAAGACGCCGACCTGCTTCTACCTTGCCAATCGCGGCATCAAGGCGGCCAACGTACCGCTGGTGCCTGGCGCCACCCTGCCCGATGCGCTGGAAGACCCGCCCTGCCCGGTGGTGGGTCTCCATATCGAGGTGAATGCGCTGATCGATATCCGGCGCCACCGGCTCAAGATCATCGGTGCGGGAGGCGTGCGGCAGGACGCGACCGACTACGTGGACCAGGAATCGGTCAAGGCCGAGATCGTGCAGGCGCGAAGGCTGTGTACCGCGCGCGGCTGGCCGGTGATCGACGTGACGCGACGCAGCATCGAGGAAACCGCCGCGACCATCCTGCAACTGATGGAGGCCTGGCACGCGCGGCGCAAGGATGCGGCGGTACCCGGTCCACCCGTCGACCCGGCGGCCGGTATTCTCGGCGCGCGGCGGCCCGACACCAATTGATGCAGGCCGAGGTGCCGCGGCTGGTGCTCGCCAGTGCCTCCTCGGCACGGCGCGCGGTGCTCGAAGGCGCTGGGCTGCGCTTCGAGGCACTGCCGGCCGCCGTCGATGAGGCGGCGATCAAGGAGGCCGCGCAGGCCGAAGGCATTCCGCCCGCCGACGCGGCCATCATGCTGGCAGAGGCCAAGGCAGAGCGGATCGCGCGTCGCCACCCTGATGCGCTGGTGATCGGTTGCGACCAGCTGCTCGTGTGCGAGGGTACCTGGTTCGACAAGCCCGCCGATGTCGAGGCGGCGCGGGGGCATCTGCTGGCCCTGCGTGGCCGGCGCCATGAACTGGTGACGGCGGTGCTGTGCCATCGAGGCGGGCAGCGCATCTGGCAGCATGTGGCGGTGCCGCGGCTCACCATGCGCGCCTTCTCCGACGCGTTTCTCGATGCCTACCTCATCGCCGAGGGGGAGCGGGTGACGCAATCGGTGGGGGCCTATCGGCTCGAAGGGCCCGGTGTGCAGCTGTTCACACGGGTGGAGGGTGAACATGCGGCGGTGCTCGGCCTGCCGTTGCTGGCGCTGCTGGAGTTCCTGCGCGGGCACGGGGTGCTGGCGCGATAGGCGCCGATATGTGGCGCGTTCATCTGGCCTTGAGACGCCGGGCGGGATATTGGCCAGCCTTCGTGTCTCCGGGAGAAACCAGATATCATGACATCACGCCGCCTTCTTCTGGCTGCCGGTGCCGGCCTGCTGGCCGCGCCCGCCGTCCATGCCCAGGGCGCATGGCCCAACCGCCCGGTCCGGGTGATCGTGCCGTGGCCGCCGGGTGGATCCACCGACGTGCTGGTGCGCATTTATGCCGAGCCGCTGGCGGCCGCGCTGGGGCAGCCCTTCGTGGTGGAAAACCGCGCGGGCGCAGGCGGCAATATCGGTGTGGACGCGGTCGCGAAGGCCGCGCCGGATGGCTATACCATGGGCATCGCCTCGGTCGGCCACCTGTGCATCAACCCCTATCTCTATGCGCGCCTGGCCTATGATCCGGCGAAGGACCTCGCACCCGTGGGCGTGGCATGGGACCTGCCGAATGTCGCGGTGGTGGCGGCCCAGCATAACCCCGCACGGACGCTGGCCGAGTTCATCGCCGCCGCGAAGACCAAGCCCAACGGCATCACCTATGGTTCCCCGGGCGTCGGCACGACGCCGCATCTGTCGGGCGCGCTGTTCTGCGCGCGCACCGGGATCGAGGGCACGCATGTGCCCTTCCGCGGAGCGGCGCAGACCATTCCGGCGATGCTCTCGGGCGATGTCGATTTCGCGCTCGACAATCTCGCCTCCTACGTGCCGGTCATCACCGGCGGCCAGATGCGTGCGCTGGCGGTGACCTCGGCGGCGCGCTGGCCGACCATGCCGGACATCCCCACCATGGCCGAGGCGGGGCTGCCCAATTTCGTCGTCACGTCCTGGCAGGGCTTCGTGTTCCCGACCGGCACGCCGCGCGCGGTGATCGACCGGGTGAGCGGCGCGCTGCGCCAGATCACATCCAACGAGGCGCTGAAGGACCGCTTCCTGCGCATCGGCGCCCAGGCGGAATGGTCCACGCCGGAGGAGATGACGGCGCGCGCCGATCGTGAACGCGCGACGTGGCAGGAAGCCGTGCGCATCTCCGGCGCCCGCGTGGAATAGACCGCCCTCTATCGGTCAGTTGCCGGCTATCGAAGGAATGGAGGGGATTTCGGGGGGAGTGCGCTCCCCCCGACCTTTCTGCCGGCGTGCCAACCGGGCATAACCGCCCCCGATGCCTGCCCGCGACCTCGCTCAGCCCGGCGCCCGGCGTGCTGCCTGGCTCAATTCACTGTTCGTCGACCATGCCCTGCTCCGGCTGGGCTGGCGAAACTGGGGCGTGGTGCAGAGCGGGCGATTGTATCGTTCGAACCACCCCACGCCCTGGCAGATGGAGCAGGCGGTGCGGCGGCATGGCATCCGCACCGTCATCAACCTGCGCGGCCATCGGGAGGCTTGTGGGTCCGATGCGCTGGGGCGGCAGGCGGCGGCGGCGCTCGGGCTTCAGCATATCGACGCGCCGCTCGAGAGCCGCGGGGCACCGCACAAGGACCGCATACTGCGCCTGGCGGATATCTTCGCGCGCATGCAGGAGCCGGCGCTGATCCACTGCAAGTCAGGCGCCGACCGGACCGGCCTGGCCGCGGGTATCTGGCTGCTTGCCCAGGGTGGGGAGGTGGAGGCGGCGCTGGGGCAGTTGTCGCTGCGCTTCGGGCATGTGGCCGCGGCGCGCACGGGCATCCTGGATGCCTTCTTTCGCCGCTACGCCGCCTTCGTGAAGGCAGAAGGGGCGAAACCGTTCCTCGACTGGGTCCGGGAGGACTATGACGAGGATGTGCTGCGCGCCGAATTCACCAGCACGCCCTGGGCCGACCGGCTGGTGGATGGGGTGCTGCGGCGCGAGTGACGCCCAGAAGTGGATGTTTGGCCCGGCGTCGCCCATGGCCGGACACGCGAATGGGCGCCGCAAAGATGGCTGGCTTCGCGCTGGAGCAGATCCCGATCAGGTGGAATCACCTGGTCGGGTGAAGATGCTCGCAAAAACAACAGTCTGGAGCCGAACGGAGATGAAACCCTCCTGCGATGGATATGAGCCCGGCTACAGCGGCGCGACGACGCGCAGCGCTTCGCGCAACTCGGCCGCCCGCGCCTCGCTCAGCCCGGCATGGGCGGGCGTGAAGAAGCGGGCATCGGGCGTGTAGAGCAGGTAGGCCATCGCCTCGTTCATCATGACCTCCTCGATCGAGGGGTCATAGCCTTCGCGGGCAAGGAAGGCGCTGAAGGCGGCACGTTCCGGCGCGGTGAAGACCTCGCGCCAGACGCGCGCGACATTCTCGGCGAAGGGGGCATTGGTGAAGAAATGCCCGTGCGCGATCTCGTGGTGCAGGATGGCACGGCGCATCGCCTGGTCCACCCGCTCATCAAGGCCAGGGACGGAGACCACGGCGAATTCCTGCGGTGCGGGCACCAGGAGCCGGATGCGCGCCACCTGGTCGCGCAGCCAGGCCTCGCCCGGCGTCAGGGCGATACCGTCGCGCGCGGCGAGTGCGAAAAAGCGTTCAAGGTCGCTGCCGCGGTAGTTGTGGCCGTAATAATAGGTGGCCGGGGTGTCGCCACTTCCGGCGATGGCGGCGGCCAGGGCCGTATCGTCGAGCACGCGGTCGCGCGGCTGGCCCGTTTTCTCGATGAGCGCAGCGGCGCGGTTGAGCATGGCGCCCTGGGCATCGAGGTCCGGGAGGTCCAGCACGAAGACCCGCGGATTGTCCGACAGGCTGAACAGCATCGGCACGCTCGCGCGGTTGGCGAGGATCTCGGCCTCCGAGGCCAGCGGCGGGGCGACCGCCAGCGGGGCCACCGGCCGCGTCGCGATGGTGGGGGTCTCGGGCTTGTCGGGCGGCTGCGGTGCGGGGCGGAGTGCGAACCACAGCCAGGCCCAGGCCACCGCGGAGGCGACCAGCGCGGCGGCGGCGAATCCCGCGACCACGACCGTTCGGCGAGCCGTGCGTGGTGGTGTGCCCTTTCCCGCGCCGCCCGATACGGGCGCGTGGGCCGTCGGCAGCCGGATGGTGGCGTCCTCGTCCCTCACGCGGGTGGGTTCAGCTACCGATGTTCACAACCTGGACACGGCGATTGCTGGGGTTGGGGCTCTGGTCGGGGGTGGGAACCAGGAGCTGCGTCTCACCCAGGCCGACCGCTTCGAGCCGCGCCGGGCTCACGCGGAATTTGTTGATCAGATAGTCCCGCACCGCCATGGCGCGGCGTTCGGACAGGACGCGATTGGCCTCCGGGTTGCCGACCGTGTCGGTGTGGCCCTCGATGCGGAAGCGGAAGGCAGCCAGGTCCTGCGACGACAGCGCCTGCCCGAGCGGCGCCAGGGCGCGTTCGGCCTGCGGCGTCAGCGACCAGGACCCGCTGGCGAAATTGACCGTGATGGAGGCCGAGGGCGCATCGGAGGTGGTCTCGCGCACCGGCGGACGGGCCACCGCGACCGTCGGGCGCGCGGTCTCGGGCGGTTTGGCGGCGGGTGCGCCGGGGCCGGCCATGGAAGGGGCCGGTGCGGCGGGGGGCTGGCCGAATACCGGCGCGGGCTCGACCGGCGAGGGCGCCTGCGGCGCGCTCTCGACCGCGCCGGGGACGCGGATGCCGCGCGTCTGGGCGCCGGGCTGCGGGCGTAGCCGCTCGATCAGTTGCAGCGCGGCCGGGTCGGACTGCGCGAACGAGGCGGGCGCGGCCGCGACAAGAACCAGCGCAGCGGCACCGGCGATCAGGAACGGGCGGGTCATCATGGGACCTCCTACGATGCGGCGCTCATATCATGGACTTCTCGCCGCCGCATGCGAAGCGGTTCACACCAGCCCCACGCCGCGCCAGGCGGGCAGGTGGTTGGCCAGCACGCGCGCGATGCCGGCCTGCGCCTTCGCCATGGCCTCCGGCCCATCCGCCGGGTCGGTCAGGCGCGTGGCGATGGCCTCGGCCTCGGCCGGCACACCCTGCTGCAGGGCCGCCACCACCGCGAGGTCGGAGGCCGACATCGGCAGGGCGCTGCCGAGCGCCGGCACCACGGCGCCGAGCGGCGCATTGATCGCCGCCGCCTCATGCGCGAAATGGCGCAGAAGCGTCATGTGGCAGCGCGCCGAGCGGCGCAGGCCTGCCGGGTCGGGGTCGACATCGCGCCACAGCGGGTTGGCGACACCGCTTTCCACCAGCAGCACCGCGAGGTCGAGGGGGGTTAGGCCATCGCATTGCGGCAGGCCGGCCAGCGCACCGAGGGTTTTCGGCCCTTCCGCCAGGGAGCGGATGATGGCCTCGGCCGGGGCATCGGGCAGCGTCGCCTCGCCGGCCTGGGTGGGGAGGGTGATCTTCGCGGCATCCGGCGCGGCCGCCAGGGCCACCGTGATGTTGTCCAGCATCCGCCGCCCGCCCGCGCGGCGGCCGCGCACGAAGATGTCGGTGCGGAAGCGGCGGGAGAGGAAGGTGTCGCGCAGCGTCTCGCGCTCGAAGCCCGGCGGTGCGGCGATGATCGCCTGCTTCTGCGCGGGCGTGAATTGCAGGTCGGGCATGCTGTTGCCCGGGCGCGCGCAGCCGCCGTATTCGAGCCGCGCGGCGGAGAGGTCGCGGGCAAGTTCGGCGTGGAAGACCGGCCGCCAGAAGGAGGTCAGCCATTCATGGACCATGTAGGCCGGCGCGGCGCGGCCACGGCTGAGGATGTGGTCCAGCACCTTCTCGGGCGGCAGGTAGCGCGCGCCGGCGTCGCGCAGCGCCTCGATGGCGGCCAGCGCGGCGGTGGCGCGGTCCCCTTCGCCGCCCGCGGCATTGCGACCCGCCTCCTCGAGCAGGCGCTGCAGCACGATGCAGTCACTGAAGCCGGGCAGCGCGTTGTAGCCCATCATCACCAGGCCGCCGGGCTTCACGCGTGAGCGCAGCATGCGCACGATGCCCGCGCGCACCGCATCGGGCACCCAGGTCCAGACGCCGAAGCAGATGACGACGTCGATCTCGGGCAGCAGGCGGGCGGCGCTCTCCTCATCCAGTTCGGCGAGGTCGGCCTCGATGAAGCGGGCGTTGTCGAGCCCTGCCTCGGCTGCCACCTCCCGCGCCTCGGCGATGTGCACCGGCTGGAGGTCGAGGCCGATGACATCCCAATGCGGATTGGCCGCGGCCAGCAGGCAGGCGGTGATGCCGCGGCCGCAGCCGATGTCGAGCACCGTGAGGCGCTCGCGGTCGGCCGGGCGCCAGACCGTGTCGGCGATGGCGAGGGTGAGTTGGAGCCGCGGCGGGGCGGCCTCCGGCTGGAAGGCGGCGACGTAGCGGGTGTCGGCGGCGCCGTAGCGCGATGTCATGAGAGTCATTTTTTATTGCCTCAAGCGCCGGCGCGGCCATCCGGCCGCTTGGCTTGCGCGCGGGGAGGGCGGTGCTGGCGGCGGCGGGTGGTCGGGCGCGGTCGCGCTGTGCGCTCGCGGCGCGAGGCAAAGCCTCGCGCCGGTTGTATTTTGCCTCAGGCGCCGGCGCGGCCATCCGGCCGCTTGGCTTGCGCGCGGGGAGGGTGGCATTGGCGGCGGCGGGTTGTCGGGCGCGGTCGCGCTGTGCGCTCGCGGCGCGAGGCATGGCCTCGGGCCGTTTTCATTGGTGGCCGCGGGCGCGTGGGTTGCCATCACACCACCTCGCGCGGTTCGAACAGCGCGTCGGTGGCGTCGGTCTTGCGGGGGCGGGAGGCGCCGGTCCAGGTGGACCAGCCCAGCCGGGCGCCACCGCCGGCCTGGCTCTCGGGGACGTCGGCGGCGCGCAGCACCAGGTTCACCGCGAAGGCGGTGTCGGGGCCCACGAACAGCCGCGCGAGCTGCGTCACGCGCAGCCAGCCGGGCGTGCCGGGCAGCAGCGTGTCGAACTCGGCACGGGTGAGCGGGCCGAAGCGGATGATGAAGCGCGCCTGTGCGTCCCATACCTGCGAGCCCGCCGTGGTCGAGACGCCGAGCGCGCAATGCTGCGGCGCGTCGCGGCCGCGGGGCATGCGCGTCTGTTCGGATTCCGGCAGGCGGATGTAGCCGCCGGCGAATTCGCGGATCTCGACCGGGCGGCCGGTCTCCGCCTCCAGCATGGCGCGCAGGCGTTCCGCGCTGCGGGTGCGCGAGGCGAGGTTGCCGGCATGGAACAGCAGTTGTTCGAGCGGCACGCCCATGCGGCCATCGAGCCGCGGGGTGCCCATGCCGATGGTTGCCGCCAGGGTCCGTGCGGCGGGTTCGGGGTTGCGGGTCGGGCGGTATTTCGCGCCAGCCTTGGGGTAGAGGCCCATGCCGCGCGCGCGCCAGCATGTCCACGAAGGCATGCAGGGCGAGCGACCGCTTGCGCTGCTCGGCCGCCACCATCGCGGTGTGGTGGCGCGGCAGCACGCCGCCCGCCCCCACCAGGCCGAAAGTGCCCAGCGTGACCTCACCCTCGCGCGGCTTGGCTTGCAGCACCGCGCCGGCCGGCATGGCCAGGCGCGCGCTGGTGCGCAGGCGCAACTCCTCCGGCGCGCCGGGCGTGCCGCCGGAGGCCTGGATGGCGAGCAGCACCGCCTGGTCGAGCGAGAAACGCGCAGGCTCCCGGTGCAGGCGCTCAATGGGCGAGAGCGGTTCCAGCACCGGGGCGGGTGGCGGCTCGGGGGCGGGGCGAAGGGCCGCGGCCTCCTGCACGGTGGCGACGGCCAGCGTCTCGATATCCGGCGGTGGCGCCTCGGGCTGGGGCGGGGCGGGCTCCGGCGGCATGGTCACAGCAGGGTCCGCGTGCCGCTGCGCGGGGCGAAGCGCGCCACCACGCCGGGCCGCCCGCGCAGCGCCACCAGCGTGCGGGAGAAGGCGTTGACCGAGACCTGCAGGGCCAGGAAGCGTTCCAGCACCTGCGCCAGGGGATAGAGCCCGGCGGATTGCCAGGCTTGCGGGTCGAAGGTCAGCGTCACGTCGAGGCCGCGGGCGAAGGCGCCGGCCCGCCCGCCGGGCAGGCGCGCGACACCCGGGCGGGTGTCCACCGCGACCAGGGCGCCCAGCGCGGCGCGCGTCTCGGCGGTGTCGCGCAGGTCGTGCAGGCGCAGGATTTCGCGCAGCGCCGCCGCGCCGGCCTCCCCGCCCGTGACCGAAAGGTGGTTCAGCGCGAGATGCGAGATCAGCCGCCAGGCGCCGCGGTCGTTCAGGCCGGGGCGCAGCGTGGGGGTGGGCGGTGTCAGGCAGTCGATCGCCGCGACCGGCGCGCCGCCCTGCGAGACGCGCAGCCGCGGCTGCCCGCCGCCGAAGGGCAGCAGGCCGGGCAGGTCGCGGTTGCAGCACAGCGCCTCGACGGTCAGCACGCCCTCGGCCGGGCGGGCAGGGTCGAAGGTCTGGTCGCGCAGTTCGAGCCAGGTCTGGGTGCCGGTGAGCGGCGGCGTGGCGCCGCGGCGGAAGGTGACGTGGTTGGCCTCGGCCGTGGCGGTTTCGTCGTGCTCGGTGCGGCCAAGGCGATAGAAGGGCAGCACGGCGCGGCGCAGCCCGTCCGGGCGGCTCTCGCGCACCTGCTCGATGGCGTAGATTTCGAGCGCGGCGGGGCGGCGCGCATCGGGCACCACCAGCCATTCGGACTGCGTGCCGTCGAGCGGGATGGGCTCGCAGCGGTGCGGGAACAGGTTGATGGCGGGCGTGCAGCCGAGCGCCACGTTGTCCGGCCCCAGGATGCGTTCGAGTTCCGGCATGGCGCGGTTGAGGTAGATGAAGATGTCGAGCTGGCCGCTCTCCTGCAGCAGGGTGCGCGCCTCGAGGCCGGTGATGTCGAGGTAGAGGAACTTCTCCGGGAAGGCGAACCACTCCGTCAGCATCCGGTAGCCGGCGAAGGCGCGGTTGGGCCAGGGCAGCGCGGATTCATTCTGCGCGAAGCCGCCGGGCTGGAGGTGCTCGGGGCCGAGCAGCGTGGGCTGCGCGTCCGCCGCGCTGTCGGCCAGCGCGATGCCGACCGTGGCGGTGCACAGCAATTCATGCAGCAGCGCCGCCTGCGCGCCCACGCCGCGCAGGTGCAGGCGCAGCCGGTCGAGGCCCATTTTCGCGAAGGTGAGGTCGGGCGTGGTGGCGCGCAGGCCGATGCGCAGGCAGGCCGCCGCCCCCTGCACGCGGTTGTTGGCGGGGGCTGCGATGGGCTGGCCGGCGAGCTTGAAGGTCTCGATCGCGACCGGCCAGACGGTGACGTCGTGGCAGGTGGAGAAGCGCACCGGCTCGCCGCGCACCGGCTCCGTTTGCAGCATCAGGCCGCGCGGGATGCGCGCGGGGCCCTGCGCATCCGGTGCGGCGCCCAGGCGCAGCGTGGTCATCGATGGCACCGGTGCCAGCAGATGCGGCGAGAGCATCTCGAGCAGGGTTTCGCTGAATTCGGGCAGTTCGTCGTCGAGGCGCTGCTGCACCCGCGCGGCGAGGAAGGCGACGCCTTCGAGCAGGCGCTCGACATAGGGGTCGTCCACCGCATCGGGTGTGACGCGCAGGCGGGCGGCGACCTTGGGATAGGCCTCGGCGAATTCGCCCGCGAGCTTGCGGATCGCGCCGAGTTCCCGGTTGTAATAGGGCAGCAGGGATTCGGACACGCTCAGTCCTCCCGCACCGCGACATCGAGGGTGGTGGGGCGCACGATGGTCTCGAAGGAGATGTGCTCGGGCACCGGGTCGGTGCGCAGGATCGCCTCGATGCGCAGGCGCAGCACGCGGTCGATCGCCTCGCGTTCCTCGCGGCGCAGCTCGACCTTCACGGCGGTCAGGCGCGGTTCGAAGCGCATGATGGTGGCCTGGATCTCGCGCGAGAGCGCGGCGCGCCGGCCTTCCTCGGTGAAGGTGCCGGCTGTCGGGTCCGGCACGCCGTAGCCGACCGGGGAGACCGTCAGTTCAGTAAGGCCCGCAAGCGGCGGCAGGCGGCGGCGGCGCGCGTTCAGCAGCGATTCGAGGTCCCGCCGGACAGCCAGGCGCAGTTGCTCCACGGCGTAGGTCTGCGACAGCGTCGGGTCGCGCGGGCTGTCCGGGGTCGGCATCGAGCAGCCGGTCCAGCAACGGCAGGCGGATGCGTGGGCTGGAGCGCGTGTCGCTCATTGCTTATCCCTCAAGCGCCGGCGCGGCCATGCGGCCGCTTGGCTTGCGCGCCATGCACTGGGGCACAGGCGGCCGAGGGCGGGATGGGCGCGGTCGCGCTGTGCGCTCCCGGCGCGATGCGGGGCATCGGGCCGAAAGGCGGCACGTGTTGCGGGCCGCGCGCGCAGGCGCGGTGGCGACAGGTCGTGGGGCGCGGGCGCACGGCGCGCCTACCGCCCGAGGCAAAGCCTCGGGCTGGTGTGAGGGGCGGGTGGGGTGCCGTGGCACGCTCAATCGAAGGCGAGTTCGGTGAGGGCGGTCAGCGCCTTCGCCTCGTCGCCCACCAGGAAGTCGCGCAGGCCGAGGCCACGCACCAGGCCGCCGGCCTCCTGCCATTCGGTGCCGCGGCCCAGGCGCAGCGGGTTCGGCATGTCCTTTTCGGTCCAGGGGTAGATGCAGGGGAGGTAGACCACGCCTTCCTGGCCGTCCTTCATCTCGATGGAGCAGCGGCGCCAGTACAGGTCCCGCGGGCGCTTGGGCTCGTCGAAGGAGAGCGCGCGGATGCGTTCGGTCGGCACCCACATGTAGTCGCCGCCGGCGGTGTGCACCTCGATCATCGCGGCGAAGATGTCATCCGCGTCGCGGAAATCGTCGAAGGCGGCATCCTCCGCGCGGCCGGGCACGCGCGGGCGATGGGCCTCGACCTCCGCCGCGGCCGCCGCGGCGCCGACCTGGTCGCCGGCGCGCAGCAGCGTCACCGCACGGGCGGCGGCCTTCTGCGCCTCGGTCGGGTCGTCGCCCTGGAATTTCGGCACGCGGCCTTCGTGGAAGACCTGGCGGCGCACCACCTCGCCGCGGATGAGCTGGCGGAACTCCATGACGGTGGGGGAGGGCGTTTCCTCCAGCACCGCATCCAGCGAGCGGTCCGCCCGTTCGAACTCGCCGGCATAGACCAGCATTTCCGCGAGCAGCCAGCGCGCGCCGGCCTCCCGCGGGGCGGCCTTGACCGCGGCTGTCGCCGCCGCCACCGCCGCCTCGATGTCGCCTGCCCGGAATGCGTCGCCTGCCGTGCTCATGCCGCTTGCCTCGCCGCCTGGAGATCCGTGACCAGGCGGAAGGAAGCTCCCACCTCGTCCAACTGGTAATGCGGCTGCAACAGGATGGTGCAGCCGTAGACACCCGGCTGGCCGGGTTTTTCCCTGACTTCGACCCGCGCATCGCGCAGCGGGTACCGCGCGCCGCCATCGCCGATTCCGGTGGAGACATTGGTGAAGCCCTGCAGCCATTTCTGCAGGCGCCGCTGGATGTCGTCGGCGGTCTTGAAGGAGCCCACCATGTCGCGGCCCATCAGCTTCACGCAATGGGCGAAGCGGCTGACGCAGAGCATGGCGTTGAACTGCGCCGAGAGCCGCTGGTTCGCATTGGCCGCCGCCGCCGTCTCGCCCTGCATGCGCGGCGGGCGGTGGATCGAGGGCGTGGCGGCGAAGGAGGCCTCGGGCAGCAGTTCGAGGCCGATGAGCGGGATCATGCCGGCCTCGACAGCCTGGCGCTCCTGCTCGTCGGTCAAGGCGACCTCGACGGGCGGGCGCAGCGGCGTGTCGCGCGGGTCGCCGGGCAGGCGTTCGGCGGCAAGGGATTCGATGACGCCGCCGGAGGCTTCCCGGCTGACCGTCGCCCCGCGCACATCCGCCGGCCAGGAGGAGCGGGCGAAGGCGCGGATGGCCGCGGCGGCGAGTGGATAGGCCGCGTTCATCCAGACCCGCGCGGCGGAATCCGGGGCGTATTCGCGGTAGCGGAAGCGGTCGGCGCGGCTGCCCTCGTCCGGCCAGGGTGCGCGGGCCAGGGCGCGGGGCAGCGCCACGGCGAGGAAACGACTGTCCTCGCGCCCCTGCAGCGTGCGCCACCGGGCGCGGTCGGGGCTGCGCAGCACGTCCGTGAGGTCGGCCGAGGCGCCGAGCCCGGCCCAGGTGTCGAAGCCGAGCAGCGCGGGATGGGCGGCGATGACCGCCGGGGAGAAGGAGGCGGCAGCAACGCCGGCCAGGCCATCGAGACCCGCCACGTCGTCGGTCGGGCTGTCGGGGCCGGGGGTGTGGCGGACCTCGTAGTCGGCGACCAGCATGCCGTAGGGCTCGCCGCCGGGGGTGCCGAATTCGCTTTCATAGACCAGCTTGAACAGGGCGGATTGGTCGAATTCCAGCGCGCGCTCGAAGTCCCGGCACAGTTCGGCCCAGCGGGCGGGCAGCACGCGGATCTTGATGCGGGCACCGAAGGGCACGCGGTCGAGCAGCCAGGACAGGGCGCGCCAGGCGCCTTCAAGGCCACGCACGCGGTCATGGTGCAGCAGGGCGTCGAGCTGCGCGCCGATCAGCCGGTCCAGCGCCGCGATGTCGCGGTCCACCGCTTCCTCGAGCCGGGCGATGGCCAGCATGCGCCCGGCGCGCGAGCCGTCATGGTCGAGGATGGCGGGCAGGCGGGCGCCGAACCAGGCTTCGAGACGGCGCGCGGGCGAGCCTTCGCCCAGGAAGGCGGCGACCGCCGAGGCGCCGGCCGCGCCGGCCCCCTGCCCCAGGAAACGCCCGGAGAGCAGCAGGCCGCGCAGCGAGGCGGGCGGGTCAGGTGCCTGCGGCGGCATGCCGCACGTTCCTGGCCCGCCGGCGCGTCCTCACGCCTTCTGCGGAATGCGCGCGACCATGCGCATGGAGGTGGAGAGTTCCTCCATCTGCAGCCATGGGCGCAGATACGCCACCGCATTGTACACGCCGGGCTTGCCCGGGACTTCCTTGACCTCGACCTTGGCCTCGCGCAGCGGGTAGCGGGCCTTCATCTCCTGCCCGGCGCTCTCGCTGGAATTGACGTAGTTGTGGATCCAGCGGTTCAGCCAGACTTCGCAATCGGTCGCTTCCATGAAGGAGCCGATCTTGTCGCGCGCCATCACCTTGAGGAAGTGCGCGAAGCGCGAGGTCGCCATCAGGTAGGGCAGGCGCGCGGAGATCGCGGCATTCGCCGTGGCTTCCGGGCGGTCGTACTTCTTGGGCTTCTGCACCGACTGGGCGCCGAAGAAGACCGAGAAGTCCGTGATTCTTGTAGTGGCACAGCGGCAGGAAGCCGAGGCCGGAGAGCTCGGCCTCGCGGCGGTCGGTGATGCCGATCTCGGTCGGGCACTTGGTGTCGCTGTCGCCATCGTCGGAGGTGAAGACGTGGGTCGGCAGGTTCGACACCTTGCCGCCGCCCTCGGCGCCGCGGATGGCGACGCAGAAGCCGTATTGCGCGAAGGCGTCGGTGAGGCGCGCGCCCATGACGTAGGCGGCGTTCATCCAGCAGTAGTGCTCGTGCTCCATTGCCTGGGGCCGGCCCGCTGCGTCGTAGGGCGCTTCCTCGTAGTTGAATTCGTCGATCTGCACTGTGGAGGCGCCATAGGGCAGGCGGGCGATGGTGCGCGGCATGACCAGGTTGAGGAAGCGCGCATCCTCGGTTTCGCGCAGCGAGCGCCACTTGGTGTATTCGGCGGTCTCGAAGATCTTCGCGAGGTCGCGCGGCTTGCCCAGCTCGCGATAGTCGTCCATGCCGAACATCTGCGACGCGGCGGCCGAGATGAAGGGCGCGAAGGACGCGGCGGCGACGGAGGAGACCAGGCGCAGGGTCTCGATGTCGTCCGGGTGGGCGGTCCATTCATAGTCGCCGATCAGCGCGCCATAGGGCTCGCCGCCGGGGGTGCCGAACTCGTTCTCGTAGATTTTCTTGAACAGCTGCGACTGGTCGAACTCGACCGCGCGCTGCAGGTCGCGCGACATCTCGCGCTTGCTCATCTGCAGCATGCGCAGCTTCAGCGAGGTGCCGGTCTCGCTGTTCATCACCAGGTAGTTCAGGCCGCGCCAGGAGCCTTCGAGCTTGCTGAAGCGCTCGTGGTGCATGATCTGGTTGAGCTGCTCGCTGACCTTGCTGGTCGATCGCGGCGATCGCGCGGTCGAAGGTCTGGCTGAGGTTGCGGTTGAAGGTGACGGTGCCCTTCAGCGCTTCCTCGGTCAGCGCCTTGATCAGGTCCTGGCGCGGTCGCGCTCGGTCTGCTTGGTGGCGCCGATGACCTGGTCGAGCAGGCCGAGGCCGCGCTTCGGCTTCGGTGGTGGTGGTCGCCGGGGGCGTCCGCGGACGACTTCGTGCCGCTCATGGCGTCAGCCCTCCTTCTTGTCGATGCCGAGCTCGGCCGGAGAGCTTGTCGAGCTTCTCCTTGTCCTGCAGCACCTGTTCGAGCAGGCCCTCCAGTTCCTCCGACCGGTCCACCTTGGACATCAGGTCGCGCAGCTTGGCGCGGGTCTCGAGCATCGCCTTGAGCGCGGGCACCTGCTCGGCGACCTTGGCGGGCTCGAAGTCGTCCATGCGAGCTTGAACTTCAGGTTGACCGCCATCTGGCTGCCGTCGCCGGCCAGCGTGTTGTCGACCTTGATGTTCAGGCCGGGCTGGATGCGCGCCATGACGTCGTTGAAGTTGTCGCGGTCGATCTGGACGAACTTGCGTTCGGCCAGCGGCTTGAGCGGCTCCGTCGGGTCACCGGCGAAGTCACCCATGACGCCGACCACGAAGGGCAGTTCCCGTTCGATCTGCGCGCCCTCGGTCTCGACGTCGTAGGTGATGTGGACGCGCGGCTTGCGCACCCGCGCGAGCTTGTCATGCACGCTGCTCATCAGCTTCCTCCTGCGGGCGAGGTTCGAGGCCCAAGGGTTTCGTTTCCCGCGAACACTACGCAGCCCGCATGATCGGGGTCAACGCATCCGGATCACACCGCGTCATTCGCGCGGCACGTGGATGCCCAGGGACGTCAGCATCACCTTGCGGACCTCGGCATCGGGCATGATCTCGGCCAGCAGGTCGGGCAGCGACATCCGGGCGCGACGGACAGCGTCGTCCAGCGTGAAGGCCAGGGGGGAGTGGGGTTCGGTGCGGCGGAAGTACGTCGCGATCTCCTCCAGTTGGCGGATCGCGTCGTCTCGCGTGCGCATCGCGCGCGGCGCGCCCGCTGCCCCCGCGGGCGCGGCGCCTGCGACCGCGCCTTCCGGCGCGGCCTCCTCGGACACGGCTTCCTCCTGCTGCGCCGGGGCGGGGGCGCCGGCGATCCGGTCGGCGAACTCGATGATGGCCGCCAGCGCCTCGTCGACGCGGCGGGTGGAGGGGGCGTTGCTGCCGAAGCGCGCGCTCAGCGCCGCATCCATCGCCGCCCAGGCGGCGGCGGCGGCGCGCGCGGTGGCGCCGGCCGCGCGAACCGTCGCGACATCCACCCGGGCCTCGTTCTGCAACGCGTCGAAATCGGCCATGCCGGCCTTCAGCCTGGCTTCGCGCCGTTCGGGGTCGGCGATCGCCGCGGTTTCCTCGGCGCGCTGCCAGGTGAAAAGGTCGCAGGGCGCGCCATCGGCGCGGCTGAACAGCGGGAAGCTGCGGATCGGGGCCATCAGCGTGCCGTCGGTGCCCTCGCCCGAAAGGCCGCCGAGCGGGGCGCCGCGGTCCTCGAGCCCGTCCGGGTCGGCCAGGGAGGGGAAGCCGTTGTCCCAGTAGGTTTCGCACAGCCCGGCGATCAGTTCGGCGCCATCGGCCAGGCCCTTCAGGCCATCGATGCGCACCAATGCCTCGGTCATCCAGGAGGCGATCTCGAAATCCTTCGCCTTGGTGGACAGGCATTCGATGCCGGACTTCTTGACCTCCCGCCATGCGGTCGCGACGGCGGCGGGGTTGGCATCGGGGTCGCCGCCATCGATCGCGCGCTCACCGGCGCGTGCATCGTTCCGCTGGGTGCGGATGCGCTGGTACAGCGAGGTGGGCGAATAGTCGGGGCGCACATCCTCGCCGCCGCCATCGCCTTCCGGCAACGGCGCCAGCAGCGCCGCGATGTCGAGCACACCTTCACCCATCCTTGACCCCCCGTGTGACCATGGTCGCAGCGCCGTCAGGGGCGCAGGCGCCGGCACGCTAGCATGCTGGACTCGTTTCGCACGCCCTCTTACCGTTCAACACGCGGTTGGGTTCGCGCCGCACAATAAAATACATGGAGTGCGTCCGGCATGGTGGCGATCGACCTGAAATCCCTTGTCGGGCGCATGAACGCGCTGACGCGCCGCCAGCTCGAAGCGGCGGCGGGGCTGACCCTGTCGCGCACGCATTACAACGTCGAAATCGAGCATGTCCTGCTCAAGCTGGTCGAGACCGGCGGGTCGGACGTCTCGGCGGTGCTGCGCAAGGGCGGCGTCGATGCCGGGCGTGTGGCCAACGAGATCACCCGCGCGCTGGACAGGTTCAAGACCGGCAATGCGCGCGCGCCCTCGCTCTCGCCGGACATCGTGACCTGGCTGCGCGAGGCCTGGCTGCTGACCAGCCTGGAATCCGGCAGCCAGAAGATCCGCTCCGGCCATCTGCTCGCGGCATTGCTGAACGACGATGCGCTGGGGCGCACGGTGAAGGAGAGCGCGCCCTCGCTGCTGAACCTCCCGGCCGATGCGGTGCGGCGCAACCTCGGCGAGATGGCCGAGGGCAGCGAGGAAGCCGCCGAGGCGGGTGCGGAGGCCGAGGCCGGCCCCGCCGGCAGCGCGCCCACCGGCGAGGCGCCGCGCGCGGGCGGGCCGCTCGACCAGTTCTGCACCGAACTCGTGGCGCAGGCGAAGGCGGGCAAGATCGACCCGATCCTCGGCCGCGATTCCGAGATCCGCCAGATGGTCGACATCCTGACGCGGCGGCGACAGAACAACCCGATCCTCACCGGCGAGGCCGGCGTCGGCAAGACCGCGGTGGTCGAGGGCCTGGCGCTGCGCATCGCCGAGGGCGACGTGCCCGAGGCGCTGAAGGGCGTGAAGCTCTATGTCGCTCGACATGGGCCTGCTGCAGGCGGGTGCCGGCGTGAAGGGCGAGTTCGAGAACCGCCTCAAGGGCGTCATCGACGCGGTGAAGGCGTCGCCGACGCCGATCGTCATGTTCATCGACGAGGCGCACACGCTGATCGGCGCCGGCGGCGCAGGCCGGGCAGAACGATGCCGCCAACCTGCTGAAGCCGGCGCTGGCGCGCGGCGAGCTGCGCTGCGTCGCCGCCACCACCTGGGCCGAGTACAAGAAGTACTTCGAGAAGGACGCCGCGCTGACCCGCCGCTTCCAGGTGGTCAAGGTCGACGAGCCCTCCGAGCCGCTGGCCGCCGCCATGCTGCGCGGCCTGGTCGGCACGCTGGAGAAGCACCACGGCGTGCGCATCCTGGACGAGGCGATCACCGAGGCGGTGAAGCTCTCGGCGCGCTACATCCCGGCGCGGCAGTTGCCCGACAAGGGCGTGTCGCCTGCTCGACACCGCCTGCGCGCGCGTGGGCATGAGCCAGGCCTCGATCCCCGCGCCGGTCGAGGACCGCCAGCGCCGGCTGTCGCTGATCGACACCGAACTCGGCGCCATCGGGCGCGAGGAAGCGACCGGCAGCGACTCATCCTCGCGGCGTGCCGCGCTGGAGCAGCGAACACGCGAAGGTCGCCGCCGAGCTCGAGGAACTGACCAACCGGTGGGAGCAGGAGAAGACGCTGGTGGCGACGATGCGCGACCTGCGCCATCGCATCGAGGCGGCAGCCGTGCCGATGCCCGCGCCCGAGGGCGGCACCGCCGAGCCCGAGGACACCGAGGCGGCCAAGACGCGAACTCGCCGAGGCCGCCGCCGCGCTGGATGCGCTGCAGGGCGAGGAGCCGCTGGTGCATCCGGTGGTCGATGGCCAGGCGGTGGCCGAGGTGGTCGCGACCTGGACCGGCATTCCGGTCGGCCGGATGGTGGCGGACGAGATCCACACCGTGCTGCGCCTCAAGGACAAGCTGATGGAGCGCGTCGTCGGGCAGGACCATGCGCTGGACGCCATCGCGCAGGCCATCCGCACATCGCGCGCCGGGCTGACCGATCCGCGCAAGCCGATCGGCGTGTTCCTGATGGCCGGCACATCCGGCGTCGGCAAGACCGAGACGGCGCTGGCGGTGGCCGACCTGCTCTATGGCGGCGAGCAGAACGTGACCACCATCAACATGAGCGAGTTCAAGGAGGAGCACAAGGTCTCGCTCCTGATGGGCTCGCCGCCGGGCTACGTCGGCTACGGCGAGGGCGGCGTGCTGACCGAGGCGGTGCGCCGGCGCCCCTACTCCGTCGTGCTGCTCGACGAGATGGAGAAGGCGCATCCCGGGCGTGCAGGACCTCTTCTACCAGGTGTTCGACAAGGGCACGATGAAGGACGGCGAAGGCCGCGACATCGACTTCCGCAACACCGTCATCATCATGACCACCAATGCCGGCACCGACACCATCGCCAAGCTGTGCGCCGATCCCGAGATGGCGCCCGAGCCCGACGCGCTGCGCGAGGCGCTGCTGCCCGACCTGCTGAAGGTGTTCAAGCCGGCCTTCCTCGGGCGCATGCAACGTCGTGATCTACTATCCGCTGCGCGGATGAGATCCTGAAGAAGATCTGCGGGCTGAAGCTGCGCAGCATCGGCAAGCGGCTGAAGGAAGCCTACGGCGTGCCGCTCGAAGTGGACGACGCGGTGCCCGATGCCATCGTCGCGCGCTGCAAGGAAGTCGAGAGCGGCGCACGCAACATCGACAACATCCTCAGCCGCACGGTGCTGCCGGAACTCTCGGCGCGCATCCTGTCGCGGCTCGCGGACGGGCATGAAATCCTTCAGGTGAAGGTGGGCATGAACGATGACGGGTCGTTCCGCTACGACGTCGGCTGAGGTATAACGTCGGTCACCAGGAGACGGCAGCGGGCCGCCTCGCGGGGGCAGGTTGGGAAAAGGAAAGAAAACGATGGCGATCTACATGAAGTACGAGGGCGTTCCCGGCGAAGTGACCGTCAAGGGCTTCGAGAAGTTCATCGAGGTGGAATCCTTCCAGTTCGGAATCGGGCGCCACATCTCCTCCGCGCGCGGCACCTCCACCCGTGAAGGTGGCGATGCCAGCATCAGTGAAGTCGTGGTCACGAGGCAGACCGACGGCGCCACGGTGAAGTTCTTCGAGGAAGCCGTTACCGGCAAGCTGAACAAGGTGGTCGAGATCAAGTTCGCCCGCACCGGCGCCGGCGAGTCACAGGAATATCTCGGCTTCAAGCTCGAAGGCTGCGGCATCGCGGGCCTGTCCTTCTCCGCATCGGGCGGTCAGGACAGCCGGCCGTCGGAGTCGATGCACATGAACTTCGACAAGATCACCTGCAAGTACAACCCGATCGGCGACGACTTCACCGGCAGCCCCGCCACCTACGGCTGGGACCTGGCGAAGGCCTCGAAGCTCTGAGCCACGCTGCGCCGGCCTTGCCGGCGTCGCGGCAAAGGCATCCCGTGCCGCCCGGAGCGATCCGGGCGGCACGTTCCATGTTGGGCTGAGGCCATGTCGGGCCGGGATGCGGGAGGGCCACATCGATGTCGATGAGCGGCAGTTCGATTTTCATGTCCTACGAGGGCGTCCGGGGTGAGTCGCTGGCGCCTTCCTCCGTGTCATCGAGCCCGGCGGGCAGTGATTGGATCGCGCTCACCTTCTGCCAGTTCTCTGGCGCAATCGGCCATGGCCAGCGCAGCGAGACCGCCTCGGAATTCGAGAATGAGGGTGCGCCGGTGCGCATCGGCAAGGAGACCGATGCCTCGACCATCCAGTTGTTGGACCGGATGCTGCGTGGAGCCTTCGACAGGGCCGTGGTGATCGTGTTCCTGCGCACCGGGCAGGATGGGCCGGTGGAATACCTGCGCCTGGAGATGCTGAACTGCGGCATCGTGGAAGCCGACCTCGACGGCGACGGCGAAGCCCGGCCGCATGAGCGCTATGCCATCCGCTACGGCGAGATCTCGATCATCACCTGGAGCTTCGACGGCGGCGGCCGGCGCACCCAGTCGGTGGCCGTGATCCGCAACGAGGTCTGAGCGCCATGCCCGTCCTGATGAAGATCCCTGGCATCACCGGCGAAAGCTCCATCTCCCAGCATACCGGTTGGATGACGCTGCTGCGCTTTTCCTGGGGCGCGATGCGCGCGGCGCGCACGCAAAGCGGCGGCACATTCGGCGCATCCAGGACCTTCGCCGCGCCGCAGCTGCGCAATGTCACGGTGATGCGCGAAACGGATTCCGCGACCAGCGCGCTGTGGGGCCACATGATCGGCGCCACCGAGGCGGATATCGAGATCGAATGGCTGCGCACCGGTGCAGGCGGCGAGCCGGAGGCCTATCTCGCGGTCACGCTGCGGCGCTCGCGGGTGATCTCGATCGTGGCGGAATTGTCGGGCCAGCATCCACTGGAGACCATCGGGATCATCTACGAGGAAATCGAATTCCAGGTGACCGACATCGACGATTCCCTGTCCGGCGTGCAGGACGTTCTGGTCTACGTGATCCCGACGCACCGCTGAGCCGCGTCAGGCGGCGTAGTCCACCACCACGGCGCTGACATTGTCGCGTGCGCCGCGGCCGACCGCCTCGGTGACGATCGCGCCAGCTTCACTGCCGCCGGCCAGCATGGCGGCGATCTCGGGTTCCGTGATGGTCTTGAACAGGCCATCGCTGCACAGCAGGTAGCGGTCGCCTGGCATGATGCGGCCCGAGACCTTGTCGAGTTCAAGCGGGCCCTCGGCGCCCACCGCGCGGGTGATGACATTCGCCTGTGGGTGGCTTTCGGCATCCGCCTCGGCCAGCGTTCCCTGGTCCACCAGCTCCTGCACCAGGGAATGGTCGCGCGTGACGCGGGTGAGGAAGCCGTTGCGCAGCATGTAGCCGCGGGAATCCCCGGCCCAGAGCATGGCGAAATGGTCGCCATGCGCCAGCATGACCACCACGGTGGAAGCCAGGATGCGCCCGGGGCCGCTGCGCGTGGCCTGCTGCTGCAGGTCGGCATGCACGGCGGCGAGGGTGAGCCGTACCTGCGCCAGCAGTGCCGAGGCCGAGAGTTCGGGCGGGATGGTCTCCAGCGCGGCGATGATGGCGTTGGACGCCACATCGCCCGAACCATGCCCGCCGGCGCCATCGGCCACCGCCCAGAGCCCGTGTTCGGGGCGTGCCAGCAGCGCGTCCTCGTTGCGGGGGCGCACGGCGCCGGGGTGTGTGGCCGCGTCCGACACCAGGCGGGTCATGCCTCGGCCTCCAGAAGGCAGGCGAAATCATTCGCGGCGGGAAGGGCGGGCAATGCCCAGACGGTGGGCGGCATCCGCGCGCCGCCACGCGTCCACCAGCCGCCACCCTCGGGCGCGGGCGGGGCCTGGGCGGCCGCGGTGAAGGCCGGCGCCCCTGGGTGTTCGGCGGCGTCCGGGTCGGCCGCGGCGGGTTCGGGCTCGGCCAGCATGGTCGCGGCGACGGTCTCGGGCAGCATGTCCGCGCTGTCCTCGCCCGGCTCGGCGCCGGCATCGATGAGGGCGAGCAGCGGGTCCGCCTCGGCGGTGGCGGGGCGTGGGGCCTCCGACGCGCCGATCAGCAGCGTCAGCGTGGCGTCGGTGTCGCGCGGGGCGTCCTGCGGTTCGGGTGGCGCGGGGCCGGCGAACAGCGCGAGCACGTCGTCCTGGGGCTCGGCGGGGGTTACCTCGGCCAGGCTGTCGGCGGCCGGGGCCGGCATATCGGACGCGGCGGCGGGGGCGTCCCACATCGGAAGTGGCGGTTCGTCGATCGCGCCCCATGCCGGCGGCGGCGCGCCTGGCAGAGGGTCGTTGGCGAGCAGCGGGCCATCGGGCAGGGGCGCGCCGGGCAGCGGCAGGATCGCGGCAAGGCGGTCCGCCCCCGCCTGCCCGGCGCGGCCGGCCTGCGCCGCGTTCTCGATGGCATCGAACCATGCGTCCGGAGGGGGTGCGGACCCGGCCGGCAGCAGCGCCGCCAGGGTGAGGGGGAAGCGCCGCCCCACCTGGTCGGCGCTGGGCAGCATCACGCCGGCCACCGGGTCGGGACCGCAGGCGCCGGCGGGCAGGGCGAAGCGCCAGGCGGCGCCGTCGTCCCACACGGCGGGCCAGCTGTCGCCGAGGCTTTCCCGCGCCGCTTCCATGCCGGACTGCAGCCAGGCATCCCAGGGACCGACGAAGCTGCTGGGCAGGCCCCGGCGCACGAAATCCCCATGCAACGGCACCTTGCCGTAGAGCCCGGTCAGGGGGCGAGGGTCGGGCATCGGAACTCCTGCAATTCGCGCAGCCCGAAGGGGTGCCGGCTGCTGCCCGCGCGCAGTTCGAAATCCATGCTCCTCTCGCCCTGCGTGACGCGCAGGCGCAGCCGTTCCGGCGAATTGGTGCGGGCCAGCGAACTGCCACGGCGCAGCACCAGGCGCATCGCCGACCACGCGCCGTCGAAGGCCAGCGGCCCGGCCAGCGAGGGCGGGTCGAAGGTCAGGGTGGTGTTGCCGCGCGCCGGCCAGGCCATGGCGATCGGCCGCGCCGCGCCGCCCTGGGTGATCTCGGTACGCGTACCCTCGGCCTCCAGCGTGGCGGCGAAGGCGCCGGGGTCCATGCCGCGCGGCACCAGCTCGAAGTTCAGGCCCTGGGACATCGCGCTGGGGAAGAAGGCGTCGCGAATGGCCCGGGCGCGTTCGAACTGGCGCAGGTCCGCCGCGCTGATGGGCGGCGGCAGGCCGTCGGTGGCAACCAGCCGCCAGGGGTCGGAGGTGGTGTCCACGTACTGGCGGATGTTCTGGGTGAAGAACTGGTCGAACACGCCGCCGGGGCCGAACAGGCGGCGGAAATCATCCACCGGCAGATCATCGCCGCTGACATTGAAGGGGAAGCGGCGATCGAGGCCGCGGCAGAACGGCGCCAGCTGCTGCGCGCCGGCCGCGGCCAGCGCCGCCTTGGCGCCGCCGCCGCGCGCGGCGGAGGTCGCCCCCACCATGCCGTTCAGCCAGCGTTGCAGGGGCTGCGGCTGACGTGCCGCCTCGGCCTGCAGGCGCTGGCCGGGGTCGAGCCCCGGCGCCGGCGGCGGCAGGGTGCCCGGCGGCGCGGTGGCCAGGCGCTGCACCTGCACGAACAGGTCGTTGACGATGCGCAGCACGCCATCCAGCGGTTCGCCGGCGGCGTTGCGCAGCGCCTCGAAGCGCGGGTCGATGATCGCCACGGCGGGTTCCGCGCCGGTCGGCTCGGCGGGTTGGGCCGGCTGGCCGGCGGCGGGTGCCGCGCGGGGCTGCCCGCCGGGTCGCACCCAGCCCTGCGGCGGCGTGCCGACATTCAGTTGCCGCGCGATGCCGCGCAGCAGGTCCTTGATCGGCGAATTGGGCGCGCCGAGCAGGTTCAGCGCCGCCGCCTGCTGGGCGAGGCCCGGCGGCAGCGGCGTGATGTTGAGGTCATCGAGCAGCGTCTGCCACTGCCGGATGTATTCCTCGGCATAGAGGCGCAGCACCGCCTGTTCGAGCGCCACCGGGTCGTCGGTGCCGAGGTTGGTGCCCTCGGCACCCAGCACCCAGTATTCCGCCACGCCCTCGCGCACCGCCTGGCCGAGCACCGGCAGCAGGCCGCGATACAGGCCGTCGATGGTGTACAGGCCCGGGATGCCCTCGGTGAGCGGCACGCCGGAGGCGCGCAGGAAATACTGCTCCCCCGCCTGGCCGAGCGCATCGGCGGGCTTCCAGGGCGCGATGGTCTGCGCCGCGGCGATGTTCTGCAGGCGCGAGAACACGCGGTCGGCCAGCGGCAGGCGGGAGAAGATGCGCCGCGCGCCATCGACCAGCGCGCCATCCACCGGGTAGCGGTGGAAGTTGCGCGCGATGGTGGCATCGAGGTGGCCCATCAGCGCGTCGCGCACCGGCTGGTTGACCTGGCCGGGGAAGGCGCGCTGCCAGTCCCGTGCGAACCAGGCGCGCACCGTCTCGGCATCCAGCGGGCCTTCCTGGCCGAGCATCAGGTAGGTGCGCGTCGCGTCGTACAGCTCCTCGGGCCGCTGGAAGCTGCTGCGGATGACGAATTCCAGCCGGGCCAGCATGCGCGGCAGGAAGGAGCGGTCGAGCGCGCGGCGGTAGGCGAAATTGGCACCGGCGACGAGCTTCTCCTCCTGGCTCAGTCCCAGGCCGCCGCCATCCCCGCGTGCCGCCGGCGGCAGGTCCCGCGCGGCGTCCATGTAGGGCAGGATGCGGCGGAACTCGGCTTCCGTGATGCGCTCGAAGGGCAGGCCGGCGGCGGCCTGCTCGGCCTTGCCGATCTGTTCGGCGAGGCGCTGCTCGCGCGTCTGCTCGGCGCTCCAGGCGGTGTAGCCGTACAGGCCGCCGCCGGCGACCAGCAGCCCGGCCAGCGACCACGCGCCGATCGCGACGTAGCGCCGGCGCTTGGCCGCCGCGCGGTCGCCCGAGGCGAGGCGTGCCTCGTTGAACACCACGTCCTTGAGCAGGCGGGCGATGAAGTAGGCGCGGCCCTTCTGCTGCATCACCGAGGCCGGGCGGCGCGGGTCCAGCCCGAAGGAGCGCGACAGCGCGCCGGCCAGGCGATCGAGCGGGCTGCCCTCCTGCGTGCCGGAGGTGAAGTACACGCCGCGCAGCATCGGCGCCGGGTCGAGCCGCGTGCCGCCGAAGGCCGCGGCGATGAAGGCCGCGAGCGGGCCTTCCAGCGAGGCGAACTGCGCCGGGAAGCCGGCCAGCGCGGCGCGCTGCTGCGGGCCGCGTTCCTGTCTGCAGGCGCTCGAGCACGCGGTCCTGCAGGCGCGCCTCCAGCGCCTTGAATTCCTCGGTGAACTTCGCCGCCGGGCCGGCCTCGCCGCCGGCCTCGACCGGGAAGGTGAAGCCCCAGACCTGCTCGCGCGTGGTCTTGTCGAGGTCGTCGAAGAATTCCATGAAGCCGGCCAGCAGGTCGGCCTTGGAGACCATGAAATAGACCGGCAGGCGCTGGCCGAGCTTCTCCTCCAGTTCCTTGACGCGGCGGCGCACGGAGCGGGCATGCTGCTCGCGTTCCGGCGGCGCCGAGGCGGGAGATCATGTCCACGCCGAAGGTCACCAGCACGCCGTTGAGCGGCAGGCGCGGGCGCGCACTTCTTGAGCAGGGTGAGGAAGCGCTCCCAGCCGGCCTTGTCGGCCGAGGCGTCGGAATCCTGGCTGGTGTAGCGCCCGGCCGTGTCGATCAGCACGGCATTGTCGGACAGCCACCATTCGCACAGCCTGGTGCCGCCCACGCCCTGCAGCTTGGAGCCGTCGCTGAGCGGGAATTCGAGGCCGGAATTGGCCAGTGCGGTGGTCTTGCCCGAGCCCGGCGGGCCGATGATGACATACCAGGGCTGTTCATAGAGGAACCCGCCCTTCTTGCCGGAACTCGCCTTCAGCCGCGACATCGCGGTGGTCAGGCGGTCGCGCAGCTCGGCCTCCTCCTCCGCGGCGCGGTCGGCGGAGGGGTCGGGCTCGGAGATGCCCTGCACCAGCAGCGCGTCGCGCCGGCGCTTGCGGCGCTCCGACAGCCAGATGAACAGCAGGCACAGCACGAACAGCGCGCCGCACAGGATCATGCGGTTGACCTCGGTCTCCAGCGGCGCGAAGCCGCCCACCGAGAGCAGCGGGCCGAACAGCCAGATCACCGGCAGCAGGAACGAAACGCCGGTCAGCGCGATCAGCGCGCGCCCCGACATGAAGGGGCGAAGGACCTCGAGCATGGGTCAGTTCCCCCCGCGCATCAGCACGACTTCGATGCGCCGGTTCTGCTCGCGGCCCTCCGCGGTGCGGTTGTCGGCCAGCGGTTCGGCATCGGCGCGCCCTTCGGTGGTGAAGCGGCCAGGGTCGCCATTGGCGGCGATGATCACCGCCGCCGCCGCCTCCGCGCGCGGGCCTGGGAGAGGTGGAAGTTGGAGGGGAAGCGCACCGTGCGGATCGGCTGGTTGTCGCAGTGGCCGATGCATCAGCACGCTGCCGGGTTCCTGGCGCAGCCCCTCGCCGATGCGCTGGAGCATGGGGATGAAGTCCGGCGCGACGGTGGCGGAGCCGGAATCGAACAGGCCACGGTTGCGGATGCGCACGGTGATGGAACGCCCATCGCCGAACACGCCGAGCACGCCCTGGTCGATCTCGGGCTTGAGGAACTGGCGCAGGGTGGCGAGGAAGTCAGGCCGCGGCGGCGCGACGGAGGGCGGCGGCGGGGCCGGCGGGGCGGGCGGCACCGGGGGTGCCGAGCGTTCGATCTCCGGCACCTGGCCCGGCGGCAGCGCGGCGAGGCGCTCATACAGCCCGTCCGAACCCTCGTTCATCGCATTGGCGAGCCAGGCGTAGCCCATGCCCAGGGCAAACACCGCGACGCAGGCGGCGACCCAGGCCGGGATGCCGCCGCGCCGGGCCGCGATGCGGCGCGTCGACACCGCGCCAATGCGGCGACAATTCGCGCTCCCACGGCGTGCGGACCTGCGACCAGCAGCTGGTACAGGCCCTCGCGGATGCGATCGAGTTCCGAGGCGCCGCGCGGCGACAGGCGGTAGCGGCCCTGGAAGCCGAGCGAGAGGCACAGGTAGGTGACCTCCAGCGCATCCTTCCAGCGGCCGGGGTCCTTCTGCATGCCGGCCAGCACGTCGAAGAAGCGGTCGCCGGACTTGCACCTCCTGGTGGAAGGTCGCGACCAGCGACTGCACCGACCACACGCTGCCCTGGCCCCAAGTGTAGGACAGCACCACGTCGTCGAGGCTGGCGCACAGGATGTAGTGGGCGGCGCGCACCTGCTCGGCGGAGATGCCGGCGGCGGCGGCGTCGGTCTCGAACTGGCGGAAGGCGCGCAGGGCGCGTTCGCGCAGTTCCTCGCCCTGCGGGGGCGCGGCCATGCCGGCATTGGCCGAGGCGCGCCGAGCAGGTCGAGCAGCGGCTGCGCGGCGGCGGCGAGCGGGCCGACGCCGACCTTGGGCAGCGCCTCGGCCTCGCCGGCCAGGCGCGGCGCGGCCTCGGCGCGCCCGGCGGGTGCGCCGGCACCGGGCAGGCCGGGGGTGGCGCCGACCGGGGCGGTGGGCCGCGCGGCGGCGGGATAGGCGGGTTGCGGGCGGGGTGGCGGGGCGGCGCCGGGGCCGCGCACCACGGTGCGGTCGTTGTCGTCGGGTTCGGCGAAGGGATTGTCGCTCATCGCGCGCGGTCCTTCGGGTCAGTCGCGTCGGGGACGGAGGCGTGGCGGCGCATCATCCGCGGATGGCCCAGAGCTCCATCTTCAGGTTCGGGAAGTCGCCCGAGACATGGATGGCGAAGCCGCCGGAATTCTGCATCTGCTGCCCAGTGCGGGCTGCCGCGGTCGAGCTCGAAATAGACCGAGGCCGGCATGGAAGGGGATCTGCCGCGGCGCGACCGGCAGCGGGCGCACCTGCGATGCCCGGCAGCGCCACGTTGACCAGTTCGCGGATGTGCTCGACCGCGCCGATCTTGACCTGGTTGGGAAACACGCCGGCGCATCTGCTCGGTCGGCAGGTCGGCCTGCGACGGCGAGCACGAACTGGCTGGCGCGCAGCAGGTTGCGGTCGGTGATCGGGCCGACGCGCACGCCGAACTGGCGTTCCTGCAGCGGGATGGAGACCGCGTTGGTCTCGAGCACCATGGACAGCGAGCGCCGCAGGTCGGCCACCACGGGGGCGAAGGAGCGCTGCAGATCCTCGTGGCGATAGGCCGGGTAGGTCGCGGCCATGCGCTTGGGGTCGGTGAAGGTGGCGAGCTCGCCGGCCAGCTGCACCAGCGCGGAATAGAGCTGTTCGGGATGGACGTTGCCGGCATCGGCCCAGTGGGCGAGCAGCGGCTGCCAGCGGTTGACCGCCTGGAGCAGCAGGAAGTCCGCGACCTCCGCCACGCCGCGCGCGCCGGGCTGCGACAGCCGCGCGCCCAGCGCTTCCGCCCGCTGGCCGAGCATGCCGACCAGCTCGCCCACCAGGTTGGCCAGCGGCGGCGTGGCCGAGACGCGCAGGCAGGGCGGGATGAAGCGGTCATCGACCACCACGCGGCGGTCGGCCTGCACCTCGACGACGCGGGTCAGGCCGATGGTCGAGAAGCCGGCGCGTTCCTCGGTCTCCAGCATGAAGCGCAGGCGCGGGCGGCCGACCTGCAGTTCGGCCGGCACGGTGCGTCGGAATGGGTGTCGAAGGCCTCGAAGCCGCGCATGCCGTAGCGGGCGGCGGCCATGTCCGGGCCCTCGGTGAAGGCGATTTCGGGGCTGCCGGGCTGGCGGACGGGCAGCGCGAGGTAGACCACGCAGTTGCGCGTGCCCTCGGGCAGGTCGAGCGGCGGCGGCTGGTCGGCATGGCCGGGCACCGAGAAGGCCGTGCCGTCCTCCATGATGCCGGTGGCCGAGGCGATGGCGAACTTGCCCGCCGCCAGCAGGTCGCGGTCGAGCGCCAGTTCGGTGATGCCCCAGGGGTGCGGGCGCAGCGGCGCGGCGCGCGCCTGGAGCGTCCATTCGAAATGCCGGTCCTGCTGCTGGAAATGCTGCGCGCGGAGGAACATGCCCTCCTGCCAGACCACCTTGTCGTGCCACAGCATCCGCGACCTGCTCCCTTGCCCTGGTTCCAGGGCTTCATCCGGCCTGACGGGATCGTCCGGCCGGACCTACTTGTTCATCCGGCCCAGCAGGCCGCGCGTGCCGGGCACGTGCAAGCCCGTGGGTCACGCCCCGGCGCATGGCGACCGGCCTGGCCCATTGTTCGTGCGGGCACCTTCGCCCAGCCTGGCGACCTAGCCATCCTTCCGCGCCGCCTGTTCGTAGGCACGGGCGAACTCCTTGCCGAAGGCGCTGTCGAAATCATCGTCGAACTGTTCGGTCACCTGCTGGTGAAGACGCTTGTAGGCGTCCCACATCCGCTTGTCCTTGTTGGCGAACAGGCCGCCGCCACCCTGGTCGGTCTTTTCCAGCCCCTCGGGTGCCAGGCGGGCGAGCAGGGCGCGTGCAGCCGCCTGAGTCGCGGCGAGGGTCGCGACCTGGTGCGCGGTCAGGTCCTGGATCGTCTCGCGCACGGCGCGCGGGCCGGCTTGGGCGCCGGCGGTCAGCAGGGCGGCCAGCGCGTTCTCGTCCGATGCGGCGAACTTCACCGGGTTGTTGCCGGCGGAGCGCAGCATGGTCTGCTCGATGCGGAATTCGCGCTTCACGTCGGCGCGGGCGATCAGCAATTGCCGCAGGCCCGAGATGGCCGCCTCGAACGCGGCACCCAGGGCATGCAGGGCGGCCGCGGGGTCGGTCTGCGCCGCGAGATGCGGCGGCAGCCCGGCGCCGGCGAGGAAGGCCGCGAGGCCGGCATCGGCCCCTGGGCTGCCGGCTGGTGCCGGGTGCGGCGCGGCTGCCCGCGGTGGCGAGGGCTGGGCCTCCGGCTGCGCTGGTTCGGCGAAGGGGTCGGCGGTCTCGGCCGCCTTGGGCGGCGGCGCGGTGGGGGCGTGCGGCAGCGGCGGCGCCATGGCGGGGGGCGCGACGGGGCCCACGCCGGGCAATGGGGGTGCCGGCGACGCCGGGGGTTCGGCGAAGGGGTCGCGGGCGGTCGGTGCCGGGGCGGGCGGTGGCCCGGGCATCGGCGGGGCGGCTTTTGGTGGCGTTGGCGCGCCGGGGCCGAGGTCGAAGTTCCAGTCGTCCGGGATCCGCCCCGCGCCGCCTGCGGGGGCGGCTGGCGGTGGTGGCGCCGGCGGTGCCCCGGGGGTCGGGCCGACATCCCAACTGTCGGGGATCACCGAGACCTTCTCGGCCGGCTTGGGCGGCAGGAAGGCGTCCGAGGAGGAGGGCCGGTGGTCCGGCATGGCCGGGCCTTCCTCGAACGGGTCGAAATTCTCCGGCAGGCCGCTGCCGGTCGGCAAGCCGGGCATGCCGCCGGCCGGCGGGCGGTTGCCGACATAGGGGTCGCCCGGCAGGCGCGGCTGCAGGGGTTCGTCGCGCCGCGGAGGCGCGCCAAAACCATCCTGCCGCGGAGGCGCGCCGAAACCATCCTGCGGGGCAGGTGCACCGAAGCCGCCTTGCTGGCCGGGCGCGCCGAAATCGTCCCGCGGCGCGGGGCTGCCCCAGGGGGCCGCCGGTGCCGGCGCGGGGGCCGGCGTGTCCCAGGCGGGTGGCGGCGTGGCGGCGGGCAGCGCCGCGCCGCCCCATCCGCCGGGCTGCGCTTCGGGCTGCGCCACGCGCACCTCGATCTCATAGGCGCCCATGCGCAGGCGGTCGCCATCCTCGAGCATCTTGACCTGGTCGCGCCCGACCGGGGTGTTGGCGTGGTTGACGAAGGTGCCGTTGGTCGAGAGGTCGCGCACCTGCCAGCCGCCGCCGCGGAATTCGAGCACGCAATGGTGCTTGGAGAGCAGCCGCTCCGGGTCGGGCAGCACCCAGGCGGCGTCGGCGCCACGACCGATCACGAAGTCCCCGCCAGGCACGCGCCGCTGTTCCTGCACGACGGCTTCCGGGCAGCGGAGTGTCGTGAGAGTCAGTTCCATGGGCGCCATCCTTTGCGCGTGGAGGAGTGGCGGGCAGCCGGACCGGCCGGCGCCGCGCGGCGTGATCCTGCGGTGCGTGCCACGGGATGCCGGCATGGCAGCGCGACGTGGCGCGCCCGCACTGGCTGGCCGATGGCGAGGTTCATGCGCGCTTCCTCCATTCCGGATGCAGCATAGCGGCCTATTTCGTGCCGATGGAACACTCCCCCGCCACGCCGGGGCGCCGGCCGGTGCCGCGGAACCGCCGCAGGCGACGCTGGCGCGCGGTTTCCGACCGCCGCTTGCGCCAGCGCAAGGCGTGCGGTGGATCACACGGCAGACTTCCGCGCATGTCCCTGACCCTGCCCCCGCCCGCCGAAACCCTGCTGCGCCACGCCGCGACGCCGCTGCCGCGCTACACCAGCTATCCGACCGCGCCGCATTTCACCTCGCTGACCGGCGAGGACTATGCCGGCTGGCTGCGCCGCGCCGGGCCGCAGGATACGCTGTCGCTGTATGTGCATGTGCCGTTCTGCCATGCGCTGTGCTGGTATTGCGGCTGCCATACCTCGGTCACGCGCTCCTCGGCGCGGATCGAGCGGTATGCGCGCGGCCTGGCGCGCGAGGTGGAGATGGTGGCGGCGCTGCTGCCCGCGCATGGCGGCGCGGCATCGTTGCACCTGGGCGGCGGCACGCCGACGGCGCTCGGGGCCCCGGGGCTGATCCGCCTGGCGGAGATGCTGCGCGGCGCCTTCGCCTTTCGGCCCGGTGCGGAGGTGGCGGCGGAACTGGACCCGCGCACGCTCGGCGCGGACCTGCTGGAGGCGCTGGCTGCCATCGGGCTCACGCGCGCCAGCCTCGGTGTGCAGGACATCACGCCGGCGGTGCAGGAACGCATCGGCCGCGTGCAACCGGCCGCACAGGTGGAGGCGGCGGTGCGCGGGCCTGCGCGCGCATGGCGTGGCCGGCATCAACATGGACCTCATCTACGGCCTGCCGATGCAGGGGGTGGCGGAGATCGAGGCCTCGGCGCGCTTCGCCGCCGATTGCGGGGCGGACCGCGTGGCGGTGTTCGGCTATGCGCACGTGCCCTGGATGAAGGCGCACCAGAAGGGCATCCGCGTGGAGGACCTGCCGGATGCCGCGCTGCGCATGCGCCAGGCCGAGGCGGCGGCGCGGGTGCTGACCGGGGCGGGTTATGTCGCGATCGGGCTCGACCATTTCGCCAGGCCTGGCGATGCCATGGCCATCGCGGCCGCCAACGGTGCGCTGCGGCGCAATTTCCAGGGCTACACCACGGATACCGCGCCTTTCCTGCTCGGCTTCGGGGCCTCGGCGATCGGCAGCACGCCCGAGGGCTTCGTGCAGAACGAGGCGGAGGAGAAGCGCTGGCTGGCGGCGGTGGAGGCCGGGCGCCTGCCGGTGCGCGCGCGGGCGCGCGCTGAGCGCGGAGGACCGGCTGCGCGGGCGCCTGATCGAGCAGGTGATGTGCGAGGGTGCCATCGACCTCGATGCCGTGCCCGAGGCGGTGATGGCGGGTGCGGATGCGCGGATCACGGCGCTGCAGGCCGACGGGCTTGTGGAGCGCCGGGGCGCGCGCCTGGTGGCGACCGCGGCGGGGCAACCCTTCCTGCGGCATTTCGCGGCGTGCTTCGACGCCTATCTCACGCCCTCCCCCGCGCGCTACAGCGCGGCGGTATAGGCGGATGCCCGCTGGCTGAGGTCGCCGGGATGCTCCGGCGCCCTGGCGGGGTGCCTTATGCGCGCGCCGAGCAGAGCCGCTCGAGCACCGCCGTGAGGTCTGCCGGGTCGTAGGGCTTGGGCAGCACGGGCGCGTTGCGGTGCGTCGGCCGGCAGACCCGCCCGCGCCATAGCCGGTGGCGACCACGAAGGGGATGCCGCGCGCGACGAGCGCATCGGCCACGCGCCACCGAGTTCTCCCCGCCGAGATTGAGGTCCAGCACGGCTGCGTTCGGCGCCTCCGCAGCCAGCAATGCGAGCGCCTGCGCGACCGAGCGGGCGGGGCCGATCACCTCGAACCCGGCATCGAGAAGTGCATCCTCCACCAACATCGCGACCAGGGCCTCGTCCTCGATGACCAGGATGCGGCGTGACGTGGGTGGGGTCATGCGGGAAAGTCCCATGCTGGCGCGCGATGCGCGAAGAGCGCTGGCGGAGTTTGTCGGGTACGGCGGCGAAGCGCGACGGCTGTCGGCAAAAGATAAGAGCAAGTTCTGGCATTGCCTATCGGCGATGTTGGCGACAGCAAATTACGTCTGCCTTCACAATGAATAAGGATGGATGTCTTTCACGAAATGGTAGTGCCCTGGTCCATATTTTCATTCGCGCGGGCGCTACCTTCCGCAGTTGCTGTCCGCATTGGGGTGGGGCTCGGATCCAGCCTGCGGTTTTGCAAGCATATTCACGTAATCCGGGTTCGCTTCAGCGGCGCATCAGGGCAAGCAGCACGCCCAGCGCCGCCAGCCCGGCCAGCGCCATCATCGCGACCGCGGTGCGCGGGCCGAAGCCATCGGCCAGCGCGCCGATCATCACCACGCCGATCGGGCCCATGCCGATGCAGGTGGTGGTCAGGCCCAGGATGCGCGAGCGCGCCTCGACCGGCGCCTCCATCATCACCAGGCCGGTCTGCAGGCTGGCGAACAGGGCGGTGCCGATGCCCCCCACCATCAGCAGCAGCATGGCCAGCGGCAGGCTGGGGGCGAGGGCTGCCAGCAGCAGCACCACCAGGAAGCCGGCCGAGCCGAGGGCCAGCGTGCGGCGGCCCGGCGGCGGGCCTCGGCGCAGCGCCAGGCCCAGCCCCGCCAGCAGCGCGCCGAAGGGCTCGGCCGCCGCCAGCAGGCCGATCTGCGCCGGGCTGGCATCGAAGGCCACCGCGCCCCAGGCCGGCAGGATGGCGTTGTAGGAAAAGCCGAAGACGTTCATCGCGGTGGTGACGCCCAGCACCATGCGCAGCGAGGGCAGCGCCAGCGCGATGCGCGCCGCCGCGAGCCACATCGCCGACCAGGCGGCGCGGCACCAGGGCCCGGCGTTCCTGCACATGCGTCACGCCGGCGACCAGCGACAGCGCGACCAGGTACACCGCCGAGGCGATCACATAGGCGGTCGTGATGCCGACCGTCTGGTAGAAGATGCCGCCGGCCAGCGGGCCGATCATGCGCGTGGTGCTGCCGGTCATGGTGTCCAGCGCCACCGCTTGCACGATGCGCGCCGGGCCGGCGCATTCGGCGACCATGCGCCGGCGCGTTGCCAGTTCGTTGGTCCAGACCAGCCCGCCGAGCAGGCCGTTGAGGAACAGGTGCCACAGCGCGAGCGAGCCGCTCAGCGCCAGCAGGGCGATGATGATGGCACCCGCCGCGGTGGCGGCCTGGCCGGCCATCAGCAGGGTTTTGCGGTTGATGCTCTCCGCGATCGCGCCGGCCAGCGCGCCGACCGCCAGCATGGGCACCGCGCGCGACATCAGCACCAGCGAGACGGCGAAGGCCGAGCCTGTCAGGTCATAGGCGAACAGCCCGCTGACCAGCATCTCCACCCAGCGCATGGAATTGGTGAGGCCACCCGCGCCCCAGAGCCGCAGGAAGGTGGGGTCCGCCAGCAGGGTGCGGACCGGGCTGCGCACGGCGCCGGGCGGGGGCGCGGTCACGCCCGGAGGTGTTTCACGCGGGGCTGTCGCCCTGGGGCGGCGGCGCGGCGGCGGCCATGCTCATGCCAAGGGCACGAGGCTCGGTTCTGTGCCGAGGCCGCGAAGGGGGCCCGCCGGACGCCCGGCGAACGCCAGGCAGACCGAAGGTTGGCACCCGGCGTACGAGGGCATGGATATGCGGATGCGCGCGGTCGAGGGCATCGACCGCTGGCATCAGTAGCCGGAATCGTCCAGCCGCAGCAGCGGGAAGGCGCTGTGGACATGCGGCGGCGTGGTGGGATGCGCGGCGTGCACGAAGGCCGGGCCGAGCTCGGCGTAGCCGGTGACGCCGAGCAGGCCGAGGCAGGAGCGGATCTCGTTCTCCAGGAGTTCGAGCAGCCGCACCACGCCGGCCGCGCCATCGGCGGCCAGCGCGTAGCAGTACAGGCGCCCCAGGCCCACCAGGTCGGCGCCGAGGCAGAGCGCCTTCACCACGTCGGTGCCGCGCATGAAGCCGCCGTCGACCCAGACCTTGGCGCGGCCGGCGACGGCCTCCACCACCTCGGGCAGCACCTCGATGGCGCCGCGGCCGTGGTCGAGCTGGCGGCCGCCGTGGTTGGAGACGTAGACCACCTCGACGCCGTGCTCGCAGGCCATGGCGGCGTCCTCGGCGGTGGCGATGCCCTTGAGGATCAGCGGCAGGTCGTGCGCGGTCCTTGAAGCGCTTGACCTGGTCCCAGGAGAGCGCGGCCTGGCGGATCTGCGCATCGCCGGTCGCGCTCGGCGCGCCAGGGCTTGACGAAGCGCCGGGCGATGTCGCGCTCGCGCCGGCTGTAGATGGCGGTGTCCACCGTGAGGCAGAAGGCGTCGTAGCCGGTGGCCGAGCGACGCGCTGGATGCTGTCGTCGACGAAGGCGTCGTCGCCGCGGACGTAGAGCTGGAAGATCTTCATCCCCGGCGTGGCGGCGGCGGCTTCCTCCAGCCCCGGCTTGGTCACCGAACTGACCATGATGGGCACGCCGAAGGCCGGCGCCCTGCCCCGCCGTCGCCGCGCCATTGCCGCCGACGCCGAACGATTCGAGCCCGCCGACCGGGGCCAGCATCACCGGCAGGCGGATCGAGCGGCCGAAGCAGCGACGCGGTGCTGTCGATCACCGAGACGTCGCGCAGCACGCGCGGGCGGAAGGCCAGCGCATCGAGCGCCAGGCGGTTGCGGCGCATGGTGGTCTCGGTCTCGGTGGCGCCGATCAGGTAGTCCCAGATATTGGCGTCGAGCCGATGCTTCGCCGCCTTCACGAATTCATGCAGCGTGAGGTACTTGGTTTGCATTGCGGCGATGGTCTCGGCCGGCAGGGCGCGGGCTTCGGGCGGGATGGTGTCGGGCATGGCGGGCTCGCTCCGGTTGCGCGGTGATGCCGCCGGTCAAGCTCCTCGACCGGCGGCATTGGTTTTGTTGCTCCCTGAGGCGGGTCGTGCCGACGGCACGCCTGCGGCGCGACGCGCAATCCCCAGGATTGCCAGGCTTTCGCCGGACCGCCGGCGGGAAGCCGTCGCGGCCCCGGCACGAGTCGGGGTCTCGTGCCGCTGGCATCAGAGGAAGTCGCGGGTGCAGGTGGCGTAGTCCGCCTCGCGCGTCACGGCCTTCATCAGCGCGGCAGGGGCGACGCCCTTGAGGTCGGCGGGCGCGGTGCCCTCGCGCAGCGCCTTCAGCGTGGCATGGATGGCGGCGACGGCGGCGGCGAAGGGCTGGTGGCCCTGCAGGGCCACGCGCACGCCATGGGCGGCCAGGCGCGCGCGGTCCGCCATGGCGGGTGGCGTGCCGCCCAGGATGATGGGCAGGCCGCCCGCCGCGCCGTGCAGGGCGGCCAGTTGCTCCCAGTCGTTCACCCCGGTGAAGAACAGCGCATCGGCGCCACAGGTCGCATAGGCGCGGGCGCGGCGCAGGGCCTCGTCGAGGGAGACCAGGTTCAGCGCGCTGGTGCGCGCCACCACGACCAGCGAGGCATCCTCGCGCGCCGCGAGGGCCGCGCGCATCTTGCCCAGGCCGGCCTCGAGGCTGAGCAGGCCAGGTTCCTCGGCGGCGTGGGCGCGGGGCAGGTCGGTGTCCTCGATGGTGAGCGCGGCGATGCCGGCGGTCTCGAGTTCCTGCACGGTGCGCATGACGTTGAGCGCATTGCCGTAGCCATGGTCGGCATCGACCAGCAGGGGCGGCGCGCCGGCACGGCAGATGCGCCGCGCCTGGTCGGCGAATTCGGACAGCGTGAGGACGATGATGTCCGGCGCGCCGAGCACCGTGAGGGAGGCGACCGAGCCGGCGAACATCGCCGCCTCGAAGCCGAGGTCGGCGGCGATGCGCCCGGCGATGGGGTCGTGCACGGAGGCGGGGTGGATGCAGGCATCGCCGGCCAGGATCGCGCGGAAAGCCGCGCGGCGCGTGGCCGCGGTCATGAACGTTCCATCCCGGTATCCTCGACTTGGTGGCGCACTGTGCAACCGCTCGCTGCGCCGGTCCAGGCCGCCGGGGTGGCGGGAGGCATGCGGATGCGCGTGGCTTGCGGAAACGCCGCGGCTCAGGCGCTCAGCGCCTCGACGAAGCGGTTGCAGTAGCGCGCGGAGGTCACCTCGAACACCGCGCGGCGCAGGACCGCGTGGCGTTCCTGGCGTTCCTCGAGCGGCATCTCGAGGGCGGTGTGCATCGCCTCGGCGATCTCGTCGGGATCGTGGGGATTGACGAGCAGGGCATCGGTCAGCTCATCGCGCCGCGCCGGCGAAGCGCGACAGGATCAGCACGCCCGGATCGGCGGGGTCCTGCGCGGCGACGAATTCCTTGGCGACCAGGTTCATGCCGTCGCGCAGCGGCGTGACCAGGCCGATGCGCGACACGCGAAAGAGGCCGGCGAGCTTGGTGCGCGCGACGGTCTGCGTCATGTAGCGCAGCGGCACCCAGTCGAACTCGGCGAATCGGCCGTTGATGTCGCCGGCCAGGCGGTCGAGTTCGCGCCGCAGATGTCCTGGTATGCCGCCACGTCCTCGCGCGAGCGGGCGCGATCTGCAGCATGGAGACGCGGCGCTGGTGCTCGGGATAGCGCGCGAGCAGCCGCGCGAAGCCCTCGAAGCGCTGCGGCAGGCCCTTGGAATAGTCGAGCCGGTCGACGCCGATGATCAGCGCGCGGCCGACGAGCGCTCGCGCGCACGTCGCGGATAGGCGGTGCCGGCGCGCGCGCGCCGCGACGCGCGCGAAGTCGGGCGGCATCGATGCCGATGGGGATCGACGATGCCGCGCACGCGCCGCTCGCCGCGCAGCACATCGTCGCCCTTGACGGCGAAGCCGCAGAATGCGCGCGCGCAGCAGTCCAGGAAGTCCTGCAGGTCGTGCGTCGGTCTGGAAGCCGACCACATCGAAGTCGCGACATTGCTTCCAGCAGCTGCCGCGCGCCGGCGGCAGTGCCTCCAGCAGCGAGGCCGGCACGAAGGGGATGTGCAGGAAGAAGCCGATGCGGTCCTTGACGCCCAGCGCGCGCAGCGCGTCGGCCAGCGGGATCAGGTGGTAGTCGTGCACCCAGATCATGTCGTCGCGGCTGCAGCAGCGGCATCAGCGCGGCGGCGAAGGCGGCATTGACCGAGAGGTAGCCCTCGAAATCCTCGCGGCGGTAGCGCATCAGCCCGAGGCGGAAATGCAGCAGCGGCCACAGGGCGGAATTGGCGAAGCCGACGTAGAACTGGCGGTAGTCCGAGGTGCCGAGGTCGATGGTGGCGTAGGTGACGCCATCGCCCTTGGTGATGGACGCGACGGTGCCGGTCTCGGCGGCGGTGCGCCCGCTCCAGCCGAACCACAGCGTGCCCGGCTCCACGAAGGATTGCAGCGCGACCGCAAGACCGCCCGCACTCGCCGCACCCTTGGTGCGCGGGGCAGGCACGCGGTTCGAGACGATCACGAGGCGCGCCAAAGCCCATCCTCCCATCCGCGGGACAGTCGCATGGCGGAGAGTATCAGCCCCACCTGCGAATAGGTCTGCGGAAAATTTCCCCAGAGTTCGCCGCTGGCCGGATGCACATCCTCCGCCAGCAGCCCGACATGGTTGCGCCAGGACAGCGCCTTCTCGAACAGCGCGCGGGCCTCGACCATGCGCCCGATGCGCGCCAGCGTGTCGATGTACCAGAAGGTGCACACCAGGAAGCCGACCTCGGGCGTGCCGAAATCATCGGCATGGTCGTAGCGCAGAACGATGCCATCGCGCACCAGGCGCTGTTCCAGCACCTCGACCGAGCGCAGGAACAGCGGATCGGTCGCGCTGATGAGCCCGATCGCGGGCAGCAGGAAGGTGGCGGCATCGGCCACCGGCGTGCCGTCCAGCACGCCGGAGATCCAGCCCTCACCAGGCACCGTCGCGGCGGCGAGGATGCGCGCGCGCAGCACATGGGCATCGGCTTCCCATTCCTCGGCCTCGGCGGTGATGCCAAGGTGGCGGGCGATGGCGCCGAGGCGGTCGAGTGCCGCCCAGCACATCGCAGCCGAATGGGTGTGGGGCGCGGCGCGGCCACGATATTCCCACAGGCCGGCGTCGGGGGTGAAGGCCTCGCGCTTCGCCGCACGGCCGAGTTCGGCGAGCTGGCGGTACAGCGCCGCATCGCCGGGGCGTTGCAGGCGGCGGTCCCAGAACATTTGCGTCGCGGTCATCACGATCGCGCCGTAGCTGTCGTTCTGCGTCTGGGACACCGCTGCATTGCCCACGCGCACAGGGCCATCGCCCCCGAAGCCGGGCAGTGCGGCGGCGATGCGTTCCTCCACCTGGACGCCGGGGGCGATGGGGAACAGCGGCGCGATCGGCTTCTCCTGCCCGTTCACCACGGAATCCATGATGAAGCGCACGAAGCCTTCCATGGTTCCCGTGGCATTGAGGCGGTTCAGCGCGCTCACGGTGAAGAAGGCGTCGCGCAGCCAGCAGAATCGGTAGTCCCAGTTGCGCCCGCTGCCCGGCGATTCCGGGATGGAGGTGGTCAGCGCCGCGACGATCGCCCCGGTATCCTCGAAGGAGCAGAGCTTGAGCGTGATGGCCGCACGGATGACGGCATCCTGCCAGTCGAAGGGCAGGTGCAGGCCGCGTACCCAGTTGCGCCAATAGCCCTCGGTCTCGGTCATCGCCCAGCGGGCGACGGTGTCGGGGCTTTCGGGCAGGCTTTCATCCGCGCCGAACACCAGCGAGACCGGTCGGTCGAGGGCGAATTCGCTCTCATGCGCGACGTAGGAGATCGGCGCATCGGTGGTCAGGCGCAGCACCGCGTGTTCGCCGATGTAGCGGATGTGGTTGCTGCCGGTGCCCATATGGCCCGGGTCCTGCCCATAGGCGAAGGAGGGGCGCACGCGGATGCGGATGCGCGGCCGCCCGGCCACCGGCTCGATCCGCCGGACCAGCGAGGGCGGGCGATACATGCGGCCGAAGCGACGGAAGCGCGGCGCGAGGTCGAGCACGCGAACGCAATTGCCCGCGCGGTCGGTCAGCAGTGTCTCGACCACCGCGGTGTTGCGCAGGTAGTCCTGGCGCGCGCTGGACTGGTCGCGCAGCAACACGTCCATGAAGCCGCGCTCGGCCTCGGGCCCGCCGAGCAGGGCGTTGAAGACCGGGTCCGCATCCGGGCGCGGGAAGCAGAACCATTCGTGGCGCGCGGTACGCGAGATCAGGGCGGCGACGGCGCAATTGCCGACGACAGCGTAGTCAAGGCCGCCCATCGGCCGCCTCCGCCAGGTGCCGCGCGGCACGGGCGATCCAGGCGCGGACCTGGCCCGGCCCGGCGGTGAAGTCTCGCCCGACATGCAGGCCGAGCCCGCCCATGCGGCGGGCTGCCTCCATGCCGTCCTCATCGGTCACGTCGTCGCCGACAAAGACCGGGCGGCGGCCGGCGAAGGGGGGATGGGCCATCAGTGCCTCGACGGCGCGGGCCTTGGTGATGCCGCGCGGGCGGATCTCGAAGGCCATGTGCGCGGCGAGCAGTTCGAAGGAATCGGCATGGCCGCGCAGCACCTGTTCCAGCGCGGCGCGCACGGCATCGCGGTGCTGCGGCGCGGCGCGGTAGTGCAGCGTCAGGCCGTGCGGCTTGCATTCCAGCAGCAGGCCGGGATGCGCCTGCGCGAAGGTGCCGAGCGTCTGCGCCCAATCATCCGGCGGGGTGGCGATGGCCTCGCCCAGCGTGTGGCCGGCGGCGTCGCGCAGGTCCGAGCCATGGCCGAAGCCGCCGGGCAGCGTGAGCGGGGCGAGCAGCCTGTCGATGGTGGTGCGCGGGCGGCCGCTGACGATGGCCACCGCGCCATCCAGCTGCGCGGCGAGCGTCGCCAGCGTCGCAATGAGGTCGTCGGGGACGATGACGGCGTCGGGCGTGGGGGCGATGTCGATCAGCGTGCCGTCGAAATCGAGGAAAAGCGCCCAGCCGGCTTCGATTTCGGGGACACCGGGAATCATCACGGCGTCAGTGTAGGGTACAAACGTTCCATTGGCACCCCTGGCGCGCCCGGGAAGATTTGAACTCCCAACCCCCAGATCCGAAGTCTGGTGCTCTATCCAGTTGAGCTACGGGCGCTGCTGCAAGGGAGAGCCGGCCGGCGTGTGGTGGTGGCGCGCCCGAAGAGATTCGAACTCCTGACCCCCAAATTCGTAGTCTGGTGCTCTATCCAGCTGAGCTACGGGCGCCACGCCACCACGGCGGCGAGGGGGGCGAGATAGCGGAGGCGGCGGACAGGCGCAAGCCCTCCGCCGCCCGCGCCGTCACGCCGAGAGCTTGTCCAGTTCGCGCACCACCGCCTCGCCCATCACGCCGGTGCCCACGCGGGCCATGCCGGGTTGCATGATGTCGGCGGTGCGCAGGCCGCCGGCGAGCACCGTGGAGACCGCGTCCTCGATCAGCGTCGCGTCCTCGTCCATGGCGAAGGACAGGCGCAGCAGCATCGCGAAGGACAGGATCTGCGCCAGCGGATTGGCCACGCCCTTGCCGGCGATGTCGGGCGCGGAGCCGTGGATCGGCTCATAGAGCGCATGGCGCCGGCCGGTGGTGGGATCGACCGCGCCGAGCGTGGCGGAGGGCAGCATGCCCAGCGAGCCGGTGAGCGCGGCCGCGAGGTCCGAGAGCACGTCGCCGAACAGGTTGTTGCCCAGGATGACGTCGAATTGCTTGGGGCGCGCGCACAACTGCATCGCGCAATTGTCGGCGTACATGTTCTCGAGCTCGACATCGGCGTATTCGGCCTTGTGGACCTCGCCGACCACGGCGCGCCACAGGCGGCCGGACTGCATGACATTCGCCTTCTCGACGGAGGTCACCTTCTTGCGGCGCTTGCGTGCCAGGTCGAAGGCGACGCGCGCGACGCGGGCGATCTCGTCCTCGTGGTAGACGTCGGTGTCGAAGCCGCGGCGCTTGCCGTCGGGCAGGGTCTCGACGCCGCGCGGCTCGCCGAAATACACGCCGCCGGTGGATTCGCGCACCACCATGATGTCCACGCCACGCACGATGTCCGGCTTCAGGGAGGAGGCATCCACCAGCGCATCCAGCACCACGGCCGGGCGCAGGTTGGCGAACAGCGAGAGGTCCTTGCGCAGACGCAGGATGCCCAGTTCGGGGCGCTGGTCGAAGGGCAGGCTGTCCCATTTCGGGCCGCCGACCGAGCCGAACAGCACGGCATCGGCGGCGCGCGCCTTGGCCACGGTTTCGTCGGAGCAGGGCGTGCCCTCGGCGTCGATCGCCGCACCGCCGACCAGGCCTTCCTCGATCTCGAAGGTGACGGCGCGGCGGCGATCCAGCCAATCGATGACGCGGCGGACCTCGCGCATGACTTCCGGCCCGATGCCGTCGCCCGGCAGGATCAGCAGCTTCTTGTTGGAGGGCATGTCTCGGGGCGTCTCCTCGGGTGGCGCCGAAGCGGGCGCCTCAATTCAGGTGTAGAGCCAGGGCTGCGCGGCCTTCTGCTTCGCCTCGAAGCTGTCGATGGCGGGCGCGTGCTGCATGGTCTGGCCGATGTCGTCGAGGCCGTTGAGCATCAGGTGGCGGCGCAGCGGGTCGATCGCGAACGGGATTTCCTGGCCGTTGGGGCGCACCACCACCTCGCGTTCGAGATCGACGGTGATGCGGGCATTGGCGCCGAGCTTGGCATCCTCCATCAGCTGCTCGCACACTTCGCGCGGCAGGCGGACCGGCAGCACGCCGTTCTTGAAGCAGTTGTTGTGGAAGATGTCGGCGAAGTCGGGCGCGATGACGCAGCGGATGCCGTAGTCCAGCAGCGCCCAGGGCGCGTGTTCGCGCGACGAGCCGCAGCCGAAATTCTCGAAGGCGATCAGCACTTCCGCCTTGCGGTAGGGCTCCTGGTTCAGCACGAAATCGGGGTTCTCGGAGCCGTCTTCCTTGTAGCGGAAATTGGCGAACAGGTTTTTGCCGAAACCGGTGCGGCTGATCGACTTCAGGAAGCGCGCGGGGATGATCTGGTCGGTATCGACATTCGCCTTGGGCAGCGGTGCCGCGACGCCCGTGAGCGTGGTGAAGGCCCGCATCACACGCCCTCCTTGGGCTGGTAGTCGCGCACGTCGGCGAGATGGCCCGCCATCGCGGCGGCGGCGGCCATGGCCGGGCTGAGCAGGTGGGTGCGCCCGCCCGGGCCCTGGCGGCCCTCGAAGTTGCGGTTGGAGGTGCTGGCCGAGCGCTGGCCCGGCGTCAGCTTGTCCGGGTTCATGCCCAGGCACATGGAGCAGCCGGCCTCGCGCCATTCGAAGCCCGCCTCGGTCAGGATGCGGTCGAGCCCTTCGGCCTCGGCGGCCTTCTTCACCAGGCCGGAGCCGGGCACGACCATGGCGCGCACGCCATCGGCGACGCGGCGGCCCTTGGCGATGGCGGCGGCGGCGCGGATGTCCTCGATGCGCGAATTGGTGCAGGAGCCGATGAAGACCACGTCGACCTTGAGGTCGGTCAGCGCCTGGCCGGGCGTGAGGCCCATGTAGTCGAGCATGCGCTGCATCTGCGCGCGCTTGCCTCGTCCTCGGCCACGTCGGCGGGGTCCGGCACCACGCCGGTGATCGGCAGCACGTCCTCGGGGTTGGTGCCCCAGGTGACCTGCGGGGCGATGGCATGGGCGTCGAGGCGGATCTCGCGTGTCGAAATGCGCGCCGGCGTCGCGACGGCAGCGTCTTCCACCATGCCATCGCGCGTGCCAGCGCCTCGCCCTTCGGGCCATCGGGCGTGCGGGCGATGTAGTCGAAGGTGGTCTCGTCGGGCGCGACCATGCCGGCGCGGGCGCCGCCCTCGATGGTCATGTTGCACACCGTCATGCGCCCGTCCATGTCGAGCGCGCGGATGGCGTCGCCGGCATATTCGATGACATGGCCGGTGCCGCCGGCGGTGCCGATCTTGCCGATGATGGCGAGCACGATGTCCTTGCGCCGAGCAGCCGAGCGGCGAGGTTGCCCTCGACGCTGACGCGCATGTTCTTGGCCGGCTTCTGCAGCAGCGTCTGGGTGGCCAGCACGTGCTCGACCTCGCGAGGTGCCGATGCCGAAGGCCAGCGCGCCCATCGCGCCATGGGTGGAGGTGTGGCTGTCGCCGCAGACGATGGTCATGCCCGGCAGCGAGCGGCCCAGTTCCGGGCCGATCACGTGCACGATGCCCTGGCGCTCATCGAGCAGCGGGATCAGCGGCATGCCGAATTCGGCGGCGTTCTTCTCCAGCGTCGCGACCTGCAGCGCGGCTCTCGGGATCGACGATGCCGGTGTAGCGGGAGGCGTCGGTGGCGATGTTGTGGTCGATCACGCCGAGCGTCGCGTCGGGGCGGCGCAGCTCGCGGCCGGCGGCGCGCAGCCCGTCGAAGGCCTGCGGCGTGGTCACTTCATGGGTGAGGTGGAGGTCGATGTAGAGCAGCGCGGTGCCGTCGGGCAGCGTCTCGACGACGTGCGCGTCCCAGATCTTGTCGAACAGCGTACGCGGCTTTGGCGCTGACATCGGTTTCCCCCGGGGCTGGTCTGCGTTGGGGGCACCGCGCGATGGCGGCGCCCCGGTCGGCTTCAGGCTTCGGTCGCGGTGGCGGCTGCGGCGGCGGCCGGCTTGGCGACGTCGGTCTTCGGCGCCAGCTTCTCGGCGATGCGCGCCGACTTGCCGGTGCGCCCGCGCAGATAATACAGCTTCGCGCGGCGCACCTTGCCGCGGCGGACGACCGCGATCTCGCTGACATTGGGGCTGTAGAGCGGGAACACGCGCTCCACACCCTCGCCGTAGGACAGCTTGCGCACGGTGAAGTTGCTGTTCACGCCCTTGTTGGAGCGCGCGATCACCACGCCCTCATAGGCCTGGTTGCGGGTGCGGGTGCCTTCGACCACCTTCACCATCACGCGCACCGTGTCGCCGGGCGCGAAGTCCGGCACGGCGCGGGCGGCGAGGAGGCGGGCCATCTGCTCGGCCTCGAACTGCTGCAGCAGGTTCATCGTCGGTATCCTTGTCCTTCGTTCGTTTAGGCGGCGGCGGAGGGGGCCGCAATGGCCCCAGCCGCGCCGTGTCTGGCGTGATGCCGCGCCCACAGGTCGGGCCGGCGTTCCTGGGTGATGCGTTCGCTTCGCGCCCGGCGCCAGCGCGCGACCTCGGCATGGTGGCCCGAGAGCAGCACTCGGCGGGATGGCGCGGCCCTGCCATTCGGCGGGGCGCGTGTAGTGCGGGTATTCCAGCAGACCCTCGGCGCCGTGGCTTTCCTCGGCGGCGCTGTCGGCCGCGCCCATCACGCCGGGCAGCAGCCGCACGCAGGCATCGAGCAGCACCAGCGCCGCCGTCTCGCCGCCGCTGACAGCACGTAGTCGCCGATCGAGATCTCCATCGACGCCGCGCGCATCGATCACGCGCTGGTCGACGCCCTCGAAGCGGCCGCACAGCAGCACGCAGCCCGGGCCGGCGGCCAGGGCGCGCACCGCGCGCCTGGTCGAGCAGGCGGCCGCGCGGCGTCAGGTAGATGAGCGGGCGGGCATCGCCTTCGGGCATGGCGGCGGCGATGGCGGCGTCCACCACATCCGGCGCGCATCACCATGCCCGCGCCGCCGCCGGCGGGCGTGTCGTCGACGCGTGCGGTGGCGGTCGGTGGCGCAGGCGCGGATGTCCCGTGCGTCGAGCGACCACAGCGCCGCCGTCGAGCGCACGCCCGGCCAGCGACAGGCCGAGCGGGCCGGGGAACATCTCCGGGAACAGGGTCAGGATGGAGGCGCGCCAGCTCATGCCGGCGTCCTCCTGCCCGGGCTGCGGCGGCGACGATGACCTCGTCCGGCAGCGCCACCGTCACCTGGCCGCCGGCGATGTCCACCACCGGCACCACGGCGCGGGTGAAGGGCAGCAGAATGCTCGCGCCCGTCGCCCTCGATGATGAGGTAGGCGCCGGCGCCATGGTCCTCGACCGCGCGGATGCGCGCCGAGCGGCCCGCCTTCCGGCGTGACGGCATCGAGGCCGACCAGGTCGGCGAGGTAGAACTCGTCCTCGTCCGGCGGCGGCAGGCGGTCGCGCTCGACATACAGGCGCGTGCCGGTCAGGCGCTGCGCGGCGTCGCGGTCGGCCACACCCTCGATGGCGGCGATGTCGCCGCCCTTGAGCGTGATCGCGAAGCGGCGCGTGCCGGCTTCGTCGGTCAGCGGGCCGTAGGCGGCGATGGCGGCCGGGTTTTCGGTGATGGGCGCGCAGGCGCACGAGGCCGCGCACGCCATGCGGCCTGCCGATCTCGCCCACCATCACGCGCCTCACCGTCACCTGCGCCAGCCCTGCCGGGGTGTCAGCCGGCCGCGGCGGCGGCGGCCGCGGCGCGTTCCTGCGCGCTGCTTCTTGGGCGCGGACTTCTTCGGCTGCTCGGCATAGGCTGCGCACGGGCGCCAGGCCGGCGGCGCCGAGGAACTTCGCCACGCGGTCGGTCGCCACCGCGCCCTGGCTGATCCAGTGCGTGATGCGCTCGTCCTTCAGGCGGATGCGGTCGGCGTGCTCGGCCGGCAGCATCGGGTTGTAGGCGCCGACCTGCTCGATGAAGCGGCCATCGCGCGGGCGAGCGGCTGTCGGCCACCACGATGTGGTAGTAGGGGCGCTTCTTCGCACCGGCGCGGGCGAGGCGGATCTTGAGGCCCATGAGGCTTCCTTTCGTCGTGTTCTTCAGAAGGGTCGTCGGTTGCCGGAGCCCGGGAAGAAGCGCGGCAAGCCCGCCGCGCATCAGCCCTTTCTGGCCCATCTTGCTCATCCGCTTCATCATCGCGGACATGTCGTCGAACTGCTTGAGCAGCTTGTTCACCTCCTGCACGGAGGTGCCGGAACCCGCGGCGATGCGCTTCTTGCGCGACGCCTTCAGGATGTCCGGGCGCGCGGCGCTCACGCGGGGTCATCGAGCCGATGATGGCGGCCTGGCGCTTGAGGATGGCGGTGTCGAGGTTGGCGTTCTCGATCTGCGCCTTCATCTTGCCCACGCCGGGCAGCATGCCGAGGATGCCCTGCAGGCTGCCCATCTTGCCGATCTGCTGGAGCTGCTTGGCGTAGTCGTCCAGCGAGAACTGGCCCTTCTGCATGCGGGCGGCGAGCTTCTCGGCCTCCGCCTGGTCGATGGTCTCGGCGGCGCGCTCGACCAGGGAGACGATGTCGCCCATGCCCAGGATGCGCGAGGCGATGCGGTCGGGGTGGAAATCCTCGAGCGCGTCGAGCTTCTCGCCGGCGCCCAGCAGCTTGATCGGCGCGCCGGTGACCGCGCGCATGGACAGCGCGGCACCGCCGCGCGCATCGCCATCGACGCGCGTCATGACGATGCCGGTGACGCCGACCTTCTCCTGGAAGGCCTGGGCGGTGTTGACCGCGTCCTGGCCGGTCATGGCATCGACCACCAGCAGCGTCTCGTGCGGCTTGGCGAAGGCCTTCACTTCGGCGACTTCGGCCATCAGCGCGTCGTCGATGGCCAGGCGGCCGGCGGTGTCGAGCACCACCACGTCGTAGAGTTCGCGCCGCGCCACATCCATCGCGCGGGTGGCGATCTGCAGCGGGGTCTGGCCGGCGATGATGGGCAGGGAGGTGACTTCGGCCTGCGTGGCGAGTGTCGCGAGCTGCAGCTGGGCGGCCGGGCGGTGCACGTCGAGCGAGGCGAGCAGGACCTTCTTGCGGTCGCGCGTGCGCAGGCCGCAGCGCGATCTTGCCCGAGGTGGTGGTCTTGCCCGAGCCCTGCAGGCCGACCATCAGGATCGGGATGGGCGAGGCCGCGTTGAGGTCGAGGCCGCGCTTGCCGTCATCGCCCTCGCCGCCGCCGAGGGCTTCGACCAGCGCGTCGTTGACGATCTTCACGACCTGCTGGGCCGGGGAGACGGAGCGGATGACCTCCTGCCCCACGGCGCGCTCGCGCACCTTGGCGATGAGGTCGCGCACCACGGGCAGCGCGACATCGGCCTCCAGCAGCGCCACGCGGACCTCGCGCAGCGCTTCCGTCACGTCGGACTCGCCCAGCGCGCCGCGGCGGCGCAGGCGGTCGAAGACGCCGTTCAGCTTGCTGGAGAGGGCTTCGAACATGGCGGTGGGCGGGTCGGTCCTTGCGGCGTTGCGGTGGCCCCAAACGATTTTGCGCCGCTGCGCGAACCTTCGCGGAGCGGCGGGGCCGACACCCTGTGGCGCCGACCTGGGACACCGGCATGCACCGGGTGCAGGGCGTCTACGCCGGCGAGGGGCGTTTGGTCAAGCGTTCGGGCGGGACAAGGCTGTCTCCCGCCGCGGTGAACTATTTCGTTGTCGAACAGTGAAATACCCGGATATGCCTGCCTGGTGCCGGGACGCACGGGCAGGGGTGATTCCTCATGAACAAGGACGAGGTCGACTTCGCGAATTTCTATCATCATGACTCGAGTTTGAAAAAAATCAGATTCACTTTTCTCGGATACAGTATCGACGGGTCGAAATACGAACGATTGTGGTATCATCTGCTGGGCCGCAAGGTCACGGTCAATCGCAGGGTTTCCGATGCCGGTTTCGACGCTTCGGGCGCCTCGTATTTCATGGTCTCGGACAGTTTCTCGCTCGGCAGCACCTTCGCGGTCGGCTCGACCTATGGAAAGGCAATGCTGGCTCACGAGGGCGCGCATGCGCTGGTCGACCTGCAGAACCTCGGGCCGATCGACCGTGGCATCTCCGAGGGCATCGCCTACCTGGCGGAGGCCTTGTGGCTGACCCATGCGGGGTTCAACCCCATCGCCGCCAGGAAGGGGTCGAGAACCGCCAATGCGAAGGGCCTCGAACCCATGCGGGACAAGGCCTATGCCATTGCGGGGGCACTTGCGGGCGGCAACGGCCAGGTGCCCGAACCGGCCGCGCGGGACCTGGTCAAGGCGGTGGTCAGCGACCCGCTCTATACCGACCCCAGGCCGCATGTCTCCAACGGGATCGGCGGCGCCACCAGTTGAGCGGCGCCGGGGCGTCGCTACTTCGGCGCCAACACCATGATCATCTGGCGGTTCTCCAGGCGCGGGAACTGCTCGACCTTGGTGGTCTCGGCCATCTCGCCACGGATGCGGTCCAGCACCTTCACGCCGAGGTCCTGGTGCGCCATCTCGCGGCCGCGGAACCGCAGGGTCACCTTCACCTTGTCGCCTTCCGAGATGAAGCCCCGCATCTGGCGCATCTTCACGTCGTAGTCATGGTCGTCGATGTTCGGACGAACCTTGATCTCCTTGATCTCGACGACCTTCTGCTTCTTGCGGGCCTCGTTGGCCTTCTTCTGCTGCTCGTACTTGTACTTGCCATAGTCGAGAATCTTGCAGACCGGCGGCACGGCGTTGGGCGAGATCTCGACCAGGTCGAGGCCGACATCATAGGCGCGGATCAGCGCGTCGCGGGCGGTCATCACGCCCTGCATCTCGCCGTCCTGGTCGATCAGGCGCACCTGCGGCACGCGGATATCGTCGTTGATGCGCGGGCCGTCCTTGGCGGGCGGCGTGGCGGGCATTGGGCCTCGGGCTATGGTCGTCTCCTGTGACTGTTGATAGGCCAGCAATGTGCTTTATCGCGCGGCAATCATGCCGCCGCAACACTCAGATCGGGGGAAGCGGCTTCCGAAGCAAGCCGGGCGAGGGCTTCGGCCAGCGGCAGGGTCTCCTGCTCGCGCCCCGGCAGGCGGCGCAGCACCAGGGCGCGTTCCTCCGCCTCCCGCCGGCCGACCACGGCCAGCACCGGCACGCGCTGCTCGATATGGTCCACGATCTTGCGGTTGATCTTTTCGTTGCGCAGGTCGAGCGAGACGGCGATGCCGGCCTTTTGCAAGGCTGCGGCGGCCTCGCGCGCGAAGGGCGCGGCCTCGTCCACGATGGTCGCGACCACCACCTGCACCGGGGCGAGCCACAGCGGGAAGCGTCCCGCATGCTGCTCGATCAGGATGCCGAGGAAGCGCTCGAAGCTGCCCAGGATGGCGCGGTGCAGCATCACCGGGCGCTTTCGCGTGCCGTCCTCGGCGACGTATTCGGCGTCGAGGCGTTCGGGCAGGACGAAATCCACCTGCAGCGTGCCGCATTGCCAGTCGCGGCCGATGGCGTCGCGCAGCACGAATTCCAGCTTGGGGCCGTAGAAGGCGCCCTCGCCGGGGTTCAGCGTGTAGTCCACGCCGGCGATGCGGCAGGCCTCCTTCAGCGCGCCCTCGGCCTGGTCCCAGGTGGCGTCGGTGCCGGCGCGATTGGCCGGGCGGTCGGAGAACTTCACCGCGAAATCCGTGAAGCCGAGGTCGCGGTAGATCGAGGACAGCAGTGCGACGAAGCGCACCGTCTCCTCGGCGATCTGCGCCTCGGTGCAGAAGATGTGCGCGTCGTCCTGGGTGAAGGCGCGCACGCGCATGATGCCGTGCAGCGCGCCGGAGGGCTCGTAGCGGTGGCAGGCGCCGAATTCCGCCATGCGCATCGGCAGTTCGCGGTAGCGAGCGCAGGCCCTGGTTGAAGATCTGCACATGGCAGGGGCAGTTCATCGGCTTGAGCGCCAGGACACGCTCGTGCTCGGCCTCGTCCTGCACGGTGGCCACGAACATGTGCTCGCGGAACTTCTCCCAGTGGCCGGATGCTTCCCACAGCTTGCGGTCCATCAGCTGCGGCGTCTTGACCTCCTGGTACTCGGCCTCGTCGAGGCGGCGGCGCATGTAGTCCTCGACCGTGCGATACAACCGCCAGCCCTTGGGGTGCCAGAAGACCGAGCCGACCGCTTCCTCCTGGAGGTGGAACAGGTCCATCTCCTTGCCGATTTTGCGGTGGTCGCGCTTTTCGGCTTCCTCGATCTGGGTGAGGTAGGCGTCGAGCTCCTTCTGGTCGCGCCAGGCGGTGCCGTAGATGCGGCTGCAGCATCGCGTTGCGGTGGTCGCCGCGCCAATAGGCGCCGGCCACCTTCATCAGCTTGAAGGCGGTGCCGACATCGCCGGTGCCGCGCATGTGCGGGCCGCGGCACAGGTCGATCCAGTCGCCCTGCCGGTACAGCGTGATGGTCTCGCCGCGCGGCAGGTCGCGGATGAGCTCGACCTTGTAGTTCTCGCCCTTCTCCTCGAACAGCGCGATCGCCTCGTGGCGGGTGGTGACGATGCGCTCGAAACGCGCGTTCCGCGCGACGATCTCGCGCATCCTCGCCTCGATGGCGGCGAAATCCTCGGGGGTGAAGGGCTCGTTGCGGGCGAAGTCGTAGTAGAAGCCGTTCTCGATCGTCGGGCCGATGGTCACCTGCGTGCCGGGGAACAGCGACTGCACCGCCTCGGCCAGCACATGGGCGGTGTCGTGGCGGATCAGGTCCAGCGCCTCGGGGTCGCGGCGGGTGATGAAGCGGATGGCGGCATCGGCCTCGATCGGGCGCGCGAGGTCCTGGATCGCGCCATCGACCTGCATGGCCAGCGCCGCCTTGGCCAGGCCCGGGCCGATCGCCTGCGCGACCTCGGTGCCCGTGACCGGCCCATCGAAGGACCGCACGGTTCCGTCGGGCAGGGTGATCGCGGGCATTGCGGCGGTATCCTCGCTGCGTCGTGTCGAATGGGGCGCGGAAAGTGCGTGCGCGGACCCTGTCGCGTCAAGGCGGGGCGGCGTCACCGGCCGGGATCAGGCCGCGGCGCGGCGGCCCGGCGGGTTTGCGCCATCGCCAAATGCTGCTTCGCTCGCCGCCAAGCCTGAAGGACGCCGCCATGGCCGATGCACCGCCGCGTTTCGGAATCTGGGCCCTCGTGCATGGCAGCCGCGCCGCGCGGCAGGACCCCGAGGAACCCTTCGATGCCTCCTGGGCGCGCAACCTGGCCCTCATCCGGGAGGCCGAGGCGCTGGGCTTCGACAGCACGCTGGTCGCGCAACACATCTTCAACCCGCAGAACCCGGAGGAGCATGGCGAGCTCGAAGCCTGGACGGCCTCCGCCGCGCTCGCCGCGCTGACCAGCCGGATCGAGATCATCGCGGCCATCAAGCCGCTGCTCTACAACCCCGTCGTGCTCGCCAAGATGGCTTTGCAGATCGAGGAGATCAGCGGCGGGCGCTTCGCGCTCAACCTGGTGAATGCCTGGAACCGCGCCGAGATGGACAAGGCCGGCCTGCCCTTCCCCGAGCATGACGCGCGCTATGCGCTGGGCGAGGAATGGCTCTCCATCGTCGAGCCGCTGCTGCGCGGCGAATGCGTGAGCCACCAGGGCCCGCATTTCCAGGTGCAGAAGGCCATGCTGATCCCGCGCGCCGCGACCCGCGCGCGTCCGCGCATCTATATCGGCGGTGAATCCGAACCGGCGCGCGTGCTGGCGGCGGCGCGCGGCGATGTCTGGTTCATCAACGGCCAGCCGATCGAGGATGTGCGCGCGCTGATCGCCGATGTCGCGCGCCGCCCGCGCCAGGACGCGCCGCTGCGCTACGGCCTCTCGGCCTTCGTGATTGCCCGCGCGAGCGAGGACGAGGCGCTGGCGGCCTATGCGCGGCTGGCCAGGCTGGCGGAGCTCGACAAGCCGATGCTGGCGCGCCAGGCGGTCCATGTCGATGCGGCGGTGGTGATGAAGCAGACCATGGCGAAGTCGCCGCGCGTGGGCACCAATGGCGGGACGGCGGCCGGGCTGGTGGGCACCTATCGGCAGGTTGCCGATCGCTTGCTTGCCTTCCACGCGGCCGGCATCGAGACCTTCATGCTGCAATTCCAGCCTTTCGAGGCCGAGATGCGCCGCTTCGCCGCCGAGGTGATGCCGCTGGTGCGGGACCGCGCCGCGCCGGCTCGCCTATAGCCTGGTATCCTCGCTGCCGCCGCGCATGCGGCGCAGATCATCCAGCGCGGCCAGGACCTCGGCTTCCTCCAGCGCCGCCAGCGGCAGGCCGCGCAGCACCCGCACCGCCGGGCCGCGCGGCGCGCACAGGGCGGGGTCGCTGTCCCGGCCGAACAGCGCCAGCGTCGGGCAGCGGCAGGCCGCGACCAGGTGCGTGGGGCCGGTGTCGTTGCCGATGCAGAAGGCGGCGCGCCGGGCCAGCGCGGCGATTTCGGGCAGCGAGGTCTGCCCCGCCAGCGACAGCGTGCCCGGCGCGGCGGCGGCGATGGTCGCGGCCAGCGGGGCTTCCGTCGGCCCGCCCAGCACCACCACCGGCACATCGAGGGTGGCGGCCAGGCGGGCGAAGCGCTCCGCCGGCCAGCGCTTGGCCGGGCGCCCGGGGGAGGCGCCGGGCACCAGCAGGCCGAAGCTCTCCGGCAGGGCGAAACGCGACAGGTCGGCCTTCAGCCAGGAGAGGTCCGGTTCGGGGAAGGTGGCGATGCCGGCGGCCACCAACTGCTCGCGCTGGCGGTCGATGGTGTGCAGGAAATCGCGCAGCGGATTGGCATGCGGATGCGAGGCGCCGCGCGCGATGCCGGACCATTCGGCCCCGCCGCCCACGAACCAGCGGTAGCGCGAGGAGCGCGCCGAGGTCTGCAGGTCGTACACCCGCCCGAAGCCGGCCCGGCGCAGCCGCCAGGCCAGGCGCGCGACGGCGGGGATATCGGTCCAATCCGGCCGGCCATCCTGCCACACCTCGTCGAACCAGGGGGAAAGCCGCGCCAGCGGCGCATAGGCCGGCGTGGTCAGCAGCGTGATGCGTGCGCGGGGATGGTGCGCGCGGATCGCCGCGAAGGGTCCGAAGGCCTGCGCGAAGTCGCCCAGCGCGGCGAGCTTGATGACCAGCACCTGCATCAGGCGAGTTCCCGATAGACGGCCAGCGTCGCCGCCTGCATCCGCGCGGTGGTATAGCCCGCCAGCACCGCCGCGCGCGCCTGTGCGCCGATCGCCGCGCGCGCCGGCCCCGGCATGGCCAGCACGCGGGCGATCGCACCCGCCAGCGCATCGGCATCGCCTGGCGGGATGCGCCAGCCGGTGACGCCGTGCTCGACCGTCTCGCGCGGGCCGCCGAGATCGCTGGCGATCACGCAGCGTTCCATTGCCTGCGCCTCGATCACCGTCCGCCCGAAAGCCTCGGCATCGGTCGAGGCATGCACCACCACATCGGCCAGCAGCAGCGCGGCGGGCATGTCGGCGGCATGGCCGACCAGGCGCACGCGCTGGCTCAGGCCAAGGGCGGCGATGCGGTCGCGCAACTCGTCGCGGTAGCCGCTGCGCGCGCCGGCATCGCCCACCAGCAGCGCCAGCGCATCGCCGGGCAGCCGCGCCATGGCCTCGACCAGCACGGCCTGGCCTTTCCAGCGCGTCAGGCGGGCGGGCAGCATCACCACCGGGCGGCCGGGCTCGATGCCCCAGGCGGCGCGCAGCGCCTCGATGCGCGCGGGTGCCACGCGGGCCGGGTCGAACAGGCGTTCATCGACGCCGCGCGGGATGATCCGCACGCGCCCGGCATCGATGCCGTGGCGGGCCTGGAGGTGCTCGGCGATGAAATGGCTGATGGCGATGACGCGCTCGCCGCGCGCCATCACCGAATTGTACAGCCGCTTGCCCGGCGGGCCCTCATTGTAGGTGCCGTGGTAGGTGGTGACGAAATGCGCGCCGCTGCGCCGTGCGGCCAGCAGCGCCGACCAGGCCGGCGCGCGGGAGCGGGCATGGATGATGCCGATGCCCTCGGCGCGCGCCAGCGCCGCCAGCGCGGCGGCGTTGCGCCAGATGCCCAGCGGCGACTTGGTGGCCAGCTTCAGGGTGACATGCCGCGCGCCGAGCGCCTCCAGCGGCGCCACCAGCGCACCACCCGCGGAGGCGACGAAGGCGCGCATCCCGGCCGCCACCAGGGCCTCGGCGATCTCCAGCGTGCCGCGCTCGACGCCACCCGACACCAGCGAGGGCAGCACCTGGAGCACGGCGGCGGGCGGCGCGGGGGTCATCGATGGCTTCGCGTTGCGGGTCGGGTCATGCGCGGGCGGGCGGGGTCTTGCGCCGCGGCGCGGCGTCGCGCAAGTGTCGGGCCGATGTCATCCTATTTCATGGCCATGATGCTGCTGTCGGGCGGCAGCTTCATCCATTCCAAATCCGCGGCACCCGAGATGCGCCCGGATTCCGTGGTGGCCGACAGCGGCTGGCTGTGGCTGGCGCGGGCGGCCTTCTTCATGTGGCTCGGGCTGATCGTGTGGGGCTTCATGACCTATCACTGGTCGCAGCCGCTGGCGGCCATCCTGGCCTCGCTCGCGGTCAATGCGCTGATCGCGATGCGCGGGCCGCAGCGCTCCTGGCCGGGCCTGTCCATCCTGTTCTGCATCGTGGGCCTGATGGCCGGGGCGACCCTGCTGCTGGGCTGAGCGCCCGGCACGGCTCAGCCTGCCGGTGGCAGGTGCAGGGCCACCACCTCGCCATCCTGGCCCGCAACATCGGGGAAGCGCGTGCGCACCGCGGGGTCGTGGCCGGGAATGACGCGGCTGTCGTCGCCCCCCGCCAGCTTCTTGGCGGCGCGCCAGCCCGCCGCCATCGCGCCCAGGTCGAAGATGATCGGGAAGGGGTTGCCGCTCAGCGCATTGGCGTAGAAGTGCATGGCATCCGAGGCGAGCACCACCGGCCCGCGCGCGGTCTCCACCCGCACCACCTGCAACCCGTCCGAATGGCCACCGACGCGATGCACCGTGACGCCCGGGGCGATCTCGCCATCGCCATCGTGGAACTCCACGCGGTCGGCATAGAGCGCGCGGACCATGGCGACGACGTGCTCGGCCTCGAAGGGGATGCGGATGGCGTGCACGCACATGTGCCGGCCGACGGCGAAGTGCATCTCGCGTTCCTGCAGGTGGAAGCGCGCGGCGGGGAAGATGCCGAGGCGAGCCCGCGTGGTCGTAGTGCAGGTGGGTGATGATGACGTCCTGCACCTTCGCGGGGTCGGTGCCCATGGCGGCGAGGCACTCGCCGACCGGGCGCGAGAGCTTGCGGCCGCGCTTCTCGGCCAGTGCGGCGTCGAAGCCGGTATCGACGACGATCTCGCGCCCGTCGGGGCCGCGCAGCAGCCAGACGTAATAGTCGAGCGGCATGGCCTCGTGCGGGTCGGGCAGCGGCAGCAGGTGGTTGGACTGCGCGGTGCGTTCGTGGCGGCCGTAGCGGATGGCGTAGGCTTCCCAGGTCATTTTTCCTGGTTCCCTCCAAGGGTGGTGCCGGACAGTTGCTCGGACAGCTTCGCCACCGCCGTATGGTCCTGCCCCGGGCCGAGCAGCGTGGCGGCGGAGGCCCACATCTCCCGGCACAGCGCGGCGAAGGGGGTGGGCGTGGTGGTCTCGCGCCCCACTTCCAGCGCGATGGAGAGGTCCTTGACCATCAGGTCGAGCCCGAAGCCGGCGTCGAAGCGGCGCGAGAGCACGTATTCCTTGAACTTCTTCTGGGTGGAATTGTTCATCCCCGTGCTGGCGTTGAGCACATCCACCATCTTCGCCGGGTCCAGGCCGAAACGCTGGCCGATCAGCAGCGCCTCGATGCCGATCAGGTAGCCGCCGGCGCTGACCAGGTTGTTGAGCGCCTTCATCGCCTGGCCCGCGCCGATCGGCCCGCAGCGGTGGATGGAGGTGCCCATGGCCTTCAGCACCGGCTCGGCGCGGTCGAGATCGGCCTCCTCGCCGCCGGCCATGATGGCGAGCTGGCCGGATTTGGCGCGCGGCACGCCGCCCGAGACCGGCCCGTCGATCATCGCCACGCCGTGCCCGGCGAGCATGGAAGCGATCTCCCGCGTGCGGCCGGGCTGGCCGGAGGTCATGTCGATGACCAGCGTGCCGCGGGCCAAAGCGGGCGCCATCGCCTCGATCACCTCCGCCACCTGCTGGCTGGTGGGGACGATGGTGATGACGCAGTCCGCGCCCTGCGCGGCTTCGGCCGGGGTGGCGGCGGCGCGCGCGCCGGTCTCGGCGGCGAAGGCCTCGGCGCGTCCGGGCACGGCGTCGCAGACCGTGACCGTCGAAGCCGGCCTTCACCAGGTTGGCCGCCATCGGCCAGCCCATGTTGCCGATGCCGGCGAAGCCGATGCGCGCGAGCGGCGCGGCCATCACTTCTTCCCCGGGATCGCACCCTCGGCGAGCAGCACCTCATGCGCCGCCTTGAAGGCGTCGAGCCCGGCGGGGATGCCGCAATAGGCGGTGGCGTGCAGCAGCGTCGCCTTGATCTCGTCCACCGTGACGCCGTTGGTGAGCGCGCCCTTCACATGCAGCTTGACCTCCGGGATCTTGCCCAGCGCGGTCAGCATCGCGAGGTTCAGCAGCGAGCGGGTTTTGCGGTCCAGCGTCGGGTCGCCCAGGCCCAGCCCCAGGCCCAGGTGGTGGTGGCGCGCTGGAAGGCCATCATGAAGTCGTCGGCCTTGGCCATCGAGCCATCGACATACTCGGCGCCCAGTACCGCGCGGCGGATGGGCAGGCCCTTGTCGAACAGCGCCTGATCGTCGGACATGGTGGTTCGCTCCCGTGGGTTTGATGCGCGCAGGCTTGCGCGCCCCTGCCGGCGGGTCAACCGGAGGCAGCCATGTTCTTCGAAGGCTTCACGCTCGCGTTCCAGGAGGCGCAAGGCCGGCGCTTCCGCCTGCGCCAGGCCGGCGATGGCCCGCCGCTGCTGCTGCTGCACGGCAATCCGCAGACCCATGCCATGTGGCACCGGGTGGCACCGGTGCTGGCGCGGCGTTTCAGCGTGGTCTGCCCGGACCTCACCGGCTACGGGTTGTCGGACAAGCCGCCGGTCAGCGAGGACCACGCGCCCTATGCCAAGCGCGCCATGGCTGCCGACATGGTCGCGTTGATGCGTGCCCTGGGACATGAACGCTTCCAGGTGGTGGCGCATGACCGCGGGGCGCGGGTGGCGCATCGCATGGCGCTGGACCACACCGATGCCGTGGCGCGGCTGTGCACCATGGACATCATCCCCACGCTCGAACATTTCGAGCGCGCGGACATGGCCTTCGCCATGGGCTACTGGCACTGGTTTTTCCTCGCGCAGCGGCATCCGGGGCCGGAGGCGATGATCCGCGCCGACCTCGAACCCTGGTTCGACTTCCACACCTCCCGCGAGCCGAAGCCGCCGGGCTTCTTCCACCCCGAGGCGCGCGCGGACTACCTGGCGGCGCTGCGCACGCCCGGCACCATCGAGGCGATCTGCGAGGATTACCGCGCGGCGGCGACGATCGACCTCGTTCACGACCGCGCCTCCCGCGAGGCCGGCGCGCGGGTGCGCTGCCCGATGCTGGCGCTGTGGGGTGCGAAGGGCAGCATCGCCCGCTGGTACGACGCGATGGAGGTCTGGGGGCGCTACGCGGCCGGGCCGCTGGAGGGCGGCGCCGTGGCGTCGGGGCATTACTTGGCGGAGGAGGCGCCGGACGAGGTGCTGGCGCGGCTGGAGGGTTTCCTCAGCCGCTGACGATCCCGAGTGCGGGCAGGTCGAGCACGAAGGGCAGGTCGGTGTCGCCGGTGGCGGCCCCCGCGCGGGTCAGCAGCGCGTGGGCCTGGCCGCGATGATGCGTCTGGTGGTTGAAGAAATGCGTCACGGCGACCCAGAGCGGCAGCGACATCTCGCGATTCGTCACGCCGGAAAACCAGGTGAGGGGCGCGGCGAGGCGCGCGTCGCTGAGCCCTTCCGCCCAGGCGGCGATGCGCGCATCGGCGGCGGCGCGCGCGGCCTTCAGCGCCGGCCAGTCGGCCACCATCGCCGGGCTGTCCTTCATGCCCACCGGCGGCTTGTCCCAGCCATCGAAGCGGCTCATCCAGGTGGTGTCGCCCCATAGCAGGTGGGACAGCGTGCCGTGGATGCCGCCCCAGAAGGCGCCGCCCCCGGCGCGGCGCGCGGCTTCGTCCAGCGTGTCGGCGGCGGCATAGAGGCGGCGGTTCAGCTCGGCATTGTAGGCCGCCATCATGCGGCACCAGGCGGGGGTGATCATGCGGGGTGCTCTCCGGTGCCGGGGGGGTCGCCGGGGCGGCAGGGCGGCAGGCGTCGCCAGGGGTTGCGGCCGAGGCCGAGGCGTTCCATCGCATCCAGGGCGCGCCATTGCAGCGCCTCCCGCCGGCCGCGCAGGCCGGGGATGGCCCAGGGGTCGAGCGCGGTCCAGGGCAGGAAGGGGTTGCGGCGTTCCATCGCCCAGATCTCGACGCGGATGGAGGGGCGCAGGCTCGGCCCGCGCGCGTGGAAGCCATGCGTATCGGCGACCACCAGCGTGTTCGCCGGCACCGCGAAGGCGACCGGCGGGGGCAGATGCAGGCGCGGCAACTCGCCGGCGGTGATGCGCAGCGAGCCGCGGCGCGACAGGTGGTCGAGCCCGCTGGCGGCCGCGATGCTCATGCGCCGTTCCCAGGCGAGGCGGCGCGGCGTCATCACATGCGAGCCGGGGACATAGACGAAGGGGCCTTCATCCTCCGGCACGTCGCGCAGGAACAGCCAGGCCTTCATGGTCGGGTGGAAGGCATCGGAATGCAGCACGGTCTGCGGGTCGGGCTCGGCCTCCCGCACGCCTGACAGGATGGTCTGGATGAATTGCGAGGGCCGCGCGCCATGGCCCGCGACATGGGCGAGCAGCCCGCGCCAGGCCGGGCTTTCGACCAGCGCGCGGGTGGAAGGCAGGCGGGCGAGCAGCCGGTCCCCCAGCGCAATGCGGCGGGTGATGGTGTCGCCCTGCACCATCTCGCGCCGGGTGGTGACCAGGGCCTCGACCTCCTCGCGCAGGGCGGCGAAGGCATCGGGCGGCAGGAAGTCGCGCTTGAGCACGAAGCCGTCGCGCGCGAAGGCGGCGGCGTCCTCCTCCGACAGCGCGGCGGCGAGGCGGGCGCGGCGCGATTGCGCCATGCGCGCGGCGATGGCGACGCGCCGCGCATGCAGGCCGCGGCGGTTGAGCGCCACGCTGCCCAGCACGGGATTGTCCATGAAGGATTGCGCGCCGGTGGCGACCGAGAGCGGCCACCAGGGCGCCAGCAGCACGGTGCGGGCGGTGGCGGGCAGGGCCATCATCCCTCTCCTTCCGGGGGCGAGTGTAGGGCGGCGGTCAGGGGTGTTTCCAGAAGAACACGGTGTCCTGCGGCTGGCCGGCGCCATCATGCTCGAAGCCCGGGATGCGGCCGAGTTCCTGCCAGGATTCGGCGCGGTAGAGCGCCTCCGCCGCGCTGCCGGCGCGTGTATCGAGCGTGACGATGCGCCGGGCATGGCCGCGCGCCGCCTGCTCCGCCCGGCGCATCAGCGCGCGGCCGATCCCCGCGCGGCGCAGGCCCGGATCCACCAGCAGCTTCTGGATGGCGGCGGCGTGCGGCTGGTTCTCGGCGGTGGCGAGATCCAGCGTGACGGTGCCGGCCAGCACGCCGTCGCCGCCAGGCCACCAGCAGCACGCGCGTGCCGGCGGCGACGGCGGCGGAGGTGGACTTCCAGAAGGCGATGGCGCGCTCGCGCGGCAGCGGCGGGAGGAATTCGAGCGAGGCGCCATCGGCCACGCAGGCCACCAGCAGCGCGGCCAGGCGCCGTTCCGCGCTGGCGGCGGCGGCGGCGTCCAGCGCCTCGACCACCAGGCCGCGGGCGGGCTTGGCGTAGCGGAATTCCAGCGAATGGGAGAGGTCGTCCAGGATGCGGATGGAGCCGTGCCGCACATAGCCGTGCTTTTCATAGAAGCCATGCGCGCGGGTGAAGCGCGTGTCGGTCCACAGCACCATGCGCACGGCGCCGGCGGCGCGGGCATGGGCCTCGGCGGTGTCCAGCAGGCGGGAGGCGAGGCCGCCGCCGCGCGCGCCGCCATCGAGGTACATGCGGCAGATCTCCCAGGCCTGGTCCTCCTTCAAGGGCCGCGTGCCGATCATGCCGATCACGCGGCCCTCGCGCTCCATGGCCCAGAGCATGCCGCCGAGGTCGCGGAAATAGGTGGCGAGCGCCCGCAGTTCCGGCGCCTCGGCCTCCACATCGAGCACGCAGCCGGGGTATTCCGCCCAGCAGGACCCGATGAGGTCGATGAAACCCGCCGCGTCGTCGTCGCGGGCGGGCCGGATCACGACAATTCCCGGCAGAACTCCTGGATGCGGGTGCAGGCCTCGCGCAGGCTCTCGGTGTCGGTGGCGTAGGAGATGCGCAGGTAGGGCGACATGCCATAGGCGGCGCCCTGCACGGCACCGACATGCTTTTCCTCGATCAGGGCGAGGGCGAAGTCGGTGTCGGTGTCGATTTTCCGGCCGCCCTTCGTGGTCTTGCCGAGGCAGCCGGCGATGTTGGGGAACACGTAGAAGGCGCCCTCGGGCTTGTGGCAGGCGATGCCGGGGGCGGCGTTGAGCATCTCGACCACCATGTCGCGCCGCTTCCGGTAGTCCTCGGCGCGTTCGCGCACGATCTCCTGCGGGCCGTCCAGCGCGGCGGCGGCGGCGGCCTGGCCGATGGTGGAGATGCCCGAGGTCGCCTGGCCCTGCATGTTGGCCATCGCCTTGATCAGCCCCTTGGGGCCGCCGCAGAAGCCGACGCGCCAGCCGGTCATGGCGTAGGTCTTGGACGCGCCGTTGACGGTGAGGGTGCGTTCCTTCAGCGAGGGCTCGACCTCGGCGATGGTGCAGAATTCGAAGCCGTCATAGACGAGGTGCTCGTACATGTCGTCGGTCAGGATCCAGACATGCGGGTGCTTCTTGAGCACCGCGGCGATGGCCTTCATCTCCTCGCGCGAGCAGGCCGCACCGGTCGGGTTGTTGGGGTAGTTCAGCATCACCCACTTGGTCTTGGGCGTGATGGCGGCGTCGAGGTCCTCGGGGCGCAGCTTGAAGCCGTTGTTCTGCGGGCAGCTGACCAGCACCGGCTTGCCGCCGGCGACCTTCGCCATGTCGGCATAGGAGATCCAGTAGGGGGCGGGGATCACCACCTCGTCGCCCTCGTCGATGGTGGCCATCAGCGCGTTGTAGATGCACTGCTTGCCGCCATTCGCCACCAGGATCTCATCCAGCGCGTAGTCGAGGTTGTTGTCGCGCTTGAACTTGCGCTGCACCGCCTCCTTCATCGCCTTGGTGCCGTCGATCGGCGGGTATTTGGTGTCGCCGGCCAGGGCCGCCTTGTGCGCGGCCTCGATGGCATGCAGCGGGGTGGGGAAATCGGGCTCGCCGGTGGCGAGGCTGATGACCTTGATGCCCTGCGCGGCCAGGTCGCGCGCCTTCGCGCTCATGATGACGGAGGCGGAGACGGCGATGTCGTCGAGGCGGGTGGCGAGGGCGGGCATGGGGGCGTGTGTCCTGTGCGGGGAAGAGTTGTCGCGAGGGGAGTCGAAAGGCCGCGTCACACCATCCCGGCGCAGAACTTCTGGATGCGCGTGCAGGCTTCGCGCAGCGCCTCGTCCGAGGTGGCGTAGGAAATGCGGAAATGCCCCGGGCTGAGGAAGGCGGCGCCATGCACGGTGGCCACGCCGGCTTCCTCCAGCAGCGCGATGGTGAAATCCTCGTCGCTGTCGATCTTCTTGCCGCCGGCGGTGGTCTTGCCCAGGCAGCCGCGCATGTCCGGGAACACGTAGAAGGCGCCTTCGGGCTTGTGGCAGCGCAGGCCGGGCGAGGCGTTGAGCATCTCCACCACCATGTCGCGGCGGCGCTGATAGACCACGCGCATCTCCTCGATGCTGTCCTGCTGGCCGCTCAGCGCCTCGACCGCCGCCGCCTGGGAGATGCTGCTGGTGCCCGAGGTGCTCTGCCCCTGCAGCTTGTCCATCGCCTTGATGAGATGCACCGGGGCGCCGGCGAAGCCGATGCGCCAGCCGGTCATGGCATAGGCCTTGGAACACCCGTTCATGGTGACGGTGCGGTCGCGCAGCCGCGGCTCGACCTCCAGGATCGTCGCTGCCCTGAAGCCGTCATAGACCAGCTTCTCGTAGATGTCGTCGGTGAAGATCCAGACATCCGGATGGCGCATCAGCACATCCGTCAGCGCCTTCATTTCGGCGGCGTTGTAGGCGGCGCCGGTCGGGTTGCAGGGGTTGTTCAGGATCAGCCACTTGGTCTTCGGCGTGATGGCGGCTTCGAGCTGCTCGGCGCTCATCTTGAAGCCGGCATTCTGGCCGCATTGCACGACCACGGGCGTGCCCTCGGCCAATTGCACGATGTCCGGGTAGGACACCCAGCAGGGCGCGGGGATGATCGCCTCGTCGCCCGGGTTGATGGTGGCGACCAGCGCATCGAAGATCACCTGCTTGCCGCCGGTGGCGACGATGATCTCCTCGGGCTTGTAGTCGAGGCCGCTGTCGCGCCTGAACTTGTCGCAGACCGCCTGGCGCAGCGCCATGGTGCCCGCGACGTCGGTGTATTTGGTCTCGCCGCGCTCGATGGCGGCGATCGCCGCGTCCTTCACGTTGCGCGGCGTGTCGAAGTCGGGCTCGCCGGACGGACAGGCCGATCACGTCCTTCCCCGCGGCCTTGAGCGCGCGCGCCTTCGCCGTCATGGCGATGGTCAGCGAGGGCGAGATGCGGTTCAGGCGATCGGCGATCAGGTTCATGGCGGGCCCGGTACATTCGAGGGAAGGCGCGGACCGTAATCCCGCCCATCCCCGCCAGCAACCCGGTCCGCCATCAAAGGCGCAGCGGGCGCAGCCCCTCGTACGACCAGCCGCCTTCCTGCATGCAGGCGGACCGGGCGGCGGTCCGCTGGGCGGTATTGGCATCGACCCAGTCGAAGCGCGGCGGCACGAAGCGGCCGGGGCGGGTGACGCACTCGGTGGCGCCGCGGGCGGTCCTGCAGCGCCGCTCCGGCGGTTCCCAATACCCGGCCGCGACCTGCGTCCAGACCAGGGCGGGAGGGACCTGCTGGGCTGCCACGCCGGTGCAGCGCGCCTGCGCGGCCTCGGAATTCGCTTCGGTCGCGCCGGGGCGCTCCCAACGCTCGGCGCAGCCCGAAAGCAGCAGGAGAAGGGCGAAGGCAAGGGCGGGGATATGATGCATCGGCCTCGATCATGCGCTGTCGTTGCGGCGAATGCACGAGGGAGGGCCGATGCGGCTCAGGCGACGCCGCCCTCCGCCTTCAGCACCTCGCCGGCCAGATAGAGGCTGCCGCAGACCAGCACCCGGCCCGGCATGCCGCCGCGGGCGAGCTTGGCCAGCGCCTGCGCCACCGTGGGCCCCGGCCGCGCCACCCCGTCGCTCGCCGCGACGATGTCCTCCACCGCCATCGCCAAATGCTGGCCGGGTTCCGCCACCGCATGCAGGGTGGTGGCGAAGGGCAGCAGCGGGCGCAGGAACTCCACGCTCGCCTTGCCCTTCTTCATGCCGACGACCAGGTGCAGCGGCCGATCGCCCCAGGCTGGCAGATGCGCGGCCAGCGCCAGCCCCGCGCCCGCATTGTGGCCGCCATCGAGCCATAGTTCGAACCCCGCCGGCAGCACTGCCGCCAGCGCGCCATGCAGGCGTTGCAGCCGTGCGGGCCACTCGGCGCTGGCGACGCCGCGCGCGATGGCCGCGCCGGTCAACCAACCGGGGTTCCAGGCGCGCAGGGCGGCAATGGCGATGCCTGCATTCTCTGCCTGGTGGGGGCCGGGCAGCGCGGTGGGGGGCAGGTCCAGCGCGCCCCGCGCATCGGAAAACACCAGCCCGCCCTGCACGGCATCGCAGCGCCAGCCCGGCCCGCGTTCCAGCAGCGGGGACTCCTGGGCGGCGGCGATGCGGGCGATCACCTCGCGCGCCTCGGGGTGCTGGAAGCCGGTCGCGCAGGGCACGCCGGGCTTGATGATGCCGGCCTTCTCGGCGGCGATGGCGCCCAGCGTGTCGCCCAGGAAATCCATGTGGTCCATGGAGATGCTGGTGATGGCGGTGGCCACCGGCCGGTCCACCACATTGGTGGCGTCGAGCCGCCCGCCCAGGCCGACTTCCAGCACCAGCACGTCGGCGGGCACGCGGCTGAACATCAGGAAGGCGGCGGCGGTGGTGATCTCGAACACGGTGATCGGCTCGCCCCGGTTGGCGGCCTCGGCTTCCTCCAGCGCGGCGGTGAGGTCGGCCTCGGACACCAGCTCGCCGGCCAGGCGCACGCGTTCGTGGAAGCGCACCAAATGGGGCGAGGTGAAGACATGCGCGCGCTGCCCCGCCGCCTCGGCGATGGCGCGGATGAAGGCGCAGGTGCTGCCCTTGCCGTTGGTGCCGGCCACATGCACCACCGGCGGCAGGCGGCGCTCGGGGTGGCCGAGTGCGGCCAGCGCACGCTCCATGCGCCCGAGGCTGAGGTCGATGAGCTTGGGATGGAGCGCGTGCAGGCGCTCGACGATCGCCTCGGCGCGGGACATCGGCTGCGTTCAGGCCTGGGCCGGGGCGGGGTCGTCCTCGGGTGGCGGCAGGGCCACCATCTCGGCTTCGGGCGGGGTGGGCGGCAGGATCAGCGGCACGCGCAGCAGGCCGATGACGCGCGCGAGGGTGGCGCGCATCTCGCCGCGCTTGACCACCATGTCCAGGATGCCGTGCTCCAGCAGGTATTCGGCGCGCTGGAAGCCCTCGGGCAGCTTCTCGCGCACCGTCTGCTCGATGACGCGCGCGCCGGCGAAGCCGATCATCGCGTTCGGTTCGGCAATGTGGATGTCGCCCAGCATGGCGAAGGAGGCCGTCACGCCACCGGTGGTCGGGTCGCACATCACCACGATGAAAGGCAGGCCCGCTTCCTTGACCAGCCGCGTGGCGATGACGGTGCGCGGCATCTGCATCAGCGACACCGCGCCTTCCTGCATGCGCGCCCCGCCCGAGGCGGTGAACACGACCAGCGGGCTGTCCTGCAGCACGGCGAGCTTGGCGGCGGTGACGATGGCCTCGCCCACGCCCGCGCCCATCGAGCCGCCCATGAAGGCGAATTCCATGGCGGCGACCACGGCGCGCTCGCCCTCGATGGTCCCGTGCGCCACGGCCATGGCGTCGTCCATGGCGGATTTCGCCTGAGCTTCCTTCAGGCGGTCGGAATAGCGGCGCTGGTCGCGGAAGCGCAGCGGGTCGGCCGGCGCCTTGGGCAGCTCGATGCGGGAGAAGCCTTCATCCAGCGTGCATTCGAGCCGCCGCACCGCCGAGATGCGCATGTGGTGGCCGCAATGGGGGCAGACATTCAGCGCGACATCGAGGTCGCGGCGAAAGATCATCTGCTCGCAGGCGGGGCATTTGTGCCAGAGGTTCTCCGGCACGTCCCGCTTGAACAGGCCCGATATCTTCGGCAGGGCCCAGTCGGAAATCCAGTTCATACCTGCATGCCCTCAAGCGCCGGGCGGCCCGCATCAACGGGCCTGGGCGCGCCGGACCACCGGCGGCACCCAGTCGGGCGCTCGGCGCGCCTGCGTCGCGCCGCCTTATATGGGGTGGCGCGACGCAGGGCTACCTCCCTCGCAACGCAAGGCGGCCGCCCCCGCGAGGGAGCGGCCGCCCGGTATCCGCGTGCCGTCCGGCCTCAGGCGAGGTCGAAGCGGTCCGCGTTCATCACCTTCGTCCAGGCGGCCACGAAGTCGGCCACGAACTTCGGCTCGTTGCCGCTCTGGGCATAGACTTCGGACAGCGCGCGCAGCTGCGAGTTGGAGCCGAACACCAGGTCCACCCGCGTGCCGGTCCACTTCACCGTGCCCGTCGCGCGGTCGCGGCCCTCGAACTCCTCGGCTTCTTCCGAGGTCGGGCTCCAGGTGGTGCCCATGTCGAGCAGGTTGACGAAGAAGTCGTTCGTCAGCGTGCCCGGCCGCTTGGTCAGCACCCCGTGCGGGGAGCCGGCATGGTTGGCGCCCAGCACGCGCAGCCCGCCCACCAGCGCCGTCATTTCCGGCGCGGTCAGCGTCAGCAGCTGGGCCTTGTCGACCAGCTGCTCCTCGGCCGAGACCGTGAAGCGGGTCTTGCGGTAGTTGCGGAAGCCGTCCGCCTCCGGCTCCAGCGGCACGAAGGAGGCGGCGTCGGTCTGCTCGGCCGTCGCATCCGTGCGGCCCGGTGCGAAGGGCACCGTCACGCTGTGGCCGGCCGCCTTGGCCGCCGCCTCGATGGCCGCGCAGCCGCCCAGCACGATGACGTCGGCGAGCGAGACCTGCTTGCCGCCCGTGGCCGCCGCGTTGAAGGCCTTCTGCACGCCCTCCAGCTTGCCGAGCACCTCGGTGAGCTGGGCCGGCTGGTTCACCTCCCAGTCCTTCTGCGGGGCGAGGCGGATGCGCGCGCCATTGGCGCCGCCCCGCTTGTCGGAACCACGGAAGGTCGAGGCCGAGGCCCAGGCGGTGGACACCAGCTGCGAGACCGACAGGCCGGTGGCGAGGATCTGCGCCTTCAGCGCCGTGATGTCGGCCGCGTCCACCAGCTTGTGGGTCACGGGCGGCACCGGGTCCTGCCAGATCAGCTCCTCGGCCGGCACGTCGGGGCCGAGGTAGCGCACCTTCGGGCCCATGTCGCGATGGGTCAGCTTGAACCAGGCGCGGGCGAAGGCGTCGGCGAACTGGTCGGGGTTCTTGTGGAAGCGCTCCGAGATCTTGCGGTACTCGGGATCCATCTTCATCGCCATGTCCGCCGTGGTCATCATCGGCGGGTTGCGCTTGGACGGGTCGTGCGCGTCGGGCACCAGTTCCTGCGCGGCAGGGTCGGTCGGCTTCCACTGCCAGGCGCCGGCGGGGCTCTTGGTCAGCTCCCATTCATAGCCGAGCAGCATGTCGAAGTAGCCGTTGTCCCACTTGGTGGGATTCGGGGTCCAGGCGCCCTCGATGCCGGAGGTGATGGCGTCGCCGCCCTTGCCGGTGCGGAAGTCGCTGAGCCAGCCCAGGCCCATCAGTTCCATCGGCGCGGCCTCGGGCTCGCGCCCGACATGGGATTCGGGGCCGGCACCGTGGCACTTGCCGAAGGTGTGGCCGCCGGCGGTCAGCGCCACCGTCTCCTCGTCGTTCATCGCCATGCGCGCGAAGGTCTCGCGGATGTCGCGGCCGGAGGCGAGCGGGTCGGGGTTGCCGTTGGGGCCCTGCGGGTTGACGTAGATCAGGCCCATCTGCACGGCGGCGAGCGGGTTCTCGAGGTGGCGGTCGCCGGTGTAGCGCGTGTCACCGAGCCAGGTGTCCTCGGTGCCCCAGTAGATGTCCTCCTCGGGCTCCCAGATGTCGACGCGGCCGCCGCCGAAGCCAAACGGCTTGAGCCCCATGGATTCGATCGCGCAATTGCCGGTCAGCACGAACAGGTCGGCCCAGGAGATGGCGTTGCCGTACTTCTGCTTGATCGGCCACAGCAGGCGGCGCGCCTTGTCGAGGTTGGCGTTGTCGGGCCAGGAATTCTCGGGCGCGAAGCGGTGCGCGCCATTGCCCGCGCCGCCGCGGCCATCGGCCGTGCGGTAGGTGCCCGCCGCGTGCCAGGCCATGCGGACGAAGAAGCCGCCGTAGTGGCCCCAGTCGGCCGGCCACCAATCCTGGCTGACGGTCATCAGCGCGATGATGTCCTTCTTGAGCGCGGCGAGGTCGAGCTTCTTGAATTCCTCGGCGTAGCTGAACGCCGTGCCCATCGGGTTCGACTTCGCGGAATGCTGGCTGAGGATGCGCAGGTTCAGCGCATTGGGCCACCAGTCGCGGTTCGAGCGGACCGAGAAGCGTGCGGCCGTCGGCTTGCCGTGCATCACCGGGCAGGTGCCGGCTCGCGTGGCTGTGTTTCCGTCCATGGTGTTCTCCGTTCCTTCGTTAAGCTGAATGATGTGGCCCGTTCGTCAGGACCGTGACGGTTCGGCAGGGCGGCGGGCGTCCCGGCGGGCATGCGGCGGATATCGCCGGTGCCGGCACCGCCTCAACGCTGCGCCCTGTCGATTGGGCGAACGGGGCTGATGGCCATCGATGTCGGGGCGCCGGGTCATGCGCCTGCCTTGCCTTCCTGCCGAATGATCCGGTGACAGGTTAGGCGAGCGAGGGTCGATAGAGAAAGTCGCTTTTGGCAAAGGCGCCGATAGGCAAAGCCAATAGTCGTGCTAGATGAGGCCATGTGCCACATCGGCTTGTCGCAGGGCAAGGTCCTGCTGCGCTGCAGCGTGGTCCCGGGGCTGCGCGGGGGCCGGCGGCCCGCTCCGCGGGTCCGCAACCGCCTGGGGGGTGCCGGATGAACCTGCGCGACCTTCGCTACATGCTCGCGGTAGCCGAGCACCGGCATTTCGGCCGCGCCGCCGAGGCTTGCCGCGTCAGCCAGCCGACGCTCTCGGTGCAATTGCGCCGACTCGAGGAGACGCTGGGCGTCGTGCTGTTCGAACGCAGCAGCAGGCAGGTGGTGCCGACGCCGATCTGCGAGCGGCTGCTCAACCATGCGCGCGTGGCGGTGGCGGAGGCGGATGCGATGGCCGCCCTGGCGCGCACCACCCTGGACCCGCTGTGCGGCACGCTGCGGCTGGGCATCATCCCGACACTCGGCCCCTATCTGCTGCCGCTCGTTTTCGCGCCGTTGCGGGCGGCGCTTCCGGATCTTGAGATCGAACCCTGGGAGGACGTGACGCAGACGCTGCTCGAACGTCTGCGCGCGCATGAACTTGACGCCGCGCTGCTGGCGAGCGAGCCCGATGGCACCGACCTCGCGGGCACGGCGCTGTTCACCGAGCCATTCCTCGCCGCGCTGCCGCCCGAACACCCGCTCGCGGCGCGCGGCGCCATCGCCGAGGAGGAGTTGGCACCGGACGTCCTGGTGCTGGCCGATGGCCATTGCCTGCGCGACCAGGCGCTGACCGCCTGCGGCCTGGCCGGCCCGCTGGGCGGCGCGCTGCGCGCCTCCAGCCTCGCCACGCTCATCAACATGGTGGCGGCGGGGTATGGCACGACGTTGATCCCGGGCCTGGCCGCCGGCGCGGCGCAGGATGCCGGCATCGTGCTGCGGCCGCTGCGGCGCACGGCCTCGCGCACCATCCGCATGGTCTGGCGCGCTGCTTTCCCCCGCCGTGCTGCGGTGGAGGCGGTGGCGCAGGTCATCGCGGAACGGCTGTCCGGTTTCGCCGCCGCGGCGACCGGCGACGCGGCGGCCCTGGATCGCGGGCCGGCGCGCCACCATCTGCCTGGTGCATCATGAGCCTGACCCTCGCCTCCCCTACCCTGCCGCCGGAGGCGCTGCGCGACCTGCGCGCCGCCTTCGAGGCGCTGGAGAATCCCTCCCTCGCCGCGCGGCTTGCCGGCGCGGTGGGCATGCCGGTGGACGCGCTGCGCGCGCGGCTGCCGCAGGCGGTGCAGGGCGGGCTCGACAGCGCGGTGCGCAAGGCGCTGTCCACCGCCATGGATGCGGCGATGCGCTCGGGCCCGGCGGCAACGCCGCTGCCGGTTTCCTCCGCCTGGTTCCATCGCGGGCTGATCGCCGCCACCGGCGCGGTGGGCGGCGCCTTCGGCCTGCCCGGCACGCTGGTGGAACTGCCGGTCTCCACCGCCATCCTGCTGCGCCAGGTGGCCGCGACCGGGGCCGAGCAGGGCGAGGACCTCGATGCCCCGGGCGCGGCGGCGGAATGCCTGCAGGTCTTTGCGCTTGGGGGCACCTCGCCCAGCGATGATGCGACGGAAAGCGGCTATTTCGCCGTGCGGCTGGCCTTGGCCGAAGCGCTGAAGGGCGTGGTGGGGCGCACCATCGTGCCGGGCTTCGTGGCGGCGGTGGCTTCGCGCTTCGTCGGGCCGGTGGCGCTGAAGCTCTCGGCGCAGGCGGCGCCGATTGTCGGCGCAGCGGCGGGGGCGGCGGTGAACCTGGCGTTTCTCGAACATTTCCGCGGCGTGGCGCGCGGGCATTTCGTGCTGCGGCGGCTGGAGCGCACCTATGGCGCGGGGCGGGTGCGCGCGGGCTGGAACGCACTGGCGGGCGCGCGGGATGCGCCCTTTGTGGCGGGCGGGCGATAGCCGGCGAGTGCCGTTCACGGTGGCGTCATCGCGAAACCTTTGTCTTGCCCCGAATCTCGGTCTAGAAGAACGCTCATTCAAAGGCTTGGGAGATTCGCTTCATGCGTCGTCTCGCCCTCATTGCACTCGGTGCACTGGCTCTGGCATGCGGCCCGCGCGATGCGCATGCCCAGGCCGAGGAACAGGTTCTGGTCGATCGCGCCACGCTGTCGCTGACCGACGTGCTGGATATCGGTGACCTCTCGGGGGATGCGCGGTCGCTGTTGCGCGATGCGCGCGCGGTGATGATCTGCCCGCGGGTGTTCCGCGCCGGCTTCATCGTCGGCGGGTCCGGCGGCGATTGCGTGCTGGCGGCGCGCGATGGCGGCGGGTCGTGGTCCTCGCCGGCCTTCTACACCATGGGCGGCGGCAGCATCGGCTTCCAGGCCGGGGTGCAGGACGCGCAGGTCGTCATGCTCATCATGAACGACAAGGCACTGAACGCGGTGCTGGACAGCCAGTTCAAGCTCGGCGCCGAGGCGGGTGTGGCGCTCGGCACGCTCGGGCGCGGGATTTCCGGCGCGACCACCGCGGCGGTCGGTGCGGACATCGTGACGGTGGCGCGCGCGCGCGGCTTGTTCGCCGGCGTCTCGCTCGATGGCAACGTGATGTCGGCGCGCAGCGAGCGCATGCGCGCCTATTTCGGCCGCGATGTCTCGGCCCGCCAGGTCGTGGTGGGCATGGAGGCGCACAACCCCGGCAGCGACCCGCTGCGTGCGGCGCTGATCCGGCTGTCCCAGGGTGCGCCCGCGGCCACGGCCGCAGCGCCGGCGGCGGCACCGGCGGCGACGCCGCAGGGGTCGAGCGCGCCGCAGGCCGTCATCACCCCCGCGCCGGGCCCTTCGGCCACGCCGGGGCGGGTGCAGACCGAGAGCCTGTCGCCCCCGCCGCGCAACGGCACGCGCTGACCATCCCGCGCGATTGACGCTGCGCGGGGGCGCCCCGCATCATCCCCCGGCACCAGCCACGGGAGCGGAACGGGATGGACGGCTCTGCGCCGAAGGACAGCCGGCCGGCCCCGCGCCCCCTGGCGGCGCGCTGAAATGCCCGCGCCGCTCGAAGGTGTCACGGTGCTGGCGGTGGAGCAGTACGGCGCCGGCCCGTTCGGGACCATGCGCTGGCCGACCTCGGCGCCGAGGTGCATCGAAGATCGAGAACCCGCGCGAGGGCGGCGATGTCGGCCGCCATGTCGGGCCGCACATGTTCGGCCCCGGCGATTCGCATTTCTTCCACGCCTTCAACCGCAACAAGCGCAGCGTGGCGCTGGACCTCAAGCATCCCGAGCGGCATGGCGGTCTTCCGCGAACTGGTGCGCGGCGCCGATGCGGTGCTGCGACAATCTGCGCGGCGACCAGCCGGCGCAGGCTCGGTGTCACCTACGCCGCGCTGGCGCGATGTCAACCCGCGCCATCGTCTGCGCGCATCTCTCGGCCTATGGGCGGGAGGGCTCGCGCCGCACCTGGCCGGGCTACGACTACCTGATGCAGGCCGAGGCCGGGTATCTCGCGGTGACCGGCGAGCCCGACGGGCCGCCGACGCGCTTCGGCCTGTCGGTGGTCGACATGATGACCGGGCTGATGGCGGGCTTCGCGCTGGTCTCGGGCGTGCTGGGCGCGCGCGCGACGGGGCGCGGCATGGATCTCGACGTGAACCTGTTCGAGACGGCGCTGCACAACCTCACCTACCTCGCCGCCTGGCAGGCCAATGCGGGGCATGCGCAGGGGCGCGAGCAGCGCGGCGCGCATCCCTCGCTGACGCCGTCGCAGCTGTATCGCACGCGCGATGGCTGGATCTTCATCATGTGCAACAAGGAGAAGTTCTGGCCGCCGCTGGCCGAGCGGTTGGGGCATCCCGGCTGGGCCGCCGATCCGCGCTTCGCCACCTTCGCCGCGCGGCTGGCGCATCGCGAGGACCTGACGCGGCTGATGGACGAGGCCTTCTCGGCCCGCGACACGGCCGAATGGCTCGCGCGTGCTGCAGGGCGTGGTGCCGGCCGCGCCGGTGCTCGATGTGGCGCAGGCGATGGAGAACCCCTTCGTCGCCGAGCGCGGCGCGGTGGCGGATTTCGCGCGGCGCGAGGGGGGCGCGCCGGTGCGCATGCTGCGCGGGCCGGTGCGCGTGGATGGCGCGCCGCCGCCCGCCATCGCCGCGCCGGCGCTGGGCGAGGCGACCGAGGAGATGCTCGCCCGCGCCGGGCTGGACCCCGCGCGGATCGCGGCGCTGCGCAAGGCGGGCGCGGCCGGCTGAGGGGCGGCGCCGCGCGCGGCACCATCGTTGCACTGCTCCGACCGGTATTCGGAGATTCTGATCCATGCGACGCATGATCGTGCCGCTATTTGCGGCACTCGCCTGCCTTTTCACCAGCATGGCTGCGCAGGCGCAGGCTTGGCCCTCGCGCCCCATCCGCATCGTGGTGGTATTCCCGCCCGGTGGCTCCTCGGACATCGTCGCGCGCGTTCTGGCCGAGGCGCTGACGGCGCGGCTGAACCAGCGGGTGGTGGTGGACAACCGGCCGGGCGCTGGCGGCACGCTCGGCGCCGGGCATGTCGCGCAGCAGCCGCCGGATGGCTACACGCTGATGCTGTCCAACACGGCGCCGATCACCTCGGGGCCGCCGATCTATCCGAATGTCGCCTACGATCCTGTCGCGGGCTTCACGCACATTGCCTATCTGGGTGCCACGCCGCTGGTGGTGGTGGCCAACCGCACCCTGGTGCCGGCGACCGACCTGCGCGGCCTGGTGGAATGGGTGAAGGCGCAGCCGGCGCCGCCGGGCTTCGGCTCCTCCGGCGCGGGGTCGGTCGCGCATATCGCGGGCACGATGTTCGAGCGGCAATCGGGCGCGGGGCTGACGCATGTGCCCTATCGCGGCTCCTCGCCGATGCAGGCGGATTTGCTGGCGGGGAACATTCCGCTCGCCTTCGACACGCTGCCGCAGAACATCGACCACATCCGCGATGGCCGGCTGCGCGCCTTCGCCGTGACCGCCCGCGCGCGTGAGCCGATGGCGCCCGACGTGCCCACCACCGCCGAGGCCGGCCTGCCCGAGCTGCTGGTGGAGAACTGGCTCGGCCTGTCGGGCCCGGCCGGCCTGCCCGCCGCGGTGGCGGAGCGGCTGCACACCGAGACGGTGGCGGCGTTGCAGACCGCCGCGCTGCGCGATCGGATGGACCAGTACGGCATCCGCCAGCGGCCGATGACCCAGGCCGAATTCGCCGCCTTCGTCGCCGAGGATGTGCGCGAGATCGGCGGGCTGGTGCGCGCGCTGGGCATCACCGCGCGGTGATCCGCGCCGTATTCTTCGGCCGCCCGGGGGCCGGCGCGTTCAACGCCGCCGGCGTGGCGGGGCTGGCGCGCGCGAGCGACCGCCTGGGCATCACGCGCCGAGACAGTGTGGTGCGCCGAGCCCGCGCAGCGCATCGCGGCGCTGCGCGCGGCGGCGGAGGGCGCGGCGCTGGTGATCGCCCATGGCGGCCAGGGGGAGGCGCCCGTGGCGGCGGTGGCGGGCGAGTTCCCGTCCACGCGCTTCGCCGTGACGCAGGGGCGGATCGCCGGACCGAATATCGCCTGCTTCGAGGTGCTGCAGGAGCATTCGGCCTTCCTGGCCGGTGCGCTGGCGGGGTGGTGGGCGGATGGCGTGCCGGTGGCGCATCTTTCGGGTGAGCCGGTGCCGCCCGGGCTGCGCGGCCGAGCGGCCTTCGCAGCGGGCCTGGCGCGGGCGGCGCCTGGCGTGACATTCCTGACCGGCTTCTGCGGCAACCAGCACGACCCAACGCTGGCCGAACACTGGACGCAGGCGCAATGCGACGCGGGCGCGGTGGCGCAGTTCGCGATGCTCGATGGCGGACGGCCTGGCGCGATGGCCGCGCTGCGCCGCAACGGGGCGCGCGCCATCGGCAATGTCCATGACTGGACGGCGGAGGAGGAGCTGTTCCTTGCCAGCGCGGTGGCCGACAATGGCTGGTGCATCGAGGCGGCGCTGGCCGCGCACCTGGCGGATGACTGGCGCGACGCACGCATCGGGCTCGAGACGCCGGCGGCGGTGCGCCTGGCCTTCGCTCGCGACGTGGCGCCTGCGCTGATCGCGCGCTGCGAGGCGCTGGCGACGGAGGTTGTCGCCGGGCGCGTCCTGGTGCCCGAGCACTATGCGGGCGCCGAATTCGCACTTCCCGCCTGACCGCAGGCTGTACCGCCGGAGCGGGTGCCGGGCGGTTGCGCGGGGCGCCGCGGCGTATGGTTGAGTGCCGCTGCACGGCGGGCCATGCTGGCGGCAAGCAAGGGAAGAACGCCATGACCGATGATTCACGCTGGCAGCCGAGCCTGCGCTATCCCGACCCCGCGATCGTGGCACTCGACCCGTCGCTTCAAGCGCTACCACCTGCCGCTCTCGGCCGTGGAGCGGCTGCATCACGGCACGCGCTGGGGCGAGGGGCCGGTGTGGTTCGGCGACGGGCGCTACCTGCTGTGGTCGCGACATCCCCAACAACCGCGTGCTGAAATGGGAGGAGGAGACCGGCGCGGTCTCCGCCTGGCGCAAGCCCTCGGGCAACGCCAACGGCCATACGCGCGACCGGCAGGGCCGCCTCATCGCCTGCGAGCATGGCGGCGCGTCGCGTGGTCCGCTTCGAATACGACGGCTCCATCACCGTGCTGGCCGACTGCTTACGACGGCAAGCGGCTGAACAGCCCCAACGACGTGGTGGTGAAGTCCGACGGCTCGATCTGGTTCACCGACCCGCCCTTCGGCATCCTCGGCTTCTACGAGGGCGAGAAGCACATCGCCGAACTGCCGCACACCAACGTCTATCGCATCGACGGCGACAGCGGCGAGGTGACGCTGCGTCGCCGACGACATCGACCACCCCAACGGCCTCGCCTTCAGCCCGGATGAGAGCGTGCTCTACATCGTGGAAAGCCGCGCGGAACCGCGCAACATCCTGGCCTACGAGCCTGACCGAGGATGGCCGCACGCTGCGCCAACCGCCGCACCTTCATCGCCTGCCAGCCGGCGAGACGCCCGACGGCTTCCGCGTCGACATCGACGGCAACCTGTGGTGCGGCTGGGGCATGGCGCCGGCCTTCGACGGCGTGCGCGTGTTCAACAACGCGGGCGCGCCGATCGGGCATATCCACTTGCCGGAACGCTGCGCCAACGTCGCCTTCGGCGGGCGGTACCGCAACCGGCTGTTCATGGCGGCGGCGCAGTCGCTGTTCAGCCTGTATGTGAATACGCAGGGCGTGGCGGGGGGGTGAGGGCACCGGAGGGCGCTGCCCTCCGGACCACCCGCCAGAGGCCGAAAGGCCTCTGGACACCATCATTTGGGTCGCGCGGGGATCTCGACGGTCAGCGACAGCAGCCGGAACGACAGGCTTTTGCCGTGCCCGTCCAGGTTCAGGCTGCCGTTCACGCCGCCTTCCAGCACATCGTCGATGACGAAGTTGAAGGCGTGGATCAGCGGCAGGTCGTAGCGCACGCAGCGCGTCGCGCCACGATGGGCGAACAGCGCGAGCACGCGCGCCTCCGTCACCTGCTCGGCCAGCAGCGGATACAGCGCGGGGTCGTAGGGCATGAGGGACAGGTTCACGCGGTTGCCCTTGTCGCCCGCGCGGCTAATGCGCCACGGCGTGCAGTTCCACCTCGGTCAGTTCCATGCGCGGGCCTCCCGCAGCGTGACCTCGGTGGGCACCATCTCCCGCGGCACCAGGAAGGAGCGGGTGAGGATGCGCGGCGTGACGCGCCAGCGCGCGCCCGAGGTGCCGGCGACGCCGCAGCACAGCAGGGCCAGCACCTCGCGCGCCGCCTGGTCGGCATCGTCGCGCGATGGTGCTCTCGACCGCCAGGCGGATGCGGATGTCGGGCGGTTCGGGGCCTTCATGCGTGCGCCACAGCGCGCCGGCGTCGGAATCATGCACGGCGCCCACGCCGATCAGGTCCGCCCGCGCGCGGCGCGCCAGTCCGCGCTGCTTCACGCGCGCGAGCAGCACGTCGGCGGTGGCGCGCGCACGCGCCAGCGCGTTGGGGCCGGCGACCGAGACCTCGCCCTCGCCGAGCCAGGAGCCTTCGTAGCAGGCCGTCACCTTCAGCCGCTCGGGCCGCGCATGGCCGCGCACGCCGTGCAGCGCGACGCGGTCGCGGCCCTGCTGTTCCAGCGTGACGCCGGTGATGTCCATGGTGACGTCGGGCGTGAGATAGGCGCGCGGGTCGTGCAGTTCGTACAGCAGCTGCTCCTTCACGCTGCGCAGGTCCACCAGGCCGCCGGTGTCCTCGGCCTTGGTGACCAGCAGCGCGCCATCGCGCCCGACCTCGGCGATGGGGAAGCCGATATTCGCGGGGTCCGGGATGTCCTTGAAGCCGGGGTCCCAGAACACGCCGCCGGTCAGCTGCGCGCCGCATTCCAGCAGGTGGCCGCAGGCCGCGCCCACGGCCAGGTTCTGCCAGTCATCCGCCGCCCAGCCGAAATGATGCATCAGCGGCGCGATGGCGAGCGAGGGGTCCGAGGTGCGCCCGGCCACCACCACCTGCGCGCCCATGGCCAGCGCCTGGGCGAGCGGTTCCGCGCCGATATAGGCATTGGCGGACACCAGGCTCCAGGCCGACATGTCGAGCCCGGCATCGGCTTCATGCGACATCGAGCGTGGCGAGATCGACGCTGTCGGAGACGTCATCGCCGGTGACGACGGCGATGCGCAGCCCGGGCAGGCCGAGCCGGCGCGCGAGCTGCGCGATGCAGCGCGCCGCCGCCATCGGATTCGCCGCGCCGAAATTGCCCAGGATCGGGATGCCCGCGCCCGCGCAATCGGCCAGCACGGGTTCCAGCAGGCGTTCGAGCATCGGCTCGTAGCCGGCATCGGGGTCGCGGCGCTTCTCGATCTGCGCGAGCGCGATGGTGCGTTCCGCCAGGCATTCGAAGAACAGCGCGGCGGGCAGGCCGCGGCGCACCAGCGTGCGCACCACCGGCGCCGCGGCATCGATGCGGTCGCCGGAGAAGCCGGAGGCATTGCCCACCAGGAACACGTCGTTCATGCGCAGCATTCCCTCAGCGCGGCGGCGAGCAGGGGCAGGTCGGCATCGTCGAGCGCGATCGGGTTCACCGCCAGCACGCCGCGGCGGATGCGCGAGGCATCGAGATGCACCGCGGGGTCGCGCCCGCGCAGCGCCGCATCGGCGCGTGCCGCCGCCGCGCGGTCGGCGAAGCGCAGTTCCAGCAGCGGCAGGCCGGGCTTCGCGCCATCGGGCAGCAGCGTGGCACGCGGGACGGCGCCGTGCAGCGCCGCCAGCCGCGCCATCCAGCGCGCGGTGCGCGCGGCGGGGTCCTCGGCGACGAAGCGTTGCAGGGCGACGATCAGGCCGACGATCTCCTCCTTGCCCGCCTTGCCGCCGCGCCCGATGCCGTGCTGCGGCAGGAAGCGCAGCTGGTTGAGCGCGCCGAATTCCGGCGGTGCGACGAACTGCGCCTCGGGCAGGTCGAGGTCGAGCATCTGCGCCAGCGCGCTGGCCACGAGGTCGCGCCCGCCCGGCCAGGATGCCCGAGGCCTGCGGCCCGCCGATCGCCTTGCCGCCGGAGAAGCACGACCAGGTCCGCGCCCGCGGCGATGAAGCGGCGCAGGTTCTCCGCCGGCGGCAGTTGCGCGGCGGCATCGACCAGCACCGGCACGCCGCGCGCATGGGCGATGCGGATGATCTCCTCCAGCGGCGGCTCGGCCTCCTCGCCGGCCAGGTGGAACACGGCGGCGGTGCGCGCGGTGATGGCGTCGGCCACCTCGCCGGCGCTGGCGTCGCGCACGCCGGGGCCCGAGAGCCGGTCGGGGATGCCGACCTCGACGATGCGCCCGCCGGCGGCGCGCAGCGCGCGGTCGTACATGTTGCGCTGGCTGCGCAGCACGATGAATTCGTCGGGCAGACCCGTGCTGTCCGGCAGGCGGTTCATCGCCGCGGGGTCGAGCCGCGCCATGCAGGCCGCAGCACCCAGCATCAGCGCCGCCGCCGCGCCGGAGGTGACGATGCCGGCCTGCGCGCCGGTGGCCTCGGCGATGGCGCGGCAGGCGGCGGCCTGGAGGTCGTGCATCTCGACGCAGGCGCGCGCCGCCTGCGCCATGGCGGCGACCACCTCGGCGTCCATCATGCCGCCCGAAAGCCGCGTGTTGGTGCCATAGGCGTTGATGATCCGGCGCACGCCCAGGCGCGCATAGAACCCGCCATCGCTCATGCCGGGCGCAGCCCGTCGCCGTCGTCGGTCAGCCGGCTGGGGCGCAGCGCGCCGACGCGTTCCAGCAGCGGATGCGCGGTGGCCGCGAGATGCCCGCCGACACGCTTGAGGTCGCGCACCACCTCCAGCAGCAGCCCGGCCGCGGCGATGGCGGCGGGGTCGATGGCGAGGGAGAAGCGCTCCACCGTCTCGGCTTCCTCCAGGCGCATGCGTTCCTTCTCGGCGATCAGGCGGCGGGCGGCGGCCTCGTCCTCGCGCATGAAGGTGGCGACGGCGAGGCTCAGTTGCTCGAGGCCGCGCGCGTGCACCGCCTCGATCGAGGCCTTCATCTCGGGCGCCAGCGCCGTGCCGTCGCGCGCCCATTTGGTGGCGACGCGCGCCAGGGAGCGCTCCAGCACGTCGCCGGCACTCTCCATGTTCATGGCGAAGGCGCGGATCTCGGCCACGCGGCGCTGTTCCTCCGCGCCGAGGGAGTCCGGGCCGAGTGCGGCGAGATAGGCCTGCACGGCACGGTTCAGCCGGTCCACCACCTCGTTCATCTGCGCGACGCGCCGGCCGAGGTCGCGGTCCTCGGTGCGGAAGCCGGTGGCGATGGCGCGCAGCATGTCCTCCAGCGCATCGGCCTGGCGCAGCGCCTCGCGTTCCGCATTGGCGAGCGCGACCGGCGGCGTGCCGAGGGCTGCGGCATCGAGGTAGCGCGGCGCGGCGGGATCGTCGGCGGCGGCGCGTTCGGGCAGCAGGCGTTCCAGCACGCGGGCGAAGGCGGGCAGCAGCGGCAGCGCGGCCAGCGCCAGCAGCAGGTTGAAGGTCAGATGCGCGTTCGCCACCAGCCGCCCCGGCGACGGGTCGAGCCAGGTCAGCGCCGCGGTGACCCAGGGCAGCGCCGCCATCACCGCGACGGCGCCGAGCAGGCGGTTGCACAGATTGCCCGCCGGCACGCGCAGCCGCGACCATTCGGACCGGTCGCCGGCCAGCAGCGGGTTCAGCGCGCTGCCGAGATTGGCGCCCACCACCATGGCGATGGCGCCCTCGGGCGTGACCACGCCGCTGCCATGCAGCGAGACCACGAACAGCACGCCGGCGATCGAGGAATGCATCGCCCAGGCCAGCACGGCCGCGATCAGCAGGTTGGGCAGCGGGTGGCCGGCCAGCGCCTCGAGCACGGCGCGCAGCGCGGGGGATTGCTCGACCGGCGCCATCGTCGCCGCCATCAATTCGAGCGAGAGCAGCATGAGGCCGAGGCCGATCGCCGCGCGGCCGAGGTCGCGCCGGCGCGATTGCTGGCCGCTGCGGAAGGCGATGACGCCCCCCAGGATCAGCAGCGGCGACAGCGCCGAGACATTGAAGGACAGCAACTGCACGATCAGCGCGGTGCCGACATTGGCACCCAGCATCGCCGCCAGGCCCGGCACCAGCGCCACCGCGCCGCCGGCGCAGAAGGACGCCACCATGAAGGCGGTGGCCGTGCTGCTCTGCAACAGCGCGGTGACGGCGAGGCCCGCGGCGAAGCCGCGCCGGCGGTTGGACAAGCCGCTGCCCAGGCGCTGGCGCAGCCGGCTGCCATAGGCGCGCATGATGCCGCTCTGGACCATGTGCAGGCCCCACAGCAGCAGCGCCGCCTCCCCGGCCAGTTCCAGCAATGCCCAGTAGCCGCCCATGTGCATCCTTGTCGCCTGGAGCGGGTGAAGATGCTCCCTGAATCCAAAGCCTGGAATCGTTGCTCTCGGCGACGACCCTAGCGGCTCAATGTCCTGCGCACCGCATCCTGCCACAGGGCGTGGCGGCGCGCTGCCTCGGCCGCGCCCGCGCCGGGGGAGAAGCGCCGTTCCAGCCGCCATTGCGCCGCCCCCGGGCTGCCGGGCGCGGGTTGCAGGCCGGCCTGCAGCCCGGCCAGCCAGGCGGCGCCGAGCGCGGTGGTTTCCTGCACCACGGGGCGGTCCACCGGCGCGTCCAGCACGTCGGCCAGGAACTGCATGGTCCAGTCCGAGGCGACCATGCCGCCATCCACGCGCAGCACGGTGGCCTGCGCCCTCGGGCCAGTCGGCGCGCATCGCGTCCAGCAGGTCGCGGGTCTGGAACGCCACGCTCTCCAGCGCGGCGCGGCACAGTTCGGCGCGGCCCGGAGCCGCGCGTCAGGCCGAAGATCGCGCCACGCGCTTCGGCATCCCAGTGCGGCGCGCCGAGGCCGGTGAAGGCCGGCACCAGGATCACGCGCTGCTCGGGGTCCGCCTGGGCGGCGAGCGGGCCGGCCTCGGCGGCCTCGCCGATGATGCCGAGGCCGTCGCGCAGCCATTGCACCGCGGCGCCGGCCACGAAGATCGCCCCTTCCAGCGCATAGGTGCGCCGCCCGCCCAGCTGGTAGGCGATGGTGGTCAGCAGGCGGTTGCGGGAGACCACGGGCGTGTCGCCGGTGTTCAGCAGCGCGAAGCAGCCGGTGCCGTAGGTGGACTTCACCATGCCGGGTTCGAAGCAGGCCTGGCCGATGGTCGCGGCGTGCTGGTCGCCGGCCATGCCGCGCACCGGCACCGCGCGCGCCCAGCAGCGCGGGCTCGGTGGTGCCGAATTCGGCGGCGCAGTCGTGCACCTCCGGCAACAGGGAGGCGGGGATGCGGAACAGGCGCAGCAATTCGTCGTCCCAGGCGCCGCGGCGGATGTCGAACAGCATGGTGCGGGCGGCGTTGGTGGCGTCGGTGGCATGCACGCGCCCGCCGGTCAGCCGCCACAGCAGGAAGGTGTCCACCGTGCCGAAGGCCAGCGCGCCGCGTTCCGCGCGCCGCGCGGGCGCCGGCGATGTTGTCGAGCATCCAGGCGAGCTTGGTGGCGGAGAAATAGGGGTCGCGCCAGCAGGCCGCTGCGTTCGGTCAGCAGCGGCTCGGCCCCCTCGGCGCGCAGGCGGGCGCAGTGGTCGGCGGTGCGGCGGTCCTGCCAGACGATGGCGCGGTGCAGGCAGCGGCCGGTGGCGCGGTCCCACAGCAGCGTGGTCTCGCGCTGGTTGGTGATGCCGATGCCCGCGACGCGCTGCGCTTCGCCGCCGGCGCGCTCCAGCGCGCCGCGCAGGGTGGCGAGCGCGCCGCGCCAGATGTCCTCGGGCTCGTGCTCGACCCATCCGGGGGAGGGGAAGTGCTGCGGCAGTTCCTCCTGCGCCACGGCGCGCGGTGCCAGGGCGGTGTCGAAGGCGATGGTGCGCGTGCTGGTGGTGCCCTGGTCCAGGGCGAGCAGCAGGTCCGCGGTCATGGGTGGCGTTCTCCTCCGCGCCGAGGATAGACGGCGCGCGGCGCGGCGGCGACGGCGCGCGTTGCGAATCCGCTTGCATGGCGGCCTGCGCACGGTGCCTGCTTCGCGCCATCACACGGGAGGTGCCCCATGCGTCGCTTCACCCTGCTCGCCGCCCTGGCCGCCGCGGGGGCCCTCGGGACCGTGGCGATCGCACAGACCCGCCCCTATACCACCGGCCCGCACAACATCGAGCTGCCGGCCGACTGGCAGACGCGCTTCATCCGCTACACCACGGTGGACAAGCCCGACCGCAAGATCATCCGCAACCTGTACATCAACCCCGAGGCCTTCGCCGCGCTGCGGCCGGGCCAGCCGCTGCCCTATGGCACGCTGGCCATCATGGCCGACCAGCGCGCGCGGCTCGATGCCCAAGGCAACCCGCTGCTCGACGGCAACGGGCGGATGATCCCGGAGCCCGCCTTCATCGCCATCGCGGCGCAGCAGAAGGAGCGCGGCTGGGGCGAGGGCTACGGTCCCGACCTGCGCAACGGCGAGTGGGAATACGCCCGCTTCAACGCGCAGACCGGCGCGCGGATGGAGGGGCCGCTGACGGCCTGCTTCACCTGCCACCTGCAGGCGCGCCCGCAGCAGGATTTCTCCTTCAGCACCTGGGACTACGCGAACCGCGCGCGCTGAGGCGGCCCCTCGCGCGGCGGCGGGCCTTCATGCCAGCATGTCTTCCCCCGGACGGGACCGGGCGAAGGAGGGAGCCATGCCGACACCAGTGCTGATCCGCGACGCCGCCTGGGCGGTCGTGTGGGACGCCGCCGCGCGCGGCCACGCCTATGCGCGCGGGATGGACATCCTGCTGCAGGACGGGCGCATCGCCGCCATCGCGCGGCACGACCCCGATGCGCCGGCGCCCGAGGGCGCCGAGGTGGTGGACGGGCGGCGCATGCTGGTGATGCCGGGCCTGGTGAACATCCACACCCATCCCACGACCGAGCCGGCCTCGCGCGGCGTGCGCGAGGATCATGGCGTGCCCGAGCAGCAGATGACCGGGCTGTTCGAACGCCTGCAGGCCTTCCGGCTGGACCAGGAAGGCCAGGCGGCGGCGATGCGCCTGGCCTATGCGGAACTGATGTCGGCGGGCGTGACCTCGGTGGTGGACCTCTCGCCGCCGTTTCCGACCTGGCTGTCGATCATGCGCGAGAGCGGCCTGCGCGTCTGGGCGGGCCCGGGCTATGCCGCCGCGCATTGGGGCATGGAGGCGCCGCAGACCGTCACCTGGATGTGGAACAGGGAGGGCGCGCGCACCCAGTTCGAGGCCGCCAAGAAGGTGATGCAGGAGGCCGAGGCCGACAATTCCGGCCGGCTGCACGGCATCGTCTTCCCCGCCCAGATCGACACGGTGGAGGAGGACATGCTGCGCGAATCGATCGCCTATGCCGGCGAGACCGGGCGGCCCTTCACCACGCACATCGCGCAGGCAGTGGTGGAGGTGCGCGAGATGATCCGCCGCCACGGCACCACGCCGATCCAGTGGGCGGCCTCGATCGGGCTGCTGACGCCGCGCTCCATCCTCGGGCACGCGATCTTCGTCGATGAGCACAGCTCGATCGGCTGGCACACGGCGAAGGATATCGGCCTGGTGGCCGACCATGGCGCGACGGTCGCGCATTGCCCGACGCCCTTCGCGCGCTATGGCGAGCACCTCAAGCATTTCGGCAAGTACCGCGCGCGCGGCGTGAACATGGGCTTCGGCACCGATTGCGCGCCGCACAACCTGATCGAGGAGATGCGCCTGGCGATCATCCTGGCGCGCAACGCGGTGCGCGACATCGCGGCGGCCGATACGGGCAGCGTGTTCCATGCCGCGACGGCGGCGGGCGCCGATGCGCTGGGGCGGCCCGACCTCGGTCGGCTGGAGAAGGGCGCGGCCGCCGATGTCGTGCTGGTGGACCTCGCGCACCCCTTGATGTCGCCGCCGCGCGACCCGCTGCGCGCGCTGCTGTTCCACGCCGCCGACCGCGCGGTGAAGCGCGTGCTGGTGGGCGGCGAGACGGTCTTCGCCGATGGCCGGCCGACGCGCCTGGATGTGACGGAAGCGGCGGGGATATTGGCCGAGAGCCAGGCGCGGCTGCTGCGCGATGCCCGCGGGCGCGACTATCGCGGCCGCAGCGGGGATGAGATCTCGCCGCTGGCGCTGCCGATGCACTGATACCGAGCGCACGAAGGTTTCACCTTCGTGCCCCTCAGGCGCCGGGCGCCGCGCATCCGCGCGGCTTGGCTGCGCGGCACGAGCCGCGGGCCGCCTTCGCGGCCTCGGCCCTGCGGGCCGCAGGTCGGAACTTCGTGCGCTTGGTATGAGGGCGGGGCGGGCCCTTCAGCGCACCCGTGCGTTGATGACATGCGCCTGCATGTGGCCCGCCACCTCGCCCACCGCGCGGCCGCGCAGCGCGGCATCGCCCTGGGTCTCGGTGCCGAGCGTGCGGCAGGCGCCGCGGCTGCGCAGATAGGCCGCCACCGACGCCTCGGTCGCGCCGATGCGGAACAGCGAGGCGCCGGTCACGCCCGAGGCGCGCTCCCGCCACAGCCCGTCCGGCCCCTGCTGCCAGACGCAGCGGGTGATGTTCTCGCCCTGCGGGTCGGCGCGCACCGGCCCGGCCGGGTCGTCGAAGCCGTGCCGCGCGCCGCGATAGGTATTGACCGTGATGTTCGCCCCCGCCGCGCGCAGGAAGCCCGCGAGGTCGTCGCAGGGGGCCTTGCCGGTGCGGTTGTCGCGGTCACCCACCAGCACCAGGATCGGCACCCGCGTGGTCGCCCGGTTGCCGACGCGGTAGGAACATTCCGGTGCCACCGCCGCGAAGGCCAGGAACCGCGCCGCGCTGCCCGGCCGCCCCGCCAGCGCCCATTGATGCGCGGCCAGGATGGCACCGCCGCCGCCGCCCTCGCCGAAACCCACCAGCCCGGCGCGGCGGCGGTCGATGCGCGGATGCTCTGCCAGCCGGTCCAGCGCGCCATAGGCATCGAGTGCGAAATCCAATGAGGTCAGCCAGGCGCGCTCCGATGCCGGGCCATTGGTGCTGATGCTGCGCGGCCCGTAGTGGTCGAGCACCAGCACCGCCGCACCCGCGCCCTTCATGGCGTCGACGTAGGCCTGCAAATGGGCGTCGCGCTTGCCCCGCACGTCGTGGGACAGGATCACCACCGGCACGCGCTCGGTGCCCTCGGGCAGCCACAACTCGGCGGCCATCGGCTGGTTGCCGGCGCCGGTAAAGGTGAAGGGGTCCGGCCGTGGCCCGGAGGCGCAGGCGGCCACCAGCAGCGTCAGAAGCAGCGACAGCAGGCGCATGGCTTGCGTTCCTCCGTGGGATGCGCCGTCGCCCCGGTCGCGTGCCCGGGTGCGGCCCTTGGCGCATCGTTTCCGTCCGGCCGGCGGCTTCGCGCGCCCCGGCCTAGCGCGCCATCGTATCGAGGGTGGTGGTCCCGTCCAGCATCATCGCGCGGCAGGGGCGTGCCGAGGCCGCGAACGCGGCCCGCCGACGATGGCGAGGAAAGCCGAAGTCTTCCCTCCCACGCATGCCACCCGCCTCGCTCACGACGCGCCTGAAGGCATGAAAAGGCCATGCCGCGGGGCGAGGTGTTCGACTGCTGGCGTCAGCCCTTCGCCGCGCGCACGAAGGCGCGCACCAGTGCTGCGTCCTTCACGCCGCGCGCCCGCTCCACCCCGGAGGAGACATCCACCCCTGGCGCGCCCGCGACGCGGATCGCCTGCGCCACATTGCCCGGCGTCAGCCCGCCGGCCAGCAGCCAGGGGCGCGGGATGGCGCGCTGAGCCATCAGCCGCCACTCGAAGGGCTGCGCGTTGCCGCCGGGCAGCGGGCCGCCTGGGGGCGGGCGGGCATCGAACAGGAAGCGGTCCACCACCGGCGCGAAGGCGGCGACGGGGGCGAAATCCGCCTCCTCCGCCACGCCCAGCGCCTTCATCACCGGCACGCCGAACTGCGCGCGCAGCGCGGCGGCGCGTTCGGGCGTCTCCTCGCCATGCAGCTGCAGCACATCGAGCGGCAGGGCTTCCAGCACCGCCGCCACCTCCTCATCCGTGGGGTCCACGAACAGGCCGACGCGCGCCGGCCCGCCGGCGTGGCGGGCCGAAAGTGCTGCCGCCAGCGCCGGCGTGACCGCGCGCGGGGAGGGCGGGAAGAACACGAAGCCGATGAAATCCGCCCCCGCGCCCGCCGCCGCATCCATGCCCTCGGCATCGCGGATGCCGCAGATTTTCACCTCGATGGGCATCGCCTCAGCCCGCCAGCGTGGCGGCGATGGCGGCCGCGGCGGCAGCCGGGTCGGGCGCGGCGGTGATCGGCCGGCCGACCACGATCCAGTCGGCGCCGGCGGCCACCGCCTCGGCCGGGGTCGCGGTGCGCGCCTGGTCGTCGGCAACGCTGCCGGCCGGGCGCACGCCGGGCACCACCAGGGCGGGTGCCGCGCCCAGTTCGGCGCGCAGCATCGCCACCTCCTGCGGGCTGCACACCAGGCCATCGGCCCCGGCATCGAGCGCGAGGCGCGCCAGGCGCAGCACCTGGGCGGAGGGCGCATCCGCCACGCCGGTCGCCGCCAGCGCGGCCGCGTCGATGCTGGTCAGTACCGTCACGGCCAGCAGCAGCGGGCGGTCCTGCCCGGCCGTCTCCGCCTGCGCGCGCGCGGCGGCGATCATCGCCGGGCCGCCGGCGGCGTGCAGCGTGACCATGGCCGGGCGCAGCGGCAGCAGGGAGCGCAGCGCGCCGGCCACGGTGTTCGGGATATCGTGCAGCTTCACGTCGAGGAACACCGGCGCGTGCCGCGCGATGGCCGCCACCGCCGGCGCCCCCGCGGCGCAGAACAGTTCCAGCCCCACCTTCAGCAGCCCGCAATGCGGCGCGAGGGCGCCGGCCATCGCCTCCGCCCGCGCAAGGTTGCCGGTATCGAGCGCGGGAATGAGCCGTGCCGCCCCGCCCGTGGGCCTGCCGATCATCATGCGGACCCGGCCAGGCGGTCGGCGGCGGCGGCCTTCTCCAGCGCGTGCAGGCGTTCGATCTCGCGCTGCAGCACGGCGGCGCGGCGCTGCGCGGTCCAGCCACGGCGGCGCGAGGGCAGGTCCGACAGCCACACGATCGCCGCGCCCAGCAGGAAGGCCAGGGCGCAGGGCACCAGCACGGCGATCGCCAGCGGCGTGGCCCAGGCGATATCGAGCGGCCACAGCCGCATCTCCACCACCTGCCGGTTGGACAGGGCGAACAGCACCACCACCACCGCCAGCGGCATGAACAGGAGCCAGCGCATGCGCCCCGGCGCGGTCAGGCCGAGACCCGCGCCGGCACGCGCTGCGGCACGGCGGGTCCGGGCTTGTTGATGCGTTCGCGCAATTCCTTGCCCGGCTTGAAATACGGCACGGACTTGGCCGAGACGTCCACCGCCTCCCCGGTGCGCGGGTTGCGCCCGGTGCGCGGGTCGCGCGCCTTGGTCGAGAAGGCGCCGAAGCCGCGCAGTTCCACCCGGTCCCCGCGCGCAAGGGCAGCGGTGATCTCGTCGAAGATGGTGGTCACGATCAGTTCCACGTCGGGCTGTCGCAGATGCGGGTTGGCCCCTGCGAGATGAGCGATCAATTCGGACTTCGTCATGGCTGGCCTTCCCCTGGGCGCGGCCGCATCCGGCCCGGAGCGCTCCACGGATGATGTCCACGCCCTAACGCGAAGGCTGCCAAACGGCGCGGGGGGCGTCAACGCCAAGCCATTCCGTCAAAAGGGTTTTCATCACGCTTTCGGTGGCGGAGGACGAAAAGGCGCTCGGCGGTGCCGCGGGTCTGCACGTCGCGGATGGGCAGCGCCTCGGGGACCTGGCGTTCTGCGGCGAGCCAGGCGCGGGCCTCGCGCTCGCCGCCGATGGCGTCCACCAGGCCCGCCGCCAGTGCCTGACGGCCGGTGAAGACACGCCCATCGGCCAGGGCGCGGGCGCGAGCGGGTTCCATCCGCCGTCCGGCCGCGACCATGGCGACGAATTGCGCGTGCAGGTCCTGGACGACGCTTTCCAGCGCGACGCGGCCTTCCTCGGTGAGGGGCCGGAACGGGCTCGGCTGGTCCTTGAGCGGGCCGGAGGCGATGATCTGCGCCTGCACGCCCGCGCGCTCCATCAGTTCCGCCAGGTTGAAGGATTGCAGCAACAACGCCGATTGAGCCGGTCACGGTGGCATCGCGCGCCAGCACGCGATGCGCCGGCAGCGCCACCATGTAGCCGGCCGAGGCCGCGGTCGCGCCCATGACCGCCACCACCGGCTTGTGCTCGGCGAAGCGCAGCAGCGCGGCATGCAGGGACTTGCCGCCGGCCATGGTGCCGCCGGGGCTGTCGATGGCAACGACCAGGGCGCGCACGGCATTGTCCTTCGACGCGGCCTCCAGACGCCTCCAGCATCCGCCGGTCCTCGGAGATGAAGCCCGAGATGGGCAGGCGCAGCACGTGCTGCGCGCCGGGCAGCACCCCCGGTCCGCGCAGCGTGGCCAGCGCGCCGAGCGCGCCGAACACCGCGAGGATTCAAAAGTCGGGGTGAGTAGTTCGAACCTACGGGACGGTCCATAATATACTAAAAAGCCAGTCACGATGACTGGCTTTTTTATTAACTCGCCTTACGCAGAACACCCCGAAGGTTCTTGCAGTTCTAAGCGTGCCTCCTTATCCAAACCTTCGGGACGGTGTGTAACATCAGTTCTTCATAGTTTGCAGTAAATTCAATAACAGAAATCAAGCTTCTTTGAGTATGCGTTCCAGCAGGTCTTCCACTTTCAATTCTTTTGCCCACTGTCGCAAATAATCCAGCTCAAGTTCACCTGCGCACGTTTTCAGCACGCCAAGCCGTTCGAGCGTTTGCGTGACAAGCAGGGTTACATGGACTGCGTCACCTTGCATGACCATACACCTTTCGCGCCAGTTCCGCGCCGAGCATGAGTTCTGCCAGCATATGATGAATGTCCTGCGGCGTTGCGTTGGGGTGACGCTGTTTGATTTCGCTTATCGCCAGTGTTTTGACAGTTTCTTTCAATCCATCTACAACGGCAAGTTTTTTCCACGGGGGCAGTGCGTCGAAAAGGAATTGCGGTTTCGTTTCGGGCGAAAGCCCTAACGTAGCTCATGCAAGCCCCTACGGGGCTAAAATATGCCAGCCCGAAGGGCTTCCACGCGCTGAGGCAGGGCTTCAGCCCGCCAAAACGATTGAAATGCGATTGCCCTGACATGTCTCCACAAGAGTTTGACAGACATGCGGCGCTGGCACGCAAGCGACCCCGCCCCTCCTCCGCGGATTGGAGTTGGGCTTCGAGAGGAGCGCACAATAACTTTCCTGTCGTTGCGAGGAGTGAAACGACGAAGCAACCTTCTTGTAACAAGGGAATGCTTCGTCGCGGGGTTTACACTGAGCCTGTCGAAGTTCACCTCACAACCCCGCCGAAAGCAGGCGGGGTTGTGACATATTACCAGTGTTCGTAGCGCACCAGTTCACCCAGGGTTTTGCGTTTTTTAGGGCCAGGCTGGTCGGCCGGATAGCCAAGCGGCGTGAAGATGACCGGCTCGGCTTCATCGGGGAGTCCCATCACACTGCGCGCAGCTTCCACGTTGAAGGCTGCGACCCAGCAGGTACCCAATCCCTGGTTAGCTGCTTCTAGTATCAGGTGGTCGGCCACAATGGCCGCGTCGATCAGGCGCGCATTGAAGCGGTCGCTTTCCCGCACCCAGGCCAGGGAAGAAAGCGCGCACACGCCAATCACTAGCGGCGCCTGGACGAACCACGCTTTGCGATAAATCTTTCCGATCTCATTTTCACGTCCAGCGGGAGTGTGCATCACAACCAGTTGGAAAGGCTGCCGGTTGGCCGCGGTTGGCGCCAGGCGCGCCGCTTCCAGGACAGCCTGCAACTTTTCATCTTCGACCGGGTCAGGCCGATAGGCTCTTACGCTGTAACGTGCTGCGATCAATTCTGAATATTCCATGATTTATTCACCTCGGTTTCATCGTCTGGGGTGATTGTACCCTTATAGGGTAGGGCATTCCTTTTCTCTGGCAAACTGTTTTACTTATCTTCCAAAGCACAGTAGTCTCCCTGTTGAGTGCAGGTGAGTTTTCGCCAAGAGATTCAACCGCCAAGCCCGCGAAGAACGCAAAGCAGATCCGTTTTTCTTGGCGAACTTTGCGCTCTCCCTGGCACCGCCCGCCAGGGCGGTCGGGGTTACTCTGGTGAGATCGCGGCATTTTGCCCCCTCCGTGCTCCCCCATTTGCGCCCCGGCCCCCCTCTGTCCCCCCATTTTCGCGCAGTTCAGCGAAAATGGGGGGATGAAAGGGGGGTAATGGGGGGGAGAGACAACTTTGTGTTGAATTGAACTTCTAGAATTCATATGTACTTTGTGTTCTCCTCCCCCAAATTCCGCTCGCTTGCCCCTTCGTTCTTTGACGGGGATTGTTTTGCTTCGTTCTGAGCCTGCCGAAGGGCTCAGCATGTCGCAATCGCGGCACGAAGCCGCCTTTGTGGCAGGAGACCTGACAGGTTTTTTGCGCAGCATCCCGTAACTGAGCGGTGGGGCTAAAACCTGTCAGGTCTTTATGGCAACATCCCCCACACCTGCCCCCGTCAAGGGGGTGCCCCGCTTTGTTGCGGGGTGACCCCGTTAGGCGGGGCAGGCGGAGATTGGTTTGCTTCACGCCCTTGCGCTCAGCATGTCGCAATGGCGGCCCGATGCCGCCTTGCTCCATCATTTGTACCTGAATTTTAGCATAGCATTTCAATCAAATTCAGTCTCACCTGCCCCGCCGATTTTGGGCGGGGTGACCCCGTTGGGCGGGGCAGGCGGAAGATTGTTTTCATTTCTACTATTT